>NZ_CAXBBZ010000002.1:0-624275 GCF_963974015.1 uncultured Maribacter sp. | reverse complement strand
TTGATATTATGTCTGATAAAATAGAACGCGTAAAAACATTAATTATAGGATCTGGCCCAGCAGGCTATACAGCAGCTATTTATGCTGCACGTGCAGATTTGAAACCTGTCATGTACACTGGTATGGAACCGGGAGGACAATTGACAACTACTACAGAAGTAGATAATTTTCCAGGCTATCCAGAAGGTATCGATGGGCCTACCATGATGGTACAACTGCAACAACAAGCTGAGCGTTTTGGTACTGAAGTTAGAATTGGTATGATTACCTCGGTTGAATTTTCAAAGGAAAAAGGGGGAATTCACAAAGTAGTTGCAGATGGAGAAAAGCAAATAGAGGCTGAAACCGTTATTATTTCTACAGGTGCTACAGCTAAATATTTAAATATACCTAGTGAGCAACGTTTACGTGGAGGTGGAGTTTCTGCTTGTGCTGTTTGTGATGGTTTTTTCTATAAAGGCCAAGATGTTGCCATAGTTGGGGCAGGAGATACAGCTGCTGAAGAAGCATCTTATCTAGCGAATATTTGTAATAAAGTGACCATGTTGGTGCGAAAAGACGAAATGAGAGCGTCAAAAGCAATGCAACATAGAGTTAACAGCCTAAAGAATGTTGAGGTTCGTTACAATACAGAAGTTGACGAAGTTCTTGGTGAGCAGGTTGTAGAGGGTTTACGAGTAGTAAACAATCAAACAGGTGAAAAAGAGGATATCGCTATTACTGGTTTATTCATTGCCATTGGGCATAAACCGAATACTGATATTTTTAAAGGCCAATTAGATATGGATGAAACAGGATATCTAATTACTAAAGGTAAGTCTACCAAGACCAATATGCCGGGGGTATTTGCTAGCGGTGATGCTCAAGATAAAGAGTATAGGCAAGCGATAACTGCAGCTGGTACAGGCTGTATGGCTGCTTTAGATGCCGAACGTTATTTAGCTACAATAGGTTCTGTAGAAGAGCCGATAGCAGATCAGTATAATTTATAGGTTTAAAAATAGTTGTATAAAAAGTGCCGTTTCGTAGAAACGGCGCTTTTTAATTATAATTGAATTTAAGCTAATCAATTCTCTTGTAGTTTTCTGAGAAAGTCCTATTTCCATCTTCATCCAAACTTATTTGACTGAACTTATCATCACCAAGCTGAAGTTCGAAAGTAAAAATCCGCATGGTGTCCATGGCCATTATCATTTCATTATCGCCGTATTCAATAGTTTCGATAAGCCTATCATCGGAAATACTATAGGTTCCGTATCCGAAACGTCCTATTTTGTCAACAGGTACATAACGGCTCCACATAATTTTTCCATTATAATACATTTTAACTTGTCTATAACCATCAGTAGTCGGCACGGTATCGATAATTTGTTGTCCATCGTAATTGTAGAAACTTTCTAATTCCCATGTGCCTTGAATAGTATGCATATAATTCTCGTTGATTGAATTTGTCGAGGCAGCTGAAACCAAGACAAGCATCAATAAAACCAATCCTATAATTTTTTTCATGGTGGTGTTTTTTTAGTTAATAATACAAATGATTATCTACTAAAAAGATACGAAATAAATTTAGAATATGTTAAAATTTTAATTAAAAAATTAAGAATTTAATAATAATAAAAAATGATTATTGAATATTATAGATTGACAGTGTGTTAAGTGTTTTGCAAAGTTTGAGAATATCTGCTTTTTGATGGGAAGAATTCAGAACAATGCGACTCATTAGATCATCATCTTCGGTAGGGTAGCGAAAATTGGTGACCAAAATACCGTTTTCGGCTAGTAGTTTTGCTATTTGTTCATTTTTAAAGCTAAATGTAGGGTGGCCTTTAGAAGCTGAAAAGAATAAAGGGTTAGCTAAATTTTTCAAGAATAAGGCTGTATTGCGATGTAATTGGTCTCTTTTAACTGAAAAAGTAGATTGGGCATCTATTAACGTAGCTAAAGCAGCTGGAGTAGATGGACTTGAGCCACCAAAAAACTGGGTATCTTTTAGATTTTCAATTCTTTGATGATTGCCGAAAATTGCACCTGCCTGTATGCCAAAACCTTTTCCTAAAGAGCAAGTGACCAAGAGTTCTTTTGGTTTTAATGATTGTAAGTAAGAGAAACTACCTCCACCATTTTTACCGGTTATTCCAATGCCATGAGAATCGTCTATAACGAGAATTATATTTTCTAGCGGTAATTTCTGCAGTGGTATGTAATCGGGGTAATTATTGCCATTAAAATCAATACTATCTAAAAATAGGACTTGCTTTTCCCCCAGATTATTTAAAATATCAGTTTCAAGTTGCTGCCAGCTTTGATAAACTTCTTGTCGTCCTCTAAATAACGCAGAGTGGGTATTAGGCGCATAATATAATTTATAGTCTTCATTATTGAAATAATCACAGACCAACTGACCGGCCAAATAGCCTGAAGACATGGTAATACAGCTTTCACTGCCTACTGTATTTGATAAGTAAGATTCAGCCTTATCAAAAATTGAAATGCGAATATTGGATTTTCGTGATGCACTATATGAAGTGCCATACTTTTTTATGTTTTTAACGAAAAGTTCTTGGAATTCATGGTCTGTTTGCAGACCTAAGTATGATGTACCACCAAAATATAGAAAGTCTTTACCATCTTTAGTAATCACTCTACCAGGAAATTCATCAATAGTAATCATTATAATAATTGTACACCAGTACCGGCTAGTTTAGGGAAAATAACTTTTCCGTTTGGTTCAATACGAACTCCTGTTGCAATATCACTTTTTAAAAGCAGTGCACCGTCCATATCCACATAATCTAATTGTGGAAGTAGTTGTGCAATTGCGGAAATGCCAACTGTAGACTCTGTCATACAACCAACCATAACTTTAAGGCCTAAATCCTTTCCTTTTTTAATCATGCGTAAGGCAGGGGTGAGCCCTCCGCATTTAGTCAGTTTAATATTAATACCACTAAAATGCAGTGCGCATTTTTCAACATCACTTTCTACAATGCAACTTTCATCGGCCATTACCGGTAGAACACTATGGTGCATAACTTCTTCCATACCCGACCAATCATCAGCTTTTAGCGGTTGCTCTAAAAACTCGACACCAAGTTCTTTTAAAAGAGGCGCATTAAAAATAGTTTCTTGAGCGGTCCATGCACAATTGGCATCTATTCTAAAAATGGCATCGGTATGATTTCTGAGTTCTCGTACAATAGCCACATCATCGGCCGTACCTAGCTTAATTTTGTAAATGGGCCATGGCATTTCTTGCATTTTGGCCAACATTACGTCAACAGAGGCTATACCTATGGTGTAGTTGGTGATAGGATAATTTTCAATGCTTGTACCCCAAATTTCATATAATGGCTTGCCTAATAGCTTTCCGTAAAGGTCGTGGGCAGCCAAATCTAAAGCACAAATGGCAAAGTTCGATAAGCCTTTATTCACCAAAAAGGCATGAAAAATTTCTGGCGTAGTAAATTCAAACTTTTCAATTTCTTGTGAGATGGCTCCAATTTCACCCATCATACTCTCTATGGTGATTTTATAATATGGATTCGAGGTTGCTTCACCGAACCCAGTTTGGCCATTTAGTGTTAAAGAAGCTATCATAGTATCTTGAAAATCATGTGATTCTCTTGAGATGCTAAAAGTGTGCTTCAATGGTAATATGAATTTCTTTAAATTTACTTGCATGGTACTAATATACATATTAGGGTTTGACTAAAAAATGAAAACCCACTGATAATTCAGTGGGTTTTAAAGTTATGTTGATTGATGAATATTAATACTTATGTACGCTACCAGAAACCGATTTGTTCTTCTGAACAGATGGGTTGCCTTTGTATGATATATTGCCACCACTAGATGCTTCAGCGGTAAGATTATCGGTAACATCAATGCTAATATTTGCGCCACTACTGGCATCTGCATTACAAGCTAAGGTCTGCAGTTCGTTGGCTTTAATATTAGCACCGCTACTGCCATCAACATATACTTCTTTGGCTGTACCTGCAAGTGAAATGTTTGCGCCGCTACTTGCATCAATTTCCATATTGGTAACAGTAACGTTGGCATCTATAATAGCACCGCTACTTGCATCAACTTGTAGTTTTTCGGCCTGTATCATATTTTCTGTGGTTAGATGAGAGCCACTAGAAGCGATTAGACTAGAAACTTTAGGCATGGTTACAAACACTTTTTTTGTAGCCCTACCGATGTTCTCGATAGCATGAATTTTTAGTTTACCATTTCTTATGTCGGTACCTATCAAATCCATGATATTTTCGTCTGCTTCAACTGATATGTCAAAATCAGAACCTTGGGTTACAAAAACATCGATACCTTCAGATGCTGACACTTCTGTAAACTCTTCAGTAATTTCTCGAGTTTCTTCAACGACAACGCCGTTTCCTTTTTCACCGGAGCCAAAATCTCCGAAGTTAATGTCAAAGCCACAAGAGTTAAGCAAAAGGGCCAGGACAAGTGCGATTGTAATTCTTACTAGTGTTGTCATGATTGTTTGTTTTTAGATTGATGTAAAAATGATTGTTTTATAATTTTTCTACGATTAATAATTACTCAATTGTAGATTTTGGTATATGAACTGTAATTAGTTGATACTATCATTAGCGTCGATTTTTACGCCGTTCTCGTCTAATTTCATTTTAAAGGATTCACCATTGTCATTGACATCGATATCAATACCGTTTTCATTGATTTTAATTTTACCCTTTTCCCCATTACCGTTGATGTTAATATCAATACCTTTTCCATTGATGTTAATGCGATTTTCTTCATCATCGTCATTAGCCTCATTCATAGATTCAGGACAGTCTAAGCATTGTAATTCACCGTTATCCGCCATTTTCCAAGTATACCCTTCAAGATTATCAACTTCCTTATCAGTTGTCATGGTAGTAATCCAATCTCTACTACTTGCCTGTTCATAGGTAAGAATGGTACCCACAGGAAGAAATATATTGACACGAACTTCTTGATCCTTAAACTTTGGACCTTGAGTAGTTAAGTAATCGTTCAAAGAAATAGTGTTGCCTTTGACTTCGTACTCATATATAATTTGTTCGGCTATTATTTTTGCTTCTTTGTTCGATGGTCCATCAGCTTCTCTACGTACTTGAATACGTACTAAAGAATCTTGTGATTTACGAATACGGAATCTAACATCATCAGAAACTAAAACCTTATTGCCATCTTCATCATATGATATAAATGTATCACCCATATGCATATCTTTTTCATAATCGTATTCTTCGGTAGCTACTAGTCTAATCTGTAAGGTATCTGAAGCTATGATACCCGTAATTTCATTTTCTACCAAAGTACTGCCTGTGTAGGCGTGAGAGGCAGCCTCTCTAATGCCAAAGACGATTAAAAGAATTATAGAAATCAACCAAAGACCTAATAGTGAGAATTTAGCAATATTGCCAATAGACTTCAAGTTGTTGACTAATATTTTTAATCCTAAGTACATTAAGAAGAAAAACGGAATACCAACAGCAAAAAATGCTAATAACGACACTACCCAAATTGGCAGGTCTGTAGAGTTAACTACATTATAGAAATCGATACCAGGTACATGTATCACGTCTAGTATACCTACTGTGAAAAGACCAACGAACAATCCTATTAAAGTTGAAGCTCCTATAATTACCAATAGAATACCTATGAATTTGCCAAATATTTTGAAAAAAAACATGACAATATCACCAAAGGTGTCAAAGATAGTTTTACCTCCTTTTTTGACGGTGTTACCTACTTTTTCATAGTCAACACTTTTTACACGATCCGCAACGTCATCAAAACCCTCTTTAACTTTTCGCTCGATGTTGCTAATATTTACGGTTTCACCGCTCATATCTAATTTTTGGGCCGTTGTCTTCGCTTCGGGAATTAAAATCCATAATAATCCGTAGATGAATATGAAACCACCCCAAGTGAAAATGGTCAAGAAAATCCAAAGTAAACGAATCCATAAAGGATCAATACCGAAGTAATGTGCTAAACCGGAAGAAACTCCAGCAACGTATTTTTTCTCTGTATCTCTATATAGTTTTTTGACGCTATCCTTCCTGGAAGAAGTTTTTGCTTTTGGCTCATCTTCAAAGATATCCTCATCAACCATATAATCTTCTGGTTGCCCCATAATGGTAATGACTTCATCCACTTCTTTTTGTGTGATTACTTGCCTTTCATTTTCTAATTTTTCATAGAAAAGTTCGGCAATTCGTGCTTCTATATCGGCAATAATTTCATCACTACCTGGTGTATTGGCAAATGATCGTTTAACCGATTCTAAATACTTGCCCATTTTATTATATGCCTCTTCATCAATATGGAAGAGCATGTTCGCTAGATTTATATTTACTGTCTTGTTCATGATTAGCTGTTTTTTGTGTTGGTTACCAGGTTAGTGGCTTTTCTCAATTCATCCCAAGTGGTATCTAATTCTTTAAGGAAAAGTTTACCTGTCTCGGTTAAGGTATAGTATTTTCTTGGTGGTCCAGAAGTAGATTCTTCCCAACGGTAGTTTAGAAGACCTGCATTCTTTAACCTTGTAAGTAGTGGGTATATAGTACCTTCAACTACTAGCATTTTTGCATCTTTTAGCGTCTCCAAGATTTCTGATGCATATTTATCGTGTCCGTTTAAGATGGACAGGATGCAATACTCCAAAACCCCTTTTCGCATTTGCGCTTTTGTGTTTTCTACATTCATAATGTCTTTTTGCTTTTTATGCAGTCCCCTTTGTGGAGGGGTTTGCTCCATGGTGTCTGTTGTCTGCATAGGTTAACTGTTCGTTTTTTGTTCGATGAATAAACATCCTGATTGATTTTTGATTGATTAATAAACTCTTACGGGTGTGATGAATACCCTATTTTTAATGTAAACTGATTACCCTGCTCATAAGCCACTTACTGTCGGTCTTTTTCCAGATAACAATAAATTTTGTTGGCTTTGATATGGCATTAGGTTCTAGATTATTATAAAATTTGTGCATTCCAATTTGTACGGCACCAAAACCTTTAATGGGATGAACTTCTACGCTCTCTTCTATTAAGGTTCGCGTTACTTTACCACAGATATTTTTCTCTATACTTTTTAAAAGTTCAGCTTTGTCAGTTGCTAAACCGCCCATATCATGGTAAAACTCAATATCCTCATCGTAGAATTCGCTTTGTGTTTTCATATCACAATCATTATACGCTGTGAAATAAGTTTTATCTAATTCCATAATGGTATTGTATAGTGCTTTGTTTTCAGCATCTTGACTCTCAATGGTATTTGATACCAAAACAAGAGTTAGAACTAATATGATTTTAAAGACGCCCATTATTTAATGAATTTAATAGTTAATGGATATTCGAAATGTTCACCTTCATTTGTTTTAATAGTAGCTAAAATGGTGTAGACAATGTTAACAATGAATAATGCTGATTGGGCAAGGCCAAGTAATGCAACGGGTATCAACCAAGGGCCAAAGAAATCATCACTATTAAAATGAAATTCAACAAAATTGAAACTCTGAAGGTTTGAAAATCCAAAGTGATCAAAGTCGAAAATATTCGGAATTAACCCACCTAAGAAAAAAGGTATGCTAATCATACCTATTAGGATGGAGTAGAGTAGAAGACTAATCTGAAAATTTAAGGCCTGTTTGCCATTGTGATCAACAAATTCATATTCTTTCTTGTTCGCTGTCCATAAGACAAGAGGTATGATGAAATTCCCGAATGGAATAAGGAATTTTGAAAACGTACTCGCATGAATAAGTGCTGAGAGGTTTCGTTCGTGTTTTGTTACTGATTCTGTCATGATTGGTTCGATGTTGTTGATGATTGATTTTATTACTATGTAAAAGCTAATTACGTTGATAACCTATTAACTTCCTATGCAAATATATGTCTAAAAAAAGGTACTATGTAACACATAGTACTGATATTTAACAATATTTTAACATTTTAGTATGCTGTAAATAATGGCTATTTTTAGCAAAAATTAAAGTTAATATGGCCGTAACCGCTAGTAAATTCAATATGTTCTCATTTTTTAAACTACCAGCAGCATGGTGGTGCGGAGTACGTTTGAAAACCATAAATAAAAACATGGCCATTGTTACCGTAAGATATAGATGGATCAATCAGAACCCGTTTAATTCGATGTTTTGGGCGGTACAAGGTATGGCGGCAGAATTGTCAACAGGTGCTATGATGATTGACCAAATAGAAGCAACAGGGAAGAAAATATCGATGTTGGTGGCCAATAACAAAGCTAATTTTTCAAAGAAAGCTACCGGTAAAATAACGTTTACATGTAAAGATGGGCATTTGATTAACGAAGCTTTAGATAAAACAATCGCAACAGGTGAAGGACAAACCATCTGGATGAAATCTGTCGGAGTTAATGAAGATGGAGTAGTGGTAAGTACTTTTAATTTTGAGTGGACGGTTCGGTTGAAGAAGTAGTTTAGGTATGTTATTCAGTATGAAAATTATTGCGATTGAATTATTCATAAAATGCTTCTGATGTACTATATAATTAAATATTGTTCCAGAAAATTACTGATTAGTTGTAACAAAAGCACTTCTCTTTGCAACTAATTAGTATCAATCAAAAAAAATAAATATGAACGCACACGAAATTGACTACGAGATTTTTGGAGAAGAAATGCAATATGTAGAAATAGAGTTAGATCCGCAAGAGGCTGTTGTTGCCGAAGCTGGTAGCTTTATGATGATGGATGCCGATATTAAAATGAACACCATTTTTGGTGATGGTAGTAATCAAGACAATAGCGTTTTAGGTAAAATATTCTCTGCAGGTAAACGTATGCTTACAGGTGAAAGTCTTTTCATGACCGCTTTTTTAAATATTGGTAGAGGTAAAAAGAAGGTAAGTTTTGCATCGCCATATCCTGGTAAGATTTTACCAATCGACCTATCAGAAATGGGTGGTCGATTTATTTGTCAGAAGGATGCCTTCTTATGTGCTGCAAAAGGGGTATCGGTAGGGATTGAATTTTCAAAAAAATTGGGTCGTGGACTTTTTGGTGGAGAAGGTTTTATTATGCAAAAACTAGAAGGCGACGGAATGACTTTTATACATGCTGGCGGAACTTTAGCTAAAAAAACATTAGGCCCAGGAGAAGTACTTAAAGTGGATACGGGCTGTATTGTTGGGTTTACCAAAGACGTAGACTACGATATTGAATTTGTAGGCGGAATAAGAAATACAGTTTTTGGAGGTGAAGGATTGTTCTTTGCAACATTACGTGGTCCTGGTACCGTTTATATTCAGTCATTACCTTTCAGTCGTTTGGCTGGACGGATATTAGCATCAATACCAAGAGGAGGAAAGGATAAAGGTGAAGGTAGTATTCTTGGTACTTTAGGAGATATCGTTGGTGGTGATAATCGGTTTTAATAAATAAAAATTTAAAATCAAGTTCAAGGCACAAGCTCAAATTAAAAAAATAAAAATTTTGTATTTGAGTTTGATACTTGAGTTTGAAACTGAAAAGCATGAGTTTCAAAAAACAAATTGAATTCCTTAAAGAACTTCAGAAAAATAACAATAAGGAATGGATGGATGTAAACCGGAAATGGTATAAAGAAGTCCGTGATGAATATATTGGCTGGTTAAATAGTATGAATACTAGACTATCAAATATCGATGATGGATACTATGATACCCCTGGTAAAAAGGCAATTAACCGTATTAATAATAATCTCATGTTTCACCCTAACAGACCCGTGTATAAAGACCATTTTGGAGCCGGATTTGACAAAAAACCAAAGACAGCAGACTTCTATTTTGAGTTAGGTATTGATAGATGCATTTTCGCAGGTGGACTTTGGCGACCAGAACCCAAAGTGTTGCGAAGCGTTCGTGACGCCATAGATTATGATGGTGAAAATTTAGAAAAAATCTTAAATAAAAAGTCCTTCAAAACTCGTTTTGACGGACTTTATGAAGATGTGAAACTGACCAACGCACCTAAGGGCTATAACAAGGATAATCAATTTATTGAATTGCTCAAGAATAGAACTTTTGCCGTATTTCAAGAGTTTTCTACAAAAGAAACCAACAAGAACAATTTTGACGACCAGTTAATTGATGCCTATAAAGAAATGCTTCCCTTTAGACGTTATTTGAACAAGGCCATTACCGTATAATTATTCAGCGTTTGATGCCGGAATCCATCTTGCTTTCAAATCTGGGTTTGTCATAGCGCTGTCTAAAGGAAACATAGGTCTTTTAATTCTTTTATATCCTAAACGATTTAGGTCTTGATCAACCCCGCCAGGCGTCAATGCCATTATCCAATCACCACGCATATCATATAATTCAGGTACCAAATAGCCTATTTTCACTACGACGATATCCGTTTCTTTAGGGTTCAATCCTAAGTTGGTGAAATCGCTCAAATGGTGATAAGGCTTCCGTTTTTTAGTAACAATAATATCGATATTTCCCACCTTAACAACTACTTCAACTTCGGCATTGGTATCACCTTCTTTAATGGTGGTGATTGTTCCATCTAGCATCAAAGGTCCTGCAAATCTATAATCTACGGCAGCGCCTGCTTCGGCTTTAATTTTTCCGCCAATTCCAATTTGTAATGCTTTTTCCACAAATTCTGGGCCAGGTATAGAGGCATAAATAAGGGATTTTCCTTTTTTAAATTTAAATTCTGGTCTAGCTAGCAATTCTTGCAAGGTCCAAGTTACATCACCAGCACCTCCAGCAGTTGGGTTATCACCCATATCACTGATCATATAAGGTTTTTTATCACTGGCCAAGGCCAATTTCAAACTTTCATCTAACGTAGTTGTGGGGGCAACGAATTTAAATTGATTTCGAACATTCCAAAAGCTTTGTGCTAAATTCTCGGCGCCTTGTTCAACTTGTTCCTTATCATCACCCGTAACCATAACCACCGCATGGTTTCGTGGTTCATCTGCCCATGCATAGCCAATCCAAATTGCAGCATCAATTACACCCTCTTGTTTTGTAATGTCCGGTATTTTAGCATACAAGCTTTTGCCTGGTTCTATTCGTGTACTGGTTTTTTCACCAGGTAGAAGAATAGGCACAGGTACCCAAGCTTTATAGGCAGGTTTACCTTTACCATTTTCAAGTCTATCTATAAGATTTGTAACCGCTCTTTTTTTAGATTCGATAGCATCTTCATGCGGTGCCATTCGGTAACACGTAATTAAATCGGTATGTTTTGCTAATCGTTCAGAGACATTTCCATGTAAATCCATTGAAGTGGAGATCAGTACATTATTACCAATAACTGCACGTATGCGTTCTATTAAATCACCTTCCGGGTCATCAAGTCCGACCACACTCATAGCTCCATGTATATCAAAGAAAAGCCCATCATAGGGCCCATTTTCTTTCAAAAGCTTTAAGGTTTTGGCGACCAATGATTCATAAGCTTTTCTCGTTACTGTTCCTCCAGGCAGTGATTTTCCAACCAAAATTGGTATCCATTCGGCTCTTTGTCTTTGCAAAGAATCTACTTGAAGAAATGGATATCGGGTAAATACCGAATCTCCAATTTTTGCATGAAAGGCTTCTTCCGTAGAAAGTGCAGGAGAGAAGGTACTACTTTCAATACCTAAGCCCGCAATTGCAATTCTAGGTAATTGTATTTTCTCCTTTGAAGCTTTGTCTTCTTTACAAGACGAAGCAAAAACTAAAAGAATAACGGCATAAATATATAGGTTTTTCAAATTGGTGGGTTATTAATTGTTCGTGTTGAAAAGATAGAGAAAAAGCATTTTATAAGTCAATATTTTTGCTCTATAACTTGTTTAAAGCTATCAATGTTGCCAAATAATAAGTTTTAATTTGGGCTTTTAACGAAAAGGTTTTCGAAATAGAGAGATACTGCATCAGTTCGTGTAAAGTATGTAAAGTTAGACTTTAGTGTAAATTCAATATTTAGGATAAAATGATATTATTTTGAGTTTGGTACTTGAATTAAATGAAAATGCCTAAAAATCTATTTAATTGGTTAAATTAGGAATTGAAATCAACGCAACATTTATAATGGCAAATTTTAATATTGATGCTAAGAAGGAAATGACCTATGATGCCATAGTGATTGGTTCCGGAATTAGTGGCGGATGGGCAGCAAAAGAATTATGTGAAAAGGGATTAAAAACCTTAGTGCTGGAACGCGGACCAATTGTGGAGCATGTTGTAGATTATCCTACCATGAATTTAGACCCATGGGATATGGAACTCAGAGGGGGTTTGACTCCAGATCAAAAGGAAAAGCATTACAAAGGAATCCGTTCTGGGTGGATAGGTACAGATACCGAACATTTTTGGGCAGATGATGCCGCAAATCCGTATACAGAAGAGAAGCCATTTTTATGGTTACGTGGCCACCAAATGGGTGGTAAGTCTTTATTGTGGGGTAAGCAAACCTACCGATGGAGCGATTTGGATTTTGAAGCAAACGCAAAAGATGGTCATGGGGTAGATTGGCCTATAAGATATAAAGATATTGAGCCATGGTATACGTATGTAGAGAAATTTGCAGGTATAAGTGGTGAAGCATTAGGCTTACCACAATTACCGGATAGTCATTTTTTACCACCAATGGAATTGAACTGTGTTGAGAAACATGTTAAAGGTAGAATTGAAGAACAGTTTGCAGGTAGAAATATGATTATTGGCAGGGTTGCACACTTAACCCAACCACATAATGGTAGAGGCCAATGCCAAAATAGAAATAGATGTAGTAGAGGTTGCCCTTATGGAGCTTATTTTAGTAGTAATGCAGTAACCTTGCCGCCAGCGAATGCTACTGGTAATTTGACGATACGACCTTATTCAATTGTTCAATCGTTAATTTATGACGAAGCAAAAGGTAAAGCTACAGGAGTTCGAATTATAGACTCAGAAACAAACGAGGCAATAGAATATTCGGCCAAAATTATTTTTGTAAACGCATCTACATTAAGTACAACTCAAATATTAATGAATTCTAAATCTAAACGGTTTGAAAATGGATTAGGTAATGATAGTGGTGAGTTAGGACATAACCTTATGGATCACACGTATAGAGTGGGAGCGATAGGAAAAGTTGAAGGCTTTGAGGATAAGTATTATAAAGGAAGAAGGCCTAACGGCATTTACATTCCTAGATATGTAAATATTGATAAAAAAAGTAAATCAGATAAATTTTTACGTGGTTTTGGGTATCAAGGTGGTGCTTACAGAGGTGGTAATCCTGCCAATATAGAAGCCTTTGGAGCTGAATATAAGGATAGTATTTTAAAGCCTGGTGGGTGGGAAATGTTCATCACAGGATTTGCAGAATGTTTACCTTATCACGATAATAAAATTTCGTTGAACTCGGATGTGTTGGATAAATGGGGACAGCCAACATTAACCATTGATGCAGAGTTTAAAGCCAATGAGAAAGCATTGAACAAACAAATACAGGAAGATGCTGTAGAAATGCTAACGAAGGCCGGTGTAAAAGATGTTTTAGGCTTTGATAACGAGCATCCACCAGGATATGGTGTACATGAAATGGGTACGGCACGAATGGGCCGTGACCCTAAAACATCGGTGTTGAATGAATTTAACCAGGTTCATGCCGCTAAGAATGTATTTGTAACCGATGGAGCCTGTATGACATCTTCATCTTGTGTGAATCCTTCATTGACATATATGGCATTAACAGCGAGAGCAGCAAATTATGCCGTATCTGAATTAAAAAAATTAAATATCTAAGCTATGGACAGAAGAAAAGCGTTACGAAAAACAGGACTTTTTGCAGGTGCAACGATTTTGATGCCTTCCATGCTTTCATTATTTGAATCTTGTAAAACGGAAAATAGATTAGATTGGGAACCTTTATTTTTTACTGAGGTAGAAGCCAAAACAATTACATCTTTAATAGATATGATTTTACCAAGAACAGATACACCCGGCGGGTTGGATGTAAAATCTGATATCTTTATAGATAGGGTTATCGCTAAAACTTACGATAAATTAGGGCAAGAAAACATAAGAGCTGAAATAGCAGCTTTTAATGAAAATTGTAAATCAAAATATGGAGATGTTTTCTATGATTTGAGCGTAGCTGATAAAACTTCGGTATTGAATGAGGCCGAAAAGAATTCGGGTAAGTTCGGTTCGGGAGTTTGGGGTACGGGGGTAGGTCCTCAAGAAACCATCGGCTTTTATAGATCAATGAAGTCCATGGCTATTTGGGCCTATTTCACTTCAGAGGAAATAGGTGAAAATGTACTTAGCTACGACCCCATACCAGGCAAGTACGAGCCTTGTAAACCTTTGTCAGAAGTTGGAAATAAGTGGAGTTTGGGATAAACTTGAATTATTCACTTTTCTTATAAACAATATCGCCATTAAAAATGGTCATGGCTATTTCTGTTTTTAAGAATTGATTTTCGGGTATGGTCATTATATCTTGATTGTAAACAGTAAAGTCGGCTAATTTTCCAGCGGTAATCGAACCTTTAATATTTTCTTCGAAAGCCCCATAAGCTGCATCAAGGGTATAAGATTTTAAGGCCTGTTCTCTTGTCATTTTCTGTTCTGGTTCATAACCACCTTCAGGAGTACCCTTTAATGTTTTTCTACTTATACTGGCATACAAACTCGCAATCGGATTTAGCGGCTCTACGGGAACGTCGGTACCGTTTACAATAGGTATGCCGCTTTTTAAAAGGTCTTGCCACATATATGCACCTCCTTTAATTCGTTTTTCACCTAAACGGTCAATAGCCCATGGTCTATCGGAAGATAAGTGTACAGCTTGCATTGCCGGTATTACACCAAGTTTTGCAAAACGAGGAATATCATCAGGATGTAAATGTTGGGCATGCTCAATTCGAAATCGGTGATTCGTTTTTAAAACCGGCAACTCTTTGAAAGCAGCTTCATAACGGTCTAAAATTTCTTTGTTGGCACGATCTCCAATGGCATGGGAACAAACTTGAAATCCTTTTTTTAAACCATTTAAGGCAGTTTCTTGGACCATTTCCATGGGTAAGGTTTCATGTCCGAAGTGTCCTGGTCGGTCGGTATAAGGCTCTAACAGCCAAGCTCCACGAGATCCCAAGGCACCATCACAAAATAATTTTATGGACCGTATGGTCAAGCGATTACTAGGGTCTATAAAAGGACCTTTTTCATACCATTCATTCAATAGGTCTTTATCATCACCAGAAAGCATTGCATATATTCTTACGTTCATTTTATTAGCAGCCCTTGCGTTTTCAAAATCAGCTACAGTTTCTTTTCCAATACCGGCATCGTGAAAGCTTGTTATTCCATTTCTATGGCAGGCCTTTACAGCCAAATCAAAAGCTTTAGCTTTTTTTTCTGGAGAGTCTTGGGGAATAAATTGGTAGATTAAGCGTTGTGCGCGCTCATTGAAAATACCGGTAGGTCGTCCTGTCTTATCACGCATAACTTCACCGCCTTCAATCTCAAATTTATCAATACCTTCTTTTGATAATACTTGTAAACCGGCAATTTCCATTGCCTTGGCATTTGCAAAGCCTGCATGACCACTAGCATGAGATAGATATACTGGGTTATTTGGAGTTACGGCACTTAACATGTCATGTGTTTGAAATCCATTTACAGCATCTGCTGGTAATGAATCCCATTTGCTTTGGTGCCAGCCTCCTCCAATAATCCATTCACCCGGCTCTGCCTTTTTTACGGCTTCTGCAACGATATCTACAATTTCCTCATAGCTGGTTGTATTGAGTAAATCAATTTCTAGTTCAGAATTACCTAATCCCATAAAATGGCCATGTCCTTCTATTAAACCAGGGGTCATAGTTTTTCCTTTTAGATCAATGACTTGGGTTTTTTTGTTTTTGTATTTTTCGGCTTCTTCAAGATTACCTGCAAAAAGAATAATACTATCTTTCGTAACTACAGCTTCAACTAATGTTTGAACCGAATCAACAGTGTAAATTGGGCCTCCATATATGAGTAATGTTGCGGCTTCCTTTTTTGGACCAGAACATGCAGTACATAATAGGATACTTATTACTGAGCTCCAAAAAATTGAATTTGATAATTTCATTGGTTTGATTTTGAAAATTTAAGGTACGATTTTAAAGTCAAAATACTAATTAGGTTTTTTATTGGCCATTGATTTAATTACAAACGAAGGTGATTTTGTATCACGGATCATTCGGGTTGCTTGTATCTTGGTTTTTTGAAAAGTACGGGATAGGAAAGTACGCATTAAAATGCAATGTAATATGTAATTTTGAGAAAGGTTAGTAAGTGATGTTTAAGATTTAGAAATCATTTTAAGTAAAAATTAAAAAGAGTATTTTAAAATAAATGAAATTACAGATGCCAAACAAAAAAGTAAAAAATATTAAAAGAGAAATTCTATCGGATAACTGGTACACGCTTAATAAATACACTTTTGAATACCAAAAACCAGATGGCACCTGGGAAACCCAACAACGAGAGGCGTATGACCGTGGTAATGGTGCAGCTATTCTTTTATATAATGCTAATAAAGGCACTGTTGTGCTAACAAAGCAATTCAGAATGCCTACATATGTGAATGGTAACGTTGATGGAATGATGATAGAGGTGTGTGCCGGACTTTTAGATGGTGACAATCCTGCAGATTGTGTACGAAAAGAAACCGAAGAAGAAACTGGGTATAAAATCAGCAACGTTAAAAAAGTGATGCAAACCTATATGTCACCTGGTTCTGTAACAGAAATTCTCTATTTATTCGTTGGTGAATATGATGAAAGCATGAAAGTAAGCGAAGGTGGTGGTGCCGAAGATGAAACGGAGAATATTGAAGTCTTAGAATTAAATTTCGAAAAGGCAATGGATATGATTTCTACGGGTGAGATTAATGATTCAAAAACCATTATGTTACTACAATATGCAAAATTGAATGCGTTAGTTTAAGTTGATTCATCCGACAGAATAGTATGCAAAATTTTCGAAAAATAGGTTTTGGTGGTGGATGCCACTGGTGTACCGAAGCTGTTTTTATGGCTCTTAAAGGTGTTGCGAAAGTAGAGCAGGGCTTCATAGCACCAGAAGGTGGTATCGCTAACTTGTCAGAAGCCGTTATTGTTCATTACAACGCTGAGTTGATAGAATTAAAAGTTTTACTAGCCATTCATTTAGACACGCATCAAAGTAGTCAAAACCACTCAATGCGGCACAAATATCGTTTTGCAGTATATTATTTTAAGAATCAAGATGAAGATTTCTTAATTTCAATAATGACTGAATTTCAAAAAGAAATGAGCACTCCAATAATCACCGCTATTCTTCCCTTTGGTCAGTTTAAATTATCCGAAGAAAAATTCCATAACTATTATTTCAACGATACGGAAAAACCCTTTTGTAAGACTCATATTTCACCTAAGATTAAACTGCTTAAAGAGAAATATGCAAAACATGTTTCTACAATAGTGTCTTAGCTAATAGTTGTCTCGTAAAGTTTGTAGCATTTGTTCAAGGCGTAATCTTTCGTCTGATAAAGATTCCCTAAAATGATTATTCATAAAACTAAAAATCAGGGTCTTACCAGATTTGGTTAGCAGGTACCCACTTAAACAATAATTATTACTTAAACTACCTGACTTAGCATAGATGTAAGGTTGATCTTTACCAGCAAATCTATTTTTCAAGGTACCGGATAAACCACCCGCTGGGAAAATAGAGAACAGTCGTTCTTGTGGAACCATTGCATATAGTTTATCTAATACATTCACCATGTTTTGTGGAGTAAAAAGATTGTAACGCGATAGTCCTGATCCATCGACCCACCTAGGTTGTTGCGCTAAATATTGCAACTCATTTTCTAAGATATGTGTTCTAATTAAATTACTGTTCAATGTGTCTTTTAATTCAGAAACGGCCATGAACAACAGTTGTTCAGCAATAAAATTGTCGCTCTCATGCATCATTCGTTTATAAAGCGTATCCATTTCAATACCATATAAGGTCTCTTTATTTCCTAAAGGCATGGTTAAGGTTGTCGAAACTTTTTTGCCCAATGCTTGCTCTAGAATAGAAGTTGTGGTTTGTAGACTTGTAATAAAAGGAGTTTCTAAGGTGTCTGTAGATTGAGGTGGGTAATAGAAAATGTTTGAAGATTCATTTCTATTGTCCTTATGCAAAATTTCTATAACACTGTCTTTAAAATAAGGAGGAGATACTACCAGTTCAGTATTCTTATACGACAATACCACATTACCGTTTATAGGAAGTGCATTTCGTTCAGGAGAATAATACCATTGATAATCGTCCCAAGCCCATCCTGCACCATATTTTTCATCTTGAAAGTTCCCAGAAACAAACGTAAGGTTGCTTTGATATTTTAGAAAATGGAGTGAAGTAGAATCTTTTAAATAGGGATGTAAAAAAGAGGGATCTCCAGTTCCTTCAAAATAAAGGGTGTCATTAATATTTATATATCGTAGTGTCGGTGCTTTTCTTGGCAAAGTTTTTAAGGCAGCAAAAAGGGTGAAGATTTTTGTGTTACTCGCAGGTATAAAGTACTTATGGCTGTCTTGATTGTAGATGGTGTCTTTCGTTTTGGCATCGATTACCAAAACTCCTGTAAATTGATTTTTATAAAACGATGAGGAGAGGTTGCTATTCAGTTGCTTTGTAATAATGGATTTTTTTGCGCTACAGGCAGAGAGTGCTATGAAAATGGCAAGTATTGATATTATTTTTTTCATGACTTCTAAAGTACAAAACTATAGTCTTTGCACGATCCAAAACTTTAACACGGATGGTATTACTTTAACTTTTTGTATGCAATATTCAATCTACATTTCTGTTTACCTTTATTGAACAACCACTTAATCAATATAGTTCATGGCAAACTCAATGCTTGAGTATAGTAAAACAGTTCTTAAAAAAGTGAGTTTTGATACCCTTCTATTTTGTAAGGAGTTAAAAAAAGCCCTCTTGACATTACTACCCGATGAGGTAGAAGAATTAAAAGTTTGGTTAGAGAATTTTATAACAGACAAACCAGAATTACAGCAAAGTTTAATTTATTTAAAAGTATAAAAAAGAGCCACTTATTAGTGGCTCTTTTTATTAAGCACCCATTAGGTGATTTTGGCATCTTAATATAAATAATAAGAGGGCCATCAAATTTTCTCTTTCCATATTTCTAGTATTCTTACTCGGTTGTGAGAGTAACGATATAAACAATGATATACCAATCGACGAAACTAATATCTTAGGTGAATGGTTATTGAAAGAAACTTATATAAGTACTGGTGGAGCCTCTGAATGGCAAGATGCCAAAAAAGGATTTCGATATATTTTTAATAATGACGGTAGCTAAAGTAAAACCAATTTCAATAAAGAGATATAGCAAAGAGGTGATTATCAAATAAAGATAAGTGAACTTTATTTGTATTTCAAGACAGATGATAAGAAAGATACCTTAGGTTATAGTACTGATTTCAACGAAGAGCGTAAAGAACTAAGACTGTCGCCGTCTTATCCTTCGATATGTATTGAGAGCTGCTTGTATCGTTTCAAGAAGCAATAAAATTTTATTTATTCAACGGACTTATAATTTTCACATCTTGAAAAGCTATTGCGCCACGTACTACACTTGTAATCACATCTTTGAGCGCTTCGGTTATCTGGACCTTTAGTTCTTTTTTATGATAGATTAGGCTTACTTCTCTAGCTGGTGACGGGTCTTTAAAATACTTTAAGTTCTTTTTCTTGATATCATCAAGTTCTATTGTATTCAAATAGGGTAGAAGGGTCATTCCTAATCCTTCATTGGATAGATTGATAAGAGTCTCAAAACTTCCACTTTGCAAACTAAAATGTTCACCACCTAATTTAGGAGTCTTGCATAAATTCAAAACACCTTCTCTAAAACAGTGTCCGTCTTGTAAAAGTAGAATATCTTCAATATTTAAATCTTCAGGCGTAATTTGAGTATTATTTCCTAAACGATGTTCCTTAGGTACGTATCCAACAAATGGTTCATAATACAGTGGTCTTTCTTTAATGAAATCTACTTCTAATGGTGTTGCAGCTATGGCTGCATCTAAATGGCCGTCTTGTATATTCTGAATTAGATTTTCTGTACTCTGTTCTTTTATGATAAGGTTTACTTTCGGATACTTCTGTATAAAGGTTTTAAGAAACATTGGTAAAAGTGTTGGCATAATCGTTGGTATTATACCTAACACATAATCACCGCCTATGTATCCTTTTTCTTGTTCTACAATGTCCTTGATTCTGGCCGCTTCATTGACTATATTTTTAGCTTGTGCAACTATTTTTTTTCCAACTTCTGTAATAGTAATAGGTTTTTTACTACGGTCAAATAGCAGTATGTCAAGTTCATCTTCAAGCTTTTGAACCTGCATACTTAAGGTAGGTTGTGTTACAAAACTTTTTTCAGCCGCAAGGGTGAAATTCTTGTATTCTGCAACCGCGAGCACATATTGTAATTGTGTAATAGTCATTCATATAGTTTGTAGCTATAAAATTACTAAAAACGATTATCATAACCTATACTGTGGTATTGGAATACCTTTGGAGTTTTAAATATCTTTTCCTGTAAACTTATCTTTCAAAGATTATACATCTGGTAATTCTACCCATTAAATAACAGACTATCTATTTTAATATGAATTCAGTAAAAACATAGCATAGTACTGTTAAGAACAATATTGCTAGGCCAATAGCAAGAAAGCGAATAGCGTAATTAACACACTTAAATTTATAGGCAGATATTTTTGAATTGATAAAAACCTGTTGCCCCAAATGATCGAAGAGTTCTTCTTCGGTTAGACTTATGTTGTAAAAGGTTTGTGAAAACTCTCGAATTGTACCAAATTTTGAAATTATATCGCCAAAGAAAAATATATTGGGATCATAAGTGTCTTCAATTTTAGGGATGAAACATCGAATACTATAATAGATTGATATAATGGTGCTAATGACCCAAGACATAATCAAGATGTATATTAGCCATGTATTATCATCTTTCTGTAAAACGGTTACAATACTCCCATATATAATATTCAGTAATATTCCATAGAACGACAAAATTAACCCTGCCTTTATTTCGGAAGCCTTAATTAGGCTAAAAACATAATTAATACTGCCCCAATAATGATCTACAAGTTCTTCAGTATGGGAACTTTCACCTTTTATCAATTTAAATTTTTCGTAATCCTTTTTAGAAATATGTTCTTTATTTGATTGTTTTTTAATTTCTTTTTTGGTCATATTCCAAGTCGTAAAGGTTGCATTGAATATTTTTGGATACTGTATTTGCTTAGCAAACAATATTCTATCCAAAGTAAAGAGTTAAGGTACTAAGTTTTACGTAATACTCAAAAATGGTCTAAATAAAAACGGCCCTCTTTTTTGGGCCTGTTTTTATTAGTTCAATTGTTTTAATTCTTCAATACTTTTATGTAGGTAGGTTCACCTTCATTTTCTACACGGAAAAACAACATTCCTTTGTCGAACGAAGTCAAATCTATTTCAATAAGCTGACCTTCAGCAGGTGATATTTCCCTAAATAATAGCAGTTGACCAGTTTCATTGAAAACACTAAGTTCGGTCGGTTGAATACTTTCTTTTAGATTTAGTGTTACATAATTGGAAACAGGATTAGGATAAACAGTGGATGTTGCTGAGGTTTCGGTTTGTGTTTGCTCTATGGAAGACATATCAAAGGAAAATGAGGTACCGCAAGGGTTTGCATTAGAGCCATTGGCAGACTTGGAGGCGCTATTACATCCATTGGTGATAACTTCCCATTGCAATCTACGGCCGTCCGTATAAATATCAAATGAATGTACCCCTGGAAGGAACACTTCAGGTAGTGTTCCCATATAAAATGCGTTTCCTTTTAAGATGTTATTTGGCCCATTTTCAATAAATACCGGTACGCTCAAAGGATTTGTATATTCAAAACGAAGTTTAGTCGTAATTTGAGGATAATCTGATAATGTTGCTGGACTTTGGCAAATATCGGAAGCCTTTATACGATCATTGCAACCTACCATTGGGGAAACAAATAACGTACCTGTTTGTAAGCTAAGATTATAGTTGTCATAACCTTCTAAGATAGCTAAATCAGTTGATACTGTATATTCACCAGGAGCGAGTATTCCATTAACGGTAGTACCGTTTTGATCCATTATAATAAAATCGGTAAGTATGGGCGCCTGGTCATCACATACTAATCCGGTGACAGTAGTGGTAAAGTTTGTAGGGATTGGATCTCCTTCGTTAATAATAAGTGTACCAATAGCAACTTGAAGTGAGGTGGCAGAAATAGTAAGTGACCCGTTTTCTAGGTTAATGTTGTAATTAGGGTTGTTTATGGACGGAATTATCTCAATAACTGTTGCGTCCGTACATCCATTTTCAGGGGTGTAGGTGAAATTGCCAAGTATATCTTCAGTTGTTTCTTCGTAAGGTAGAATGTCCGGTGACACATTAATTGTAAATCCTAAGGATTCCTGTTGACCGTAAGTTATTGTAGCATCGTTGGCACTTATGGTAATATTAAAAGGGTTCACCGTCAATAGACCAGTATTTTCATAACTAATGGTATAATTGCCGTTGTTTGTTTCCGATGTTGCAGTAATGCTATATGGACTATCCACTACGTTACAAGTACTACAACCTACAGAATAAATAAGACCTTCAGGGAAAATTTCAGCAGCAGTGTCACCTAATCGGAGTCCGTTTATTGATCCTGTAAATTCAGGAATTACATCTCCATATGTTAATGAAGTATCACCAGTAGTAACTGTGAGCTCCGCAGGAAGTATTTCAATAGCGGTAGGAAGATAACTTATTTCGAAATTACTGTCAATAAACCCACCAGGGATAATATACTGAGTGCCAGCATCCAATCCGGTAATTACGTTTATGGGTTTAATATCAATGGGTGTTTCGCTTAATGCATCATTTTCATTCAGTATTACAAGAATATTATTGAATGCATTAAATATTTTATCGGAATCTGAATTTGGTAGAGGTTCACCATTGACCAAGGAAAGTCCGTTCACAAGGGAAAGCCCATTGACCAAGGATAATCCATTGACCAATGATAAGCCATTTACAAGGGAAATACCGTTAACCAATGAAAGCCCGTTCACTAAGGATAGCCCATTGACCAAAGAAAGCCCGTTTACAAGTGAAAGCCCGTTGGTAATGGAAGATAGACTACCATTCTCAATAGAAGTTTCAGAAAATAGATCCGCTCCAAAATTCACTAACTTTTCCTGTCCGGTTCCATTGACCAAGGATAAGCCATTTTCAATGATCGTGTTGGATTGGTCAACCGTACTTTGAGACACAAAAAACGTTTTATTTACAAGGGATAAGCCATTTATCGTAGGTTCCCCATTTACCAAGGAAAGACCATTAACTAAAGACAGACCGTTTACCAATGATAGACCATTAACAAGTGAAAGGGCATTTACATGATTATAGGCAAAGGTATTGGCCACTTGATTGTCAACCACTATGTTTGTTTCACCTTGTACGCCATAAATATAATCAAAGGTTACTTCAGGTAAAGGGTCACCATATACAATTGGTTCCAATACTTGTGGTTGAATGGTCACTGGCATGGGTATAATATTCAAAACTCCAGGTTCTGCAGTAAAACTATATAGTTCCTGAAGGCCAACATTGATTTCTGCTAGTTCTAAGGTAATAGCATAAAGTCCTGTGTTAGAATTTGGTAATGCCTGCGTGCTTACCGTTACAGAGGGTAGGAGCAATTCCAGGATTTCTGGGGAAAGCGTTGTTTCCGTTTCTCCAACATAGGTAGTAAATGTCAATTCAGGATTCGTTTCGCCATAACGTCTTTCAAAGGTATCTCCTTTAATAATAACATTGGTAATGGGAATATCCTCAAAGGTTAACGTTTCTGATTCGCCACCATCCGATCCATTGGTAAGTGGACCTGAAGCAGTGAATACATAAATGGGGGGATTTCCAATAAACTCAGGTATAGTTGCAATTAATGTACTTGAATCAATAAAGGTAGTTTCCAATTCCTCTCCTCTAAAAATGACGATTGAACTTTCATCAAAGGAATTCCCTTCCAGGATCAAATCAAAGGCAATTTCACCAGGACTAGTTACTTCTGTATCCAAGTTTTCGAGGTTAAAACTAATCAGGTTTGGTGAGGGATTTGCAAAAGCTCCAACGGTATTATCCGCAGTTACAAAACCGTATCCATTGATAAAATCGAAGCCAGCGGCTCCCATATCTATACTATTATCCGTAATTAGTTTTCTGGTATTTAAAGCAGGATCTGTATTGGAAGGATCTATAAACTTGTTCTTGGCCTCTATAACCAATGCAGCTAAACCTGCAGCATGTGGTGCAGATGCGGAAGTACCAAAGAAATTAGGGAATGAATTATTATCATAATCGGGTGCACCCAAATTTACAGAAGTATCACCCCCTGTTGGCGCCATAATATCCGGTTTATTACGTGCTACACCTTCAGTTTTCGTTCCTCCTCTGGAAGAGGATTGTTGTGCCAAAAGGCTACCACCATATGCAGGTGAATTGTCATAACGCACAGCACCAACTGTGATGGCGCCATCTGAGTTGGCGTGGCCAACTATGGTAGAGGCATTCGCAGCTGGAACCGCGGCGAAATTACCATCGTTACCCGCTCTAAATACTACATATTTGAACGGTACTTGAGTTCCGATTCCTGCAGCTCTTTCAATGACCAAATTAGTAGTAGTAGGGTTTACGACTACAAAAGGCATAATTTCAACCGGGTCTGCACCCAAATTATTTCTATTGAATCCGTAAAGTATACTGCCATTGTCATTTGCTAAATAGATATCAAGATCATTTTTAGCTCCAGTTAGCGATCCCAAGGAATAAAAATCATCTTCCCATTGCAAGGCGATTATATATTGACCGGGTTCTAATTGTAACTGTTGTAAAGAATTTCCCCCTCCAAAATCATGACGAATTTCATTGGGTGCTGGAGCAGCAGTGAAATTTGCTTCAAATGATCGGTTTGCAAAATTACCTGCCGAGGAAAAATAGGAGACCCCCAAAGAAGTAGCTTCATTAACAGCATCTGCCACAATACCATCACGAAAGAAGGGGCCTTTCATATAGGTTAGGTCGTCTACGATAATATCGCAGTCCGCAGCTACCAAATCAGCGATTCCTGCAGCCATATTACCTTCGGAAACAAAACCGGTAGTAAAATACAATTCCGCTTCGGGTGCTACGTCATGAAGAATTTGAAGCATCGCCCTACCTTCGTCACTAGCAGGGCCAAAAGGATAGTCCTGTAATACTTTTACTTTTTGATCTCCACCCGGAAGATCACCATTTTCAATATCACGAATAACGGCGGTTCCTAATGAACCTTGAACACCGCTAATACGATCATAACTATCTGAAATAACCCCTATTTTCACATCTTTCCCGGATAAGTTCCAACCGAGTCGAGCTATTGCTGAATTTTGCGCAACATCCCCTTGACTAGGTATTAAACCGGTATTAGGGATAGGTCTGGAAACTTCATAAACTTGATTGATAAGGTCTGAATTGGGATTTAGTTCCGGTAAATGTTCTATGGGAAAGAAGACTGTAATAACTCGTTCATCGTCTGTTGGATCATAGACATCTGAAATAAAGTCTCCTGAAAAAACACTGAAGGAGCTTAATAGGGAAACAACAGTATCATATTTACCGGATTGTATTACAATTTCTATTAATACGTCCCCTTCTGAATTTAAGGTGTAGATAAATTCATTTACCGGGACACTTGGG
Source organism: uncultured Maribacter sp. (assembly GCF_963974015.1). Classification (GTDB taxonomy): domain Bacteria; phylum Bacteroidota; class Bacteroidia; order Flavobacteriales; family Flavobacteriaceae; genus Maribacter. The sequence continues at coordinate 598,418 of NZ_CAXBBZ010000002.1, read as the reverse complement.
TCATAATTGTTGAACAAGGAGGTTAAGGCCGAGCCAATGAGTTCGTTTACTTTTGAATTTGGCGGATATCCCGGTAAAATATCACAATTGATTAGAACACATTCACATCTTTTATCAACTACCTCCAAGGTGCTAGGAGATATCGGAACACCGCTACTATTTCGACTAGTGAAGTAAAGTATATCAACAGACCAGGTACCAAAGTTATTTACATTACCGTTAAGTGTTTTAACACTACCAGACCCAGTAAATAGGTTGTTATTTATAAAATTACCATCCGTTAAATTTACACAGGCATTTGAAAGTACCATTTCGGATTCATTTACCACATTCCCGTTCTTGGTAAGAATAGCATTGATCAATTCTATACGCCCATAATTGTTAAGCACGCCGGGCCCTATTTTAATTTGTCCTTGATTGGCCGATAATACACCTTCGGTACCAACATTAATATTACTTAAGGTAGCCAAGGTTGCATCATTAATGACCAATAAAACACCATTTCTACCTAGCTTAATTGGGCTATTGGAGTTATAATTGATATCGTGCCTTATAGTTATGGTAGTGTTGGAAATATCATTAACTGGATATGGGTTTTTATTACAGCCACCACCTATACAGGTCCATGCAGTAGGATCTTCCCAATTATTGGATAATCCCGTGGTTTCATAATCTTGACCCAGTACGATACCCGTGGAGCAAATAAGCAGAAGTATAAATAAATTTAGAGGTCTTTTTAGTTTATTTAGTAGTACCGTGGCTCTACTTAAGGTGGTGTAGTGTGATGAAGTTCTCATTTTTAAAAGTTTGTAGCGTTTTTTTTAAACTTTAAAAACCTAGAGAGTATAAGTACCTTATTTGACTAGGTTATTGAAATGAGGGAATTATCAAATTTATAAAAACTTATAATACAAAACATTAAAATAGAGAATATTACCTTAATTTATTAGGGTGATACTATTTAATCGAAGAAATTAGTATTTTATCGGTATTATGTAGTTGAAATCTGTTATTTGTTAAAAGTGGGAGTAAAAATATCTCGGTAAAAATGATTATTGACATTCCAAAGCATTACGTTTTTCCTTTAACTCTTTGATTTTTTGTTGTTTTAGTGGTTTTCTAAATTCACACGCAAATGAAGTATGGAATTTATGATTTTCAAGAAATTTAATTTGAAGGTCTAACCACTCTTCTTGATTGTTGACAATATCGTAATATTGGAATTCTTTATAAAGGCCACCACTTAACAAATCATAATCAGTTCTTCCCAAATAATCTAAATCGGCATCGGCAATGATTTCCTCCATAAAATTAGTTGGGTGCTGTGGGACTTTTGTAGCTCGAATCATACCATTTACCAATGCTATTTCTTCAGAGGTTAAAATTGACGGTAAAATATGAGATAAGCTTTTAATACTTCTTTCTTCATGTTCTATAGGTGAGATGATATAACCAAAGTCATGCCCTATAGCAGCAATTCGCATAAGTTTAGCATCATTTTCCTCTATATTATAATGTTCAATATAGGCATTACAAACATTGGCTACATCAATGGTATGTTCCAGTGTATGATATGTTAAATGATTTGGCAGACTTTTTTCCAAGGTGGACAGTAGTTGCATACAAAGTTTAGGATAGGCCTTTTCGTTGTGCAAATTCATCAGCTACTGTAAAATGAAAAATTGATATTCATTAAATTAAACAATAAATTACTTAAAATATTGTATTCAAAAAAGGTTTTAGAAAAATGACATCAATAATAGGTTCTATGTTTCCAGCAAATATATTATCAAGGATTAACTTACAAAAATTATTTTAATAAGAAAAATCTTCAATTATTTTATACAATTTAACTTCAAGCTAAAAGTTTTTTTATAAAGACTTTAACTGATAATTTCATTTTCGTTCATTTCTTTTCCTACAAAATACATTTTCAATTTTTTAGAATTTTTAACGGTTATTATTCCCCTATAGGTAAAATCTATTTTATCCTTCAATAAATTATAGGTGTTTTCTGAAACATTAATTTTACCAGGAATGGAACTGGATTCCATTCGTGCGGCAATATTTACAGTATTGCCCCAGATATCATATTGAAATTTTTTAGTTCCAACGACTCCTGCAACTACTGAACCTGAATTAAGACCGATTCGAATTTCAAATGGATGGACATTCTTTGGCGGATTCTTTTGAGTATTATTAACAAATTGTAATATTTCTATGGCCGCATTGTACGCATCCATGGCATTGGTCTCATTTTCGGTAGGTAAACCTCCTGCGCACATGTATGCATCACCTATCGTTTTTATTTTCTCAAGTCCATATTTTTCTACGATTTCATCAAATTTTTTAAAATAATAATCTACACTCTTTACTAATTTATCTGCGGGAATTAGTTCCGCAACCGTTGAGAATGCCTTAAAATCAGTAAAAAGGACTGTAATTTGTTTAAATTCCCTAGCCTTTACAGAGCCGTGTAATTTTAGTTCTTCGGCCGTTTCAGCCGGTAAAATATTAAGTAATATGCTTTCCGTCTTATTTTGCTCATCAGCTAATCTTCTATTTGATTTTTTAACAAAACGATATTGCAATAGCGCACCAAAAGCTATAGCAAATAATAAGACCGAAACTGCGTAGAAATATTTTTTTGAAATGGCCACTTTTTCCAGTTGTATTTCTTTGACTTTGTTTTCGGTATTTAATAATTGAATTTCCTTTTCCTTATTTTCAATATCATATTGAAACCTTAAATTGCCTAAGGTATGCTCATAATCATCACTTCTAATTGTATCCATAACTGCAGAGAATTGTTTTTGAAAATCAAAAGCATTCTCATAGTTACCAAGTTTAGCATAGATATTTGCCAATCCCTCATAAATTTTTTTTTTATCCGGTAAAACATTTGTTATTTCGGTCAGTTCCAATGCCTTTTCATATTTATCCAATGATTTTGAAAGTTCATTCTTCTTGTTATACATATTCCCTAATTGGATATAGGCTTTTGAAGCTTCCATTTTAGCATCGTTTTCAGTAGCTAAGGTAATGGCTTCCATGTATTTTTTTTCGGCAATATTTGGCTCCCCCATGTCCTCATAGGCCCTACCGATCATGATTAGGCCATTGGCTTTATCTGCATCAGCTTTATCAAAGAAAGTCATATACTCATTAAGCACCTGTAGTGCTGCCTTTGGATTATTTGTCTTGAGATATAATTCAGCTATATTTACAGCAGCATATGCTATTCCTTCTTTGTAATCAATGTTTTCGCATATTTTTTTAGCTTTATTAAATGACTCTATGGCCTGTTCATATGTAGCTTTTTCATTGGCGTAAACACTACCAATATTTATATATGCTGTGCCTATTCTCTTAGGTTCATTTATTTCTTCAGCAAGTCTTAATGAATTTAAAAAATAGGCCAATGCAGTGGGGTCATCACCCTTAGTTTGATAAACACTCCCTAGATTACCTTGAAGGTTGCTTATTCCATTTTTAAAATCTATTTTTTTAAATAATTCTAAGGATTTTTCCCAATAATCTATCAATTCTTTGTTAAGTTCACCTTTGGCATATAGTAGCAAACCTAAATTTTTATACCCATAAGCTTGTCCTTTTTTATAATCCAATTCTTCCGCTAGGTCAATTGCCTTTAGGGCATAATTTTTTGATTCTAAGGTGTCCGATTTGGAAAGGATGTTTGAGATATCCAACAAGGCATTCACGTTAATGGTATCCTTTTTGTTCTCGTTAATTATAGATTTAAGACTATCTAATTGTAGGTCTTGTGCAATTATTTCGACCGAGTAGAAGAACAATGACAAAAGGCTAAAAATGTAAAATTTACTTAATCCCATATTTGTTAGAGAAACCTTTAAAACTCAATGAAAAGGCTATTTTTATTTAAAAGTAATTATAATCACTTGATTTAAAGCAGAGAATAAAAAATATATAAAAAAAATTGTGGCTACTTATGCATAAATCAGTTGAATAATCCATATACTTCTCAAAAACTTTAAATTAGACCAAAAAGCGTTAAAACCTAATTTTTGTTTCAAATCTTCATTACCAACAATGAACTTTACATCGTCAAACTTTGGTGGGTCTATTAGCATAGGATTATTGCTCATGTCATAATTTTCAATTGGCATACCGTTCGCTTCAAAGTCCATTCGGTGGTTGTCATTCGCATAATGTAAGATTGAAACAGCATATTCCTCAGGTTGAACATTTTCGAATATTAGGGTTAATTTTCCTATTTCAGCTTTGTCTCGGTTTATGATGAGTCCATCACTTTTAAAAAAATGATTCTTCGTTGTGCAAAGCACTTAAGATATGGCCATCATTATTGAGAATATTTTTTATAATTACGGTTAAAGTAATGCCATCATTTTTTTGGGCTTTTGCAGTAAAGATTGATGCTAATACACTGATTGTAAATAGTAGTTTTTTTATTTTTAAAGTTTTATAGATGAATTGATTACTTCGAAAATGCTGATTATCTATAAAACTTTAAAAATGATATTACTTAATTGGCCTAATGTGAGACTGAAACGTAGCTTACAACTTTTAAAAATGCAGTTGGTATGGATTTCTTCTAGTTAAAACATAATCCAGGCCAAATTTACCAGAACCAAATCCCATAAAAAATAGACCAAGACAAAAGAAAATAAATATGGGAATAATATTCCATGACCCGTCCCATGGTCTAAAAGCTATTGTAACAAACATGGTGGTAGTTATAAAGAAAGCGGTAATTCTAGTGTTTAATCCTAACATTAAAAGAATGCCGCCCAAAGCTTCGGTAAAACCAGCAGACCAAGCAAACATTTCTGGCATTAGAGTAAATGGTGTTCCGAACTGTTCTACCAATTTAACAAACCAATCTGAGACTTCAAATAATTCAAGTCCTATGAATTTTGATGTCCAAGGGGTACCAAATTTATTTACAGCAAATACAAAAGAAAGTAAATAGCCTATTAGTACCCTAGGTATTAAAATTAAAATATTGGGCATTAACCTATCTACCCTAAATGGAATGATTAGTTTTTTTAAAGGTAGAAGAATTTGGTTCATTGATCCTATCTATACTTAAACTTTTTAAAAATACTAGAAGATGACAAATGTCAGTTTTAATCAAATTCTTTTATTCAGAATACCTTAAGTTATTAATTTTTTATGATCAATGAACTTATTGAAGTTTATTATTTGCTCTATGAGCCACATACTAAACGACTTCGTTAAAGTTGGGTTAAAGCAGTAGAATAGTACAACAAGGTTATTCTTTGTTGTAAATTTAATATTGTTAACAAAATAAAAATTCATGAAAAAAATTAAAGCATACGCAGCAGATTCAAAGGATGCTGATTTAAAACCATACGAAATAGAACGTAGAGTAACTTTAGAAGATGACGTAAAAATAGATATACTTTATTGTGGTGTGTGCCATAGTGATTTGCATCAAGTAAGAAATGATTGGAAAAATTCTGTTTATCCTGTTGTACCAGGGCATGAAATTATTGGTAGAGTATTAGAGGTCGGTAAAGGTGTTTCTAACTTTAAAGTAGGAGATTTAGTAGGTGTTGGCTGTTTAGTAGATTCTTGTCAAACTTGTAGTGCTTGTAAAGATGATTTAGAGCAGTTTTGTGAAAAAGGAGCAACGTTTACCTATAATAGTAAGGACAAGCATTCTGGCGGACATACCTTCGGCGGATATTCTGAAAGTGTTACTGTTAATAAAGAATTTGTATTAAAAGTCCCTGAGAATTTAGATGCAAAGGCTGCAGCTCCGTTATTATGTGCAGGAATTACCACATATTCTCCACTAGCACATTGGGGAGTGAAAAAAGGTGATAAAGTAGGTGTTATTGGCTTAGGTGGCTTAGGACATATGGGAATAAAATTTGCCCACGCCATGGGTGCGTATACAGTAATGATTACCACTTCGCCTTCTAAAAGTGAAGATGCTAAAAAACTAGGTGCAGACGAAGTTATAATTTCGAAGGATCAAGAGCAGATGAAAAAGCATGCTAATTCTTTCGACTTTTTATTGAATACGATACCTGTTGGTCATGACATGAATCCTTATGCGGCATTGTTGAAAAGGGATTCAACAATGGTGATAGTAGGTGCGGTTGAACCTTTAGACCCATTACATGGTGGAAGTTTAATTATGGGAAGAAAGAGTATTGCAGGTTCATTGATTGGTGGTATTAAAGAAACTCAAGAAATGTTAGATTTCTGTGGAGAGCATAACGTTGTTTCTGATATAGAAATGATCGATATACAAAATATTAATGAAGCGTATGATAGGCTTCAAAAATCTGACGTGAAATACAGATTTGTAATTGATATGAAATCTTTGAAAGACAGTTAAAAACTACTTTTAAAAAATAAAAAAGAGCCCTTTAAAAGGGCTCTTTTTTATTTTAGATTAATATAGTCGATTTCAAGTTTAAAATCTTCCTCTTTATTGTTTCCTATTAAAATGGCGACTTGCGAAAGAAAATCGCCGTGATAGTTTGACATTTTAAGAGAATTTCCTCTAAAATAAGGTTCCATTTTATGGAATGGAATTGTAACTATTTTCCAATCTTTTCCAGAACTAAACGAGTATATATACGAATGTCTTTGAAGGTCACTTGATTTGCATTGGAATTGATACTTTTTACCATCCCCTTTCATTCGAATTTCAAAAGATGAATAGTCTTCCGCTTTAATACGCTCTAAATCGTACCTTACTAAGCAAAATCCTCCATTATTATCAAGTGAAACATGGCCACTAAAAACTCCATTTCCTTCTGAGTTTATTTGGATTAGACCCATTGACATTCCTCCCATAACTTCATCGTTAACAATTTGCCATTCTTCAATTTTAGAAGTTCCAGAAAAATTATAAATGCTTTTAGGTTCAGTCATAGCGATATTATAGAATGTGGTAATTTCCACATACATAAAATTAAATGATTGATTTCACCAAAAGATATCTTAAACGATATTATTTTGACTTGATCGACTTCAATTCTGGTTGTAAATCTTTATTTGCGAGATAAGAAATCGCTAATAGAACGCTAACAAAGGTCATGTAAAAACAGAAAAGTATATAAATCATCTTTTTCGAGTTTAAAAGTCACCTTATTTACGTTGTAAACTTGGGTAAGTTTTACCGTTTGTCGAAAGCCTTAATTTTTTATTTATTCAATTGAATTATAGGTGGTTGGGTTATTTTTTGAAATTTAATTATGAGACTAAAATGTAGTTCGTCGATTAATTTTTTAACTAGAATTACAACCACAGCCTATTTTTTAAGTTTTTTCATCTCTTCGGCAATCGCTTTTTCAGCTGAACCCTGCTTTTCTAATTCTGAAATTATTTTTGGATGGTCATGGCTTCTACCTTGTGACAGTTTGTTAACGGCTTGTATATCGTTAATCATAATTTCAAAACCAATTATACCTGTAACCTGTCTCATAGTCTTTTTAGACATATCATTTATTGAAATAGGATGTTCTGAATTTTGCTCATACTTATCTACCAATTCATGTAAAGAGGAGAGTAATTCGTCTGCTTTTTGAATTTTAACCGTTCCATAAACATGAACGGCAACATAGTTCCATGTTGGGACTTCCTCTTTCTGATACCATGAAGAGGAAATATAACTGTGTGGACCATTAAAAATGCATAGTACTTCATCACTGTCTTTTATATTTTTACTTTGAAGATTCGCTTTGGCAATATGGCCAACCAATACATCTTTACCTTCTTTATTTTTTCCAAGTTCTAATGGTATATGGGTACCCCAAGGTTTTCCCTCAATCGTATTGATTAAAATACCAAAACTATTGTTTTTTAAGAAACTATGAATTTCATGTATATCGTTGTTTTTATAGTGCTCTGGTATAAACATATAATTTCGTTTTGTTGGTAAATATAATCGTTTTAAACATTCGGTTATGAACCAATTATTTAACGCATTGGGCTAAGTTAACTACCTATTGTTTAATACCTTGTAAGTAACTTTTAAAAGATAAAATATGCCATTTATAACAAATAAAACAGCAAAAGAACAAGTAGATATTTTTTACGAGGATTACGGTAGTGGACAACCTGTAATTTTGATACATGGTTGGCCTTTGAGTCGAAAATCGTGGGAACAACAAGTTTGGAAAATTGTCGAAGAAGGTTTTCGATGTATTGCTTACGACCGTAGAGGTTTTGGTACATCTTCTTCACCATGGGGAGAATATGATTACTCTGCATTGGCCGGTGATTTAAATGCCATTATTGAAAAGTTAGATTTGAAAGACGCAATTATCGTCGGATTTTCTATGGGTGGTGGTGAAGTAGTTCGCTATTTAACGGATTATGGTTCTAGCAGAATTGCAAAAGCGGCACTAATCAGTTCTATTATTCCACTAGTAAAACAAAAATCGGATAATCCCGATGGAGTACCGGAGGATGCTTTAAACGGAATTATTGTTGCGCTACAAAAAGACAGAGTTGGGTTCTTAAAAGAATTCAGTAAAGGTTTTTACAATTATGATGAAAATAAAGGGGAAAGGGTAAGCGAAGCGCAACTCGATTATGATTTCACGATTGCTTCGTTCGCATCGCCTAGAGCAACGATACAAACTGCATTGTCATGGATGCATACCGATTTTAGATCGGAGTTAAAAAATGTTACTGTACCTACTTTAATAGTTCATGGTGATGCAGATGCTACAGTGCCTATTGAAACTTCAGCGAAACAAGCCGCAGAAGGTATAAAGTACAGTACTTATGAAGTCGTTAAGGGCGCTCCGCACGGACTTAATGTGACCCACCCAGATGAATTGAATAAAATTTTGATTTCTTTTCTGAAGAAGTAATTTATTTCATTCAAACAAATAGAATATCCCGATGCAATTATGCAATCGGGATAATTATTTATGCTTAAGACTTTTATGAAAAGCTATTTTTAAAATGAAATCGTAGCCAATACAGGCAAATGGTCAGAAATATGTTTGTTGTTTTCCATTCTATCATCAATATGCATATACTCTAGAACATTAAAACTATCTACGAAAATATAGTCGATTCGGTTTGTTAATACCCGGTCTTGGTCAAAACCATTAAAGGTCCCAGTCGGTCCGTAAAAAGTTTTTTCGGTAATAGACTGACCATCGGTTAAGGCATCTTTTAAATATAGAATTGGAGTTTCGTCCGGAGTCAAATTTAAATCGCCCATTAAAACTACAGGCAGGTTGTCCACATTTATATCCTTCATTTTAGAGACAATTAGCTCGGCAGATTTTTCACGGGCTACAACCCCTATGTGGTCAAAATGAGTATTGAAAACCCAAAATTGTTTTTTTGTTTTCAGGTCTTCAAAAAGGGCATAGGTACAGATACGCTCCAAGGCCGCATCCCAACCAACAGAAATTTTATCGGGAGTATCGGACAGCCAAAATGTTGAACTCTTTAGTACCTTTAATAGCTGGGTGTCATAAAGAATAGGGGAGTACTCACCTTTTTCTTTTCCATCTTCGCGGCCCACGCCTATAGAAGCAAAATTTGGCAAATTCGTAACTAAATAATTCAGTTGCCCGTTCACCACTTCTTGCATACCGATAATACTGGGTTGGTAATGTTTTAGTAAACTAACCATAGCATCTTTTCTATCGTTCCAATTGTTAACGGTATCATTGGTATTGTCCCATTTAATATTATAGGTCAATACCGATATGTCTTGACTAAAACCTTTGTTGACTATAAGGAATACAAATGCAATACCTACTAGTTTGAAAAATCTCATAATCTTGTTTATTTTTTGGTCTTATACTTGTCGAACCACGCCAAAACCGAGGCAATTTTAGCGACCAAATTACTAGGTCTATTCGCAATGCCGTGTCCTGCTCCTGGTATACGCACCATAGCCGTTTCCACACCTTCTAACTTTAGGGCGGTATAGAATTGTTCTGATTCTGCAATTGGTGTTCTATAATCTTCTTCTCCCGTTAGTAACATGGTAGGAGTAGTCACATTTGCTACATACATTAACGGTGAACGTCTAAAGTAGTTTTCTGGATCTTCCCAAGGTTTTTTGCCGAACCAATACTTAGAGAAGAATGCGGCACCATCGGCATAGAGTACAAAGCTTGTCCAGTTAATAACCGGTTTAGCAACTACGGCAGCTTTAAATCTATCTGTCTTACCAACAATCCATGCCGTAAGCACTCCGCCGCCACTACCACCGGTCACAAAAAGATTATCTGTATCTATAAAGCCTTTTTCAATAACGGCATCCACACCGCTCATTAAGTCCTCATAATCATGGTTTGGATAGTCATGGTGAATTAAGTTTCCAAACTCTGCTCCGTAGCTTGTACTACCTCTTGGGTTAGCGTATAATATTACATAACCCGCTGCTGCGTATGCCTGTATTTCGGCACTATATACAGAACCGTAACTTGTAAATGGCCCACCGTGAATTTCTAGAATGAACGGATACTTTTTACTTGGGTCAAAGTTTGGTGGCGTAACCACCCAACCCTGAATGTCTTTTTGGTCATAAGAAGACTTCCACCAAATTTCTTCTGTCTTACCTAAATCCCTGAACGAGAAAAGGTCATCGTTTACAAAAGTTAATCGCTTAGAACTTTTTTTATCGGCAACACCTAAATCAGAAGGGTGTTGCGTGTTCCCTAGCGTATATGCAAATCTTGAATTTTTTGAAACTGTAAAATCTCCAGCATTATAAGGTCTGCCTAACGATAATCCGCCAAGACCGTCAACAAGTGTAGTAACTTTTCCATCTAAGGAGATATGTCCAATTTTAGTAGCACCTTCTGTATCATATTGAAAGTAAAGACCTTTACCATCATTGGCCCATTGGGCATTGGCAATGTCCCTATCAAAACTTCCGGAAAGTAATTTTGAGTTGGTGCCATCAGAATTCATTACGTACAATTCCGTAATCTGATATCCCTGTAATTTGTCGTCATTCCCCATGTAAGCAATCATTTTACCGTCTGGAGAAACTACTGGCGAAGCATCAGGACCATATCTAGTAGTTAACGGAGAAACTTCAGCTGTTAAAATATTCAGGGCATACACCTCACTATTTGCGGGTTCAAAAGCCTCATCAGGATTAAAATTAGCTGAGAAGTACAATGTTCTGTCATTTTTAGCCCAAACAGGAGCTCCGTGGTCAAATTTTGAAGTTGTCAATTGCTTGGGCGTACCTCCATCAATGGAGAGGGTGAACAATTGGTCATGGCCACCTTTGATATACCCTTGGCCGTCACCCCTATAATTTAATTTATCGATGTAAGTAGGAGGAGTGTTCCACTTTGCACCTTCTGGTTTAGTTGGTAATTTAACAATAGATTCCTCAGCCTCAGAAACGAACATTGTAAATGCCAAATAGCGGTCGTCATGGGACCAACTGACTGCTCCAGGTGCTTTGGGTGTATTTGTTAAAGGAGCTGTTTCTTTTGTGTCTAACCACATCATATACAGCTTCATCCTATTATCTGCCTTGTTCGATTTAAAGATGATTTTCTTTCCGTCATGGGACCATCTCGGGTAAAAGTCGTTTTGGTTTCCGGTCGTTAAAGGCCTGTTTTGGGAACCATCGTAATTAATGATCCATAGATTGGACAGGTTCTTGTCCGTCATAATATCCTTAAAATTCCGAACATAAATAATTTTATTGCCATCTGGAGAAATTTGTGGATCGGAGACAAACTCCATATCAAAAATATCCGTTAGCTCCAAAAGACTTTCATTCTGGGCGACTAGTGGGAATGAAACAAAAAGGAGAATGGGTAGAAGTAATTTTATCTTCATTGGTCGATTTTTTGGTTACGACATGAATTTACATAAATGAATTGTAATGCGGTAACCTAATATCCTTAATTATAGCTAACAATGACGTTTTTTGTTGTTGATAAGTGGTACGGGTATTGAAAGACTATTTTAACTACCTTAACCATCAACTACAAAATCAAATAATCATGAATAAACCGGTAAAATCAATTCTCCTTATTGTGGGTGTCGTATTGTTAATTTATGGCATTTATACCCTTATCATGCCCGAGGCGTCATTGGATCTAGGAATATTCAAAGTGGAAGAACAAGACAATACCAATGCCTATATCACTATAGTTTTGGGTATAATTTCGTTAGGCGTATCGTTGGTTGGGGGAAGAAAATAATTAGACGATTCGTTTCAAACGAACCGTTCACCTATTGATGTAACACTTAATTATATTATAACGGCTATCCGTATTTATGGTCTTTCGTATTTTTGTTATATGGAAGACAGAGGTTACTTACATCAAATACATCCGGTACTCCCTGTTTGGGACGTAGTAGAGGGCTTGGATTTTTATGTCAATCGCTTGGGGTTTAGGATTGCTTTTGCTGACGATTCTAAACAACCTAAATATGCTGGTATTATTAGAGATGCTATAGAACTTCATTTACAATGGCATGATGCCAAAGCATGGGAAACGGAAATTATTAGGCCTATGTTGCGCATTGTTACCCAAAATATTGAATCTTTATACCAAGAATATGGAACAAAGGATATCTTTAATCCACATACCCTTTTAAGGGAAACTGCTTGGGGAACAAAAGAATTTTCCTTTTACGACCCTTTTAAAAACGGATTAACATTCTATAGGGATGTTTAATATTTTTGAGTTTAACTAATTGATATTCAGTAAATAAAAAATAAAAATGAAAGTATTATTCATAGGAGGAACAGGCAACATAAGCACACCAAGTAGTAGATTGGCTGTAGCTAAAGGAATGGATTTATATGTACTGAATAGGGGAAAGGCCAAAGTTGATATTGCTGGAGCACATTCTATTATTGGGGATATTAACAAACCCGAAGAATTAACTGAGCTTAAAAAGCACGACTGGGATGTAGTTGTTAATTGGATAGCCTTTACACCCGATGATATTGAGCGTGATATTGAACTTTTTAGGGGAAAGACCAAGCAATATATTTTTATTAGTTCAGCATCATGTTATCAAACGCCTTTGAGTTATCCGGTTATTACCGAATCTACACCGCTTTGCAATAATTTATGGGATTACTCTCAAGGAAAAATACAATGTGAAGACCGATTACAAAAAGCCTATCGTGAAGAAGGTTTTCCAATAACGATTGTTCGCCCTTCATTAACGTATGATACCGTAATACCGATTGCCATTGGGGGGTTTAATAAATATAATACCGCGCAGCGAATTTTAGATGGAAAAGAAATAATCGTACATGGCGATGGTACTTCACTTTGGACGGTAACACATTCCGATGATTTTGCTAAAGGCTTTGTTGGTTTATTGGGTAATACACCTGCTATTGGGCATGCTTTTCATATTACCTCAGATGAGGTGCTGAGCTGGAATATGATTTATAAGATTTTGGCAGATGCTTTAGGCAAAGAAGCCAAAGTGGTACATATAGCCTCTGACTTTATTTGCAACATAGAGCCATCGTTTACAGGAACGTTATTGGCAGATAAGGCTGAAAGTGTCTTGTTCGATAATACTAAGATAAAAACCTTCGTACCAGGATTTAAGGCAACGATTCCTTTTTCCGAGGGTATTAAAAGGACTGTAAAATGGTTAAAGGAAAACCCAGAACACCAAAATATTGATAAGGAGACGGAGGCTAAGATTGAGAATGTGTTGAAGGTTTATAAATCGCTTTTTTAATCTAAAATTTTGTAGGATTTTATTAGGAACAATAAGCCATTTTGTTGATAGATAATTTCTTCAAAATAATACATAGAAACTAGATATTTCTTAGTAAAAAGTAATGGTAAGGAAAAATGGTCAACAATTAATTTTAAACAATCCTGTACTATCAGTACGTTTTAATTTCAAAATTAGTTGTTGACCAACTTACAAGTACAAGCTAATGCATAATTTTATAAACAGCACCTTTAGGTCCCACATCCGTATTCGAAAATCCCATCACATATAGTTCATTATCTTCATCGGTATCAAACCCACAAATCAGAAAAACATCTTTTGGTTTGTTTTCAATTTCCAGAAGCTCCCTTGTCCATTTTCCATTGGTTTCTTGGGATAGCGAAAAAATACTACCTTTAAAATCTCCAAAAACAAGTTTATTCTGTAAATTGGGATTTTCCTTTCCATAATAGAAGTCGCCACCTATAATACATATGCCATCCTCATGTGAGTAAGTGTTGATAGGAGGTTTAAAACCGCTTTTATCAATACTGTTATCTTCCATATAAACACTTTCTCCTTCCATATAGGGCCAACCAAGATTAGCACCTTTTGTAACAATATTTATTTCTTCTTGTTGCCCTTCGCCCACATCGGCACCAAAAAGTTGTTTTGATTTTGGATCAAAGGTATACCGCCACATTTTGCGTAGACCATATGCCCATATTTCGGGCTTAGCATCGGATATGCCTACAAAAGGATTATCTGATGGTATGCTGTAAGGCAATGTATTTACATTTATACGTAATATTTTTCCATAGAAATGATTCAAGTCTTGAGCATGATGGACATAGTTTTCATCGTCCATGGCATCATCCCCAATGGAAATATACAGAAAACCGTCTGGCCCAAACGCAATTTCACCTCCATTATGTGAAATCTGGTCACCTTCAACTTCAAGAACCCTAATTTCACTTTCTTTATTTGCTAGGTTTGGATTCTCGTTATATGCCAAAAACTCTGAAATAACAAGTTTTACTGGATCGTTAACAATAGAAGGTGCAGCATTATAGCATACATAAAATTTGTGATTGGTGCTAAACTCTGGATGAAAAGCCATTCCATTAATGGTTCCTATTCCTTCTGGCCCTTCCAGTCCGAGGGAATCCTGCGCTGTGTTTAATTTAAGGAAAGGTATGGGTAATACCGTTTTGTTTTCTAATATCCATATCTGACCGCCACGATTGGTCAAGAACTTACGATGGGTATCATCATCGGGAATACTCATTTGAATTGGAGTATTCAATGCATCGGTAAGTAGTTCAAGCCGAATGGAATTTATATTGGAAGCTTTGACATTATTTTGTGTTGAAGGTTTCTTCTTTGCCTTATTACAGCTTAAAAAAACAAGAACAAGTGTTAAGTAAATTAGTTTAATTTTCATAATGGTGTTTTAAAGTGGTTACCTCATGCCAATCAATTAATTCTTTGGAACAATGCGGAGGATGTTTTTTCTTCATATTTATTGATACTCCAGAGGAATACTAATTATTGGCTATCCCTATTTACAGAAGCACCATTAATTTATAGTTCGGTTGAAACATCGTTTAAAAGAATGCTAAGATTTGGAACTTGCTTCCAAGCCTTGAATAGTAGCTTTAAATTTGCGACATGGATATTATTGCCTTTCTAAGGCTATTACTTTAGCATCTGGACCACTTAAATCTTTTCGAAGAGACCATATCTCACCTTTATCGCCATCGGTTGTAGCCTCTACATCTTTCATGAATTGTTGAAAACTACCCGTCCCATGAACATCTTCGAAATCTCGCATGAACGTATCGTCTTTGGCCATCCAAGAATAGCTATCAAAGAAATCTACCCATGCAAAATCCATACCGTCCATATTAGGCATCTCATTGGTATAAATGCCATAAATTTGGTCTGGCATTTTTTCCTTATACATTTTCACCACCTTTTTCACTACTTTTCCCATAAAATCCATATCCTTAAATCGTTTAATATCGACCATAAAAACCGAGACTTTATTGATTTCAAAATCTTTGGAGAAATTTGATAAATCGGGATGCATTTTCATATAATTTACCTCTACCGAAGACTCTAAATATTGGTTTATGTTCTTGTTGTTATCTTCGGAATGTTCTTTACTTGAGGGCCTACCATCTAAAGCACTCCATTGTAGGGGCCCCATAATCAGCATGTATTTTCCTGCATTTTTCCCATTATCGATATTGTAGACCCTGGCCCCAAATGGACCTGTGGCGTGAAACTTTTTGTTGTGTGCTGCAATACCTGCCTCAAATTCGGCTATTTTATCAGGCTTTACGGTCAACATTATATTTTCAATGACCAAACTTTCATTGGTCTGGGATACCATCATTAGTGGTATTAAAACTATGGTGATCAATAATCTTTTCATTTGTTCTATTATTTATTGGTTACTATTATTATTTGATTGCTATTACTGCACTAGATGGGCCGGTTAATGGTATAATGTCCATTTTTGTAAAACCTGCTTCCTTAGCTAATTCATTAAAATCAGAAGCTGTAAAATCGGAACCTTCGGGAGTTTCTATGAGCATGTTTAATGACATCAACAACCCAAAGGCATTTTCGTTTCTTTTATCATCGATGATATTCTCTATGACTATCAAGGCACCACCTTTTGGTAATGCATCATAAGCCTTTTTTATAAGCATTTTTTTGTCGTCAATTCCCCAATCGTGTAAAATCATACCCATAGTAATTACATCCGCTTTTGGGAAATCATCGGTAAAAAAGTCTCCAGAGATAATCTTTACCTTTTCATTGAGGCCCATTGCACTAATATTTTCCTGTGCTACATGTGCTACTTGAGGTAGATCAAATGATAAACAATTCATATGATCATTGTTTAGGGCTATTTGAGCGCATAAATGTGCACCGGAACCACCAATGTCGCATAAGGTCTTATAGGTTGAAAACTCAAACGTTTTGGATAAAGTCATAAAATTCCCCATAGAAACTCCGGCCATTGCATTCACAAATTCACGAACTTTTTCTTCATCGCTATATATTGCTTCGAAAAGACTTTTGTCACCAGTTTTGGATTCATTTTGTGGTAATCCGGTCTTGAGTCCCTCCTCCAAATCATTCCAAAAAGGATATAATCGATTATTTGCCATTTCCAATAATCCACCCATGTAACTTGGTTTGTTTTTATCTAAAAAAAACGCACTATCTTCCGTGTTGCTATAGCAACTGGTTTCTTTTATCCCTGTCCTATTTAAAAAGTTCAAGGCTACTAGTGCATCCAAAAAATCATACAGACCTCTTTGATGGAAGCCAAGTTTAGTTTTAATATCATTTCCTGATAACTCACCTTTTGCTAGAAGGGTAAAAACACCCATATTAACTGCAGATAATAAGGTTTTAGAGGCCCAGAAACCCATGCCTATTTGCATGATATTTGAGGGGTCTACTTGTTTTTTTATTGCTGTTACTGTTTCCATTTTAATTGTTTTTAGTGGTCTAAAAGTTGATAATTGGCTTTTTTGTGCTTTGCTTGCAATCTGCCAGTTATTATTTGAAAGTATTTGTTAAAAAAAGGGGGGGGGAGCTTTAATCACATACAATTAACCTATTTTGTAGGAGATACATTTATTTTTATGGACGAACGGCCACAAATGATGTCCCTAGGCACCTGTTTAATTATCTGAAGAATTTGGTGGGTTATAAAACTATACCAAGACAACTATCCAAATGGGATGCAATATCAACACAAGGGCAAAAAGGGATAGCAACTAGTTATGCTTTGATAACATTTTAATTAGCTGTTTTATGGATATAAATATTATGAAGGTGCGCTCAAATTAAATAATACTATGTTCGTTTTTAGTTACTGGTAACAAAATACATGTCTATCTTTCCTTTACCCTTTGCTTGTATTTTACCTCTATGCGTAAATGTGAATTTTTTATTATCCTTTAGCAGTTCATAAGTATGTTGAGAGATGTTTACTTGACCTACTGTTCCGCTGCTTTCCATTCTCGCTGCCGTATTTACGGTATCACCCCAAATATCATATTGAAATTTCTTGACTCCAACTATTCCCGCAACAACCGGGCCTGTATGAATACCCAAGCGCATTTCAAATGTAAATCCGTCTGCTGTTTCTTTATCTACAAATCTTTGGGTCATAAAAGATTGCATTTCAAGCGCGGCCAAAACCGTATTCTGAACTGAATCGGTTGAAGGTACCGGTAGACCACCGGCAGCCATAAAAGCATCACCTATTGTTTTGATTTTTTCAATACCATACTTCTCACAAATATGGTCAAACGCCTTAAAGCAATGGTTTATTTCACCAATCAATTCTGCTGCGGTAAGTTCTGCAGACTTTTCTGTAAAACCTTTAAAGTCGGTAAACAATATAGAAACTAAATCAAAATCGCGAGCCTCTGCTTCCCCTTTCTCTTTCAGTTCTTCAGCAATTTCCGCTGGCAGAATATTCAACAATAGACTTTCTGAACGGTCTTTTTCTTTCTTTAAAACATTTTTTGATTTTTTAACATATTGCCATCTTGAGAAAAAGCCAATTGCCAATATAAAACAGGTTATTCCGGCTGCAATAGCCAGATTTCGATTTTTATCTTTTCGCCGTACTTCAGATTCATGCTGTAGCTGCACTTTTACATCTTTCTCAATTTGCACTAAACTATCGGCCATAATTTTCTTTGAGAATTCTATTTGCTGTAATTTTATGGCTAAATCTTCTGTTTTTATGCTATCGCCAATGAAAATCATTTGCTCATGATACATTAAGGCATCTTCGGAATTACCTAATGCTCGATAGGCTTCATATAAACATTCACAAGCATATTCTTGACCTCCTAAGTCGCCGACCTTCTTTGCCATAGAAAGGCTTTTTTTACAATATGTTATTGCTTTTGTATAGTTTTTATTATCAAGATAAATATCACTTATACTTAATAGTGTATTAGTTCCACCCTGAATATCATTTATACTTTCACTGATATCAAAACTTCTTTGAAGAAAATCTAATGCTTTTGTGGAAGCTCCTTGCTCAAGATAAACACCTCCGATTCCAGATAGTGCTGATGCTATTCCTAATTTATCTTCTTTCTTTTTTTCGATTACCAAGCCTTTTTCATAATAATCTAGCGCTTGTTGAAAATCATTTTTTGTTAGGTATAACCCACCTATATTTATGTACATGGCAGAATTACCCTCTTCATAATTTAATTCTTTGTTTATGTCTATGCTCTTTTTATAATAATCTAGGGCCTTGTCGTAATCACCTTTAGATAAATAGATGCTTCCAAATTCATTGTAAATATTTCCTTTACCCTCTAAGTCATTTTCTTCCTCATAAATCTTCAAACTTTTTTGATAGTAAATCAATGCGTTGATTACATCTTCATTGTCATGATAGATATATCCCATTTTTACGAGAATATCAGCAGCACCCAGTTTATCGTCTATTTTTTCAGCAATCTCCAATCCTTCTTCATACGATGCCAATGCTTTGGAATAGTTTCCTATTCTAAATTGAATATATCCTTTAAGGGTAAGGGCCTCTATAAGTCCCTTTTCGTTTTTAGTTTCTTTAGTGAATTGGTATAATTGATTCGTTAGGATTAAAGCACTATCGGGTTGTGATGAAAAAAAACCATCGTAGATATAATCTGTTAGTGCAAAAGCTCTGATACTATCAGAAATTTTTTCATTCTGCCAAGTGCTATACAAGGAATCAAGCTCAGTTTGTGAATAAACAGAACTTTGAAGGCATAATAAAATGAATAAAAACCTCATTTTTTTCATTTTCACTTTTTAATTGTGCAACCTCATATTTTTTAAAGTTGTTAATGAGTAAAGTGTTGATGGTTATATAATTCTATAAAATACTCAATATTTACTGTTTTAATAGGTACTAGTGATTTTTTAAGTTAATATCTAAACCAATTTGATATCGGTTAAGTTTTATTTTTCATAGTAGTTATCTAAATTATCACATTTAAAGTCTTCACTCCCTGTTTATAAAACGGGTTACTAGTTTATTTTTTTCTGACTCCATTTCACAGGTCCAACTGTCAATAAACCATCTGCCATTTTCATAGTGAAGTTGAATGCTGTTCAATCCTCTAATGTTTGAGACTATTTTTGGGTCTGTACGTATCTCAAAAGCACTCCAAACTTGGGCGAGATTTCCAAAATGGGTCACTTTCCTTTTCAGTTCTTTTTCGTAAAAATCTTCCTTTGGTGCCAAGGCCATGGGAACATATTCCACTTCTAAAACATGCGATTCCGCTTTCCCGTTTTCATCCAACCGGGTAATAACGGCATTTGGGGAATGGATGTATCTGTCCCTTTCAAACTGCCATTGGTCTTCACTAGAGCCAGATATTACATCGTAATACGCATTTATTATAGCGTCTATAGATTGTACATCTTTAGCATATTTTTCATCAATTGTTTGTGTGAAACTTGAATTACAAACCATAAATACAATGGCAAATAATATCGTTTTTATCATAGTATTAATTTATATTATTCAATTCTTGGTCTATCAATGTAATGAGCGATTGCTTTTCGTTCTCAAAGTCTAAATATTCTGATTCTTTTATGGAAGAACCATAGGCAACAAACTGAAAAATATAATTTTCATATTCCTTGGAGTACAACAAGTTTGTATTTCCTTTTCTGCTATCGACACTATCCACGCCCGTGATTTTATAATATATCAAATTATCTGCTAAATTTTTAAAATCACAATTTTGATAAAGATAGGACTCTAGGTTTTTTTGAGCTTCTGCCACCTGTACTTCTTGCAACCTCACTAGATTTTCCTTTCCTTCCCACGAGGCTAATAAAGCTCCAATTCTGTTGTTTTTTATTTCTTTTAATCCTCCTGAATAAATGATTTGGTTCAAGGCTTCGTTTTCATAAAATAGTATGCTATCGGTTTTTTGAAACTCAAAGATAAGTTGCGACATATCAGTTTCAGACAAATTATTCATTAAGCGATCGCTATTCATTATGTTTGGCAATGTAATCGCATTGTCCAGTTTAAGGGATAACTCTTCTTTTTCTATAGCAAGTGATTTAAGGTTACTCATTGTCTTTTTTTATCTGCCTTAAATAGTTTTTTGTTGCTTCTGAATGGTGTATTCTTCCTTTTGATTATTCATATAAAGGGTAATAAAAATCCCAAAAACAACCAGTATGATTTCACCTATGGCGTATTTAAAGTACTTTGTTGTTTTGCCCTCACTGAGCAGGTTTTGGCGGATTTTTCTAAAGAATTTAATTATGTCCTAGTGATTGATCTCGTTATGGATTAATTCAATAATATGTTCAAGGTATGTTTGCAGATATTGATACTCATTTGCTAGGTAAGCCAAGTTAATTGCATGCCAATTAACCATATTTTCAAATTCCAATGAACCCATTATATAAGTATAGTCTTTATCAAAACTGGAGGGAGGTATCGGACTAAGTTTGGTATATTCCAGAATGGATTTATCAATGAGTAAGTTGGTAATATGGGCATTTTTGGATAAATAAATAATTATTTCATTGAACAAATACCCATTTGTTATCTCTAAATCGGTTTGGGTATCAATAATTTTACTGGACCACTTGGAAATTTCATTTTTAAGTTCCTTATTCTGTATAAGATTCAATTGGCCGGAATTGATTACTTCGTCAATGGCACCACTTGCTGGGTCAAATGCAGAATAACCGAACATTAAACTAAGTATAGTATCTATCCGTTTTGTGTTGAATTCAGAAGTCTGTGGTTTGATCTGTTCCTTAAGGTCCAACGTAGCGTAGTAGGCAATGTCGGTAGAATTATGGGCTTCTACGATTAATGCGAGGTTTTCCTTAAAAGCGGTCAATAAGGAATTAAGGATTTTCTGTTCCTTTTTTAAGTCCTTATTTGTTTCATTCCAATTATTGATCTGCAAGGCAATCAAAATCCCAATAACCACAAGCACAATTTCCCCAACTGCATACTTGAGGTATTTACCGTTTTTGCCTTGGTTGAGGAGACTTTTTCGGATATTTCTAAAGAATTTGATCATGGCAGGGTCTGGATATTTTGATTATCTTCTATTTCTGTAATGATTTCCTTGGCCATTTTTAAGGTATTTGAATAAAAATCGAGCATTAACATAGCTTGGTATCTTCTATTCATGACATAGGTTTCCAATTTTTTGTCCGCAATGGCAGCGGAGAGGTCAATGTTCGTTAATGGTCGTGGATCATCCTTATAAAAATTAGCCTGCCTATGCCAAGGGTTTGTCTTGTTGTATATCCAGTAATAATGGTTTCTTACATAAGGCTCATACATGGTTTTAATCTCGGTATTGGCATTGTTTTCTCTGCTTTTTAACTGCTCAAGGTTTCTGTAATAATTCAGTATTTTGTTTTGAAGGTCCTCCTCGACAAATGTTAAACTATTAGAGTTCGATAAGGCGTTTAAACCGCTTTCATTCTCTTCTATGTTCCGTTCGAACATGAGATAGATCAGATACATTTGTATGTTGTTATCTACAGGTTTAAGGGTTTTGAATTGATTAAGAAAGTCATTGGCATAGTCTATAGTGGTTTGTGTTTCTGCCAACAGGGTTTCTGCTTGAACAATGTCATCCTGGAGATTTAGTTTAAGGGTCCTTAGGTGCTTTTCAGCTTGGACAATGCTATTTCTTTCTTCGTTCCAATTATTGATGGCCAGGGCAATTAGAATACCAATGACTACTAAAACTATCTCGCCAAGTGCGTATTTTAAATACTTTAGGAGTTTGTTCTGATTACTTAGTTTTTGGCGTATGGAACGGAACACTTTCATTATTCTATTTTTTTAAGATATGCCCTAATGGAATCTATAAGCTCAGAGCAAATTCTATGACTGTCGTTGTAGCGATTATCGGCGGAATGAGCGAAGGTTAGCTCTTGGTTTATAAGATCTAGAATATCGTTCTGCTTTATCGATTCAAAAAAATGCTTAATATCCCGTTTATCCACTTTATCTACATTGTTGGGATCAAAAGGCCTTAAGGAGTTTAATTTTCTTGGGTAATCGGTCCGTAGTTTGTCCAAATAATCCATGGTAAAATCCAGATATGAATAGTAATAGGATATTTGGTTGCGGATATCATCTTGCTGGATCAATCCAAAGTTTCCCGTATTGATCAGATCTAGATAGGTTCGATTATTTAAGCGCATGTTTCCAATACCTCCCATGCCGCCCAGACCCACTTTATTGATAAATGCAATGCTATCCTCAATTTGAGGTTGCGAATGTAAAAAGTCCTTGGCCAAATTTAGACCCTCTATTTTTTGGGGATACCTTCTTTCCCAGCCGTTTATATGGGAAAGACTGTCAACCTTAAGCTCTTCGAGTATACTATGCAAATAGGAGATTTCCGTTTTTTCATTTTTGCGTTCTGTACGCCAGGAATCTAATTGAATGGCAATAAGAATACCAATGACCACCAATATTATTTCTCCTATGGCATATAGGAGATATTTTGAAAACCTATTTTCCCCCAGTAGCTGTTTACGTACGTTTCTAAAAAGTTTGATCATGTTTGGTTGGTTTATTTCAATACATGGTTTTTTTACTCTAAGGTAGTTTCCTCCAAAATTTTCTGAATGATTAGTTTCGCTTCTGCATAGGCAGCTTCGGACTCCTTGAGCACAAAGAGCTTGTCATCGATATAGTTTTCAAATTGAATATTTTGAAGTAACAGTGCATTGTTCATTTTTAGTTGCGATGGTCCATATGGAAATTTTTTAGATTTGGCATCTATGTTTCTAAGCGAACCATGTTCCCGTATATATTCGATTAAATTGATATTCGTCTCTTCCGTTTGATTCATCGTTTCTTGCAACTCCTTAAAAAATCGGGACCAATTAAACAATAGAATTTTTAGATTTTTATTGTTAAGTTCCGAAAGTCCACCCGAATTTTGAAGGTCGTTCAAGACAAATTCACTAGGCTTCCAGGAAGGACTTTCTATAACGTAATTTAAAAGGCTGTCTATTTGTTCGGTTTCTTGAAGATCGTCTTTTTTGAACTTTCCAAAAATGTTTTCCGTAGCCAAAATGGTGTGTTGCAAAATGATATTTATGGAATCCAAGTCCCTTAAATTTTCCTTGAATTCGGTATTTAGATTCTGTATGGTGATTTTTTCCCGATTATTATCCAAACGCTCTTCATTCCAGTTATTGATCTGCAAGGCTATCAAAATCCCGATAACCACGAGTATAATTTCACCCAGTGCGTAACTTAGGTATTTACTCGTTTTACCTTGCTCAAGAAATTTTTTTCGGATTTTTCTAAAGAATTTTATCATGGGTCAATGGTGGGTCTTTTTAATAAATATTAGTTTTGGATGTCCTTGTCGTTTCTTGCTTTTAACACCAATAAACATTGAAATCGTTGCTATTTTGTTTCTTCTAAATATTTTAAGATGGTTTTGGCCTTTTGGGTATATTTTTCAAAATCTTGCCTTATCAATATTCTGTAAGCGCCTATCATTCCCACTTGAGTATTTAAATAATCATTGTTCTTGATTTGATTCCATTGTACATGGTATTTAGAAACATTGGATTCAATCGGTTTTTGGAATGTATAGAAATCCTGATATAGCTTTGGACTATGAAATTTAGACATTTCATCACGGTAATCATACCAGACTGTTTTGAGGATTCGGGAATTCAAGAGTTGAAACCAAGAATTGTTTACATAATATTCGTCCAAAAGCTTTTTTAATTTCACATCATTGAATAGGTGAATATTATTACTGTTGATCAAGTCGTTATAGGTAGAGGATATAAGGGATTTATTGGGAATGTAACCACAAAATACGATTGAATTTGTAAGCCTTAAGGTATCTATTTCCTTTAGTGAATCGTCTAAATAGGAGGCGAGGTAAAATCCTTCATTTTCGGCGTTGGTATTTATGGTATTTAGTGTCTCTAAGTTTTGGATGTCCTCCTTCAAATCAGCAATTAAATTTTCTACCAAGGATTGTTTAACTTCATTGTTCTTTCTTTCTTCGTTCCAATTGTTCACTTGTAGCGCAATTAAAATACCAATGACCACTAGGATAATCTCACCTAAAGCATATTTGAAGTATTTGGTGGTTTTACCCTCTGCTAAAAGGTTTTGACGAATTTTACGGAAGAATTTAATCATGGTCCAATTCTTTCTTTACAAGGGTTAAAAAATGCTCGAGTCTTTCTTTTAAAGGAATTAAAAAACCGGATTCTAAGTGGTTGGAAGTGCCCAAAAAAGTCACTAGGTCAGATTCAAAGGCCTTTGACCTGAGCAGATCTTTGTTTGTATCCTCAAATGGGCTTTCCTGTAATTCTTTTCCCAAATCGTTTTCTATAGCCTGGAGGACCATTCTCATGTTACCAATTTCCTTGGTACGTTCAAAACACAGAAGGCGTTGATTCTTAACAGCCATTTCCTGTATGCCTATTCGATCAAGTTCGGATTGCCATGCAGACAGAAAGGTTGCGATTTCCCTATTGTGAATAATGCTGAGATTACCAGAGGCGATAGCCTCATTGAGTGCACCTAGGCTGGGTCGGTAGACAGCATCTTTCGACAATGCGTTGAGCCATAGCTTCGAAATTTGACTATGGGAAAGGGAAGATTCCTCGGGTGATAATTCATGCAACAACAGTAGGCAGTTGGTAATACGCTCGTTATTTACAGTTATGGTATTTTTCAAACGCTCTAGATTTCCATCAAATTCCTGTTGCAATGCCAAAAGCAAGGTTTGTTCCTTTGCGTAGTTCTTTCGTTCCTCGTTCCAATTGTTTACCTGCAAGGCAATTAGAATTCCTATCACTACTAGTATAATCTCTCCCAGAGCATATTTTAAATACTTGATCGTTTTGCCCTCTGATAGCAGATTTTGTCTAATTTTTCGAAAGAATTTTATCATAGGTTTTAGTTGACTTAAGGTTTCGAAAGTTCAATTATTTTATCTAAAGTGGCTTGTACTTTTTGTAGCTCACCGCTTGTATTCAATATTTGATCCACCAAATCATACCTGCTTCTAACCAAATATTCAAACTCCAGAGTTTGAAGTGCGTTAAAATCGTTTCGCTCATCTTTAAAATTAAGGTTCCAATCAAAATGTTTGGACAGATAAGGGTCATATTGACTCCAAATATGATCTCTAGAAGCCAATTCTTCCTCTTGATAATCTGTAACCAAGTCATTCCAGGAAATCAATAGATCGCGCAAGGTTTCATTTTTTATGATATCGAAAGAAGATGTGCTGGCAAGGGCATTAATGCTGGTTTGCGTGGGGTTGAAGGTATTTCCGCCATAAGTCCACCAAAGCATAGTGGCCAATGAATCCAATGCTTCAGGTCCTGGTTTTGATTTTATTGGGAAAAGACCAATGACGCCGGCGCAATTTTTGAATACAACCTGGTGCTGACCAACAACGGAGTCTAATTGCCTTTTATTCTGTGTAAACTCTTTATGAATATTGGCTAAAACAATAGTTTCTTTCTTCGAGTTTATTCGGTTTTCATTCCAATTATTGATCTGTAGTGCAATCAAAATACCGATGACTACCAGGATTATTTCCCCAAATGCATATTTGAGGTATTTGACGGTTTTGTCCTCATTGAGCAAATTTTTCCGGATGTTTCTAAAAAATTTAATCATCGTTTTTTGTGCTTAATTACTCTTATTACCTGTTGCAGGTGTCAAAAATTTGGGGGGTGTAAAATTTATTTTTGGACCTAATTGCTTCAGTAACTCTTGAACAGCCCTTTCCAGTTGTGGATCTTTTCCTTTAGATAGGGACAGGGCATCTTGCCGTACTTCAATATCTGGGGCAACCCCAACATTTTCAGCAATCCATTTATTTGTAATGGGGTCAAAGACGGCATTGTCCGGGGCGGTCAAGGCACCGCCATCTGCCAAACTATAATGAACGGATGACTTTACCAAACCGCCCCATGTGCGTTTGCCTATGAGTTTACCTGCTTGCTGTTGCCTGAAAACCCAAGGGAAGAAATCTCCTCCTGAGCCCGCCATTTCATTGATCAATAATACTTTGGGTCCTAAAATTCCTGCGGGTAGTTGCATGGGTTTTCCATTGGGTACCTCGTTCGTTAAACCAGCTCGTAGGCTACGGGTCATAAGGTCTACCATATAATCGTCCAATAAGCCCCCACCATTAAATCGTTCGTCAATTACGGCACCTTCTTTATCCTGTTGTGCAAAATAATAGCGGTTAAAGGAAACGTAGCCTTGGCCCGCGGTATTTGGAACCCAAACATAACCTAACCTGCCGTTGGAAAGTGAATCTACCATTCTACGATTATCTTCTACCCAAGTACGCTGCCGCAAGGAGTTTTCGCTTTTTATGGGTTTTATGATTTCTTTCCAAGTCCCTTCAAAAGTTGGTTCGCTATTGATGTGTACTACGGTTTGCTTGTCTGCCGTGCCATCTAAATACTTGTAGATATTTTCGGTACCTTTTAGTTCATCGCCGTTGATCCCTACTATGTAGTAATCGTTTTTTATGTTGAGGCCAGGAGCATCCAATGGTCCTGATAAACCTGGATTCCAACTTTCGGTGGTATACATTCTTTTTATTTTCCAACGATTGTTCTCAACCATCATATCCGCTCCCAGCATTCCCATTTTAGAGTCGGCCACTTCTGGATAATCGCCTCCGAATACAAAACTATGGCCTACGGATAGTTCACCGTTAACTTGATCAAGAACGTAGGTTAAGTCTGCCCTATGTTTTATAAAGGGAACAAGAGGTGCATAGCGCTCATAAACTGAATTCCAATCACGACCATGAAGATTTGGATCATAAAAATAGTCTCGCTCATATCGCCATGCTTCTTCGAATATCTGCTTCCATTCCATGGAACGATCCAATTTCATTTGAAGATCTACTTTTACCGTTTTCCCTTTTTCACCACTATCTCCTTTGGTATCCATAACGTTCCATTGCCCTTTTACATTCGCCAATAGATGCTCACCGTTACCGGTAATGGATACCTTTTCTACACTGGAAATGAAATTTTTGATTTTTTGATCTTCCAGTGTAAACTTTTTAAGGGCGAGACCTTTTTCGTTTGGCAGGGACTCTCCCAGAAATACAGCACCCTCTGGCCCCGATGCAATAAAGCTGTATTCTCGTTCTGGAACAGGGAGGGATAAAGTACGTCGGCTTAAATTCTCAAAATCTATTTTTACGGTCTTTTTTGTAGCCTTTTCGTCCTTTCCTTTTTTATTCTTCTTTTTATCGGAATCTTTTTTCTCGTCGGTTTCCTTTTCAGGGGCTTCCTCATCACTTTTTGGTTTAAATGGGGAGGGATCATCTTGCTGTAAATTAACAATATAGGCAGCATACGAGGGACTGGCAGACATTGAACTTGTATTTGCCCAACCGGAGCCCAATGCCACTTCGGTACTGGCTAAAAAGTAAAATTGTTTGTGGTTTAGATCCCAGGCGGGGGAGAACGAATCTGCAAAAACATCGGTAATCGCTCTTTTTTGTCCGTCTTTGACCGACCAGATAAAAATCTGTCTAAAGTTATTGCTACCGGCTTTGGCATATGCGAGCCAATTGGAATCTGGCGACCAGTTCAAGGTAATGCTACCGCGTTCTATGTTAGTACCCCCAACATCGATGGTCTGTATGGCTTTTGTTTCTAAATTCAATACCCGTAAACGCACATCATCATCTACAAAGGCAATATATTTTGCGTCTGGTGACCAACTAGGATCCCATGCCATCTTAGATTCTCCGATAGCGATTGACGTAGGTATTTCCAATCCGTCTTGTGATGCCAACATAAGACTATATTCTTTTCCATTTATATCCGAAAACCAAGCCAATTGATTGCCTTTTGGCGACCAGATGGGTGCTCTATCTGCGGCATTGGCTGTTTCCGTTATATTTCTTGAATCGCCAAACTCTACGGGTACCGTAAAAATATCACCTCGTGATTCAACAATCATCCGCTTTCCATTAGGGGATAAGGATACAGCGCTTGCCGAAGAACTTACATCTTCCCATTGGGTGGCTGCCCATGGAAAATCTCCAATAATATCTATTTGTAATTGTTTTGTTGTTTTTGTATTTAAATCCAAAAGGTGTAGATAACCTTCACGTTCGTAAGCTAGTGTGTTCTCATTTCCTGCTAACCATTTAACATCTGCACCTTTGAATTCGGTAATTTGCTGTAATTCTTTGGTTTTAGTATTGTAAGACCAAATGTTGGAAACCAAGTCACGATCCGATATAAAATAAACCACATCGCCCAACCAGAGTGGTTGAATGTCAGTTGCGCTCTCGTTGGGCAATAATTCCTCTTTTGATGTTGAGGTGTTCAAAATAATCAAAGGTGTATTTTGACCTCCTCTGTACCCACGCCATTCGCTGTCCCAGCGGCTTACCCTATCTATAATCAAGTGTTCGCCATCAGGGGCAAAAGCACCATCAAAACCCCATTGTGGATGAACCAATGAAGGTATATTCTCCGTAACGCCAGTAGTCCATAAACGATTATAGGGACTTGGTGCGGTATCTCGGTTACTTGCGTAGAGAATACGTGAACCATCGTTGCTCCAACCCCTTACCAAAGAACCGCTAGGATGCCATGTAATTTGTTTGGCCTCGCCACCTTCTGCGGGCACTACAAAGACCGATTGATATCCCGTACGATTGGAAGAAAAAGCGATCCAATTACCGTCTGGCGAAAAATACGGATTAGACTCCACCGCTTGTGTACTTGTAATTCTTTTCGCTTCGCCACCATTTATGTGGCTCATCCAAATATCACCACCATAGACATATGTAATATGTGAACTGCTGATATCGGGTTGACGCAATAATCTTGTGCCTTGTGCTTCTAGGGTTACAATTGCTAAAAATGGGATTGCGATAAGTGTAAATAGTAGTTTGAGGTTACCTTGTTTTAGGGAGTCCAATTGGTTCATTTTTTAGTTTTATTTTTTTTGATAGCTCCAATTTTTAATAGGAGCTTCAGGTACTTGTTCCATACAAGAAATTGGCCGCAGCTTCATGCTTGTCACCTTTTATCCAATAAGATCTTTCAGGGTCATTGGCGATAGACCGTCCTGAAAGTATATATCCTTGGTGAAATTTCAATAAATAATCATAATCTATACTATCAGACTCATCAGCGGTTTGGTCATGGTATGAAATTAATAGACTTCAATAAATTATTCTAGTACATTATAAACCGTAAGTGGTTTTGCTTTATTTTTCATGGTAATATTGCCTAAATTTTCACATTTAAAGGCCTCTTTTACTTGTTCATAGCAGCCTTCACAAATAATTATTTGGTTTTCTTTTGCGGCGTCTTGTAATCTGGCAGCAGTATTTACCGTATCACCAATTACAGTATAATCGAGTCGTTTTAAGGTTGCCGACCCAATGTTGCCTGAAATCATTTCACCGCTTTTTATACCTATGGATACCTTGGGTTTAAAATTTTCTTTATTCTCTACGTTAGGAATTCTATTTACTTGGTTTCTAATGGCAAGAGCGGCATCAATTGCACGGTCTAAATGGTATTCTCCTCTAAATACGGCCATTACAGCATCACCAATAAATTTATCGATAATACCATCTTGTTCCATAATTTCTTTGACCATGGCGTCGAAATAGGTGTTGAGCATGGTAACCACGACATCGGGACTCGTAGTTTCACTAATTTTTGTAAAACCACAAACATCTACGAACATTACGGTACCCTCGATACTTTCATTGGCCATAATTTTAGATTCATATTCTTGGCCACCCATAAAATTAAGTACGTTTTCATCTACATACATTCTTAGAATATTATTCTCTTTTATAGCCTGTAAGGTTTTGCGAATTTCTCTAGCATGTTTTAAGGTTTTCTCCATGGTCAAGGTAAGGTCCTCAAAGTTGATGGGCTTGGTAATGAAGTCAAAAGCACCACGGTTCATGGCAACACGAATATTTTCCATATCACCATAAGCCGATACGATTACCGATTTAATCAACGGACTAGATTCATGAAGTTCGGTGAGTAGGGTGAGACCATCCATCTCGGGCATATTGATATCACTCAAAACAATATCTATACCCGGATGTTCAACTAATTTCTCTAGTGCGTCACGACCATTTATTGCAAAAACGAATTCATATTCATTCTGCCGAATTTGCTTCCTAAATTTTTGTTTGATGAGTATTTCTAAATCCGTCTCATCATCTACTACCATTATTTTTGCCATGTTCTTACGTTAAGGTTATCAGCTTATTTTTCAATAGTGAAAAATCTAAAGGCTTGGTTAGAAAATCATCAGCACCAAGATTTTTTGCCATTGTTCTATTTTCATCATCACCATAGGCGGTTATCATCATGACCATTGGTGGTGGTTTTACATAATTCTTTTTAATGTTTTCTAATAATTCTAGTCCGCTCATGCCCGGCATATTAATATCAGATAAAATAAGAACCGCTTCATGCTCCATCGTTTTCATGATTTTCAGTGCATCTTCCCCAGAAAAGGCAAAAACAAATTCTAGTTCTTCTTTGCGTATTTCTTTTCTAAAGCGCTGTTGAAACAACACTTTTACATCTTGTTCATCATCTACAACTAATATTTTCATAATCTGTTTATTTTGTGTTTTTAAATAGTTTAATGAGGGTATTATTTTATTTAATTAATTGGTAATGAGATGGTGAAGGTGGTACCTTCTCCTTGTTTTGTTTCAACGGTTAATTCACCGCCATGCACTTTTACAATATCATAACTCAATGATAGTCCAAGTCCCGTGCCTTCCCCAGAGGGTTTAGTGGTGAAAAAGGGTTGAAATATTTTATCCAATACCTCTTTAGGCACACCATTACCATTATCAGAAACTTTAATTAAAGCCATATTTCCCTGTTTCTTTGTGCTCACGGAAACGGTGGGTTCGTAGCCTTTAGGGTTTTGTTCCTTTTTCTTTTTAACGACGTAAAAAGCATTGGTGATGAGGTTTAAAATTACCCTTCCCATATCCTGAGGAACGATATTTATTTTGTCTATGCTATTATCAAAATCAGTATTCAACGTAGCATTAAAACTTTTGTCTTTAGCACGCAAACCATGGTAAGCAAGACGAAGGTACTCATCTGATAGCGTGTTGATATCGGTCATTTCTTTTTGACCTGTGCTGCTGCGGCTGTGTTGTAGCATCCCTTTTACAATACCATCGGCACGTTT
Source organism: uncultured Maribacter sp. (assembly GCF_963974015.1). Lineage (GTDB taxonomy): Bacteria > Bacteroidota > Bacteroidia > Flavobacteriales > Flavobacteriaceae > Maribacter. The sequence continues at coordinate 566,440 of NZ_CAXBBZ010000002.1, read as the reverse complement.
GCCATGAAAAATAATTTTATCTTCATTTGCAGATACGTCTTTTGCTAAGGCTTTTACTTCGTCATAATTACCCTTTTCTATTTCTTCCTCTAATTCTTCAAGAAGTTCTTTATTTACTTCAGAAAAGTTATTTACAAAGTTTAGCGGATTTTGAATCTCGTGCGCAATACCGGCCGTAAGCTCTCCAAGTGAAGCCATTTTTTCGGATTGTATCAATTGCGACTGGGTAGCCTTCAACTCATCGATCTTATTTTTTAACTGCGATGTGCGGTGTGCTACGCTCTCCTCAAGAATGCGATTTTCCTTCTTCAACCAACGCGAACGGTAAGAAACAAAAGACCAAACTGCACCTACAATTAGGAGCCCAAATAGGAGGTAGGCCCACCAAGTTTGCCACCAAGGAGGATTAATTGTAAAAGACAGCTCATCTGGAACCGACCATGTATTGGTAAACCCTCTAGCAGCTACTTTAAAGGTGTAGTTGCCCGGTTTTAGGTTGTAGTAATTTTTGGTCTTCGTTGTGGCGGAGGCATAGGTCCAATCTTCATCTTCTCCATCAAGAATAAACCTGTAGGTCAATTGGTCCCTATTAAACAAGTCCCCACTGGCATAACTAAAACTTAAACTGTTCTGGTCAAACGGGAGGACAAGCCCTTCCGCAAGACTATAGGGGTGTTTTATGGAATTCCACGTTATATTATTTTTAATTGCATAGGATGAAACCTTATTGTTTAAAGAGTCAATGCCAGTTTTTTCATTAAAGCCCGGATTCTCATCCATAACGAACAAGTTGGTTATAAAAACAGAACTTTCAAGACTATCGGGTTGTGGTGCAGCATCCAGTACCAGTAGCTTAAATACACTTGATGGATTTGCAGCCCCAGACCAAAATTGGCCGTTCTTTAAAAATCGGGGTGATCCTTGCAAATAGTCGTTCGATTTGAAACCAAGGCCCCCATTAAAAGTATAGAAACCTTTATTGGTTGTTTTGAAAGTAGCTTTTTCAATAGGGATAAGGCCATCTAAACTAGCAGCATACATGAATTTTCCTTTTTCTACTACGTCAAAGAGCTCAGCAGGGATTAAGCCGTTTTCTTGTTTTAAATTGGTAAGGGTATTTTCTTTCAGATTTAGGACTGCCATTCCGTTTAATGTGGCTACCCATAATTCACCTTCTTCTGAAAATAAAACTGCGTTTGTGTCGTTATCAATAAGACCTTGTTCTTCTCTGAGATAATAAATGCTGTTCGTTTTCAAATTTACCTTGGCCAAACCATCAGTAGTAGGAATCCAAAGTGCTTCTTCGTCATAAACCAATACAGAACCGCTCCCCGCTTTTAGAATATCTGGGTCATTCTTGGACACGACTTTTTTTAAGGTATTATCCTTAATATCATATACAAATAGACCTTGATTTGTGTATATAGCAAAGGTGTGCTCATTTATAGCTGAAATACCCGCTCCAAAAAGGTCTAAAGAAGTGTCATAATGGGTAATCGTATTTTTTTGACGATCAAGAATAGAAAAACCAGGCCTTGTGTTTAAAAAGTAAATATCCTTAGAAATCTCTTTTATAAAATTGATAGTATTATTGGGCCTACTATTCAATTGTTCGGTACTAATTGCTTTTATAGAATTATTTTTTATGTCAATTATATTAATACCATTGTTTGTACCGAGCCAAAGTTCACCTCTAGAATCCTCTTCAATTTCCCAGACTTGGTCATTGATCAAACCTCGGGAAGTATCAAAATATTCTGTTTTTAAGGTAAATTGATTGGTCATAATAATTCCTTTGTCCAAGGTGCCAATCCAAATTGAACCATCTTTTCGTTTTAAGATACTACCCCTACCATTAAGTCTTATTTTACTATTGGTAAAAATGCTTTTAAAACTGTTTCTGTCTTCACTCAAAATAAAGACCTTTTCATTAGCCGCAATCCACATTCGCCCATTTTCATCTTCTTGTAACCTCGTCCCTTCTATATCATAGCCATTTTCTTTAGTAAGCGTTCTTGCCTTTTTCTGTTGTAATGATAGATTTAAGACTTCGTTTTTTTCAGGGCTACAAATCCAAATGGTCCCAGATGCATCCTCCTTTATATCTAAAGCGAAGTTCAATTTCAAGTTTTCCGGTAAAAACTTTAAAACATGCCTTTCTTTACCAATGCAACCTATGCCGCCTTCAAAACTTAGCCAGATATTTTCATTGTGGTCTTCAAAAAGTGTTAACGGTAATTTCGTACCCTTGGTTACTAGTTCTTTTAAATTCTCAAATTTGGTATCTATAGAATAAATACCATCTCTATATGATGAAAGATAAATAACTCCAGATTGATCATAAAGAATATCAACTAGGCTTAGTTGGTCACCAAAAACATTGATAGTATATTGGACATTTTTTTTAAAATCTAAAACATATAAACCATTTCGAAAAGTCGCCAACCAAAGCCTCCCTTGATCATCAAAAACCATATCATTAATGTTGGTATAATCATAGGAAAAACTATTTTCCCCATCATATAGAATAAGTGACTGGGATGTTCCAATCCAAGTGGTACCATCTTTATTTTCTATTATAGTTTTAATAAGATTTGATGTTAACCCCTCATTTGTAGAAAGCTGTAGGAGATTAGCATTGGTACCCTCCATAATCCCTGGCGGTTTCATTTTCGTGATGGTGGGTTTTTTTATTGGGTCCGTTTTAATTGTAAACGGTACGGAATCAAACTTCACTTCCTCCGTAGGATAATTTTCCCAATCCAGATCAAATTCCTTCATGGGAGATTTAAGTGGTTTGAAGTCATTTAAAGCAAAGGGTTTGCTAGGCAGGGCATCCACATTCAAGGAATAGGTTACCGGTGTGGTTAGGGTATCTGAAGTGATGGTTTCCCATTCAAAAGGCTCTGGTTCCGTAAATATAAGCGGTATGGTCTCGGGGACCTTATAATCTCCAACGGTAGTTTCTGTTTCAGACTTACTTTGGTTCTGGCAAGAAACTAAAAATAGGCAGTATAAGATGCTGATTAAAAGTATAGGTCTTAGTAATAGTGTGTTTTTCATACTTGTCTAATTGTTGGTTGTATATGGCAATTTTATTATAAATGTGGTGCCCTTATTTTCTATTGTTTCTACTCTTAATTCCCCACCATGGCCTTTCGTTACAATATCATAACTCATGCTTAATCCCAAGCCTGTACCTTGGCCTGTGGGCTTGGTGGTAAAAAAGGGTTGGAAGATTTTTTCTCTAACTTTTTCTGGAATGCCATTTCCATTATCTGAGACACTTATCGTGATATGGTTATCTATCTTTTTAGTATTTACAGATACTATAGGTTTAAAATTTGTGTCTTTTTGCTTCTTTTCATTCACTGCATAAAACGCATTCGTAATTAAATTGAGAATTACCCGCCCCATGTCTTGTGGTATCATATTTACTTTTCCAATATGCTCATCAAAATCGGTTACCAGTTCGGCATTAAATGATTTGTCTTTTGCCCGTAATCCGTGATAAGCCAATCGCAAATATTCATCCGCAAGCACATTGATATCCGTAGGTTCTTTTGTGCCGCTACTACTTCTTGAGTGTTGTAGCATACCCTTTACAATATTGTCCGCACGTTTACCATGGTGGTTTATCTTTTCAAGGTTTTGTTTGATATCCAATGAAATAGCCTTTGCTTCTTCAAGATCCCCTTTATCCAATTCCTCGTTCATTTCATCAATAAGTTCGTTACTGACTTCACTAAAGTTATTGACAAAGTTCAACGGGTTTTGTATTTCATGTGCTATACCTGCCGTTAACTCACCTAAACTTGCCATTTTTTCGGCTTGGATTAATTGGTTTTGGGTTGATTTAAGGTTGCTAATGGTCTCCCGAAGGTCATCGGTTCTTTGAGTTATTTTTTCTTCGAGCAAACGGTTTTCCTTCTTTAATCGCCTTGAGCGGTATTGAACGATAGCCCAGATGCCCACGAAGACTAGGATTGCATAAGCCAAGTAAGCCCACCAGGTAAGCCACCAGGGAGGAAAAATTCGAAAACTGAATTCAGCAGGTTCACCCCATTGGCCATTGATTCCTCTGGTTGCGACGCGAAAGGTGTAGGCACCGGGTGGGAGATTAAAGTAATTTTTGCTTTGAGGCTCCTGACCTGCATAGATCCAGCGATCGTCAGCGCCTGCCAGCATATATCTGAATGAGATTTTGTCTCTGTTCAAGACACTCAGATTGGCAAAACTGAACTGTAGATAATTTTGATCATAAGGCAGTTGCAGCCCGATGGGCAATTTGTAAGGACTTGAAAGGCTGTCCCATTGGATTTGATTATCAAATACATATCCGGAGTCTTTCGGCAGCGTATTTTTGGTGAAGAGTTGATTGCCATCGCTGGACCACAGGGTATCTCCCGTCTCAACAAGGGGCCTTAAATCTGCCATACGATCAAAAGAGCGTTCGTCATCCATGATTGTTAGTCCGGTGATGAAAACCAGACCGGACAAGGTGTCAATCACCGGATCTTGTGTCAGAATGGTCAATTTCCAATTAGGCCCACTACCAAACCAAAGTTGCCCGTTAGGCAGAAGTAAGCTTGCTCTTCGGTTATAGTCATTTGAGAGAAAACCTTGAGCCGCGCTGTATTTGAAGAAATTCCAGGGCTTGTTTAGATCAGCGGGAGGATTTACCATCAGGAGACCATCTACCATCCCTAAGTATAGGGTACTATCTTTTTCCTGTAAGTTGTACACGGCGTCCGGTACGAGTCCTTCTGCTTCACCCAGATTGGTGATGGTTTGACTGACAGGATTTATAATCGAGATGCCACCATCTGTTGCCACCCACAATGTGCCATCCTCTCGCTGCATGATCTTCCAGATGTTGTTATTGGCCAATCCTTTCTGTTCCCGTAAATATTGGATCGTATTTTTATCCGGATCTATGATAACCAATCCATTGCTTGTGCCCAGCCAGTAACGACCTGATCCATCATCCAGAATACAGCTTACCCGATCAGAACCTAATTGGGGAGACTCCTTTGGGATGATCTTTAATCCATTTGATACCGGATTATATACCGCGAGTCCATTATCGGTGGCTAACCAATAGAAGCCCTCTTCGTCTTTGAGGGCGCCGAAAACCCGTTGCGCAATGTGTTGCGTTGTTAGATACTGGGTGAGTACTTTTTCCTCGCGATTGATAATGAGAAAACCCTGCAGATCTCCATCAACGAATAGATTGTCTTTTTCAATTTCTTTGATGAAAAAAATATTTCTTGAATTTGGGTTTTGTAGCGTTGCATCATCGATCGCTTTGAGGGTCTTGCTGGAAGGGTTATAAATATTGATGCCTTCCGGTGTGCCTAGCCAGATATCCCCTCGATGATCTTCCTCCAAACTCCTGACTTCACTATCGATCAGCCCATCAGACTCGTCTAGGAACTCGGGCAAAGGTCCATCCGGATCCAAAAGAAGGATTCCTTCCGTAGTACCAATCCAGATTACGCCCTTGTTATCTTTTATCGCATTTCCCCATCTTACAGAACTATTGGTGACAATCGTTTTCATCTGTCTGCGATCTTTACTGAGCACCTCTATAGTATCATTTTTTATGACCCATAACCTTCCGTGACGATCTTCCTCAAATAAAACTTGCCACCCAAGACCCCCCTTTTTATTGTCAATGGTAGCAGCTGTTTTTTCTTCTAATGAAATGGCCATAGGACCCTTTTCGGCGGCCAGCCACATACTGTGATTTGAGTCTTGAAAAAAATATGAAACCCGATCATTCAAGATTTCTACGTAGTCTTCACGGTCTTCCCCGATAACGCTTAATACAATTTGACCACCACTATTATGAGTGAGCCAAATATTGTTCCTATGATCCTCCATTATCCGAAACCCACCTTCAAAGCCGGGATTGGTAATTTGTCGCAACTGCTTCATTTCACTATCCATGACATAGTTGGCATTTTGCCAATGGTTCATCCATATTTGATTTTGATGATCACAAAGAAGGGAAAGTATTGTCTTCGTTGCCAGAAAATGGGTTTGCGTTCTTTTTTTGAAATCTAGTACGAAGACCCCATTATTTCCCGTGGCCACCCATAATTTACCATCCTGATCTAATACAATATCCCAGATGTTTCTGTAGTCATAAGTATACAACTCATTCCCGTTGTAGAGAGACAGTCCACCGTCAAATGTGGCAATCCAATAGCTCCCGTCCTCGTTCTGAAGCACTTTTCTGATTTCGTTAGAGGGCAGCCCCTCACTCATGGAAAGTTGTAATATCCCCGAAGAGACTCCAGTCAGAACACTTGGTTGGTTCATTTTGGTGACGACAGGCGTGGGAAGGATGGAAATTTTCTTTTCAATCGGAATGGTTTCAAACTCCAGCTCAATCCTATTTTTGGGATCCCAATCTAAGGGAGATTCCTCCATCGGAGAATTTAGAGGTTTGAAATCATTGATAATGAATGGCTGAGAGGGTATTTTGTCAATGTCCAACGAGTATGTTTGAGGAAGGTCAATACTCTCCGGGTCAACAACTTGCCATTCGATGGGTTTGGTTTCGGTGTACTCAAATGCTTTGGTAATAGGCGTTCGGAAAGAGGTCGGGTCAAGAGCGCCTTTTTGAACTTTATCATCATTACAGGATACCGCAAAAATGGCCGTAAGTAAGGAAAGGAATAGTATGGTTTTCGTTCTTGATATCATGATCATTGATTGATTTTAAAAGGTAAGGAAATAATAAAGGTTGTTCCCTCACCTTGTTCACTTTCTACTCCTATCTCCCCACTATGTGCTTTTACTATATCATAACTTAAGCTCAGTCCTAAGCCAGTGCCTTGGCCGGTAGGTTTGGTGGTGAAAAAGGGTTGGAATATTTTATCCACTATTTCTTTTGGGATGCCGTTACCATTGTCCTTTACAGAGATTTCTATGGTGCTTTTTAGTTTTTTAGTGCTAACGGATACGGTAGGTTTAAAGACCTCATCTTTAGATGCTTGCTTCCGTTCGTTGCTCGCATAAAAGGCATTGGTGATTAAGTTTAAGATTACTCTGCCCATATCTTGTGGTAGTACATTAATAGTGCCTATGCTTTCATCAAAATCGGTTTCTAGAGTGGCATTAAAGCTTTTGTCTTTTGCCCGTAAACCGTGATAAGCCAATCGCAAATATTCATCCGCAAGCACATTGATATCCGTAGGTTCTTTTGTGCCGCTACTACTTCTTGAGTGTTGTAGCATACCCTTTACAATATTGTCCGCACGTTTACCATGGTGGTTTATCTTTTCAAGGTTTTGTTTGATATCCAATGAAATAGCCTTTGCTTCTTCAAGATCCCCTTTATCCAATTCCTCGTTCATTTCATCAATAAGTTCGTTACTGACTTCACTAAAGTTATTGACAAAGTTCAACGGGTTTTGTATTTCATGTGCTATACCTGCCGTTAACTCACCTAAACTTGCCATTTTTTCGGCTTGGATTAATTGGTTTTGAGTGAGTTGCAATTCGGTAAGGGCTTCTTCAGCGCTTTTTTTCGCAGCTTGTAATTTTATTAAATCTTGTTCTGCTTTTTCTGCGTTAGCTTCAGCAATTTTTAAATCTTTAAATCGTGTGTATGTCAAATTAAAAACGGCTGCGAAGCGCTCTAACAAACGGATGCTGTTTTCAGGTTGTTCTTCAGGAGCAACCATACCTATTAAGCCACCAGAAAAATAGGCAATGGTTTGTACTCTTCTTTTTTGTTTTAAACCATTGATAAAAGGAATCTTCATGTCTTTATTTAGATAATGAAAATACTCTTGCAGTTCTTTGCCTTTCATATCTAAGACAATCGATTTTTTTTGCTGTTTCCAGCCCGTAATCATTTTTTTAATCGACTTATTCTTTAAAGCTTCTAAAGTAAAATGCTTAGCTATTTTACTGCCATCTTCATTGGTTGCCCAGGCTTCAACTTTTGTGGCATTATCATTAATGATACCTATAAATAAACGGGTAGGAGCGATACCAAGTTCTAAAAGTTGTTTAAAAACAATAACAGAAGTCTCTGCTAATTCTTCAGATTTTTGCATGGCAAGAGTTCGACTTCTAACACGCTCTAAAGCGGCTTCAATTAGTGCTTCTTTTGCCTGTGCTTCGGCCTTTTTTAAATCTTCAAAACGCTTATAAGCCAAGTCAAAAGCAGCTCCCATTTTGGTAAGGATGGTCTCCATTTCATCTGAAGGCGGATTTAATTGGTCAATTACCAACTTTCCATTATTCAGTTTTCTTGCTGAGTGGTATAAACGTTTTAACTGTATTTTTTCTATAAAATCTTCAACTTCATCTGCAATCTCATTTTTACGTTGCTCTCGTAACCATAGCATCAGTCTTTTTAAATCTTTTTCTTCCTGTATTTCTACGAAATAATTTTCTGGATTTTCCCAAACACGTTTTATGTATAAGTTTGGATCTGATTTTTTGAGTTTAAAAGTGATATCAAATGGTACTTCAGCATAATTATCTTCGTCTTCAAGAGAAGAAAGATCCCACATTCTCACTTTATCATCGCCTTCATTTAGAAAAATTGTAGCAGCAACAACATCAGGAATGTCTAAACTCATGACCTCATTTTTAAGTTTAGCAACAAGTTCTATAATCTCTTCAGATTTGTGCATTGCTAAGGCTTTGGCTCTTACACGTTCTACGGCAAGATTTATTTGAGCTTCGCGTGTTTGTGCTTCTGCTTTCTCTAAGTCTAAAAAACGTGCATAGGTTTGTTCAAAAACCTTTGTGAATCTAGCTAGCAAAGCTTCCTCTTCTTCTGTAAGAAGAGAACCTGCAACTACATGAAGGTAACCATGTGAAAAATTAAAGCAATAAAATACAGTTGGGTCAGGAAACTGATTAAGAACCATTTCCTCTGCCTCTTTTGAATTAAAAGTAGTAATGGCATATTCAAGATGTTTTTTTCGTTCTATACCAGCAACTGTTTGGTGGAATACCGTTTGTTGCTTTTTCCATGCCTTGTAACGTGCATCAAAATGGACATCTCCAGTCATTGGCAAATAAAATAACCCTAATGAGTCTCCTCCAGGACTTGTAACCCAAGTAGATTGCAATTGGGTTTCCTCATTTATTTCTACATAACCACAAGATGCAAAGTTGGTAACACCAAGTGCTATAAGCTCTTTATATAAAAGGACCACAACATCTTTAACTTCTTCACCTTTCTGCATGGCCATAGTTCGGCTTCTTACTTTTTCTAAGGCAGCTTCTATTTGAGCATCACGAGTTTGTGCTTCTGCTTTTTGAAGATCCTGGAAACGCGTATACGTTTGTTGAAACACCTTTCCAAAGCGTATCAGCACTGCGTTTTCTTCAGTTGTAAAAGGAATGCCCGAAAAATTCTCAATATATAAACCAATACTTTCCAGTAACACCGTAGATATAGCTAAACCATCAAATTTTAAATATGTTTTTTTGGTGTCATCCGGTAAGTCTGGAATATATTCAAAAAGGTCATTATAGAATTTGTTTTTCTCTTCAAAACCCAATTGGTTGGCGAAAAACTGTTGCCCTTTTTTCTTGGCCTTGTTAAAGCTGTTCCAATGGGCACAATCAAAATAGGGAAGGGTTACCTCAGGAAATACAGCATGCCGATCTGCCAACCAAATATGCATATCCTTATTGTTCTTATAATCCAGAATGAACCCGGCATGCTCGATGTGTATATTCAACTGTACAAATTGGTCATATATTACCTGAATGACGTCTTTGAGTTCATCACTGCTATGCATTGCCATACTTCTGGAACGTACACGTTCAAGAGCAGCTTCAATTCTTGCTTCACGGGCCTGTGCCTCTGATTTTTGAAGGTCAAGAAAACGGGTATAGGTCTGTTCGAAAACACTGGCGAAACGTATGAAAATATTATGGGCTTCAAATACATGTTCTAACGTGATGAACATGAGATAACCGTGGGTGAAAAAGGCACAATGCACAATTTGAAATGTTGGGACAGCATTACCTTCTTGCGGTGCTTTTTCCATAATCTCTTTAAAGGTTGGAATAGAAGCCATGTATTTGTAATGCTCCAGCAGCTCCTCACCAACTTGTTCTTTAACAAATAATGATTCTCCCCGATTTGCCGCCTCATATATATTGAGAAAAATATCTTTTGAACTTGATGTCTTAAAAGGAGGCTGCATACGATTAATCCCGGTCATCCAAGCGGTAGCTTCTTTCTGGTCAGCATCCCAAATATTAAAACCACAGCCCATAACCTGCACTCCCAATGAATGAATTTGATCGAACATCAGTACTGCCGTTTCTCGAAGTTCGTCACTTCGTTGCATTGCCATAGTTCTGCTTCGCACCTTTTCCAAAGCAACCTCAATTTGCGCTTCTCGTGCCTGTGCTTCTGCTTTTTGAAGGTCTAAAAATCTTGTATACGTCTGTTCAAAAACGTTGGCAAATCTTTTTAGGATTTCTACATCGGCATAGGGTTCTAGTGTGATAATCAGTAAATAGCCCTTTGAAAAATAAGCGGCGTTCCATTGCTGTTTTTCAGGAAATTGAAGTCCCTCGTCTAAGATTTTTTGAAAAAAGGGCCTTACCTCAGCAATGGATAACATGTAATTATAATGCTGCTTTAGTGCTTTGCCAGATTTTTCAAGGGTTAGAAAATCAACTTTTTTGCACCACCCCTGGTACATCTCTTTATGTGCGGGGTCGGTAGTATTGGGAATCACAACGGGTGGGAAGACGCCATTTTCATTCGCGAACCAAAATTCATCCGTGTCCAAATTCTCATCACACAAGCCAAAACCGGTACCCCAAAGTTTACCGTCTAGATTACGTAACTGTTCAAAAAGCACAAAGGCTGCATCTGCCAGTTCTTCAGATGATTGCATGGCCATAGTTCTTGCCCTTACTCTTTCCAATGCCAGTTCTATCTCTGATTCCCTCGTCTGTGCTTCTGCTTTTTGAAGGTCGAGGAAGCGGGTATACGTTTGTCCAAAAACACCAGAAAATCTATTGAGCACGCTAACTGCTTCCTTTGAAATTGGTGCGTCCGTAAAAGCAAAAAGAACCCCTGCATTAAAATAGAAACTGTTGTGGTATGTTTTGTTTGGAAGTTTAGTCAAATCTACCTGAAAAGGATATTGAGGTGCACGGTTCAATACGGTATAATATTCCTCTACTTCCTTACCTTCTAATTCGTAGGATAAAGTTTTCTTGCCATTTTGCCATGTTTTCTTAATTTCTACCAATAGGGGATGTAAAGTCATATCCAAGTCTCCCACTTTAAGGTCTACCTTACCGTTTAGAGTAGAAGTAGCCGACCAAGTTTCCATATATTCCCTGTCCTGGAGAATTCCAATACCGCAACGGATGGACTTGTCCAGCCCCAATTTTGAAACCTCTTCAAATAAGGTAAGTACGGTAATGTCCACATCTTCACTGCTGTGCATGGCCATTGTTTTAGAACGAACTCTTTCCAAAGAAGCTTCTATCTGCGCTTCACGAGCTTGTGCTTCTGCTCTTTGAAGGTCTAAAAAGCGGGTATAGGTTTGTTCAAAAACCTTTCCGAATCGTTGAAAGATATCGTGTGCTTCAGGTACTTCCTCATAGGTAATAAAGAGCAAGAAGCCTTCGTTGAAACGAACGAGGTGGTTAAATTGCTGGGTGGGCAACTGTAAGCCTGCATCTTCAAATTGCTTAAACGTTTCTTTTAAACCTGGAAGCGATTTCATGTAGTTGTAATGTTCAACCAAATCCTTTCCATCCTGACCGTGAAAGAAAAATTTTTTGTTATTTTTTATGGCTTTATGCCATGGTTTTAAGCTTTTATGTTCTGTAAGCGGTAAAACAAAAGGAATCTGCATTTCACCTTCACTGCTCATGATGCAGATACTCGATTTTTTGTCATCAGACAATATGTTGTAACCACAGCTCCAAGCCGGAATGCCCAATTTTTGAATTTCTGTGAACAGCAGATTAGCAGCTTCTGGCAATTCATCACTATGCTGCATGGCCATGGTACGAGAGCGTACTTTTTCCAAGGCCATCTCTATTTGAGCCTCTCTTGCTTGTGCCTCGGCTTTTTGAAGGTCAAGGAAGCGCGTGTACGTCTGTTCGAAGACCTTAGAGAAACGCTGGAAAATAATATAGGCTTCTGGTACATGCTCATAAGTGATGAATAGAATGTACCCATACTTGAAGAAAGCTATATTGTCAATCTGGTAGTCGGGTAAAGAGAGACCTGAGTTTTCCATGGCTCTAAGGGAATCACCTAAAACGGAAATTGATTTTAAATACTCATAATGCGCCTTGCATTTGGCCCCTGAAAATTCTTGTACATGAAACTTTTCTCCACGCTGTCCCTTCTTATAAAAATCTAAAAAGAATTTTTCTCTGGGAGTTTTATAAAAAGGCAACTTACCATTTTCGCTAGTGAACCATTCGCCATCCCCTTCATCATTGTCCGCATAGATATGAAAAGCGCACCCCCAGGTTTTGATTCCTAGATTGCGTACCTGTTCATCCAACAGGGCAGAGGCCTCTGCCAATTCTGAACTGTTGCGCATGGCCATGGTACGACTTCTTACTTTTTCTAAAGCGAGTTCTATTTCTACCTCACGAGCCTGTTTTTCCGCTTTTTGAAGGTCTAAAAATCTACGGTGGGCCAAGTCGAATGCTCCAGCAAAACGTTCCAAAATTTCGAGGTCTTCCTGTGGCGGATTTTCAACTACCCCGGGTAAGCTATACCCGATTTCCCCATGTGTGGTACGCGCCATAATGAAGGTAAGTCCGCCAATATGCCGGACATCGTCATGACTTGGTGCCTGGGGATCAATATTCTGAAAATCGCCCAACGATATCATTTTATCTATATATGCTATCGCATCTTCGGCCTCCATTGTATAGACGATCAAAGGTTTCTTGCTCTTTTCCCATTTGGTCAACAATGGGATATCCCCATGGATGTGTCTGGGTAACTCCATTACAAAACCTATTTTGGTTCCGTCCCCAGAAGTCATTGCCTTCTCGTATGTATCGGGCAGCCACATCATATGCCAGAAATAATGTGCTTCGTGGCCTAGGTTGGTGAATTCGGTACGCATGGTGACCACTATATCCAGCAGGTCTGTCGATTCTTTCATCGCTACCGCTTGTGCACGGATTCTCTGCAATGCCCCCTCTATTTCTAACTCACGATTTTTTTCTTCGAGTTCTTTCGTGCGTCGTTGTATTGCTTCGCGCAATTGAAGGTTTTCCGCACTTATTTGATCGTAACCTATAGTTTCTCCTTCCTGTGCTTTGCTGTCCGGTGTGGAATAGTGTTGATACACAAAATGCCAACCGGCCTCATTCTGCTCTAGTATATTGCTAAAACGAAATCGACCGTAAAAATTCCAATCATTTCCATTCATAAACCAAGCATCGAATAGGTGGGTAATAAATACCAATTCCCCAAACTGCTCAACAATTTTGGTTTCATTACGTAACTGGGTCTTTCCAGAAAGTTGTTCAGCTGTAACCTTAAAGAAATTAGTAGTATCCTTTCTGTTTAAGAATTCTTCATTGCCAGTAGAACCAATAAAATGAAAGGCATCATCTAAGTAGAAATTGTAGGTGGCCACATCACCATTTAAGTAGCTGTGCAACCACTTATTATAAACATCTAATACTGTGGCCTCAATCTTTTTGGTTGGTTTCATAGTTTGGTCGGTACTGCTGTTGAAATAGAAAAACGCCAATTAAAACATACTTGTAGTTATATAGAGCATTTCTAATTTTTAAAAAACTAAAAAATCAATACATATGATTTATGATCCATTTGATGACCAGGCATAACTTGACCTTTTAAATAACTAGTGGGGCGCTTTGTAGCTGTTTAAATTAAGAAAATTAGCTTTAAGTTTTACTTTAAGTACAGGAGATTTTTATATGGAGTTAGGGTTATTTGACATATTGACGAAAAATACTACAGAATATGATTTTATTTGAATGCTATAGCTTTGAAGATGCACATAACTCTTTTCTTAAAATAATTTGACATGTATAAATTCACTTAAATATTTAGTACAGAATATTGTCAAGTATTTTATTCAAATATTGTTCTGCGGCTGTGAATTTTTTATCTGAACGGAAGAGTTCATAGAGTTCCTTTTTTAAATCCGACAATTCCATCTGACTATATTCGAGGACACCGATTGAAGCTTCTATTTTTTCAAAGCTGGTATCCTCATCATCCTTTATAAATTCTTTATAGAGTGATGCAAACGTGGCGCTATCTGTTTTTTGCTTTATCATATCAATCTCTATTTGGGTCAGTTCTGAATCTGCCTGTGCACATAATAATAACAGATAGACCTTCAGTTCGTTCTTTGACCAATTTTTACTTGAGTTACTCATTTTTTTAGTTTTTTATTTTGTTTGTTGCTCTCTAGAGCGCTAATATTTCATAATTATTTACTAAATATATCTACTAATATATAGATTTAAATAAAGAAAAGCAGAACCAATTATATCAACCATAATGTTTGATTTAGTTTCATCTACTTTAGATTTCGAGAGGACGAAAAATACTATTGTTAGAAAGCCAAAATCATCAATCATCATATAGATTAAATTCTTATTAAGTCAGCATACCCAGATGCCGTTTTAAAGATTTTTGGTATACTCTATTTTAATTTATATACGTTATTCTATGCCGTTTAATGCCGTATTATTTTAATCCTAATGCAATAATTTTTGCAGGTCCTATTGATCCGCCCACAGCAAATGCAATATATTGTTTACCTTCTACCATGTAGGTCATGGGCGCAGCCGTAACATTCAAGGGAAGTTCAATTTCATGAATCAACGCTCCACTGTCCTTATCAAACACTTGCATTTTTGGTTCAAAATTTATAATTTCTTGAGTTTGTACTTCGCTTAGTTTTGCTCCGCCAACCAAGGCAGGTACATACTCCCAATACTTGCCTTCTTGCCCAATAAATAGCAAGGTCTTCGTAAGTAAAGGAGATCCACGTAAATTCCACCCCAATCTGGGTAAATTCAAATCTTTTAACAAAGGATGATTTCTAGGACCTTCTCCCATGGGGGACTGCCATTTATGATCTCCGGTATTCAAGTTTATAGCTGTAATTCTACCATAAGGCGGCTTAAACAATGGAAGACCCTGTGGACCTGAGACCCAGAATCCTTGCCATTCATAATTGGCATCTGTTTTTGTAGAGTCTGATTTTATTATTTTAAAAAACCCGGGAAATGTCATCGAAGGAATATAGAGCACCCCACTTTCCGGGTCTACAGCTGCTCCATGCCAGTTTGCTCCGCCTAGTGCTCCTGGTAGATACACTAAGCCGTTTTCGGTAGGAGGGGTAAACAATTCACCCTTATCTATTTCATTTAAACTTGCCCAAGCTTCATCAAACAATTCAGGAGTAAAATCGATAATATCATCTTTGGTGACACCTTGTCTGTCAAAAGCAGCTGGTTTTGTGGGAAATGGTTGTGTGGGAGAGGTTCGTTCACCTGGCGCAGTAGATTGTGGTACAGGTTTTTCTTCAATAGGCCATATGGGTTCACCTGTTTCACGATTAAATACATATGTAAATCCTTGTTTACTCACTTGCGCAACAGCTTTCACAGATTTACCATCTCTATTAATGTTTAAAAGATTAGGAGCTGCTGGTAAATCGTAATCCCATACGCCATGATGAACCATTTGAAAATGCCAAATTCGTTCTCCTGTTCGGGTATTCAAACACACTAAACTTTCTGCAAACAAGTTGTCTCCTAATCTATTGCCACCATACCAATCGTTAGTTGGTGTACTTATTGGTAAATAAACATATCCCAACTCCTCATCGGCACTCATTCTTGTCCAAACATTGGTGTTACCGGTAATTTTCCAAGATTCATTTTCCCAAGTATCATTCCCATATTCACCAGCTTGTGGTATGGTATGAAATACCCACAATTGCTCTCCTGTCTTTACATCAAATCCTCTTACATCTCCAGGAGGCCTCATACTCTGTGGGCTTGCATCTGTAATCGAAGCTCCAATTACAATTACGTTATTGGCAATAATTGGAGGAGTGGAAATTCCATAGTGAGAAGCATCGAACGGACGGCTTAGACCCTGGGAAAGGTCTACTATTCCACTTTTACCAAATGATTCAACCAAACTCCCATCCTTGGCATTTAATGATATTAACCGAGCATCGGGGGTTCCAACTATAATTCGCCCTTCTTTCCCGTCATCCCAATAGGAAACCCCTCTGTGAATATATGCTCCATGTGCAGGAGCATTCGACTTATAGGTTTCTGGATCATAGGTCCAAATAGTTTGGCCAGTTGATCCATTTATTGCTGATACTATTGCCGTTGAGGAACTTACATACAATATTCCATTGATTGCAATAGGGGTGGCCTGGTAAATAGAAACAGGAAATTTAAATTGTTCTTTAAGATCATTATCTGGGGATTCCCAAGTCCATTTCATTTGGAGATCTTTTACATTTTCCTTATTGATTTGGTCTAAGGGAGAGTATTTGGAACTAAATTTATCTGAAGCATAAGAAGTCCAATTTGCGCCTAAATCTGATGATTGATCCGAACAGTTAATCAAAAATAGGGATATCAGAAGTAACGCGAATGTTGCATAGTTAATTTTCATGTGTATTAATTTTAGGTTATAGCATAGAACATTGAATTCTAATCAAAGAAGACCCGAAATGTACATTCGGGTCCTGAAAGTGTTGGTCAGTTTGATAAATAGTTAATTCAAACAACTACTGAAATCAACTTAATTTTTTTTAAATCATTTACATGTAATTACTGCACTTGCTGGCCCCGTAAGCTTGATGCTAGAGATTTCTTGAAAACAAACTTCTTTTGACAACATACTAAAATCTGCAGCCAAAAATAGCACCCTTCAGATGTTTCGTTAAGCATATTTAAAGACATCGGCAATCCAATATGATTTTTATTTCGATTATTATCAATTTTATTTTCAATAATAATTAATGCCCCAATCAAGAAGAATGTTGCCTATGGTAATGACATCTGCTTTAGGGAAATTGACTTTTAAAATCTCCTGACACTACTTTTAATCTGCTTTATACACTTCTAATTCTATTTCGATCATCAATTCTGGCAATGCCAATTCTTTTACCCCAAGCCAAGATCCTGTTGGGAAATGTTTCGTGTAGATTTCATTTCTATAAACGGCAGCTTCCAAAAATTTAGGCATATTGGTAGTAAATATGTTTTCTACAACTACATCATCAAATGTACAGTCATAATGCGCTAAGATTCTTTCCAAATCTGTATAACAGTTAATCATTTGCTGTTCAAAATTCCCTATAGCTGTTGGATTTCCTTTATCGTCCATACTTACAGCACCAGAGATTTTTATATCTTTTCCTATTCTAACGGCATGTGAATAGCCATAGGCTTTTTCTACCTCTGGTCGAAGCAGGAAATATTCGGGGGCTTCAGATTCAATTTCTACTGTTTCTACCACTTTTTCCGTTACTTTTTCATTTTGTGGTCGGTTACAACCAACCGTGGTAATTATTACTAAAAGTAAGGTAGTTCCAAATTTTAAAAATGATGTTTTCTTCAAAATATTTAGTGTTTTTAAGGTTGTTGATTATTTATTAGCCACATCTGCCAATCGCTTGGTGTCTTTATATTGTTAAAATATAACTACTTTCCCATTTTTCAGGGTTCAAAGATGTGCGAATTGAGCGGTATATTGTGCACATTACTCTTCCTTTTTGCATTAAACCATAATATTTCGAGCACTTTGTCATTATACATATTATGTAGTTCAATATCGTTAAGGTTAAAGTATTCATGTTCTCTCACATGTCGAGCAAATATGCCGTTCTATACGCTCTTTGTCATTTGTTTGGATTGCCATATGATTGGGCATTCTCCTCTGTCATGTTCCACGCGACTTTTTTATCCGATAAACCCAGTGCGACTTAATCATTACCTTTTTCGAATGCTTTAAAAAAAGGCAGACCTTATTTGTCAATAGATAAGTGGTTGTTTTCAATAATACTAAAATTAAAACACAACTATTGACAAAATAGATTCCCCCGAGTTAGGTCTGCCTGTTATTATTTTTATTCATCAGTTTTTACCAGCAGCAGACCGGTTGATAATACCTAAACTGCTGCTTATAGAAAAGTGATGTTGGGTAGGCCAAAGTTTGATTGTTTATAAAGGTTCGGGTAGATTATATTATTCAGTGGGCGGTGTTACCGAATACCCTTGTTTTGTCAATAAGCTGATATAGTCTAAATAATAACGCATGGTCGTAATTTTACCGTCGACTACCAATGAAGCAATATGGTAAGGTACGGGTGTTACAATTCCGGTTTTGTTGTTTTCAAGGGTGTTTACGCCCCAGGTAAGCAACCATTCCCCTTCATTCCAATTATTTTCCACCTTTACAGGTAAATACAAATCATTCGAAATATTATGTTTGTAGTTGGTAAGGCTATTGACCCAATATGCTTTGTGTTGCGTTGCATTCAAAGAGTCTAAGCCACCACCAAGTCCATAAACCATTGCGTCTTTGGTCATTAAAGCAGCTACGCCTTCAGCATCGGCATTTTGTAATGCTGTCACATACTTTTTTAGTGTTTCGGTGGCGGTTTTCCCATTGTCGAAATCTAAAGACACTTTAGGCTCTTGTGCCATACTTAAAGTTACTCCAAACATTAGGGTGACAAAAAGAAATATGTTTCTTAATCTTTTCATGATTTATTGATTTACTAATTAATACTATTTTTTTAAATTCTAAGTGAAGGAGCCATTTTAAAGAAATCAATATTCCGTTTTAAATACAATTGGTTTTGGACGGATATGATTTTAAACTGTCCGAATAGTTCTTTTTATTTATCGAGGCTTTTGGCGAATGGATTTTATGTCTAATAATAAAATGATCGTTTTCTATAATAAAATAGAGCAATGGAAATTAATCAGCACACAAAATAGGGGAGCGTACCAGATACATATTAGTTGTTCTGGCATTGTAACATGATTTACTTCTCCTAAAAATTAATTTAGATTTACTTAATTACTTTAAGTTACAATAGTGCTTGGTAAAAGTTGTTCTTCGATTTCACCATCACTGTTGATATGTACGTAATAGGAATGGTTTTGACTGTCTAAAGAAATAGAGGTATGTACTACCTCATCAATAAAATGAATGGCAGAACGGTCATCACAAGCGTAACCATCGGATAGTTTACCTATTGCAATATTATTATGATATAAAGGTCTTCGAGAAGCTTCTGAATTATAATGCGGACAATGACTTTTATCAATAAATGACATTCCACCAACGATGCTTAATTCCTTTGGTCTTGAATCTGTTGTCCCACCATTAAACCAACATAAAGAACCAGCACTACCGCCACCCATAACTACTCCATCATCATATGCTTTTTTGAGGGCAATATCAATGCCTTGTGCTTTCCATATAGCCAACATGTTTAGGGTGTTTCCACCGCCAACGACAATAGCATCCATTTTTGAAATGATTTCATCGAACGATTCCTTCTGATCATAAGAATTTATCCATACGCTCATCACATGTGGAACCACATTAATCTGCGAACAGACGTCATAAAATGAGTTGATGTAATCTTGATCTTCACCACTAGCGGTAGGAATAAAACACAGGTTAGGTTTGTTCTTACCCGTAGTCTCTGCCATGTACTTCAAAAAAGGCACGGTATGTCTACCACTACCGTAAATTAAAAGCTGTCTTTTCATAAAGACAAATTAATTCATTCAAAATTAAAAGGATGGTATAGAACTACTATTTTTTAAAGTTTTTGAATTGACATACTTTTTTACTCCATAATTGGGGAGGAAATTGAATAGCCCCATTCCTTTAATAGCCCCAAATTATCAAAGACAACGGACTCATGAACCATATGCGCTTCATCATCAAAAGTTAGAATGCTCATGCCTACTGTATGACCAATTTTTCCGGTAGGGGGTATGTCACCAAACATACCTGTGTTGGTTCCTGTACCAATCCAATTGACATATGTTCTGTTTTCAAATACATTTATTTCTTTATCGATCATTTTAAAATCTGGCATTGCCCTATGCCAGATTTGCATCGATTCAAAAAGCTCACTCTGATTTGTCGATTGTATTTTACCGTTTACATTACGTACCAATTTATTTATGGTAATCATCTTGAGCAAAACGGTATCATTATCGCTCCATGCGCTTAAATAGGTTTTTGTAGCCTTTTTTAAAATAGTTGCTGAAGTATTGGTTTTGGGTAAAATATCCTTTGTTTCGAGAGCATTTGTATCCTTACATGCAAAGAATAATGATATTAGTATTGCGAACAAATTGAATTTAAGTTTTTCCATGTTGGACTTTTTTCCAAAAACCTCATTATTTTAAAGGAAATGATAAACAATTGAATTAATAGGTGATAATGGATAAGTGTTAGCATATGTTGTCCGAACGAGCTAATTTATTGATCGAGAGGTTACTGACTAGAATGTTGTACATTTAGTGAAAGCTCATTTTCCCTCGATGAGTATCAATCTGCAATATGAGTGCTTTATTTCAAAAAATTGGATACACTTTTATTCTGTCTTTTTTGGGACTAAGCTTTGGCTATGGTCAATTAGTTGACTTGAACAGTGACCATCCTTATAAAAAGGTATTTGTTGATACCGATAACTTTGGAGCCTCTTATCTAGATACTTTAGAACAGGAGTATCATAAGGTAAAAACAGATTCGGTTCAATTCTCCATGCTCAATGATTTGGCTTATTACTGGCATACCAGAAACTTGAACACTGCCATGGAGTTCACCAAAAAGGGTCTAGAACTTACTTCTTTGAAAAATGACCTTGCTTGGCATGGTAGATTTCAAATCACCCAAGGAGCCATTCTTCTGCGAATGGAGAAATTAGACAGTGCCCAAAACGTTTTGGAATTGGCAAAAGCTAAGGTTCCTAAATCTGACCTACCATTTTTAAATACCCAGTTAGGCTATGTATATGAACGCAGGGGGCAACTAGATAAAGCTGCTGACTATGCACTAAAATCACTCGACCTAGGTGAAAAACTCAACGATAAAAAGGCCACGGCTATTGCTTATAGTGATTTAAGTAATCTTTTTTGGAAACAGGGGAAATTTGAATCGGGAGTAAAATATGGGCTTAGTTCGTTAAAATTATTTGAAGCTTGGGGTATTACAGATTTGGACTACGACTTTACGTTATATGTAACCGGCAATAATTACCTGGCTTTAGAGGACTATGAAAATGCTAGGAAATACTATGAGCACTCTATAATTATTGGTGAGCGCTATGGGTTTTATAATAATTTGAGCGATGTATATATATCATTGGTAGATCTATATACCTATTTACGTGAATTTGAAAATGCGATGGAAGCTGGCCGAAATGCCGTTAAATATGCTGAGCTTTTGGAAAATAACTTCATGATTATGCGCTCTTGGTTGGCCATTGGAAAAATGCAAAATAAGAAAGGAAACTGTGCAGAAGCTATTGAGGGGCTCAAAAAATCAATAACAGTTGCCACTGAAGATTTTGGAGATGCCTACTTTTTGAGCGAAGCGTACAATGAATTAGGTAGGGCTTATGCTAAAAACAACGATTATAAAAATGCCTATAGTT
The DNA here is from genome assembly GCF_963974015.1 of uncultured Maribacter sp. Lineage (GTDB taxonomy): Bacteria > Bacteroidota > Bacteroidia > Flavobacteriales > Flavobacteriaceae > Maribacter. The sequence continues at coordinate 544,742 of NZ_CAXBBZ010000002.1, read as the reverse complement.
CATTTTCTGTATATGATTCACTAAAAAATGAAGTTTTTACAGCCGAGGCCGATCTTCGTTTTTCACAGTTAAGAACAGAATTTGATGTGGCACAAAAGGAAAGTACGATAGTGTTGCAACAAACACAGATAAAAAAGCAGCAGACACGTCAACATCTTATTATCATAATCACGATTTTGTTGTTATTGTTGCTTCTATTAGCGTATAAGGCTATTTCAAACAATATAAAAAAGAACAAACTTTTGCAAAATAAAAATGCTGAAAAGGAATTCTTGCTGAAGGAAATACACCATCGGGTAAAGAACAATCTTGAGATCGTTTCTAGCTTACTATCCCTTCAGGCAGCCCGAATTGTAGATCCTAAAATTTTGGATGCCATCGAGCAAAGTCAGCAACGTGTTCATAGTATGGGTATGATTCATCAAAAGTTATATCTAGGGGAAAAACTGGCGACTGTAGAAATGAAGGATTATTTTATTAATCTATCCGATTATATCATCCATTCCTATGGTAAGAACGATCAGGTAGCGATTAATTTAGAAATGGATGAACTTGAACTTGATGTCGATATGGCAATATCTATAGGTCTTATTGTCAATGAGTTGATTACTAACTCTTTAAAATATGCCTTTCCAGATGATAGAAAGGGTATTATACATTTGGCATTAAAAAAGAAAGCAGATTTATTTGTATTGCAGGTTAAGGATAATGGTATAGGTATGCCAACGGATACACAAGTTAATGGTACCGGTTTTGGAACACATTTAGTTGATTTATTGGTAAAACAATTGGATGGAAAAATGATTTTGGTAACGAATCAAGGTACTTCGGTACGTATACAATTTCAAAATACAAAAGCTGCTTAATGGAAAAAGAAAAGGTTAGTATATTAATAGTTGAGGATGACATGATCATAGCGGCCAATCTGTCTATTCAGTTGACAAGTCTTGGCTATGAGGTTACCGGTATTTTACCTAGGGGAGAAGAGGCCATTATGCATGTCAGAGAGAATAGACCACACATATTGTTAATGGATATTAATCTAAAAGGAGAGCTAAGTGGCATAGAAACCGCCAAAGCAATTAAAAAAAATAATAACATTTCTATTATATACCTTACTGCCAATAGTGACGATGCTACTTTTAATAAGGCCAAAGAAACCCATCCTAAGGCATTTATCACAAAGCCCTTCAACAAATTAAGCCTGCAACGTACCATCGCTTTAGTCGTTGAGCAAATGAAAGATGAGAAAGAATCGAGTAAAAATACGCAGCATATTGAAGTACTTGAAGACCGGATTTTCGTACGTCATAATGGAAGGATGGAGAAACTACTTTTGGAAGACATACTTTATATTGAGGCCGATCGCAATTACTGCATTCTAATTACTCCTAAAATCAAGCATATACTAACATGCACACTAAAGGTGATGGAAGAAAAGCTTCCAAAATCTAGTTTCGTTCGTGTACACCGTTCCTTTATAATTAATATCTCAAAATTAGACGTTTTGGCCGATGGTCATTTGGAAATTGGTAGAAAAGTGATTCCTATAGGAAAATCGCATAAAGAACTGTTATTGAATCGTATACGTACTATATAATTACTTGTGTTATCCCTAAAAATCTTTTGGATAGTTTACCTCTATTAGGACACTTTTTACATAAGATCGTCCTGTTCTCAATTTCTTCTTCAAAATAATCAGATACAATAACATATGGTTCATGGGAATCATATTTGATATAACCACTAAATTATAAGAACATGAAAAAGGAATACTAATTATCGCATTAATGCTATTCGGTGTTAAGACCAATGCACAAGGAACATTATATCTGGTTTTTGAATTTATGAAGGTAGATAACGAACAACCTGCAGCATACGACGAAAACGAAACATTCTAGGAGAAAATTCAACTACAGCGGATAAAATCAGGAGATATTATAGGATGGGATTTATGGTCTTTACAACCAGGAGAAGAAATGCAAGATTTTCAATACCTAACAGTGTCATTGTATAATGACCCCGTAAAAATGATGGATGGTAGTAGTTGGGAACACTTAGAGGAAAGGGCTAAGGCGGCCTATCCTAATATGACAGAAACCGAACTTACCGCAAAAATTAATGGTTCAGCAAAAATAAGCGGTATAGCAGTACGAATATATGCTCAACAAATTGCCATAACAACAGGGTTTTCGCCAGCAGAAATGGTTTTGGGTACAGTTGCCGAAATAGACATGATGAAAGTTGACCTTGAGAATAATAAAACCTATGAAAATGCAGAGAAAGAGGTATTTCAGCCTTTACATCAAAAAGAGGTAGATTCAGGTAAGAAGTTAAATTGGGGATTGATCAGGTTTATGAATCCAATAGGTAGTGATACCTATGCATCGCATATGACAGCAAGTATGTTTAAGGATTATAACATGGCCTTAAATCAAAATATAACCTACAATGAGGGTGCAACAACTGCTAAGACTAAGCAGATGCAAGAAGGTATTGCAGCAGGGAATTTGAAATAGGTTTACATGGCCAACTAATTAGAATGGCGCGTTAATAAAAGAAATTCGATTTTATGTATTTATTATTTTTTTAGCTAAAAAAACCCCCATGATTATAGTCATGCGGGTTTTTATTTGTTTAGAAAATTTTCAATTTAAACTAATCTCTATTACTAGAGTCGTTTCTCTTTTTTGGTCTACTTGTATTCCTGTTATTTTTTCCACGGAAGTTGTTACCACCAGGTCTATTTTTATTGCCAGATTTTCCTGGTCCTCGTGGGCTACGTGCTGGCCTATCATCATCTTCATCTTTTGTATCCTCATCCATAAACTGATGTTCTGGCATACGAGGTACTGCTTGTTTAATGAGTTTTTCAATATCACGTAGGTAAGCTCTTTCTTCTTTATCACAAAAAGAAAGTGCGGTACCGCTTGCACTGGCACGACCTGTTCTACCAATACGGTGCACATAGGTTTCAGATACATTTGGTAAGTCATAATTTACCACCAAAGATAAATCTTCAACATCGATACCCCTAGCTGCAATATCTGTAGCAACCAATACCTTTAGTTTACCATCTTTAAAATCACCTAAAGCTTTTTGTCGTGCAGTTTGTGATTTGTTACCGTGAATAGCGGCAGACCGAATATCGGCCTGTGCCAATTTCTTTACAATCTTATTGGCACCATGTTTTGTGCGTGAAAATACCAACACAGAAGCTTTTGGCTGTTGTTCTAATAAATGAACCAAAAGTTTAGGCTTGTTGCCTTTACTTACAAAGTAAACACCTTGTTCTACTTTCTCTGCGGTAGCTTGTTCGGGTTTAATGGTAACGCGCTCGAAATCGCCTAACATTTTACGAGAAAGCTCTACAATATCTTTTGGCATGGTAGCCGAAAAGAAAAGTGACTGTCTTTTTGGAGGAAGTTTTGCAATTATTTTTTTAATGTCATGTATGAAACCCATATCCAACATTTGGTCGGCTTCATCTAAAACAACATGCTCTAAATCTCTAAAGGAAATAAAACCTTGGTTCATTAAATCTAATAAACGCCCGGGAGTAGCAATCAATATGTCTACACCACTTCTTAAGGCACTTACTTGTTTACTTTGTTTAACACCACCGAAAATAACGGTATTTCTAAGTCCGGTATGCTTACCATATGCAGTAAAACTTTCGCCTATTTGAATGGCAAGTTCACGAGTAGGAGTAACGACCAACGCTTTTACTTTGCGTTTCGATTGGCTTAAACTAATACCTTCATACAAATGATGAAGAATAGGAATACCAAAGGCAGCTGTTTTACCTGTACCGGTTTGTGCAACACCTAAAAGGTCTTTGCCCTTAAGAAGTATAGGGATAGATTGCTCTTGAATTGGAGTAGGATGAGTATAACCTTCAGCTTCTAAGGCTTTTAGGATTGGTTCGGCAATGCCGAGTTCTTTAAATGTCATAATTTTTAATAAGCGGCAAAGGTAAGCTTTAATGTGGAAGTAATTAAAAAGTAGATAGTAGATAGGAAATAGGGATTAGAACTGGTTTTTAGTGTTTTTTAGAAAGTAATGAGCATAAAGTATTTCTATGTGAAGCAAGGGCAGAATATAGAAAAAAGAAAAATAGACACTCTAATAATGATTTAAAAGTTTTTAGACAGAACTAATAGTCGATTAACGACATCAATTATCGGTAAGGTGATTTTGGTTACTGTGTCGTTTATCGACAAGATTTTACACTTCAACCTAACACTTGTAAACTATCGAGTAATATGTGTTTTTCAACGATTCACTACCTAGTACAACAAGGTCTGCTGCGTTCTATAAGTGTAACAAACGCAAGTCATGAAAACAATACTAACAATTATCTTTATCATCTTCTTAAGCTTTACTGCACAAGCACAAAACGCTACTAACGAAGTTAAGGTTGAAACTATTGAAATGACAATCGTTACTGAAACAACTTATGAGTTAAACCTTGAGTCTATAACTGAAGTAGCTCGTTTATACAAATTCAAAAATTCAAAAATCAAAAAAGAGTTAAACTTCATCACTAAAGCAAACAAGCCTAAAATGGCTTAATGTTCAGTTTTCAGTTTTCAGTTACCAGTTGCCAGTTTTCAATTTACACTCGTATCTGCTTTCTCTTAATCTTGAATTCAATTTGAGTTTTGAACTTTACGCTTGAATTTGCTTCTTAACCTTTTAAAGCCCCTTCATGGCTGCTTCGGCACAGCGTTCACCATCCATTGCAGCAGATACAATACCACCTGCATAGCCACCACCTTCACCACATGGAAAAAGACCTTTGATGACCGGATGCTCTAATTGTTCGTTTCTAGGGATGCTTACCGGTGATGAGGTTCTTGATTCTACGCCAACGATATTTGCTTCTGAAGTGTAATACCCATGCATTTTATCACCAAAGGCCTTAAAACCCTGGCGTAGTCTTCCTCCAATTAGTTTTGGCAATAAGGAGTGTAGGGGAGCGGACTTTAGACCTGGCTGATAGGAAGTAGGGTTTAAGTCTGCAGACAAGTTGCCTTCTACAAAATCAGTTAGCCGTTGTGCAGGAGCAGTTTGTGTACGCCCACCTGAGGTAAACGCCAAACGTTCTAAATCCTTTTGATATTCCAATCCTTTAAGAGCTCCGAATTTTTCGTACTTAGGAATATCGGTATCTACATTAATTTCTACGACAATACCAGAATTTGCATATAGGTTATTCCGTTTTGATGGTGACATACCATTTACAACCACTTCTCCGGGTGCGGTTGCAGCTGGTACAATGAATCCACCGGGACACATACAAAAAGAGTAAACGCCTCGCTCTTTTACTTGTTCAACCAAACTATACGATGCTGCAGGTAATAGTTCACTTCGCTCACCAGAACAATGGTATTGAATACTGTCAATGATATGCTGCGGATGTTCTACGCGAACGCCCATAGCAAATGATTTTGCTGCTAATGCAATATCCTTTTTGTGTAAAAGGTCGAATATATCACGTGCGGAATGTCCGGTAGCAAGAATGACTCGTTCTACTGCCATTTCATCCTTTTCATTAAGAATGATGGCTTTTAACGTGTTGTTCTTGATAACGAAATCGGTCACTTTGGTGTTGAAATGTATTTCGCCACCATGATGCTGTATTACTTCTCTTATGTTCTGAACAATTTTCGGGAGTTTGTTAGTTCCGATATGCGGATGCGCATCTATTAATATTTGCTCTGTAGCACCATGAAACACCAAGCTTTCGAATATGCGACGTACATCGCCACGTTTTAAGCTTCGGGTATATAATTTTCCGTCAGAATACGTGCCAGCACCACCTTCTCCAAAGCAATAGTTGCTTTCTGGATTAACTTGATGGTCTTGGTTGATTGCTTTTAAATCGCGTCTACGGTCTTTTACATTTTTGCCACGTTCTAGTACAATAGGTTTGTATCCCATTTCTAAACAACGAAGTGCAGCCCACATTCCTGCAGGTCCGAAACCTATAATATGAATCGGTTTTGCCTTAGAAACATCTTTATAATTAAAAGATATAGCATTGCTAGGGGCGGGTTCATTAATATAAACAGCCAGTTTGTAATTGAATACGATTTTAGGTTTACGTGCATCAATAGATTTTCGAAGTACCCTTATCTTAAAGGTGCCTTCTACAAGACCAAGATACTTTGCCGTACGTATTTCTAAACCATTAGGAGTCGCTTCTTCCTTTAACGTTAATCGTAACTGTACATTTCTGACCATGTTGCAAAATTAAAGTAAAATACACGATGATATTTCAAGAGTTTTAAAATTGCTGAGAAAGTGGTGAAAAGAAAGTAGTGCTAAGGATATTGTATTTGGAATTTATTTTTCAATAATAGTTCTAAAAGTCAAATTCACTCTGGGCTGCGTACTTAATTTTGTGGGTGGTAATCGATGCAACCAATTGGTTTGGGTTTCATCTTTCATTATCAATAAGCTACCATGTTCTAATATCAATTCTACCTTTTCTTTGGTTTCTTTATGTTTAAATGCGAATTTTCGTTCCGAACCAAAACTTAAAGAGGCAATTGCGCCGTTCTTTTTTAAATCTTTTTCGCCATCGCTATGCCAGGCCATTCCTTCGTTTCCGTCGTGATAAAGATTTAGTAGGCATGAGTTAAAAGTCTCACCTGTTTCTTGCTCTACTTTGTTTTTTAAGGTTACTAATTCTGTAGTCCAAGGTAATGCCAGTTTGGTAGTTTTTGAATACGTGTATTCAAATGGTTTTTCGCCATACCATGCCACTTTACGCTTCGTGATTATTTTCTTGCCAAAAATTACGGCCTCATCATTTTTCCATTTAATTTGGTTTAGTAACTTGTCTAAAAAATCATTTGCGTCTGGTAAAATCAGAATCTTACCATAATAATTTACTGTTCCACCTTGTGGGAGTAGGTTTTTACTAGAGTCTACTTTTAAATCAAACAATTTCATTTTTCCATTTTTTATAAGCTTCCTTCATACAATGTCTATAAGGTCGAAAATTACTTTCGATAGCTTCTTCAGTTTTTTAACCTAAAGATTCACTTTTAGTAGTGCTCTATTTGTTTGCAGAGTTTTGGCAAGAAATACTTATAATCAGAAATAAAAATAGGGATAAATTTCTAAGAATAGTAAAGATTGAATTTCTGACTTTCATTGTATACAGAATATTTTTTTAGTGTTTTAGACCATGTATGTAAGATGTATTACCTGTTTTAACGATTAATTTAAAGCATATACAAAACGAAGGGAAATCTGTGAAGATTTTCATGAATAGGCGTAACCAGCAAACCATTTTACATTGCTTAACGGGTACTTATTTTTGCTTTCTAGGGATGTTTTCTTGCATGGTATCCAAAGAATAAATTGTCCAAGCTAAAATCACAGCATTTTTCATAATGTCATTTTCAGGAACATATTCTAAGAAATCAAGAGTTGTATGATGAGTTGCAGACCTATAAGCTAAATCATCTTGTATGAATTGAAATGATGGGATATTATAGTGATCAAAAGTTTCATGGTCGGTAGATAGTGTGTTTTCAATAGTAATAGCCCCAGAACTTATAGTAGAAATTGGCTCAAATACTTTTTCGAAAACGGGTCTTGCCAATTCATTATTCTGTAAAAAAACACCTCTTATTAACCCGGCACCATTATCTAAATTTAAATAAGCTGCAATTTTTTTAGATGCGATATTCGGATTTTCATTTAAATCTCCAAAGTGTTTTTTAGCATAGGCAGCCGACCCTAAATAAGCTTGTTCTTCACCTCCCCATAGCCCAACTTTAATAGTTCTTTTGGGTTCATAGCCAATCTGCTTAAGAATGCGTAAAGCTTCTACTAAAACTATGCAATTAGCACCATTATCGGTAGCACCTGTGGCAGAATGCCAAGAATCGAAATGAGCTCCTAATAGGATGCTTTCTGACTTTAGTTTAGCATCATTACCCGAAATTTCCCCTATGATGTTTACATTATTTTCGGGTTCACTATAAAATTCAGTTTCCAAATTAATTCGTAAAGTGGGTGTTGCATTTAATTTTGTCATACGGTACAATCTTCCAAAATGTTCAGGCATGATTGTGAAATATGGCAAAGGTTTTAAATCACCCTCTTTATAATAATAAGTTCCTTGAGGGTGTAAAACACCTAAATACATAGACCTAGTAGTCAATACGGCTATAGCGCCTTCAGCTTCTATAAACTTAAGGAACGATTCATCCGAAAAATCGTCAGTTTTCCATTGCTCAAAAAGTTCAGGTAGTGGAGTTGTTTTAACCTTTACGGTTACTTTTTGCTCCATTTGTTTCAATTGTGTCTCTGAATATCTAGATTCAATAGTATCTAATAGTGATTTCTTTCTAGGTTCTTTTCCTAAAAGGATTATTTTTCCCTTCAGTTTACCTGAAAATTCACTTCTCACCCAATTCATATCAGCATAACTTTCAATACTTATGATGGTACCAGAAACAATGCCATCTGTACTTTTAGACATCGCCAAAGGATACGCTGAAATATTCATATAGTTTGGAGCCACCATTTCTACAGCAAAGGTTTTAATACCCCAGCCTCGACAATCAGAACAATAATTTTCAAAATGTACATTTTGAAGACCAATTTTTTTCATCTCATCAGAAATCCAATTAGCAGCGTTATAGTACTCTCTAGTACCTGTAAGCCTCTGGCCGTAAATGTCGGTGAACTGACTTAACATGTTCATGGCTTTAGAATTATTGAATCCTTCATTTCGAATTTCTGACAATACTTTTTCCTTACTTGTTGCTTGTGAATAGTTGTTGATAGTAAATCCTATAAAAAGGAATAAAGTAATACGTGTTTTTAATTTCATAATTAGAAGTAATGATTATTGAATGTTAATCGTTAGTGTAAGCACCAGTAACATTTGTAAATGATAACAAGTTACTCTATTTCTAGGTGTATCTGCAATACTATTCTTCTGCGCTTAAAATGATATGTAAAACCCGTAATTTGTTATTAGAATTTACGCGTGACTTTATCTTTAAAACTCAACTATATAATCATCGATGAGATTACAGGTAATTTTTCAATTAGAATCAGCCTTACGACAACCAAGTAAAAATATCATACTGAATTTAATCATTTGAATATGTAAAATAGAAATGGCAGGTTTCTAACACTAATTTTATAAAGCGTAATTCATCTGCCATTATTCAAAAATAATAGTAACTACTATGCTTTCTATTTATTTTAAGCATGGTTTTAATCAACGTATTCCATTTTTCTATGGACTGAAGTTCACCACTTAAATGGTAGTTTATATCCGCATTGTAAAATTCGAAAAGTGTGTCGGGTTGAATACAATTAACAGGAAAGAAGTTTAGGTTTAATCGGTCGATGAGTTTTTCTTTCCGTGCATATGATTTACCAATATTCGCTATTTCACATGTTTTGATATAGAATAATTAACGTATAGCTGATTAAATACTTCATTTGTTTTTGATTTAAAGAATACATAATTCTCATTTGATAGATATTAACATACTATTAAAATAATACGTAAAAATTAATCGATACATTTGAATATATCGATATATTAAAACATCATGGAGCTAAAACAAATAGAAAAAATATCAAAAGCGTTAAGTGATGTTAATCGGCTAAAAATATTACAGTACATGCAGAAGAATCAGGGTAAGGTAGAATGTACCCATGCTTGTGATTTGTTAGATTTAACACAGCCTTCCATCAGTCATCACATTAAAAAATTAGTGGAATCAGGATTGATTAATCCGCATAAGATTGGGCGAAATTATCATTACTCCCTTAATCATGAGGTGTGGGATAACTACACATTAAGACTGAAAAATCTATAATATTTTAGAGTATATATTGAAAGTTATAAATGTATAAATGAATTTAGCTTGAAAAAACAAATAGAATATTCCATACTTGACCTTGCTATAGTATCACAAGGAACCACCTTAAAAGATACTTTTGATCATGCATTGTCATTGGCTCAAGCAGCAGAGACTGAAGGTTATACACGTTATTGGTTGGCCGAGCATCATAACTCGGTAGCTATTGGTAGTAGTGCAACGTCTATTTTAATTGGTAAAATTGCAGACGGCACTAAAAAGATTCGTGTGGGGTCAGGTGGAATTATGCTACCAAATCATTCCCCTTTAATAATAGCAGAACAATTTGGTACGTTGGGTATTCTATATCCTAATCGTATAGATTTAGGATTGGGACGCGCCCCAGGGACAGATCAAGAAACAGCAAAAGCTATCCGATCCGATTTTTACCAAGCTGCCATGTCTTTTCCTGATGAAGTTCAAAAAATACAGCATTATTTTTCGAGTGAAAATGCCAATGCAAAAGTTCGGGCTACTGTAGCTGAAGGGGTAGAGGTGCCGATATACATTTTAGGTTCAAGTACCGATAGCGCCCATCTTGCAGCCAAAAAAGGTTTGCCGTATGCTTTTGCAAGTCACTTTGCAACGACATATTTAATGAATGCTCTAAAAATATATCATCAAGAATTTCAATCCTCTGAAGTATTAGAGAAGCCATATACTTTAGCCGGAGTCAATATTATTGTTGCAGATACCGATGAAGAGGCAGAACGAATTTCAACATCGCTTTATAGAATGATTATAGGCTTATTGACGGGTAAGCGAGGGTTTATGCAGGCCCCAACTGAAATGACGGATGAATTACGTGCATTAAGCCAAAACCCTTCTGTACAACAAATGCTTAGGTTTTCATTTATTGGGAGTAAAGAGACCGTTAAAAGGAAAGTAAAACAATTTATTGCAGACACACAGGTAGATGAGCTAATTGCCGTAACTAATATCTTTGATGGTAATGACCGTATTAAATCGTATCAATTTTTTGCAGAAATTATGCGTGAATTGAATAATGAAGATTCTTAATTGTATAGGTAAGTGTTTTAATAATTGAAATAAAATGGTAACCGAATTACTAAGCTAAATCTTCCTTCATTTTTTTAGAAGATACAGTTGCATTAATGTAATCATTAGCTCAAGTTTTTCACCAAACTAATCTATAATATCAATTACCGATTGTCTTTCTCTATTAACAGTAAGCTTAGTTACGTCTGGTCTAGAATAATGCCCAACAGGATCAAAGTTTTGTCGTTCTTCTAGAACGCGATTAAAATCAATAGTAGAAGTAATTAGACCTTCTTTGTCGACAACTGGTGGAATAATCCATTCGCCATCCGGTCCAGCAATACAAGAACCGCCATTCGCCATAGTGGCAGGGGCATTTTTAAGTATTTCTTGAAGATGTGGGGTGTCTTCAGGAAAATCTTCGATTCTCATCAAACTTGAAACGGAAACAACGAAAGAACGCGATTCCCTAGCTATGAATCTGGTAATGTCCAGGGTGTTATAATCAGAACCTGGCCAAACAGCAATATGTAGATTTTCTCCCATACCGTAAAGTGCTGTTCTTGACAATGGCATCCAGTTTTCCCAGCAATTCAATCCACCGACGCAAAAATCTTTTAAATCATGAACCCTCAGTCCGTTACCATCACCAGGCGCCCAAGTTAAGCGCTCTTCGTACGTAGGTTGTAATTTTCTATGTACCGATTTTATTTCACCATTACCATCGATGTATACCAACGAGCAATAGATACTATGACCGCCTCTATTTTTCGCACGTTCCATAATACCTAAATATATGGCCATAGTATGCTCTTTCGCTAATGTGCAAATTTCATCAAGCTCGCCAGCTTCTATTTGAATAGAATTCTTCACATAATGTGCATATATTTCTTTTTGTGTGGTCGAATTAAATTTGGCCCCATCGGTTAACGATACCCAAAATGGATAACCAGGTAGCAATGCCTCGCCGAATACCAAAAGCTCACAATCATCATCAGCAGCTTTTTTGATATATGTTTTTATTTTATCAATAGTTTTTTCTTTGTTCAGCCAAACCGGAGAGATTTGAGCCATTCCTATTTTAAGCGTATTCTTCATATCGGTTGGTATCATTTTAGTTTACTGATTTTAGTATGTTCAGGTTATTGAGCTTGGCTAAGGCTTTATGGTTGGTCATTATTTATTTTACTATCAATCTTATTTTTGAACCGTTGTGCAAATACATGTTTTGGGTCTAATTCTAGGGCTTTTTCTATTTGAGATTTTGCCAATGACAAGCTATCCATCTTTAAATAAATGCTTGCGTATAAAACGTAGGGTTGTGGAATAGTTGTATCGTTTATTTTGCTGTTAAATTTATCAGCAATTAATAATGCCTTTTTATAATTTCCTAAATCGGACTCTAAAGTAGCAGCATAGCTAATGAAAAAAGGGATTTTTTTTTGCTTTTCTGTCGTGAGTAAATAAAGGCTATCTAATGCTGTTTTGGACCCATAATTAGACTGTAAGACTTCAATATACTCGGCTTTTATATAGGTTTCATTAGGGTATTTATGGATAAACTCCCTGTAGTTGTTCTCTGCTATTTTCTTGAAATTCGGATAGAAATTAGCATTTAATTTTTGTTTTTGGTCGCGTGCATTAAACAATTTTATAGTTGCGACGGTAACTTCTAGCAATAACTGGTCATCGTTATTGATTTTATTTTTTTCTTGGCCAATTTCATTTAATAGTGTTATTCGTTCATCAACGTCACCAGATATTTTACCTACCAAACTTTTACCAATTACAAAAGAAGAATCGAAAGCTATAGCTTTTCTAAATGCGTTTTCAGATAAAGTCCATTGACCATAATCCATAATATATTCCCAGCCTTTATTAAAATGAAAAAGAGCTGAATCATTTTGAGTGCCGTAATTGTATTCTTTAGTTGTTGTGATTTGATTATGGACTTTTTGTTTACAAGATGTTATTGTAATGAAGAGCAGTAGAGGAAAAAAGTACCTGATTTTCATTCGAATTTAATTCAACTTTAATGCTACGAGTATTACAGTGCAAGGTTGCTGATTGCGTTACCTAAATTAGTAAATTCATTCTTAAAACAAGGCTACGGGAATTATATTAGTAGTAGGGGTATGCTGTCATTAGTTGGGTATTTTGGCATTTATATAGTTTACTTCTTTCGTTACCTCTTCTTTTTTATTTCTTTATTGATTACGTCAATTAATTCATTTACTAATTTTTGAATTTCATGGAGTACCTTTTTATCGGCCATATTTAAGGATCTTTAGAATCGGAAATATCCTTATTATCTTTTTTCATTTGAATATATCGAGTTACCAAGCGTACACCTAATCTTGCAAATAGGATAACGGCTATGACCATGACTATATCGAATCCGTTCATGAGTTTTCGTCTGTTTGTCCAATTGAATATCTCATATGCCTCAATGGTTTGTCATCCTCTGTCATTTTTTTGGTAATTTTTCTAAAGAATGGAATCATTTGATTATTCAGTTTGAATGTTCGTTAATATACATGGTTTACAAAAGTTATAGATTAGCCTTTACACTAAATTAGTTTCTAACCTTACTGATTGTTCCTTTTTTCTAAATACGTCTTAAGTTTGATTCTCTTTAAATTGATAGTATAAACAGAAAAAACAAAAGAGAGAATTAAGGAAGAATTTGCTTGTTTTTTACCTCAGTTCTTTATTGTGCTTTCGTTATTCATCTGAATAATTTTATCACGAGTCATATTGTTTGTAAATTTAATTTTTTATCAAAATTTCACCTCGAATGCCATCACTTATTTCCACGAGTTGTTGTCCTTTTTCATTTTTATAAAATCTAAATAAGAGACCTCTGACAGAAAAAAAGTAATTGTCTTGGTACTGATAAACATATGTTTTGCCCCTGAATGTTTTGTAGTACATAAGGTTATTTTCAAAATGTAGTGAAGACAGATCATGTTTTATCTTGTTACCTTCAAAATGTGTATAGTTACCCAAATAGGGTTCAATAAAAATTTTAATAGCATGTAGCTCTAGGTATCTAGGTAATTTAGAGTCATTGTTACCTATAAGCGTATCTATTTGTTTGTAAAGTTCTGTAGCTTTTACCCTGAATCTATTTGAAGTAAACACTATATTTCGGAAGGCTTGCATGTAGTCTATGGTCCTGTTTTTTAAAAAGGGATCTTCTAATAAATAGGTTTTGGCCTCATTGGTATCAAAGTAATTAATAACATGTTTTGCATGCTCTGGATTGGTGTATATCCTGTTGAAAGGACTGTTTTCAGACTTGGTTAATAAGTAGTCATTGGCATTGTAAATGTCTTCTTGGGTAACCACATACATATCATTTAATTTTGATAGCAGGCCATTATATTTTTCGGGTAGGTTCTCAAGATTCTCCATTAAGCGCTTGTAACCTTCTCTATGTACGCTAAAATTCGCATCACCTTCAAATGGTTGTAATTCCCAGAACTTATTCTTTATGGAAGCACGATCGTTTAAAATATGACGAGCTGTAGAGTCTTTTCTCAAATAAATCCTTAAAATACGCTCTGAATCTTTAAGGTCTGCAATAATGTCTTCCTGTATTTGAGCAAGAATAACCTTAATTTTTGCTTCGTTTTTTGAGTTGTTATAAGTGTCATTAATAGCAACAGCAATTAAAATTCCAATAACGACTAGGATAATTTCTCCGATAGCATACTTCAAATACTTCCCTGTTTTTCCTTCTGATAGTATGTTTTGTCTAATTTTTCTAAAGAATTTTATCATTGGTTAGCGGTTTCTGATAATGAAGCACAACGGTTAAGTATATGAAAAGTAGGCGATTTCGAAGCACTTAACTTTCGTTTGAGCACAAAGTTTACTGTGGGCCACAATCCTGTATTTTACTGCTGTTTCGCGTATTTTTTATATACATTGTTAGGCAACGTTTTTTATCAATTTCTTCAATTGGAATGCTTGCTTGAGAATTTGAGATTAATACAGCATAATCCAAATATTCTGTTGTAGATTTTCCCTTTACTAATTCGCCATTTGATTTTTCTTCGGTCATAACAATTTCCATTAAGTCAGGAATTCCATTAGAATATGGGGAATGTTTTTGATTTAATCGGAAGAGTGTAATATCTGAAATTTTACTTTCTTTTAGCTTTTCAATTCCAAGAAAATATTCCTTTTCATAGTCGCCTATTCCATATCCACCTTCTGTATTGTAATCTTTATAATTTCCATTATCATCCAAAACTCTACCCCAAAGCACTCTGCTTTCTGTTAAATATCCTATAACCGAAATTATTCTATCCCTTTGAATAATATTATTCTTAATTAATTGTAAGAAGAATGATGGGTTTGTACCTTCCCATTGTTTTTCTAAATGAAAGAAGCCAAATCTTGCGAACTGTGGTTTTTTCTTAAATTGATAATGAGAACTTAATGCAACATAGTTTTCATACATTAGTCGTTCTCTTTTTGAAGAATTGTCAAAATCTACAAAAGTCTCTTTTAAGTTTTTTAAGATGTGTAAAAAAGTGAAGTTATCTAAAATATAACCCTTAAATTCAACACTGTTTTTTTCATAATCTTCAACAAAATCTTCTAAAATTTGCTTTGAATAAGTAGCGGAAAAAGGAAAGAAATCGATTGTGTCATTTTCAATCATTTTGGCTAAATCATCTACTGATTTTCTAGTGTGCATTTTACTGTCAATTAATTCTAGCAAGTGCTTTGTGGTATATTTATAGCTTACTAAAAGGTCAACGCCAAGAACAGTAAGTTTATCTTCTTTAGGTAGTTCGTCATTTAAGGTTTTAAGTTCTAACCATTTTTTATAGGTAGAAATGCTTTTGTCTTGAGGCACTCGACTTCCATAATGTTCTACTAACTCTTTTAAAAGGATAGTGTCGCCCGTTTTAAGAAAATCATTAAAATAGTATGCTATACTAAAGTCGGTTTCGGGTAGATAATATTTAATTGTTCCTTCATTTGTCAAAGATTTAAGCAATGCAATTTCAGTAGTTTCGGTTTTTTGACTACCGTGGTAAGCACCAAACCCAATAAGTTGAAAATCTTTTTGAGGAAATTCAAATGTTGACTTTGTTAGGTCAAATCGGTTGTTTTGTAGATATTCTATTTTATTCTGTGAAGTTGCGCTGAAACTTACAATTGCAAATAAAAGGGTAAATGTTTTTTTCACTTTTTGTCGTTTTATCTAAAGATTGAGAAATTATTGAATTGTTACAGACTTTAATGATTTTTCAAATGTTGCCTAACAATTGTATATAGAACATATGTTTTATATACCTCCAATATAAAATATATATAACATATCCTTTATAAATTTCTAAAATCAAGAGGATTTTTATTTGTCTTATAAGTATTTGTTGTTACGTGTTTGTTAAATTCAGTTGTTTTGATAGAACCATGACTTAAAAGTACTTGAATCTGCTTGTGATCAACATTAATATATCTCGTTGTATATGTTTAAAGGTCTGTTGTTTAAAAATATCTTTTAATACACCTCGTATTCTTTCTTATAGCCTAGGGGAGTGCGCTCGGTAATGGTTTTAAATTGTTTATTGAAATTAGACAGGGTTTGAAATCCGCTTTCATAACAGGCTTGTGAAACATTCATCTTTTGCTCTATAAGTAATTTACAGGCATGACCAATGCGTATTTCGCTTACAAACTCAGAAAATGATTTATTTGCATGCAATTTAAAATAGCGACTAAAAGAGGTCGGCGTCATATTGGTCAATTGAGCCAAATCTGAAAGGGACATTTTTGTTTTAAAATTCTTCATAACGTATGCATATACTTTAAACATACGTTCGGTATCCGCAACCCGTAACGTATTTGTATAACCAGGGCTGGCCAATAACGTATATTCTTTCGTCCGGCTAATGAAATCTAATATTTTTAATAATTGAAGAATGCCATCAAAACCATCCATATGAACAAGGTCTAACATTAGTTCCTTTAACGTTTGGGCGGTTTTTTGAGTAAATTCCATTCCTCTAAGACTCTTATGAAATACCTGTCGCAACCGTATCGCTTCCTCTTTATGTAAAAGGTTTTCACCTAAAAAATCTTCGTGAAAATAAATAACGACCCCTTCAGACCATGCGATATTCTTTTCTTGTTCTTGCTCATTCTCACTACGCCACATGTGTGGTAAATTTGGACCAGTAAAGGTGATATCTCCTGCCTTATAGGGCTTTACACTATCACCAATAAAACGGGTGCCACTACCTTTTTGTACTAGAAATAATTGATGCTCTGAATGAAAATGCCAATGAGGGTCAAATACAGGTTCGTTTAAAGACCGGGCCAAGTAGGCCCTATTTTCGGGAATAGGTGATTTTTGAAGCGCAGATTTCATGATGGGTAAACAAGTTTTATCCTAGTTTTAAAGACCAATTGCATACTAATTTATCAAATATTGTCAATAATATGTAATCAAATGATAAAATACAGTCAGTATGTGATAAGTAAGAGTAAATTTCAAAGGGCTATTTTTAGTAATATTGAGAGTAGAAAACAACGCTCTTTATGAAACTCAGTCGATCATTTATCAAAATTACCCTTGTCGTTCTTCTTTTTGCAGCCTGTACGCCAGCTAAAAAGGAGCGTTTAGACGATGCCCCTCGTAGAATAGAACTATTATTTTTAGGGCATGAAATTGAACACCATAATTCAAGGGCATATTTTCCCATTTTAGCATCGGCTTTAACCAAAGACGGTATTAATATAACGTATACTGAAAAGCCATCTGATTTGAATTCTGATAATCTAGATAAGTATGACGGACTTATCGTTTATGCGAATCATGAGGAAATAAATAAGAATGAAGAAAAGGCATTGTTGAATTTTGTACAGAAGGGAAAGGCATTTATTCCTTTACATTCAGCAAGCTTCTGTTTCAAGAATTCTCCTGAGTATATAGATTTGGTCGGAGCACAATTCATGAGTCACGAAACCGGAACCTTCACAGCGGAAATCACCAACAAAGAACATCCAATAACAAAAGAATTAAAACCTTTTGAAACCTGGGACGAAACCTATGTACATGATAAAATAGCCGATGATATTACCGTTTTAATGGAACGTGTAGAGGGAGACCATAGAGAACCTTGGACCTGGGTAAAGGAAGTTGGCGAAGGAAAAGTTTTTTACACGGCCTACGGCCATGATGAGCGTGCGTGGGAGAATAAAGGATTTCAAGAGTTGGTGAAATCAGGAATACTTTGGGCGGTAGAAGACCAAGTGAAAAAGAATTGGGAAGCGTTCATGGTAGATATGCCAACCTTAAAATATGAAGAACGTGCCAATATACCCAACTATGAAAAGCGTGATCCCGCACCAAAATATCAGTTGCCGTTATCGCCTGAAGAGTCTAAAAAATTAATACAGGTACCGGCAGGTTTTGATTTAGAATTGTTCGCTTCTGAACCAGATATTATAAATCCTATTGCCATGAATTGGGATGAAAAAGGTAGGCTTTGGGTTATTGAAACTGTCGATTACCCTAATACGGTTCGTAATGATAATAGTATCGGTGATGATAGGGTAAAGATTTTAGAAGATACCGATGGTGATGGTAAGGCCGATAAGGTTACCGTCTTTGCGGATAAATTGAACATACCTACAAGTTTTGTTTTCTATGACGGTGGTATCGTGGTTTCTCAAGCGCCACATTTTATATTTTTAAAAGATACCAATGGCGATGACAAGGCAGATGTAAAAGAGATTCTTATCGATGGCTGGGGTACGTTCGATACCCATGCAGGGCCATCTAATCTTCAGTTCGGTATCGATAATAATTTGTACGGCGTGGTAGGATATTCAGGCTTTGAAGGAAACATCTTTGGTCAAGGTTTCAAATTCAATCAGAACGTATATCGATTTAATCTAAAACGTAAAACATTTGAAGTGTTGACAAATACCAGTAACAATACATGGGGCCTGGGATTAACGGAGGATAATTCCATTTTTGCATCCACCGCTAATAATACCCATAGTGTTTTTGTAGGCATACCCAATGCTAATTTTGAAAATGTAAAAGGAATAGGTACCGATGGTAGCGCTAAAATTGATGGGCATTACTTTATGCAACCAATTACCCCGAATGTTAGGCAGGTTGATGTTTTTGGAGGATTTACCGCTGCTGCGGGGCATCACTTTTATACAGCAAGAGCATATCCTAAAACGTATTGGAACACTATTGCATTTGTTTGTGAGCCAACAGGTGGTTTGGTACACCAAGCACGAATTGTAAAAGACGGTGCCGGTTATGTAGAAGAGGATGCAGGTAATTTATTTGCATCTTCTGACGAATGGGCATCACCAGTAGAAGCTAAAACAGGACCAGATGGTGTTGTTTGGGTGGCTGACTGGTATAATTTCATAGTACAGCATAATCCGACCCCGAATGCAGAACGTGGGGGCTACGACGCTGAAAACGGTGAAGGCAACGCCTATGTGAATCCATTACGTGATAAAGGTCATGGTAGAATATGGCGAGTTGTGCCGAAATATGATTACACCTATGAAGCACAACAATTAACAAAAGAAGACCCAGAAGCATTGGTTGAAGCATTAAGCGGCGATAATCAGTTTTGGAGACTTACGGCCCAAAGATTATTGGTCGAAAGAGGCGATACCGATGTGCTGAACGATTTGTACAAATTAGTGAATAAAAAAGATGTCGATGGTAATGGTTTGAACAATGCGGCAATGCATGCCCTGTGGACTATTGAAGGGCTAGATGCTTTAAAAACAGATAGTAATGCCTTAGGGGTGGTTAAAGGAGCATTATTTCATAAGGCATCGGCAGTACGTAAGGCGGCTTTACAAATATTACCAAGAAATGAGGATACGGACGATGCCTTATTTAAAGCTAATACGTTAAACGATCGCGACCCAAATGTACAATTGTCTGCCCTCATCTATTTTTCAGAACGACCCTCTTCTCAAAAAGTAGGTTCACTGCTGTATGATCTTGGTAAGAACGAAGCGGTTTTAAATGACTTGTGGTTGTTTAAAGCCTTGTATGCGGCATCGGCAAAACATGTAGAAGGATACTTAAATGCATTTATTAAAGCGAATCCTGATTACAAAAAACCATCTGACGAGGTTAGCGATATGAGTTCTAATACGTATGATGACACAAATTGGGAAACTATGGAAATTCCTCAACATATGGAAGATGCCGGTTTAGAGATTGATGGGGTAGTTTGGTTTAGAAAAGAAGTGACTGTACCGGCAGGCATGGTAAATAAAGTCAACATATTAGCGCTAGGCCCTATTGACGATTCAGATATTACCTATGTCAACGGAGTAGAAGTAGGTAGTATGGCTTCCAGTTTTAGTTCAAACAGAAACTATGATATTCCAATAGGTGTATTAAAGGCAGGTAAAAATACCATAGCGGTCAGGGTAGAAGATACTGGTGGTGAAGGTGGTATCTATGGCAATTTTTGGCAGCTGTATTTAAAATCTGGGGAAGAAATGATTAGAATACACGGTATTTGGAAATACAAGGTGGAACAAAACTATACGAATAAGGTAAAGAAAACCTATACTGTTTCTGATATCGCTGCACTCTTAATGAAATATTATGGCGCCGATGTTGATGAATCTTCAGAATTAAAAACCGAGGAAATTTCTAATGTAAAATTGATTACGATTAAAACAATCGCTAATGAAATGAAATTTGATATCACCAAGTTTGAAGTTGAAGCAGGTGAACAAGTAGAATTGGTTTTAGAGAATCCAGATTTTATGCAACATAATTTGGTCATTACCAAACCAGGTAAGAAAGAAGCAGTAGGTACAGCGGCCGATAAAATGGCAGCAGATCCAAATGCGGCAGGCCTTAATTATGTGCCGCAAACTAGCGATGTGTTGTTTGCAACACCAATACTGAATCCAGATGATACCTATTCTTTGAAATTCAAGGCACCGACAACACCAGGCGAGTATCCTTTTATCTGTACGTTTCCTGGGCATTGGCGAATTATGCAAGGGGTAATGATTGTCAAGTAAATTTCAAAAGAATTAGCACGAGACTAAATGAGCAATAAAATAGATTTTGGGGTAAGTACATGGTTGTGGCAATCTCCTTTTACCAGTAAAAGCATAGGGTTGTTTCCAAAAATTAAACAATTGGGGTATGATCTTGTAGAGATACCTGTAGAGGACCCACTCTTAATAGACGCAAAAGAAATTAAAAAAGCTCTTATAGATAATGATTTAAAGGTTTCTGTATGTGGTGCATTTGGCCCAAGTAAAGACCTTACGCATAACGACTCAAAAATACATAGACAGTGTTTTGATTATTTAGAACAATGTTTTGAACTCTGTAATATTTGGGGTGTTGATTTTTTGGCCGGTCCAATGTATTCTGCAGTAGGTAAGGCACGTATGGTATCACCAGATCAGCGTAAGGTTGAGTGGAATTTGGCTGTGACCAACTTACATAAAGTATGTATAATGGCCTATGCACATGACCTTTCAATTGCTTTAGAGCCATTGAACCGGTTTGAATCTGATATGGTAAATACTGCTGAAGATTTGATGCGATTGGTGACAGATATCAATCATGCATCGGCAATGGTAGTATTAGATGGTTTTCATATGACCATAGAAGAAAAGAATATCAGAGATGCCATCAATACCGTTGGCGACAAATTAATTCATGTACAGGTTTCTGAAAACCATAGGGGCGTGCCCGGTACAGGACTTACACCTTGGAAAGATTTTAAGCTTGGTCTTGACGATATAAACTATAGTGGTGGTTTGGTCATAGAAAGCTTTACTCCAGAAATAAAAGAGTTGGCAGCAGCGGTTTGTATTTGGAAAACCATGGCCAAAAGTCAAGATGAATTTGCCCAAAAAGGTTTAGAGTTTTTAAAACAAACGTTTAATGATTAAAAGTATAACATGAGCCAAAAGAAAATTAGAGTAGCAATCGTAGGACTTGGTTTTGGAGCGGAGTTTATTCCCATATATAAAAAGCATCCGAATGCCGAATTGGTTGCTGTTTGTCAAAGAAACGAAGAAAAGTTAAATGGGATTGCGGATGCTTTTGATATCGCTAAAAGATATACTTCATATGAGGAGCTGTTGAAAGATGATGAGATAGATGCGGTTCATATAAATACGCCGATTCCCAATCATGGCCAACAGTCCATTCAAGCGCTTAAAGCAGGTAAGCATGTTGCATGTACCGTGCCTATGGCGACTACCGTTGATGAATGTAGACAGATCGTAGAACTTACCGAGAAAACCGGACTCACCTATATGATGATGGAAACGGTTGTATATGCTAGGGAGTTCCTTTATATGAAAGAGTTATATGACAATGGTGAATTGGGTAAGGTTCAATTTTTAAAGGCAAGTCATCAACAAGATATGGACGGATGGCCTAATTACTGGCCCGGGTTACCACCTATGCATTATGCGACCCATTGCGTTGGTCCAGTGCTAGGTCTTACAAGAGATGAAGCTGAATATGTTTCGTGTTTTGGTTCGGGTACTATTCGTGAAGAATTGATTAAACAATACAACTCACCATATGCAGTTGAAACCACCCATATAAAATTCAGGAATTCAGATTTGAGTGCCCAAGTGTATCGTTCGTTATTTGATGTAGCCCGACAGTATAGAGAAAGCTTTGAAGTGTATGGGTCAAAGAAGTCGGTTGAATGGCCTTTAATTGAAGGCAAGCCATTAGTAGTGCATACGGCTAAGAAACCAGAACCAGAAATTCCGGAAGAAGTTGAGAGTCCAGATTTCGCAAAGCTATTACCAAAAGAAATTCAATCCTTTACAACCCATGGTGTTTACGATGAAGGCGACAATCAGCATTTGTCATTTACACAAGGTGCCGGTCATGGAGGTTCACATCCACATTTGGTGCATGCCTTTGTTGACGGTTTGGTAAAGGGTACTTCACCATACCCAAATGCAAAACAATCTGCCAATATTACCTGTGTGGGTATATTATCACATGAATCTGCAGAAAAAGGAGGTGAAATTATAAAATTACCAGAGTTTACTTTTTCAAAATAGAAAACAACCAACCTTTATATTGTGAAATACAGTTCGGAAGTCTTAATTGACATTTCGGACTGTATTTTTTTTTACTAGGTACTAAATACTACAAATTCGCTTATAAGGTAGCCTTCGATTATTGATTCTACAGTTGTTAAAGGAAATCCCTAATTTTAAAGATTAGAAGGTTGCATTTAGCAAAGCGCACAAAAGGTATAATGAATGGGTAGTTTTTTAAAGGTTTTAAGGGCTAGTATCGTCATCACTGTAATTATGGTGATTATTCGATTGTTATTTGCAGATTGGGATAAAATATCTACGTATAGGGAGTTACAATTTGCGGGGGTAAGCTTCATTTATTCTTTCGTACTTACCTGTGTAAATGCCTATTATAACGAGTATATATCGAAAATTTATAGTTGGGATAAACAGACTCAAAAAAGATTATGGTTTGGTGCTTTAGGATCTATTGCACTAACTGTATTGGCATTTGCCGTAGTACGTTGGTTTACGGAAGTTGTTTTATTCGGCATGGATTTTAACACGTTTATCACTACTGAAAAATCTGAATATTACATTTACGCATTAGTAATAACACTAATTGTATCACTCTTTTTACATGCTTTTTACTTTTATAAAGCGCTACAGGATACCAAAGTAAAAGAGCAAAAAATTATTGCAGGTTCAGCTTCCGCTAAATTCGATGCATTAAAAAATCAACTAGATCCTCATTTTTTATTCAATAGCCTTAATGTATTGACCAGTTTAATAGAGGAAGATCCAGTACAGGCACAAAAATTTACAACCTCACTCTCTAAAGTATATCGATATGTGTTAGAACAGAAAAGTAAAAATCTAATTTCTGTTGATGAAGAGCTTCAGTTTGCGAAGACCTATGTACGCTTATTGAAAATGCGTTTTGAGGACAGTATTATTTTTGAAATTCCGGATAAGGCCTTAAATCCTGAGGCTAAAATAGTACCCTTATCTCTTCAATTATTATTAGAGAATGCAGTGAAGCACAACGTGGTAACATCCTCTAAACCATTACATATAAAGATTTTTGAAGAAGATGGTTATTTATATGTAACCAATAATTTACAAGAGAAGCAAGTTGTGAAAAAGAGCAGTGGTGTAGGCTTGCAGAATATACGCCAGCGCTATGCAATTCTAACCAAGAAAGAAATGCAAATCTTTAAAACTGCGAAAGAATTCAAGGTACGATTACCGATGTTGACCAGTACTGTTTCGTTTAGGGAAACCCAAGAAACATTTATAAGTTCTAAACGGTATGAGAAAGCAAAGGAGAGGGTAGAGGCCATTAAAGGTTTTTATGGTAATCTTATGGCATATTGTATCGTAATTCCTGTTTTAGCTTATATAAATTACAGAACTACAAGTTTTACATGGGTAATTTTTCCTGCACTAGGTTGGGGTTTTGGCTTGTTGGGCCATGGTTTAAAAGCATATGGTTACAACCCTCTTTTCGGTAAGAATTGGGAAGAAAAGAAAATTAGGGAGTTCATGGAAAAGGATAACTTCTAATTGTTTTTTAAAGTTGAAATGAAATGAAGCTAACCGCAGAAATTAAAGATTCAATTAACACAAGCGTGTTGTGCTGGCTTGCGACATCATCAGCTGAAAATGTACCTAATGTTTCTCCTAAAGAGATTTTTAGCTATTTCGAAAATGATAGTATCATTGTTGCGAATATTGCATCACCACAAACAGTTCGTAATATAAAACAGAACAAAAACGTCTGTATTAGCTGTATTGACATATTAAAACAAAAAGGCTTTCAATTGAAAGGAACGGCTGAAATCATCGAGAAATCATCTTCAGAATTCTCTAAAATGGAAAATGTTTTGAATACTATGACAGAGGGTAAATTTCCGTTCGCCACCATAACAAAAATCAAGGTTAACGATACCAAGCCCATTATTGCGCCTAAATACCTGCTTTATCCTGATACTACAGAAGCGGAGCAAGTTGAAAGCGCAAAGAAAGCGTATGGTGTTTAATGCGTAAATAATAATGTCGGTTCGAGTGGTTTCAATCTGAAGGGAAATGGGAGGGTAAAATAGCCAGCCTTTTGATAGAATTGAGTTATAAATTATTCGGAACACATAAATTCAATTTGAAATCACAGAAATACTACAACAGATAATTAAACCTACAATTCAGTCATAAAATAGTACAACTGGGTAGTTCAATTTTTTAAAACTAAGGGTAACTACCGAAATTTGAAGTATAAAAATCAAATAGTAGTAATCTAAAAAAAGATAAAGATGGAATCAAATTTCACAAACGACCAGAATTATAAATATCAAGAAGCAAAAAAAAAGGTAAATGCAATAAAGGGCTTCTACGGAAATGCATTGGCATACTGTATAGTAATACCAGCTCTAGCGTATATTAATTATAGAACTACAGATTTTCCATGGGCAATATTTCCTGCATTAGGTTGGGGGTTCGGCCTATTGATAAACGGTCTTTGTGCCTACGGATACAACCCATTGTTCGGAAAGAATTGGGAAGAAAGAAAGATAAAAGAATTCATGCAAGAATCATAACCTATTAAACTGAAGATCATGGATAACACGAAATATTTAAAAGCACGAGAGCGAGTAAACGAAATTAAGATTTTTTACGGAAAGGTATCATCGGCACTATTTACCATTGCTATTGTTGCCTCTATTAACTATTATCTAAATGAATGGCAGTATCCTTGGTTTCTGTGGGTAGTATTCGGATTAGGAATCAGTTTATTTATAAAAGCGAATAAAATCTTTAACTTGAATCCGTTTATGAACCGAGATTGGGAAGAACGAAAAATTCAAGAGTTCATGAAACAGGAAGAAAAAACAACACGATGGAATTAAACGAATTTGAACAATCAGATAAATTGGCTAGAGCACAAAAGCAGGTGAAAGAACTAAAGGGATTTTATATACACCTTTTAGTCTATATCTTGGTGAATGCTTTCATATGCACGATTACCACTATGGCAAGAATGAGTAGTGGTGAATCTTTTAGCGAAGCATTTTTTAATTTTGGAACCTTTTCAACTCCTTTTTTCTGGGGAATAGGTTTGGCGTTCCACGCGGCAAAAGTGTTTAATTATAGTCCGTTTTTTTCCAAAGATTGGGAAGAGCGACAAATAAAGAAATACGTAGAGAAGGAAAAGGAAGAAGCAGATAAGTATAGATAATATGGAAAATAATCAATTCCTTGAAGACCATAAAAAGATGAAAAATAGCGTATTGTCTAAATATGAAAGAGCAAAAATAAAGGTGGCCTCCATAAGGGGTTTTTACTATCACGCCATAGTTTTTATTATTATAAACCTCATGCTATTCATATTAAAACATAAATTCACTTTTATTCTGATTAATAAAAATGCACTAGGTAATCCTGAATTTTTAGAGTGGATAGACTGGAATGTATTTGGAACCACGATTGTTTGGGGAGTTGTACTTGTTATCCATGGAATAAGAGTACTTGGCGAATTTTCGTTACGCGTAAGGATATGGGAAGAACGCCAAATTCAAAAGTATCTGAATTCGAATAGCAACTAGAAATTAATAACGTACTGTAAGTAAAGACCAAACCATGAAGACCATAATAATTGAAGATGAAAAGCCTGCCGCTCGTAGATTAAGCAGAATGTTAGAGAGTTTAGATTTGAACGTATCTACCATGCTACACTCGGTCGAAGAGGCAATAAACTGGTTTCAGAATAATGAGCATCCTGACCTTATCTTTTTAGATATTCAATTATCTGACGGACTCTCTTTTGAGATATTTGATGTTATTGAAGTGCATAGTGCCATTATATTCACCACTGCTTTTGACGAATATGCCTTACAGGCCTTTAAATTAAATAGTATTGATTATCTATTAAAACCAATAGATGATGAAGATTTAGAGCAAGCGGTACATAAATATCAAACACGATTTAAATCGATGACAGAACCCAATAAGATAGCTCTTGATTTTGAGGATATTAAAAAATTATTGGTAAACCCCTTAGAGCGTGAATACAAAAAGCGTTTTACAGCTAAAGTGGGGCAACATATAAAAATTATTAACTCTGAGGATGTAGAATGTTTCTATAGTGAAAATAAAGGGACTTATGCAGCTACAAAAGATGGACGAGATTATTTGTTAGATACTACCTTGGAGCAACTTGAAGATGAGTTAAAACCGCAGGTTTTTTTTAGGGTAAGTAGAAAGTTTTTTGTTAATATCGATTATATAAAAGACATTATTTCTTATACAAATTCAAGACTTCAAATTAAACTGAATAATAACCCACAGCTCGAGATAATCGTAAGTAGGGAAAAGGTGAAAGACTTTAAGCTTTGGTTAGAGTAGTATATTTAAATTATTATAAATCTATAAGTCAAATTAATCTTCTTTTGATTTTTCTTCTACATCAATTCTATTTTCATCAAAAGCAGAGGGTAATAATTTAGGAATAAGTTTAATGAAAATCGGAAGTAAAATTGCGCCACCAGGTAATATAAAAATAGCCAAGGATGGTATACTTTTAAAAATATCTATAAGTTGATTTTGTACTTTTTTCTTTTCATCTCGGCTAAGGTCTCTTACGGTAGATTTTGATATTAAAGCAACCAATTCCGCACTTTGAGAAAGCTCTTTATGTAAACGCTTGCTGTTTCTTAAAATTAATTTTTTTACAATTTTCCCCATGCTATCGTAAAATTGATGGGCAAGGTTCTTTTCCTTTAAATAGGGTATGGTATCTAGGTTTTGCCTAAAGAATTCTGTAACATTCATTATAGATTCAGAAATAATGCTATTTTCAATTCCTAAATCCTTACCAATCCCAAATATAAATTCAGACTCCGTATAATCTAACGAGTGATCTTCCCAAACGGTCAAACAGGCCATATCCAATAGATATCTATTCTCCCAGTTTTCTTTATTTGCTAGTAGCCTATCTCGATAAGAGCCATCAAAGGTGTTATCTGCACAATTTATATAAGTCAATGATGAAGCCAATAATTGAGAAAGCTTATTATCTTTTCTATTTTGTTCTTTAGAACTAAGTGCGTGATATGTGATATTTATAGCTAAATATTCAATTTCCTCAGCCTTAGTTTTTAAGTCTTCAATATTATTTAGGTAGTGTTTAAAAAGTAATACATCTACAAATAATAAGGAGTTGGTAATAAGGCTATTAAAAGTTTTACTGAAAATATTATCCTCAATATAAATTCGAGAGGCCATTAACTTTTCTAGCTTAGCTGAAGTTTTTTTACCAGTAAAAAGTTTACCGAAAAATCCCGAAGTATCAATTTTTAAAACTTCATAGAACTTATAAACTTGCTCTACAAAGTCATTAAAATCACCTCCATCTTTTAACTGGTATGTAAAATAAAGAGCATTGAGTAAATTTATTTTTGCCTTTTCATCTTCAGACAAAATATGTTCAGGATGTATAAAATCTGGAATTCCAGAATTTAATCCGTACACGAACCCACTCTTTTTCAGCGTATAGTACAAGGCGTCAAAATCGGGGAAAGCATTTTGGTGTTTTTGAACGACCGAGCCATACTTTTCTATCCAACCAGAGGCAGACGGGTTCATATCTAAATAAGTTTATGACTGCAAAGTTAGCTAATTATTGTTTTATGCTAAACGAAATGATATGTATAAAAGGTTACTTCTAAGCTAAAGAATAGATTAACAAGAATTTTTTATGAAAAATAAAATATAGTTGTTTCATTTTTTTTTTAGACAAAAATGAACCTTTAGTTTTTTACTGCGTAAGTAAGGGTGATTCTAATCTAAAAAAAAAGATAATGAAAAAATCAAAATTATTTATGGGACTTGGGGCATTAGCTCTAGTAGGAGTTCTTTTAGTTGCGGCAGATCATATTGATGCGCCAGGCTCTATGGGAACATCGGCAGACATTGCCGATTTTTATGCGTTCGAACCGTCACTTGGTTCAGATAACACTGTATTTGCGGTAGACCTTCAATCTAATGTATTGCCAGATTTGGCTTATGGTACATTTGATGAGAATGTATTGTTAGAAATCAATATCGATAAAGATGGCGATTTGGTAGAAGATTTGGTAATACAAGCGATACCTAGAGATGGTAAAATGTATTTCTTTGGTCCGGTTGCACCAAACGAAACAGGTTTGAACGGTACCGTTATGGTTGATTCACCATTAGGTTCGGTAGATATATCTGCTGAAACTGCGATTGTTGAAACAACTAGCAATGGAGTATCTCTTTTTGCAGGTCCACGACAAGATGCTTTTTACTTTGACTTCTTTCAATTTAACGCTGTAATTGGTGGTGAAGCTCCATTGGGTTTTAAACCAGCGGGTGATCCTTCTACTACTGACGATGATGATACGACTGCTGTAGATACTTTCGATGGTGCTAACACCATGTCTATTGTTATTGAAATTCCAAACAGCCTATTAGGAGAAACAACTGCAGTTAACGTTTTGCAATTACCTGTGTACAAAACTTGGGTAACTACAAATGTTAAACAATAATAACCTTATAAATATAACTAAGATGAAATTTAAAAATATAAAATATACATTTTTATCACTTTGTGCAGTAGCCGCTTTAGTTTCTTGTGACAATGACGATGATAATATGCCAATAGTAATGACACCTACTTGTAATGACGGAATAATGAATGGTGATGAAACTGGTGTTGATTGTGGAGGTACTTGTACGCCATGTGAAGATGCTATGCAACCTACAATGCCTGATTTTACGGGAACATATGCTCAGGTTGATTTTATGGGCAGACCAGGTATCAATACAGTATTGAGTGCAGACGGAGATATCAAAAATTCTCACAACATGTCAATTCCTTCTGAAATGCAGGCAACTTTTCAAGCTGCTTTCGAAGCTAGATTAGAAGCTTATCATGATGTTTACGCAACTATTTTAGGAGCTGATCCTGCTGCAGTAAATTTTGAGCCGAATATTTTGGGAGATATATTAAATGGTCCTACTGATGACGGTTATACGAATAATCCTGTTACAGCAACTGTTTTAACTACCGTTTTATCTAACGACGTTCTAGAAGTTGCTCCAAACTTACCTACTACTTATTTCAATGGTGGTAGCGGTGCTCCAAATTATGATGGTGCAGTTGGTTTAACAGGAAGAACGCCCCAAGATGATGTTATTGATGTTTCATTGATATTGTTATTCGGTGGTGGTGATGGTGCTAGATTTAGCGGTCAAGATACCGATAATGATGGTATGGCAGATTTACCAAGATTAACCTCAGATGGCGTTGGGCTAACCGCTACTGTAGGTACTACATTCCCATACTTGGGTTCACCAGAATAAGAAGCTGCCTTCACCTTACGGATTTTAATTAATTGGTAAGACTGGCACACCCTAATTGCTTATGAAAGAGAAGGGCTAGGGGAGTTGAAAAGCTCCCCATTTTTTAACAATCCAATTAAAACACAACCTAATGAAATTAATAAAGCTATTTATAGTATTGATACTGGTATACTCTTGTGGTACAAAGGATCAGGACGCAGTTGCTCAAAAAAATGATTACGACAAGTATTTGGTTTCTAAAGAAGTAGAAACATCATCGAAGTATTTTGAACTTTGGAATTCTAAAATTAGACCCGATAGTATGCAGCTTACGAGTTTTGGAATCGTGGGAGGTGAATATTACCGATATTTTCAACAAACTGGGAATATTGAGTTTTTAAAAAAAGCTGAAAAGAGTCTTAAAAAAGCAGTCGATATAGCCAATATCGGTAAGCCTGGTTATTATAGGGCATTGGCAAGAAATTATATTTCACAGCATCGTTTTAGAGAAGCGTTGAAATTAGCGGATTCTGCCGCTACTATTGGAGGGGATAAGAACGAAACACAAAGCCTGTATTTTGATGTTCATATGGAGCTGGGTAACTATCAACTGGCAGAAAAATATCTGGATAGTTTAAAAAACATGTCCGATTTCGGTTATATGATACGTTTGGCGAAATGGAACGATTATAAAGGAGATTTAGACACCACCATCAATTTTATGGAAAAGGCTAGGACGAAGGCTGAATCAGCAAAAAATAGGGAGTTGATGTTATGGAGTTATACCAATTTAGGTGATTATTATGGCCATGCAGGGAGAATACAAGATTCATACAATCAATATATAAAGGCTTTAGAAATTGATGCGGATAATGCCTATGCCAAAAAAGGTATTGCTTGGATCGTATTTTCAAATGATAAGAATGCGGTTGAGGCTATTCGAATACTAGATTCAGTAACCAAAACATATAACGCGCCAGATTACTTTTTACTTAAAGCTGAAATAGCAGATTATATGGGTGATGATTTAATTCGCACTAAAAATTTAGACCAATATTTTGCAAGGGTTAAAAACGAAATGTACGGTGATATGTATAATGCGTACAATTTAGGATTATATATAGATGAAACTAAGCAGTTCGATAAGGCTGTATTATTGGCTCAAACAGAAGTTCAAAATAGACCTACCTCAGAATCATATAGCTGGTTAGGATATAGTTATCTGAAGAATGGAGAAATTAATAAAGCTGTTGAAGTGATGGATGACCATGTTTATGGTAAAACATTCGAACCTGCTTTATTATTCCAAGCTGCTGAGGTGTATAAGGCCAATGGTGAAGAGGAAAAAGTTGCAGCGCTAAAAGGAGAATTAATAGGTGCCCTTTATGAATTAGGGCCCAATATGGAAAAGCAAGTCCATGATTTGTAATTGATTGCCCAATTATTTTCATTTCTGGTTTGTTTTAGGTTGGATTGTTTTTTTCAGCGCCACGGTTTTTATCGTGGTGCTGTTATTTTTAGGTATTTCATCGAAAATTTAACGTTTTTTAAGATTTGTTTAGATGAAATACATATATTTATCGACCAAATACATTTAAAATGCCCCAGCATGTTAAATAATTGAACCAAAAGTAACCAAGTAAACTAATTAGTGTTATGGAATACCTACTCTTTACATTATGGATTAGCTTAATGATTTTATTAGTTGGCAAAGCAGTTTTTGCCTATAGATCACTACAAAGAACCCTCCACAGAACAAACAGTTCTATTTAAATCAATTTTCTTAGCAGAACGGGTAGTAAGAGTAAATCAAGTATTAATGCTGTTACCAAGGTTACGCTTATAATTAGCCCTATAGTTATACTTGGTTGGTGAATAGAAAATAGCATGACCATGAATCCGAAAAATAGGATAATGGTAGTTATCACCAAAGCTCTACCTGTTTGGGCGAACGTTTTTTCAAGGGCAGCCTCTTTATCCAAGCCTTGGGTAATACCTAATTTATATTTTCCTAAAAAATGGATAGTGTCGTCAACAGCGATGCCAAATACGATTGCGAACACTACAGATAACGAAGCTTCTAAGGGTATTCCCAAAAACCCTAAAATTCCTCCTGCAAATAGAATAGGTAGAACATTCGGTACAAGAGAAATTAAAAAGATTTTAATATCTCGAAAAACAAATGCCATAATTACTCCAATCAACAATAGACCATACAACAGACCTTCTAACAAACTACTCCTAATATATTCTGAGTTTTTGTCTAGTAATATACTTTTACCGGTTACTTTGACCGTAACAAGAGTAGTATCTAGATTAGTTTTTGCAAATCTGTCAATACTGTTATAAACAATTTTTAAGCTATCAGTGCCTACATCTTGTAATTTTCCATTAATACGCGCAACGGTTTCGTCACCATTGATAAACCGAGCCAATTGTTTTCGAGCTAGTTTACGTGTATCTTTTTGATATTTTATAAATGTTACTTTGTCGTTTGGTAAAGTGAAAAATGCAGCATTATTTAAATTATTAGCTTTATTTATAATTTTATACGGCAAATTGGCTGACTGTATATTCCCGATAATTTTAATAGTTTTTAAATAGGTAAGGAGTTTTTCAATTTCCTGAGCAATCTCGAAATCAGTAACCTTATGGCCATCAGTGCTCATTACCGCAATCTCTAAAGGTCTAAAGCCAGCGTAGTTATTTTGAAAATATTCGAAATCTATAGCAATTTCACTTTTTGCTGGTAGGGTCTGTTTAAACTCGTGGTTGGTTTTTATAAGATAAATTCCAATAAAACAGAAAATCGTAAAAATAACTGTTCCCAAAATAATGTGATCAGGATATTTTTTAGTAAACGTATTTACCTTTAAAAGATAGTTGACCCAATTTTCAGAAATACTTTTACGTCCAATTAATGTTTTCTCCGGTAGACTTATCAAGAGAGAACCAGTCAATAAAATTACAGTGGTATAGGCCACTAGAACCCCAATTGCCGCATTAATTCCGAATTCCTGAATACTTACCAGTCGAGAAGAAAGAAGAGTCACAAAACCAACGGCAGTGGTAATAGAAGTAAGTAGGGTAGTCATACCAACCTCTTTTAGTGACGAAATAATTGCGTCATATCTAGAAATACCACTTTGTATTTTACGTATATAACTATCGGTGAGATGAATAACATCTGAAGTGCCTACTATGAGCATTAAAACTGGGTAAAATGCGGCCATGGCATTTAGTTCTTTTCCTAAGGCAGCTAATAATCCCATAAAAAGTAATAACGACATAGCTATTGAAAAAACTGAAATCAATACTACGGGCATACTCCTATAAACTAATAGAAGGATAATGAAAACTAATATTGAAGCAACAATAGTAGTCGTTAGTACTTCACTTCTTTGCATTTCTACTATGGCTTCATAAAAAAAAGCCCTACCTAGTATATGATAATTAGTTAAATCGTAACTTTTTAATGAAGTTCGTATCGTATGTAGTAAAACTTCTGACTGCTTATAATCTAAGTTATCTTCGGTCCGTAAAGCCAGTACCAAAGATTCTCCTTTTTTATCTATAAGGACATTGATGAAAAGGGAATCTTCTTGAATTTTATGCCAATCTTTCTGGTATTGAAGAGAGTCATTTATATGAAGTATTGGTAATGTAGTGTAGCCAAAAGAAGTTTTTAAAGGGTAGGAGAGCGTCGTCAAAGAATTACTTTCTAACACATGCTCAAAATCCTTGCTTTCTTGAGAAAATGCCTGAAATTTGTTGAGAAAGTCTTTCTGGAAAACATTCGGTTTATACTCTACTGCAATGAGCAAAAAATTATCATCGGTTCCAAATTCTTCAACATACGAATCATAAAATGCTAAGTCTGGGTCTTCTTCTGGAAAAAATTGACTGAAATCAAATGAAAATTTCAATTCATCCAATTTAGTAGCGGAAAGCACGCCAAAAAGAATGAAAACAACAATACATATTTTTTTGAGGGAACCTAAATTGGCCTTCATTTAATGGGGCGAAATCTATTTGTTTATTTCAGATGCAAATTTACCACTCTCGTAAGTATTTACGGTTAAAAGATCACAATTAGAATATGAACGCCCTTATTCTCTATAAATCCAAATAGATTTATTTTGAATTATTGATAACCTATTTTATAAATCAATGAAATTATCAAGATATAAGGTCCAGTCATAATTCGTATACTCAATATCAACATCTTTTGTAGAAGGAATAATTTCGTTGGCCTTCAAAATTTTCTTTATGTCACTTTTGCCACCAAAGTCGCCCCTAAACCAACTGAATAGAGAAGTAACTTTAACTACATTGGTTTCACTGTTGTATTCACTGGTTTTATTAAGATGTCTCTTTGTACCTATTTTTAATTGTTCTTGTAATCGTTTCCATTCATATATGGCTACTGGTGGGCAATCTTTAGCTCCGCAGTTCAAGGCAAAATGCACATTAAAAACAGGTTTGTTTACCCGCAACTTACGTTCAAATTTATTAGGAAACCATTTTCTAATATAGCCAAGACCATATTCCCATTGAGATTTTCTAATAAGTCCGTGTTCAATTTTGGCAAATGATACCGTTTCGCCGGCTATTTTTATTTGTTCAATTTTGAAAAAACTTCCGCGATCATTATATAAATCGGGGTTCTTATGCAAAATAACCTGTATGTAGGCATTGTAGATATTCAGCCAAAATGCCAATCGTTTATCATTGGTGTCAAGTGCATTATCTAATTCTTCTATAGATATGTTCGACAATATATCTTGTATTTCTTGGGTATCTTTTTTGTCTATAATTCGCTTTAAAAACGATTCTGACAATTCGTTGAAATCAGTTTTGGTATTGGTCTCTACTTGAGCCTGTAGGTTAGTTTTTGCAGTACATGATAAAGCAAATAGTGTAGCAAGAAAATATAATTTTAGTTTCATAGGTATGTTTAAGGTTACCTTATCTACGTAAATGTATCTATAAGGTTCATAAAACCTTTGTCGAAATTATCTTTAATTGATTACGCTAACCTTTTTTTAAATTTACGATGGTTTTAAAACTATTTTCATGAATTTGCGTAAGTAAAGCGTAAACCTAAAAAATATTTGGGTAGTAGTTTTTACTTTCCATTAACTACGCCTTGCCTATTGCTATGATTAGTATTATAATACCAGTGCATAATGAATTTAAAAACTTACAACAACTCTTTAAAGTTGGCTGCTTTTTAGAGCATGTCAAGCTTTTAGAAATTATAGTTGCCGTTTCACCTATGAATTCGGACACGGTGAATTTGCTAGACAATATTCCTAAAGTTAAAATAGTACGATGCAAAAATAAAGGAAGGGCAGTACAAATGAACGAGGCATCTAAAATAGCGTTGGGCAGTATATTTGTTTTTTTACATGCCGATGTGGTACCGCCAACAGGGTTTATTAATGATATTCTACATAGTTTACAAAATGGATATGATGCAGGATTTTTCTCTTACCGTTTTGATAAGGATACATGGTATTTACGTTTAAATGCTTCTTTTACTGCCAAGGACGGATTGTTTACCGGTGGCGGAGACCAATGTCTTTTTATTAAAAAAGATAGTTTTATTGAACTGGGTCGGTTTAATGAAGAACAAGTTTTAATGGAAGATTTTGAATTTTTCAGTAGAATGAAAAAACAGAAGGTTCCTTATACCATTGTTAAAAATGACCTTTTAGTATCTGCACGTAAGTATGAGTGCAATTCATACCTTCGGGTTAATCTATCTAACCTTCTTTTGGTAATTCTATTTAAACTTGGTTACCCAGGTGATAAGTTAAAAACCCTTCATAATAGATTGATACGAACCTCATATAATGGTTGAAATAATTAATGGAATTCAGCAAATTGGAATTGGTGTTCAAGATGTAAAAAAAGTCTTTAACTGGTATAGAAAGCATTTAGGTTTTGATATTTTACTTTTTGAAGATGAGGCAGTTGCTTCATTAATGACCAAATATACCAATGGTAAGGCAGAAAGAAGAGATGCCTATTTGTCGTTGAATATGGTTGGTGGTGGCGGACTTGAAATTTGGCAGTTTAAAGACCGTATTCCATCAGCCCCTAAAGTACCTATTACATATGGCGATTTAGGTATTTATGCTATGAAAATTAGATGTAAGAATCTCTTTGATATGCATGAATATTTAAAGCAGTTGAAGGTCGATTATTTATCTGAAGTTAAAATCTCAGATAAGTATAATTCAAGCTTTTATTTTGATGACCCATTTGGTAACAAGGTGCAAATGGTAGAAGATAGTTATGTGTTTAGTGCTCAACCTACTTATAATGGTGGAGTAATGGGAGCGGTCATTGGTGTAAGTAATATGGAAAGTTCTGTAGATTTTTATAAGAATATGTTAGATTATACGGTTGTTCTTTACGACGGTATAGAAGCATTAAACCAAAATCCTAGCAATCGATTTAGAAAGGTAATATTAAAACAAGAACGCAAACACGTGGGTGGTTTCGGAGATTTATTCGGACCAACTCATTTAGAATTACTTCAAGTTTTGGATAGCGTTCCTGTAAAAATTTTTAAAGATAGACTTTGGGGTGATTTAGGATATATTCACCTTTGCTTTGATATTTACGGTATGGCGAGTATTAGGGAAAAGGCTAGCAGACTGAAGCATTCTTTTACTGTAGACAGTTCTAATAGTTTTGATATGGGCGATGCCGCAGGACATTTCAGTTATATAGAAGATCCCGATGGTACGTTAATAGAGTTGGTAGAAACGCATAAAGTACCCATTCTAAAATCTTTAGGTTTATTTCTAAACCTTAAAAATAGAAATCCACGGAAAACTTTACCAAAATGGTTGGTGAAAAGCCTAAGTCTTCATAAAGTAAAGAAAGACCTTTAGGTCTTTAAATATTTCTATGAACTTTTACTAGTAGTTCTAATTAGCCCTATGCCAGAAAAGAAAAAGATGGCGCCAAGCACACCATAAACAATAAGTTGTTTCGTGGTTCCTGAACTGTTGCCAAATAATATAGCCGTGTAAATTAGTCCGCCAATACCTAACAAGGTTAAAACGGTGCCAAAAAGTTTCTTTAAATCCATGGACGAAAAATAATAAAAAAAATGGACAGTTTTGAAAACTGTCCATGTATACTATAAATTTTTATTCTCTAGGAGGCAGATACTACACCTAGCGTATATAATTGCTCTAATGTAGGTGATTCACTACCACCTTCTGGTTCTAAAGTAATACCGAATGCTTCAGATTCATTAGGATTGTTAAGGGCGAATATTTTGTTCTCATCCATACCAAAATTCTCTAGCAACCCCATACTGGTAGGGGTAAGCGGTGAAAGTTTCAAAGACCAGACCTGATATACAAAACCATCTGGAGGTTCAGGTAATCCCTTAGCATCTATAAATACTTTTTTATTTTCTTTGTTCCAATACGCTTTAGCATAAGAAGTAGGTGAAATATCTTGACCACCTAATGGTACAACGCTTATATTCTTATCTCTAATAGAATTTAAAAGTTCCTGCGTTTTTTCTAATGAAGAATCTGAATCAGCTATCTCCTGCTCTAAATCAAAATTTTGTTGTTCTACAACTTGAATATCAGATTTTAATTCTTGATTTTGCTGATACAGCCAGAACATACCTATTGCCAGTAAAACCGAAGCTGCCCAACCAACATAAGTTAATATTGGTGCACCTCGTTTATCATTGATTGAAATGATTTTAACATCATTATTGATTCTGTCCATGATAGATTTAAAGGTATACTTTAAACCTGGCGAAGCTTTCTTGGACAAAGTTAAAATAGAAGCTTCTATAGCTTCAATTTCTTTCTGTATTTCTGGATATTCTTTTGCATAGTTAGCTATTTCGAGATTTTCTTTATCTGAAAGTATACCAGCTATATAGAGCTCTAAAATTCCTGATGCTATGTATTTTTGTACATCCATGCTACTTACTTTCCATATTCTCCCTTAATTGGGAAATGCAACTTCTATTACGTGTTTTCACCGTTCCTATAGGAATATCCAATTCTTCTGCAGCGTCTTTTTGAGTGTATCCTCTAAAATATAATAGTTCTATGATCTGAACACATTTTTCTTTTAGACTTTTAACAAGATTCCTCAATCCATTCGTATCTACATTAGAATTTCCCTCTTCTTCCTTGTTCTGCAAAATACCTACGAAGTAATCGGCCGAAAGGTTCTTTTTTTCATTTTTATACGACCTACTGCGTATTTCGTCGATGGCGGCATTTCTGGCGATATTCAGAATCCATGTAAAAAATCTTCCTTTAGATGAGTTATAGCTTTCAGAATTATTCCAGATTTTTATAAATACATCTTGACAGATTTCTTGGGCAATATTGTCATTTTTCACAATGGTATTGATAACCCCACAGATGTTATCGGCATACATGCCATATAACTTCTCAAAAGCTGAAGGGTCTTTTTTTTTGAATTGTTCAACCAATAGGTCTAATTGCATATGGGAAATTTATAGTCAGCTAAAAATAATAAAAGCTGTTCTTAGAACAGCTTTTATAGAATATATTTTTAATCCTATTGAATTAGACCCGCACAACTAATTCGCGCACCGGCAGCTCCGCTTGGTTGTGAAGTGAAATCATCGGCTCCTTGATGTACAATAAGTCCTTTGCCAACTATATTTTTGTTATCCTCGTCACAACTAATACACCATTGGTCAGTAGAAAATTCAACAGTAGCAGTACCATCAGATTCTGCCGTAAAATTACCTATATCTCCTTTATGATATCCTTTTGCATCGCCCCATTTACCATGTGGCTCATTTGTTGGGTTCCAATGGCCACCAGTTGAAGAACCATCAGCTGCAGAGCAATCTGCAGTTTGGTGAATATGAATAGCATGTTCACCTTCTGTAAGTCCAGAAAAGGTGGCGGTCATGGTAACTATACCATCGTTCTCAACGAAACTTACTTCACCGGATACCTCACTGTCGCTTTTCGGTTCCATTAGCATAGAAATACGATTCGTCGTAATTACTTCTGCTACTTTTTCCATTTCACTGTCCATCTCGGTATTTACTTTGTCCGCTTCTTTCTTTGCATCTTTACAGTTATAAAAACCTACCACCGTTAGAGCAAGAACTAATATTTTAATATTTTTCATTGTGTATATATTTATTGATTATAATTCAAATTAATCATTTAAACTGCTAATTTCAAGCGAACTAATGATTTACGTTATCCTTTAAATGGTTAACGTTAAAAATGACCTGTAAATGAAACTCCTTCCTTATCAAAAAGTTGGTTTACCAAGCTAGTTGTTTTTTTGAAGTAAAACTTCTGCTTGTAAAGCGACTTCGCTCCAAGTTTTACTTATACCATCTTTACCAGTGTGCAAAACTTCGCAAGCTTTATTAATAGACTCTAAAGCATCCATTGCATTCCAGTTTTCAAGATTCATAATACCACTAAAAGTAATTTTAGTGTCTCCATCCATTTCGTATGAAAGTGGAATATTCTGTGTTTCGCCATTTAAGGTAATGTCAATAGAACTTTTGTTGTTTTCAACTTTGAATACACCTGATATAAATTCAGTATTTTTCATCACTCCGAAGAAAAATTCTAAAATTTTCGGGTCTCTGGTTCCTGTAGCATCATTAGTAAATAAGCTACCAACAGGAATACTGAATTCTGTACCGTTTAAAGCATCCATAGCCGTATCGCCACTACTGGTTTTCTTGAAATTGATTTTCTCGAATTTTCCACCAACAGGAAGTTTTTCAGTTGTTTTATACGCAGTAAAATTCACTTTTGTCGAATCTTGCACAATACTGAACATTTCAGCGGACTCACTTGTCGCTTCAAGATCAGTTGGTTCTTGACCTTTTTTTGCGTCTTTGCAACTAGTAAAAACAATCAATAATGCACTAGCGAAAGTAAAAGCTATTTTTTTCATGATAAGGTTTTTTGTTTATAATATAAAGTTACTCCTTCTTTTTAAAAATGCCTCTTAAATCGGGGTTGTAAAACAGCCCAACTTGCAAACGATCAAAATCAGTATTTCTAAAATGATTTTTTAAATAGCCGAATTGCATACTTAAGTTATCGGTGACATTAATGCCAAGGGCCGCATACAAACGATTTTGGCCAAATGCTTCATTTTGAAGGTTGATGAAAATTTCATCGTAAAAGTTCAGAAAGAAAATATCTGTTAAAGGAACGGTCATTTGAAGCCTATATCTAGCCCGGTGCAATGTATTGCTTGTTCGAGAATAATTATTCTGCACAAAGCGTTGTTCTAGTCGATATCGGTGTTCAAATTTAAATTCCCAGACTTTATTCTTCAATATAAACTGCTCAAAAAGGCGATGCTCGGAAACTGAATTGTTAGAAATCAAAATATCGCCAGCAATAATATCAAACTCCGTAAAGCTCGGGTCAGTTTCTATAAAACCATAACCTAATGTGGCAATTGCATCTGGGTTAATGTGATAGTTAACACCAGTTCTCAGTAACAGCTGATTGAAATTAGATGCAGTCTCGTAATATCGGAACTGTGCTTCGGTATGTACGCTCCATTTATCGGCTATCTTATTGGTGCCAAAATACATAAACCAACCACCTAATTCATCTTCACCTGTTACTTCATTTTGGGCATTGGTAGTTAATATTGTAGTAAATAGTACTGCTAAGAAAAAAGCCTTCCTCATTATTTGTCCTCTTGTGTATTAGTTTAATTTAAAAACTTCTGTCTCTTTAAACGGTGAAAGCTCTAAACTTTCCATAGACGATTTATACGAATTCCAATCTGTAGAAAAGAACGAATTAGTTTTCTCTAAAGCTGATTCTAAATCATCTTTTGCAAATTGCATTAATTGTTTTTCGGTAACGGTCATACCTGTTTTTCGCGAACCAACATAACCCCTTGCTATTTGTAAACGCTGCATAACGGTCATTTCTTTATTACGTGTAATTCCTTGACGTTTATCATCTTTACCTATAAAAATGGCAGTTACAGAATCTATTTTCTTCACAATCTCCTTTGATGCATCAATATGTTCTTTAAACTTTTTCTCATCCTTCTTTTTCAAGTCTTTTTGAAATTGTTCAGCTGTCTCCTTACTTTGCGCTAATTGCTGTACAGCATCAGCAGCTTTTTGCATGTATGATTCTAAAACCTTTCCGTTTACATATGCTTCGTTAATACCTGTTGTAGATACTTCTAAACGCGGGTCGGATTTTATGGTAATTTGAGTTTCTTCTGTTAAATCTCCATAAAGCATTTTTATGGTGTACTTCCCAGGTTTCACATCTACACCACCAGATTCGTTCTTTTTAGTCTGAACTTTTCTTGAAGGTCTATCGGCTCCTTTTTCATCCATTCCCCAGAAAATTCTATGGAACCCAGCTTTTTCTGGAGTCTTATATTTTAAAGTACGAATTAGTCTGTCCCCATCATAAAAATCAAATTGTACAGAATCTTTCTTTTGAACTCCCGTTAATTCAACTTTTTCTGTTTTTTCTTCAGAACTATCTTCGGCGACATCCTCTTTTTTATCGTCAGCACCTTTTTCTTTTTTAGCATCTTTCTTACCCTCTTTAAGGTAATACGTAATCATAGCGCCCGATTTTCTGTTCTCTCCTTGGTACAAAGCATCTCCACCAAAACGGCTTCCTGTCGGTTGTTGGTAAGAAGCTTTATAAGCGGTTGGCGGAGTGAATAATTCGATGTCTTTATTCAGAATAGTTTTATCCGATGCCAATGCGCGTAGCGGACGAATATCGTCTAATACCCAAGCAGCTCTACCAAATGTACCAATAACCAAATCATGTTCTCTAGGGTGAATTGCTAAATCTTTGGTAGAAACAGTTGGGAAACCTTCCGTCCATTTTTGCCATTTTTCCCCGGCATTAAAGGAAATATACAATCCGTCATCAGTACCCAAGAATACTAAATTCGGATTCTCGTGGTCTTCAATAATCGAAAGCGCGTAGCTTTCAACATCGGCAGCATCTACAATTCTTGTCCACGTTTTACCGTAATCTTTTGTTCGATATGCAAACGGAGTATAATTAAACCTTCTATAATCATTGGCGATTAAAAGGGCTTCACCTTTA
Source organism: uncultured Maribacter sp. (assembly GCF_963974015.1). GTDB lineage: Bacteria > Bacteroidota > Bacteroidia > Flavobacteriales > Flavobacteriaceae > Maribacter. The sequence goes on along the minus strand of NZ_CAXBBZ010000002.1, from coordinate 502,303 downwards.
TTGCGGGTAGATGCTTTTATTTGCGGAATCCAGCTTCCTTTTGGCAATCCTTTAATATTGGCGGTTACTTCTGTCCAAGTTTGGCCACCATTTTGAGTATAATGTACGCGACCGTCATCAGACCCTGTCCAAAGCATATCTTTTTCAACCGTAGATGGCTCTATCACCAATATAGTGGTATGGTTTTCGGCTCCTGTAGCATCCATTGATAAACCACCACTTTCGCTTTGTTTTTGCTTTTCTGGATCATTAGTGGTCAAATCAGGGGAAATTACCTTCCATGTTAGTCCTTTATCAGAACTTTTATGCACGAACTGACTACCAAAATATATAGTACTGTTATCAAAAGGATCTTGGCTAATAGCCGAATTCCAGTTAAAACGGAGTTCCGTAGTCGCATCTGGTGGAGTAGGTCGCACAATGTAATTATCGCCTGTTAGATAATCAAAACGTTGCACGTAGCCTTGTTGACTCATGGTATAACCATATCTAGAATCTACAGGGTCGGGCACTACATCGAACCCGTCACCGAAACTTATTTCTTGCCAGTAGCTGTTTCGAATACCTTGTGCCTTCCAAACATAGGCAGGGCCTCTCCAAGAACCATTGTCTTGCATTCCGCCATATACATTATAAGGATATTCGTTATCTGTAGCTATGTGATAAAATTGGGCAACAGGAAGGTTACCGATAAATCGCCATGTTTTTCCACCATCTTTAGAAATATTGAGTCCGCCATCATTACCATCCATCATAAATTGACCATTTTCTGGGTGAATCCAAAACGCATGGTGGTCAGGGTGAACTCCGTTATCCACACCATAGGCAGGCATTAGCTCCACGAAGTTTTTTCCACCGTCTTGTGATACGTTTACGTAAGTAAAAACAGAGAAGACCCTATTTTCATTTTCCGGGTCTACGTAGATCTCAGAATAGTAGAAAGGTCTGTTGCCAATATCTCCTTTATCATTTATTTTTTTCCATTTAAATCCACCATCCTCTGATTTGTATAGTGCATTCTTTTTTGCCTCGACCAATGCATAAACAACATTAGGTTTCCCAGGAGCAATAGCAATACCGATTCTACCAAGGTCACCTTTGGGCAAGCCATCTTCTTCGGTCAATTTTTTCCAATTCTTGCCACCGTCATGGGTCATATATAAACCACTACCTGAACCACCAGAATTAAAGAACCAAGGATCACGCTTGTGTTCCCACATAGCAGCTATTAATTTGTTCGGATTGGTGGGGTCCATAATAAGGTCTGCAACCCCCGTTTTATTATTTACAAAAAGTATTTTTTCCCAAGTTTCGCCACCATCGGTAGTTTTAAAGACTCCACGTTCAGGATGTTCGCCCCAAGGGGATCCAATAGCACCTACATACACCGTATTCGGATTCATAGGGTCAATCTTAATTCTATGAATATGTCTTGTTTTCTCAAGACCCATCAAATTCCAGCTCTTTCCGCCATCAAGAGATTTATATACTCCATAGCCACCATTTAAGCTATTTCTTGGGTTTCCTTCTCCGGTACCTGCCCAGATTACGGACGGATTACTTTGTTGGATGGTGACTGCACCGATTGAAGCAGTAACTTCTTTATCGAAAATAGGGTCCCATTTAATACCTCCAGAAGTAGATTTCCATAATCCACCAGAGGCGGTACCAACATACATAATATCAGGATTGTCATTTACTACGTCAATAGCCGTTACACGACCACTCATGCCACCAGGGCCAATATTTCGTGGTTTCAAGTCCTGTACTAGGTCCATTTTAAATTCTTGGGCAGTCACGAAAAAAGATGCGAAAAGCACCAACAGGGAGAGTAAACTTCTTGTCATTTTTTGGTTTGTTAGTTATGTGTTTAAATATACTAGAAAAGGATGGGTAGATTTCTTAAAGTGGTGTTAAGACAAGGATTTATAAAATGATTTGTTGTTAATAGCATAAAATCAAAACACCGAAGATAATTTACGCTTAGGTTTTTAGAAATAAAAAGAGCGTAAATTAAATATGGATAAAATTATTTTACTTTTGAAAAAAATGAAATTTTATGAGTTTTAAAGTAAATAGTGTTGGATTATTGTTATTTGCATTGGTCTTAGTTTCCTGTAAAACAGAGAAAAATATATCGCCTGTTGCAACGTTGTTAGAGAAATCTGGCAACCCTATATTCAATGGTTGGTATGCAGATCCAGAGGCAGCAGTATTTGAGGATACGTATTGGGTGTACCCGACATATTCAGATACCTACGAAAAGCAACTATTTTTTGATGCCTTTTCTAGTCCCGATTTGGTGAATTGGACCAAGCATGAACGTATTTTAGATACTACTAAGATTAAATGGTTGCGTCAAGCTTTATGGGCGCCATCTATTATTAAAAAAGAAGAAAAATATTACTTGTTTTTTGGAGGAAATGATATTCAACGACCAGGTCGAGATTCGTATGACCCCAATAACGATATCAACCATTATGGCGGTATAGGTATTGCCGTAGCAGACACGCCTAAAGGTCCTTTTGTAGACTATTTGGGCAAACCCTTAATCGCCGATTTTTATAATGATGCCCAACCAATCGATCAATTTGTTTTTAAGGATGTTGATGGTACTTTCTATTTGTTTTATGGTGGATGGGGCCATTGTAATTTGGGTAAGTTGAATGCTGATTTTACGGGAATTACACCTTGGGAAGATGGCTCTTTATTTAAGGAGATTTCACCTAAAGGTTATGTGGAAGGTCCTTTTGTGTTTTTAAGAAATGGAACATATTATTTTATGTGGTCTGAGGGAAATTGGACGGACAATTCGTATAAAGTAGCTTATGCAATGGCCGATAGTATTTCTGGACCTTATAAAGAAATGGGGACCATTTTAGAATCTGACCCCGAAATTGCCACAGGCGCCGGTCACCACTCTGTTATCAATGTTCCTAATTCTGATGAATGGATTATAGTGTATCATAGAAGACCGATTCCTAATGAAAGTAGAGATCATAGAGTTACTTGCATGGATAAATTAGAATTTAGAAATGATGGTTCAATAAAGCCTGTTCAAATTACAAATGAAGGGGTAGTGGCAAGGCCATTAAAGCCTTAAGTTGCTGTGAGATAAAGCACCTTATTTTTTTTGAAAAATTCCATACAGCTCGCTGCCCTGTCTTGGCGGAATTGAATTGTAGCAGAGATCGAAAGTGATTGTTTTGAAATATTTATTTAAATAATTGGTATACAATACTTTAGTTCCGCCAAATGGTCGCTTTTCCATATCATTTGTTAAAGGAATGTCGAACCAAACACCCGCTAATTTTCCTTTTGGTTTTAATAGTTCCGCCATGTGTTTGGCATACTCGTTTCTGTTAGTCTCTGTAGGCACGAATGAGCAGAAAAAGGTCTGTTCGATAATTAGGTCGTATTGACCATGAAACTCGAAGAAATCAGCTTGGTGGATATGAGTATCGGGAAAATCGGGATTACGGATTTTAAATTGTTTCAATGGCACAACAGAAATATCAAGAATATGAACATTGTCAAATCCTTTTTTCCATAAATATTCCGCCTCATAGGCATTGCCTGCGCCTGGTATCAAAATTTTTATAGATTTATCTTTTAATTGGTCAACATACTCTTTTATAGGAGTAGAGGCATAACCAATATCCCAACCCGTTTGTTGGTCGTGGTAACGTTGAGTCCAGTAGTTTTGTTCTTCTTTCAAGGCGGTTTCTTTGTGTTTTAAACGATAGTAAATTTATACAGATTTAGTGAGTTTTGGTAGCGTATCTAAATAGGGTTACAATCCTCACACTTTAATTGCACCGAAGAAATCAAATCATTATCTTTCGTAATAACTAGATACCAACCAATTAACATATGAAATATTCGATTTTCACCGTTTTAACGGTATGCCTAACATTTATCGGTACCGCACAAACAAATCCGAAATGGGCGCGCTATCCATCTATTTCTCCAGACGGTAAAACTATTGCATTCACCTATAAAGGAAATCTCTTTTCAGTATTGGCTGACGGCGGTGTAGCAAAACAACTAACCTTTCATTCTGCTCATGATTATGCACCTGTGTGGAGCAAAAATGGTAATAAAATAGCTTTTACCTCTAACAGATATGGCAATTTTGATGTGTATGTGATGGATGCCCAAGGCGGACCGGCAAACAGGTTAACCTATCACAGTAACGATGAAACTCCTTTCAGTTTTTCTGCCGATGATACTTCGGTACTTTTCGGGGCCACACGTTTAGATGCTTTTGCCCATAGGCAATATCCAACAAGTACACAGCCCGAATTATATAGTGTATCGGTAAACGGTGGTCGTGTAGACCAAGTGTTGACTGTTCCTGCAGAAGATGTACAAGTTAATGCCGATGGTTCTAAAATGGTTTATCATGATAAAAAAGGATATGAAGATGCCTTTAGAAAGCACCATACTTCTGCCATTACAAGAGATATTTGGTCGTATGAACCTGAAACCGATAAGCACGTTAAATTAACCAGCTTTAAGGGCGAAGACCGAAATCCTGTATTTTCAAAAGATGGTAGTTCTATTTATTACCTAAGTGAGCAAGAAGGCTCTTTTAATGTTTTTTCCATGTCTTTAAAAGTTGGGTCACAAATTAAGACTCTTACCAATTTTAAAACACATCCGGTACGTTCATTGAGTATCGGGAACAATACATTAGCATTTGGCTATGACGGTGAAATATATACACTTAAGGCAGGTGAAGAAGCCAAAAAAGTGGATATTATTATAAGAACACAAGAAGATAGCAATCCTATAAAATATGTATCTGTAAACGGTGGCGTTCAAGAAATGGATATTGCGCCAAATGGTAAAGAGATAGCTTTTATAAGTAGAGGCGAAGTTTTCGTTACTTCTTTCGATGGTTCGTTGACCAAGCGCATTACCAATACACCCGAGCAAGAGCGTTTTGTAAAGTTCATGCCCGATGGAAAAGGGGTTGCATATGCCAGTGAGCGAAATGGTAAATGGTCTATTTTTAAGTCCTCAAAAGTACGTTCACAAGAACCATATTTCTTTGCGGCAACCGTGTTTAAGGAAGATACTTTGGTAACATCAAAAGAAGACATATACCTGCCAGAATTCTCACCAGATAGTACATATATTGCTTACATAGAAGGCAGAAGAACTCTAAAAGTAAAGAATCTTAAAACCAATATTATTACCACTTTATTGACGCCTAATGAGCTTTTTCATATGCAAGATGGAGATCAGTATTTTCAATGGAGTCCTGATAGTAATTGGTTACTTGTAGATTGGGGCGTATCATTAAGTAATTCAGAGGTGTTACTGATTTCGAAAGATGGTAAACAACGCAAAAACCTTACGCAAAGCGGTTATTACGACGGTTCTCCTAAATGGGTAAATGAAGGTAATCAAATTCTATACTTTTCAAATCGAGACGGATTAAAAAGTTATGCGACCAGTGGAAAGTCAGAATTAGATGTGTATAGCATGTTCTTAAATCAAGATTCTTGGGATAAATTCAATAACTCGAAAGCCGAATATGATTTATTGAAAATGATAGAGGAGGCCGCCAAGGAAAAAAAGGATGATGCCAAATCTGAAGATAAAAAGAAGAAGGATGATAAAAAGAAAGAGGCCGAAGTAAAACCATTACAATTCGATTTGGAAGGTGTAGAACGAAGAAAATCAAGGTTAACCATTCACTCCTCATTATTGGCTGATGCCGTGCTTTCTAAAGATGGGGAAAAATTATACTACCTAACTCGTTTTGAGAAGGACCTTAATTTATGGGAGACCGAAATACGTACCAAGAGCACCAAAATATTGATTTCATTAGATGCTAAAAAGGGGAGCTTACAGTGGGATGCCAAAAAGGAAAATCTCTTTCTTTTAGCGGATGGGAAAATTGCAAAGGTTGATGTAACAGCTACTAAGACAGAGCCCGTGAAATTAAATTCAGAAATGGTATTGGATGCCGATGCAGAGCGTAAATATATGTTCGACCATATTTGGTTACGTACCGATGGCATTTTCTACACCTCTACCTTTCACGGTATCGATTGGAAAGCAATGCGTACAGAATATGAAAAGTATTTACCACATATTGGTAATGACTATGAATTTGCAGAAATGATTTCTGAAATGTTAGGGGAACTCAATGTGAGTCACGCTGCTGGGCGGTTTTCGGATAATATTGATAATGGTGATAAGACAGCTTCTTTAGGGGTGTTTTTTGATTATACCCACAAAGGAAACGGATTAAAAATCACAGAAGTTATTAAAGGCGGACCACTAGACAAATCGGGATTCAATATAAAACCTAGTGCTATTATTGAGAAAATCAACGGAGTTACTATTGGTAGTACCTTGGATGCTGCTTCCTATCTGAATCGTATTGAAGGTAATTTTACATTGCTTGACATTGTAGATGAAAACGGTAAGCGAAAGCAAATTACCGTAAAACCTATTTCTTTAAAAGATGAAGGAAGTTTGTTATATGACCGTTGGGTGAAGAACAATGAAAAAGAGGTTTTAGCAAAGAGCAATGGAACATTAGGGTATGTTCATATACCTGGAATGAGCGATGGTCCGTATCGTACCATTTATGAAGAAATGCTGGGTAAGTTCAATGATAAAAAAGGAGTCATCGTAGATACCCGTTTTAATGGCGGTGGTGATTTGGTGGCCGATTTGGCAATGTTCTTTACCGGTATACCCTTTCTATCTTATGAAACCGAGGCTAGGGTAGTAGGTGGTGAACCAACCTCAAGATGGACAAAGCCAACCTTGGCCATGTTCAATGAATCGATGTACAGTGATGGCTCTTGTTTTGCCAGCGGTTATGTAGACTTAAAAATTGGTAAAACGGTAGGTATGCCCGTACCGGGTACTTGTAGTTTTGCAGGTTGGGAGCGTTTACCGAATGGTGGTCGTTGGGGTGTTGTGCCAGTAAGTTCAAAGAACAAAGCTGGCGAGTGGATGGAGAACAATGAAACCAACCCAGAAATTTTGATTAAAAATCAACCTGAATTAATTTCAAAAGGTACTGATGAACAATTAGAAAAGTCTATTGAAGTATTGATGAAAGAGGTAGAGTAGGGTTGTTTTTTAAAACAAAATTTTATAATATAAAATAGGGATATAGATACAAGTAACTATATCCAATTGTTGTGCTATAATTCAAGAACAGTTATGATTTATTATTGGTACACAATTATTAAAATATTTATTCTTAGGAACTTTCAAAGCAAAGTGAAATACGACCAGACAATACGGAGAACTTTTAGGGTGGGGCTATTTGATTGTGATGGTTTGCGAGTAATGACGGCAGCAAAATACCCCATATATATGGATTTTTTACGCTGGGAATTAATTGCTCGGTCAAAACTATTTAAAGCTATCGTAAGAAGAGGACTCGCCCCAACGTTGGGTTCTCAAAAAATTATATATAGGAGGCCATTAAAAATATGGTCGAAATTTGATGTGATTTTGGAAAGTGTCGGAACGGACGAGAAGTGGGTTTATAATGTTCATTATTTTGAACAAGAAGATGAAGTCAAAGCTGTCGGAATTACAAGAGCGCTTATTTGGAAAAGAGATATCCCCACTGCCCTAGCCGATATAATGAAAGAAGTCGGTGCAACAGAAAAAAAAGTTCCACCTTCATGGGTTTTATCCTTATTCACGGAGGATAAGGAAATTATACAAATTGCAAATCAAAAAAACTATAGCTAACAATGGCTATCAGTAGTTACTTGTTCTCGTATACTTTGGAAATCACTGCGGAATTTCCAACTTGGTGTGTACTTGCAACGTTAAATTCTAAACGGCGTAACTACTTATAGCCGAGACCGTTAGGCTGCATTAAAAAAATAAAATGGCATCATGAGGTTCATATTTTTTTGGCAATTTGGCACAATTGGCATTATACTTATAAGGAAACCTATACCATAGTGAGAATAAATATAAGAGTCTATAACGAATCTGTTGGAACTCGAAACCCATAAAGTTCTGGCTACCACGAAACTTTAAAAGTTTTTTGGATGACTCTTACCAAAAATATTCTTGTTTATAATTATTATGATTAAATAGATACCGCCATCAATGAATTCTTGAATACGAAGGAAGCGGATCTAAGTATAACTTCAGAATACTATAGTAAGGAAGTGTTGTTTTCAAAAAAAGCAAGAATAGAATGGGTTGACGGAAATAAGAAACCAATATATTTAGACTTCAATAATTTGAATGTCTAGATTTTTGACCTCTCGCCATTTTAATGGGAAAAATGACAGCCGATTTGTAAAAACAATTTTTGGCTTTGTAAATTAACCCAATCACCTACCAAACAAGAAAACATGGGAAAGAAATTAGAATTTATTACTTTCGAATTGATGAAATTCATTGAAGAGCAAAAGATTTATTTTGTAGGGACAGCTGCAGCTGAAGGTAATGTAAATGTGTCCCCTAAAGGCACAGATTCTTTTAGGGTAATCGATAAGAATAAAATTATATGGTTGAATTTAACAGGGAGTGGCAATGAAACTGCCGCACATTTGTTGAAGAATAATAGGATGACCATAATGTTCTGTGCCTTTGAAGGAAAACCAATGATATTAAGGCTCTATGGTGAAGCCAAAATATACCATAAGCGTGATAGGGAGTTTAATGACTTTTCTAACCTGTTCCCTAAGAATATCGGATCCCGACAAATAATTGAAATGGAGGTTGATTTGGTACAAACCTCGTGTGGTTTTGCCGTACCCTTTATGGATTTTAAGGAAGAGCGAGCAACGCTAAATAAATGGGCAAAAAAACAAGGAGAGGACAAAATTGAAGAATATTGGAAAAATAGAAATACACAAAGTATAGATGGCTTTGAAACCAATATTCTTGAAGATTAAAAGCTTGCTCGTTTTTTTAATTCGATATCATAAAATCAAATAACAATAAGCCTTGAAACAAAGTATAGCACGTATTGCGGTAGTAGTCGATGACTACGACAAAGCCATTGAATTTTATACTAAAAAATTAGACTTTTTACTCATTGAAGACACTGATATAGGTCATGGTAAACGTTGGGTGATTGCAGCGCCAAAAGGTTCAAATGAATGCGCTTTGGTTTTAGCAAAAGCAGACAGTGAAGAACAGGCATTGCGAGTTGGTAATTAAACCGGTGGTCGAGTTTTTCTATTTTTGTACACCGACGATTTTTGGAGAGATTATTATAAGATGGTTGAAAGGGGGATAAAATTTAGTCGAGAACCAGAAAAGATGCCGTACGGCATGGTTGCCGTTTTTAAAGATTTATATGGTAATATGTGGGATCTATTAGCGCCTAATACCACAAATGGCAGTGAATAGTTTTGTAAATTAGAAAAAATAAGAATATAAAATCCTGATATGCAAGTACCGGAAATACCTAATTTAATTCATTATGCAATTCCCTTTTTTGCAGCAACCGTGATTCTTGAGGTGATTTTAACGGTAAAAATAAAACTTGAAGACTATGAATATAAAGATGCAGGCACTTCTATTCTTATGGGTTTGGGTAATGTTGCAATAGGCTTGGTTACTAAAGGCATAGCATTAGGTTTATTTTATCTACTATATAATTTTTATCATCTTTTCGAGCTACCTTTTGCTTGGTGGTCTTGGTTATTATTACTTTTTGCGGAAGATTTTTGCTATTATTGGTTTCATAGGATAAGTCATGAGAGCCGATTTTTTTGGGCAAGCCATGTAGTGCATCATTCTTCAAAAAAATATAATTTAAGTACAGCGTTAAGGCAAACGTGGTCTGGTGGATTTTATACGTTTATTTTTTGGATTCCTTTAATCATCATAGGCTTTCACCCGGTTATGGTGTTGGTTCAAATGTCCGTTAGTTTAATATATCAATATTGGATTCATACTGAAATGATTGATAAAATGACAAAATGGTTCGAACTCATTTTTAATACTCCAAGTCATCATAGGGTTCATCATGCTACAAATCCTCAATACTTGGATAGAAACCATGCAGGAATTTTTATCATTTGGGATAGGCTTTTCGGCACCTTCGAGCCCGAAGTCGAAAAACCTGTTTACGGATTGGTAAAAAACATAGATACCTATAACCCCCTTAAAATTGCCTTTGCTGAGTGGTATATGATGTTGAAAGATTTCTTTACAGTTAAAACTTCGGTAATGAATAGGTTTAAGTATCTCGTAAAACCACCAGGTTGGCGACATGATGAGGGTAGTGTGCTATCTTCTGATTTGAGAAAAGAGTGGGAAGAGAATAAAAAAGCAAATGTTTAATTGTTTTTGGAAATTTTACAATTGTAAATAGGTGCTAAAATGAGTTATACGTTTATTACATTAGTACCGTAAAATTCAAATCTGTACAATTCAAAAAAAATACTTGAGATTGTAACTCAATATTTAATTGACAATAGAATTGTCGATCTGCAAAAGTAATCCATAATACAGCAGCTTTTTCTACCCATTGGTATTCTTTGCATCGGATTCGGATTCAAGAATTTCAAAACTTACCAACGTTTATCTCAAATTTCAATGGTAACGGGTATTTTCAATGCCATCTTCATTTTTGTATTGTTCTCTAATCCAGAATCAGGTTATAGAGCATTATTGCAACGGGTTATCGAAACATCTTTTATTACTTTTATTATTTCAAGTGCGTTAAATATTAGGAATAGCAATTAGATGGAAACATGCGTTCAAGGTTTTTATTTTCGCTTAACCCTTGTACTGAACGGAGCCGAAGTATCCAACCGCTGACTAGTCTTTATAGATTAGCCCATCTTTCATAACAAAAGAAACATTTTTCACTGTAGTGATATCTTTAACGGGATTTCCTTTAATGGCAATTATATCTGCTAAGAAGCCTATTTTCAGCTCCCCTAGTTGATTTAAATGAAACATGTTGGCGTTATCAGATGTGGCTGATTTTAATACAGCTAAAGGCTTCATTCCGTAATCGACCATTAGTTCCATTTCGCGGTAGTTCTCGCCATGTGGAAACACCCCAACATCACCACCAAAGACAATTTGTACACCAGACTCTAAGGCCATTTTAAATGATTTGCGTTTCTGTTGAATTCGTTCAGGTTCTGGATCGGTTGCTTTGTTCCAACCTCGGTATTGTGTAATGGCATCACCAGCGGCAAGGGTAGGGCATAAACCTATTCCTTTTTCTTTCATCAACTTAAAAATTTCTAGCGTACCACCGTCACCATGTTCAATGGTTTCAACACCACCTTGTATAGCTCTTTTCATGCCTTCTGGTGTACCGGCATGTGCAACCACATATTTTCCTGCACTTTTTGCAGTGGCGACCATAGCATCAATTTCTTCCTGTAAAAAAGTAGGTTGAGAATCGGCACCAGGTGTCCAACGGTAATCAGCATAAATTTTTATTAAGTCAGCTCCGTTCCCCATTTGTCTACGCACAGTTTCAATACATTGGTCAACTCCGCTAGCAGCTTCTGCACCCAAGGGTACGGTTACGCCATCATGAAAACCTTTTGGTCCGTATGCACCTGTTGCAACAATAGCTGGGCCTGCAACCAAAAGACGTGGTCCGATGATGATGCCATCATCAATGGTCTTTTTTAAATATACATCGGTATAACCGGCACCTTCGGCACCTAAGTCACGCATGGTCGTTATGCCCGCCAAAAGTGAATTTTTAACGTGTACGGTTCCTCTAACGGCACGTTCTACCGGAGATTCTTTTAGCACCTGGTCATTCCAATCCGTTTCATTATATGGGTGCAATAAAATATGTGAATGTCCTTCAATGATTCCTGGCATCAAGGTGGTTCCTTGTAATTCAATTTCGGTGCAGTTGGCCGGTTTCGTTAACCCGTTGCTATTTCCTGCATATGTTATTTGATTTCCTTCAACGAGAACTACCCAATTTTCATGCATTTCGGTACCGTCAAAAACGCGGTCTGGTTTTAAGAGTGTTTGTGCAGAAACAAGGTATACAGAGAAAAAACAGAAAAGTAAAATGGATTTCATAGAAGTGATGGAATTAATTTAAAATAGCATCCTTTAATAGGTTGTCTAAATCAGTTTTAGAATGTGCAGTGCCTTTGGTAAACACCATATAAATATCTTGCGTGTTTTTAATGTTTTCTAGCGGATTACTATTGAGTAAAACGATATCGGCAATTTTACCTTGAGAAATAGAACCGTAATCGGCATCTTTCTTTAAAAATTTAGCTCCATTGTAGGCAGATGCTCGCAAGGCGTCAAGGGGAGAAATTCCGGTTGCGACCAAAGCTTCCATTTCTTTATGTAATGAAATACCGGGATACGTATAGCTGTTGTATGCACCACTATCTGAACCGGCCAAAAGTGATACTCCGTTTTCATTTAATTTAAAAGCGAGTTGGCTAAAAAAATGATCTAATGCTTTACGGTCAGCAACTTGTTTTTCCGATGCATTTTTAACACGGTCAATTCTACCTTGATATGTTTTTTGTACACCTGAACCCATATATTTTAGGTATCCATCTTTTGTATGGTCAACTTCATCTAAATAACTTAATACACCTCCGATATGAAGGGTTGGCACAACAAAAACATTATGTGCTTTTAAATTTTTAAATGTCTTAATTGCTGTTGAATCTGAAAATGAGGCTTGTAAAAGAGGCATGGCATCCCAAAAGCCAATTTCCTTTCTTATCAGTTTTTGGGTGATTTCCATTTCGTTATCAGAACAACCTTTCATTATGTAATACAAATGCTCAACGGCATCTAAGCCAGCATCAATAGTAGCGTCAAGTTCAACGGTGAATGGCATATGGCCCGATGTGATAAGGTTTCTCTTTTCTGCTTCTTGAATGGTCTTTAAGTAATTTTCACCAGTAATTTTGCTATCATATATTTTTACAAAATCTGAAGGAATTGATTGCAAAGAGTCTAACGCTTTAGAGATATCATCATCATTTTCAACTTCTAAAGATCCCGCCCAAGTAGCACCTGGACCATCAATTTTTGGTCCTGATGTGAAAATCGTCGGTCCGACCAATTGATTATTTACAATTGCTTTTCTCCAGTCAAGCACAGCTGATGTTAGATCTCCACCGGCGTCTCGTACGGTAGTTATACCATTAGCGATAAAAAGGTTCAAGAAGTTTTTGTTCGCTGAAATTAAAGAATCACCACCTCTAAAATGAACATGATTATCCCAAAAACCAGGTAAGGCATATTTACCAGAACCATCGATAGTCTCAGTTGGTTTTGAGTTTGATTTTTCAACAGTATTTTCTATATGAGCTAAAAGTCCATCTTTTAAATAAATATTCGACAAATCGATTTGACCTGTTTCTAAATCAATGATGTTGACGTTTTCAATGACGACATCATAAGTTAGATCAGGTTCTGATTTACATGATAACATAGTAGTAAAGCAAAATATGCTTAGGCTAATTTGTTTGATTCTAATTGAAATGTACATGTTGCTTTTGGTTCGTTTAGAAAGGTAAAAATAATTACTTATTCAATACTTGTCTTATTAGGATAAAAACAAAAATCAGTAGACTATATCCTATAAAAAAAGGTATTATATATGCTTTTAAATTAAATGCTAAAAAGAGGCCAATGATTAGTAGTTGAAAGCCAAGGCCAAAAATAGAGACCGCTGTCATTAACCAATTGGGTTGATATTTTCCTTTTATAGCATTCTTGTCTAGACCATATATGATACGATCATATGGGCCATAACAAAATGAATAGATACGGTATAGTATATCTACGGTTTTTTGATTTTCACCTCTAAGGGCCGTGGGAGTTTTATTCTCGAATACGCGACTTGTGGTATCGCCATTATGTCTATTTCTTAAAATCACATAATAATAATTATAGAGTGTACCTTGTAATTCTAGTCCAACGAAAGCTATCAGTGCTAAGAAGATATCACTATTTGTAATATACCAAATAGAAATTATGAAAAGTAGATTAAGCATAAAATCTGAAATCGAATCAAAGTAACGACCTGTATGTGAGGGTGTATTCTTTATTCGCGCCAGTTCACCGTCTGCGGCATCGAGAACCGATTTTAAAATAAGAAAAAATAAAGCTGACCAATAAAAGCCGTTTAGGATAAAAGCAATTGCCAAAAGTCCGCAGACCGTAAAGGCCAATGTAACGTGTATTGGTGTAAATATTGTTGTTTTTAAACGGTTGGCAATAAAGACTGCAAAGGGCCTACCATAATCAGATAAGTCCAGGAACTGATGTTCCTTAGGTAATTTAGACATTTAAAAGACATCTTCGGGAAAACCAATAACGGAAACACGTTGGCTTGGTACACCACAAAAGCGAATGTAAAAATAAGGTTTAATTAATAATTAAGTAAGTAGGGGTAGCGTTGGGTTTAAGCAATTTATTCACTATGTTATCTTCCACCTCCATTTCTGTATTTTTCATTTTCTTTGCATAACCTAATGATTTCGGCAATTCGTTTTAGTCTGGTTTCCTCTCTTTTAGCTTGGTTAAGCCAATATAAGTAGCCTTTTCTTTGGCCTTTTGTGAAATTTGTAAAGTTTATAAAGGCTTTAGGATGCTCAACAAATTCCAACTTTAAATCTGGCGGTACGATACCGCTCTCAACATCGTCTAAAGAGGTCCATGAACCATTTTGCTTAGCGATTTTAATTGATGCTAATCCGGTAGCATGCATAAGTCCTTTGGCCTTCAATTCTTTTATATGATCTTTATTAACCTTACTCCAAACACTTTTGGGTTTTCGCGGACAAAAATATTGACGTCTCTTGCCATCTCCTAAACTTTTAACCGTACTGTCAATCCATCCATAACAAAGGGCAACACGCACAGCTTCTTCCCATCGCATACTATCATTTTCGTGGGCTACAGTGTAGAATATAAGATACATACCAGAATAGTTAGAATGATTATTATGTAACCATTCTTTAAAATCTATGTCATTTCTGAAATATAACTCTGGTAATTTTGGCATTATTCCGTTTTTGTAGGTACAGTTTTCGTAAAAATACAATGTTTCGTTGTTAAACAATTGTTTTATAATGTTGTGAACACTATTTTTATCAATTCTTTAAATCAACTAAACAACAACATTTTACGTATGAAAAAACTTTTTAATGCGCTGCTTTTGGGCTTTGTACTTACTATTGTCTCTTGTGGTGGCAATAAACGGGAAGGTGAACCCAAGGTTTTGGTTTTCTCAAAAACTATGGGTTTTAAACATGCTTCAATTCCTGCAGGAATAGCGGCAATTCAAAAATTAGGTCAAGAAAACGGTTTTGCCGTCGATACGACTAAGAATGCAGAATTATTTACCGATGATAATCTTAAACAGTATTCGGCAATTATTTTTATGAGTACTACAGGTAACGTACTTGACCAATTTCAAGAAGCTGCTTTTGAAAGATATATTCAAGCTGGCGGAGGTTATGTTGGGGTACATGCCGCAGCAGATACCGAATACGATTGGGGATGGTACAATAATTTAGCCGGTGCGCAATTTTTAAGCCACCCTAGAGGTACACCAACTGCAGATTTTATTATTAAGGATAAAAACTTTATCGCTACTAAATTTTTTGCCGATAGTGTTTGGAACAGAACGGATGAATTGTACAACTACAAAAACATCAATCCAGATATTAATGTATTAATGACATTAGATGAATCTTCTTATGAAGGTGGAGAGAACGGTGATTTTCATCCGATAGCATGGTATCATGATTTTGATGGAGGCCGTGCATTTTATACAGGCGCAGGTCATACGGATGAAAGTTTTTCTGAAGACTTGTTTCTTAAGCATCTTTTAGGAGGGATTCAATATGCCATTGGTGATAATTTGAATTTAGATTATGCTAAGGTAAAATCACAAATTCCACCAGATGCTGACCGCTTCGCAAAAGTTATTTTAAGTGAGGGTCAGTTTTTTGAGCCTACAGAAATGGCTGTTTTGCCAAATGGAGATGTATTGATAGCACAGCGAAGAGGTGAAGTTGTTTTGTTTAACAATGAAACTCAAGAATTAAAGGAAGTAGCAAAATTAGATGTATACTGGAAAACATTGGAAACGCCTGGTGTTAATGCAGAAGAAGGTTTAATGGGATTACAAAAAGATCCTGACTACGCCAATAATCATTGGATTTACTTGTATTATGCACCAACTGGTGATAAATGGATAAACCGTTTGGCACGCTTTAAATATATGGAAGGTAATTTCGATTTAGCCTCTGAACAGGTAATTTTAGAAATTGATTCTCAAAGGGAGATATGCTGTCATACGGGTGGTTCAATAGCTTTTGGTCCAGATAACTTACTGTATTTATCTACAGGAGACAATTCAACCCCATTTAATGAAAAAGGTCAAAAATATGTTAACAATGGTTTTGCTCCTTTAAACGATACGCCTGGTCATGAGCAATTTGATGCTAGACGTTCTTCTGGTAACACGAATGATCTTCGTGGTAAAATCTTAAGAATTAAAGTAAAGGAAGATGGTACATATGATATTCCTGAAGGAAACTTGTTCCCGGTAGGTACAGATAAAACAAGACCAGAGATTTATACTATGGGTCATAGAAATCCATATAGAATATCCGTAGACATAAAAAGAGGATATGTGTATTGGGGTGATGTTGGACCAGATGCAAGAGCAGATAGTTTAGGTACTAGAGGGCCAAGGGGCTATGATGAAATGAACCAAGCACGTAAGGCAGGTAACTTTGGATGGCCTTTATTTATTGGTAATAACTATGCTTACAATGCATATGATTATGAAACAGGTGAAAGCGGACCAACATTTGATCCAGAGAAACCGATGAATACTTCAAGAAACAATACTGGTTTAACAGAATTACCACCTGCAATGCCAGCTTATGTCTATTATCCTTATGATGAATCAACTAGCTTTCCACAAACTGCTACGGGAGGTAGAAACGCAATGGCGGGACCTACCTATTATTCAGATTTATATCAAGGTGATGAAAAGTTGCCAAGTTATTATGATGGTAAGGTGATTATTTATGATTGGATGCGTGGATGGATGTTTGCTGTTCATTTAGCTGAAGACGGTACTTTTAGTAAAATGGAGCCATTTGCACCTAATGTGAAGTTGAATAACTTAATAGACATGGAAGTAGGTCCGAATGGTAAAATTTATCTATTGGAATATGGAAGTGGTTGGTTCTCACAGAATGCAAATTCTGCTTTAAGTTATATTGAATTTAACGGTGGTAATAGACCACCGGTTATTGATAACTTAATTGTAGAGCACACATCTGGAAAACTTCCATTAGCTGTTACTGCAAGAGTAGAAGCTGTTGACCGTGAAGATGACGCTATTAAATATATGTGGGATTTTGGTAATGGTGATACCAAAGAGACTTCTGAGCCAAATGTAAGTTATACGTATGCCGATACTGGATCGTACAAATTAAATGTTACTGCTTCTGATGATAAAGGAGCATCTGCAACTAGTGAGAGTACAAGTATAGTAGCAGGTAACTCTAGACCAGAAGTTGAAATCTCTTTAGGTGGAAGCACTCCGGCATTTTATTTGCCAGGGCAGAAAATTGATTATGATGTAACGGTTACAGATCCGGACGGAACAGCTGTCGACCCAAAAAGCATTTTTGTAAGTGTCGATTATTTAGAAGGAATGGATAAGGTAGCTATGAATATGGGGCACCAACAAGTTTCTGCAGCAGTTACTGGTAAAGCTTTAACACAGACTATGGATTGTAAAACGTGCCATAAAGAAGCGGAAGCATCTATAGGTCCGAATTACAAGGATGTAGCGGCTAAATATAAAGAACGTCGCGATGCATTAACTTATTTACAAGGTAAAATAGTCACTGGTGGTACTGGTATATGGGGAGAGGTAACTATGCCTGCACACCCTAATGTAACTTCAGATGAATCTAGGCAAATTGCTTTATATATACTTTCATTATCAGGGGATCAAATGAAAGAGAAATCGTTACCGGCTAAAGGTACTATTATAGCAGAATCCTCTGCTCCAGGTAATATGTTGGTCATTACAGCTAGTTATACCGATGATGGTGTTGAAGGAACTATACCACTTACGGGATCTAAATCAATAGCTATACCAAGCAGCACAGTTAAATTTTCTGATAAAATGAAAGTTGATGGAATGCAAGCAATGAGCTTTGGTGGAATGGATCTTCTATTAATAAACAAATCAAAAGGATGGTTTGTCTTAGAGGATATTTCGTTAAAGGGCGTGAAATCCGTATCGTTAACTGCGGGATGGCAAGCACCGCCGACAATGTTCTTTGATTTTGAAATTCATGAGAACTCTGCTAATGGTCCTTTAATAGGTAAAGGTCAACTTCCGGCACAAGCAGGAGGTTCTCAAGGAACAATGTTTACGATTCCAATTACTGAAACGGTTACCAGTGAAGGGCCTTACTTCATCACCTTTAAAGGTGAAGAAGGAAAAGAACTTTCTCAGTTGGCACTTACCAGTGCTATTTTTAAATAGTAGAATAAGATTACATTGAAATT
Organism: uncultured Maribacter sp.; assembly: GCF_963974015.1. Lineage (GTDB taxonomy): Bacteria > Bacteroidota > Bacteroidia > Flavobacteriales > Flavobacteriaceae > Maribacter. The sequence continues at coordinate 483,763 of NZ_CAXBBZ010000002.1, read as the reverse complement.
AAAAGCCCGCTCATGAGCGGGCTTTTTTATTTTAGATACTTAGGTTTTTAATAAAACTATCGGTTTAATTTTTGGCTTATCGACTCGCCAATTTCCATCAATAAGTTGGTTTCTTTTTCTGTGAAGTCATAAGGTATTGGTTTTGCAATACCGATGGTACCATATAACTTGTCATTGTATAGTAATGGTGCTGCCAAAGAACCCTCAACTTTGGTGTCTTTTGCAGAAGGTCTGGCTATCCCAGAATCATCTGTTTGTAGATTGCACATTTCTACAGGTTTTCTGCGTTCCGCAGCTATACCCGCCATACCTTTTCCAATAGGAATTGTGGATAGCTTTGGAATCAAAAATTCTGGAATACCTATTTGAGCTTGTAGTTGTAGTAAGTAGTCGTTATCTAAAAAGTGTAATGTTCCTGTAGAACAATTGAAATGCTCGAGAACTGATTTAAGAAGATTTTCCCAATTAGGACTTTCTTTTGATAATTGAATACTAATAGCATGTGGAATTTCGGCAGATTCGCTCATATCATATTATTTTTTATAGAACCGATTCTTTAAATAAGTTCTCTATTTACATAAAGATAAAGGTACGTTTTATCTGTTTTTAACAGAAACCCATATTAAGCAACTTTTGTCCCTCTTGGTGGTTTCCTGTAAGCATAATACCCTAAAACAGCATTTATGGCCTTTGAAATGGCTATTCTGATAGGGAATAACTCTTCCCCTAAAGATTCATCAATAGAACGTAATTGCATATAGTAATTACTGATTAATGGATACTCTTTTTTCGCAGCAATATGCGACTCCGCTTTAGCAACCGCAACTGGCATTCCGTCTTTTATAGGTCTGCATGTTACCAAAATAGGTTTGTCGTTTTTATGTAGCATAGCAGAAAAGCCAAACAATCTACAGATTAGACCGCGATGTGTGTAGTCTGAACAGAAACCGATATCACCAGGAGCAAGAATAGTATTTAAGACAGGACATAAAGTCGTGGACTTGTCATTGTTTAAAGTGTCGAGCCATTGTCCGGCTTCACCTTTTTTAAAAAGGTGGTAGGCCAAAGGCAAAAACTCTAAGGCTGTGGCATTGATATCGGGTTTAGTGCAGCATTTACCGCAATTGGGCATGCAGCCCAGCCCTGTTGATTTTTGAAAGGAGCCAACCTCCTTTTCCAATTGGTTGAAAACACGTTCTACCGCTCGAACTTTTAGGTATATCGACAAAGTCTAATTTAAGCTAGCGAAGGTAGGCTAAGTTTACATGCACCGAACAAAGGCACAATATTTTATTTGACAATATTTAATTTTAGGTAAAGTGGTGTTAATAGATTGAAAATCAAATTTTTATATTTGAATAATTCTCTCTAATCAAGAATGGATTTTAAGCAGAAAAGTGTAGTGATTATTTTAAAAATGTTCTGTCTTTAAATCTAAAGACTCACTAGCCAAATGTTCTTTAATTTCAAATTTTATGACCCCTAAAAGCTGTTCCTCATCCGTTAAAACTTGTACTTCCCATTCACCTGGTTTAACATTGTTCTTATAGGTATATCCTCTAAAACCACCATCGCGGCCTCCGGTAATATTATATCCAATATCTTCAGTGGTTTCCCATTCTTTAGTATTTTCATTATACCATTTCCATCTATGAAAAACAGCTTTTTTTAAATCAGTAGGTGCGAAAATAGATGAAAATATATAAACACTTTCATCAGGGGTATAGCTAAAATCCAATTTGTGTTTCCTCCAAAAAATATAGGAATCTTCAGGTTCATAACTTACGAGATACGTATTGTCTTTCATGGTTACATTATGTGCTACAATACCTTTGTCTAAAGCTAATGGTACAGGAGGTATAAGTTTTAAAAAATAGAAAAGATTAATTATACCGTATATACTTAGTATAATGGTAATCATCTTACCTAACTTTATTTCTTGTCGCGTACTTGGACTTTTACCATAAATAAATATTAATAAAACTAATGTAATAGCAAGACTGGCTGCTCCTGAGATTAGAAAAATTGTGGTATTTAATTCCTTCAAAAAAACCGGAATCATGAAGGTGAAAAAAGTAAAGCTGATAAAATAATACACTCCAAATTGCAAATATTTATTCGAGATTCTCTTTTTTAAAAACTCATTGGCAATCAACAACAAGACAAGTATAATAAAAAATGATGCAGTTTTTGAAAGTGAAACACTTCTAGAGAAATAGATGACATATGCGCTTGAAAGTCCACCGAAGAAAAACTGCATGGCCAGTGGAAAATACTCTTCATATCGTTCTAAGAATGTATTTTTCCATTTACCATCATCAACGAAATTATATAGATATAGTACTATAGATAACGATGTCATGTGCAAACATAATATCGTTAAATCATAAGTACGGTCAATGCGGCCCAAGGTTAGAGTGTCAAAAATAAAACCGCCAATAAAGAATATTATTGGCACATACTTAGAGTGCCTTCGAATGAAATTTCTGATGGCACTGTTTTTAAATCTAACGATTGTTCTTTTCATGAAGCCTTAGGGTAATAATCGTTAAATGTAAATTAAATAAGAAGAGGTTATTGCTCTAATACTATTTATGATGAGCCCAATACAATTAATTTAATTCGATTTTGAATCCATGTAAAAATTAGAATCTATCGTAAAAGTTTTTAAGTCTCCTTTAACTTTTTGTTTTTGCCATGTAGCAGTGGGTTCTAGCCAAACAGGTTTTTCATCAATATAAATACGTAAAGGAAGGGTAAAGCCTTCTACTGCATTAGCATATCGATACATTAGCTTTTTTCCGTTTATAGTATACTCAAAAATTGGAATTTTGGTAGTGCGTAAATACTGATTAAAGAACGGTCTTAAATCGCGTTTCATTTGTACACTAATGTAATGTTCAATTTGGTCTGTTGTTACCGTTTTATGATAGAACTCTTTATTTAGCCCTCTAAGAATCATTCGCCATTTACCATCGTCATTAACTGCTTGGCGCAGTGTATGCAAAATATTTGAACCCTTATAGTACATATCACCACTGCCTTCATGATTTACATTGTAAATACCAATTATTGGCCTATCATTTTTAATGTTTTTACGAATTCCTTGAACGTAAGCATTTGCAGCTTCGGTGCCATAATGATAATCTAAAAACAAACTTTCAGAATAACAGGTAAAACCTTCATGAACCCACATATCAGCTGCATCCTTGTATGTGATGTTATTGGCAAACCATTCATGACCTGCCTCATGTATAATTATAAAATCAAATTTTAAACCCCATCCGGAACCTGATAAATCTCTACCCAAATAACCTTTTAAATATTGGTTGCCATAGGTCACAGAGCTTTGATGTTCCATGCCCAAATAAGGCACATCAACTAACTTAAATGAATCTTCGTAAAAAGGGTAGGCGCCAAACCAGTTTTCAAAGGCTTCCATCATTTTCGGGGCATCTTTGAAATGTATTCTAGCCTTTTCTAAATTATAGTTTAGTACATAGTAATCCATGTCTAAGTCTCCCTTTTCGCCATCGTATTTTTCACCAAAATGAACATAATCGCCAATATTAACGTTGACACCATAATTGTTGATCGGGTTCGATACAAACCAATGGTACGTATTTGTTTCTTCATCTATCTTTCTTAATCGTCCGTTAGATACATTCATAAGTCCCTTAGGGGCTTTTACGCTAATAAGCATACTATCTACCTCATCATACATATGGTCTTTGTTCGGCCACCAGACGCTAGCCCCTAAACCTTGACATGAAGTTGCCACAAAATCTTTACCGTTTTCATCTTTTTTCCAAGAAAAACCACCATCCCAAGGAGCTCTTACCGCTTCCTTTGGATGTCCGGAATAAGTGACTATAATTTCATTAAACTCACCAATTTTTTGCAGCTTCTCAATTTGAATAAAGTGGGCATTACCCTTATCGACTATTTTTAATTCCTTTCCATCCTGTGTCACGTTTTCAATCTTCAACGGTGATTGTAGATCAACCTGCAATACTTGATGAGGTTCTAAAACTTTGTAGCGAATGGTATTACTACCGCTTATGAATTTGTTATCAGGATTCACATCGATGTCTAAATGATAGTAATTCAAATCCCACCAAGAACGTTCAGGAGTAATACTTCCTCTAAGGGTGTCTTGCTCTGTAAATGATTGAGCTTGACCAAAAGTGTATAACCCTAAGGCAAGGGCAATTACTATATATTTCATCCTGTAATGAATTAAATTATTCTTGTAAAAAATATCAACATTAGGTTAAATAGGCCGATTTTATCTAAATATCCCGTTAGGAAAAACTACAGGACTTTCAAATCCATTTTGACCTACGGCAGAAACTCCGAAAAAGAAATTATCGATAACTATACCTTCTAAAGTGAACTCAGTAACATCGCCCACATAACGGCTATAATCCCAAGTAGAGGAGGTAGTATCTCTCCAATATATTTTATATCCTTTTGCGCCGTCTACTTTGCTCCATTGAAACCTTGCCGCCGGTTGAACAATTCCGCCAATTTTTACCGTGGTCGGTGAAGGTGGAGCCCAAGCCAAAGATGCTAGATTAATAGCATTTACAGCAGTTAATTTAGCGGCGTATTTAAAATTTACATGTTCTAAAACATCACCATAGGCAATACCATTTTCCACACGAATATCTTGATGTTGTTGCGTGTAGTTTTCGTGTGCTTCCATAATACGAATACCCGGAAAACCTGCATCGTTAAACGGTCTGTGGTGACCGCCACGACCAAAACGATCTAGACGATAAATCATCATCGGATTCATTTCGGGCATGTATTGTTTCACATTTTTATGAACATAACGTGCCAGTTGTCTCGATATACCATCGACCTCGCCACCGTAAAAACGTCTAGCTTTACGTTGCTCTTCCGTTTCGGTAGGAGGTACTGGTTCAGAGAAAATCCTGAAATCAACATTACTAACAATACCATCTACACCAGTAATGTTACCGATCATATCGTTATTGAAAATTCCGATAACTTCCCAACCTTGGTCTTTTGCATATTGCGCAACGCCGCCACCGCCGAATAGTCCTTGTTCTTCACCAGATAAGCCCATATAAATGATGCTGTTCTCAAATTTATATTTGGAAAGTACTCTTGCCGCTTCGATAGTACCCGCCATGCCACTAGCGTTATCATTCGCACCTGGAGATTCATCTGTGTAATTTGTTGGATCACTCACCCTAGAATCTATATCACCACTCATAATGATATAGCGATTAGGATATGTAGTACCTTTTTGAATAGCGAGAACATTAACTACTTCTACATCTTTTATGATGCGGTCATTAGCTCCCTTTTTTATCAAATCTTTTTGATAGATAACATTCAAACAACCATTACAAGCACTTGATGTTTTTTCAAATTCACTTTTAATCCATCTTCTTGCAGCTCCGATACCTCTTGTTTGAGAAACTGTATCACTTAAGGTATGTCTAGTACCAAAATTGACCAATTTTGTAATATCATTTTCAATACGCTCTGCAGAAACGTTATTGATAATGTCATAAATACGCTGGTCGGTTTGTGCAGACATTAGGAACGAAGAGGTCATAAGACCAATAAGAAGTAATTTTTTCATTTCAATTTGATTTATAATTTTAAAATTGTAATTAGTGTGAAGTCCACTCAATGGACGAAAATTTTATTTTTATTCCTTTGTAACAACTGCAAATAGCATATTGAACGATTGTTAAAGGTATTAAACCTACAGAAACAAAAATCGGTAAATGAATTTTATGGTACAATAAATACTCCACAATTTCTCTTTGATTATGGGCACGAAAAAGGCTATGACAAGAATTACCTAAACTTCTTGTCTATTAAGTTATATACTCCCAGAATTGGACCTATGGCCAAGGGAATGAACAATAGATAAATAGGAATGATGTTTTGAAGCACCCCTAATAGTTGTATACTTAAAATTGTTATAGCAAAACCAATACAGTTGACCAGTGTAAGTGCTGTTCCTTTTAATTCGGGTGTAACGGAAGAAGCAACGAGATTAGAGAATTGGGGTGAATCGGCGGTAACAGCAATTCCCCATAAGCACCATCCTAATAAAAAAATAGGTGTAGTCGATGATAAAAGAAGAGGGGAGACTACGCAAAGTAATCCAGATACCGATAACGCAATCATTGCTACTTTTTTACTGCCAATTTTTTGTGATGCCACCCCGCCAAGTGCACAAGAAGCTCCACCGAGAGCAATTATAATACCTGTCCATAACGGTACAGAAATTTCACTACCAGTTTGCCTATTAAACCAATAGATTGCCATTGGGGTAAATGCCCAAAAAGCATATAATTCCCACATGTGTCCGAAATATCCAAATGCCGCTTTTCTGAATTCGGAATTTCTAAAAAGTTTAGGTCCTGCATCTAACTTTAAAGAGGGACTTATGACCCTAAACGGACCATTAGGAACTAAAATATATAAGAGTAAACCTCCAATTGCCGTAATACTCGAAGTTATTTTTATAACACTATCGGGATGATTACCCCAAGAGGTTCCATTAATTAAAAATGGAAAAGCAGTACCTAAAACTAAAGCGCCCACCAAAAAACCTAATGCTTTTCCTAATCCTTTTTCATAGTAATCGGCAGCTATTTTCATCCCTACAGGATATATGCCAGCAAGAAAAAAACCAGTGCTAAATCGCGCAAGAATAAGTTCGAAAACAGTAAGGTTAGGTAGTATTAAGAATAGGTTAGATAGCGATGCAAAAAATGCACAAAGCATGAATACTCTAGATGGGGAAAATCTGTCGGCAATCATTAAAACACCGAATAACAAGGTGCCGACAATGAAACCAAATTGAACCGAGGATAAAACATAGCCAATGATGTCAGAACCAAAATCTAATTTTTTTGTTAATGATTCTAATATTGCATTACCGGCAAACCAAGTCGATGTACAGGCAAATTGAGAAAGTATTATTACGAGGAGAGTATGCGATTTTTGCTTCACCATATCAGTGTAGAAAGGTGACTTTAGCTATTTTACCATTCTCTACTTCATAAATACCCACAGTACTATATGAATTTCCGTTGGCAGTAATATATTCCTCATCAATAACTTTATTACCTATAACAATTCTATTCTTTATTACACAATTTAAATCGATGGTCGATTCAAAATAATCTGTATAACTTTTTCTCATTTTATCAATACCATCTATTCTTAACTCACCCGACGATCCATATACTTTTGCATCTTCTGCGTAAAGATTTAAGAATGCGTTGATATCTCTTGCATTATAGGCATCAAGTTGTTTTTGGACTATAATTTCTGGGTCATTAGTTGTTTCTGAATCTCTAATGAAAGACATACTTTTTATGAGTCCGTCAGTTTCATAAATAGCAACTTGTTGGTTTTGCTTACCATCAATAGTAACAACCTCTTGGTCAATAACGGTAGGTCCAATAAGTATTCTAGAGGCTACTTTGACTTCTATTGCGGGTGTTTTTTTATAGAAAGCCTCATAATTCTCTTTCAATTTTTTTCTTCCTATGTACAGTGTGTCCATTGGGAAGTTTTTGACCACCACATCATCAGAAAAGCATATGGCAAATGCTTCCAAATCTCGTGCGTTAAATGTTTCTACTTGTTTATCTATAATTTTATCAGGTGAATCTTTAGAAACGAAGGTTAAGTATTTGCCATTTGGACTAATTGCCAACCTAGTTATTCCAAGTACTTCCTTCTCTTTAAATTCAAATAAAGGTCTCCATTCTTTGTCCCTTAATGGATTGAATGATTTTATAAATTTATCATAAGCTGTAATTAAATTTCCATTTTTGGTCCAACATACATCTTCAGAAGTATCAATTAAAGGTATAATAGCTTTTATTTCCAATGATATTGGATTTAACGAATTTACAATCGTTGAGTCCCTGGATTTAGAAATATAACTTATCAGATTGCTATTTGGAATTTTATGCAACGACCTGCCTACATTTTTCTGAATAGTATAGTTTGTATTGTCTTTTAAATTAGAAACCACCAAATCCATTCGGTTATCTATTAAAACCGTACACACTATAATATTATTTGAATACCATACATGATAACCTACTTTTAAATCATTTAAAACTATGTTTGATTTACCGGTCTTTAAATCATACTCATATAGGCGTTGCAATCCATCTTCATCTAAACGAATGGCAGAAATCGCCTCCTTTCCAGGAATTTTTAATGGTGAATATTCACTTCCTTTAGGTGTATTGGTTATCCATATAGGGGTACCATCCTTAATCGTATAAAGAACAATATCCGTTTGCTGGTTTCTAGTAGAGGAAAAAAGAAGTTTATCATTATCAAAGAATGAAGGCTGGTTATCATAGCCTTCATTGTTAGAGATGTTGATGATTGAGTCAATTATTAACGAATCATTTTCCTGTTTTAGTTCTGTCAGGTATACTTCTGTGCTCTGTTGGGTGAAAGCATTTAGACAGCAAAATACACTTAAGGGAATTGTAAAATACTTCTGTTTCATTTCTAATTGATTCAAACAAATGGAACTAGCGTTTTTCGGCAAAACGTTTCAAAATTGAACGAACATTTTTAGTGTTGTCTACAAAGAATTTTGCTTGCGTTTTCTGCCGACCAACCTTTACGGTAATAGACTCTTTGGGTAATTCTTGAAACATAAATTCATCAGTCCAATCATCGCCTATTGCAAAAACAAAATCATAATCGTGTTCACTATAAACACGCATAGAGGCGCGACCTTTATTGACACTACTACTTTTAATTTCCATTACTTTATTTCCATTTAAAACACTCAGGTCATCATTTGCGATTAGACTGGTAAGTACGGTATTCAGTTCTACGGCTCTCTTCTGACCGAAATCGGGATCTGTTTTTCTGTAGTGCCATGCAAGAGAGTAGTTTTTTTCTTCAATAAAACTACCTGGTGTGCGATCTACAAAAGACTCAAGAACAGGTAATATTTTTTCCATCCAATCTTTCTTTACATTTTCGAGCATTCTAAACTCTTCGCCACCCTGAGAGATCCATACACCATGTTCTACGATCATATTGTATTTTTTAGGTAAGAACCATTCTGTAAATGTTTCTTTGTCTCGACCACTAATTAAATACATATCAGTGTTTTCTTGCGAAGATATTTCGTCTAAAAGTCGATACAATTCTTCATCTGGCGATGCTTTTTGAGGGTCATTATGAAAACCTGCAAGGGTACCGTCATAATCTAAAAATACCAATCTTCTTTTAGCTTTCTTGTAATCGGTCATAACCGTATTCATTAAGTCTATAGATAGGCGCTTCGTTTGGTATGTTTGGTCTTTCTGTTTTTGATTGATCAAAGAATTCATGAAGTCATTGGCCCATTTTTCAACATTATAACGTTCCAATCTCTTTTGTAATACCGTATTTCTTGTTATTTGTTCTTCTTTTGGCATATTAATAGCTTCATTTAGAGAATCTGCTATTTGCTCAAAATTATTAGGATTGATGAGTAGAGATTCATTCATTTCATTGGCAGAACCGGCCATTTCACTCAAAATCAATACACCAGTCTTATCGGTCCTTGTAGCAATGTATTCTTTGGCTACTAAATTCATTCCATCTCGTATCGGTGTTAACCATGCAATATCAGACGATGTGTAAAGGTCTATTAAATTTTCGAAAGGCATAGATCTATAAAAATACCAAATTGGTGTCCAGCTTACTGTAGAAAGTTCTCCATTAATACGGCCTACTAATTCATCTATCTCTCTTTTTAATAATTGATATTGTGGTACGTTGGATCTAGAAGGTACAGCAAGAATAATTAAACGAACCTTTTCCTTATAGTGAGGGTATTTATTAAGGAAGTACTCAAACGCTTTTAGGCGTTTAGCAATTCCTTTTGTATAATCTAATCTGTCTATGGATAAAAAGAATTTTGCATCTGGAGCTGACTTTTTATGCGTATCCAATCGTTTTTGTAATTCAGATTTTTGTTCTTCACTTCGTTGCGAATGCTCTTTTGCTGCTTCACTGAATTTTTTATAATCTATTCCCATTGGGAAAGAATCCACTTTAATCACTCTTTCGTCCAAATAAATATCATTGAAACTTACCTCTAAACCTAATAGCCTGCGTACAGAACTAAGAAAATGACGTTCATAGTCGTAGGTGTGAAATCCTATTAAATCTGAACCTAGAAGTCCTAAAAGGACTTCTTTACGCCAAGGTAGTGTTCTAAATATCTCATATGATGGAAAAGGAATATGCAAAAAGAAACCTATGGAAATATCTGGTCGTTCGGCACGTACCATTTGTGGTACCAACATTAACTGATAGTCATGTATCCATATAGTATCCTCGTTATTTGCTTTTTCTAAAATAGCATCTGCAAATTTTTGATTTACTGCTTTATAGATTTCCCAACTTTCTAGCTCAAATTCTGAATATTCTAAAAAGTAATGGAATAAGGGCCAAATGGTTCTATTACTAAATCCATAATAAAAACCATCAACTTCTTTTTCGGTCAAGTTAACTTTAGAAGAACCATGTTCGGCCAAGGCATTATCTATTTTTGAAATTAATTCTTCAGGAATTTCCTCGTCCGTTAGTCCGCTCCAACCGATCCAAAGGCTATCACCACCCGAATGAACAGATTTCATTCCTGTTGCCAAACCACCTACACTAGGCACCGCAGTAATGCCGCCATTGCTAATTTGCAATTGAACGGGTAGTCTATTTGAGATAATGATAGTTTTAGCCATAAAAGAGATTTTTTTGCTACTTCTTGATATTTATTTCTCTAAATTTCGGAAAAAAGGAGGCCAATAGCAATTCAAACCTCATATGAATTAAGATTTTTATTGAATGGATAATTTAGACTACGGAATAATAGGAAATTGTAGAAGTGCGGCGTTAGTATCGAAGACAGGTAGCATCGATTGGTGCTGTTTACCAGAATTTGATAGTCCGTCTGTTTTTGCAAAATTGTTAGATGAAGAAATAGGAGGGAGTTTTGAAATTAATGTAGATGCTACTTATAACATATCTCAAAAATATGAGCCTTTTACTAATATTTTAATAACCTCGTTCAAATCGGGAGAAAATCATTTTGAGATACATGATTTTATGCCGCGGTATAGAAAGGAAGAAAAATCATATCATGCCCCACCGGAATTGATTAGATATTTTAAACATATATCAGGTACGCCCGAGTTTTCAATTACATATGATCCCAAGCTTGAATATGCAATAGGTAAAACCGAATCTTTTATCAAAAAGGACTTTGTTGCAAGTCTAACCCATGATGTGAAATTCGATACTATTTTTCTGTATTCATCTTTTGATAAAGAAACAGTTGTAAATAGCGATAAAATTAAACTTAAAGAAGATGGTTATATTTTAATAGGATATAATGAAAAGCTATTATTGCCGACCACTGACAGGGCTTATCTTGATTTGCAGAACACGAAAGTATATTGGTTAAATTGGTCAAATTTAACGCCGACCTATAAAAAGTTTAATGAAGAAATATCTAGAAGTGCCCTTACCTTAAAACTCTTAAGTTATGACAAGACAGGGGCGGTTTTAGCTGCTGCAACAACGTCATTGCCTGAAACTATTGGCGAAGTACGAAACTGGGATTATCGTTTTTGCTGGATTCGTGATGCCTCTATGGTTATTAAGGTCGTTTCAGAATTAGGTCATAAAAATATTGCACGGCGATATCTACAGTTTATTATCGATTTAATACCCGATAAGGCAGAGAAACTGCAAATCATGTATGGTATTAATAAGGAGAAGAAGCTAACTGAGGAAACTTTAGATCACTTAGCGGGTTATAAAGGTTCTAAACCGGTACGTGTTGGTAATGCTGCCTATCACCAAAAACAGAATGATATCTATGGAATATTGATGGATGTGATTTATGAACAAATGGTGAAATTTAGTGTCGACATTGATAATGGAGAAGACCTTTGGGCGATTACAAAAGGAATCGTTTGGATTGTGAGTAACAATTGGAAAGATGCTGATAAGGGAATATGGGAGTTCCGTACAGAGGACAGACATTTTACCTTTTCTAAGGTATTATGTTGGACCGCTTTGGATAGAGCTATCAAAGTAGCAGAAATGCTAGGAAAAAAACATAAAATTGAGAAATGGGAACCTATTCGTTCAGAGATATGGCAAGATATTTATGATAATGCCTGGAATGAAAAGGTACAAGCATACACACAATCTTATGGTTCTACAGAGTTAGATGCTTCTGTATTGTTAATGGAATCTTATGGCTGTGTGAATGCCAAAGATGAACGGTACATTAGCACAGTACATGCAATTGGTAAAGAGTTAAATAATGATGGATTGCTATATCGTTACAAGAACGAAGATGACTTTGGTCTACCGTCATCATCTTTTACCGTATGTACATTTTGGTATATAAACAGCTTGTTCAAAATTGGAGAGCGTAAAAAAGCACTAGAGTATTTTGAACGACTATTAACTTATAGTAATCATTTAGGTTTGTTTAGTGAAGATATTGATTTTAAGACCAAAAGATTATTAGGAAACTTCCCTCAGGCCTATTCACATTTGGCATTGATTGAATGTGCAATCAACTTTTCTAAAAAAGAAAGTGAAGATCAAATGTTAGAAAATTTAAGGGATTAAATTTTTATAACTAGATTTTTAATCTTTTCTATTAGTGATTTAAAATTTTGAGTGGTAGTAAAGGGATTCATAACAGTAATACGCATGTAGTGAATACCTTTTAATTTCGTTTGTACAATATAAAATTCGCCATCCTCTAAAAGAGCTTGGCGAATTTTTATATTTAATTCATTGAGGGTTTTAGTATTTAAGCCAGGTTTACAATATCTAAAACAAACAATATTGGACATGGGGTGTAGGGCCAATTCAAAATTTGGTTCCTCTTCTATAAGCTTGGCGAAGTTCGTGCCCATATCATATAGTTGAGTCACATTCGCATCAAAGACCTCTTCGCCATATAGCTTTAACAAAGTAAACCAATGAATACTCATCATGTTTTTAGTACATTCAAAAGTTCGCTTACCAGAATTATACCAATCTTCGTGTTCAGAGTCTGATAGTAAATAATCGGCTTTTTGGCTGAACGTAGCCTTAGCGTTCACTTCATTCTTAAATAGTAAAGCTGTAGTTAGTGCAGGCATCATCATCATCTTATGTCCATCAATAACCACAGAATCAGCTCTTTCAATACCTTTTAAAGTATGTCGATACTTTTTAGAAAAAATTCCAGCTCCTCCATGGGCTCCATCCACATGAAACCAAATTTTTTGTTTTTCCGCAAATTTGCCAATAACGTCTAAATCATCGAAAATACCAGTTGCTGTTGAAGGGGCACTACCGACAATAGCAAAAATTTCAATTCCCTTTTCTTTTGCTTCCTTGAATTTCACCTCTAATAATTCGGTGTTCATTCTAAATTCGTTGGTAACGGGTACTTTAATAATTCCTTGATTACCTAATCCCATTATTCTTGCCGCACGATCTACACAGTAATGAGCTTCTTCGCTAACCATTATTCCTAATTGGTTTTGTGTTCCTTTGTTCCAAATATCAATTTTGGTAATGGCCTTACGTGCGCTTAATAATGCGGTTAAATTAGCTAAAGTTCCACCCGAGGTTAAGAATCCGCTAGAATCGGTGTCATAGCCAATTTTATTACAAATGATTTCCATTACGATACGCTCAATAGCGTTTGATGCCATGCCCATTTCATAAACAGCAGTTCCGTTGTTTAATAATGAACTAATTAAAGAGGTAAGCGCAGTAATAGGAGCAGGTGGACTTACTTGATGACCTAAGTAATTAGGATGATGAATATAGGTGGTACGTTTCGTAATTTCTTGAAACAAATCTATTTGATCACCATTAATTAAGAAATCTTTCCAAAATTCTAATTCTTGCTCTGGTTCGTTCCAATTGATTGCGTTTCGTGATTTGGCATTTATCTTATCCTCTAAATGAGAGGTCAATTTTTCTATTAATAAATGCCCATTTTTATTAAAATCACTAACGCTATAAACCTGTTCAAGTATTTCTTTATGCATAGCATAAAATTAGGCTCTATGGTAATGTTTACCAAATAAAAAACCGCCCTTATTAAGGGCGGTTTATATTCAATTTACCAAACAACAAAAGGTAATCTGAATTAGTCAAAGGTATACCCGTTATCGGCAGCTACTTTGTCGGCAATTTGCGTGCGTAAAGCTACTACATTCGGGTTATTTGTATATTTAGTAAATCGTTTAAGTCCCATTAACATCATGCGTTGCTCGTCACCTTCAGCAAAAGAAATAATTGCTTCTTTCCCTTTCTGAATTATAGTTTCGGTAGCATTGTATAAGTATAATTTTGCCATTGCAATTTGTGTAGCTTGTTCAGCTTCACCGAAGCGTTTGGCATTTTTTTCCGTTCTTAAAATTGTTGATTCTGCCATGTACACTTCAATTAAAATATCAGAAGCAGCTAACATTAATTGTTGGTGATTTTCTAACTCTATACCATATTTTTGTACTGCTGAACCAGCAACCATTAAAAATACTTTTTTCAATCTTGTTACTAAATCTTTCTCCTCAGCAAATAATTGAGAGAAATCAGGAGTATCAAAAGAAGGAATACCCATAAGTTCTTCACCAACTTTAGTTGCAGGGCCTAAAAGGTCTACATGACCTTTCATAGCTTTTTTAACAAGCATTCCTACTGCTAACATTCTGTTGATTTCATTCGTACCTTCATAGATGCGAGCGATACGAGCATCTCTCCATGCTTTTTCCATAGGAGCATCGGCGCTAAAGCCCATGCCGCCAAATATTTGTACGCCTTCATCGGTACAGCTTTGTACATCTTCTGAAACAGCAACTTTAAGTATTGAACATTCTATAGCATATTCTTCAACACCTTTAAGTTCCGCTTCTTGATGCGTATTTCCAGCAGCCTCGCGCATAGCTATTCTGTCTTCAATATTTTTAGCGGCTCGATACGAAGCAGATTCATCGGCATAACAGTTCGTAGCCATTGTGGCTATTTTAGATTTAATAGCTCCAAAATTCATAATAGGAGTTTTAAACTGAATACGCTCATTCGCATATTTAGTAGCTTCACCAATCACTCGACGTTGCGCATCTAAACAAGCAGCTGCAAGTTTAATTCTACCAACGTTTAATGCATTCATTGCTATTTTAAATCCGTTACCTCGTTCAGATAACATATTTTCTACGGGGACTTTTGTTTCATTAAAGAATACCTGACGAGTAGAAGAGGAGTGAATACCTAATTTTTTCTCTTCGTCACCCATAGAGATTCCGTTAGCAGGATCATTTTCTAAAATGAAACCTGTAATATTCTTATCATCTTCAATTCGAGCAAAAACGATAAACATATTACAGAAACCTGCATTTGAAATCCACATTTTTTGTCCTGTTATACTGTACGATTTACCGTCTGCAGAAAGAACAGCTTTAGTTTTTCCTGAATTTGCATCAGAACCGGCGCCAGGTTCAGTAAGGCAGTAAGCTCCAAACCATTCACCAGAAGCTAGTCTAGGCACATATTTTTGTTTTTGCTCTTCTGTTCCATAAAGGGTGATAGGCATCGTGCCAATACCTGTATGAGCACCAAAGGCTGTACTAAAAGAACCGGTTGCACCAGATATATAATCACATACCAACATGGTAGAAACAAAGCCCATTCCCATACCTCCATAAGACTCAGGTACGGCAACACTTAACAAGCCTAATTCACCGGCCTTACGCATACATTCTTCTGTATAGGCATAATCTTTATTCTCAAATCGCTCCCAATGCGCCCAAAGCTCTCTATCAACGAACTCTTTTGTACTATCGCGCATCATGCGTTGTTCTTCGCTCAAATCTTCTAATGTGAAAACATCTTCACAATTGGTTTCTTTGACAAGGAATTGTCCTCCTCTAAGAATTTCTTTATTAACTATATCTGTACTCATGTTTAACTTTTATTAGTATATAAAGTAAGAAGTATTAAGTTTTCTTTTAAAACCTGTAATACCTACTACAAAAATTCTTTTTAGTTCAAAAATTCAAAAATTCCAGCAGCACCCTGTCCAGTTCCAACACACATGGTTACCATGCCGTATTTACCTTGCATGTTACGCTTACGCATTTCATCAAATAATTGTACGGAAAGTTTAGCTCCTGTACAGCCTAAGGGGTGACCTAAAGCAATAGCACCACCATTTACATTGACGATATCTTGATTTAAGTTCAATTCACGCATTACAGCTATAGATTGAGAAGCGAAAGCTTCATTCAATTCTATAAGCTCAATATCTTCTTGTTTTAATCCTGCCTGCTTTAATGCTTTTGGTATTGCTTTTACTGGACCGATACCCATAATTCGCGGTTCAACGCCTGCTGCAGCATAATTTACTAGTCTAGCAATTGGCTCAAGATTTAATTCTTTAACCATATCTTCACTCATTACTAAAACAAAAGCTGCACCATCACTCATTTGAGAAGAATTACCTGCAGTAACACTACCACCAGCAGCAAAAACAGGTCTTAATCCTGCTAAAGCTTCAAGGCTAGTTCCTTTTCTTGGACCTTCATCTTCTGTTACCGTATATTTTCTAGTTGCTTTTTTACCATTTTCATCTATATAAATTTGTTCCACATCAATCGGAACAATTTGTTCTTTAAATCTACCTTCTGCCTGAGCTTTTAGTGCTTTCATGTGAGAATTATAAGCAAACAAATCTTGATCTTCACGCGAAACATGAAATTGATTGGCTACAGCTTCAGCTGTATTTCCCATTCCCCAATAATAATCTTCATGTCCAGATTTAACGGTGTCATAATTTAATTCTGGTTTAAAACCAGTCATGGGAACAGAACTCATACTTTCAGCACCACCTGCAATGATGCAATCAGCCATTCCTGACTGTATTTTTGCCGTAGCAACACCTATGGTTTCAATACCAGAAGCACAAAAACGATTAACTGTTACGCCGGCAACGTCAACACTATCTAAACCAATTAATGAAATAAATCGAGCCATATTTAGGCCTTGAGAGCCTTCTGGCATTGCATTGCCGACAATTACATCGTCAATACGTTTTTTGTCTAATTGCGGCAGCTCTTTCATCATGTACTGGATGGTCTCTGCAGCTAATTCATCAGTTCTTTTAAAACGAAAAACTCCTTTAGGTGCTTTTCCAACTGCTGTTCTATATGCTTTTACTATATATGCTGTTTTCATTTTTCTAGTTTCTTAATGGTTTTCCAGTTTTCAACATATGTTGAATTCTTTCTAAGGTTTTACGTTCCGTACAAAGTGATAAAAACGCTTCACGTTCTAAGTCTAATAAATATTGTTCTGTAACAAGTGTAGGTTCTGATAAATCACCACCAGCCATTACATAGGCTAATTTGTTAGCAATTTTTTTATCGTGCTCACTGATGTAGTTACTATCTTCCATAGCATCTGTACCTACTAAGAACATACCTAATGCTTGTTTGCCAAGTACTTTAATGTCCTTACGCTTTACAGGTTGCGTATACCCTGCTTCTGCCATTAACCTTGCATGAGCCTTTGCCGTTGCTATTTGTCTATCTTTATTCACGACGACAATATCTTTTCCATGTTGTAAAATACCTAAGTCAAACGCTTCATAAGCAGAAGTAGATACTTTAGCCATACCTATGGTTAAGAAGTACTCTTGAAGCACGTTTAACTCTACATCATTTTTATGGAATAAGTCTTGAGCTCTTAAAGCAAATTCTTTAGAACCACCGCCACCTGGAATTACACCAACACCGAATTCAACCAAACCAATATAGGTTTCTGCTGCAGCAACAACCTTATCGGCATGTAATGATAATTCACAACCACCACCTAAAGCCATACCATGTGGTGCAGATACTGTTGGTATTGCAGAATAGCGCATACGCATCATAGTGTCCTGAAACATTTTGATAGCCATGTTCAATTCGTCATACTCCTGTTCAACGGCCATCATGAATATCATGCCAATATTTGCACCTACCGAAAAATTAGGAGCTTGATTACCAACGACTAAACCTTGGAAATCTTTTTCCGCAATGTCAATTGCTTTGTTCAGTCCTGCAAGAACATCACCACCAATGGTATTCATTTTAGATTGGAATTCTACATTTAAAATTCCGTCGCCTAAATCTTCAACGACAACACCGCTATTTTTAAATACCTCTTTAGATTTTCTAATATTATCTAAGATTATAAATGAATCTTGACCGGGTATTTTTTCTACTGATTTTTTAGGAATATCATAATAGTAGGTAGCACCGTCTTTTACTGAATAAAAAGATTTGTTACCTGCAGCAATCATATCATTAACCCAAGTAGCAGGAGTTTCACCTTCAGCTTTCATGATTTCTAACCCTTTTTCTAAACCAATTGCATCCCAAATTTGAAAAGGTCCATGTTCCCATCCAAACCCAGCTTTCATCGCATCATCAATTTTATAAAGCTCATCGGTTATTTCAGGAATTCTATGAGAAACGTAAGCGAATAATGCAGCAAAACTTTTTCTGTAAAATTCACCAGCTTTATCTTTTCCGGCAACTAATACCTTAAAACGATCTGCTACTTTATCAATAGTCTTTGTCAGTTCTAACGTAGCGAAATTTGCTCTTTTGCTAGAACGATACTCCATAGTATCTAGATCTAAGGTCAAAATTTCAGTTTTACCTTTAGCGTCTTTAGATTTTTTATAAAATCCTTGTCCTGTTTTACTACCCAACCATTTGTTTTCCATCATGGTATTGATGAAACCAGGTAGTTTAAACAACTCTATTTTTTCGTCTTCTTTACAATTGTCAGCGATACCATTAGCAACATGTACAAGTGTATCTAGACCAACAACATCTACGGTTCTAAACGTTGCAGATTTTGGTCTACCAATTACTGGTCCGGTTAGTTTGTCGACCTCTTCAACAGTCATGCCCATTTCCTTTACCATATGGAAAAGACTTTGAATGCTAAAAATTCCAATTCTATTTCCTATAAAGGCAGGAGTGTCTTTAGCTACTACTGAAGTTTTACCTAAGAATTTTTCCCCATAACCATTTAAAAAGTCTAATACTTCAGGTGAAGTTTTAGGCCCAGGAATAATTTCAAAAAGTTTTAAATAACGAGCAGGGTTAAAAAAGTGAGTTCCACAGAAATGTTTCTGGAAATCTTCGCTACGGCCTTCACTCATAAAGTGGATAGGAATACCTGATGTATTCGATGTAATAAGCGTACCCGGCGTTCTATGCTTCTCTAAGTTTTCAAAGACTATCTTTTTAATATCAAGTCTTTCAACAACAACTTCAATAATCCAATCTACTTTAGATACTTTGGCAATATCATCTTCTAAATTCCCAGTAGTAATTCTATCAGCAAATTTTTGGTGATAAATAGGAGAAGGTTTAGATTTTAATGCTGCCGCTAATGAATCATTTACCATTCTATTGCGAACAACCTTGTCTTGCAAGGTTAAACCTTTAGCCTTTTCCTTATCATTTAGTTCACGCGGAACAATATCTAACAATAAAACCTCTACGCCAATATTAGCAAAATGACAGGCTATACCGCTTCCCATTATTCCTGAACCAATTACCGCTACTTTTTTAATGTGCTTGTTCATGTACTTAAGACTGTATTAATGATTTGATATATCTTTTGAAAATAATTTTTTATCTGAAATCAGTTTATTGATGATATCAGTAACTTCGAAAAAATTAGATAACTTTTCTTCTGTAACCTCTTGTTTAACGGCCTCATTAAATCTAAGAACTGTACTTTTCGAGTCGTTTCTTTTTTCTAAACCAAAATCTGTTAGATATATTAAAACACCTCGACCGTCATTAGGATTAGGCTTTCTTAAAATGAGACCTTTCTTCTCCATGCTTTTTAATATCCTAGAGAGGCTAGTAGCTTCCATTCCCATTTTAGGACCCAAGGAAGTGGAAGGAGTACCCTTTTTTGGGTCAATACTCAATAAGGTAAAACCTACGGCCATAGTAGAATCGAAGTTTTTTGCTTCTTCGTTATACATTCTAGCCACTGCTTGCCATGTAGCTCGTAACGCATAATCAATAGTTGTTTCTTTCATACAGTGGAAGTTGGTCCTCAAATATAAACAAATTTATTATGCATGCATAATAAATTGAAAAAATTTTAAGAATTGGAAAAGTCTTCTTTAATTCACATCAAATTAAAGAATGTTGTCTACCGTTTTGTTTACTTCCTTATCGATTTTTGAACTAATAACTAAAGAGATTATTAATAGAGAACTTATCATTGGTACTATGAATATTTTCATACTTCCTTGATTGTTAATACTATTGTATAGACCCATACCTAAAAAGAAGTACATTATTGCAAGTCCAACTATACCGAATACAAGTAAAAATTTCAGATATTTTTTTAGTTGAATTGCACTCTATATTTTTCGAAAATAATTTTAGTAATTATACTTATTTAATGCTCGTAGATATCATTGTAAAGTTCAATGTACTTTTCCTTTACAATTTTTCTTTTCAATTTCATAGTAGGGGTAAGGTGACCTCCTTCTATGCTCCAAACATCAGGTGTCAGTCTGAATTGTTTTATTTTTTCCCATTTAGCAAAGTTCTCGTTTGCGATGGTGACCTCTTCTTCGAATCTAGCTATTACTTGTTCATTATGTACAAGTTCTTTATTGGTGCCAATTTCAATATTGTGAATTTTAGCCCAATTTTTCACAAAATCAAAATCAGGTTGAATTAAAGCAGCGGGCATTTTTTCACCTTCACCCACAACCATAATTTGATCAATAAATCTAGATTGTTTAAATCTATTTTCTAACAACTGAGGGGCAACATATTTACCTCCAGAAGTTTTAAACATTTCTTTTTTACGGTCAGTTATTTTTAAGAAACCATCAGCATCGATTTCTCCAATATCACCAGTATGAAAATAACCGTCTATGATTACCTCGGCAGTTTTGGCTTCATCTTTATAATAGCCCAGCATTACTTGAGGACCTTTTATGCAAATTTCACCATCTTCGGCTATTTTAACTTCGGTACGATCCAAAGGTTTGCCAACCGTACCTATTCTAAACCCACCATTTCGCATATCATTTACAGATACTACAGGAGAAGTTTCCGTAAGGCCATAACCTTCCATTACTCCAAATTCAGCAGCGTTAAAAATACGTGCTAAACGTGGTTGTAGAGCGGCACTACCTGATGCCATTACTGATAAATTGCCTCCTAAAGCTGCTTTCCATTTACTAAAAATAAGTTTACGTGCTAGTTTAAGATTTTGTTCATACCACCAACCATTTTGACTATAAGGTTCATATCTTAACCCTATTTCTACCGCCCAAAAGAATAATTTCTTTTTAATTCCGGTTAAGGATGTGCCTTTAGCTATAATTTTATCATACACTTTTTCTAATAAACGTGGAACGGCTGTCATAACATTAGGCTGTACCTCTTGTGCGTATTCGCTAATTTGATCTATAGGAGCGAAGTAAATACTAGTACAACAATATTGGTATAAATAGATTAGCATGCGTTCATATACATGGCATACTGGTAGAAAACTCAATGCTTTTGAATTTCCGACTTCAATAGGAATTCTTTTAAAACTTTCTAAGGCATTACTCACTAAATTATCATGAGATAACATTACTCCCTTAGGTCTTCCTGTTGTTCCAGAAGTATAAATTAATGTAGCTAAATCGTTTGGCTTAACTGCTTCCTTAAATTTTTCTACTTCATTTTGATTAGAGGTGTCTTTTCCTAACTCCAAAACTTCTTCCCAGTTTTTACAATTGGTCAAAACATCAAATGAGAATACTTCTTTTAGTGATGACACTTGGTTTTGAATAGATTTCACCTTATCATAAACTTCATCACACGATACAAAACAGTATTTAGCTTCAGAGTGATTTAAAACATAAGCATAATCACTTTCTGAAATAGTAGGATAAACGGGTACATTTTGTGCACCTAGTTGCAATATGCCTATATCCATAATATTCCATTCGGTTCTATTGGTTTTAGAGATAAGAGCAATTTTATCGTTTGGTTGAACACCTAAACGCAGTAAACCGCGGCTTATGGCATTCGCCATGTCTATATATTCTTGAGTAGATATACTTATCCACCTATCATCTTTTTTCGATACAAGTGCTTTTTCTAAAGCATTTTTCTCTAGCTGATAATATGGAAAATCGAACAGTCGGGTAACTTTTTGCATACTTGATTTATAAAACTTGATTGCAAAATAATGAAAGAACTCGGTTAATTAAAATTGTATTAATAAATAAAATAGGTAATGATTATAATATTCTTAATTATTAATCTAGCCAATTTACTTTGCACATTTTAAGTATTTGTCTACAATAAATTGTAGTTGAAAGGGTTATGTATGCAATTGATATTTTTGTAGGAAAATTCTTTATTGTGTAATTTTACATTTATAAGATTAAAATGCGTTCTGAATATATAACTCAATGAGATAATTATAAATAGAAAAGGTTTGGCTCCAGGGCTTTACGTATATAAATTCTAAAACTCAAAAGATAAAATTTGGAGTGGTAGATTATTGGTTAGATAATTGTTTTTTGTTTGTTAAAAAGCTGTGTACTCCACTAGGAAATACACAGCTTTTATTTTTCAACTACTATCTTATTTATGATTAACAACCCATTCTTTAGCGTTTTTAAAAGCTTCTAACCATGGCGAAACTTCATCGTTTCTATCCGTTGGATAATGAGCCCAGTTCCATGGGAATATAGAACGTTCAATGTGTGGCATTGTCACCAAATGACGACCAGTTTTATCACAAAGCATGGCAGTATTGAAATCACTTCCATTAGGGTTGGCAGGATAATCTTCAAAACCATATTTGGCAACAATTTCATAATTTTCTTCAGTTAAGGGGAGTTTGAATTTACCTTCTCCGTGAGAAATCCATACCCCAAGTTTACTTCCTTCTAAAGTTGAAAGCATAACTGAATTATTCTTTTGTATTTCTACAGATGTAAAGTTACTCTCGTGCTTGTGAGAATCGTTATAGGTCATTTTACCATGAGATTCGTGTTCAGGATTAATTAAGTCCAATTCCATAAACAATTGACATCCATTACAAATACCTACGGATAATGTATCTGGTCTAGCAAAGAAGTTTTTAATTACGGTATTTGCTTTCTCGTTGTATTTTATAGCTCCGGCCCATCCTTTTGCACTTCCTAGTACATCTGAATTGGAGAATCCACCAACAGCACCTAAAAATTGAATATCCTCTAAATTCTCGCGACCAGAAATTAAATCGGTCATATGCACATCTTTGACATCAAAACCGGCTAAGTACATGGCGTTTGCCATTTCACGTTCAGAGTTACTTCCTTTTTCACGAAGAATCGCTGCTTTTGGTCTTGCGCCATTATTACTAGAACGAACTGGAAGACTAATAGAATCAGAATTCAAGAAACGATATTGTAATGGCTGTACTTTATAATTGTCAAATCTATCTTTTGCTAAACCATTTGCAGTTTGCTTGTTGTCTAGTAAGTAAGAGGTTTTGAACCATGTGTCGCGTAAGGTCTCAATATTAAGTCCCATTTCCATACCATTGTTTCTAACAGTAAGCGTAGCCGCATTCGTAACGGTTCCTATTTTAGTGGCATCGATATTCTTTCCTTTTAGAATAGTTTCAATAGAATCCTCTTTTGCTTGGAAAACAATTCCGCTATTTTCAGAGAATAATACTTTGATGGTATCGGCTTCGCCTAAACCTGTAAGGTCAAGATTAGCACCCAAATTAGTGTCGGCAAAACACAACTCTAAAAGGGTAGTAATCAATCCGCCAGAAGCAATATCATGTCCTGCAACAATTTGTCCTTCTTTAATTAAATCCTGTATTGTATTGAAAACTGTTTTAAAATACGCTGAATCTTTAATAGTAGGTGTTTCATTCCCTATACTATTTCTAGTTTGTGCGAATGATGATCCACCTAGTTTAAAACTATCTTTTGATAAATTAATATAATAGATCGATCCGGCATTTTTTTGTAAGACCGGTTCAATTACTTTGGTAATATCGTTACAGTTACCTGCTGCTGAAATCACTACAGTGCCTGGAGAAATTACATCTCCATCACTATATTTTTGTTTCATGGAAAGTGAATCCTTTCCGGTCGGTACATTGATGCCTAGTTCAATAGCAAAATCAGAAACTGCTTGTACAGCTTTATATAAACGGGCATCTTCACCTTCATTTTTACAAGGCCACATCCAGTTAGCTGAAAGTGAAACTGATTTCATTCCTTCTTTTAATGGAGCCCAAACAAGATTGGTAAGCGATTCGGCAATACTATTTTTACTTCCTGCAGCTGGATCTATTAAGGCTGAGATAGGGGAGTGGCCAATACTTGTAGCGATTCCTTCCTTTCCTTTATAATCTAAGGCCATTACACCACAGTTATTTAATGGTAATTGCAATGGTCCAACACACTGCTGTTTGGCAACTTTACCACCCACACAACGGTCTACTTTATTGGTAAGCCAATCTTTACAGGCTACTGCTTCAAGTTGAAGAACGGCATCTAAATAATCATGAAAAAACTCTAATGAATATTCCGCATTTTTATAATTACGTTCAACGGTTTTATCTGTCATCACTGTTTTCGGAGAACTGCCAAACATATCTGATAGTGCTAAATCCATTGGCTTTGCACCGTTGGTTTTAGATTCGAACGTAAAACGGTCATCGCCCGTTACATCACCAACTTCATACATAGGTGAGCGTTCACGGTCTGCAATACGTTTTAAAAGGTCAATATCCTTTTTACCGATTACAAGACCCATACGTTCTTGAGATTCGTTACCGATTATCTCTTTGGCGGATAGGGTAGGGTCACCAACAGGTAATTTATCCAAGTCGATTTTACCACCGGTTTCTTCAACTAGTTCAGATAAACAATTAAGGTGACCACCGGCACCATGATCGTGAATAGAAACAATGGTGTTCTCATCACTCTCTACCATACCACGTATCGCATTGGCCGCTCTTTTTTGCATTTCAGGATTGGATCGTTGTACTGCGTTCAATTCTATAACTGAACTGAACTCTCCAGTATCGGCGCTTGAAACTGCTGCACCACCCATGCCTATACGGTAATTATCACCGCCAAGAATAACAATCTTATCACCGGTTTTTGGTTTATCCTTAATAGCCTGTTCTATTTTTCCATAGCCAATACCACCAGCTTGCATGATTACTTTATCATAGCCAAGTCTACGGTTATTGGTTGATGTTGTTTTGTTTTCTTCAGATGAGTCGAACGGAGTGGAAGCTTCATCATATTCAAACGTAAGAACAGAACCTGTAATTAATGGTTGACCGAATTTATTTCCAAAATCAGATGCACCGTTCGATGCTTTGATTAATATATCCATCGGAGTTTGGTACAACCAATCTCTTTCTTTCATTCCTTTTTCCCAAGGTCGCTCTTCTTCTAATCTTGAATATGCAGTCATGTAAACTGAAGTTCCCGCTAAAGGTAAAGAACCTTTACCACCAGCTAAACGATCACGAATTTCTCCACCAGCTCCTGTTGCTGCGCCATTGAAAGGTTCAACGGTAGTTGGGAAATTATGAGTTTCTGCTTTTATAGAAATTACTGAGTCAAACTCTTTTTCTTGATAGAAATCGGGCTTATCTGCAGTTTTGGGTGCAAATTGAACCACAGTCGGCCCTTTAACGAAAGCCACGTTGTCTTTGTAAGCCGAAACTATATCGTTAGGGAATTCCTGTGATGTTTTTTTAATGAGCTTAAAAAGCGAAGTAGGCATCTCTTGTCCGTCAATAACGAAAGTACCGTTGAATATCTTATGTCTGCAGTGTTCAGAGTTAACTTGACTAAATCCGAATACCTCTGAGTCGGTTAATTTTCTACCTATTTTTTCACTAAGATTTTTGAGGTAACCAACCTCTTCATCATTTAAAGCTAAACCTTCTTGTTTATTGAAGGCAGCTATATCTTCAATATTCAAAATTGGTTTTGGTTCAACCTGAATAGTGAACACTTCTTGATTCAGCAAAGTATATTTTTGCGAAATCATAGGATCAAAACCAACATGATTTTCCTCAACCGCATTAAATTCCTCAATCCGAATGATGCCATCAACACCCATGTTTTGAGTAATTTCAGTAGCATTGGTACTCCATGGCGTAATCATGGCAGCTCTAGGACCAACAAAAAAGGCGTCAAGAGACGCCGCATTTATTTTAGATTGGTTGCCGAACAACCATATAAGTTTACTTGTATCTTCTGATGAAAGTTCCTTAGCGGTCTGTACCGCAAAAACCTTTGTGCTAGGTTCCCCAAAAAAGTGAATCATTTAATGTGTCTGGTATTGATTTTTAAACTACAAAATTAAGGTTTTACCTGTTATTATTAACGGTAAATCGAAACACTTTTAAACAAGGATTGTTAATGAAATTAAAGTGATCCAAAGAATACTGCTTGGAATTTTTAAGTAGTCTGATATTCAGATTGTTATTTTAATTGCAATTAAAGTATGTATTTAATACTTAGTTAGATGTGGTGTTTTTAATATATTTGAATTTACCTTACAGATTTAAAAAAAGCAAAACGAATACTATGACGCAACAAAAAGCACAAACAAACGCATTATTGTATTGTATGGATTTAATAGGGGGGAAATGGAAACCCATTATACTGTTTAATATCTCAAAAGGGATTAATCGATTCAATAAATTGTTTAATGAAATAGAAGGTATTAATAGGCAAATGTTGAGCAAACAATTAAAGGAACTTGAGAAATCGGGGATTTTAGAACGCACCCTTTTTCCTGAAATTCCACCACGAGTAGAATATACGTTAACACCTTTAGGTAAATCACTTATGACCGTTGTGCAGGCAATGAATCGTTGGGGGCAAAAGCAACAAGTTAAGGTTCCAAAAAAGAAGGATACCCAACAGGTAACACTATTTGGGTAACGTTAAGTTTATCTTTTATGCTTCGTACTTTTTCGAAAAAGTAAAAATGTGACTTTAAAAGTCCCATAAATCTAAATTGTTGGGCTTAGGTTTTGAATTACGTAAAAATTAAAGAAGACCTCTTTTTTGCGACTGAATTTATGTATCTTTTACTAACTAATTCAAAACCAACATGAAACAAAAAACTACACTATTTACTATTGCATGCTTTCTGCTAACGCTAAACGGTATCTACTCGCAAAAGATAAAATCAAACAAACAAATTGAAGAACTAAAATCTGAGGTTGCGGCTATTGTCGAAGACAATAAAAAACAGTCACAGGTAATGGTTGATAAGATTTTCAGTTTTTCAGAACTTGGATTTCAAGAAATAGAATCTTCAAAATACCTAATAGGAATTTTGGCTGAAAACGGATTTGAAATTGAAAATTCAATTTCTGGGATTCCAACAGCATGGTTTGCAACTTGGAGCAATGGCGAAGGACCAATTATTGCTTTAGGCAGTGATGTGGACTGTATTCCAAAAGCATCACAGTATCCAGGGGTTGCCTATCACAAACCTATTGTAGAAGGTGCGCCAGGTCATGGTGAAGGTCACAATTCCGGTATTCCGATGAATATTTCTTCTGCATTGGCGGTAAAACAAATTATGGAGCGTGAGAATATTGGTGGTACGCTTATAATTTGGCCAGGTATTGCAGAGGAGTTGGTTGCAGCAAAAGCATGGTATGTTAGAGATGGACTTTTTGATGATATCGATATGTGCATTTTTACGCATGTTGGTAATAATCTGGGAGTTTCTTACGGACCAACAAGAGGTACAGGATTAATATCTGTTGAATATGCATTTGAAGGAGAAGCGGCACATTCGGCAGGATCACCTTGGCGAGGTAAGAGTGCATTGGATGCCGCTGAATTGATGAATATTGGATGGAATTATAAGAGAGAACATTTACACCCTTTAAAACGCTCGCATTCAATTTTTACTGATTCGGGTGACCAACCTAATGTGGTTCCATCAAAAGCGGCTATATGGTTTTATTTCAGGGATATTAAATATGAGGGAATCATGGAAATGTATGCTCTGGCAAACGATATGGCCAAAGGTGCAGCTTTGATGACAGGTACGACGATGACCTCTAAAGTATTGGGTACTGCTTGGCCACGACATTATAATAAGGTGATTGCCGAAACGATGTATTCTAATATTAAAGAAGTCGGGTTGCCTAAATGGTCAGATGCTGACCAAACTTTGGCTAAAGCCGTACAAACTGAAGTGAATTCAGAAAAAATAGAGGGTTTGCCAGTGAAATTAGATGATTTAGGACTTCCTGTAATCGATCCTATAAGTGGTGGATCAGATGATATAGGTGATATATCATGGAAAGTACCAACGGTTACTTTAAGATATCCTTCAAATATACCAGGGCTACAAGGGCATCATTGGAGTAATGCTATTGCTATGGCAACCCCAATTGCACATAAAGGTGTTGTGGCAGGGGCGAAGGTAGAAGCAATGACAATTATAGACTTTTTATTAAAACCAGAATTAATGAAAGGCGCGTGGAACTATTTCAACAATGAGCAACAAAAAGAAACCAAATATCAACCTATGATTTCTGAAAGTGATATGCCTCCAATTTATTTAAACAAGGATAAGCAAGATCAGTTTAGGCCATCATTAGAGAAATACTATTACGATGAAACTAAATATGATACATATTTAGAGCAGTTGGGTATAGAATATCCGACATTGAAAGAATAGGTTTTTTAAAAATCAATCACTAAAAAGCCTTTCAGTGCGTATGAACTGAAAGGCTTTTTATATAGCCAAAATTTATGATTTAAATACTCTTCTCTAATAATGCCATAAAAAAACCGTCATAGCCACTTTTTGAGGCGTATATCTTCTTATCACGCACTAATTTAAAATCTTTTCCTTCTTCAGAGCTCAAAAATGATTTCACCTGATCACTGTTTTCTTGGGGTAGAATAGAGCAAGTTGCATAAACCATTTTTCCGCCAGGCTTAACTATTTTACTGTAATTCCTAAGAATTTCCTGTTGCGTTTTTACAATTTTGTCAAGAAATTCCGGTTGCATTTTCCATTTAGAATCCGGATTTCTTCTTAAGACACCTAATCCTGTACAGGGTGCATCGATTAAAACTCTGTCTGCACTTCCATATAACTTTTTGTAAACCTTGGAAGAATCAATTTCACGTACTTCAATATTATGAGCTCCGTTACGTCTGGCGCGTCTTTTTAATTCTTTCAATTTACTTCCGTAAATATCCATAGAAATCAATTGCCCTTTATTTTCCATTAAGGCAGCCAAGTGCAATGATTTACCACCAGCACCTGCACAAGTATCA
This sequence comes from uncultured Maribacter sp., assembly GCF_963974015.1. Taxonomy (GTDB): domain Bacteria; phylum Bacteroidota; class Bacteroidia; order Flavobacteriales; family Flavobacteriaceae; genus Maribacter. Next base: position 454,314 of record NZ_CAXBBZ010000002.1, on the reverse strand, counting down.
ACTACCCTTTGCCCTGGTTCAACATCTAAAAATTCCGCAACCAATTGAGAAGATGCATCTTGTACCTCGAACATCCCTTTTTTAAAGGCTTCAGTTACAAAAACATTTGCTCTTTCCACAAGTTTTAAAGCAGAAGCGTAACCCCTTATAGGTTCTGCAACAATATTTTCATCTAATAATGCCTTACGTAATTCTTCTTTCGTAGTTCTTAAAGTATTGGTACGTAAGATGACTTCGGCTGGCTCATTAAGTTTAGCAATTTCTTCTGTCCATAACTTATCGCCTAATGCTTTTTCTCCTAATTCATCAATCCAATCAGGAATTGCTTCTCTGAACTTTCTTATTTGTGAAAGTTCATCGAATTTTCCTTTGATTCTTCTTTCAGGCGTTGGTTCAATTTGCTTCCAATCAGGTAAATTAATTCCTTTAAGTACAGCCCAAACAGCCCACATACGAAATAAATCCGGTCTGCTGAAAGGTGCTTTTACTTCTGCTATTTCGGCATATAATCTTTTATAACGAACCATTTCATAGGTCGTTTCTGCGATAAAACCACGATCACGTGCTCCCCATCGTTTGTCGAACCGAAGTACTTTTTGAACGACTTTATCGGCGTATTCATTTTCATTGAATATGAGGTTTAATGCGTCAATTACGGCAAACACCAGATTTCTGTGTAATTTCATTTGAAGTGATATTAATTTACTTGGCTAGAAGATTATTGCCATTACTCGATATACTATCTATTGTAAAATGGCGGTAGTCCTCAAAATTTGTGGCTGCAAAGGTATTGTTTTAGAAGTGATTCCATTTATTTTTGATGAACTTTATACCTTTCACTATGCGCTATGCCTTTCTAATTATTGTTTTAATGGTTTCATGTTCTAAGAATATAGAACCTATTAATTTCAGTTCTGTTGCTGTAAGTGATATTTATACTGATTCGTTAAGTATCAGAGCGATAGAGATTATGGGTAATAGCTTAGCCTTTGCAGCAAATAAAGGAACCTTTGGTACAGTAGATTTAAGTACGGGTAAAGTACGCGCAAATATAGAAAAGTATCATACCGTTATACCCGAATTTAGGGCGGTGGCACATACTTCATCAGATTTCTTTATGTTATCGGTCGGTACGCCGGCTTTGTTATACAAAACAGGAGAAAATGGGAGAATGGAGCTCGTCTATAAAGAAGAGGGAGAGGGAGTTTTTTATGATGCTTTGACCTTTTTGAATGATAAAGAAGGTATTGCAGTTGGAGATTCTGTAGATGGATGTTTAAGTGTTATCATAACTTCGGATGGTGGCATAACATGGTCTAAAATACCTTGTTTGCAATTGCCTACAGGTATAGAAGGCGAAGGTGCATTTGCTGCTAGTAACACCAATATAGCAACAATAGGAGATGAAATTTGGATAGCCACTACAATGGGCCGCATTTTGTATTCATCGGATATAGGAAAAAATTGGAAAGTATTTCAAACCCCAATTAAAAATAAAGAACCTACAGAAGGTATTTACTCTATTGCTTTTTACAATGAAAATATAGGGGTTGTGATAGGCGGTGATTATACAAATCCGGATAATGCCATCGCAAATAAAGCGATTACTAAAGATGGAGGAAAAACATGGCATTTATTAGCAGATGGAAATAAACCAGCATATAAAAGTTGTATTCAATTCGTTCCCCGTACCAATGGTCATGGAATTGTAGCCGTTGGATTTAACGGCATTTCGTATTCGTCCGATATGGGTGTCAACTGGAAAGAATTATCTAAAGAGTCATTTTATACTTTGCGATTTCAAAATGACTCGGTTGCCTATGCTGCTGGCAAAAATAGAATTTCAAAGCTAGTATTTAAATAAACTATTGACCACCTTTATTATGACGGTATTGCTTAATTAGGTCACGCTTAAAATCTTCCTCAGCTTTTAACAATAACAACGCTTTTTTGGCAGAAGTAACCTTACTGACCTTCATTAAAAATGCTTTGTCCAATTCTTCTTCATCTTCTTCGATAGAAATCTTAAGCGTCAACAATTTTTTCGCATCATCTTCAGATAAATCGTCACTATTTTCTAGCTTATCTTTTATTTGGTTATGTTCTTTACGCATTAATGCGTGTCTCTTTTCTTCATACTCATTATAGATAGGCCAGAATTCTTGTGCTTCTTTACTGTCAAGAGATAATTTCTCGGTAATATATGCCACTTTTAAGGACTTTATTTTTTCCCAATCTCTTTTATGTTGGCCAAACGATATTACGGTAAAAAGCATAAATAGCGATAGTATATACTTATTCATTGTCTTGTAAATTAAGTTCTTCAAAATCAATCGTATTGTCACTTAAATAATCTAAAATGTTATCATTCTCTATGGATGAATTTAACATGTTCGAAAATTCAGTATCCGTAAAGGGTAGTACTTCTGCGATTTCATAAGATGTTAAATCAAATTCATTGTTTTCGAAATAGGCTTCTATGTCGGTATTTGCTAAAGCACTAATACTTAGTTTTTCTGTACTATTCCAATTATAACCGAAAAAGATTATGGCAATAGCAGCAATAGATGCGACAAAGGCTATAATTTTCTTTACAGGATAAAGAGGTATTACCTTAGTCTCCTTAATAAGTTTGTTGGTCAACTTATCATTAAACGTATCAAAATAGTTTTCAGGAACTGTAAATCCTCTAGCCTTCGGCATAACTGATCCTTCAGTTGATAATTTATCCATTAATTTATCTTCAAAACTATTGAAATAGCCTTGAGGAGTTTTAAACGGATTTTTGGTGTTCTTTTTCATTATACTAATTTGACTTTCAAAGACATAAAAGGTTTAATCTGTTTTCAAATACTGTTCCACTTTTTTAACAGCTAAGTGATAAGAAGCTTTTAGACTACCAACCGAAGTGTCTAATATTTCTGAAATTTCTTCATATTTTAATTCTTGAAAATACTTCATATTAAATACGAGTTTCTGCCTCTCCGGTAAAGTAGTAATCGCTTGTTGAAGCTTTAATTGAATTTCATCACCTTCAAAATAAACATCTGCTTGTAAATTAGAGACTAATTTCTCTTGATAATCTTCATCGGTTATCCCTTGCATTTTTGCTCTGTGCTTAATAAAACTTAAAGCTTCGTTTGTTGCTATTCTATACATCCAAGAAAAAAGTTGACTGTCTCCCTTAAACCCATCGATGTTTTTGTAGACTTTTATAAATGTATTCTGTAGAACATCATCTGCATCGTCATGATTTAATACGATGCCACGAATTTGCCAATACAAACGTTCTTTGTACATGCTAACCAATACATTAAATGCTTGCGCTTGTGTGTTCTTGGTTTTTAAATCTTGTACTAGTGTTTCCTCTACAATCAATATGAATTGAGGTTTAATTGATGGTTAGACGGTAGAAATAGTTAAAGGTTTAATTTACAATTAAATTTTTGGATGAATTATGTGAAGAGCCTAAGCGGTAGTTGTTTTCTTGTAAAATTGAAAATTAAGCACTCAATGTCTGCATTTGAACTAGTTTCTTATAAGTTCCATTCAGGTCTAAAAGTTCTACGTGTGTACCTTGTTCTACAATTTCTCCTTTATGAAGCACAACAATGATATCGGCATTTTGTATGGTAGATAAGCGATGTGCTATAACGATAGATGTCCTGTTTTTCATCATTTTTTCTAATGCATCTTGTACTAGTCTTTCGCTTTCCGTATCTAATGCAGAAGTTGCTTCGTCTAGAATCATAATTGGAGGATTCTTTAAAACAGCCCTTGCAATAGATAGCCGCTGTTTTTGTCCGCCGCTTAATTTGTTACCGCTATCACCGATATTAGTTTCATAGCCTTTTGGTAAACTTACTATGAAATCGTGAGCATTGGCAATTTTAGCAGCTTCAATAATTTGTTCCTCGGTGGCATTTTCCTTACCTAAACCAATGTTGTTTTTTACAGTGTCATTAAACAAGATGGAATCTTGGGTAACGAGACCTAAAAGACCACGCAGTGACTTCTTACTAAGATTCTTAATATTGTTGCCGTCGATACTGATATCACCTTCATTAACATCGTAAAAACGTGTTACTAGATTAGCAATGGTACTTTTTCCACTCCCAGATTGTCCTACTAAAGCAACTGTATTTCCTTTCTTAACGGTTAAAGTAAAATCCTTTAAAACGTAATCATCTTGGTATTTAAAAGAAACATTTTTAAGTGTAACAGACTCGTTAAATGATTGTTGTTCAATAGGATTATCAATTTCAGAAATAGGGTTCTTTGTTTCTAAAATCTCTAATACACGTTCTGCTGCGGCATTACCTTTCTTAACTCCATATGATGCTTTGCTAATTGCTTTCGCAGGAGTCAAAATGTTATACGCCAGACCCATGTAAGCAATAAAGGAGGAGGCATCTAAAGTTCCGTCTACTAAAACCATTTTGCCGCCAAACCATAATAAAATACCAATGACTAAAATACCTAAAAATTCACCTGTTGGTGAAGCTAAGTTCTGTCGGTTAAGCAGTATGTTGCTGAAATTGAAAAAACGTTTTGTTGATTCAGAAAACGTTTTGTAGAATCGCGATTCTGAATTAAATGCTTTGATTACTCGAAGTCCGCCAAGAGTTTCCTCTATAATGGATAAAAACTCACCTTGCTCTCTTTGAACATCATCTGATTTCTTCTTTAGTGATTTGCCAATTCGGCTAATAATCATACCAGCAATTGGAATGAATATGAATACAAACAAAGTTAATTTGATGCTAATACCGAACATGATAATAATAGTGAAAAATATCGTTAAAGGCTCTCTTACAATCAGTTCTAATACAGATAGAAAAGAATGTTGGATTTCTAAAACATCTGAAGTAATTCTTGCAATAACATCTCCCTTTCGCTTTTCGGAGTAATATGAAATAGGTAGTTGAACAACTTTTTCGTAGAGCTTGTTTCTAATATCTTTTAATACGCCATTACGTAAAAATGTAATGAAATACATGGCTAGATAATTAAACAAATTCTTCAATAGAAATAAAACAAGTATTAGCCCAATAACCAACACCAAGCCTTTCATTTCATCACCCCCAGAATATGCGGTAACCCTAAAATTGATATATTCCTGTAAGTAATCTTTAAGGTGGCCAATACCTGTATATGTCGGTTCTTCAAAAACCTTTTTTGTTTTATCAAACAAAACATCTAGCATTGGAATCAGTGCAGCAAAAGAAAGCGCGCTAAACAATGCATAAAGAATATTAAAGAAAATATTTAAATAACCGTAATTACGATAAGGCCTCGCAAAGCGAAGAATCTTCTTGAAATAATTCATTAACCTAGTTTAAGCTCAGCTAATATGCTTTTTATTTTTGCATCAAGTTCAGCTGAAACTTTTTTATAATTCTCTGCTTTATCCAGTTTAGTATTGGTGCTAATATAAAATTTCACTTTAGGTTCAGTACCACTTGGTCTAGCTGCGATTCTTGTTCCATCTTCGGTTTCATAAATTAAAACGTTAGATTTTGGAATGTCAATAGTTTTTTCTTCACCTGTCAACACATTTTTGGCAATTGAGGTATTATAATCTTCTATCCATTTTACCTTAGAGCCAGCAACAGTTTCCACCGGATTCTCTTTAAAATCTTTCAGCATTTGCTTTATTTCTTCAGCACCGCTAATACCTTTTTTTGTGATAGATACTAAATACTCTTTGTAGAAACCATAATCAACGTAACATTTAATTAGGTCTTTATAAAAAGAACTTCCGTTAGCTTTTGCTTGGCTAGCAATTTCACATGCTAATAGGGTAGAGGTGACCGCATCTTTATCACGAACAAAATCACCTACCATATATCCAAAACTTTCCTCGCCACCACCAACAAATTTAGATTGTGGAAAATCTTTTATCATTTTACCGATCCATTTGAATCCGGTCAAGGCAGTTTTAAACTCAACACCATAAGCCTTCGCCATTTCTTCCATCATTGGGGTAGAGACAATTGTTGTGGCTATAAACTCATTACCTTTAAATCCTTTAGCTTTCTTTTTGTCCAAAAGAAATTTTGTCATAAGCACCATTGCCTGGTTACCATTAACAATTTCCATTTTACCGTCAAGATTACGAACCGCAATTCCTAAACGGTCACTATCGGGGTCAGTACCGACAACCATGTCTGCGCCAATTTCTTCGGCTTTTTTAACGGCCATTGACAATGCTTCAGGTTCTTCAGGATTTGGTGATTTCACCGTTGGAAAGTTACCGTCTGGTTTAGCCTGTTCTTCTATAATAGTTACATTTTTATATCCAGCTCGTTTAAGTACTTCTGGTATGGCTGTAATTGAAGTTCCATGAAGTGATGTAAAAACAATCTTAAAATCATCTTTTCCATCGGCGTTAAAGTTCCCATTTTGAACAGATTGTTCAATAAAGGCTTCATCTACTTCTTTATCAATAACTTGAATAAGATTTTCATTTGCTTTAAATTTAATATCTTCAAAATCAAGTGAATTGATATCAGCTATAATTGCACCATCTTGAGGTGGAACAATTTGTCCACCATCGGTCCAGTACACTTTGTATCCATTATATTCCGGTGGGTTATGCGATGCCGTTAATACAATACCGGCATGACATTTTAAGTATCTAACCGCAAATGAAAGCTCTGGTGTTGTACGCAAATCAGAGAAAAGGTATACTTTAATATTATTTGCAGAGAATACTTCTGCTACCGTTCGAGCAAGAGTATCGCTATTATGGCGACAATCGAAAGCAATTACAACTTTAATTTCCTCATCTTTATAAACTTTGTTAAGATAATTACTTAGACCTTGTGTGCTTTTTCCTAAAGTGTATTTGTTAATCCGGTTTGTGCCAACACCCATGATACCTCGCATACCACCAGTGCCGAATTCCATATTTTTGTAAAAACGGTCTTTAAGTTCTTCTTTATCGTTTGCAATAAGATATTCAACTTCTTTTTTAACTGTTGGGTCAAAAAAATCGGTTAGCCAGCTTTTGGCAGTATCGAGGATATTATCCATATGGTAGAGTTTTTATGCTATTAAGTTAATGAGAATTTTACTTTTCTGAAAGAGTGGTATTGATTTCTTCTGATACGATATACCTTTTTTCATCCTTTTTTGAACGGATTAATATTTCACCTAGAAAACCAGCTAAGAATAATTGCGTTCCTATTACCATGGCTATTAGTGATATAAAGAATTGTGGTCGGTCTGTAATCAGCCTCCCAAATGGATTAATGAATAATTTATCAATACCTAAATAGATTGCAAATCCGAATCCGATTAAAAACATTAATACACCCAATGCGCCGAAAAGGTGCATGGGGCGTTTACCGAATCTAGATACAAACCAAATGGTCAATAGATCTAGAAAGCCATTAATAAAACGCTCCATTCCGAATTTTGTTTTACCATACTTACGTGCCTGATGTTTAACAACTTTTTCTCCAATTTTTGAAAAACCAGCGTTTTTCGCCAGTACGGGTATGTATCTATGCATTTCACCAGAAACCTCAATGTTTTTGACAACATCTTTTGCGTATGCTTTTAGACCACAATTAAAATCATGTAAACGAACGCCTGAAGTTCTTCTTGCTGCCCAATTAAATAATTTTGAAGGCGTGTTCTTGAAAATGATAGAATCATATCTCTTCTTTTTCCATCCAGAAACCAATTCATAACCCTCTACGGCAATCATTTGGTACAGGTCTGGTATTTCTTCAGGATTATCTTGTAGATCAGCATCCATGGTAATGACTACATCACCGCTTACAGCTTTAAAACCGGCATGCAATGCTTGCGATTTACCGAAGTTGCGTAAAAAATGGATTCCTTTAACGGATGAATTGATTTTTGATAATTCAGTAATTATATCCCAAGAATGATCGGTACTACCATCATCTACAAACAATATTTCATAAGAAAAATGATTGGATTGCATTACGGATACAATCCAATCATGAAGTTCTTTGAGTGACTCTTCTTCGTTAAGTAATGGAATTACTATTGATAATTGCATGCGCTATTTCTGGTGTTGCTTCCAAAAATACTACAATTACTTAGGTATTAATAAGCGGCTTCTTCTTTTTTCAAAATTAAGCCAGTAATTAGGCCTACTATTAAGCCGATAACTACATTTATAATGAGTCCTATTGGATAATAAATCCATGTTAGACCCTTTTGCATCTCAATGCCTTGGTCAATCTGTTCTTCGGTGAGTTTAGGATTATCGTTCATTGCCTTTATTTTACCAATTTCAAACACCTTATCCATGTAATCCGGTTCTATCACATTTGAAAGTAGAAAGAAATAAATCAGTCCTATTATTGCTGCAATAAGAGCAACGCCAGCACCTACTTTTAATGCTTCGGAAATGGTTAAAAAACCGCCTGCTGCTTTTTTAAATTGTAAAATACCAATGACAATACCTCCTGCTAAGATTAAAGTATTGGTTACTTGTATGCCGACTGTTTGATCATAATGCATATTCATTGCGAATAGCATAATTCCGAAAATCACACCAATGACGCCAGTAAGCACTCCATAATTTAAAGCGAATTTTCCTGTTTTAGGTAGGTTTTCTTCCATAATATTTATTGATTAAAAGTTAAATGAAGGTTGATTTTCTTATTAGTATGTTATTATAGGATATTGTTACAAATGTGGCTAAATATTATTTTTATATTTTTTGTTGTTTCTAATAGTTCATTTGTAGATTTTTACTAAATTTGCACCCTTAAAATGAGTGCCCGTCGGAATGGGTGCGTAAAAGTTTTTAAAATGAGAAAAGATATACACCCAGAAAATTATAGGATAGTAGCCTTTAAGGACATGTCCAATGAAGAAGTATTTTTAACAAAATCAACAGCGGACACTAAAGAGACTTTAGAGGTTGAAGGTGTTGAGTATCCATTGGTAAAATTGGAGATTTCAAGAACATCTCACCCATTTTATACTGGTAAAGCTAAATTCTTGGATACTGCAGGTCGTATCGATAAATTTAAGAACAAGTACAAGAAATTTGTTAAGGAAGACAAAGTAGAAGAAGATAAAGAAGAAGAAAAATAGTATTTTAATTTCTATTCTTTCGTAGAATATAACGCCCTCGAAAATATTCGAGGGCGTTTCTTTTTTCATTCAACTTGATTTAGAGGATGCTTAGCCATAAAATATATGCGCTCTAGAGATATTTGTTAATTTTGATAAAAATTGTCTTGTATGAACTATATTCTTTTTGATGGTCCACGTAGGAATCATTTATTACCCTTCACTTTTACGAGGCCAGTTGCTGAAATTCGCGCAGGTATTATGACATTGCGAGAACGTTGGGACGCCTTTTTAAAAGTGTCCACTTCTTCATTTACCGAAGATTATTTAAGTATTAAATATCCAATTCGTTTAAAAGATGTAAACGTATTTATAGATGCATCGGTTTTACCGACCGATGAATTGGTGAAAGCGGTTAATTCATTGCGAAAAGGTGATAAGTTAATGTCAAACGAGCTTCTTATTGCATATTATAGCGATGAACCAAAAAGCTCAGAGCAAATAAATGAGTTTAACAAAATTGAATTTATTGGTGATTTTCTACAGATTAAGAATACATGGGATATTTTTGATAAAAATGCTGAAATTCTTCAGTCCGACTTTGATTTTATTACTAAAGGAAGAACTAGTCAGCCAATTTCTAATACAAATCATTTAATACATCCAGAGCGTATATTTCTTGAAGAAGGGGCAAAAGTTGAGTTCAGTATATTGAATGCTACCGACGGACCCATTTATTTAGGGAAAGACTCTGAAATTTGGGAAGGAAGCTTGATTAGAGGTGGTTTGGCACTTTGTGAACATGCGATTGTGAAAATGGGAGGTAAGCTTTATGGTGCAAATACAATAGGACCATATAGTAAAGTTTGCGGTGAGATTAGTAACTCGGTAATTTTCGGGTATTCTAGTAAAGGCCATGAAGGTTATTTGGGTAATGCGGTATTGGGTGAGTGGTGTAATATAGGTGCGGATTCAAATAATTCTAACCTTAAAAATAATTACGCTAAAGTCCGATTGTGGGACTATGCAACAGAACGATTTGAGCATACTGGTTTGCAATTTTGTGGGCTTATGATGGGTGATCATAGCAAGACTGCAATTAATACCATGTTTAATACAGGTACGGTAATAGGGGTAAATTCAAATATTTATGTGCCAGGGTTCCCTAGAAATTTTATTCCTAGTTTTAGTTGGGGTGGTGCATCTGGATTTACGGCTTATTTGCCAGAGAAGGCTTTTGAGGCAGCTAAGGTTATGATGGCAAGAAGAGGAGTAGAGTTTAATGAAGTTGAGGCGAACATACTTACCCATGTATTTGAGATAACTAAAAAATGGAGAAAGTATTAAAATTTTAAGACAGTAATTCAATTGGCTGGGTCTTTTTAGACCTAATGAAGTTTAAGTACTTTTGCGCTTTCAAAGAGAAGATTAGATGAAGAAAAAGGTGGCATTTTACACGTTAGGATGTAAGTTGAATTTTTCAGAAACATCAACCATAGCACGTAGCTTTGTTGATGAGGGATTTGACCGTGTTGATTTTTCAGAAAAGGCCGATATGTATGTTATCAATACTTGTTCGGTAACCGATAATGCAGATAAGAAATTCAAGACCATCGTAAAAAAAGCACAAAAAATAAATCCTGAAGCCTTTATTGCAGCCGTTGGTTGCTATGCACAATTGAAACCAGAAGAGCTAGCTGATGTTGATGGTGTAGATTTAGTACTAGGTGCTACTGAAAAATTTAAGATTACCGATTATATCAATGACCTCACTAAGAATGACTATGGTAGGGTACATTCTTGTGAAATTGGCGATGCCGATTTTTATGTTGGTAGTTATGCAATTGGCGATAGAACTAGGGCATTTTTAAAGGTACAAGATGGTTGTGATTATAAATGTACCTATTGTACAATTCCACTGGCTCGAGGTATCTCTAGAAGTGATACTTTGAATAATGTTTTGAAAAATGCTGCTGATATTTCTTCACAAGGCATAAAAGAAATCGTTTTAACGGGTGTTAATATTGGTGATTATGGTAAGGGTGAATTTGGAAATAAAAAGCACGAACATACCTTTTTAGATTTAGTAGAAGCTTTAGATGAGGTAGAAGGAATTCATCGCTTACGAATATCTTCGATAGAACCTAATCTTTTAAAGAATGAGACTATAGAATTCGTAGCACAAAGCAAAACTTTTGTTCCACATTTTCATATACCCTTGCAAAGCGGGAGTGATTCATTGCTAAAATTGATGAAGCGAAGGTATATGACCAATTTATACCAAGAACGTGTTTCGAAAATTAGAGAAGTAATGCCAAATTGCTGTATAGGTGTTGATGTCATTGTCGGGTTTCCTGGTGAGACCGAGGAACATTTTTTAGAGACCTATCATTTTCTGAATGATTTAGATATATCCTACTTACATGTTTTTACGTATTCAGAAAGGGATAATACGCCAGCTGCTACGATGGATGGGGTAGTACCGATTAAAGTTAGAAATAAAAGAAGTAAAATGTTACGCGGCCTGTCTGTGAAGAAACGAAGAGCTTTTTATGAGGGTCAATTAGGCAATGAGTTGACAGTGTTGTTTGAAAGTGAAAATAAAGAAGGTTATATTAATGGCTTTACAGAGAATTACGTAAAAGTTAAAACTCCTTGGAATCCTGAATTGGTGAATACGCTTCATATGGTGAAACTCAAAGAAATAGATAAAGATGGTTTGGTTAGATTTGACTTTTCAAAAGAGACAATAGAAGTATAAAAAAAGCCTTTCATTTGAAAGGCTTTTTATTTTTTTAGATTCGAATACCGATAGGTAACATTTCTTTGTACTGTAATCGATTTTTTCTTAAAAACCCAGCAATGTGTGGACTTGTTGGAACGACTCTAAGGTTTTTTTCTTGAATTGTACTTAGAACGGCTTTGATGAAATTTTCTCTAAAATTTTCATCTGTAATCTCTTCGGGAACTACTAGTTTTGTAAGGAACACTTTACGTTCTTGAGAAGAGTATTCTATTCTTGCTAAATGCCCATTTACTGTAGTTTCAAATTGGCGCAGAAAAGAATTGTCTTTAATAATAACATCGTTCATATAGATTATTTTAGTGTTGCTACTAGACAAAAAAATTACGATGTTCTCATATCGTAATTTGTCGTGATTGAAATGCTCTAAAGATTAATGCCTAATATCGCTAGGTGATTTTCGCATTCTTTTTCAAAAGTAGTTAAAAAATCCCTAATTTCCTAGCTTTTACTACGTTTCATAACTATGATTGATAATAGAATTCATGTGTATTGTATGCCTGGTATGGCAGCTAGTTCTGCTATTTTTGAGTATATTGATCTTCCACCGGAAAGATTTGAGCTGCATTTTTTGGAATGGACAGTACCTGTCGTTGGTATTTCCTTTACGGAATATGCAGAAAATATGTGCTCTAATATAATACATGAGAATGTTGTATTGTTGGGGGTTTCCTTGGGTGGACTTTTAGTTCAGGAAATGTCAAATTTTGTTCTTGTAAGAAAAGTGATAATAGTATCAAGCGTTAAAACTCGATATGAACTTCCAAAACGAATGTTATTTGCGCGTTACACTAAGGCGCATAAATTACTGCCAACCGGGTTGATAAGTAATGTAGAGTTGTTAGCTAAATATGCGTTTGGTGAAAGTGTTACCAAAAGACTATCATTATATGAACGATACTTATCAATTCGAGATAAAAGTTATATAGATTGGTGTATTGATCAATTAGTGAATTGGGATTGTGAAAAACCTTGCGACAATTTAGTGCATATACATGGTGAAAAAGACAACGTTTTTCCAATTTCTAATATTACCGATTATTTACCGGTGGTAAATGGAACACATACCATGATAATACATCGTGCTAAATGGTTTAACGAGAACTTATCAACAATTATTTTGGAATAAGAAAGTTGTATATATACCTTTGGTAGTAAGAATAAAGGAAGAGATAATTTAAAAAATATAAGTCATGAAAATCATTAAGAATATATTGATGCTGTTAGGAGTAGTATTTGTTGCGGGAACATTAATATTTGCAGTTCAGAGTACTGATGCTGTTTCTGTAAACAATAATACAGTTGTTAATGATAGTGTTCAGAAAAATGTGGCTAAATCCTATAAAATTTCGTCAATAGATATACCTGGGAATTTAAATTTTGCAGGCGAAGTTGTTCCTCAAGAGGATCCAGAAATTATGGAGCGTATTGATCGTGAGTTTTTGGTCAATACTTACTGGCAATCGAATGCTTTGTTGCTAATGAAAAGAGCACATAAATTTTTTCCGATTATTGAGCCTATTCTTGCTAAGAACGGAATTCCTGATGATTTTAAATATTTAGCGGTTGCTGAAAGTGGTTTAACAAACGTTGTTTCACCTGCAGGAGCTACAGGGTTTTGGCAAATTATGAGAGAAACTGGTAGAGAATATGGTCTTGAGGTAAATTCAAATGTCGATGAACGTTATCATTTAGAAAAGTCAACGGAAGTAGCTTGTAAGTATTTGAATAAATGGAAAGAAAAATATGGAAGTTGGGCTTTAACCGCTGCATCATATAATGCAGGGCCAGGAGCTATTAATAAATATATGGGTATTCAGCAAGTTGATAATTATTGGGATTTGTTGTTGGGTGATGAAACAGGTAGATATGTATTTAGAATAATGGCTATCAAAGAGATTTTAGCTAATCCTGAAAAGTATGGTTTTCATATCGAGAAAGAAGATATGTACGAAGCCGTACCTACCTTTACAGTTGAAATCGACAAGCCAGTTAGCGACTTTGCAGATTTCGCACAACAATATGAAATCAATTACAAGATTTTAAAACGCCACAATCCATGGTTGCGAGAACCACATTTAAACAATGGTTCTGGTAAAAAATACACAGTTGAAATTCCGAACAAAGGTTATTACAGAGAAACGAAATAGATTTAAATCTTTTTCATTTGTTGCTGCATCATCTTAATTTGATCGGTCAACATGTTATTCTTATCTAATTTTTTAGCTTCGTTCAATAACGTGGTAGCTTCTCTTTTGCGACGCTTTTGCATGGCGATACCGGCAAGGCTAAGTTTAGCCATGGCCACATCATAATCCATTGTAAGACCTAATTTCAATGCCTTTTTGAAATACTTCTCTGCTTGTGTTAAGTTGGTTTGAGAAAAAATGATGCCATGCAGGTAATTGTAATAACCTTGTTGTTTTACGGTTAAAGCTGCTTTTGGGCTCTTGATTTTATCTAACCAATTTTTTGTACCGGTTAAATCTTGCTTTCGCATTCTTAAAAATGCTAAAAGAATAATTTCATTTCTAAAATAAAGAAAAATAAAAATCGTGGATAAAAGTATAAGAGAAATTCCATTTCCAATGTTACCTTCTATAAATTGATAGATAGCAAAAGCTATTATTAGTCCTGCGATAACTAATTTTAAATTTTTATTGAACATATTATGTATATTTATATCTGATTGAAAAATGAAGTGAAATACTTAAGGTAATAGAAACTCTATTGAAATAAGCAACTATAGCGTTTAATTTTAATTCTGGCAAAATTAGTTAAAAGCTAGGTTTTCAGACGTACGGATTAATAAAAATTTTTTTTTTCATAACCCTTGCCAAAGAAAAAACTCTTTGTATATTTGCGCCCAGTTTCACAGAGGATTCTGTAAAATATCAAATATAATAGAAAAGGTTTAAGAGATGCCCGGACAAAAAAGAACATATCAGCCGTCAAAAAGAAAAAGAAAGAACAAACATGGTTTTCGTGAGCGTATGGCTTCCGTAAATGGTAGAAAAGTTCTTGCAAGAAGAAGAGCAAAAGGAAGAAAGAAATTGACTGTTTCCTCTGAAACAAGACATAAAAAATAATGATTGCATAGTTTTTAAAATATATAGGTGTTACTTTTCTGAAAGTAGCACCTTTTTTTTGACCAATTCCCAAAATACACAGTTCAAAAATGCCGAAAAGAAAAGATTTAAAATCAATTTTATTAATAGGATCTGGCCCAATAGTGATAGGTCAGGCATGTGAATTTGATTATGCAGGTAGTCAGTCATTACGCTCATTGCGCGAAGATGGTATAGAGACTATATTAATCAATAGTAATCCAGCAACAATAATGACGGATCCGACAATGGCGGATCATGTTTATTTAAAACCGTTGACTACTAAATCAATTGTAGAAATTTTAAAAGCTCATCCACAAATTGATGCTGTTTTACCTACGATGGGTGGTCAAACTGCATTGAACTTATGTATTGAAGCTGATAAAAAAGGAATTTGGGAAGATTTCGGAGTTGAATTGATCGGTGTAGATATCGATGCCATCAATATAACAGAAGATAGAGAACAGTTTAGGGAACTGATGCTAAAAATCGGCGTTGGAATGGCACCGCAAGCTACGGCTACTTCATTTTTACAAGGAAAAGAAATAGCACAAGAATTTGGGTTTCCATTAGTAATTAGAGCTTCATATACATTGGGTGGTGCGGGTGCATCTATTGTGTATAAACCAGAAGATTTTGATGAATTACTAAGTTATGGTTTAGAGATTTCTCCTATTCATGAGGTGATGATTGATAAGGCCCTAATGGGGTGGAAAGAATATGAACTTGAGCTTCTAAGGGATAAAAATGATAACGTAGTTATTATTTGTGCGATTGAGAATATGGACCCTATGGGCATTCATACAGGTGATTCTATAACAGTTGCACCAGCAATGACGCTATCGGATAGAACGTATCAGAAAATGCGCGATATGGCAATTCATATGATGCGCAGTATTGGAGATTTTGAAGGGGGATGTAATGTGCAATTTGCGGTTAGTCCAGATGAAAATGAGGATATTATTGCCATTGAGATAAATCCACGTGTTTCAAGGTCATCGGCCTTAGCCTCGAAGGCAACAGGATATCCTATTGCAAAAGTAGCGACCAAATTGGCAATTGGATATACTTTAGATGAGTTAGATAATCAGATTACGAAATCTACTTCAGCATTATTCGAACCGACTTTAGATTATGTAATTGTAAAAATTCCACGTTGGAACTTTGATAAATTTGAAGGGTCTGATCGTACCTTAGGGTTACAGATGAAATCTGTTGGCGAAGTAATGGGTATTGGACGTTCATTTCAAGAAGCATTACATAAAGCAACACAGTCATTAGAAATTAAACGTAATGGCTTGGGTGCAGATGGTAAAGGATATAAGAATTATGAACAAATAATTAGTAAACTAACTATTCCAAGTTGGGACCGTGTTTTTGTAATTTATGATGCTATTCAAATGGGAATTCCATTGAGCAGAATTCATGAAATCACTAAAATAGATATGTGGTTTCTTAAGCAATATGAGGAACTACATTTCTTAGAGAAAGAAATTTCAAAATATACCATTGCTACCTTATCCAAAGATTTGTTACTTGAAGCAAAACAAAAGGGATTTGCCGACAGACAAATAGCCCATATGTTAGATTGCTATGAAAGTGAAGTTTATAATAAGCGTACAGAGCTTAATATAAATAGGGTTTATAAATTAGTAGATACCTGTGCCGCTGAGTTTAAAGCGATGACACCTTATTATTATTCAACATTTGAGGCAGAAATAGAAAAACCTGATGGCACTCGATATGTTGAAAATGATAGTATCGTTACCGACAAGAAAAAGATTGTGGTATTAGGTTCAGGGCCAAATAGAATAGGACAAGGTATAGAGTTTGATTATTGTTGTGTTCATGGTGTTTTGGCAGCTGCGGAATGTGGCTATGAGACTATTATGATCAACTGTAATCCAGAAACGGTATCAACAGATTTTGATACAGCGGATAAACTTTATTTCGAACCGGTATTTTGGGAGCACATTTATGATATAATTCGTCATGAAAAGCCAGAAGGTGTAATTGTTCAGCTTGGTGGTCAAACCGCACTAAAGTTAGCTGAAAAGTTATCTAAGTATGGAATAAAAATAATAGGGACTAGTTTCGAGTCTTTAGATTTAGCAGAAGATAGAGGCAGTTTCTCAAAGCTTTTGCAAGAAAATGATATTCCATTCCCTCAATTTGGAGTAGCAGAAACCGCAGAGGAAGCATTGGCTCTTTCAGATGAGTTAGACTTCCCATTATTGGTAAGACCATCTTATGTCTTAGGTGGGCAAGGAATGAAGATTGTTATCAACAAAGAAGAGCTTGAGGAACATGTAGTGGATCTACTTCGTAAAATTCCTAATAATAAACTCTTACTTGATCATTACCTTGATGGAGCAATAGAGGCCGAAGCCGATGCTATTTGCGATGGTGAAGATGTCTATATCATTGGTATTATGGAGCATATTGAGCCTTGTGGTATTCATTCGGGAGATTCTAATGCAACTTTGCCACCATTTAATTTAGGAGAATTGGTGATGCAGCAAATTAAGGATCATACGAAGAAAATAGCATTGGCATTAAATACAGTGGGACTTATCAATATTCAATTTGCGATAAAAGATGAAGTGGTTTATATAATTGAAGCAAATCCAAGAGCATCACGTACGGTACCTTTTATTGCAAAAGCATATAAAGAGCCTTATGTAAATTATGCAACCAAAGTTATGTTGGGTGAGAAGAAAGTGAAAGATTTTACCTTTAATCCTCAACTTGAAGGCTTTGCCATCAAGCAGCCAGTCTTCTCATTTAATAAGTTTCCTAATGTGAATAAGAACTTAGGTCCAGAAATGAAAAGCACAGGAGAAAGTATTCTCTTTATAGATAGCTTGAAGGATGATGAATTTTACAACCTTTATGCAAGACGTAAAATGTATTTGAGTAAATAAGTCTAATTATTAGATTAATATTATATCTAGAAGGAAAACTTTGAACTTAATTAAGTTTTCCTTCTGCATATAGTCTTCTTATTTCTTTCTTATCAAATTTTCCAACACTGGTTTTCGGTACTAAATCTATGGTCACATAGTTATCAGGAATTTGATAGTTGGCAAAATCATATGATAAAAATTCTTTTAGTTCATCATCAGTAATCGGCTTAGAATTATCCGTCAAAACAATAGCCGCCAATGGTCGTTCTGACCATTTTTTATCAGGTATGGCTATTACTGCTGCTTCCTTAATTTTAGGGTGTGCCATTAAAGCTAATTCTAACGCAACACTTGAAATCCATTCGCCCCCACTTTTTATTAAATCTTTGGTCCGGTCTGTAATTTCCATATATCCATCGGCATCAATAGTGCTTACATCTCCTGTTCTAAACCAACCATCATCTGTAAAATTATCTCTATTATTGGTCTTAAAGTATGATTTTATGACCCAAGCACCCCTCACCTGTAATTCTCCCATGGTTTTACCATCACGAGGTGCGATCTTTCCATTGTCCCCGACAATTCGCATCTCGATTCCTGGAAATTCAATACCTTGTTTTGCACGTATTTTAATTTGTTCTTTATTAGATAAAGTTTTGTGTTTCTTTTGTAATCTACTAGCGGTTCCTAGAGGAGAGGTTTCTGTCATTCCCCATGCTTGAACACCCCTTATGCCAAAATCATTTTCAAAATTCTCAATTAAACTAGCTGGCAATGCTGAACCGCCAACTAAGTATTCTTCTAATGCTAATTTTTCTTTTGGAGGATTTTTTTTCATTTCCTCGTAAACTCCCATCCAAATAGAAGGCACACCATTGGCTTTAGTTATTTTTTCACTTTCAAGTATTCTTATAATCGCCTCTGGTTGTAAATGTAAAGAAGGCATTACCATGTCTGAACCTGTTAAAAGGCACATATATGGAAAACCCCATGCCATCACATGAAATTGGGGTACTATTAATAGGATAACATCGTCATTACTATAATTGCCTGCATTGGGTGATAAAATAGTCATAGCATGAAGGTAAGTTGACCTATGGGAATAAAGAACGCCCTTTGGCAATCCTGTGGTACCGCTTGTGTAACACATGCCACATGCATCATTTTCATTAAGAATAGGCCAATCTATAGTATCCAATTGATTTTCAATTAAATTTTCATAATGAATTGTATTTATAAGCGTTGTTCTAAAATTTTCTGGAGCATTTATAATAATATACTTTTCTACAGTTTCTAATTTTGAAGCAATTTTTTCTAGTAAAGGCACCAAAGTTGCGTCGACAAAAATTACTTTGTCTTCTGAGTGATTAATAATGAATTCGGTCTGTTGAGAAGACAATCGGACATTTATAGTATGGCATATGGCTCCGACTCCAGGTATTCCGTAGTATAGTTCAACATGTTGATAATGATTCCAAGCAAAAGTACCTACCATATCACCCTTGGTAATTCCTAATTTGTTTTTAAGTGCATTTGCCAATTGACACGAGCGTTTTTCAAGTTCATCATAGGTATATTCATGTCGGTCACCATTTGGTAGGTATGAGATTAACTTCTTATGAGGAAAAGCACTTTTAGCATACTTTAAAATAGTAGTTGTGGTAAGTGGATAATCCATTATTAATCCGTTCATATGAAGAGTATTTAAGTTGAGCAAACGCTTGTCCCTTAAATTTAGTCATTTAATGAAGAGGTTCAATTAAAATTTACTTTTAGCAATTAAGATAGCGCAAAGGCGATGATTTAATAAAGTTTGTCATTATTATAAAAACTATATAGCTAAAGTGTTTTGTGGTTATCAGATTAATAACCTTATTTATGTTAGATTCATTTATTCTAGCTAGGTTTAAGAAGTTTAATTGAACCAAACTGCATACCTTTTTCTTCTTAGCTCAATTGCTAATTGCTCTTCCATTTTTAAAGCTTCCGCTTTCGTGGATATAGGTCCGATATGATTGTATAGACTACCACGTAGGTATAAACCATATTTATGTACTATTGAAGAAGACAGGTTATGTCCTTTTTTGCTTAACGTACCTTTTTTATGTTGCTCAAATCGTTCTTTAGGGTCCTTACTCGTCATGCCTACATAAAGACATTCTAAAACCCCATTGAATTGCGGGTTAGCTTCCCTAAACTTTCTATTTTCAGAATACACCTTTTTTGATAATTCAATTACATAAATCGAATATTTGTAATTGGGCATAATCTATTTTTATTTGTGATTGAGATAAGGAAATAATATACTTTCTGTGTTTTTAATAAGGATGAAATTAGATTTCAAAATAGGTGTTTATACCTTTCTTCCCTTAAAATATTCCATCGTTTTATAAACACCCAAAACACTACCGGTAAACCAATCAAAAATTGAGAGTGGTAATACAGCTTGTGCAAATCGAGTAACTCTATAAATATATCCAGGTATTGAGACCATTTTTTTATTTTTCTCAATTGCCTTTATAATAGTTAAAGCAGTTGTTTCTGGATCGAGTATGGGAATTTTAGACTTTACCCCATCGAACATGCCGGTATTTATATAATAGGGCATTATTGTAGTAACCTTAATGTCTTTCTTTAACTGTTCCATTTCTAAGCGAAGACTATCTGAAAAGCCTATAAGAGACCATTTACTGGCTACATATACAGACATTTTTGGATTTGATAGCAATCCGCCAGAAGAGGCAATATTACAGATATGACCAGAGTTTTTCGATAACATGATATCAATAAAGGCATGGGTAATATATATCGGCGCATACGAATTTATATTCAAAGTATTCGTAATGTCAGCTTCTGAATGTTCATGAAAATAGTTGCCAACAATAATACCTGCGTTATTAATTAAAAGGTCTATACCGCCAAAATCATTGATAACTTCTTTGGCAGCGTTATTAATTTTAGAAATACTAGAAACATCAACTTTCATGACTGTAAGCTTTCCTAATGAGGAATATTTCAATCTTACCTTCTCTAAATTATCAGAATTAATATCCCAAATTATAATATGTGCACCGCGTTCTAAGAGTAATCGGCTCATGATTTCACCGATGCCCGATGCTCCACCAGTGACTAATACCATTTTGTCTTTTAATATTTTCATAATTTTAATAGCTGTTTTAAATCTCTTCCACAATAGATTTTCCCTGAGAACAATCTCCCGAGGTCCATTTCCATTCTTCGTGAAGTCTAATTTTACCATTAGAAAGTACCTCTGGTATAGATTCACATACTCCTGTCATGAGTTCTCCTTTAGTATTGACCTGGTGATAACGCATACTAATATGACCTTCAGAATCTACTATTCCTATTAAATGCCCTTTAAGGATTGTACCTCCTTGGTAATTAGCCGTTATAATGGAGCCAGATTGCTTGTAATGAAAAACAGTTTCATCGGTTGTTTCTCCGTTTATAGAGGTCTGAACTGGTTTGAAATATTTGTTGTTATAATTCATTAGAGATGGTTGAAATACGGTACTACAAAAAAATGAGGCAGTTCGGTTATTCTCGTTCTACCTCAATTCCATCTGTCGTAAAAGAGAACGCTTGCGCCCCTAAACCACCAACCATTACCGCATGAAATAATGGATTTAATTGTTTTTTAGAATACCAATCTATTAAAAAATTGGCGCCACTACCACCAGAATTATCTTGTTGTTCTATAACATAATCAATAGATTCCATTGGTTTAAGGTAGATAGGAGAATCTATATAGCTTCTCACTAAATCACCTTGGGTGTTATAATAATCAATTGTACTCACGAACAGACTATCACGAATACTGGTATTACGAATACTTAATGTAGCTGTTAGCATTGTTCTAGTATCTCTGGTCTGATTATAAATATCAGAATAGATGGGCACATATACCTGTCTTATCAGTGAATCTATTATAGCTGTATTTACTCGCCTGTCAAGCATATGCTCGTCGAGTATTTCTACAGGTATTTCTTCATTTTTTAAGTCCTTACAAGAACCAAGAAATGTTAAAAATATCACCGATAAACAAACACTGAATACTACAATTATTGATTTATTCAAACTTTAGTTTTTATGCTTCCCATTCAGTATGAAAAATGCCTTCTCTATCTAATCGCTCATAGGTATGTGAACCAAAATAATCACGTTGTGCCTGAATTAGATTTAAAGGTAATTTACTTGATGTATACGCATCAAAATACGTTAGCGAATTTGATAATCCTGGAAGTGGAATTCCGTTTTGTACTCCAAAAGCAACTAATTCCCTAGCAGCACCGACCGAATCTTTTACTTTGCTGACAAAGTTCGGTGAAAGTAATAGATTTGGTAATGTAGGTTCGGCTTTAAACGCTTCTGTAATATCGGCTAATAGGCCAGCACGAATAATACAACCTGCACGCCAAATTTTGGCAATTACCGAAATATCTAAATTATAGCCATATTCTTTAGATGCATCGGCTAATTGGTGCAGACCTTGAGAATATGTTATGATAAAAGAGAAATACAACGCTTTTTCAGAAAGTTCTTCCAATTTAGCCTTATCCATATATGCGATAATAGGTCTATCATATAGTGCATCTGCTTTAATTCTTTCCTCCTTTAAAGCAGAAAGTTCACGCATACTAACGGCAACATCTATTGATGGTACTGGTATGCCTAAATCCATTGCATTTTGACTAGTCCATTTTCCAGTACCTTTTTGTTTTGCTTTATCTAATATCTGATCCACTAAGCGACCTTTGGTCAGTTCATCTTCTTGTTCAAAAATTTCAGAAGTTATTTCGACTAAAAAGGATTGCAACCTTCCTGAATTCCATTTGGCAAAAGTGGAATGTAGCTCATCATTATTATAGTCACCTCCTTTTTTAAGGACGTCATATATTTCAGAGGTTAATTGCATTAATCCATATTCAATACCATTATGAACCATTTTCACATAGTTACCTGCAGATTTAGGTCCTAAATAAGCAACACACGGTTCGCCTTCATATTTAGCGGCAACAGCTTCAAAAATAGGCTTGATATGTTCATATGCTGATTTTGAACCACCAGGCATAATACTTGGACCTCTACGAGCACCTTTTGCACCACCTGAAACGCCAGCGCCAAAAAAGTTAATTGCTCTATGCTGTAATTCACTTTCTCTACGATCGGTATCGGTAAAGAAAGAATTTCCACCATCAATAATTATATCTCCCTTGTCAATATGTGGAAGTAATGATTCAATAACAGAATCAACAATTTTGCCAGCTGGTACCAGTAACATTATTTTACGTGGTTGCTTTAAATTTTTGACAAAGGTTTTAATATTTGTTGACGCATCAACTTTCTCTAAATCTCCACCTTCAGTTTTCAAAGAATTTACTTTTTCATCATCCAAATCATATCCATAAGCAGAAAATCCATTATCTGCTACATTAAGGATAAAATTACGTCCCATTACCCCAAGACCTACTAAACCAAAATCATACATAAATTCAATGTTTTAAAATTAAAATACATAAATGCCGCACCTTCATTTTATTAAATTTTGATGGACTTAATGCAAATCAAAAATAATTTAAAATATTGACTTTATTTCTAAATTCCATCTCAAAAGCAGGGTATAATGGCTTTCTTTTTTAGATATTTGAAGAATAAAGAATAGAAAGGGTTTATGAAGAATACAGGCAATCAAATGCTCATTATTTTTGGAGCATCTGGAGATTTAACAGCGAGAAAATTAATACCTGCAATATTTAATTTATATAAAGGAAATCATCTACCTGAAAATTTTGTCGTATTGGGAGTTAGTAGAAGTGATTTGGGTGATTTAAAATTCCGTAATAAAGTGGTTTTAGAAAGTCCATATTTTGAGGAAGACCGAAAGGAAAATGACAAAGAATATATTCAAAAGTTTGCTGATAAATTATTTTATGAAGATTTAGGGTCTGATTATGATACATCTTACGAACGTTTAGAAAAGCGTATTAGTGATCTTGATCAAAAATATGGTACAGATGGCAATCATATTTTTTACCTGTCTACACCACCTAGCTTATATGAGCCAATAGCAAAAAACTTGTCGGAGCAAGGATTAAATGATGAGGCTGTAGGTTGGAGAAGATTAATTGTTGAAAAACCATTTGGTTATAGTTTAGATTCTGCAAAGGAATTAAATGATGGTCTTCATACTTATTTTAAAGAAGGGCAAATATTTAGAATAGACCATTATTTAGGTAAAGAAACAGTACAAAATTTACTAGTTACACGTTTTGCCAATAGTATTTTTGAACCACTTTGGAATAGAAATTATATTCATCATGTAGAAATTACCAATGCAGAAAGTGTTGGTGTTGAGAAAAGAGGTGGGTATTACGATAAATCTGGCGCATTGAGAGATATGTTTCAAAGTCATCTATTGCAAATTGTAGCTCTAATCGTCATGGAGCCACCGTTAAGTGCAGATGCAGAGGAGATACGAAATGAAAAGCTTAAAGCATTGAAGTCTCTTAGAATAATGACTGATGAAAAAACACTTTACAATAATACCATTAGAGCACAATATGTAGCCTCTAAAATTGATGGCAAAGAAGTAAAAGGATATAGGGAAGAGGACGGAGTTGATAAAAATTCAAAAACGGAAACATTCGCCGCTATAAAGTTCTTTGTAGATAACTGGCGTTGGGCAGATGTGCCTTTTTATGTGAGAACAGCAAAACGTATGCCTACTAAAGTAACCGAAGTGGTAATTCATTTTAAAACACCACACCATCAGATTTTCAAGGAATCAGGAATGAGCAATAAGGATAACAAATTGATTATTCGTATTCAACCCGATGAAGGAATATTGATAAAATTCGGTGTTAAAGTACCAGGTCAAGGTTTTGAGGTTGAACGAGCAAATATGGACTTCTATTATTCAAGTTTAAGCGAAACCCGTGTAATGGAAGCCTACGAGCGTCTTTTACTTGATGCTATGCAGGGCGATGCGACGTTATATGCAAGAGCAGATGAGGTTGAAGCAGCATGGGCATTTGTTGACCCTATTCTAGATTACTGGGAAAATGGAAAAGATGTTAAAATGTACGGATATGCTTCGGGTGTATGGGGCCCTGAGAATGCAAATGATCTAATTGAAGGTGTCGCTGAATGGCGGAACCCAAGTGAGAATTTATCAGATGATCCTGGATTCTGTGTTATTTGTTAAGTTTTAAAAAGTAATCAATTTACATTCTAAAAAAAAAATGGAGGTAAAAGTATTTCAGAGTAAGGTTAAGGTTGCTGAGGAGTTTTCAAAATTTTTGATTGAAAAATCATCGAAGCAAAATGCATTTCATATTGCATTGTCGGGTGGAAGTACTCCTAAAATTGTATTTGATGTTTTAGCTGAAGAGTTTTCGAATGATATAAACTGGAGTGCTATTCATTTGTATTGGGGAGACGAACGTTGCGTTGCACCAGATGATATAGAAAGTAATTATAGAATGACGGTAGAACATCTTATTTCTAAGGTCGATATACCAGAAGAAAATATTCATCGCATAAAAGGGGAGAATGACCCTAAATTGGAAGCAAAGCGTTATGGAGAATTATTAGAGGCAGAATTACCAAAAGAATTAGGTTTACCTCAGTTTGATATGGTTATATTGGGTATGGGCGATGATGGGCACACAGCATCAATTTTTCCTCATGAATTGAATTTGTGGATATCGCCTGATAATTGCGAAGTGGCTATTCACCCAGAGTCAGGTCAACGAAGAGTTTCACTTACCGGCAGAATTATTAACAATGCCAAAACAGTTGCGTTCTTGGTTACAGGAGATAGCAAAGCTGAAAAGGTAAGAATCATATTGGATAGGGAAGAAGGATACTTGAAATATCCTGCAAGTCATGTATCACCTAAAACAAAAGATTTAATTTGGTTTTTAGATGCTGCCGCGGCAGAGCAAATTACTTCAAATCAATCTTAATATTTTCACTTTCTAATTCGATAATATAGTCATTAGAAATAAAAGTTTTAGATTCAAATTTAGTATCTCGTTCTTGAGCTTCTAATTTTCGGTACTTGCTACGTGCGAAACGTCGCACGCCTTGGTCATCTGTTAAAATTAGACCGGGTATTGGAACATTTTTACCGTCAGGACCTTTCGCAACCATAGTAAAGTAAGAAGAATTACAATGTTTTCTTGTGCCTGATGTGATATTCTCAGATTCTACACGGACACCAACAACCATAGAAGTACGCCCCGTATAGTTTATACTGGCTTTTAATGTAACTAACTCCCCAACTTCGATAGGGTTTAGAAAGTTTACTCGGTTTACTGAAGCGGTAACACAATATTGTTGCGAATGCTTAGAAGCACAGGCAAATGCAATTTGGTCCATAAGGCTTAAAATATGTCCGCCATGAACTTTGCCACCAAAATTAGAATGGGAGGGAAGCATTAACTCTGTTATTGAAACTCTTGATTCCCTTGCCCCTTTAAATTTTTTCATGTACTTATTCTTTAGACCGATTGAAAAATAATTCTGATTTTTGCTTAGTTTCTGAAATGAGGAGATTTTTCAGCTTCTACCGCGGTAATAAAATATTTGGTATCACCAAGCCAAAAAAATGTAGTGTATCGTTCAGTATAATTTACCTTAACATATTGCCCTTGATATTCTTTAAGTTTTTCAATGACATCTTTGTCTTTGTCCAATACTGAGAATGCAAATATTTGAGCACCAGAAATACCTTGGCTAATTTCACCTTCCCAAGTTTTAGCTATCACACCTTTATGTGTTAATTTAATTAACTCTCCAGAGCGTACACCCTCACTAAAAGGGACGAAGTAAATAAAAGCATAATAAATGCCACCTATAAGTACAAAGCCTAATAATAGTAATGATATAAACTTTTTCATAATTTAATTATTCTATGTTCTATTGTAAATGAATCATCAATTTTTAGATGGCGTCAATATATTGACGAATATTCATTTATACTAATAAACGTTTAAGATGTTATATGGTATTTATGAATGTATTTTTTAAAGTTTCAATTTAGGTTCTTCTTCATAATCATCATCTTCTATAGCTCGCTTCATTAAAGATTCTGGAATAGATTTTTTTGCTTTGGCCCCCATCTTTTTTAACTTCTCAATACTATTGACAATATTGCCGCGACCATCGACCAGCTTGTTCATGGCACCTCTATATTCTCCTTTCGCTTCATCCATTTTCTTGCCTACTTTCATAAGGTCGCTTACAAACCCTTCAAACTTATCATAAAGAGCACCAGCCTGTCTTGCAATTTCGATAGCATTTCGCTGTTGCTTTTCATTATTCCACATACTATCTATAGTTCGTAATGTGGCTAGTAAGGTAGAAGGAGTAACAATTATTATATTTTGCTCAAATGCCTTGTTGTACAATGAATTATCTTGATTTATGGCAATGGCAAAGGCAGGTTCAATAGGAACGAACATCAACACGAAATCGGGGCTTTCCATTTCATAAAGGTCCTCATATTTTTTTGCCGATAACTGGTCGACATGCCTACGTAACGAATTGATGTGGTCTTTTATGTATTTGTCTCTTAGCTCTTCATCAGAATTTACATAGCGTTCGTAATCCGTTAAGGATACTTTTGAATCCACTATCATTTTCTTTCCATCAGGGAGATTGATAATAACATCGGGAAGCACACGACTTCCATCAGCTCTAGTAAAGCTTTGTTGTACTGTGTATTCACGGTCTTTCTCCAATCCTGATTTTTCTAGAACACGTTCTAAAACCAATTCGCCCCAATTACCTTGCATTTTACTATCTCCTTTTAAGGCTTTGGTTAAATTTTCTGCTTCTTTGGTTATCTTAAGATTTTGGTACTGAAGGTTTAGAAGTTGCTCTCTAAGCGCAGAATGAATACTAATATTTTCTTTCTGACTAGCTTCTACCTTCTTTTCAAATAGTTGAATTTTATCGTTTAGTGGAGTTAGAATATCCTTAATGTTCTTTTCATTCCGCTCGGTAAACTTTAGGCTTTTCTCTTCTAGAATTTTATTGGCCAAGTTTTCAAACTCCTTTGTGAATTTTTCCTGGAGCTTTTCAACCTCTTCTTTCTGTTCTCGGTTCTTGTCGTGCAAATGCTCCATATCGGCTTGCGCTCGTACAATTCTATTACCAAGTTGTTCTTTTTCTGATTGAAGGACTTGTCTACTTTGCTCTGCCTCTTTTAACCGCTCTTTTAAAACAGATAAATTAGCATGCATTTGCTGTTCACGTTCCTCTAAGGCACTTTGGTTAGATTTGGTTTTTAGTAGCTGTATATAATTCCCAAGGAAATATCCTATGGCCAGGCATAGAATACCAATTAGGAAGTAAATATAAATTTCGTTCATGAGTATATACTGTGATAACGTAAAGATACTGGATCACCTTATAAATTTTAAAATGCCTTTCCAGTTTTAATAAACATAGAGATGATACTGATATATTGCAATCTAGGATAGCTTAGTTTTTAATTTTAAAAGAACCAGAGTTGGCATCAAATGAAATCATATCCGAAGGAAATAGAGATTCAAAGTTTTTATGTTCGATCAGTTTACAAGGTTCTTCAAAAGGATTAGATTGCCCGTCTAAAATCAACATTTTATCACATAATTGTATAGCCAATTCAATTTCATGACTGGTGAAAAGAATTGTTTTTTCAGTTTTATGCGCTATAGATTTCAAGAGTTTTAAAATTTGCACTTTATGGTACAAATCTAAGTGAGTGGTTGGCTCGTCTAAAAGTATAATACTGGTATCTTGAACCAAAGCTCTTGCAATCATAACGCGTTGTAATTGTCCGTCACTTAATTCATAACATTTCTTATCCAGAAATGGCTCTAGCTCCAATAGAGAGACACTCTTAGTAATGAATGAAATGTCACCGTTAGATAATTTTCCTATCCAATTGGTATACGGTTGCCTGCCTAAAGCCAGTAACTCTTTAACTGACATGTTTTTTGAAGCAATAGGTTCTGTAAGTACAACGCTAACCTTTGTGGCTAAATCTAAGGTGTCGATAGATGCTAATTCTTTTCCTTCAATTTGTATGGATCCGGAAATCTTGGTTTGAAATCCGCCTATAGTTCGTAGCAATGTAGATTTACCAATACCATTAATGCCAACAATAGCAACAAGTTCACCATTTTTTAAGTCAAATGAAATATTCTTGGCAATGACTTTCTTGTCATATCCAACGGATAAATCACTGATATTTAGAACGCTATTTTGTTTTTCGTATTTGATAACTTTATCTGGTTTGGATTAAAATATCATTTTCCTTTTGCGCACTAATAACCATATAACCACGGGTGCCCCAAAAATACTGGTTATGGCATTGATAGGAAGTACACTCATTGAGCCTGGCAGTTGTGCAATGGTATCGCAAACTAGCATTAAAACAGCTCCGCAGCAAAGTGAAGCGGGTATAAGAATCTTATGATCAGTAGTATGAAATAGTTGTCGGGTTACGTGGGGCACAGCTAATCCTATAAAAGCTATTGGGCCTGCAAATGCAGTGATACAACCGGCTAAAAGACCAGTCGCCATAATAATTATATAGCGCGATTTTTTCAAATGAATTCCTAAACTCTTGGCGTAATTTTCACCAAGTAAAAAGGCATTAAGTGACTTAATGGAGAGTATGCTTAATATAATTCCAATAAAAGTACATAAACATAGAATCGCTAATTGTGTCCAAGAAAGATTACCTAAACTTCCAAAGGACCAATACACATATTGTTGTAGTTTTTCTGCTTTTGTAAAATAAGAAAGTACACTCACAATAGCCGCGGTAATACTACCGAACATTAAACCTATAATTAAGAGTGCCATGGTATCCTTTACTCTCACCGCCACAGTTAAAACGATAAGTAATACTAGAAAACTCCCAACACTTGATGCAACGGCCAAGGCAATATCGTTAAAAGCGGAAAATGTCATAAACCCTGAAAATAAAGAAGAGCCCATTATTAAAAGCGCAGCACCTAAACTAGCTCCAGAACTAATGCCCAAAACATAAGGACCTGCTAACGGATTTCGAAACAATGTTTGCATTAAGAGTCCGCTTAAAGAGAGACCACTACCTACCAAGACAGCGGTTAAGGCTTTTGGTATTCTATAATTCCATATGATATAGGAATTTGAAGATTGACCGATATCAGAATCGAAAATAACTTTCAGCGTGTCAATAACCGATATGCTCACAGAACCAAGACTTATGTTTATTATAAAACATAAAATTAGTCCAAGGAGTAGCACCAAAAAATGAATTGCGTATGTGGGGTGTTTAAACAATTAGAGTAAGGGTTTAAAAAAGAACGGTTCATAGTTTGGTAATAAACCAGGATGCAAAATATGAATTAAATCTTTTAATACGAGATCGGGTCTTTGAGGTGCTAATTCGTAATATAGTGTGCCACCAGTATCACCCATGGTGTTGGCAGTTGTGAATATCTTTCTTCTTTTATAGGAATCGAACTGTAAATAATGTTTGCTTGATAATTCCATTTCCTGATAAGAATCGAATTGAGCAGGGCCAATCCAATATTCAGCATGTTTAGCTACGTCTAAAACACCTTCCCAACTTAAAGATAAACTTCCATTTTCATGGGTATCTTTCCAAAGATATTCTGCATTGGCATCATTTAGAAAATTAGCAGCCCAGCTCTTACCGCTTGGTAAATACCAAATATCTTTATACAGGGCACCACTAAGTACTGTTGGTTTTTTGGTTGAGGTAGCGGCTAGTTCCTTAGCATCGAGGTATGACTTTTCAATTTCCGCAAAAAAGGTATTTGCTTCCTCTACTTTGTCGAAAAAAGGAGCAAAGAACTTAATCCATTCCGCTTTACCTAAAGGTGTTTCTTCTACCCAATCGCCATTATAGACAACAGGTATGTTCGAACGTTGAATAGTCTCGTAAATTCTATTCTCTCCATTAACGGCAAAACCAAAAATAATACTAGGCTTCAATGCTAAAACGGCTTCGGTGTTTAGGCTTTCGTTGACTCCTAATTCTTTTATTTGTCTATTTTCAATACGTACTCTGGTAGCCTTTGATGAAATATATTTGGTATCTGGAAATCCAATAAGTTTATCTAATACACCTAATTCCTCTAAAGCGGGAATATGTGTTGTCGAAGTTACCACCACATTTTCTACTGGTACCGTAATAATAGCATCGAACTCATTTTTGTTTAAGGTTATAAGTGCTTGTTTCTCTTTGGGGATCAAGGCATAGGTGTAAGTTGCCTCTGCGTTCGGCCAAGGTGAAAAGACTTTAATTATGGTTACGCCTGATGCTTTATTTTCTATGGAAAACCCTTTCGCATAGGTTATCGAAGAACTATTGATGCGTGTTTGTAATAGTGATGAATCCTTTTTTTGTTCTTTGCATCCGCATAAAAAAAGTAGGAAACTTAAAAAGAGTAAGTGTTTAAACATCGTTGATTTACTTCTATTTTTCAAAAGTAGTATTATAAAAGTTTACTTAGAAAGATTAAACAAAATGTTTATTTTCGCCATGAATTTTGGTTTTCGCTGCTAATGGCGGTGAAATTAAAAGGGAATCCGGTGCAAATCTGGAACTGTTCCCGCAACTGTAAGTTTATGTCAACTACATCTATTGGCAAATAGATTTCAATTGGCACCTCTTTTAAGAGGATGTTATTTACTTCAAAGCCACTTTGTCAACTGAACCGGTTCAGAAAACATGGGAAGGCGAATTAACATAAAACGAGTCAGGAGACCTGCCTTATTCAAACAATATTGTTAAACTTTCGGGATAAAGGTTTGCGTATGGGTACAGACATGCTACGCTCCCGTTTATGAATTTAAACGAATGAAAAATTATTTTTTGTGGCCAACGGTCACAATATTACTATGCGCCAAAATTGGTGCGCAAGAGAAACAAGATTCCATTAATACATTACAGTTAGACGAGGTTGTCGTCAGCGATTCACGTTTTGAATTAAAGCGTGAAAACTCTGGAAAGACAGTTATTTCCATTTCTCAAAAAGAATTGGAACAGAACCAAGGTCGTTCTATTGCCGAAATAATCAATACTAAAAGTGGGATTGAAATAAACGGAACTAGAAGTTTTGCGGGTCAGAACTTATCTACTTACGTTAGAGGAGGTAACAATCGCCAAGTTTTAGTAATTATAGATGGTATTCAGGTTTCTGACCCATCTGGTACAAGTGCAGAGTATGATCTAAGACTATTGAATACTTCTCAAATAGAAAGCATTGAAATTTTAAAAGGAGCTGCAAGTACACTTTACGGTAATTCTGCGGCAACTGCGGTTTTAAATATTACAACCAAACAAGCCAATAAAGAAGGACTTTCTATGGAAGTGATTTCGAGTATGGGTACCAACCAATCTCAGGATGACCAAAATTATAATATATCTGATTTTTCAAATACTGTAAATTTTAATGCAAAACAAGGGAAGTTGATATTTTTGGCTTCAGGAGGTCATCAGTTTTCAGATGGATTATCTGCAGCTATAGGTACTGAATCAGATGCACTGTCACGAATAGATGGAAATATGAAAATTGGTTATCAAATCTCTAAGCGTTTTGGTATAACTGCGTCTGCATATTATAATAAGTTGAACGGTGATTATGATAATGGATATCCAATAGAGGATGCCGATTTTTCATTTACCAGTGAACAGTCACGATTCTCATTGACTTCTAAGTATAGTTATGAAAAGGGTAGTGTACATATCAATACAGCATTCAATCAAATAGATAGGTCTTTTATTTCTAGTTTTCCTGCTGCTTACAATTCCGGTTCTTATGTATTAGACGTTTTTAACAAATATACTTTTACAGAAAAAATTTACACGATAATTGGTTTAAATTATATTGATATTCAAACCTTGTTTTCAGAAGAGCAAAATTCGAACACGGTTGACCCCTATGTGAACATGGTATATGTTGGAGATGATGGGTTAAACTTAAATACAGGAGTACGTTTAAACAACCATAGTATTTATGGCTCTAATTTTATTTTTAATATTAATCCATCTTACAGGATTAATATAAACTCCGGGTATTTAAAGTTTATGGGCTCATACGCTACTTCGTATATAGCACCAAATTTATCGCAATTATATGGTCCATTTGGAGCCAATCAAGATTTGAATCCTGAAGCGGATACTACTATAGAGGGCGGTTTAGAATATAAATTGTCAGATAAGTTCATAATTAACGCTGTTTATTTTAATAGGGCTGAAGATGCTAGAATTGAATATGTAACTATTGACCCAAATACATTTGAAAGTCAATATCGTAATTCAGCAAGTACAGTTCATTTTAATGGAGTAGAGGTAGGCTTTAGTTCAAAACCTGCTAAAGACTTTATATTGAATGCCAACTATACGCTAACAAATTGTAAAGAAGGCTTGGCATTAAGGGTGCCAAAGAATAAAGCCAATGTGAGTTTCGGATACAGTATTGGGGTTAAAAGCTATGTAGGACTTACGTACCAATATGTATCTGACCGCACAGATACTGATTTTGCAACATTCTCAGAGGTTACTTTAGACAGTTTTAGTATAGCCAACCTACAATTAAAACATGATTTTTCGAATAGATTTGGAGCCTTTGTCGCCGTTGAAAATATCTTGAACGAAAAATATACAGAACTGGTAGATTATACTACTAAAGGAAGAAATGTACGGTTAGGATTTAAAATGAGCCTATAACTTAAAAAAAGGGACAGCTACTCAGCTGTCCCTTTTTTATCGTTTTGTATGGTCTAAAATTCTAAATCATAAACAGTATCATCAATCATTTTATCATTGATAGGATTGCCAATTTTAGAACTTATAAAAACTTCCATCGGATTTAAAACGGTAAAATCACGTTTACCAGTTTGTCCTGTAATGGCTTCTATGGCTCTGGCTAATAATGGTTCGTTCTGTTCTCCTAAAATACCTAAGTTACCATAATCTTCCTTCAAAATAATATCTGGCTGTAAACCGCTCGTAAAGTCAAAAAAACCATCAGCATTCTCGTTTCTACCAATTAATGGCTGAATGGCCCATTGATTATTTGGGTTGATTTTATTTACTCTAGACGGTGTGTATAAATAAGAGTTATCACGATCATCGACCAATGTAGTTGAAAACTCGTTTTTACCTCTCGTTACATCCCCAATTTGAATAACATCGATATAAGGTTCTAAGCTATTGATCAATAATTCACTAGCTGACGCAGAACTAGAAGAAGTAAGTACGTATAATTTAGAAAAGCCTAATGAATTGATTGTTTTTCCATTAACCTTATCAGCAAAATACACTTCTAATTGGCTATCGTTAAATTGATTTTGAAGTTTATCATTGTATCTTTTTCTTAAAAACACATCTGATGTATTTGTGCCATAAATCATACTAGCTAATAGGCGTGTAGTATTTACCGAACCACCAGGGTTATAGCGCAAGTCCATTACCAAATTCGTTATTCCTGCAGATTTTAAAGCTTCAATAGCGGCATAAAGGTCATCGTCATATTCATTTGTAAATTGGTTATACATAATGTAACCTATATTTTCACCACCAATTTCGAAGGACTTGGAAATTAAAACTGGGTTTTCTGCAAGAGCTTGTGCTTTGGTAAGTGATACCTCTTCTTCATTGGGAACAATAGTACCGTTCACAAAATCTGCCATATTTAGGGTATACGTATCGCTTCCTGTAAAAAGGAGTTCCTCATAATTTGACAATGTTAAAGTTTGCCCATCAACACCAGTAAACAAATCTCCTCGTAAAATATTTGCAGTAGCAGCATTTGAATTTGGAATTATGTATCGAACAACACCAAATAATTCTTCACTATCCTGAAAACGAACTAGTCCAAATTCGAGACCATTACTTTTAGATATACCGGCTAAAGAGTTAGTGAGTTCACGATAATCTTTATTATAAAAACTAAAACGATCTTCAATATACTGCAGTTTGTTTTCAAAAAAAGCTGCAGGGTTATCTTCTGAATCTAAGAAGGAAGTGTATTCAGCTCGACCTTCTGCAGTATTCACAAAACGCACATCGCTCAAATCATCAACGTTAGCTTGCCAGAAATACCAAAAGTTCATTGCTTTCCACATGAAATCTTGAACTTCTACATCAGCAGAACCATCTGGGTCAATGGTTTTGGTTAAGATCAAATCTTCGTCCTTAGAGCAAGAAAAAATAACAGCTATAACAAGTAATACTAAAATCTTCTTCATAAATAGGGAAACTGAAATCTTTTTATTTTATTTCTTTTGGTTAAGTGAAAATTTTGAGGTAGGTACGCTGTTGTTTAATAGTAATGTAGCATTTCTAGGATTATGTAGTTTAGAACTCGAAATAACATGAGCAGGAATCATCACATCGAAACTTCTTTTAGCTCCGATACCGGTAATTTCTTGAATTGCTCTAGCTAGTAGTGGTTCGTTAGCATCACCAAGAATACCTAAATTGGTAATATCCTCATCAAGTTCAATATCAGGAATTAATCCGTCAGCATAATCAGAAAAGCCTGCACTATTTTCCACTCTACTAATAATAGGTTGAAGACCCCATTGTACATTAGGGTTTATATTATTTACTCTAGTTTCATCATATACATTGCCACCTTCTGGATCATCAACAAATAATAGGGAACCTTGGTTTTTGCCAACTGTTGTAGAGCCGATATGAACTACATTGATATAAGGTTCTAAACCGACCATTACTAATTCACTTGCCGAAGCCGAACTTGAAGTAGCGATAATATATACTTGGCTTAGATTTAATGTATTTAAAGGTGCGTTCGAATTACCATCGAAAGTACCGGTAGTGCTCACAAAATAATTGTCGGTTGAACTACTGGCGATTTCTGCCTGTAATTTTGCATTATAAGTAGTTCTAAAAAGTAAATCTGAAGTACTAGTGCCTTTTATTAAACTAGCTAAAATGGTAGCAGTAGTACCTCTACCACCTAAATTGTATCGTAGATCTAAAACCAAATCGGTTACACCTTGAGACATAAAATCGGCAAAAACGGCATTCATGGCATCTTCTGAACCGGATACAAATTGGTTGTACATGAAATAACCAATTTTTTTATCTCCCGATGTAATAACTTCAGTTACAAAAATAGGGTCTTCTTGTAATCCTTCTTGTTTAGTTAAAGTAATCTCCTTATCAATTGGGCTAATAGTATTATCTACTATTTCTGCCATGTTTAAAGTATAAGTGTCGTTATCACCAAACAGAAGATTTATATAGTTTGTTCTATTTAAGCTTGTGCCATTTACCCCAATAAATACTTCGCCTCTTTTAATATCTTTATTAGATGCGTCAGAATCTTTAATAATATATTCAACATATCCGAAAACATCATCAGTGTTACCTATTAATGATAATCCGAATTGCAGACCATTACTTTTAGAAACACCTGCAGAATTATTTACTAAATCTGTATAATCATCACTATAAAACGTAAATCTATCTTCAGAAAAAAGCAGTTTATTCTCTAAAAAATCTACTGGTTCTGGGTTGGCAGTGAGAAATTCTTCATAACTGGCTTGAGTATCATAACGGTCATCTGCCAAATCTGGCACATCACCTTGCCAAAAATAATAGAGGTTTAAAGTTTGCCAAAAAAAGTTTTGAACTTCAATGTCAACTACAATTGGTACTTCCTCCTCAGGAACTTCGATTACTTCGTCTTCAAGTATAGGGTCATCATCATTTTTATTACAAGAAATAACAACGAAGCCTAAGCATAGGAGGGAAAAGAAAAAATTTTTCATAGTTTTTTTATTTTTAACAATAAACATTCCAATTTATAGAACACTCATATGAATGCTATAATATCTGTCTTTTTAAATACGGATATATTTGTCGTAAGGATGTTAAATTTAGGAACAAGCAATCAAATTAAAAATTAATTGTAACAAAAATCGTTCAACTTCGTCTTCTTTTTGTAAACCTGTTAGCAAGCTTACAAACAGCCAAACCAAAATGAAACAAACAGAGTTTTTAAATATTGTTTTACCGTTTAAGGACAAATTGTTCCGCATGGCCAAAAGGTTATTGGTTTCAACCGAGGAGGCTGAAGATGCCACGCAAGAGATTCTTATAAAGTTATGGGATAAGAAGAATAAAATGGAGACCTATAATAATGTAGAAGCATTTGCGATGACCATGACAAAAAATTTCTGTCTGGACAGATTGAAATCAAAACAAGCGGGTAATTTAAAATTAGTACATAGTAATTATACCGATTCTAGTACGTCTTTACAAGGTGAATTAGAAGCAAGGGACAGTATTAGTTGGGTTGAACGGATTATGGCCGAATTACCAGAACAACAAAAAATGGTATTACAATTGCGAGATGTAGAGCAATATGAATATGAAGAAATAGAAAAATTATTGGATATGAAACCTACAGCCATACGGGTAGCTTTGTCCAGAGCTCGAAAAACCGTACGGGAAAAATTAATGGAAAAGCACAATTATGGAATTGTATAAAATAGAAAAATTAATAGAGAAATATTTTGAGGCTACCACCACGGTTGCTGAAGAAGAAACACTAAGGGAGTATTTTTCAAAAGAGAGTGTTGCACCTCATTTAGAGCAACATGCGCCTTTGTTCAATTATTTCACCAAAGCAAAAGAAGAATCTTTTACCAAACAGGTCCCATTAAAACCTAGAATGAATTATTTGAAATGGGTTTCTGTAGCGGCAATAGCAGTCTTTATGTTCGGGTTGTATTTTTATCAACCAACACTTGCCCCAGTTACTTTAGCAGACGAGTATACACAAGAAGAGATTGAGTCTGCACAAGAGGCTTTTGCCTTATTGGCAATGAATTTTAATAAAGGTACTGAGCAACTGTATCATTTAGAAGAATTCGAAAAAACAACAAATAAATTTTTAACGAAAAAATAATTAAAATGAAAAAAATAGTACTATTAACAATGTTGGTTTTGGCTCCGATTATTTCAAGAGCTCAAGATATTTTCGATAAATACGAAGATAATGACAAGGTAACCTTTGTTGCCATGCAACCTAAGATGTTTCAAATGTTAGGTAAAATGAGCGTAAGCTCAGATGATCCAGAAGCAAAAGAGTTTTTTGAACTCGTAAATTCAATTACAAGTTTTAAGGTCATTACGACCGATGATGCGGCTATTTCTAAAGATGTAGATAGTTGGGTGACCAATCGCTTAAAAAGTTCATCATTTGAAGAATTGATGCGAGTTAGGGATGGTGGTTCAAATGTTAAATTTTATGTAAAGGAAGGTAAAGACAGTGATCATGTGAAAGAACTTTTAATGTTCGTAACCGGTATGAAAGATATGGATATAGACATTAATGGTAAAAAATTAGAAACGGTTTTACTTTCCTTGACTGGAGATATTAATTTGCGATCAGTTTCAAAATTGACCGATAAAATGGACCTACCTGGAGGTGACCAATTAGGGAAAGCATCTAAAAAGGGGAATTAAATAATAATCAATAAGCGTTAATCCCCAATTAAATTAACGCTTTTGATAAACATGTATTCATCAATTAATCAATCACCTTAATCCTAAAATAGGCTAGAGGTACTAAAAACAACAATCATGAAAAAAGTAGCAGTAGTATTTTTAATGGCAATTTTACCCGTATTGGGTTTCTCACAGTCAGTATTCGATAAGTATGAGGATATGGATAACGTAGGTTCAGTAATCGTGAACAAAGGTATGATAGACTTAGTCTCTAAATTAGGAGGAATGAGTGATGATGCCGAAGCGAAGGAATTTATGGACGTAGCTAGCGGACTTAAAAATATAAAAGTTTTTATGACCGAAGACGCATCGGTTTCGTCGGATATGTCTGCAACAGTTAAGAAATATCTTAAGTCTTCGAAATTAGAAGAATTAATGCGTGTAAAGGACAAAGATGTTAATGTTAAGTTCTATGTTAGAGATGGGGCAAAAAAGGACCATGTGACAGAATTATTAATGTTTGTGTCGGGATTGGATAATGTAGAAATAGGTGATCATGGTAGAAAATTGGAAACCGTTTTAGTTAGCTTAACTGGAGATATTGATTTGAATAAAATTGGATCGATTACCAACAAAATGAATTTACCGCAAGATTTGAATAAAGCTTCTGGTAAGTAAATTATTTTTAGAAAAGGACCTTTCGTAAAACCGGAAGGTTCTTTCCTTCAATTTTAAAAAATGTATTATGAAAAAAGTATATTGGATTATAGTTATGATAACAGGTTTTACCGTTTCATCCTGTTCTTCAGAACAAAGTTTGCAGCAGTATTTTATTGCTAGTGCCGAAAATCCAAATTTTATGTCTTTTGATTTACCTTCTAGTCTTTTGAATTTAGAAAAGGCAGAATTAAGTGAAGCTCAAAAAAAGGCGGCAAGTTCTCTTAAGAAGTTAAACATTCTAGCTTTTCAGAAAAAGGATAATAACACTGCTGATTATGAAGTGCAAAAGGCAGCCATTAAGACTATTTTAAAAAGTTCAGAATTTAGTGAATTAATGAAGATGAATACATCTTTTGGAAAAGCTACCATACAATTGAAAGGAGACGATGATACCATAGATGAAATTGTAATCTATGGAGATAATGACGAAAAAGGATTACTTCTAGTTCGTGTTTTGGGAGATGATATGAACCCAGCAAGTTTTGTACAATTGATACAGGCCATGGAAAAATCTGATTTTGACGGTAAAGGCCTTGAACAACTTGGTGATTTAATAAAAGGCTAATCCTTCATCATATTAGTTTTAAATACAACCTGTTACGAATATGTAATAGGTTTTTTTTGTTTTAAATTTATTTTTTATGTGACCTATCAAAAAATATTGTGTCATATAATTGAGGACAATTAAATAACAACCTAAACAAAAAACTATTTAGAATGGAAGATGCACAAGTATGGATTGAAAAAGGTATTGATTTTATAATGGTATTCGGACCAAAAATAATTGGTGCGATTCTTATTTATATTATAGGTTCTTGGGTTATAAAGAAGTTAGTTGGTGTTGCCAGAAAAGGTATGACCAAACAAGAATATGACGAATCACTTAAGAAGTTCTTATTAAGCTTAGTAAAATGGGCACTTACTATTTTTCTAATTATTACCGTTATTTCAACATTAGGTGTCGAGACTACAAGTTTTGCTGCCGTAATAGCCGCTGCTGGTTTGGCAATTGGTTTGGCCTTACAAGGATCACTTTCTAACTTTGCAGGCGGTGTTTTGCTTATTATTTTTAAACCTTATAAGATTGGAGATTTAGTTGAAGCACAAGGTGTTTTAGGTAATGTAAAAGAAATCGAAATCTTTACAACTAAATTGATTACCCCTCAAAACAAATTGGCTATTATTCCTAATGGTGCGATGGCAAATGGAAACATCATTAACTATACGGCAGAAGGTAAAATGAGAGTTGATACCACTGTTGGTGTTAGTTATGATTCTGACCTTCAAAAAACTAAAGATGCTTTACTGACAATGTTAGTGGCAAACCCTAAAGTGTTAAATGATCCAGCCCCATCGGTTAACGTTTCTGAATTAGCGGATAGTTCTGTGAACCTTGCAGTGCGCCCTTTCTGTAAGCCTGAAGATTATTGGGATGTATATTTTGCAACTATTGAAGGTACTAAGAAAGCGTTGGATAGCGCAGGTATTGAAATTCCTTATCCGCACGAAGTTCAAATTAATAAGTAATAATAGGAAGAAAAAAGACCACCGGGAGGTGGTCTTTTTATTTAAGCAAATTTTGAAATTAGTATTCTAACATCTTTATATACCCGTATAGTTACTAGGAGATATTTGTTTAAGCTCTTTTTTAATCGCATCAGAAACCTCTAAGGTATCAATGAAATTAGAAATAGAATCTTTATTGATTTTCTCATTTGTACGCGTAAGTCCTTTCAAAGCTTCGTATGGGTTCGGATAACTTTCACGTCTTAAAATAGTTTGAATGGCTTCGGCAACAACCGCCCAATTATTTTCTAAATCTTGCTCAAATTTATCTCTATTTAATAATAATTTGTTTAATCCTTTTAAAGTAGATTGAAAAGCGATCAAGGTATGGG
Organism: uncultured Maribacter sp.; assembly: GCF_963974015.1. Lineage (GTDB taxonomy): Bacteria > Bacteroidota > Bacteroidia > Flavobacteriales > Flavobacteriaceae > Maribacter. Next base: position 413,293 of record NZ_CAXBBZ010000002.1, on the reverse strand, counting down.
CAAATGGCACACCTACATTACGCAGTACTGTACTATCGGTTAAATCGCGTTGTAATCTTGAAACTGGTAATTTTGCGGATAAATGTTCAAAAATAGCGTTAGCAATACCTAAGTTACCTTCTGAGTTTTCAAAATCGATAGGGTTTACTTTATGAGGCATTGCAGACGAACCTACTTCACCGGCCTTAATTTTCTGTTTAAAATAGTCCATTGATACATATGTCCAAAAATCACGGTCTAAATCTAAAACGATAGTATTAATACGTTTAAGACCATCGAAAAGTGCGGCCAAATGGTCGTAATGCTCAATCTGCGTTGTTGGAAAAGAATGTTGAAGGCCTAACTTTTCTTGAACGAAATTTTGACCAAATTCTCTCCAATCTATAGATGGGTAGGCAACCAGATGGGCATTAAAATTACCTGTAGCACCACCAAATTTAGCAGCACTTGGTATATCGTTCAATAAGTTAAATTGTTCTTTTAATCGAACTACATAAACCATAATTTCCTTTCCTAATCGGGTAGGAGATGCAGGTTGACCATGTGTTCTTGCTAGCATAGGAATATCTGCCCATTCTAATGTTAGAACATCTAGCTTTTCAAGTAATTCGAAATATTGAGGAACATAAACCTCATTCATCGCTTCTTTAATAGAAAGCGGAATGGCAGTGTTATTAATATCTTGTGATGTTAACCCGAAGTGGATAAATTCTTTAAATTTTGAAAGCCCTAAAGAATCAAAAGCCTTTTTTATAAAATACTCAACCGCCTTAACATCATGATTGGTTACTTTTTCTATCTCCTTAATTTCTTGAGCATCCGCTGTAGTAAACTCAGTATAGATTTTACGCAAATCTTCGAACTTAGAAGAATCAAAAGAAGATAACTGCTTTAAAGGAATCTCGCAAAGAGCAATAAAATATTCGATTTCTACTCTAACCCTATACTTAATCAAAGCTTCTTCAGAAAAATAAGGAGACAATGAATGAGTTTTTGAACTATAGCGGCCGTCGATTGGAGAAATGGCATTTAATGCATTAAGAGACATAATTAATTGGTTGAATTAATAAGCGGCAAATATACCTATTCATACCATAGATTAAAACACTATTCGCTTTAAGTTGTAGTCAAAAAGTGATTTTCAAATAAAGGAAAACGGAGCTGTAATTCTCTTAAGCTAGTTTTCTTCAAGTGCCTTTAAAGTCATTCTTGCTCTTGCTTTATAGGCAGCGCTCCCACTTTCATAATTCTGTTTTAAAATAAGTTGTAGTTCTGGATGAATCCAAGCTATGTTTTTACCAAGTAATAAAAGGGTTGTCATTGAATAGGCTTTAGGGGCAACTTTATGGTCGCCAATGAGCCAATCGAATGCTGCTTCAGCAATAGTATTTAAATGTTGTTTATTAAGTACTTTATTTGAAAGAGATGTTTTGTTTGAATACTGATTTTCAACTAAAAGCGAGCATATTTTTGAGGCTGGCCGAATTGAAGACTCTAGGGTCAACCTAGAAAGTGAATGCGTAAATGTATCGATATAAGGGAAAATAAATTCTAACTTTTTCTTTATAAGTGATTCTACCACCCAGCTTGCTTTACAAGATATGGGGTCTATGTCATCTTTAGAAATTTCTATTAAAATAGGAATGAGTTGGGGATTTTCTTCAATTTTAAATGCCATCTTACTTCGATTTTCTCGAGTTGCATTAACATAATTCAATGCATGGCAAAGCTCTTTCTTGGTCATAAAATTGTATCTTTATTCTATATTTCCCCCGAATATGAAATTACTAAAAAAAAAATTAGCCTAGGTGTGGTTTTGGTTTTGATAGCCATGCAATTTTACAGTCCTACAAAGAATATTTCCCCTGGTAACCATACCCAAATTTTTATTAAAGAGACCAATCCTTCTACAGATTTAAAGGCTTTATTTGAAACCTCTTGTTATGATTGTCATAGTAATAATACGGCCTACCCATGGTACAATAATGTAGCGCCAATTTCATATTGGATTGATAGTCATGTTAAAGAAGGAAAGCAGCATTTAAATTTTTCTGAGTGGGAAACCTATTCATTAGTCAAGAAAGATCATCTTTTAGAAGAGATTGAAGAAATGGTAGTTCAAGAAAATATGCCATTAACCGAGTATACCTATTTACACAGCAATTCTAAACTAACGGATAAGGAAGTGGGTGAAATTGTAGCGTGGGTGAAACAAACAAGAATTATTTACCAATTAGGGAAGCAACCAAAGTAGGAACACCTTTTACTGCGTTTTCTGAAATAACAGTTAAATTACTATTATGTACAGCTTTAATTGCTGGTTTTGGATCTATGAAGAATATAGGTGTATTTGCTTTAGCGAAATCTATTAGGCTTGCCGCCGGATAAACTTGCATTGAGGTTCCTATAATTATAAGATAATCGGCCTTTTCGGTAATATTCATGGCATCTTCTAATAAAGGTACAGCTTCACCGAACCAAACAATATGAGGTCTAATTTGATACCCTTTTTTGCATTTGTCTCCTAAGCGTATATCCTTATTACAAACAAACACATCATCAGTTGAAGCCATGCTTCTAGCTTTTAATAATTCGCCATGTAAATGAAGCACGTGAGAACTACCGGCACGTTCGTGTAAATCATCTACGTTCTGTGTCACAATATGCACATTGTAGTGTTTTTCCAGTTCAACCAAAGCTAAGTGTGCTTTATTTGGATGAACGCTTAATAGCTGTCTTCTACGTTGGTTATAAAATTCTAAAACCAATTGAGGGTTGTTATAAAAACCTTGCTGAGAGGCAACTTCCATAACATCATGACCTTCCCATAATCCATTGGCGTCCCTAAATGTTTTTAATCCGCTTTCAGCTGATATTCCTGCTCCGGTTAATACAACAATGTTCTTCATGGTTTTTTTAAATTCAGCCTAAAAATATACTTTTCTTATCTTGGAAGCATGATTGATGAGAAGCTTTTGGCATATTTAGAAGAATTTATTTCAGAAAAAAGAATTGAGCGGTTTAATGATATATTAAGTCATAGAACCAATTTTATAACCGTTGCTGTAGAAGATGTTTTTCAAATGCATAATACTAGTGCCGTAATACGTAGTTGTGAATCATTTGGCATACAGCAAGCACATTTAATAGAAGGTAAATATGGCCAACGTTTAGATGAGGAAATTGCTATGGGTGCCCAAAAATGGGTAGATGTAAAAAGATATAAAAATTCGAATGAGGCGGTTGATGTACTTAAGAATAAAGGGTATAAAATTGTTGCTACTAGCCCCCATGCCAATAGCTCATTATTGCAAGATTATGAATTAGATGGAAAAATGGCCTTATTCTTTGGTACTGAAAATAAGGGTTTAAGCGACTACGTGCTGGAAAATGCTGATGCTTATTTGAAAATACCGATGGTAGGTTTTACCGAAAGTTTGAATATTTCAGTTTCAGCAGCTATTATTCTACAACACTTAACTGCTAAATTAAAGTCTTCCAATTTTGATTGGAAGCTGACGCAAGCAGAAATGATGGAGAAACGATTAGATTGGACCAAAAAATCTATAAAAAGTATCGATGATATCTTGATTAGGTATGATTCTGATAATTAAATTTTACTTAACTTGTTGTCTAATAACTATTTGAGAAACAGATGTATTACGTTTTAATAATTTTAGGAGTTTTATTGGCTTTATTAATTATTCTGTCATTGATTGCTCCCAAAAGTTATCATGTTTCTAGGTCAATAGAATTAGACCATCCTACTGAAAAAGTTTGGGGACACCTTAAATATTTAAAGAAACAACAAGAGTGGTCACCGTGGGCAAGAAAAGACCCGAATATGGACCAGAAAATTACGGGTATAGATGGTGAAGTTGGTGCTTTAAGTTATTGGAACGGAAATAAAGAAGTAGGAGAGGGAGAGCAAGAAATAACTAAAATAGTTGAGGGTAAGCGAATAGAACAAGATTTAAGATTTTTAAAACCGTTTAAATCTCAATCTGATTGTTATATGGACTTGGAGGAACTAGATAATAATAGGAGTAAAGTGACTTGGGGGTTTACAGGAACCAATAAATTTCCTATGAGTATTATGATGCTATTTATGAGTATGGATAAAATGGTAGGAAAAGATTTTGAACAAGGATTACAGAATCTTAAACATAATTTAAGTAGTGAAATATGATAGCATGGTTTGAAATTCCGGTTGCAGATATGCAACGAGCTCGAAAGTTTTACGAAACTATCTTAGACATTACAATAACAGTCAATAATTTTGGGCAATTTGTAATGGGACTGTTTCCTGATAAGCCGAGTATAGGTCAGGCAAATGGTGCCTTGGTACAGCATGAACAATATGTGCCAAGTTTAACCGAAGGAGCTTTGCTATACTTTGCCTGTGAAGATGCAGCCACTGTATTGGACAAGGTGGAGAAAGCAGGCGGACAAGTATTACAACCAAAAACTGAAATTGGTGACGGTCATGGTTTTATGGGTCTTTTTAAAGATACGGAGGGAAATAGGATTGCCCTCCATTCTAATGCCTAGTATTCCTATTTTATTTCTTTAGTTCCAACAAAACGATATCAAAATCATTTTCAAGAACGACTTTACCATTGGTTACGGTACTTTCGGTTTCAGAATATTGATCATAAAGTTTTGTGCCATCTCCAAATACACCTTTTACCGATATTGTTTTTTTTCCTTTTGGTAAGTCAAGTGCAATAACAACTTTATCAACAAACTCATCTTTATTTAAATACCTGCTAAAAACATAGGGCACTTTAGCGATTACTTTATGAATTCCAGCGCCGATGGCAGGGTGGTCATTTCTAAAAGTACCAATTTGTTGCCAATGATTTAAAATTTCTTTTGTTTGTTCTAAACTATCAAGCTCATTCCAATTCATAAAAGACCTTAATGTGGCATCACCCTCAGTACCTTCAATCGTTAAGTCTCTTGCCGTTTCATCGCCATAGTAGATTTGTGAAGCTCCAGGAGTTAATAGAAGAACATTTGCGGCTCTTTTTGGGTTTGTACGTTCTTTGTCGAATGGCTGACCATCGTCGTGCGAAGTAAGGTAGTTTAAGACACTTTTGTCCTTTAAAGTAGTATGTAGTAGTTTGCTATATTTAGAAAAAATGGTTTCGTAGTCCTTTTCAGCGTCTGTCTTTAATTCAAAGTTTATTAGACTTTTGAAACCGTTGGCAAAATAATCTACTTTTTTATCCCCAAAATCATATTCTCGACCACCAGAAATTCCGTAATTATATACTTCACCAACCATATAGAAAGGGTTGTTGTCCAAAACCTTATCAGCGTTCTTCTTTTTCCATAAATCGAATGCCGCTGATGATTCTTTATAGAGTTCAGCCCAAGCATTTTCATTTGCATGTTTTACGGTATCGACCCTAAAACCATCAACACCATATTTATTAATGTAATCGGTAAGCCATTTCATGATATAAAACCTTGGAGTCCTAGGGTGTCCTGTTCTATCAAAAAATAAATCAAGTTCATCCAATTCCTCACTTAATCTGCCTTCAGTTTTCCATTTGGCAAGCAGTGCGTCAGGTAAATTTACTACCGTTTCCGATTCAGTTAATATGTCTGGTAAATTTGCCACTAAGGTGCAGTTGGTTGTATTCTCATAAGTAGTGAATTCGCAACTAGGAGAGGTGCGTACCCATTCTTTTGGCCATACAGGGTCTTTTTCAGTAACTGGGCCAGTGTGGTTCAAAACCACATCCAATAGAACGCGAATACCATTTTCATGAGCTGTTTTAACCAGAGTTTCCAAATCTTTTTCGGTTCCAAAATTAGGGTCTAATGCTGTCCAGTCTTTTGCCCAATAACCATGGTAGGCATATGTATTGCCTGTGCCTTCATCGGTGGCACCATGAACTTGCTCTACAACAGGAGTAAACCATATAGCGTTTACGCCAAGCTTGGTAAAATAACCATCTTTAATTTTTTGAGTTATACCTTGAATGTCACCACCCATAAAACCTCTAAGTTTTCCGGTTACCTCATCTCTATCAAAGTTTAAATCGTTTTCTGGATTACCGTTATTAAATCGGTCCGTTAGTAGGAAATATACTGTGGCGGCTTCCCACTGAAAATTAGGATTCTTTTTAGCTATTACAACGGTGTCGGTAACAGAAAGTGTGGTTTTGGTAGTATCCTTTGCGTTCGGTTGGCAAGATGCCAATACTATAGCAAAAAGTGCTAAAATGTATAAATTTTTCATTTCCAAAATATTTGCTCTAAAGCTATAACAAGGAAATCAATCTAAAAAATATTATTTTTTTCTATTTAGTACTTTGTATTCTTCGTAGCAACTGCTAATTGCATCAAGTATCTGAAGGTCATTAGCTGTAGTAATAAAAGATTTAGAGTAATTACAGTTGTTAAGAATATCCTGAATGTCAACTTTTTCTAACTGAAGAAATTCTGTTAGAGTTTCACGATCAAACTTAGAAGCCAATAAATTACGAATTTCATCATCTTCTCTCATTTGTCGTAGTTTACGCATTTGCGCAGGTTTCTTACCAAAGAGGTTTCGCAGTAAATCTGCTGGGTTAAGAATGGCGCCTAGAACCTTTGTGACAGCACTAGGGTTTTTGTTACCACCCTCATAACTAACACCTAGACCAGAAATACTATATTGATAAGCATTGTTGATAGGAAGGTTTTTCACGTCAATTTCTAAATAACCGGTAAGTTGATATGGTCTTACAATAACCTCCTCTAAAGCATATGCTAGTTCGGTTAAGGCTATTTCAGTATTCTCAAATTTGAACATGTCGTTGGTAACCCTTATTTTTTGAGACTTGAACCCAAGAAAAGAAAAATAAAGAGTGTCATTTACTGCAGCCGTAATCGAAAATCCTCCTTTTTCATTGGTAATGGTACCGAAAACTTGGTTTAAGTTAACCACATGAACACTTTCAAGCGGTTCTTCGGTTTGTGCATTAATAATAACTGCACTTAAGCGTTGATTTTCTTCTGTTTCTTGTGAAAGACCTATAAGGGAAATGAAGGTAAATAAGACTGATAATAAATATTTCATATTGTTGACGCCAAGTTTAGGGATGCAAACAAAATAAAAAAAATACGCCGAAGCGTATTTTTAATATACAATTAACTAAAAGAAATCTCCCTTTCTTTTAGTGGTACGTCTTTTTCCAGAGTTAGGACTGCTTGATTCACTTCGACCTCGACTTCTTCCTTTAGATTCACGATCGCCATCTTTTCTTCCTTTACCACCACGGTCATCATCTCTTCGGCCGCTTCTTTTTCCTTTAAATCCACCTCCGCCGCTGCTTCTGCGATTACCGCCACCGCCACCGCCAGGGTTTTTGGAAACTTCTACATTTACAAATCGTCCGTCGACTTTAAACTCGGTAAACTTGTCAAGAATTTGTTGGGTAGATTCTGATTCAGTATTAAAAAACGAAAAGCTTTCTTTTACATCAACTTTAAAAACATCTTCTTGCCCTAGGCCAACTGTATCTCTTATGAAATCTTTAAGTGACATCCAATCATAACCATCTTTTTCACCAACATTTATGAAATAGCGAACTGCACCACTAGTTGGTGTTTCGCCACCTCTTCGGCCATCACTTCTATCTCTATCGCCATCTCTATCTCTACCACCATCAGAAGAATTTAAATCTTTAGACTTATTGTAATAGTTAGAGAATCGCGTAAATTCTACCGATACAATTTTTTTAATCAGTTCTTCACGATCAATACCTTGTAGAACATCATTAATTGCGGGTAAATAATTTTCTACGTCTGCATTGATTTTTGTATCCTTTATTTTGTTTGCCAAGTGATACAATTGAATCTCACAGATTTCCATTCCCGTAGGAATTTGTTTAGCTATAAACTTCTGATTGATTTTGTTTTCTATAGCTTTAATCTTACGTTGTTCGCTACGTGTAATAATTACCATAGAGATACCTGACTTACCAGCTCTACCTGTTCTACCGCTACGGTGTGTATAGGTTTCGATTTCATCAGGTAATTGATAATTGATTACATGGGTAATATCATCAACATCAATACCACGTGCAGCAACATCAGTTGCAACAAGCATTTGAATCTGCCTTTTTCGAAAAGAATTCATCACCAAATCACGTTGGTTCTGACTTAAATCGCCATGTAAGGCTCCTGCGTTGTAACCATCTTCAATTAAATTTTCGGCAACTTTTTGGGTATCCCTTTTAGTTCTACAGAAAATAACTGAAAATATATCTGGGTTGGTATCTGCCAATCTTTTTAAAGCAGGATAACGATCTCTACCGCCAACAACATAATATTCATGTTGTACAGTTGATGCGCCTGAATTTTTTGCCCCTACTGTAATCTCTTGTGGAGAGTGCATGAATTTTTTCGCAATTATAGAAACTTCCTTAGGCATAGTTGCAGAGAACAACCAAGTAGATTTATCATTAGGGGTACCTGAAAGAATATCTTTAATGTCTTCCATGAAGCCCATGTTCAGCATTTCATCTGCCTCATCTAGAATACAGTAATCGATCTTGGAGATATCCACCAGACGTCTACTGATCATATCTTTCATTCGACCAGGAGTAGCTACAATAATTTGAGCCCCTTTTTTAATCTGTCTTGCTTGGTCCGTAATACTGGCGCCGCCATAAATGGCAACTACATTAATATTGCGTTCGTATTTTGAATACGCTTGCATTTCTTTGGTAATCTGTAAGCACAGCTCACGAGTTGGGGATAGTATTAAACCTTGTGTGGTTCTACTGTTACTATCAATTTTTTGAATTAATGGAAAACCGAATGCGGCAGTTTTACCTGTTCCGGTTTGCGCCAAGGCAACCAAATCGGTTTCACTTTCCAATAAAATAGGGATTGCTTTTTCCTGTACTTCTGAAGGGGTTTCAAAACCCAAATCAGCAACAGCATCTAATAAGGACTTCTGGAGTCCTAGTGCTTCAAACTTTGTCATAAATATGTTATACTAAATCGCAAATATGAATGTTGCATAGAGCGATTATCATATATAACCTAGTTAGACTCAGCGCAACACATGCTATACCAGCGGCGTTAATTAATTTGCAAAGATACTGCTAATAATTGGACTGGTATAATAAATTGGTAAGTAATGCTATGGGGCCAATAAATAGCCATATATTGATAGGATTGTGCCCGTAATTCCAAAAATAATCATAAATACGATAAGGCTTTTTTGTAAAATGGGGTTATCATATAAAATGATACAAACGGCCCCAAGAACTATGCAGATTTGAAAGAAAAGCATACCATAGTCAAATTTTTTAGTAGCATAATCGTAAGTTGCTGCTAATTGTTGCCATTCTTTGACACCGGTAATCACACCCATTTCTCCTTCTATGTCTTGTTTCCAATTTTCTTTCCCGACAAAAGCCGAACCATTTAGAATTTCGATTTTTTCAGCGCCATATTTTCCAATCTTATTTTTCACTACTGCCATTTTCTCTCGAATATCAGGAATATTTTCTTTGGTAACCATTCCGGTACTAATGAGTGCGCTTAAATATTCAAGTTCACTTTCTTTTAAACTTTCTTTGATGCTTTTGGATTGATACCAGCTAGAATAACTAACGACATTATTATGGGCAATCATCATTTCTTCCTCTAGCTCGCCATTGACCATTTGTGATATGGCCATGAGTGCAGCAAATAGCGCGATTAATACACCACCAACAGCTTCAGCTCTTTCTGATGCGACAGATACTTCTACCGTTTCTCTATTATTTTTATTCTGAAACATTAATGTTGTTTAAATATGCTATCAATTTTTGAACTGCTTGACCACGATGACTTATGCTGTTTTTTATAGATAATGGTAGTTCGGCAAATGTTTCTTTATAACCATTCGGCTTGAATATGGGGTCATAACCAAAACCATGATTACCTTTTTGGCTAGTTGTAATTTTCCCGATTACTTTACCCTCAAATATATGTGTTTCTCCGTTTATATTTAAAGCGATTACAGTTTTGAAATGTGCGGTTCTATCTTCTTTGTTTTTTAAGTTGTTTAATAATTTTTCCATATTGGCTTGAGAATCATTTTGTTCACCAGCATAACGCGCAGAATATACTCCGGGTTCTCCGTTCAATGAGTTTACTAAAAGGCCTGTATCATCCGCAAAACATGGAAGTCGATAGTTTTTCGTAATAAAATCAGCTTTTATTTTGGCATTGCCTTCTAAAGTTTTTGCTGTTTCAGGTATCTCCTCTGTGCATCCTAGAGTATTTAAGCTGACCAGTTCGATGGATTTGGGTAGTAGATGTTGTATCTCTTTTAATTTATTAGAATTGTGTGTTGCGAATACGAGCTTCATGTTCTTAATTTGGGAACTGGTTTATTGAATTTTGAATCTCAAAAGTAGTAATTTTATAAAATGGAATTAAAGTTACCGCCAGCTATTGTGTTTTTGCTCTTTGGATTTATCATGTATTTGTTATCAGAATTTTTGCCTTTTGGTTATTTTGACTTTTTTGGGAGGCTTTTACTTTCAAAAATTTTATTAGGACTTGCTATTTTAATAGGTATTATAGCTCTTATTCAATTTTTTAAGGCTAAAACTACTATAGATCCTACAGAACCTGTTAAGACTTCTATTTTGGTTAATAGCGGAGTTTATAAATTTACTCGTAACCCAATGTATCTAGCCCTATTAATTTCTTTATTAGCTTTAGGGGTTGTTTTAGGAAATGCCTTTAATACCTTAATAGCCGCCGCTTTTGTAGAGTACATGAATCGTTTTCAGATAATTCCCGAAGAGCGTATTCTCTTAAATAAATTTGGACGGTCCTATAAGGAATACTGTACCTTGACCAGACGTTGGTTTTAGAGATTTATTGTTGAATCTATATATTAACGATATAGATAATATTTTAAAATATTATTTAATTAGCTTATAATTTAATATATTAGTTTTTTAATTAATAATCATGATAGCAATAATTACCGGAGATATTATAAATTCTGAAAAACACCCTAGTTCTCAGTGGATAGATTTATTGAAGGGATACTTTAACCAGTTTGGTGCTTCGCCAATGAATTGGGAGATTTATCGTGGCGATGAATTTCAACTAAAGGTAACTGAGAAGAATGCCTTATTCTCTGCAATCCGTATTAAGTCAATGTTAAAAGCTATAAAAGGCTTAGATGTAAGAATGGGCATAGGTATAGGTTTAGAGACTTATGTTGGTGCAGGGGTTACCGAATCGAACGGGCCAGCATACCAGCGATCAGGGCGAAATTTTGAGTCGCTTAAAGAAAGTAAGATTAATCTTAGCATTGCAACAGGAATCGAAGAAAAAGACCGCACACTTAATTTGATTTTGCGATTGGCACTTGATTTTATGGATGATTGGAGTGTGGTGTCTGCTGAAATTGTCACTTTGGTTTTAGACCACCCTGCGTATTCACAAAAAGAAATTGCACAAAAATTAGGGATAAAACAATCTGCTGTAAGTCAAAGATTAAAAAGAGCTAGATTAGACTTGGTTTTAGATGTATTGTCTTATTATGAAGAAGTAATAACAGATAATTAATATGTTGATATTCATCAAACTAATTTTAGCTCATTTAATAGGTGATTTTATTCTTCAGCCCATTAAATGGGTGATACATAAACAATCACATAAGATTGCATCAAAATATTTGTATATACATGTAATACTGCATTTTGCACTTTATATGTTCTTCTTGTGGGATTTGTCTTCATGGAAAATAGCATTAATTATTACCATAGGTCATTACTTTATCGACTTACTAAAACTATATACCGATTTATTATTTAAAAATAAAAGTATTCCGTTTTTTATTGACCAGGCTTTACATATAGTAATTATTTATGGTTGTGTTTTTTATGACAATTTATATGAACACACCCTAACACTTTTTAGAAATTTAGATTGGTCATTGATAACGGCGATAGTTTTTGTGACTTATCCAGCGTCTATTATTATGGGTGTAATTCTCGAGGGTATGTCCAACCAGATAGAAACAGATCATAAATCTTTACCAAATGCAGGTAAATATATCGGCATAATAGAAAGGTTATTCGTGCTAATTTTTATAGTAATTGGTAGGTGGGAAGTTATCGGACTTTTAATAGCTGCAAAGTCTGTATTTAGATTTAATGACTTAAAGGAGCGAAATAACAGAAAGCTTACTGAATATATATTGATAGGTACGTTAGTTAGTTTCGGATTGGCGATTTTGGCCGGACTATTATACATTTCTTAATACATTTATCAATGGTACAAAAGAACTATTCATTTTGCATATTACTTTTATTTTTCACATCAATATGTTTTTCTCAATCCAAAAATTTTAAGTCTTTCGATGATGTGAAAATTGTTTTTTCAGATGAAGGAGAAGGTGAACCGGTATTATTGATTCACGGTTTCATAAATTCAAGAAAATCATGGGATAAAACACAATTGAAACAAGATTTACTTGATAAGGGATATCGAGTAATTGTCCCTGATTTACGGGGTAACGGGGATTCTGATAAACCCCAAGATGAAGTAGCATATGAAAATGACGCAGAAGTTAAAGATTTAAAATTGCTAATGAACAGTTTGAATATTCAACATTATAAGGCTGTAGGATATTCTAGAGGAAGTATTGTTTTGGCAAAACTGCTGACTACTGATAAGCGAATAGTAAAAGCGGTTTTAGGGGGTATGGGAATAGATTTCACGAATCCAGATTGGGATAGGAGAATTATGTTCACCAAAGCCTTTGATGGCGAGGTTAATGAAAATACCAAGGGAGCTGTAGACTATGCAAAATCTATATATGCAGATTTGCGTTCGCTGCATTTGCAGCAAAAATATCAACCGGTAACCTCAAAGAAGAAATTAGGGAAAATTAAGATTGACGTCATGGTAATTTGTGGAGATAAGGATTCAGATAATGGAAATGCCAAAGAGTTGAGTAATGCATTTGTTAATGGAATATTGGCAAGAGTGCCAGGAGATCATAATGGCACATATAAAACAGCAGATTTTTCTGACGAGGTGCTTCGGTTTTTGGACTAATTCAAATAGCATTTGATTGTTTTACATCATAACCGATCATTTTTGTTTTATTTACGAGATAACATTAATCAGGATAAATTAAATTTTTACTTTTGCTTCTTATTTTAATCGCAAGAATACAAAACAAAAGGTAGAAATGGTCGAATTGAGTAGAAAATACGTTTTTGATTTTGATAGTACGTTAACTAGGGTAGAAGCCTTAGATGTGCTTGCGGAAATGACTTTAAATGGAAAGTCGGACAAAGATGAGATTATAAAGGAAATTCAAAAAATCACGAATCTTGGTATTGATGGTGATATTTCTTTTACTGAATCTTTAGAACGCAGAATTAAACTTTTACATGCCAAAAAAGATGATTTAGAGGGTCTTGTAAAAGAACTTCGTAGTAAAATATCGAAGTCTATAGAATCTAATAAAGAATTCTTTGAAAAGTATGCAGATGATATTTATGTAATATCATGTGGTTTTAAAGAGTTCATTGATCCAATAGTTAAAGAATATAATATTCCGTCGGATCGCGTGTATGCAAATACATTTAAGTTCGACGAAGAAGGAAATATCATCGGTTTCGATGAGAATAATGTGCTGTCCCAACATAATGGCAAAATAGATTGCCTAAGACAAATGGACTTGGAAGGAGAAGTTCAAGTTATTGGGGATGGTTACAGCGATTATGTAATGCGCGAAGCAGGTATAGCCCATAAGTTTTTTGCTTATACTGAGAACGTGCATAGAGAAAAGGCCGCTAATAATGCGGATTATGTTACACCAAGTTTAGATGAATTTTTATTTGTGAACAAGTTGCCAAGAAATATCTCGTACCCAAAGAATAGGATTAAGGTCCTTCTATTAGAAAACGTGCACACAGCTGCATTTGAAAATCTTTCAGAAGATGGATTTTCAGTTGAATTAATTAAGAACAGCTTATCTGAAGATGAGTTAATTGAAAAAATAAAGGGCGTACACGTTTTAGGTATACGATCAAAAACACAAGTAACACAAAAAGTTTTAGATGCTGCCGACAAACTTTTGGTAGTAGGTGCATTCTGTATCGGTACAACACAGATAGATCTAGAGAACGCTAAGAAAAAAGGCGTTGTAGTTTTTAATGCGCCTTATAGCAATACTAGATCAGTTGTAGAATTGGCGATAGGTGAGATTATTATGCTTATGCGCAGTGTATTTGACCGCAGTAGAGAGATTCATGAGGGACAATGGCAAAAAACAGCTGCAGGGTCTCGAGAGGTGCGTGGTAAAAATTTAGGAATAGTTGGTTATGGTAATATAGGTAAACAATTATCTGTATTGGCTGAAGCTATGGGTATGCGTGTATATTATTATGATGTCGACGATAAATTAGCTCTAGGTAATGCAGTAAAATGTGGTACACTTGAAGATTTATTGAACGTTTCAGATGTTGTGACCTTGCATATCGATGATAATAAAGCTAATAAGAACTTCATTGGTGAGCGTGAAATAAAGCAAATGAAAAAAGGTGCAATGCTAATTAACCTTTCAAGGGGTTTTGTGGTAGATATTGATGCACTTGCTGAAGGTTTGAAAAGCGGGCATATTGGTGGTGCAGCTATTGACGTATATCCTGATGAGCCTGCTAGTAATGGCGAGTTTCATACTAAATTACAAGGTTTTGCTAATGTGATTTTGACACCGCATGTAGGTGGTAGCACAGAAGAAGCGCAACGTGATATTGCGGACTTTGTACCAAATAAGATTATGGATTATATCAACAGTGGTAATACAGTTGATGCTGTAAATTTCCCGAATATTCGTTTGCCGAAACAGAATAAAGCGCACCGCTTTCTTCATATTCATAAGAATGTTCCCGGTATTATGGCTAAAATCAATAAGGTCTTGGCAGAATACGAGCTAAATATTTCTAGTCAATATCTTTCTACTGATAATGAAGTTGGTTATGTGATAACAGATTTAGATAAAGAATATAATAAAGATGTTTTAAAAGCACTGAAAAAGGTAGAGAATACGATTAAATTTAGAGTATTGTACTAGTAGTGTTTTTTTTAGATATTCTCCAATCAAAATATTAGGTTTTATCAAACTTGAGAGTTTGTAACTAGACTAACAGTATTTGTGCGTACACCATGGTTTAAGTCGTAATTACAACATTAGTCTTTTTCCATCTATATATTATTGTATTTTCAAGTTTTGTAGGAAATATCTTTATTAATGGGAAAAAACCTTTTTAAAAAATTAAAACAGAGCAAAAGTTTTAATAACTATTATTTATTAGTATTTACAGTAATCGTATTGACTATTGCAATACAGTCAATAATTCAATTTTCTTTAGCGCGACAAAGACGTGATGCACTAAGAATTAATGTTGCAGGTAGACAGCGAATGTTATCTCAAATGATCGTAAAAAATGTGTACCAATGCAAGTATTCTACTTGTTCTTATGGCAAAATGCGATTGGCGGTCAATAAGTTGTCTTCCGCAAATGATGCATTGCAAAAAGGTAGTGTTACTATGGGTTTAGAGCCATTGAACAATGTAGGGATTCAAAATAATTTTGATAAATTACAGCCTCACTTAAATTATATTCTTGAGACTTTGGAAAACTTTAATCAGTTAGAGGAGGTTTCTATAGAAGATTTGTCGGCCGAGGTAGACCAATTTTTGTTTATAATGGATACAATTGTGACTCAGTTTCAAAAAGCATCCGAGAAAGATATCAAAGCCTTAATGATTATTGAATTAGAACTGGCTGTATTTTCTTTAGTAATACTTATTCTTGAGATATTCTTTTTCATAAATCCTTCCATAAAGAAAATAACTGTTCAGAATAAAAAGTTAAAAGAGATTTCATGGCATCAAACCCATGCTTTTAAATCTCATATGACCAATATTAAAAATTTTAACCATGTTTTAGGAATTGAGAAAAATATGGAACATAAAGAAGAGATAATATCATTTTTAATGGAGGAGCTTAAAGATTTAGAAGATGTTTCAAATAACATGGTCAAATCTTTAGAAAAGGAACAGTAGTATCAATAACAACCTATTTTTATGGCCATTTTTAATTATGATGATATGGTTCATTCTTTTGTATAGTAAAGGCTCTATAAAGTTGTTCGGTAATAAATAAACGAACCATTTGGTGGGAAAAAGTCATTTTTGAAAGACTTATTTTCCCCGATGCTTTAGCATAAACATCATTGCTGAAACCATAAGGCCCCCCAATTAAGAAGACTATTTGTTTTATCCCAGAATTCATTTTCTTCTGTAAATATTGTGAAAATTCAATTGAAGTAAAGTGTTTTCCATTTTCATCAAAAAGAATTAAAACATCGGTGGCTGCCAATTTTTTGAGAATTAATTGGCCTTCCTTTTCCTTTTGTTGTACTACAGATAAATTTTTAGTTTTCTTTAAATCAGGTATTAGCTCAATATCAAAATTGATATAATGTTGTAATCTTTTTTGATAAACTTCAATGAGCTCTTGTAGTTGAGAACTGTCAGTTTTGCCAATGGCTAAAAGTTTTATGGTCATATTTCAAAAGTAAATCAATTTCGCAAATGTCTTTGTAATTTAGCAAAGCATTAGATATTAAAAATATGATTTCAGAAGAACAGTTTAAAGAAGAGATTACATTGATCATAGCGAATGCCATTCGTGAAGATGTTGGCGATGGTGACCACAGCTCTATGGCTTGTATTCCAGAAACGGCTGTGGGTAAAGCAAAATTGTTGGTTAAGGATGACGGTATTATTGCTGGGGTAGATTTCGCCGAGTTGGTATTTTATTTTGTTGATCCTAAATTGAAAATTGATGTACGTATAAAAGATGGTTCACCCGTAAATTATGGAGATATTGTTTTTTATGTAGAAGGTAGTGCTCAAAGTATTTTGAAAGCTGAACGTTTGGTGCTAAATGCAATGCAACGAATGAGCGCAATTGCCACAAAGACCAATATGTTCGTTAATTTATTAGAAGGTACCGGAACAAAAATATTAGATACACGAAAAACAACACCGGGTATAAGAGCTCTTGAAAAGTGGGCGGTAAAAATCGGTGGAGGGGAAAACCACAGGTTTGCTCTTTATGATATGATAATGCTTAAGGATAATCACATAGACTTTGCCGGTGGTATTACAAAGGCAATTGACAAGACCAAAAGTTATTTAAAAGAAACGGGAAGAGACTTAAAAATAATAGTTGAAGCTCGAAATTTAGATGAGATACGGGAAATATTGGAATCTTCTGGTGTATACCGAATACTAATAGATAACTTTAATTATGAAGATACCCGAGAAGCTGTAAAATTAATAGGCGAGACCTGTTTAACAGAATCTTCTGGTGGAATTAATGAGAAAACCATTCGTAAATATGCGGAATGTGGTGTTGATTATATTTCTTCAGGTGCACTGACACATTCGGTCTACAATATGGATTTAAGTTTAAAAGCAGTTTAAATGTCTCTAGAGGTCGAGAAAAAACTAGATAAGATTCCTATTATAAATTGGGGTGTCAGGCTTTTGAAAAAAGTCAGATTACCCGGTTTGGAGGGTCTTTCAGTATATGATCTGTTAGAGATGTATGTTTTTGGTATTTTAAAAGGAACATTGTCTACACGGGCCAGTGCTATTGCATTTAGTTTATTTATGGCATTGTTTCCTTTATTGATTTTCATGGTAACCCTTGTGCCATTTTTAGTATCCTATATAAGTATTGAACATGGTGATTTTGACGTTCAATTTCAATTGTTCTTAGAGTCGTTTTTGCCAAGTGCAACAGGTGATTATTTCGGCGAAGTATTTCAACAAATAAAAGACCAAAAAAGTGGTGGATTGCTGTCATCGGCCTTTATACTTTCCATTTTTTTAATGGCAAATGGCGTACATTCTATTTTTGGGGGTTTTGAAACGTCTTATCATATTGAATTGACTCGTAATTTTTTCAAACAATATTTATACGCTTTAATGGTAGGACTCATTTTGGCGATATTGATAATTTTAGGGTTTGTAGCTTTTATATATTTTGAATTTTATGTGCTAGGTTATCTTTCGGAGTTTGCTGCCAGACAGGGCGGATATGTGTTGGGGGAAGAAGAATTGGTAGGAGTTCAGATTGCCAAAGTACTTTTTTTTATAATTCTTTCTTACTTTACGACCGCAATTTTATATTATTCAGGAACAAGGGAAGGAAAGCAAGCCAGTTTCTTTTCTATAGGTGCATTGATGACGACTATTTTATTTTTGATTACATCTTATCTTTTTGGAATTTATGTAGAAAAATTTGCTCGATATAATGAATTATATGGTGCCCTTGGAGGATTATTGATATTAATGGTTTACATCTGGTTAAATTCTAATATATTGCTGCTTGGGTTCGAGTTAAATGCATCCTTAAATACCTTAAGAAAAATCACTAAAAAAGAATGATAAATCAAACTGTTCAATTAAGTTTTCTATTTTTCCTTTTACTAGCTATGAATGTTTCGGCACAATCCGTTTTTGGAAAATGGAAAACTATTGACGACCGTACCGGTTTGCCTAAAGGCGTAATTGAGATTTATAAGAAAGATGGGTTGATGTATGGTAAGGTTGTTGAAATTTTAGAAGAAGGAATGGAAGATGTAACCTGTGTGAAATGTGATGGAGAATTAAAGGATAAGCCTGTTGAAGGCATGGAGATAATAACCGCTGGAAAGAAACATGAAGATGGAGAATGGAAAGGAAAAAGATTGTTTGATCCACAACAAGCGATGACGTTTAGGTTCAAAATATGGTTGAATCCTGATAATCACAATGAATTAAAAGTAAGAGGGTATTTAGCGTTCATCTTCAGAACCCAGACTTGGTTGCGAGTGGAAGGATAGTTATGGGAAATTTTATTAATGTAATATTACCTATTCCTCTTGAGCGAAGTTTTACGTACAGTATTACAGAAGAGGAAGCAACACTGTTGCAGGCAGGTATGCGTGTAGCAGTTCCTTTTGGCAAAACAAAAATATATACTGGCATTGTTCATAGTGTTCATCAAAATCCTCCTGAAGCCTATGAAGCAAAAGAAATACATCAGTTATTAGATGATTATCCGATTATAAATCCAATTCAGCTTAAACACTGGGAATGGATTGCTTCTTATTATATGTGCACATTGGGTGAGGTTGTACGAAGTGCATTACCAAGTGCTTTTTTACTAGAGAGTGAAACATTAGTTCTGAGAAATACGGAATATGAGGTTGATGAAAATGAGCTTTTAGACGATGAGTTTTTAGTGTTTGAGGCGCTACAGCACCAGTCAATACTTAAGGTTCAAGAGGTATCTGCCATTATAGAACGTAAAAATGTACTACCTATTCTACAAAGACTATTGGAGAAAAAAATCATTGTACTTAAAGAAGAGGTTTACGAGCAGTATAAACCTAAATTAGTGAGATATGTAAAGTTAGGTGTAGAATACGCCGCAGATGATAAATTAGAAGAACTTCTAAATTCATTGACAAGAGCTCCTAAACAAAGTCAGGTAGTACTGACACTTTTTCAACTTCAGGGTAGAAGTCAAAAACCTATAAAATTTTCAGAATTAGAGAAGGCAAGCAATACCTCAAAAGCCGTTATTAAGTCATTGGTAGATAAAGGAGTCTTAGAAGAATATTTCATCAAAACTGACCGTGTTAATTTTAGTGGAAGTTCTGATGACTCTGGAACTAAAGACTTAAATGAATATCAGACATCTGCTTTAATAGATATTAAAAAGGCTTTTAAAGAAAAGAAAGTAACATTATTAAAAGGAGTTACTTCATCAGGAAAGACCGAGGTATATGTAAAGTTGATTGAAGAATGTTTAGAAAAGGGTTTACAGGCTCTTTATTTACTTCCTGAAATTGCGTTGACCACACAATTGATAAGTCGGTTACTAGAATATTTTGGTGAGAAAATAGCAGTTTATCACTCTAAATATAATGTTCAAGAACGTATGGAGGTTTGGCATAATGTTTTGCAAGCTAAACCAAAGGCACAGTTAGTTATTGGGGCACGATCGGCAATGTATCTGCCTTTTAGCAAACTAGGTTTGGTTATTGTAGATGAGGAACATGAAAGCTCTTTCAAGCAATTTGACCCAGCTCCTAGATATCATGCAAGAGATGCCGCTATTGTTTTAGGTAATTTACATACCGCCAATGTATTATTAGGCTCGGCAACACCGAGTATAGAGACGTATTATAATGCTAAAACCGGTAAATATGGTTATACGGAAATTACTAGACGTTATGGTGATGTTTTGATGCCAGAGATGGAATTGGTAGATATTAAAGAGGCCACGCGTAAAAAACGAATGAAAGGTCATTTTTCTGAAGGGCTTCTTTTGGAAATGCAAGAAACACTTAAAGATGGCAATCAGATTATACTGTTTCAGAATAGAAGGGGATTTGCGCCTTTATTGGAATGTTTAACCTGTGGGTATACGCCTCAATGTCCAAATTGTGATGTTAGTCTTACCTATCATCAATTTAGAAATCAATTACGTTGTCATTATTGTGGTCACCATACGGCATTACCAGAAAGTTGTTTTGCCTGTGGTAGTCCCAATTTGGATACAAAAGGATTTGGTACTGAACAAATTGAAAAAGAAGTAATAGAATTGTTTCCAGACGCAAAAGTCGGTCGGATGGATTTGGACACAACACGTGGTAAGCATGGTTATGAAAAGATAATTACTGCTTTTGAGCAACAAGAACTTGATATTTTAGTAGGAACACAAATGTTGACCAAAGGCCTAGACTTTAGAAATGTAAATTTAGTTGGGGTCATGAATGCAGATTCTCTGTTGAATTTTCCCGATTATCGTGCTCATGAAAGAACATATCAGTTATTGACTCAAGTATCGGGTAGGGCAGGGCGTACTAAAAAAAGAGGGAAAGTAATTATACAGACCTATAATCCATATCATCAAATTTTAAAACAGGTTGCTACAAGTGATTATGAGGGTATGTATAAAGAACAGTTATATGAGCGAGAGCAATTTAAGTATCCGCCAGTAAACAGAATTATCAAAGTTACTTTCAAGCATAAAAATTATAATGTTTTAAATGAAGCGGCAGATTGGTTTTCAGGAGCATTACGTTCTAATTTCGGCGGCACTGTATTAGGTCCTGAATATCCACCGGTAGCTCGAATTCGAAATCAGTATTTAAAGCATATTGTGGTTAAGGTTCAAAAAGTGCAATCTTTGGCGCAAACAAAAGCCAACATTCGACGCATAGAGAAATCATTTAAAGCTGTAGCGATGTATAGAAGTGTTAGGGTAATATATAACGTAGACCATATATAATAAAAAAGACCGCTAGTTAGCGGTCTTTTTTGAAAGTAAAATTATATCATATATTATACGTTACTAAGCGCTTCGGCAAGTTCTGTCTTTTTATTTCTACTTAATGGTATAGATCTACCACTTACTTCAACATTTTTACTATTGAATTTCTCGACCTTCTCAAGGTTAATGATGTAAGATTTGTGTATTCTTAAAAACTTATCTTCTGGCAATTGCTTTTCAAAAGATTTCATTGTTGATAAGATTACAATATTAGCTTCATCTGTCACTAATTTTATATAGTCACCAAGTGCTTCAATCCACTTAATATCATTCAAAATAACCTTCCTTTTCTTAAGGTTGCTCTTTACGAATATATGCTCCTCATCTTCATTTACTCGGTGCAATTGTTCGTAATTGGCAACAGCTCTTTTAACAGATGCATCAAAACGTGCCATGGTAATCGGTTTGTGTAAATAATCCGTTACGTCATAGTCAAATGCTTTGAGTGCGTAATCTGGCTTCCCGGTAATCAAAATTACCTGAGGACTGTTTTCTAGTGACTCGAGTAGGTCGAATCCTGTGATAATTGGCATTTCAACATCAAGAAATATAAGATCTATCTCATGGTTCTTGATTCCATTTTTAGCTTCGATAGCATTACTGTATTCTGCTACCATAGTTAAATTAGGATGATTGTTTACCAACTTTGCAACGGCCATCCTTTGCATGGATGAATCGTCAACGATGATACTTCTTAACTTCATAAGGGCTGATTTGTGGGGTTAAATCATCGACAAATAACCGAAAAAACATGCTGAACTGCAACAAAAGATGTAAACAATGCACTGTTGATCGTGTATTTGGTAATGATGATATGATTAAGATTTGGTCTATTTTTCATGTTGTTACCATTCAATAACGAAGAATTTTCGTATTTCTTATAATTATTTTAAAATAATATCTATTTTTGCACTCCTTAAAACAAATATAATATGAACCATTACGAAACTGTTTTCATTTTGAATCCCGTTCTATCAGATGTACAGATAGAGGAAACAGTTAAGAAATTCGAGGATTTCTTAATTAACAATGGCGCCAAAATGGTAGCTAAAGAGAATTGGGGGCTAAAGAAATTGGCCTACCCGATACAAAACAAGAAGAGTGGATTTTACCACTTGTTCGAATTCACTAACACTGGTGAGGTAGTTACACCTTACGAACAGGAGTTTAGAAGAGATGAACGTGTTATGCGTTTCTTGACCGTTAAATTGGACAAGCACGCAATTGCATGGGCAGAAAAAAGAAGAACAAGAAACAAAACCGCTAAAGCTTAAGTATTATGGCAACATTACAACAACAGGCAAAAGGAAAAAAAGATGGAGAGATCAGGTATCTAACTCCATTGAACATTGAGACCAACACTAAAAAGAAGTATTGTCGTTTTAAAAAGTCCGGTATTAAATACGTGGATTATAAGGATGCAGATTTTTTATTGAAGTTGGTAAACGAGCAAGGTAAATTGTTACCACGACGACTTACAGGAACTTCATTGAAGTATCAAAGAAAAGTAGCCCAAGCGGTAAAAAGAGCTCGTCATTTGGCATTAATGCCATATGTTGCTGATTTATTAAAATAATAAGACAAAGAATCATGGAGCTTATATTAAAAGAAGACGTACAAAATTTAGGTTTTAAAGACGATGTAGTCAATGTTAAGAACGGATACGGAAGAAACTTCCTTATTCCTCAAGGCTTAGCTGCAATGGCTACTATATCTGCTAAAAAAGTTTTAGCTGAAAATCTAAAGCAAAGAGCACATAAAGAGAAAAAAGTTGTTGATGCCGCTAAGAAAACTGAAGAAGCATTAAAAGCTTTAGAATTGAAGATTATAGCTAAGACAGGTGCTGGCGATAAATTATTCGGTTCAGTTACTAACGGTGATTTGGCAGAGGCTTTGGCTAAAGAAGGTCATGCTATCGACAAAAAATTCATTAGTATTTTAGGTGGTGCGGTTAAGAGAACCGGCCCTTACAATGCACAAATCAGATTACACCGTGAGGTTATAGTTGATTTTGGATTTGAAGTTGTTGCAGAGCAAAAATAATTTTTCAAATTATTAAATATATTAGCCTTTCAGTTTACTGGAGGGCTTTTTTTTGATTTGTCATGAAATGGGTCTTTACACTATCAATATGAGATTGGTACGTTACATTTAATCATTATAAATAGAATATTAACCAATGAAGTACACAAGGCTAACAAAAGAACAATTAGAAGAATTGCACCAAGAGTTTATTAATTTTTTGGCTACCCAATCTATTACAGGTGATGAGTGGGAAGCAATTAAAAGAGATAAGCCTAAAGTAGCAGAGGAAGAATTAGACCTGTTTAGCGATTTGGTTTGGGAAGGCGTTCTGAATAAAGTTTCTTATTTAGAGAATATTTCAAGTAATCAAATGCATATGTTTCATTTAACTGAAAAAGAAATGAAGCTTATTTCTGTGAAAGTGATGAATCCAGATTTGGATTTAACTACTAAAATAGGATTTGAATGGTTTAAGAAGAATTGGCAATCAGACTTTGTAGAATATTTGACAGCTTCAAAAGCCTATACCGATGATAAAAATGTCGACAAGTTTTTACTGCTTCAACAAGGCGCAGTTATTACTAAAGGCGAATTATACCAGTGGTTCGAAAAGGTAATTGAAACCTCGTAGAGCACTTGGCTGTACATATTATTAATTCCTAATTGTAGTCTTACCTTTTGAAGGCTATATTTGTATTTCAATAAAAAATTAATGGCACAGAAACCATCTATTCCTAAAGGAACACGCGATTTTACTCCATCTGAAATAGCAAAGCGTACCTACATTTTTGATTCTATTAAAAGAAATTTTCAAACTTTTGGTTTTCAACCTATTGAAACTCCATCTTTTGAGAATTCAGAAACGTTGTTAGGTAAATATGGTGAAGAAGGTGACCGTTTAATTTTTAAAATTCTCAATTCAGGAGATTTTATCAGTAAGGTTGATGATGTAACCTACAGTTCTAAAAATTCTACTAGTATAGCCCCTAAAATCGCAGAGAAAGCGTTGCGATATGATTTAACGGTGCCTTTTGCCCGTTATGTTGTCATGCATCAGAATGAGCTAGATTTCCCGTTTAAACGGTATCAGATTCAACCCGTATGGCGAGCAGATAGACCGCAAAAGGGTCGTTTTAGAGAATTCTTTCAGTGTGATGCTGATGTGGTAGGTTCAGATTCATTGTTGCAAGAGGTAGAACTCATACAATTGTATGACGCGGTATTTTCTGATTTAAAATTAGAAGGTACTACAATTAAAATGAACAATAGAAAAATTTTGGCTGGTATAGCTGAAGTTATTGGGGCAAAGCATTTATTGATAGATTTTACGGTAGCCTTAGATAAGTTAGATAAAATAGGAGAGGAGGGCGTTAAAAAAGAAATGCTGGCCAAAGGTATTTCGGCCGATGCAATCGAAAAAGCAGCACCATTATTTGAACCTCAAGGTAGTAATGTAGATCAGTTAAATCGTTTAGATAGCTTATTGAAAGATTCTGTAGAAGGGCAAAAAGGTTTGGAAGAGCTTCGTTTTATTATGGAGACTATTTCAATTTTAGGTTTACAATCTGCTAAATTGGCAATAGATGTTACATTGGCTCGTGGACTCAATTATTATACAGGGGCAATTTTTGAAGTTTCAGCTCCGAAAGGTGTATCTATGGGGTCTATTGGTGGTGGTGGTCGTTATGATGATCTTACAGGTATCTTCGGATTAAAAGATGTGAGTGGGGTAGGAATTTCTTTTGGATTGGATAGAATATACCTGGTATTGGAAGAATTGAATTTATTCCCTGAGTCCGTCGATAAGTCTTTGGATGTTCTTTGCCTTAACTTTGGGGCTAAGGAAGCGCTAGTGTCCTTAAAATTGGTAACAGAACTTCGTAAGAGAGGTGTAATGTCAGATTTATATCCTTCGGATGTAAAAATCCAGAAACAATTTAAATATGCTAATAATAGAAAGGTGCCTTATGTGATTTTGTTAGGTGCTGAAGAATTAGAAAATAATAGTTTTGTGGTGAAATATATGGAGAGCGGTGACCAAATAATTTATACACTTTCTGAAGTAGACAAATTTGTTGCAACGTTAGAGTAATTGTCTAATTTTATTTAAAATATTAGTGTAATATTTAATGGAATGTGGCACATATTGTTTGGCTAACTCCTTATCATTTAATTCTTGCTCAAATTGAATATTCGAAATTAATTTTAGGTCATCAATTTCACTTTTTTGTTTGATAAGTTTTTCTAAGGGTATCTTTAGTTTAGACAAAAACGTATGATGAAACTCACAATCGATAAGTTGATCGGAATGTTTTTGGATGGATTTAAATACACCTATTTTCTTCAGTTCTTTACCCTTAATCGTTAAACCTATTTCTTCTTGCACTTCCCTAATTGCCGAATCTATAACTGATTCTCCGGCGCCAATATGTCCCGCAACCGAGATATCCCACAAACTAGGATGGGTATCTTTATCGGAAGCTCGTTTTTGTATAAGTAGTTTTCCGTCTTCTGTATAAAGCCATATATGAACCGTGGCATGAAAGAGTCCTTTTTTATGGGCTTCAGATTTCATTGTAGTTTTACCTAACGGTATTCCATCAGCATTTAAAATGTCAATAAGCTCGTCCATAGCGCTAAAAAAATAATCCCTCCAAAAAAATTGGAGGGACTGTTATAATTTAATCGAAATAACTGAAGGTTTCTCCTTCTTTGATAGTGAGGAGTGTCTCATAAATTAATCGAATAACATTCTCAACATCATCTTTATGAACCATTTCGACAGTAGTATGCATATAACGCAAAGGTAAAGAAATTAATGCCGATGCAACTCCGCCATTACTATAAGCGAAAGCATCGGTATCTGTACCAGTAGCTCTTGATGCAGCCATACGTTGAAAAGGAATTTTCTTTTCTTCAGCTGTTTCTAATATACGTTCACGTAATTTGTTTTGTACTGCAGGGGCATAAGAAATTACAGGTCCAGCTCCAATTTCAGTATGTCCTTGTATTTTTTTCTCAATCATTGGTGTTGTCGTATCATGACAAACATCAGTAATGATAGCAATATTTGGCTTAATGGTTTGGGTAATCATTTCAGCACCACGAAGACCAATTTCCTCTTGAACTGAATTGGTAATATAAAGTCCGAATGGTAATTTTATTTTATTCTCATGTAATAAACGTGCAACCTCTGCAATCATAAATCCGCCAGCGCGATTGTCTATAGCTCTACAAACGAATTTATCTTTATTTAAAACCTGAAATGTATCTGGGTAGGTGATAACACAACCAACATGAACTCCCATCTTTTCAACTTCAGCTTTGTCCTTAGCGCCTATATCAATACTAATATTATCTAATTTAGGGGCTAATTCTTCCTTTTCTCCTTTACGAGTATGAATTGCTGGCCAGCCAAATACTCCTTTTACGATTCCTTTTTTCGTGTGGATATTTACCCACTTCGAAGGCGCTATTTGATGGTCACTACCACCATTGCGAATCACATAAATTAATCCGTTGTCTGTTATATAGTTAACATACCATGAAATTTCATCAGAATGTCCCTCAATAACAACTTTGTATTTTGCATCAGGATTTATTACACCAACTGCAGTGCCATAAGTATCTGTAATAAAAGTGTCTACATATGGTTTTAGGTAGTCCATCCACAATTTTTGCCCTTCCAATTCATAACCGGTCGGAGCAGCATTATTCAAGTATTTCTCAAAAAAGTCCAAAGACTTTTTAGTAATAATTTTTTTATTAGCCATCAATGTAATTTTAAGATACAAACTTAACAATATTAGCGTTGTATAAATAAAAACCTTTTATAATTATCGTTAATTTTGGCAAGACATTTGCTTAACCTATATTAATGAAATTTAACTATTTACTCATTTTTTTGTTCTTGACCAGTTATTCTATTTGTGCTCAGATAGAAGAACAGGAATTGGATTCTGTATCGGAGAAAATGATAATTATTTCAGGTGATTCTTTAGTACAGAATTCTATTGCATTAGAAGAAGCTTATGTTTTTGGAAAGCTAAAGTTCTCTTCTTATGATGACAAACTGAGGTATTATATATTACGTAGAAAAACAGAAAAAGTATATCCGTACGCAAAATTGGCCGCAGAAAGGTTAGTAGAACTTAATGATAGTCTTGCCGACATCAAGAATACTAGAAAAAGAAAGAAGTACACAAAAAAGGTTCAAAAGTACATTGAGGAAGAATTTTCAGAAGAATTAAAAAAACTTACCCGAACTGAGGGACAGATTTTAGTAAAGTTAATCTACAGACAAACGGGTAATACTGCATTCGATTTGGTAAAGGACCTTCGTAATGGTTGGCGTGCCTTTTGGTATAATACTACAGCCAAATTATTTAAGATTAGTATTAAAGAAGAATTTCACCCAGATGTGATTGAAGAAGATTATTTAATTGAAGATATTCTTCAGCGTGCATTTTCTAATGGTAAATTAGAGCGGCAAGCTACTGTTTTAGATTATGATTATGACAAGTTGTATAATAAGTGGAAGAAAACTACAAAAATACCTAAAAACTAATTCGATTTAGTTTTAGCCCCGAATACAGAATTTACAATAGTTTTTATTCCCTTAAATCCCATGAAAACGGCATAAGAGGCTAATATTATTCCAAGAATGCATACTGGCCAAAATAGAAAATGCTCTTGATTTTTAAATGCTTGCCATAGTACTAATGGAGCTGTAAACATTAAAACTACAGTAATTCCCAAACGTTTTAGCCCTGTTACGAGCATATCTTTATCAGTTCTTCTCATTATCTATGACTATACTTTTTTTATATTCTTGAACTATTGCAAAATAGCCTAAGGCAAAATTATCGTTTCGCTCAACATTATCAAATATTTCAGAATTATCTATACCAGTTATATTGGTGATATTACCTCTAACTGTGGCAGCGGGTGTTTGAAAAGGCCCCTGGTCTCCACCAGATTGGACTATTATTTGATTCATATAATTATAGAACGATTCATCTGCGCCTATTAGACCTATCGTAATACTAGTGTTTGTATCCAAGGCTAAATCGGAATCGTAAAAATAGGAAAACACAAATGTTTGCCCTTGATAAAATTCATCTTCCGTGACTAAATACTCATTAAAATCAAAATCCAAAATATAATAATCGTCACGGTCGCCATTGTCCGTAAATGTGACGATAACTTCGGTTTCATCACCAGAAAATAAAGTTTGGTCCCCTTGAACTAACGAATCTATTGGCACTGATTTCACATAGGTAGTAGTTGCGAAATAGCGTTCTTCTCTTGTGGTTAGTATTAATTGAAAAACATCACCTTCGTTAATACTACTTACTCTAATTCTTTGATCACTATCAAATGTTGGGTCTGGCACCCATTTACCGCTACCGGGTTCAAGTTCTGTTAAATTTGAAATACCACCACCTTCTAATATTTCAGGAGCATCGGGATTGGGAGTGCCATAATAAATAACGGCACTCTCTATAGAAGCAATGGTGTTGCTTTCAAAAAAAGAACTACTTTCTGAAACAACAATTTCAATAGGTAAATACTCTTGTTTTTCATCTACCCTTATAACGCCATTTACTATGAGCCTTGTATCGCTTTCAGGTAATTCCAAATCAATTACATCTTCACAAGAAACAAGAAAGGAAATTGTCAATATGACCAATATAAAACGTTTCATCGATTAAAGTTTAAAGTTATAGGTTACAGCAGGTACAATACCAAAAATAGAAGTTCTAACCGCTTCATTAGCACCAGTATCATCATTGCGCCTAAAGCTAATAGAAGCAGCATTTCGTCTGTTGTATACGTTATATAAGCTAAATACCCATTCGCCTTTAATTTTTATATTGGCATTCTTTTTTGGAGTTAGAGTAGCTGATAGATCAAGTCGATTATAAGCAGGTAGTCTTTGTGTGTTACGTAATCCGTAATAAGGGACGGTTAAACCTTGAAATTCGAATTGACCAATTGGGTAATTGGTAGGTTGGCCAGTTTGGTAGGTGAAGTTACTGCTGAAATTCCATTTGTCATTTGAATCATAACTTAAGAATATGGAGATGTCATGGGTTTTATCATACGGGGTATTGTACCAGTTTCCGAAATTAATTCCAGATTCAATATTGCTACGGCCATTATCTAAAAATGGTGTTCTACCAGGTGTGCGTTGCTCTGATCTGGAAAGGGTATATGCAAGCCAGCCTTGAAGTTTACCTTCATTTTTTCGGAGTAAAAATTCTAATCCATATGCACGAGCTTCGCCGTTTAATATAACTTGCTCTATAGCATTATTTGCAATTAAGTTGGCACCGTCTATGTAATCAATTCTATTTTGAACATTTTTATAGAAAACCTCACTCTCAATAGAATAATCACCGTCTTTTATATTTTTAAAATATCCAAAGGCATATTGATCGAGCAGTTGTGGTTTTATAAACGGACCGCTCGGTGTCCAAACATCTAATGGGGTAGGGGAACTAGTATTAGATAAAAGATGAAGGTATTGAGCTAATCTCGTATAGCTTACTTTGATTGAACTAGATTCATTTAAGGTATACGATAAGGAGGCTCTAGGTTCAAAATTACTAAAAGTTGACAGTGTAGTTCCTCTACCTGGATTAATAGCATCAATTGGTTCTGCTTCTTGATAAATGAGTAGGAATGGGTCGAATTCAACGGGATTATTATTTGCATATACATTCAGTTCATCTTGACCTAAACGCATAAACTGACTAAAACGTAATCCGTAGCCAAGACTTAAATTCTCTGTTACTCTATGCTCAATATCAACGTAAGCAGCAAATTCATTAGCGTATTTTTGAATGAGTTGTTCTTCCAAAATTCCCGATTCAGCATTACTAGGTTCAATTTTACCAGGATTGAATTGATAGTAAACATTATTAAGTCCGTAATTTATTTGCAGCTTATCATTCATATAATGTTTAAGGTCATATTTTATATTGAAATTTCGAATACCTGAGTTCCAATTAAAACCAACAAAATCAAGCTTTAAACCATAGTAGTAATCTGAATAAATAAGTGATAGATTGGAGAATAGTTTATCTGAGAATAAATGGTTCCATCTAAAATTACCCACTGCATTTCCATAGGTGTTTACAAAACTGTCATTGATTCCAAAGACATCTCTACCAAAATAACCAGAAAGGAATATGTTGTTCTTATCATTTAATCTATAATTTAATTTAGTATTTAAATCGTAGAAATAAGCTGTATTGTCAACATCGAATAAGGGTAAAAAAAGATGTGCATAAGATGCTCTACCACCAATTAAGAAAGCTGCTTTATCTTTTTTAATCGGTCCTTCAACTAAAAGTCTACTGGCAACAGCACCAATGCCGCCATTCATTTTAAACTCTTTACTATTTCCTTCTTTTTGAAAAATATCTAAAACCGAGGAGACTCTGCCACCATATCGAGCAGGAATGCCACCTTTATATAGTTTAATGTCTTTAATGGCATCAGGATTAAACACAGAAAAGAATCCGAATAAATGAGATGAATTGAAAATTATTGCTTCATCTAAAAGGATAAGGTTTTGATCTGCGGCACCACCTCGAACATTAAAACCTGAAGCACCTTCACCAGCATTTGTAACACCGGGTAAAAGCAATATGGACTTAATTATGTCAGCCTCTCCAAGAATTACAGGTATTTTTTTGATAGTGCCTATAGAAAGGGTGTTTACGCTCATTTGTGGTTTTCGAATGTCCATCTTTTCCACATTTTCTGTAACCACGACTTCTTCTAATTGTTCAACCTCCTCTTCAAGTAAATAATCTATTTTTCTATTTTCATTTAGGTTAATTTCCTGTAGAACATCTTTAAAACCTAGGTAGGTAATTAAAACGGAATAAGTACCTTTTGGTAATGTGATGGAATAGAACCCATATTCGTTAGTTGTTACACCGGTTTTTAATTCTGGTATTGCTACAGTAACGCCAATAAGTGTCTCATTACTACTATTCTCAGATATGGTTCCACTTAAAGTAAACTTTTCTTGACTCCATGAATTTGAAGAGTAGCATAGTAAGGTGATAAGAATAAGTTGTAAATATCCTTTCATCAATTTTTTTAGTAAAAATAGTCAGAAAATCATGACACTCCTAAAAGTTAATTTTGTTCCAAAAAAAAATACCCTCGATAATTATCGAGGGTATTTTAATTTTAAATATTGTTATTAAATTGCTTTTAAAATTTCATTAAGTGTAGAACTCGGTCTCATTGCTTTTTCTACCAAAATAGCATCAGGCTTATAATAACCGCCTATATCTTGTTTTGAACCTTGAGCTCCAAGTAATTCAGTAAGAATTTCAGATTCTTTTTCGTTAATTTGGGTACTTACCTTCGAAAATATTGCTTTTAATTCTGCATTATTATCTTGTTGTGCTAGTGCTTCTGCCCAATATTTCGCTAGGAAAAAGTGACTTCCTCTCGTGTCAATTTCGTTTACTTTTCTAGAAGGGGATTTGTCGTTTAATAGAAATTTCTCAGTAGCACTGTCTAAAGTGTCGCCAAGAACCTTAGCCATTACATTTCCATTTTTTTCTCCGTAAAACTCCAAGGAAACCCCTAATGCTAAAAACTCACCTAAAGAATCCCATCTTAAATGTCCTTCCTCTAAAAATTGTTCCACATGCTTGGGGGCTGAACCACCGGCACCTGTTTCAAATAGACCACCACCATTCATCAAAGGAACGATAGAAAGCATTTTTGCACTAGTACCTACTTCTAGTATTGGAAAAAGGTCAGTTAAGTAATCACGTAAAACATTACCAGAAACGGAAA
Organism: uncultured Maribacter sp.; assembly: GCF_963974015.1. Taxonomy (GTDB): domain Bacteria; phylum Bacteroidota; class Bacteroidia; order Flavobacteriales; family Flavobacteriaceae; genus Maribacter. Next base: position 380,993 of record NZ_CAXBBZ010000002.1, on the reverse strand, counting down.
TAGTATCCTTACCGGCTTTCATTCTGGTTAATGTGAATTCTGTAGCTGCAGTAGGGGCCATGATTTGAATATCCAATCCTTTTGTATCTTCTTTGGCTAAATAGGTGTTTACTTTTTTAATAAGTTCTGAATCATGGGCTCTTTTCTCATCTAACCAGAATATAGTAGGGTCATTGGTTGCCTTAGCTCTAGAAACCGCAAGTTTGACCCAATCTTGAATAGGAGCATCTTTAACTTGGCACATACGCCAAATATCTCCCTTACTCACCTTATGCTCGATTAAAATAGCACCAGTTTCCAAATCTATTACTTTTACTACCCCGTTTTCCTTTATTTCAAAAGTTTTGTCATGTGAACCATACTCCTCGGCCTTTTGGGCCATAAGACCAACATTTGGAACAGTACCCATTGTAGCCGGGTCAAATGCTCCGTGTTTCTTACAGAAATCGATTGTAGCAGAATAAATACCAGCATAACTACTATCAGGTATAACTGCTTTAGTATCTTGAGCTTTACCTTGAGCATTCCACATTTTACCTGAATTTCTAATCATTGCAGGCATAGATGCGTCAATAATTATATCACTTGGTACGTGAAGGTTGGTAATACCTTTGTCTGAATTAACCATGGCTAAATCTGGACCATTAGCCAGAGCAGCATCTAAATCTTTGGTAATAGCTTCTTTCTCTGTTTGAGGGAGCTTTTCAATTCTTTGATACAAACTGGCTAACCCGTCATTAGGGCTAATTCCTATGGTGTCAAAAGTATCTACGTATTTTACAAAAACAGGTTTTAATAAAGTTTCCACAACGTGACCAAAAATAATTGGATCGGAAACTTTCATCATAGTTGCCTTTAGGTGAACAGAGAAAAGAACTCCTTTTTCTTTTGCATCTTCAATTTCTTTTTTTAAGAATTCAATTAATGCTTCTTTGTTCAATACCGTGGCATCAATAATTTCACCTGCCTGCAAGTCTATTTTATCTTTAAGTATAGTTTCAGAAGATTCAGATACCAATTTAATCTGAATTGAGGTAGCATAGGTAAGGGTTAAGGATTTTTCATTAGCTTTAAAATCACCTTCTGCCATAGTGGCAACATGGGTTTTGGAATCTGAACTCCAAGCACCCATACTATGTGGATTCTGTTTTGCGTAATTTTTCACTGCTCGCGGAGCTCTACGGTCAGAGTTGCCTTCACGTAAAACCGGATTAACGGCACTACCTTTTATTTTATCGTATTTAGACCTTATTTCCTTTTCCTCATCATTTTTAGGCTCATCAGGATAACTAGGTAAATTATATCCCTTAGACTGTAATTCCTGTATAGCCTCTTTCAATTGAGGAATAGAGGCACTAATATTCGGTAATTTAATAATGTTTGCTTCTGGCTGTTTTGCCATATTGCCCAATTCATCCAAATCATTGGAAACCTGTTGTTCTTTAGTTAAAAACTCAGGAAAAGTAGCAGCAATTCTACCAGCTAGTGAGATATCCTTAGTCTCTATTTCAATTCCTGAAGATTTTGTGAAAGCTTTTACAATAGGTAAAAAAGACTCCGTTGCCAATGCAGGGGCTTCGTCTGTTTTGGTATAAAAAATTTTGGACATTTGCGGTTTGTTTTAATTTAAGCGGAACAAAGATACAATTTTCTATAGGCTAAAAAGACAGGAAATGCTCTAATATTTCAGGCATACGCGAAGATTTGTTAAATAACAAAAGCCATATCAATGTACGTATACAATGATATGGCTTTTTAGAAAAAGTTTACGGACAGTTTGTTTTAATTTTTCATTAAAACGGCAACCCTTGATTGCACCCGCTTCACTGATTCAACGTTTAAAATGTTTTTAGAATTTAAACAGGTGTCCAAACTTTAATCAACATTTCTTTTTTGTTATTTCATTAATCTCTAAAAACTAATATTCTAGAATTTAGATGTTCAATAAATTATTAAAAATTAAAGCGACAGCCTTTATTTTTAAAATTCACCCCTAAGGGTTCAATAACAATACAAAGAACGCAAGCTCTGTAATGACTTCTAAATAGATACTTCGCCGTTTCTGATTTATTAATCACACTTAAATTTACAAAAAAAAATCAATTGACAAAAGATTTTCGTAAATATTTATTAATCAACATGTTATGAACAACTGTTATTCACTTTTGTTCATAAAAAAAGCACCGTATCAATTTGAAACGGTGCTTTGTAAATTTATTGAGGGAAATTTATCCTCTTATTTCCTTAATTCTAGCTTTCTTACCAGTTAATTCACGGAAATAGTAAATTCTAGATCTACGTACTTTACCTCTCTTGTTCACTTCGATTTTTTGAAGTGCAGGCAAGTTAATTGGGAAGATACGTTCTACACCAACTGTTCCTGACATTTTACGAATAGTAAAAGTTTCTGTTGAACCAGTACCTCTTCGTTGTATAACAACACCTTTGAAAAACTGAGTTCTTGTTTTTTCGCCTTCTTTAATCTCGTAGTACACAGTTATTGTGTCACCAGATGAAAACTTTGGGAATTCTTTTTTAGTTACGAATTCGTCTTGTACAAATTTTATTAATGATTCCATTGAATAGTTAATTGGAATTAAATTAGAGTAACATTCACGATTATCGTCAGAGGTTATTCTAACAGGCTGCAAAATTAATCCTTAAATTAAAACATACAAGTATTTTAGAGACTTTTTTAACAGAAACGGACAAGCCTATTGTAATAAATCGGGTCGAAGCTTCTCTGTGCGCTCATAGGCCTTGCTTTCTCGCCATTCTTCAATTTTTCCGAAATTACCGCTTAGCAATATATCTGGCACATTCATTCCTTTATATTCCGCCGGTCTTGTGTATACTGGCGGAGCTAATAATCCGTCTTGAAATGTATCCGTTAGGGCAGAAGTTTCATCGTTTAAAACACCAGGAATCAATCTTATGATAGAATCGCAAAGTACTGCCGCACCCAATTCGCCGCCAGATAGCACATAATCGCCAATAGAAATTTCTTTTGTTATAAAAGCATCTCTAACACGTTGGTCGACACCTTTATAATGACCACAAAGAATAATCATATTGTCAATCATTGATAGTTGATTCGACATTTTCTGATTTAAGGTTTCCCCATCAGGTGTCATATATATGATTTCATCGTAATTGCGTTGAGCCTTCAGTTCAGAGATACATTTGTCTATAGGTTCGATCATCAAAACCATACCAGCGCCACCACCAAATTGGTAGTCGTCAACATTCCGATATTTGGTATCGGTATAATCTCTAAGATTATGAAAATGTACTTCAACCAAGCCTTTTTCTATAGCTCTCTTTAAAATAGAAGCTTCAAACGGACTCTTAAGTAATTCGGGTAATACGGTAATAATATCTATTCGCATCTTTTGATTTTGCATCATGGTTTAACCTGCCAAAAGTAATGAAAACAGTGGTAATCTTTCTCCCAGCCTAATTTCTCATAAAGTTTTTGTGCAGGGTTATCGATAGCTGTTTCTAAGGCAAGGCCTTTATACCCATGTTGATTACAAAATTGTTGGGCTTTTTCCAATAATTGTTGCCCTACCGATCGTTTGCGATATGCTTCATCTACGTAAAGATCATTTAGAATTAGTGACTTTTCTAAACTCACCGAAGAAAAGGTATAATATAATTGCACAAATCCAATGGCATTTTCACCATCATAGGCGGCAAATAAGACAGATTCTTCATTTAAGATTCTATCATTGAGAAATGCTTTGGCGGCTTCAATATTAGACTCCATTTTATAAAATACTCGGTAGCTATCGAAAAGGGGTGCGATTTCTTCTATTTGTGTTCGAGTAATTCTTTTTAAATTTTTCATATCAAAAAAAAGCTCCAAAACGGAGCTTTTAATTATTTAGTTTTCTTCTGTTTGTTGATTTCATCTTGTAGCTGCCTACTTATTTTCTGCTCACGTTCTAGTGCTCTTCTTCTATGGTCTTCATATTCAACCTCAAGTTCAGAAAGATTTTGTTTCGCTTCTTGGGTAAGTATATTGCTGTTTCTAAACCTAAAGATAAACAAACCTAATAAAAGAAATAAACCTCCAATAATTGTCCAAAGAATAAAATTGTATGTTCCTTTAGATACAGAAATACCAATAAATGACATACTATCTTTTTCTTCAGTTACTGAGCTAAGATTGGTAGTTGTCTCTTCTAATTTTTTATTTAAAGAAGTTATAGTGGTTTCATGTTCTGCTATGGTAGACTTTAACTCACTGGTCTTTTTATTCATGGCAGCAATAGAGTCCAATACATTCTTTCGTAACTTAAAAAGGTTGGTTTCTTTTACTACCTCATACCTAACACCATCAGCTCTATAATTACCTGAACGCTTTGCTATATAGTCAAATTGATTACTGATTGGCCCTTCATCTAACGATAACTTATCGTCTTCTCCGTCTGCCTCTTGTGCAAATTGATGGTTAGTGACGAAAAGGAACGCCACTATTACTAGTATTCTATAGAATTTCATGAAATAGATTCTTAGGTTAAAATAAATGATTTAGAGATGACTAAAGTACTTCATTAAAGTCAAATTATAAAAAAAAATGAAAAAACGTTATCACGCTTATTTAACTACGTTCGCTTTCATAAAATAGATGTTCTCCTTGAATAGTTTAGTAATATGTATAACGGCGAACTTTCGCAATATATTTTGCTAACCTAATGACCTGGTGTGAATAACCATATTCATTATCATACCATATATAAAGTATTATATTTTTACCAGTGGTAGAGACTATAGTAGCCATACTATCATAAATTGATGGTGCAGAGGTACCTATAATATCTGATGATACAAGTTCTTTATCTAGCGAATATTTTATTTGTTCTACCAAATCACCTTCAAGGGCGTATTTCTTGATCATAGAGTTTACACCATCTAACGAAGTTTTTTGATTTATTTCTAGATTTAGAATAGCCAATGATCCATTCGGTACGGGTACCCTTATGGCATTCGATGTCAACTTACCTTTTAAAGAGGGCAGCGCCTTTGTTACGGCTTCACCAGCACCTGTTTCGGTAATGACCATATTTAAGGCAGCTGCACGACCTCTTCGATATTTGCTATGCATATTATCGACAAGGTTTTGGTCATTAGTATATGCGTGAATGGTTTCTAGATGACCTTTTTCTATACCAAATGTCTCTTCTACCGCTTTTAAAATTGGAGTGATAGCATTTGTAGTGCAAGATGCGGCAGAAAATAATTCAGTATTATCAGGACTATATTCTAAATGATTTACACCATGAACAATGTTCGCAATCTCTTTACCAGGTGCTGTTAATAGTACTTTTTCGGCACCATTCGCTTTAAGATGTCTTTCTAATTGTTCCTTATCTCGAAAAGCACCGGTATTGTCAATTATTAAAGCATTTTTGATTCCGTATTCGGTGTAGTCAATTTCTTCGGGCATATTGGCATAGATAACATGTACCGTTGTGCCATTTATAATAAGTTTTTGGTTTTCATAATCAACCTTAATCGTACCACTGAAAATACCGTGAACAGAATCGGTTCTTAATAGGCTTGCTCTTTTTTCAAGGTTCTCAATGGTTGGTTTACCCCGAACAACGATTGCTCTAAGCCGTAATTGATTTCCTTTTCCTGTTTTAGACATTAATTCTCTAGCTACCAAGCGGCCAATTCTTCCAAAACCGTAAAGAACAACATCCTTTGGTTCAATGCTTATAAAATCTTGTGCGCTTTTAAGTTTATCTATTACAAACGACTTTACATTGCTTAAAATGTTTTTATCAGAATGGTATTCATAAGTTAATTTTCCAATATCAAGTTTAGAAGGAGGTAAAGGAATATCACTTATTGAACGTAAAATTTCTACCGAATCGAAAATTGAAATCGGCTTTTGCACAAATTCACCTGCGTATTCATGTAAATGTATAATGTCACTTACATTTTTATCAATAACTTGATTCTTGAAAAGAACAATTTCAATAGATTTATCGTACCAAAGATCACTTACAATTTTGATGAATTCGGTGGTAGCTTTTCTTCGATCTGCTTGAAATGCCAATTCTTTTTCAAATGTGGTTTGTGAAGCCATAATAATTTTTTGATTTTTAGAATTCGCACAAAACTAGAAAATTTAAACGCCTTAATTAAGTGATTTTCAAAAAAAAGCCTCCGTTATTACGAAGGCTGTATTTTTAATTGAATTTTTACTGAAAGATGAGTCGATCTTTTTCACCATTTGAACCTAACATAGTAATGACGGTCTTACTATATTTAGAGATAGCTCCGAAAGCATTATAAGCATCATCGATATTTCCAATCTCAATATCATCGATCTTAACAATTACTTTTTCAGATAATCCATAACCTCTATATCTTTCAGGAACTCCTATTATTTTTACCCCAGTTTTTGTCTTATACACCATTTTGTCATGCTCAGTAAGGTTTTTGACTTCCAAGCCCATTTCTGGTACTACTAAAGTTTGTCTTTCTTTTAAGGTTAGTGGTAAAATTATTAATTCTTCATGTCTGTCAATTACAAACTCTAAAGTATCCCCAGGCCTTTTGGTTGAAAGGTATCCTGTTAAATCAGGATATTTATGAACTTCTATTTTATCAACCTTTTTAATAATATCTCCAATTTCAATACCTGCTTCTTGCGCAGCAGATTCCTCTTCAATGAATTCTATATATACCCCATCTATATTATTGATACCTTTCTCTATTGCATCCCTTGTGTTTACAGGGGCTGGTCTGATTCCCATAAATCCTTTCTGAACATTTCCGTACTCCAAAATATCTTGAATAACCTTTTTCGCAATATTGCTAGGTACTGCGAAAGAATATCCTACATATGAACCGGTCTGTGATGATATTGCTGTATTGATACCTACTAAATCTCCATTTGTATTTACTAAAGCCCCACCCGAATTTCCTGGATTAACAGCGGCATCTGTTTGTATAAAAGACTGGTTTTTTCCAAGATTACGTGCTTTTGCACTTATAATACCTGCCGTTACTGTTGATGTAAGGTTAAAGGGATTGCCAACAGCTAAAACCCATTCGCCAATCTTTGTTTGGTCAGAATCACCAAATGCTAAATAAGGTAATTTTTCATCTGTATCTATTTTTATTAATGCAATATCTGAATTTGGGTCAGTCCCTATTAATTCGGCTTTGTAGGTTTTATTATTGTTTAAAGTTACTTGTAGTTGATTTGCTCTACTGATAACATGGTTATTTGTTACAATATACCCGTCAGAGGAAATAATTACTCCAGAGCCGGTTCCTACCTGAGGTACAGCGCTACCGCTTGAACCGTAAAAAAAATCAAATATACTAGTTGGACCTTTACTTATGGTAATATTCATGACATGAACAACCGCATTAACGGTATTTTCTGCGGCCGTGGTAAAATCTACCTCATTAATTCCAGAACCACTTGCAGAAGTAGGGGTATAGTTGGTGTTGAAAACACCATTGTCATTATCTTGTGAAATAATGGTGAAATTATCTTTTTCGAAAAAGAGTTTATAAGTGCCCAACGTGATTGCGCCTGCAAAAACAGATACAAATAGAAGACTTGCTAATCTTTTCATAATCTTTAATATTTTAACGTATTAGACGTAAAATTACTTGATTTTATGCTTTTTGATAAGCGTTTAACTACTTTTTAACTACTATTAAAATCTTAATTATACCCTATCTTTGTGTCTATAGGCAAACATGAAATATACTTTTTATAAATATCAAGGAACTGGAAATGATTTTGTGATGTTCGATAATCGCAAAAACGAATTTCCAAAAGACGATGTGAGTTTAGTCGCAAAAATCTGTAACCGTAGATTTGGAGTAGGGTCTGATGGATTGATTCTATTGGAAGATGATGAGAATACAGATTTTAAAATGGTGTATTTTAATGCAGATGGAAAAGAAGGAAGCATGTGTGGCAATGGAGGAAGATGCATTGTTGCGTTCGCCCATTTTCTAGGTGTAATTAAGAAGAAAACAGTTTTTATAGCTATAGATGGTTTGCACGAGGCTAATATTGAAGGCGATGTAGTGAGTTTGAAAATGCTAGATGTTAAGGAAATAAAAGAAAAGTCAAATGCAGTTTATTTAAATACAGGATCTCCGCATCATGTACAATTGGTTAATGAATTGAAATCTTTTAATGTTGCTAAAGAGGGTGCGCGTTTGCGGTATGGCGTTTATGGTGAAAAGGGTAGTAATATTAATTTTGTAGAGTTTAATAAATTAGGAGGGTTCAATATTCGCACCTATGAACGAGGTGTTGAAGATGAGACATTATCTTGTGGTACAGGTGTAACAGCTGTTGCTTTAGGTATGTATCATTTGGGGAAAACGAAGGAAAAGATTGTTACAGTAAAAGCAATAGGTGGCGATCTTGAAGTTTCTTTTGAGGAACAAAATGGTTTATATAGTAATATCTATTTAAAAGGAGAGGCGAAACAAGTTTATAAAGGTGAGTTAACGTGGTAAAATTAAAAGGAGATCGGATTTATCTAAGGGCCTTAGAGCAAGAGGACCTAGATTTTCTATATGAACTTGAGAATAATACAGATGTTTGGGAGGTTAGCGGTACAATTGCTCCGTACTCTAAAAGTGTGTTACAACTCTATTTAGATAATGCCCACCGAGATATTTTTGATGTAAAACAATTACGACTGGTAATTTGCGATTTGAAGCATAAAGCAATTGGATTGATAGATATATTTGATTTTGAACCAAATCATAAACGAGCAGGTATAGGTATAATTATTCTGGATACAGAACAAAGAAATAAAGGAATTGGGTCTGAGTCAATTACCTTATTATGTGATTACGCTTTTGACGTACTTGGGTTAAGACAGATTTATGCCAATATTTTAGAAGAGAACTCAGCTAGCATGCATTTGTTCAGAAAATTAGGTTTCGATGTAGTTGGTGTCAAGAAAGATTGGGTTCGGGTCAAGAATACCTTTAAGAATGAAGTTTTGTTACAAAAAATAAATAACTGATGAGTTTGAAACGTATTTTACTTGGTGTAGTTCTTGCAGTTTTAATTGGTGGCGGTATTTTCGCGTACATTGCCTATGGTATATTTTTTACGCCTAATACAAGTTTCAATGGTGATAATGAATTTGTTTTTCTTCCAACCGATGCTTCTGAGAATGATTTAGAAAAAGGTTTGTCACCATTACTTAAGAATTTTGATGCCTTCAGATCTGCGGCGGACAGAAAGGGGTACTTAAGTAATATTAAAGCAGGTAGATATAAGATTTCCAAGGGTATGAATAATAACGAGATTGTTAATTCATTGCGAAGCGGTAATTTACCGGTAAAAGTTTCTTTCAATAATCAAGAGAGTGTAAATGATTTAGCAGGAAGGGTTGCAAGTCAGATAGAGGCAGATAGTAGTTCTTTAGTTGCTGCTTTCAAGGACACGGATTTTTTAAAACTTAACGGATTTAATGAAGCTAATATGATATCACCTTATATACCTAATAGCTATGAGTTTTTCTGGAATACATCTGCGACAGCCTTTAGAGATAGAATGTTAAAAGAGTATAAACGATTTTGGAACGAAGGTAGAATTGAAAAAGCAAAAGTATTAGGTTTAAACCCTAATGAAGTAATCGCTTTAGCTTCAATAGTACACAAAGAAACTGCAAAGGTAGATGAGCGGCCAACAGTAGCTGGGGTATATCTTAATAGATTGAAAAAAGGAATGTTACTACAGGCAGATCCAACGGTTATTTATGCTATAAAAAAGGAGACGGGTAATTTCGATACCATTATTAAGCGAGTATTATATAAAGATTTAGAAATGGATTCTCCATATAATACATATAAGTATGCAGGTTTACCTCCTGGACCGATTGCTATGCCCGATATTACGGCTATAGATGCGGTATTGAATCCTAAAAAACATAATTATTATTATTTTGTGGCGAATGTAGAGAAATTCGGATATCACATGTTTGCAGAGAACTTAACGCAACACAACCGAAATAAAGAGCAATACATCCGATGGATAAATGCTCAAAAAATCAATAGATAGGTTTATTGTCCGAATTTTAGCACTTGTTAACTAAAACTGCATTCTTTTAACAGAACCTTCTTAAACTACTATAATTTCCCTTATACCTTTGTCAAAGAAATTTAAGCAGGCAAATAGTGTTCGCCATTAGTCTTAAGAAATAACAAGTATGAGAAGATGGATATTAATTTGTTGTCCTCTAATTATGATGTTTATTTTATCTGGTTTCGGTTTCAAACCCTTTAAGGTTGAAGTACCGGAGTTGCTTAAAGTAAAAGAACCTACTTTAGTTTCGTTTCCTCAAGACGATTCTTTTTTATCGAATTATCAAATCGCTCCCCCCTTTCTTGGTAATCAATTTATAGGCTTTAAAGAGGCATTGGCCTTCAAGGAGTCTCAAGGCAATTATTTTGTCACAAATAGTTATGGTTATTTAGGAAAATATCAATTTGGTCTAGGTACCCTAGAATTAGTTGGTGTTTACGATGGAAATCATTTTTTAAATGATCCAATTCTTCAAGAGAAAGTTTTTAATGTAAATATCTCTAGGAATAAATGGATTTTAAGAAAGGATATTAAACGTTATGTTGGGGTGTACATGCACGGAATAGAAATTACCGAATCAGGTATACTAGCAGCGGCACATCTTGCAGGTCCAGGCAACGTTAAATTATATTTGCGCTCGCAAGGCCGTATGGAAATTATGGATGGTTACGGAACTAGTATTTCCCACTATATGAAAAAGTTCTCGGGATATGATATTTCAATGATTTTGCCGAAGCGCAATCCAAGAATTTAAAAGTTTAAGTAGATATGAAAATGGGAAGCCTTGGCAATTAATTGCCAAGGCTTTTTTATGCATGAATAATAAAGATTGCCGGCCTTTTGTGAAGGTCAACATTTTCATTTTTCCAATTGATTGCAGTTTTGGTTTTTATGTATTCTGTCGGTAATGTAATATCTGCTGCAACACAAATTCGTGTGCTTGGCGCTAAGGTTTTTATTAGTTCTTCAAGCATTTTATTATTACGGTACGGAGTTTCAATGAATATTTGCGATTGGTTATCTTCTTTTGATTTTCGCTCTAAATTTTTGATATATTTTTTGCGATCATTACTATCTATAGGGAGATAGCCGTTAAAAGCAAAATTTTGTCCGTTCATTCCGCTAGCCATTAATGCTAATAAAATAGAGGAGGGGCCTACCAAGGGTATTACCTGAATATTTTTTTCATGAGCTATTTTAACTACGGCGGCACCAGGGTCAGCAATGCCAGGGCAGCCAGCTTCTGAAAGTATACCAACATCAAAACCTTCTAGACAAGGGTTTAAAAAGCTTGGTATTTCCTGTGGTTCAGTAAACTTGTTAAGTACAGATAACTTTAGGGAAGGTTGAGGTTTCCTCGGACTTATTTTTTTTATAAAATGACGAGCTGTTTTCTCATTTTCAACTATATAGTGATCTAATCGTTCTATAGTTTGCTTGATTGATATAGGTAGAACCTCCAGTGGAGCAATATCGCCCAATGTAGAAGGTATTAAATATAAATTTCCTGTTATCCCGTTTTGTGTGCTCATTTATCTATTTTCTAATCTAGCTGCTATTAAAGAGCAGGCTTTATCAATCATTATAAAAACATTTTCAAAACCATCATCAGAATCATGATAAGGATCGGGGACCTCCTCGTTCATCAAATTAATTTCGTTTAAAAGTAACTTCACCTTTTCTGCATCCACCTTATTTCTTGCTAATCCTATGATATTTCCATAATTGCTTTTGTCCATAGCATATATAACATCGAAAGAATCGAAATCTGAAACGGAGAACTTTCTGCAGCGTTGGGTGCTTATATCAATACCATGGTCGTTTGCCACTTTTATAGATCTTGGATCTGGAGCATTACCAACATGATACCCTGCAGTGCCGGCCGAATCTACAAATGTATATTTAGAATTGACTTTGTTTTTAAGAATAGCTTCGGCCAATGGAGACCTACAGATATTACCTAGGCAAACCATCAACACATTCATGGGGCATTTTGGGTATTAAGAAAATTTCTTGGTTAGGTCGTCGATATATTTACGGAACTGTTTATCGGTTTCTGCCAAATTATCGACTGTTTTACAGGCATGCAGAACTGTAGCGTGATCTCTTTTTCCAATTTGCGAACCTATACTGGCCAAAGATGCTTTGGTGAATTTTTTCGCAAAGAACATGGCTAATTGTCTTGCTTGTACAATGTGCCTTTTTCTAGTTTTGGACTGTAAAGTGGCTACATCCATTTCAAAATAGTCAGAAACTACTTTTTGTATATAATCAATAGAGACTTCCCTTTTGGTATTTTTTACGAACTTCTCAACAACCTGTTGTGCAAGCTCGATAGTTACTTCTCTTTTGTTTAAGGTAGACTGGGCGATCAAAGAAATGATAGCACCTTCTAATTCTCTAATATTAGTTTTAATATGTTTTGCAACGTACTCGATAATATCTTCAGGTATTTCAACACCGTCTCTATAAAGCTTGTTCTTTAAAATTGATATTCTTGTTTCGTAATCAGGACTTTGCAATTCTGCAGATAGTCCCCATTTAAAACGAGATAAAAGGCGCTGTTCAATATCCTGCATGTCTACAGGAGCTTTATCTGAAGTTAGTATTACTTGTTTGCCATTTTGATGCAAATGGTTGAAAATATGGAAGAATACGTCTTGAGTACCGGATTTTCCAGATAAAAACTGCACATCATCAATTATGAGAACATCTATTAACTGATAGAAATGAATGAAATCATTTCTAGTGTTCTTCTTTACTGATTCAATATACTGTTGTGTGAATTTCTCTGCAGATATGTAAAGTACAGTTCGTTCAGGATATTTATCCTTTATCTCCACACCAATGGCGTGAGCTAAATGTGTTTTTCCTAAACCGACACCACCAAATACCAATAAGGGGTTAAAAGAAGTTCCTCCTGGTTTGTTTGCAACAGCCATACCGGCGGAACGGGCCAAACGATTGGAATCACCTTCTAAGAAATTATCAAAATTATAATTAGGATTTAGCTGTGACTCTATCTTAATATTTCTAATACCTGGAATAACAAACGGGTTTCTTAATTCAGGATTTTTAGATTTGATGGGAACATCCATCTCTTGAGCGGCCATAGCACCCCTATTAGAACTAGGAATCTTTTCTGTAAAAGGCTCTTTATTTCCGTAGGTATTTTCCATACGAATAATATAGACGAGTTTTGCAGTTTCTCCTAATTCCTTAGTTAAGGCAACTTTGAGAAGTTTTACATAATGCTCTTCTAGCCATTCATAAAAAAACTTACTAGGTACTTGTATGCTTAAAGCGTTTTCAGATAATTTAACTGGCTTAATAGGTTCAAACCAGGTTTTGAATGCCTGCGGTTGGATATTATCCTTAATAAATACCAAACAGTTTTTCCAGACGGAATTTGCAGTAACACTCATAATCAATTCTAAACTTTTAGTGGTTAGCGTTCAGCTAAATTTAATCGAAAAACTTCAATTAGATCTGTTATTCAACTTGGGCAAATATGTGAACAAATTATTTAAAAAAAAAATCGATTAGTATTGAATTTACCCTTTTTTTTTCTCATGTTCGCTTGCCCATAGGTCAGCTTTTAAATATATACTTTTTACTTTTAATAAATGCGTACAAATGAAATTTCTTTTCGAATAAGATATAGTGAAACAGACCAAATGGGTGTAGTCTATCATGGTAATTATGCTCAATATCTAGAATTGGCAAGAGTCGAATGGTTAAGGTCGTTAGGAATTTCTTACAAAAGCATGGAAGAAGGTGGAATTATGCTTCCTGTAATAAGTTTATCGATCAATTATTTAAAGCCAGCTTTATATGATGATTTAATAACTGTCAAAGTAATATTGAAAAAAAAGCCTGCCGTTAGAATTGAATTTGATTATGAGATTACAAATGAAGCAGGAGATTTATTAGTTACCGCTAATACAGTTTTGGTATTTATGGATACGAAAAGAAAAAGGCCTACAAAATGTCCGCAAATTCTATTGGATAAATTAAACTACTAAGATAATTGCATAATTTATGATTATTCAATTTGTGTGATATCAAGTTTGTGATGCGCCTTCAAAAGTTTGAACATTTTCTTGAATTCACTTTTCGGAATTGAAAGAACGATTTTGCACTTAAGTTGTAATTCTTGTGAAATAACTTCAAGTTGATGTTTTTTAACTAAACGCATAACAATATCCATTTCTGAATATTCGAATGAAACACTTACTTGCTGTTGTAATACTTTCTTTATAATGGTGGCATTTTCTAAAGCTAATTTTGCAGTTTCCTTATAAGCACTTATTAATCCGCCAACACCTAATTTGGTTCCACCGAATATTCGAACCACAGCAACGAGAATATTGGTAACATCAAAAGATTGTAATTGACCATAGATTGGCATTCCGGCCGAATTATTTGGTTCTCCATCATCATTTGCACGGTACGACAAGTTTTCAATTCCCATTTGCCAAGCAAAACATACGTGGTTGGCCGTAGGGTATTCTTTTTTTAAGCTATCAATATATTTTTTCACTTCAACTTCATTGGTCACAGGAAAGCAGTATCCATAGAATTTACTTTTTCGTTCCTTATATAATATTGGTTCCGATGGTTTTGAAATAGTTCTATACGTGTCCATATTAAATAGTTTGCCAAGTTTATAGAAAATTCATTAACTGATGGCCAAGTGCAACCAAAATAATACTCATAATAGCAATACCGATACCAAACCAATTTTTAATCGTCAGCTTTTCTTTAAATAGTACAATGCCTAACAAAGTTGAAAACATAACAATGGCAACGTTATTAATGGTGAATACAGAAGCACTGTTCCAAGTAGGGTGTTGTAACGCTTTTAATAAAAAGTAAATAGAGAAATAGTTGGGAACACCTAGGCAAATACCTCCAATAACATTTTTTAAATTGACCTTAATAGGTTGGGTTCTTGATTTAAAACCTATAAATAAAACACCGAAGATTCCTGCAGAAGCAAATACACTAGCAGAGAATAGGGCATATTCTTCTTCTGGCATATGTACTTCTTGAAAATACTTAATACTAGTGTCTATAATTCCAGAACCTAAAAAAACAAGTACTGGTAATATGAAGGCCCATTTCTCAGTTTTTATTTTATGCTCTTTTAACGATGTAAAATATACAGCAAAAAGGGCCAGGATTATGCCTATAATTTCTATTGTACCAAGTGCCTCCTTATAAAAGAAAACTCCGAAAAGTACAGGTATTGTAAGAGACATTTTGGTGGCGACCGATGCTACAGATACTCCGAGCTTTTGGGAGGTTGCTGCCATTAGATTAAAAATCACGATAAACAATAAACCTAGGGCAATGCTACCCCAAAACCAGCTTTTCTGTGGAATTGTTGAAATGTCAAAGGGTTCATTATTATATAAAAACCCAACCGAACATGCGATAAAGTAGTTTAGAATTATTGCATAGATTGTTTGAATCTGATATTTTGCGAACAGTTTAAAAATCACAAAAATTAGGCTAGAAAATAGTATGCTAAGAACTAAATACATCACCTATAAATGGTTTAGGGTTTCAATAACATCTTCCTTGCCTACTAGTAAATTCCAACATTGTATACCTAATTCTGAAGCACTTACGGTATTCTCTTTAGTGTCATCAATGAATAAGGTTTCGTTTGCTACTAGTTTATTTTCAAGAAGAACGAACTCATAAATATTTGAATTTGGTTTACGCATCTTCATTTCTTGAGATAGGTAAAATTGTTCAAAGCAATTTTTAAATCTTTTAAAACGTTCTAAGCCCATCGAAATTTTAACTTGCTCTATGTGAAGGTCATTGGTATTACTCAGTAAAAACAATCGATACTTGTTTCCCTTTTTAAGTTGTTCAATGAAAGTTAGCCGTTCTTCTGGGAAATCTAAAATAATAGAATTCCATGCAGATATAATTTGTTCTCTACTTGCGTCACTGAAAATGGATTGTAAAACATCGATAAAATCATCAGACTCCATCAACCCCATTTCATAATCTTTAAAGATAATGTCAAGTTCTGTTGTCATTTGGGTGAGCCCAAATTTTGACATTTCAATTAAAGGAGCTTGCTTGTCTAGGTTGATGAAAATATCGCCAAAATCAAATATGATATTTTTAATCATGGTTTCAATATGGTTAATTGGTCAGTTGAAATTTGTATCTGTTCTTTAATAATGCCTTTTATTTCAGGTGCTTTAATGCCTTTCCTAAATGTTGTTGCTCCTTTAAAAATTCGAGCCTCATCCCATAAATTACTTTCAATAAAACTATCTAAGGTTTTACAGCCACCTTCGATTATAACACTTTGTATCTGTTCTTCGTAAAGCAATGAACATAATTGTTGGGGCAATGAAATTTTAAAATTTAAAATCTTGTAGGTAATATTATCTTCAAATTGACTGCAATCTTCGACTTCGGTACAAATAATTGTTTTTTGTTTTCCATCAAAAACATGAAAATTACTTGGTATTTTTAAAGTTCTATCTATAATTATTCTTGTGGGAGGCTTTCCTGTCCAATCTCTTAAGTTTAATTGAGGATTGTCGGCCATAACAGTGTTGGTTCCAGCTATAATACCAGGCTCCTCGCTACGCCATTTATGCACTAATTGTCTAGACCTTGAATTGGTAATCCAATAAGGTTTTTTCTTTTCACCTCTAAGTGTGGGTTCTGGCGCTATAAAGTTATCGGCGGTCTCTGCCCATTTTAAAATAATATAAGGACGTTTTTTAGTGTGAAAAGTAAGGAAACGTTTGTGGTGTTCTTCACATTCATTTTTAGAAATACCGACTTCCACAAGACATCCAGATTCTTCTAATCTTTTTATTCCATTACCTGCAACTTTTTCATGTGGATCTTTTAATCCTATTACAACTTTAGGTATGCCCATTTTTACAATAAAATCGGCACATGGGGGAGTTTTGCCAAAATGGGAGCAAGGCTCTAGGGTAACATATAAGGTTGCTGATTTTAACAATGAAATGTCCTTAACCGATTTAATGGCATTTACCTCAGCATGAGCACCACCATAGGCACTAGTGTAGCCTTCTCCTATTATTTGGTTGTTATATACTATAACGGCACCAACCATCGGATTAGGAGCGGTAGTCCCTAGTCCGTTTTTTGCAATTTGAATACAACGCAGCATAAATTTCTCATCCATAGAAAAAGAATCTAAATTTGTAGGTGCGGTATTATGGGAATCAAGATTATTATTGGACATCAAACTTTACCTTTATACGCATATCACGTATCTTCACACCTCAAAAATAGCACTTTAAAACCTATTGCATTATTGATATGGAAAATGTAGTAATTCGTGAAATTAGAAAGGAAGATAATCCTCAAGTGGCATCAGTTATAAGAAAGGTGTTAGTAGATTTAGGAGTGCCGAAAGTGGGTACTGCTTATGCCGATACTGCCTTAGATAGAATGTTCGAACATTACGATAAACCAAAGGCTACTTACTTTGTTGTCGAAGAAAATGGAGTTATTTTAGGCTGTGCAGGGATTGCTCAATTAGATAATTATGAAGGCAATATTTGTGAATTACAGAAAATGTATTTTCTTGAATCGGTTAGAGGTAAAGGTATCGGGAACAAAATGATAAATATTTGTTTAGAACGTGCCAAAGAATATGGTTTTGAAGGTTGTTATTTAGAAACCATGCCATATATGAAAGCTGCTCAAAAACTGTATAAGAGAATGGGTTTCGAATATATAGATGCCCCAATGGGTAATACGGGTCATTATTCTTGTCCGGTTTGGATGCTTAAAACATTATAACTGTGCTTTTAAGGGAAATTAAAAATATATTTCATTCAGAATTAGATGTGCTCTATGGAAAGGATGAAGTTTCTAGTTTTTTCTATATGTTAATTGAACACTATTTTAATTTAGAGCGCTTCGTATTAGCAATTCAACCAGAACTAGTTATAGATAAAGAACAAGAAACTGTTATTTTTAACGCCTTAGCTGAATTGAAGTTAGAACATCCTATTCAACATATTATTGGGTCAAGTCATTTTATGGATATGGATTTTAAGGTTAATCCACACGTATTAATTCCGAGGCCTGAAACAGAAGAATTGGTTCGTTGGGTTATAGAAGACAATGAAAAAGCCGAACTGCCACTTGCCATTTTAGATATGGGCACAGGTAGTGGCTGTATACCTATTTCTCTAACAAAATACTTACCTAATGCCAATATATTTGGGTTGGATATTTCGTTGGATGCTCTTGAGGTTGCTCAAGAAAATAACAAGATCCATGGCACAAAGGTTGAATTTTTTCAAGCGGATATACTTAACCTAAATCATAAAAATAACTATGACATAATTGTATCGAATCCGCCATATGTGCGCGAATTGGAAAAAGCGGAGATGCAAAAGAATGTCATTGATCATGAACCGAGCATTGCGTTATTTGTGCCCGATGAAGATCCTTTAAAGTTTTATAGGGCAATTGTTAATTTCGCATCTAGACATTTAAATGATAAAGGCAGTTTATATTTAGAGATCAATCAATACTTAGGTAATGAAATGATAGAGTTTCTTCAAAAGTATGAATTTCATACTATTAAATTAAAACAAGATATATACGGTAATGACCGAATGCTTAAAGGAATAATAAGATGAAAAGTATAGTTGTTTTTTGTGGTAGCAGTGAAGGGGGCAATGCTGTTTATGCATCGAATGGGTATCAATTGGGAGAGATCTTTGCAAAGAGGAATATTCAATTGGTTTATGGTGGAGCCAAAATTGGCATTATGGGTAAAGTAGCAGAAGGAACTTTAAGTAATAGAGGTAAAGTAATTGGCGTAATTCCTGAATTTTTAAAACTAAAAGAGGTATTTCATGAGGGTTTAACTGAACTGATAGTTACCCAAAACATGCAAGAGCGTAAATTGAAAATGCATGATTTATCTGATGGTATTATCATGTTGCCTGGCGGTTTTGGTACGCTTGAAGAATTTTTTGAAATGTTGACATGGTCACAATTGGGTTTACACCAATACCCTATAGGAATATTGAACACCAATGGTTTTTATGACCCCTTAATAAATATGATGCAACAAATGGTTGCAGAAGGTTTTGTTAAAAATGACCACTTAAATACCATTCTAGTAGACATGAATATTGAAGATTTATTAGAGAAAATGGAGCAATACAAGCCATTACCAACTCCAAAATGGATAAAAAAAGAGCAACTATAATGACTATGGAGGCGAGAATACAAGAACTAAGAAAAGAATTACGAGAGCATAATTACAATTACTATGTTTTGGATAATCCGACCATTTCCGATTTTGAGTTTGATATGAAACTTAAGGAGTTACAGGAGTTGGAAGCAAGGTATCCAGAGTTTTATGATCCTAGTTCACCTTCTTTACGTGTTGGCGGAATGATTACCAAGAATTTTGCAACGGTAGTACATGAGCATCGTATGTATTCCTTAGAAAATTCATATTCAAAAGAAGATGTAGAGGATTGGGAAAAACGGATTCAACGTAATTTGGGAGATGTTCCCGTTGCCTTTACGTGTGAATTAAAATATGACGGGGCCTCCATAAGTATAACGTATGAAAATGGTAAGTTGATGAAAGCAGTTACCCGAGGTGATGGTATTCAGGGAGATGACGTGACGAACAATATCAAAACGATTAAATCAGTACCGCTTCAATTGAAAGGTGATTATCCTCCAAAGTTTGATATACGAGGTGAAATAGTATTGCCAATTGATGGTTTTTTAAAGATGAATGAAGAACGAGTTAATAATGGTGAAGAGCCATATATGAACCCGAGAAATACAGCATCAGGTAGTTTAAAATTACAGGATAGCAGTTTGGTTGCACAACGACCTTTAGAGTGCTTGTTGTACGGTATCATTGGCAGAGATTTGGGGATTGACACCCAGTTTCAAATGTTAGAGAAAGCTCGGGAGTGGGGATTTAAAGTGCCTACCGTTGCCAAACTTTGTAAAACGACAGATAAAGTAATGGCATTCGTAGAAGAGTGGGATGTTAAACGTCATGAGTTACCTTACGAAACCGATGGGGTTGTTATTAAAGTAAATAGCCTGCAGTATCAAGAGGAGCTAGGGTATACCGCAAAATCTCCCCGTTGGGCCATGGCCTATAAATTTAAAGCGGAGCAGGTCTTTACCGTCTTAAACGAAATAACGTATCAAGTAGGGCGTACAGGAGCCATTACGCCTGTAGCGAACCTAGAACCGGTATTATTAGCTGGTACAACCGTAAAAAGGGCCTCATTACATAATGCGGATCAGATAGAGAAATTAGATATACGAGTGGGAGATACTGTGATTGTTGAAAAGGGCGGTGAAATTATTCCTAAGATAATCTCAGTTGATTTATCTAAAAGACCAGTAGATTCAGTCCCCACAAAGTACATAACTCATTGCCCAGAATGCGGAACAAAACTCACTAGAAATGAGGGTGATGCAAAACATTATTGTCCGAATGAATATGGTTGCCCACCACAGATAACTGGTCGAATCCAGCATTTTATTTCGAGAAAGGCGATGGATATTGAAGGCTTAGGAGGTGAGACGGTAGAATTGCTTTATAAAGAAGGGCTTATTAAAGATTACGCTGATTTGTATCGATTGACCAAGGAAGATGTTTTACCGTTAGAACGTATGGCCGAAAAATCTGCCGAAAATTTGGTTAAAGGTATAGCTGAATCAGTGAATGTTCCGTTTGAAAGGGTTTTATTTGCTTTAGGTATTCGATTTGTAGGTGAAACTGTCGCTAAGAAATTAGCAAAGGCCTATAAGAATATAGATGCCTTAAAAGAAGCATCTTTAGAACATTTGACGGCAGTAGATGAAATTGGTGAGCGAATCGCACAGAGTGTAATCGACTTTTTTGCCAATGAAAGGAATACTGATGCAATAGAGAGATTACGAAGTTATGGTGTGCAATTAGAGCTTTCTGCAGATAAGTTAGAAAACCTGACCGATACCTTGGCAGGAAAAATTTTTGTAGTTTCTGGAGTTTTTGAAATATTGAGTAGAGATGAACTCAAAAAGAAAATAGAGGATAATGGGGGCAAGGTTGGCTCTTCTATATCTTCTAAGACAAGTTATTTAGTAGCAGGTGATAAGATGGGACCAAGTAAACGAACAAAAGCAGAAAACTTAGGAATACCCATTATCAGTGAACACGATTTTATAAATATGATAGCATAAATTATTATGGATGTTTTTACGATTATTTCAGTATTAGTATTTCTATCCGCCATTTTCGGTTATTTAAATGCTCGGTTTTTAAAACTTCCAAATAGTATTGGGCTTATGCTCATCACTATTGTATTTACATTGGTAATCTTTGGTATAGGTTATGTTGACGATACCCTTATAAATGCTGAGCGCTATATTATTGACCAAATAGATTTTAAATCTGTTTTGCTCGATATAATGTTGAGTTTTTTACTATTTGCAGGGGCGCTTCATACCAATTTTGAGCAATTAAAAGTGCAGCGTTGGCCTATTATGGTATTTTCTACCCTTGGTGTCTTGGTTTCCACTTTTTTGGTAGGTACCAGCATGTATTACTTATTGCAGCTAATGGGAATGGAAATCTCTTTTATTTACTGTCTTCTTTTTGGTTCACTAATATCACCCACAGACCCCATAGCGGTTTTGGGGATACTGAAAAAAGCTGGAGCTCCAAAACAGTTAGAAACCAAGATTGTAGGCGAATCGCTATTTAATGATGGAGTAGGGGTTGTCATATTCTTGACTATTTTTCAACTGGCTTCTGCTGGTGAAGCAACTGTGGAGCCTTTAGAAATTCTAGAACTTTTTGGAGTTGAGGTCATAGGCGGGTTGGCACTTGGGTTGGCATTAGGCTGGGGTACTTATAAATTAATGAAGTCCATTGATGATTATGACATCGAGGTAATTATTACATTGGCAACTGTTATGGTAGGTACTTTAATTGCACAGAAATTTCACTTATCAGCCCCATTGGCAATGGTGGCTGCAGGTTTGGTCGTTGGTAATGATACGGTTCGAAATTCTGCAATGTCCGAAACTACCGAAACCTATGTTGATAAATTTTGGGAATTGTTGGATATTTTACTGAATACTTTATTATTTGTACTTATAGGGATGGAAATGTTGGTACTCTCATTTAAGACGGAATATGTAATTGCCGGATTATTGGCTATTCCATTAGTTTTGATATGTCGATACCTATCTTTGTTGCTTCCTATCAAATTCTTTGAGAAGAAACTTGATTTCGTACCAAGAACTAATTTGATAATGACCTGGGGCGGATTGCGAGGGGGAATCTCAATTGCCTTGGCATTAGGATTGTCAGATGACATGTTTAGAGACGTATTTTTGGTAATCACCTATATCGTGGTCGTATTTTCGATAATAGGACAAGGTTTAACGGTTGAGAAATTAATTAAACGTGTGGTACAATGATGCCCAAAACCTATCTCGAATTTAAGAATAGTTTAGAACTAACGCTAGTTCCAGAACAATGGCCAGAAGCTTTAAAAGCAATGTGGTATGATGCGAAGGGAGATTGGGAATCTTCGCACAATATTGCCCAAGATATGCATAGTGAACTGGGTAGTTGGTTACATGCGTATTTACACCGAAAAGAAGGTGACCACTTTAATGCGGGCTATTGGTACCGGTTGGCAGATAAGTCTTTTCCGAATAAAACTTTAGAGGAAGAATTAGAGGAAATCGTAACTTATATAATAGAATCTGCTTAGAAAGACCTATTGGTTGCCATTGTTTTTTGCGACCATACCTACAAGTATTTTACTTCATTTCAAAGATGGGAATACTCTCCTTAGAATTAGATATAAGTATAGCATAATCTAAAAAATCAAAAGTTGACATTCCTTTTACGGCATCACCA
Organism: uncultured Maribacter sp.; assembly: GCF_963974015.1. GTDB lineage: Bacteria > Bacteroidota > Bacteroidia > Flavobacteriales > Flavobacteriaceae > Maribacter. Next base: position 357,960 of record NZ_CAXBBZ010000002.1, on the reverse strand, counting down.
TTCGATTTTTCATTTTCCATAATTACTTCAATTAAATCTGGTTCATTTATTAGGTAAGGCGAATTCGTTTTATTTAATCTAAAGAGAGTTCTTTCAGACAGCTTTGTGTCTTTTAAGTTTTGAATACCTCTAAAATATTCCTTATCATAATCTCTTTTTCCAAAATCTTCTTCAACCATGTACCCATTATAATTCCCTTGGGGGTCATACAGTTCGTCCCAAACTACCTTACTATCTGTAAAATATAGCCAACTGTTTTTTAATGGAAAATGATATATAAAAAGAAGTATAAAATTATTAGCCGTAAACTTAAAGCGATTTTTTAAAACATACACTATTGCTTATACCTTTATAGGGTGGGTAATTCGGTATAATCGTATATCCATTCTTTTTATAAAGAGCAATAGCTTCGGGTTGGCGCAATCCAGTTTCTAACACACTAGAGGAATAGTTTAATTGCTTAGCCCATACTTCAAGTTCATTTAAAATTTTAGAGGCTATATTTTTCCCACGATGGCCTAGTTGAACAAACATCCGTTTTACTTCAATGGTAGATTCATCAAAAGGTTTAAAAGCGCCGCATGCAACAGGTATGTTATATAAGTAATATACCACACAATGTTTGAGCTGTACAATACCATTAAATTGAGCGTAAAACACATTATCCTCCCCATCACGTTGCGCTAAATCCTCATCTAGCAAAACGACCAAAGCTTTAAAATCCTTATCGGTACTGGTGGTTCTTATCAATTGTTCCATAATGTGGTCTAAAAGTTAGACTTTAATAGTATATCCTGAAGCAGAGTTGCCTGTATTATCGAAGTAAAAATCGATTCTGCCTAGATTCACACCATAACAACCTACTTGGTTTACCAAAACTTCGCGGTCGGTCGCATTGGTTACCACTGTTGGTTTTTCTAAAAATGTATGTGTGTGACCACCAATAATTAAATCGGTATACTTGGTTTTTTTGGCTAGTTTTAAATCGTCTGGTTTTTCAGCAAAATCATATGCGTATCCTAAATGTGAGAGGCAAATAACCAAATCACATTTTTCTACTTCTTTTAGCTTGGTTTCCATATCGGTGGCCATTTCGAAAGGGTCAAGATATTGGGTTTCTTTATAGAGTTTTTTTGTAACCAAACCGTGTAGTTGAATACCTAAACCATAAACGCCGATTTTTACTCCATCTTTGTCATAAATCTTATACGGTTGTGTGAAGCCATTTAAATCAGTATTGGTAAAATCGTAATTAGCGCTTAAAAAATTAAATTTAGCATAAGGCATTTGGGCTAAGAGTCCGTCCACACCATTGTCAAAATCATGATTGCCAATTGTGGTCGCATCATAATTGAGCATACTCATAAGCTTAAACTCCAGTTCACCACCATAAAAATTGAAATACGGCGTACCCTGAAAAATATCACCAGCATCAAAAAGTAGGGTATGTGGGTTCTCTTTTCGAATACTATTTACCAAACCAGCTCTTCTGGCCAAACCGCCTAAACCAGGAAAATCGGCATGATCATTTGGGAAAGCATCTATATGGCTGTGAACATCATTGGTATGCAAAATTGTAATATGCTTCTTAGCTTTTGCCGCACACGAATTAAGACTTAATCCTCCAAGTGTCAATAAACTTGAAGATGCTGCGGTATCTCGTATGAATTTTCTTCTTTCCATATTACTGTAGTTGATAATATCTTAGGTCTACTTTAGGTGATAGCGTATCTACTTTAGAAAAGAAATCTATCATTGCATTTCTAATCTTATAATCGGTCTCGGTTTTAGAAATTGCATCTTTAAAAAAGGCCATATTATCGCCACCGGTTACTAAATAATCTGAGGTAGCTACAAAATAAGTTCCATTCATATCTATCGGCTTTCCGCCAATAGTAAAAGTGTTTACGGTATTATTCTTGTTCAAGATTAATTGTATACCAGATACTGGGTGTGCTCGCTTTGCTTTTATTAGATATTCAACCATTTTTAAAAGAGATTCAGCTTTTAATTCTACCACAACAACCGAATTTTCAAAAGGCATAACCTCGTAGGCGGTTCTTGCGGTAACGTTTCCTTTAGATATGACTGCACGTATACCACCATGGTTTAGTAATACAAAGTCAATCGTATTACCTGTTCGCTTTTGGAATATAGGATTCGTTTCACTCATGACAATATCGGCCATAAGATTGCCCGCCGTTGTATTGAATTTACCATCTGTTTTGGAAATGGCATATGGTGCATAGGCTATAGTACTATCAAGAACCTGTTCTATACGATCATGGTAAGGGGTAATAAAATCTTGAATACTATCGACAAGAGTATAACTGCTATCGATAGCTATTTGTTTACCAGTTAATTCGGTTAGGTGTTTTGCTTCCTTCTTACAAGAGCCTACAATCAATAATGTTGTAAATATAACAAAATGTTTTATTTTTAAAATATCAAAGTGTTTTAACTTCGCCATAGAGTTGCAGGGATATTATTTACATTTGTGTAAATGTAAAAATACATGTTTTTAAAAGGAATTAAGGACAAGTTTAAACGAAAATCTGGCCGTAAGCTATTGAGACAATTGGCGGCAATGCCACCACCTGTAACGCGTGAGAGTAAGGGTATACGTTCATTAGGTTGTATTGTAGATTTGGATAAATTCGAAAAGTCAGAGCTGTTTTTTCAGTTTCAAGATGAATTTTCGTTGCAACCAAACGCGGTAAAGATTATAGGATATAAGCGTTTTTACGATAAGAATTCACCCTATGCAACACCTGTATTTTCAGATAAAGATTTAGGGTGGAACGGTGAAATAGAAAATAGTTATGCTCTTGAATTTTTAGGCAGGGAATACGACCTATTAGTAAATTATTATAACGAGGATAGTCTTTTGTTGAATTTAATGTCAGCAAAGACAAAGGCCCGTTTAAAAGTAGGTTTTAAAGAAGTTGGCCCTACTTATAACGATTTAATATTAGATACGCCATTAAAGGACTTTCAGTTGTTTAAAAAAGAATTGAAAAAGTACTTGGGCATTTTTAAAGAGATTTAATTATGAAAGAATTACAGGGTGCAGGAGTTGCGTTGATTACGCCTTTTAAAGAAGATGGTTCGGTAGATGTTCTTGCCCTTAAAAAGGTGGTAACCCATAATATCAAAGGTGGTATCGATTATTTGGTAGTGTTAGGAACAACTGCAGAGTCTGTAACGCTAACAAGATCCGAAAAGCTGTTGGTGATGCGAACCGTGGAAGAGGCTAATGCAGATATTTTACCTTTGGTCATTGGCGTAGGCGGTAATAATACGATGGGTCTTGTAGAGGAATTACAGACCTTAAATTTATCTGCCTATACAGCAATTTTATCGGTTTCTCCATATTATAACAGACCTACACAAGAAGGAATTTTTCAGCATTTTAAAGCACTTTCAGAAGTATCTCCATTACCTATTATTGTATATAACGTGCCAGGCCGAACAGGAAGTAATATGCTGCCAGAAACTGTAGTACGTTTGGCAAAGAACTTCGAGAATATTGTTGCGGTTAAGGAAGCTTGTGGAGATATGTCACAAGTTTTAGAACTAATCTCTAAAAGACCAGAGGGCTTTTTAGTACTTTCAGGTGACGATATAACGGCTTTACCTACCATAGTTGCTGGTGGTGACGGCGTAATTTCTGTTATCGGTCAAGGCCTGCCAGTAGAATTCTCTAAGATGGTCCATGAAGGATTGAACGGGAATACTGATGAAGCATATAAATACCATTATAAGATGCAAGAAGGTATGAAGCTAATTTTCGAGGAAGGCAACCCAGCTGGCATTAAAGTGATTTTTGAATACCTAGGTATAGCAAAGCCTTTTGTACGACTTCCACTTATGGCTGCGACCGATTCATTGAAGCATAGAATTGTTTCATTTATGGAATCGGTGATTCGTATACCTGCATAAATTTCGTTAAAACTTCCCCAAAAGGTAGTTTTGTGCCGCATTAAGCCTGTATTTTTATTGGTTTAAAATGTTTTTAAATCCATTGATAATCATTAATTTTGCAAAATGTTTTTTAAAATGAGGCGAATATTCCCGATTCTGTTGATTGCCATTGCTTTACAATCGTGTAGCGAGTACCAAAAGGCGCTTAAGAACGATGATGTTAAGGTTAAATATGATTTGGCTGAAAAATACTATGAAGAAGGAGATTTCAAAAGGGCTAACCGTTTGTATGAGCAGATAGCACCAAAATATGTTGGCAAGCCACAAGGTGAGCGTGTAATGTTCTTTTTATCCAATAGTTATTTTAAGCGTGGCGATTTTAATATGGCCGGCTATCAATTTGAACGTTTCATAAAATCGTATCCCAAAAGTGATAAAGTTATTGAAGCAACATTCTTAGGTGCTAAAAGCTATTATGAGTTATCACCTGAATATTCTTTAGATCAGACGGAAACTGATAAAGCGTTATTGAAGTTGCAAAACTTTATTAATACGTATTCTGAATCTGAATATTTTGCTGAAGCAAATGCTATGGCACAAGAGCTTACTGCTAAGAAAGAAGAGAAAGCTTTTCAAATATTGAAACAATATAATAAGTTAGGTGAGTTTAACTTTGATATGCTTAAATCTGCCGTAGCTGCAAGTGATAATTTTGTTTCAGATAATCCTGGCTCTATATATAGGGAAGACGCAATGTTCGTTAAATTAGAGGCTTTGACTCATATGGCTATGAACAGTTATGAGAGCTTAAAAGAGGAGCGTTTAAAATCAGCAAAAGCTGCCTACACTACACTTAAGAAACAATTTCCAGAATCAAAATTCGATAAAGAAGCTAATAATCTTCTCGAGAAAATAAATAAAGAATTACAACGTTTGCAACCACAGACCGTTGAATCAAAATAAATAATTTAATTATGAATATGAACGATTTAAAAAACTCAAAAGCAGCGGTATCTACTGTTACTATTAACCGTAACGAGTTCGATAAGCCAACTGAAAATATTTACGAGGCTATTTCAATTACTGCAAAACGTGCTGTTCAGATTAATTCTGAAATTAAAAAAGAACTTTTAGAGAAATTAGAAGAATTTGCTACCTATAGTGATAGTTTAGAGGAAGTTTTTGAAAATAAAGAGCAGATTGAAGTTTCTAAATTTTATGAAAAACTACCTAAGCCGCATGCTATGGCAGTAGAGGAGTGGTTGATGGATAAAATCTACCATAGAAATACAGAAAAAGACGCTTAAGAAACATGTTGAACGGCAAAAACATTCTTTTAGGAATTACCGGAGGAATTGCTGCTTATAAAACAACATTCTTAGTTCGTTTATTTATAAAAGCTGGCGCTAACGTTAAGGTCATACTTACCGATAGCGCCAGCTCTTTTGTTTCCCCACTTACGTTAGCTACTTTGGCTAAAAACCCTGTGGTTATGGATTTTATTAAATCGGAAGCAAATACCATAGATTGGAACAATCATGTAGAATTAGGGATTTGGGCAGACCTAATGATAATTGCGCCGGCAACCGCAAATACCATGGCTAAAATGGCTTCTGGTAGTTGCGATAATATATTATTGGCTACCTATTTATCGGCTAAATGTCCGGTTTTTGTAGCCCCTGCCATGGATTTAGATATGTACAAGCATCCGAGTACAAAAAGCTCAATGAATGCGCTCATATCATTCGGTAATATGATCATACCTGCAACCAGTGGTGAGCTTGCGAGCGGCCTAAATGGTGAAGGTAGAATGGCTGAACCAGAAGCTATTGTTGGTTTTATTAAAAATCATCTTTCTCAAGGTCTGCCTTTGTCGGGAAAAAAAGTATTGATTACGGCAGGGCCTACCTATGAAGCTATAGATCCTGTGCGATTTATAGGAAATCACTCTTCAGGTTTAATGGGCTTTGAGCTTGCTAAAACAGCAGCTAATTTAGGAGCCGAAGTTTATTTGGTATCGGGCCCTACACATTTGTCGATAGAGCATGATAATATTCATGTAGTAAAAGTTGTTTCTGCAGAAGATATGTATCACAGTGCACATATGTATTATGATGATTCAGACATCGTGATTTGTGCCGCAGCAGTAGCTGACTATAGACCTAAGTCGGTAGCAGAGCAGAAAATTAAAAAGTCTGATGAGAACTTTACTATAAATTTGGTCAAGAATAAAGATATTCTTAAAACTTTCGGTGAGCACAAGAAAAATCAATACTTGGTTGGTTTTGCCTTAGAGACCGAAAATGAAGTAGAGAATGCATTGAGTAAGCTTAAGCGTAAGAATTTAGATGCTATAGTATTGAATTCAATGCGAGATAAAGGTGCTGGCTTTGGCGGTGCTACCAATAAAATTTCATTTATAGATACCAATTCTAGCATAACTACGTTTGAATTAAAGACCAAGGCAGATGTTGCTGTGGACATCTTTAATGAAATTATTAAAAGACGTTATGCGTAAGATTCTTTTTCTACTACTGTTGTGTTCAGTAAGTTTCACTGTTAAGGCACAAGAGTTAACCTGTACCGTAACCGTTAATTCTGATCAGTTATCGCAAGGTGACCTTCAGGTGTTTAAGACATTAGAGCGTTCGCTGAATGATTTTGTGAACAAGTCAAAATGGACGAATAGAGTATACAAAGAGAATGAGCGTATAAATGCACAGATGTTCATTACGATTACAGAATACGAATCGAACCGATTTAAAGGTACTATTCAAATACAATCTTCAAGACCAGTATACAACACATCATATTCCACTCCTGTTTTTAATTACAAAGACAATCAGTTTAGTTTTCAATATATAGAATTTCAACCATTAATTTTCAACGAAAATCAGTTCGAATCTAATTTGGTAAGTGTACTGTCGTACTATGCGTATATTATTTTAGGTCTTGATGCTGATACCTTTTCTTTAGAAGGTGGTACTGATTTTTATAGAAAGGCACAGAATATTGTGACCATGGCGCAAGGAAGTAATTTTGCTGGATGGAGCCAATCTGCAGACTCTAATAGAAGTAGGTTCGAATTGGTAGATAACCTGTTATCGAACACGTATAGGGAATATCGTATTGCAATGTACAATTACCATAGAAAAGGGTTAGACATCATGTCCGATAATAATAGCACAGGAAAGCAAGTGATAGCAGGTACAATGAATCTTTTTCAAACGATGATCAATAGAAGGCCCAATGCGTTTTTGATTTCTACGTTTTTTGATGCAAAATCTGAAGAAATACAAAATATTTTTTCTGACGGACCAAAGGTAGATATAGTTAAGTTGAAGGAAACCTTGAATAAAATTGCCCCTCTATACGCAACTACTTGGAACGATATTAAATATTGAGCCTTTTTTAAAAACGGAATATAGATTACCTTTGTTAATCTAAAATTCCGAAACGTGCTTTCAACCCTTTCCATTACTAATTATGCATTAATTGATAGCCTTGAAGTAGACTTCGATAAAGGTTTTACCGTAATTACAGGTGAGACAGGTGCAGGAAAATCAATATTACTTGGTGGTTTGTCTCTCGTACTTGGTAAACGTGCAGATTTATCTTCTTTACGAGTTAAAGATGAGAAATGTATAATTGAGGGTATTTTTAAAATTGATACCTACGGACTTCAGGATTTTTTTAAAGAGAACGATTTAGATTATGATGTTAGTACCTTCATTAGAAGAGAGATTTTACCTAGTGGTAAATCACGAGCTTTTATAAATGATACTCCGGTAACTTTAGATGTGCTTACCAAACTTGGTGAAAATTTAATTGATATTCATTCTCAGCATCAGACCATGCAGCTTACCGAAAATGACTTTCAATTGAAATTGGTCGATGCATTGGCAAACAACCAAAAACGATTAGCGGAATATAGAAAAGGTTTAAAAATTTACCGGAAAGCAGAAAAAGAGCTTCAAAGTTTAATGGATGTGCAGAGTACTGCAAATAAAGAACAAGATTATAACTCGTTTTTGTTGGAAGAGCTTGAAAAGGCACCGTTAAAAGTTGGGGTAATAGAAGAGTTGGAAGAGGAGTACGAGCAATTAAATAATGTTGAATTAATCATGGAGCAATTGTCTAAAGGAGACCAATTGTTTAATGACGAGCAAATAGGAGTACTGTCTTTGGTAACCGAAATAAGGCAATCCTTATCGAAATTGGTCGATTTTGGAGCTAACTTTAAAGAGTTGTATCAGCGTGTACAATCAGTATTTATAGAATTAGACGATGTAAGCTCAGAATTACAACGGTTGCAAGAGAGTGTTGAATCAGACCCAAAAAGGCTTGAAGAGGTGAATGGGAAATTGCAGCTTCTTTATAACTTGTTGAAGAAACATAATGTAAGTGAGATTTCAGAGTTGATTACAATTAAAAATGACCTTGCTGACAAAGTATTTGAGACGGCTCATTTAGATGAAAAGATTTCTTTGAAGACCCTCGAGTTGCAGGACATGGAATCTGCACTAGAGGAGCAATCTGTCGTATTGCGTGAAAAACGTAATGCTATCATACCAAAATTGAAATCGAAGTTAGAAGTAGATTTAGCGTTATTAGGTATGCCAAGTGCATCTTTTGAAATTGTTTTAAGTGCAACCGATTCCTTCACTACAACAGGAATGGATGAACTTTCATTTCTGTTTACAGCTAACAGAGGTGGTAGTTATGGAGAATTGAAAAAAGTAGCGTCCGGTGGTGAATTGTCAAGAATAATGCTGGTAATTAAGGCGATACTTGCTAAGTATGAAAAATTACCAACTATTATGTTCGATGAAATAGACACGGGTGTGTCCGGTGAAATATCTAATAGAATGGCTGATATCATGAAAGATATGAGTGCTGATTTACAAGTATTTTCAATTACTCATTTACCGCAAGTTGCCTCAAAAGGAAATAATCATTTTAAAGTATTTAAAACGGAAGGTGCCGAACGTACAATGACCAATATGAAAAAATTGACGACTGACGAAAGGATTGTCGAATTAGCGCATATGCTGAGTGGTAAAGACTTATCAGACTCGGCTTTGGCTCATGCGAAGCAATTACTGAACCCGTCATTAAGAGTTTGATTTAGAATTACTTATATTGGCAGTTGTATTTATTTGTATTAATATTATTTCGAATGCCCTAGACTTTATCTAGTTGATAGGGGTATTTACTACGCACTTCAATTCGGTTTTAACATATTTTAGATATCTTTGAATTATAACTTTAACTATAGAATCAACTATCATGGGATATAACTTATTAAAAGGAAAAAGGGGAATTATTTTTGGAGCATTAGATGAAAATTCTATTGCATGGAAAACGGCACAAACTGTGCATGATGAAGGTGGTACTTTTGTTTTGACAAACGCCCCAATTGCGATGAGAATGGGTCAGATTGATGAATTGGCTAAAAAAACAGGTTCTCAAATTATTCCAGCAGATGCTACAAGTGTTGAAGATTTAGATAATTTAGTAGCTAAGGCAGTTGAGATTTTAGGAGGTAAGATTGATTTTGTATTGCATTCTATCGGTATGTCTGTAAATGTTCGAAAAGGGCGTGCTTACACCGATGAAAAATATGATTTCACTGCAAAAGGATGGGATGTTTCAGCCCTTTCTTTTCACAAGGTAATGCAATCATTATATAAGGCCGATGCCATGAACGAGTGGGGTAGTATTGTTGCATTGACCTATATGGCTGCACAACGAACATTCCCAGATTATAATGATATGGCCGATAACAAAGCATATTTAGAATCTATCGCACGTAGTTTTGGATATTTCTTCGGAAAAGAGAAAAAAGTTAGAGTAAACACGATTTCACAATCTCCTACAGCAACTACAGCTGGTCAAGGTGTTAAAGGTTTTGGTGGCTTTATTAGTTATGCAGAAAAAATGTCTCCACTAGGTAATGCAACGGCCCAAGATTGTGCTGAATATACGGTGACATTGTTCTCAGACTACACTAAAAAGGTAACCATGCAGAATTTGTTTCATGATGGTGGTTTCTCTAATACAGGGGTTAGTCAAGAAGTTATAGAGAAATTTTAATCAGGTTTACAATCATCCAATTTTTTTGGAGCCTATTCATAAAAGGAGAGTTATAATGGACTTATCGTTTTCTTTTATCATTCCCGTATACAATAGACCCAACGAAATTAAGGAGCTGTTGAACAGTCTACGGTTACAAACCTATAACAAAACTTTTGAGGTGGTCATTGTTGAAGATGGCTCTACTATTTCTTCAGAGGATGTTATAGGTGAGTATCTAGATTCAGTTTCCATATCTTATTACAAAAAACCGAATTCAGGCCCTGGAGATTCACGTAACTATGGTATGGCTAGGGCTAAGGGTAATTATTTTATCGTACTAGACTCTGATTGTATTCTTCCTCCGGAATATTTAAAGGTAGTTGAGGAGAGTTTAAAAGAAGATTTTGTACACTGCTATGGTGGTCCAGACGCTGCGCATGAATCTTTTACAGCTGTACAAAAAGCGATTAATTATGCCATGACTTCATTTTTGACCACTGGCGGAATTCGTGGCGGTAATAAAGCGGTGGATAAATTTCAGCCTAGAAGCTTTAATATGGGTATTTCTAAAGAAGCTTATGAAAATGTGGGCGGTTATGGAAATATTCACCCAGGGGAAGATCCAGACCTCACCATACGCATTTGGAACAAAGGTTACAGAACCAAATTGATTACAACAGCCTTTGTATTTCATAAAAGACGTATAGATTGGAATAAGTTTTACATACAAGTAAATAAGTTTGGTACGGTAAGACCCATTTTAAATTTATGGCATCCTGAAACTAAAAAAATAACCTATTGGTTTCCTACGGTATTTTGTATAGGTCTATTGATTTCTATTTTATTGGCCATAGTCGGTTTTAGGATTCCATTGTATTTCTATGCCACGTACTTTATTATTTTATTTATCGATGCGCTAAATAAAACAGGAAGTTTAAAGGTTGCTCTTTTGTCATTAATGGCAACTGCGATACAATTTTTCGGATATGGATTCGGATTTTTAAAATCAACTCTATATCTTAATTTAAGTAATAAAAAACCAGAGGAGATTTTTCCTAAATTATTTTTTAGATTAAATTAATGGTACGGCTAATAGAATGGATACGAACAGGATTGAAAAAAAGAAAGGTAAAAGTCTTTCTTATATTTCTATTGTGTGCTTCGCTCGCTTGGTTAATTAATAAGCTTTCGCAAACCTATACCAGCAACACTACCTTTAATATTACTTACGTAAATATTCCTTCAGAATTTTTGTTGGCAAATACTCCTAAGAAAGAACTTCAAGTAAGACTAAAAGCAGTAGGGTTTCAATTTTTAGGATATCACTTAAAGCCAAAAGAGATTCAATTAGACGTAAGTAAAGTAATGCATAAAGACGATAGCTATTACTTAACGGCAGATCAGATTAGAATACAGTTAGAGGCTCAACTTAATAATTACAGTACGTTAACTGATTTCGATAGTGATATTATTTATTTCGATTTTACATCTTTGAAAACCAAGAAAGTTCTTGTCAAGGCAATGTTAGAATTGACTTATGCTGCCAATCATATTTTAGAAGGACAAATAGTAATACAGCCAGATTCTATTCAAATATCTGGCCCTAAAAGTCAGATTGACACCATTAACGTTATTGAAACAGATCTGCTTAAAATTGATGATTTAGATAATTCATTTTCGAAGGATGTTGCTTTAAAGTTGCCAAAACAATTGAATGGTACTACATTTTCGAACGATTTTGTTCGCGTTATTGGTAATGTGGTTAAATTCTCTGAGCTGGTTATAAAGGTTCCAGTAACAGTAATAAATTTACCGCCAAACGTAAAGGTGCGTACTTTTCCTGAAATTGTTGAAGTTCGTTGCCAAGGTACATTAGAGCGCTTAAAAGAATTAGAGGTTAAGGATTTTGAGGTTGTAGCAGATTATTCAAATTTCTCTTCAGAAACAGGTAATCGTTTATCGGTTATATTAAAACAATACCCTAAGACTTTGAACAATGCAATGATAGATACCAATGAGATTGAATTTATTTTAAGAAGGGAATGATTGTAGTAGGACTGACAGGTGGTATAGGTAGTGGTAAATCTACCATAGCGGCAATGTTTCATGAGCTCGGTGTACCCGTGTACAATTCAGATGAGCGTGCTAAGCATTTAATGAATACCTCTAAAAAAATAAAGAAGGAGTTAGTTGAGCTTTTAGGTAAAAAAGCTTATTTAGATGATAAAATAAATAGAACTTATATAGCAAAAAAGGTTTTCAATGATGCTGATATGTTAGAGAAACTTAATAAAATAGTGCATCCTGTGGTTCGGAAGGATTTTATTAAGTGGACAAAAAAACAAAATGCCCCCTACGTAATTCAAGAAACGGCATTGTTATTCGAAAATAATGCTCAAGAATTATATGATTCGGTAATTCTAGTTACCGCACCAAAAAAAATAAGAATAGAGCGGGTTTTGTCGCGTGATGGATCTACAAAAGAGCAGATTATTGCTAGAATGAATAATCAACTTGATGATGAAACCAAGTTAGAATCAACCAATTTTGTAATAGAAAATATTGACCTAAAAAGTACAGCTTTAAAAGTTCAAGATGTACACGAAGCAATTCTTGCTGATTGTTAGTTTCTTAGCAATTTTAACATTTTTGTTAAGGTTAGGTTAAACGTACTATTGTCTACCTGTTAAATCTTTAATTTTATCCCCCAATGAACAAAAAGTTATTTGTGCTCTTAGTAATTTTAATGAGCCTTTCGCTTATTGGTCTGATTTTCGTTCAAAGCTTCTGGATTAAAAAGTCTATTGATAGCAGTGAAGAGCAATTTTCTAGTAGTGTTGCTGAAGCATTGAACAGTGTCACCAATAAAATTTCTGAAAGAGAAACCAAAAACTATTTCGATAGGTATTGGAGTGCGGTAGATAGTATAGGTGAGCTTAAGGGAACACAATTAACAAATTTTTTCTTTATTGATAGGGATGTCAACTCTAATGAAATTTTACTGTATGAGCACGGTATTTTGGAAGAGGATTATGGTATTTCGTCCACGTTCTTTGATAGTACTGATGTTGCAGATACCACTATTATTAAAAATTATACCAGTAAACGAACGACCTCTATTTTTAAGGAGGATTTCGATTTAGAGGGTAATAGATTTCGTTTGAATCCAATTCAGCGTGTTGAAAAAATTGGTGGCCTAAATAAAATGGAAGAGGCTGCTATGGAAGAAATGTTTATGGTTCACGCAAAACGTATACCAATTCATAAAAGAGTTTCTAAGCAAGAAATTGAATTGTTGTTACAGCGCGAATTAGAAAACAGAGGTATAGATATTTCATTTGAATATGGTGTTTATAGTAATGGTTTGCCGACTAAAATTAAATCGAAAAGATTTAAGTATGCAGAGACCAATATTTATAAATCTCCCATGTTTGTTGACTTTGAAGGGATTTCAAATTTTGATTTGTTAATATCGTTTCCAAAGAAGAAACGTTTCCTGGTTCAGTCCATTTTAGGTTTGGCTTTACTTTCTTTATTGTTTACAATAATTATTGTAGTAGCTTATTCTGGAGCAATTTATCAATTGATTCGTCAAAAACAGATATCTGAAATAAAGACAGATTTCATCAATAACATGACGCATGAATTTAAAACACCTATTGCGACAATAAACTTAGCGGTTGAAGCTATTAAAAACCCAAAAATTATTGGAGATCAAGAAAAAGTGTTACGATACTTGCAGATGATTCGTGATGAGAATAAAAGAATGCACGCTCAAGTAGAGAATGTATTACGTATATCGAAGTTGGAGAAAAATCAGCTTGATATTAGTAAGGATAGAGTCGATGTACATGACATAATAGAAGACGCAATTACCCATGTCGAGCTAATAGTCGATGATAGAGGAGGATATATACATACACATCTAGATGCGGAACGTTCAGAAGTATTAGCTAACGAAATGCATTTTACCAATGTAATAGTCAACATGCTCGATAACGCCATTAAGTATTCGGAAGAGGCACCAAAAATAGATGTGTTTACAGAAAGAGCAAAGAATTATATCATTATTAAGGTTCAAGATCAAGGTACTGGTATGAGCAAAGGTGTTCTCAAGAAGGTTTTTGAAAAATTCTATAGAGAACACACAGGAAATATACACAACGTTAAGGGTCATGGTTTAGGATTGGCCTACGTTAAAAAAATAGTTGAAGATCATCAAGGCGAAGTATACGCCGAAAGTGAAAAAGGTAAAGGAAGTACATTTTACATTAAACTGCCGTTAATATAAATATTATGGAAACAATAAATAAAAAGATACTCTTAGTTGAGGACGATCCAAATTTTGGAATTGTATTGAAAGATTATTTGTCAATGAATGACTTCGATGTTACATTGGCCAAAAACGGGATGGAAGGTTTTGAGAAGTTCAAAAAAGATAATTTTGATATCTGTATTTTGGATGTCATGATGCCTTACAAAGATGGTTTTACCTTAGCAAAAGAGATTCGCGAAAAGAACGAGAATGTTCCTATTGTTTTTCTAACGGCAAAGACGATGAAGGAAGATGTTCTAAAAGGATATAAAGCTGGTGCAGATGATTATCTGAATAAGCCTTTTGATTCTGAGGTGTTATTAATGAAATTGAAAGCTATTCTTCAAAGAAAAGCTTCTAATGGTTTAGCTGATAGCAAAAAATTTGAGTTTACAATTGGTGGTTTTCACTTGAATTCTAAATTGAGGTTCCTTAAATACAAAGATAACGAAGCTATCAAGTTATCACCTAAAGAGAATGAATTGTTACGCTTATTGGCATTACATGAAAATGATTTGATGCCACGTGAACTGGCATTGACCAAGATTTGGAGAGATGATAATTACTTTACTTCACGTAGCATGGATGTATATATAGCCAAATTGCGTAAGTATTTAAAAGTTGATGATACGGTTGAAATATTAAATATTCATGGAGAAGGTTTCCGTTTGGTTGTTAAGACAGAGGGAGAGTAAATTCCAATAAAATTTATATTAAAAAAAGCATCCCAAATAGGATGCTTTTTGATTTTAAAGCTTTTTAATAATCTCTGTTACGATTTCGATAGGTGTTTGGTCTATTGAAATGAAAAGTGCCTCTGTTGGCACTTCTAAGGTGTCGAATTGAGACTGTAAAAGTCCTTTAGGCATAAAGTGATTCTTACGTTCATTCAAACGATTGTTGATTAGTTCAAAGCTTCCGTTTAAATAGATGATTTTATATTGACTTTCTAAATTATGGCTCAAAATAGCCCTATACTTTTGTTTTAATGCTGAACAAACAATTACAGCACCAGTTGATGTGTTTTCTAGTGCAACTTCATTTAACCGCTCTAACCAACCTTGGCGGTCATCATCATTCAAAGGTTTTCCTTCACTCATTTTCTTGACATTTGCCTCAGGATGAAAACTATCTCCATCAAAGAAAGGAATATTCAATTTTTCAGCCAATAGTTGACCAATAGTTGATTTTCCACTACCAGAAACTCCCATGACTAATAAAATCTGTGATTTAATCATTCTTTAAATTTAAAATTTCATTATTTATTACATTTAATAAATGGTTTTGGTCATAGTCATAATCAAACCATTTGGTATTTTCATTTTTAAGAAACCATGTAAGTTGTCTTTTGGCAAATCTTCTGGTATTTTTCTTAATTTCTGAAATAGCGAATTCTAGTGTCCACTCATCATCAAAGTAATTGAAAAGCTCTTTATAGCCAACTGTTTGCAATGCATTAAAATTTCTATACGGTAATAACTCTTTTGCTTCTTCAATTAGGCCAGCCGCTATCATTAAATCAACTCGTAGGTTGATACGGTCATAGATAATAGCTCTATCTGCTTTAATGCCGATTGTAAAAACTCTAAAACCTCTTTTTGCTTTAGGTTTGTCTATAAATGAAGAGTAAGGCTTTCCACTACCAATAGTCACTTCAAGAGCTCTAATTACACGTTGTGGATTATGAATATCTACCTTATTAAAATAAGCAGGATCTAACTGTTTTAATTTTTCCTGTAAAAACTCAATCCCATACTCCTTAAGTTCCAAATTCAGTACTTCTCTAACATCAGCACTAATTGTTGGAAACGAATTTAATCCGTCGGTAACGGCGTTTACATAAAGCCCGCTACCACCTACCATAATTACAACTTCATTCGTTTTAAATAAGGAAGATAATTTTTCAATTGCATCACGCTCAAAATCTCCAACCGAATAAGTTTCAGTAATACTCTTATGTTGAATAAAATGATGCTTAGCTTGGTTTAATTCATCACTATTAGGAACCGCTGTGCCAATATTCATTTCTTTAAAAAACTGTCGAGAATCGGCTGATATTATTTCAGTATTATAATGCCGAGCCAACAAAATTGCCAGTTTAGTTTTACCAATAGCGGTAGGGCCTACAACGGAAATAAGAATTTTATTCATTCAACAGTGATCCACAGTTATAACAATGGGTAGCATCATCTCTATGACCTTCTTTACTACATGTAGGGCAACATTGCGTGTTGATATGAACATACCTACCAGGTTCGTCATCATTAGATTTGCCTTTGTTTTGCCTATTGAATTCAGCAGTGACCATACCGGTTGGTACGGCAATAATTCCGTATCCTAATAGCATAATGATTGTGGCAATAGCTTGCCCTTGTGGTGTTATGGGGGCTATATCGCCGTAGCCTACTGTGGTAAGAGTTACAATGGTCCAGTAAATACTTGTAGGTATACTGGTAAAGCCAGCTTCATCACCTTCAATTAAATACATGAGTGTTCCCATCATCACGGAAGCAATTAGTACAGCGAAAAGGAAAACTGTAATTTTTGCCCTACTAGCTTTGAGGGCTCTTTTTAATTGTGAAGCCTCTCCTAAAAACCGAGCTAATTTTAATATTCGAAATACACGTAATAATCTGAAGGCACGAACAGCTAATAAAACTTGTGATCCTGCAAAAATGTATGATATATAAAGAGGTATCGTCGATAAGAAGTCTATAATTCCATAAAAACTAAAAATATAGTGACTAGGTTTTTTAATACAAATAATACGAGCGATATATTCAACTGTAAAGAAAATGGTAACTACCCATTCAAGCACAAATAATATTTCATGATACTCTGCGTCAATTGCTTTTACACTTTCAAGCATTATAAGAATTACGCTGAAAATGATGATTACGAATAAAATTAAATCGAACAATTTACCCATGGGGGTATCTGCTTCATAAATAATTTCATGAAGTTTATTTTTCCACGGTGATAATTTGTCTTCCTCTTTCAACTTAAGCGTTTAATTCTACAATTTTATGAACTCTTTTTTTTCTAAGATAAGATTCTATTAGAAAATTAGCGTCTCTTGTACCGTTCATAGGAGTGATTAAGGTTTCCAAGATATGAATATTATTTATTTGATAATTAAGGTCGTAAAAACCAAATCCAACAAGTGAACCATTTTTAATTAAAATTGCACTTTGTTCACCAATTTCACGCCCCTTATCAAGCAATATGATATTTGCATCTTTATGAATACTATTCTTTGATATTGCGGCAACAACACGTTCGTTATATTCCTTTTGATTTTCATTATTGATACAAGCGCCTTTACAAGTACCATTTTCATATCCTGAGCAATTGTTTCTAGCTTCACTTATACCATTCACTTTTTCACAAAGCGCTAACTCTTTTGTAATTTTATATAAGTAATTTTTAGCACTGAATATTCCGTTGAATAGGGCTAACGGTTCTTTACATTCGCGATAAGCTTTAATTTCTAAAGCAAAGTAACCGTTTTCATTTTCAGTTTTGCACAACGTATGACTAAACATTCTCTTTCTAGGAATAATGCTATATTTAGGCTTAAGTTTTAATAGCTCTTCGTGCTCTTTTAGAATTGCTACAAGTTCATTGCCTGTTAGCTCATAAGTTACTTTTTTAGTATCCTTGGCTAGTTTTCTAGATTTGTCACCACTTTTGGTAAAGAGTTGGTTGACCTTTTTTTTAATATCTGTGCTTTTATTCAGGTAGATAATATCGCCATCTTTATTATGCATATAAAAGATACCTGTCTTATTAGGTAATTCTCTTACAATATCCAATTGTTTTTCAGAGAGTTCGCCTTGGGTTTCTTTTCTTATTGTATCCTTGATAATTATTTTTTCAGAATCTTTTGTCAGTAAGAGCTTAAATAACTTTATTGTCGCTAATGCATCTCCATTCGCTCTGTGTCGATCACTTACAGGTATGCCTAATGATCTAACCAACTTGCCCAGGCTATATGATTCTGCATCTGGTAATAATAATTTGGAAAGGTCTACAGTGCATAGGGTTTTACGTTCAAAATTATAGCCTAGGCGTCTAAATTCTGTTCTTAATATCCGGTAATCGAATTGGGCATTGTGAGCAACTAATACAGTGTCTTCCGTAATTTCAATAATTCGTTTTGCTACCTCGTAAAACTTAGGTGCGGTCTGTAGCATTTTACTATTGATGCCAGTAAGTTTAACCACAAATGGTTGAATTTCTTTTTCAGGATTTACCAAACTGATGAATTTGTCAACTACTTTTTGACCATCAAACTTATGAATAGCAATTTCGGTGATCCCTTCTTCATTAAATTTTCCGCCTGTGGTTTCAATATCTAAAATCGCGTACATCTAGTAAAATCTGATTTGTTTAAGTAGTGGAAATCGTTTGATTTAATTTCGCGTTCCAAAGATACTACTTCCAATACGTACCATAGTACTTCCTTCTTCTATGGCAATTTTATAATCTCCACTCATACCCATAGATAATGTAGTGAAATTTGGATGGTTGTTTTGTAATTTGGAGAATAATGATTTAAGGCTTTTGAATTCTCTTCTAACCTGATTCATATCATCTGTAAATGTAGCCATACCCATTAAACCGATAATTTTCACGTGCCTGTATGTCTTGAATTCTTCATTATCAAGCAGCGCAAGTAGTTCCTTTTCATCAAAACCAAACTTGGTGTCTTCCTCAGCGATATGCACTTGTAAAAGACAAGAAATGGTTCTCTTGCATTTTTCAGCTTGCTTATTTATTTCCGCCAATAATCTGGGACTGTCAACGCCATGTATCAAAGAAACATATTCAGCCATGTATTTGACCTTATTTCTTTGGAGATGGCCAATCATATGCCATTCTATATCTTTAGGCATATTTTCCCATTTTCCTGTCATTTCTTGAACCCTATTTTCGCCAAATATGCGATGGCCTTCATCATAAACTTGTTGAAGGTCTGATATAGGTTTAGTCTTTGAAACAGCAACTAGGGTTACCGATTCGGGCAGCGTACTTAAAATGGAAGAAAGATTTTCCTTTATCGACATAGTATATTCTTTATATGGGAAAAGTTCAATTTTCGAATTGACTTGATATTTTTTCGGCTTTTTTGCTTTCGGAATAATCATAAAAACCTTCTCCCGATTTAACGCCTTTTTTGCCAGCCATAACCATATTCACCAATAGGGGTGAAGGCGCATACTTTGCATTTTTAAATCCGTCATGCAATACATTTAAAATAGAAAGACAAACATCTAAACCTATAAAATCTGCCAATTGTAATGGTCCCATAGGATGAGCCATACCCAGTTTCATTACAGTATCTATTTCCTGAACACCGGCAACCCCATGATGTAAGGATTCTATGGCCTCATTAATCATGGGCATTAATATTCTATTTGCAACAAAACCTGGATAATCATTAACCTCGGTAGGGGTTTTTCCTAATTTTTTGGAAAGCTCCATTATCGTTTTGGTCGTAACGTTTGAAGTGCTGTAACCACGTATAATTTCAACCAAGGTCATTATAGGTACAGGGTTCATAAAATGCATACCGATAACCTTATCTGGTCTTTTGGTAGATGCTGCTATCTGCGTTATAGAAATTGAGGACGTATTGGAGGCTAAAATTGTGTTTGAATCACATAAGGTGTCCAAATCTTTAAAAATACTTAGTTTAATAGCTAAATTTTCAGTGGCAGCTTCAATTACTATATCTGTACCGGAAACACCTGATTTTAAATCAATAAACTTTGTTATGTTCAAAAGCGTATTATCTCTATCTGAAGTCGATATTTTATCCTTAGCCAACATTCGGTCCAAATTATTGGCTATGGTGGCAAGTCCCTTATCAAGAGCTTCTTGAGAAACATCAATTAAATGTACTTGAAATCCGTTTTGGGCGAAGACATGGGCGATGCCATTACCCATAGTACCCGCACCTATTACAGCAATTTTTTTCATATTTTCTTTGGATTAAATGCAGCAATAATTTGCAGAGCTACCTTAAGGGCTTGAGTGCCTTGTGTTAAGCTGACAATTGGTGTAGTATTATTGTTAATGGCGTCAGCAAATGATTCAAGCTCATCTAAAATGGCGTTATTGGTTTCAATCGACGGATTTTCAAAGTAAATCTGTTTCTTGATTCCTTCTGCATTTTGTAGAATCATATCAAAATCACCAGGTTCTTTTGGTGCATCTTTCATTTTAACGACTTCAACTTTCTTCTCTAGAAAATCTACCGAAATATATGCGTCTTTTTGAAAGAAACGAGATTTTCTCATATTTTTCAATGAAATTCTACTAGCGGTTAAATTAGCAACACAACCATTTTCAAATTCTAATCGAGCATTTGCAATATCTGGAGATTGGCTAATTACCGATACGCCACTTGCATTTACTTGTTTTACCTCAGAATTGACCACACTTAAAATAGCATCGATATCATGAATCATTAAATCTAATACCACCGGTACATCGGTACCTCTTGGATTAAACTCAGCTAAACGATGACTTTCAATGAACATTGGTTGTTTTATAGCATTCTTCACTGCGGTAAATGCAGGATTAAATCGTTCAACATGACCAACCTGACCTTTTACACCGTATTTAGCCTCTAAGGCTAAAAGTGAATTAGCTTCTTCTAAAGTATGGGTAATCGGTTTTTCAATGAAAATATGCTTACCTTTTTCAATAGATTTTTTTGCGCATTCAAAATGGGACAGCGTAGGGGTTACAATATCTATAACATCTACGGCGTCAATTAGATTATCAAGATTATTAAAATAGGTGTACCCAAAATCGGCACTTACCTTTTCTCCATTAGAGCTATCTGCATCATAAAACCCAATGAGTTCGTATTTTTTAGATTCATTTAGAAGTCTGAGGTGGATTTTACCAAGATGTCCAGCTCCTAAAACACCAACTTTTAACATTTGTTTTGTTTTGTTTTGTTTTGTTCAAAAATACACATAGTTAGGTAGTTTTATCCTATGGGCTATTTCAATTTTATAATTTATTGACTTAAGTTTTAAACAGGTTCTTCCATCGTTAGCAGATCTTTACTAACTTTGAAAGTCAAACCAACTACCATTGAAAGATACCTTCAAGCATAGGGGCATGCGTAACCATTTAGCGCAATTATTAGAAGAAAAGGGGATAGCTGACAAAAAGGTACTCGACGCCGTTCGTGAAATTCCACGTCATTTGTTTATGGATAGTAGTTTTGAGGGCCATGCTTACCAAAATAAAGCATTTCCTATAGCCGCTAATCAAACTATATCGCATCCATTTACTGTTGCTTTTCAAACTGAATTACTGCAATTAGAAGAAGGTCAAAAAGTTTTGGAGATAGGCACAGGAAGTGGCTATCAGACTGCTATTCTATTAAAGTTGAAAGTTAAGGTCTATACTATAGAAAGGCAGCTTGAGCTTTTTAAAAAGACGAATATATTTTTCAAGAAAATGGGTTACCGACCTAAGAAACTTATTTTTGGAGATGGTTATAAGGGGTTGCCGGAACAGGCACCATTTGATCGTATTATTGTTACGGCAGGTGCTCCTGAAGTGCCAAAAACATTGCTTTCACAGTTAAAAGTAGGGGGTAGGTTAGTGATTCCTATAGGCTTCGAAGAACAAATTATGACGTTATTTGTGCGAACTACTGAAAAGGAATTTTCTAAGTCTGAATATGGGTCGTTTCGATTTGTACCCTTATTAGAGAATAAGAACTAACTAGTTATTGAAATTCTTTTTTACTCGAGCTAGGTCACGCTTATTGTCACGATCTTTAATAGAATCTCTTTTATCGTAAAGCTTTTTGCCTTTTGCCAAAGCTATTTGCATTTTAGCAAGACCTCTATCATTTAGGAATACGCGAAGGGGAACAATAGTTAAACCTGAAGTTTTTACTTCTTTACTTAATTTTTTGAGCTCTCTTTTTTGTAGAAGTAATTTTCGTTCAGCTTTTGGTTTGTGGTTAAAGTGAGATGCATGTGAGTATTCGTCGATTTGCATATTGATGACGAAAAGTTCATTTTTCTCGTTAAACTCACAAAAACTTTCGGTAATTGATGCACGACCTTCTCTAATGGCCTTAATTTCAGTTCCGGCTAAAACTATACCGGCCGTAAATTTATCCATCAGCTCATATTCAAAATGAGCTTTCTTATTCTTTATGTTAATTGTGTTTTGCATCAATGGCAAAAGTAAGAACAATTCAATGAATGTCTTAATCTTTTATAACTATTTGCAAATGGTTTAGAGGGTTTAAGCAGTACAGAATATTAATCTGGGCAGTTACAGTTGAAAATAAGTTTATTAACCGTAGGTCTTCCATTCACAATTTGTACAATAAACAAAATTCCATTTTCGCTATCATCGATATTAGAATACCTTTCTTCACCAATCAATTTATTCACAAATTCTGGAGTTGAATTGCTATGCCCAACTATCAATACATTTTTATTTAGATTGTCTGTTTTGAATTGGGTAATGTCTAGAGTACCTGGGTCGTAATACTGTATATCAATATTTTTCTTTACCGATGTTGGTGCTGCAGTCATAGAAGTTCTATTATAGTCGGTAGAATAAATGGCATCTAAATCAACATCTGCAAGAATTTCTGCCCAATGCATTGCTCTACCTAATCCTTTTTGATTAAGTTCTGGGTCAGCATCGTCAGGATTGCTTCTAACCTTTTCTGCATGTCTAATTAGGTAAAATGTTGAAACAGATGTTTGATCTTGCGAGGTATCTATTACAACCTCATCTTTACAAGAAAGACTGAATAATAGGCATGTGAAAAGAAGAAATTTTATGACTTTCATGAAAATTTGTTTGATGTATTAAATTAATAACTAAAATTACTTCAAAATAGTACTATAAATAGTCTATTTTTTGTTTTTTTGCATATGAAAAAATTTTGTGGGGCACTTCTTATTGGTTTTGTAGTTTTAGGCCTTAAGGCTCAAGAAGTTGTATTGCCTGGTGATTTCAGGCAGCAAAATCTTACCGAATATAATAGTAGTCTTATAAACCCTGCCTATAGTCTAGGTCGCAATAATCCATCTTCTGTTGCTTTATGGGCAAGATGGCAATGGCAAACATACGATGCCGACCCAACTTCATTGTTCTTAAATTATACTACCAAATTAAATGAGGTTTCTGCTGCGGGAGTAGGTTTTTTTCAGCATAATACGGGTATTTTTTTAAATACAGGTGCAGCTTTAAATTATGCATATAACATTGAATTAAGTGAAAAGGTGTTTTTAGGTGTCGGACTAAATTTATTTGCTTTTCAACAAAAGCTTGCTGATGAACGTTTTTTTGTTCCGAACCCCATTCAAACTTCTATTCCTAATGATTTTATCGTGCAAATGGCACCCGGAATAAATTTGAGCATAGATAGATTTAACCTTGGTTTGGTTTCAGAAAATTTATTTGATTATAACTTCAGCACGAACGAACGAAATTCTAGTCCCGATGAACGTATGTTTTTGGCATTGGCTAGTTTCGATTTTCCAATATCTATACTAAGTACAGACGATAGTTCAATTTTGAGGCCTTCGATATATTATAAAACTATTCCTGGATTAGATAATCAAGTGGGATTAACATCCTTGCTGACTACCAATAAATATTGGGCACAAGCAGGCTATAATAGTTTTTACGGATTTTCGGGTGGAGCAGGTGGTCGTTTCTTTAAGCGATTATCTATAGGAGCATTGATTGAGGTAGGTACAAGTTCTGACTTAAAGGGGCAAGATCCTTCGTTTGAATTGGTAACCTCATACAAATTAGGAACATTAGAGACACCTGAAGAAAAGCTTAAAGAACAATTAATAGCAGAAGAGGAAAAATTAAAGGAAGAAAGCATAATTGCTAAACCAGAGGTAGAGGAAGTTGTAGTATCTCAAGAATTAACTAAAGAAGAAGAAATGGCCATAAAACGAGAGGCCAAAAAACAAGAACGTTTAGCCCTTATAGAATCCAACAGGATAAATGATTCTATAGTGGAAGCTTCAAGACTAGCAGATCTTGCTGTAAAAGATTCTAAGAGAGATATTAGAAAAAAACGCGATTCTATTGCTAATGCAAAAGCAGAGCAAGCTTTGGCGGCTTCTATGGCTTTACAGCAACAAAGAATACAAGATTCAATAGCTACAGTAATTAGGAAGGAAGCAGAAGCAGTTGCACTTGTTCAAAAGAAAAAACTAGATTCTATTGCTCAGAGTGAGGCTCTCTTGGCTGAAGCTGAGAAACAGAAAGTCGAATTCGCTGCAAGAAATGAGGTGGTTAAGCCTAAAGCTGGTGAGAAATATGAGGAAGTCACTAAAGAAGGTTCCTTATCGCCAGGGTATTACTTGATTGCGAATGTATTTGGCACCAAGAAGTACTTAGATGCATTTTTGGTAGATATGAAGAAAAAAGGTATTGACGCAAAATCTTTCTATAGGGATTTGAATAATTACAACTATGTATATCTTGCTAAATACAACTCTATAAAAGAAGCAAGAGAGGCTAGGGATTCTAACCTTGGTGGAAAATACAAAGAGAAGATTTGGATATTTAGAGTAACTGGAGAATAATAATTGATTTATCCCAAGTATTTCTATTGGTACTCTTTAGAAAAGTAAGCTAACGTAAGTTTATTTCAGTTCTCTTTTAATAAGAACATCTAAATAGGTAACCGTATTTAAAAGGTATTTACGGTCTTTTGTAAGGGTGGCCATCGCAATAGAACCTTGTATAATTGTAAATAATTGTTTTGAGAATTGCAATGGCGTGACCGGAAGTTTAAACTCTCCATTATTAATTCCACTTTCAAAAACCAAGGCTATTTTGCCTTCAATTTCTTTTATAGTTTCTTTAGCTGCTGCGGCCAATAAGCGATTGTTATGTTGGGCATCTATGCCTACATTTAAAATGGGGCATCCACCCATATTCATTGTAAATATGTCGTATTTCTTATAAAATTCAATAAGATTTTCAATCTTATCCATTGCTTTTCCTTCTATTGATAAATGTTCGTCAATAGCTGTAAGTAATAGATTGCGATTATATTCAAATGCAGATAAAGCAAGAGCCTCTTTGTTTTCGAAATTACCATAAAGCGCACCTTTAGTTAAATTGGTCGCTTCTGTTAAATCGCTCATGCTTGTTCCAACATAGCCATGCTTATTAAAAACAGGGGCAACAGTCTCAATAATATAAGCGGTAGTTCTTTCGGCTTTAGTTGACATGTAAGACTGTTTTATGCGAATATAAAAAATCTATACTGCATGGTATATATTGTTGATAAAAAAAAGCGTCCTTATTAAAAATAAGGACGCTTTTTTACATTTTCAAACTATTAAACCATAATATTTTCTTGATTTCTGAAAACCAAAGCATTGTCAAATGCATCTAATAATACAACACTATCGGCTTTTATTTCGCCACTTAAAAGTGATTTAGACATATTGTTCAACACTTCTTTTTGAATAGTCCGTTTTACAGGCCTAGCTCCAAATTGTGGGTCATATCCTTTTTCAGCCAAATAATCTATGGCTTCTTCGGTAGCCTCTAAGGTTATTTGTTGCTTGAGCAACATTTTCTTTAGAGATTCTAATTGAAGACCAACGATTGCCTTGATGTTGTTTTTAGTTAAAGGAGTAAACATTACAATGTCATCTATTCTATTAATAAACTCTGGTCGTACAGTTTTCTTCAATAAACCAAGAACTTCTTCCCTTGCAGATTCAGTGGCACTTTGGATGTCATTTGAATTTTCAAAAGTATCCTGTATAATCTGGCTACCCATGTTACTGGTCATGATTATGATGGTATTTTTGAAATCGGCAACCCTACCTTTATTATCGGTCAATCTGCCTTCGTCCAAAACCTGCAACAAAATGTTGAATGTGTCAGGGTGTGCCTTTTCTATTTCATCTAAAAGAACTACTGAATATGGTCTTCTTCTCACGGCCTCAGTCAATTGACCACCTTCATCGTAACCAATATATCCAGGAGGTGCACCTACTAATCTACTCACGGCATGCCTCTCCTGATACTCACTCATATCTATCCGGGTCATGGCATTTTCATCATCAAACAGATAGGATGCAAGTGTTTTTGCTAGTTCAGTTTTACCAACACCAGTAGTACCAAGAAACAAGAAGGAACCTATTGGTTTTTTTGCATCCTGTAATCCAGCTCGACTTCTTCGAATAGCATCAGAAACCGCTTGAATAGCTTCCTCCTGGCCAACCACCCGTTTGTGCAGTACTTCCTCGAGCTTCAATAATTTCTCGCGTTCACTTTGTAACATTTTGTTCACTGGAATACCGGTCCATTTTGCTACTACCTCTGCAATGTCTTCGCTTGTAACCTCTTCTTTAATTAAAGTTCCGGAGTGTTGCTGTGCAGCTAAATCATCTTGTAATTTTGTTAGATTTTCCTGCGCTTCTTTAATTTTTCCGTATCTAATTTCAGCTACCTTGCCATAATCGCCATTACGTTCGGCCCTTTCTGCTTCTGCTTTAAAATTTTCGATATCTAACTTGGTTTGTTGAATGTTATCAACAACTGTTTTTTCACTTTCCCATTGAGCATAAATCTCATTACGCTCTTCTTTTACATTAGCTAGATCTAAGTTTAATATTTTAAGTTTTTGCTTATCATCTTCTCTTTTAATTGCTTCAATCTCAATTTCCAATTGCATGATCTTTCGGTCAAGAACGTCCAATTCCTCAGGTTTAGAGTTGATTTCCATTCTAAGTTTAGATGCAGCCTCATCCATTAGGTCAATTGCCTTATCGGGTAAAAACCTATTGGTTATATATCGTTGCGATAATTCTACGGCTGCTATGACAGCTTCGTCTTTAATTCGCACCTTGTGATGAGCTTCATATTTCTCTTTAATACCTCTAAGAATGGAAATAGCACTTTCTGTATCGGGTTGATCAACTATAACTTTTTGGAACCTTCTTTCCAATGCCTTATCCTTTTCAAAATATTTTTGGTATTCATCTAAAGTTGTAGCCCCAATAGATCTTAATTCTCCTCTCGCTAATGCAGGCTTTAAGATATTAGCGGCATCCATAGCACCTTGACCGCCACCGGCACCTATTAACGTATGAATTTCATCAATAAAGAGTATAATGTTTCCGTCAGCACTGACAACTTCTTTAATGACCGATTTTAATCGTTCTTCAAATTCCCCTTTATATTTCGCGCCTGCAATCAAAGCACCCATATCTAAAGAATAGATAACCTTATCTTTTAGATTTTCAGGAATATCACCTTGTATGATTCTGTGGGCCAGACCTTCAACTATTGCAGTTTTACCTACGCCAGGTTCACCAACTAAAATTGGATTATTTTTGGTTCTTCTAGATAATATCTGAAGTATTCTTCTAATCTCTTCATCGCGACCAATAACTGGGTCTAATTTACCGCTATCCGCAAGCTCATTTAGATTTTTAGCGTATTTCTGTAGAGAATTATACGTTTCTTCGGCACTTTGAGAAGTAACCTTATCTCCTTTACGCAATTCTTCTATAGCTGCTTTAAGATGTTTTTCTGTAACTCCTTGGTCTTTTAATATTTGAGCTATTTTACTCTTAGATTTTAATATTGCCAAGAATAAATGCTCTAGAGAAACAAACTCATCACCCATATCTTTGGCGATTATGCTAGCTTCATTAAGAGTTTTGCCCGCTTCTCTTGAAAATTGTAATTCACCACCTTCCACTTTAGGGAAACTAGTAAGTTCCTTTTCCAAAATTTGTTGTACCAAATTAAAATTGACGCCTAATTTTTTAAGTAAAAAAGGCATTACATTTTCTTCAACTTCGGTAAGTGCTTTAAAAACATGTTCATTTTCTATTTGCTGATGACCCATTTCTTGGGCAATCATCTGGGCTTTTTGAATTGCCTCTTGTGACTTTATAGTGAAATTATTTATATTCATTTTCTATAGTTTTAGTTATTTGTAATACTTTTGAAATGTAATGTTCAAGAATCTTACCAATTATAATAGCAAGACAAACTGTCTTAAATCTAAGTAAGATAGGTGACAAATAGTCAGATATGACTATGCTTAAATGGTAATAATAAATTAAGAAATTTATGGGAATATTTAGTGGAATATTTGGCGGCTCCAAGGATGAGGATGGAAAGAAAGTTTCTGAGATTCCATGGAAACCTTTGAATGCGATAACACAGTTAGAGGATATTAAGAAATTATCTAACGCAAGGCCTCAGGTTATTTTTAAACATTCTACTTCTTGTGGTATTAGTAGAATGGTGCTAAATATGTTTAAAAGCGGCTATGGATTAGAGGAAGGTCAAATGGATTTTTATTTTTTGGATTTGTTGGCAAATAGAGATGTGTCACACGAAGTGGCTTCGGAATTTGGAGTAATGCACCAATCGCCTCAATTATTAATAATTAAAAATGGGGTAGTCGTAGTACATGATTCTCACGGATCGATATCTGATATAAAATTAGAACAGTACATATAAAAAAAGCCCCGTTCTCACGGGGCTTTTTTGTTAGTTAAAACTTTGTTTGTTTAAAATATTCTTAAGATTGTTCTTTAAATCTTCGCCGGCATCATACACCATCTGTTCATTGCTGGGGAATGGAACTCTAGCCAATTGCAAAAGGGAAACCAAGTTGTTGTCTAAAGCTCTTTTATCACCATCGTAGTTTGCATACACGTGCTCAAATATAAATTGACTTGATAATGGATACTGATTTATTTTCTGTTGTTTTTTTAAATCTATAAAATTTACTACTCCTGTAACTTGAGCACTTTTAAATTGAGTAAACTGATAGAAATCACATTTTACGGTTTTAAACTTATCAACTTTAATGCTATTCCCTAAACTATCGGAAACTACATTCCCATTTCTATCTTCAACAAAAGTATAGCCATCCTTAATTTGACGCTCTTTGCTTATCTGCTTCTCACTAATTTGTTCAGGAGAAATGTTGATGTCTTGAAAAGAAACCTCCATTTGATAATCATAGATTTGATTTTGAATTCTATTCGTATGATATTCCGTCCAATTATTATTTAATCCGTAGGTATTCAAATTCAAGAGTTCATCTTCTAATCTTCTTGGTATTACCTTATCGGTGTTGTTGGTCATTTCTACTATAACATAATCTAAACCCTTCTGGTATGCTTCATCAATTTTAGCAACAACGTTTTTATAATTAGGATTTAACTCCTGTAAATATTTTAAATCGCTATAAGCAATTCTGTAATCAGTTTTATAATTTGCTTTATCTAATAAGGTCGTAGCCTTGTTATAAAGGTATTCAGATAAATTTAGCTTGGCATCAATTAATTCATCGTCATAATTTTTAAAGCTGAATTGTGCCTTTCTATTTTCATCTTGAATATATAATGGTAATAACGGTCGAATACTTTCCTGAACCGATTTAAGTCGGTCATAAATATTAAATATCTCTTCAAAATTTGCAGGATTACCATCCTTTTTAAGAAATTTAATATGTTGAAGCTCCCTTTCGGTATGCTTGCGATAACCTTCTTCAAGAAGTACAATGTATGTCTGATTGCTTTTCTTGGTCTTATTCTCTGCAATATTTACAACAGCTTTATTAATAGCTGCCATATAATTACCAGAGTTTAGAGCTTCCTGTGTTTTCTTAACCCCGCTACAAGATAGTAGTAGGCCTATAAAACCAAATAGTAGAAATTTTTTCATGTCTATTATTTTTAGAATTTAATTAAGCTATTTCAACAGCCGTGCCATAAAAGGCTTTTATCATAACGCATAGGGATGAGTAATAGTATATTTTCGTTAAGCTGCACAATTGATTGTTTGATCATGTGTATGAATAGGGGTATAGTTATTAACTAATTTTAATAAATAAGTTATGGGTTTATTCATTTTTTTATTTCATTAAGTACTCTTATTTGTATTTTTGCATCTTATTTAAAATAAATAACAACATGCAACGCGACACCACAATTTTTAATCTTATTGAAGAAGAAAGACAACGTCAGATTAACGGAATTGAATTAATCGCTTCTGAAAACTTTACTAGTCCGCAGGTAATGGAAGCCCAGGGTTCTGTGCTTACCAATAAATATGCAGAAGGTTACCCAGGTAAGCGTTATTATGGTGGTTGCGAGGTTGTGGATAAAGTTGAGCAATTGGCTATTGATAGAGCTAAGGAACTTTTCGGGGCTGCATATGCGAATGTTCAACCACATTCTGGCTCGCAAGCAAATGCTGCTGTTTATCATGCATGTTTACAGCCTGGAGACAAGATTTTAGGTTTCGATTTGTCGCATGGTGGACACTTAACTCATGGCTCTCCAGTAAATTTTTCTGGTAGATTATATAATCCTGTGTTTTATGGTGTAGATAAGGCAACAGGTAGATTAGATTATGATAAGATTCAAGAAATAGCGAGCAAAGAACAACCTAAGTTGATAATTGCCGGTGCCTCAGCGTATTCGCGAGATATGGATTTTGAACGTTTTCGTAAAATTGCAGATAGTGTAAATGCTATTTTACTTGCGGATATTTCTCATCCGGCAGGGTTAATTGCAAAAGGTCTACTGAATGATCCTATTCCTCATTGTCATATTGTAACGACGACGACGCATAAAACATTAAGAGGCCCAAGAGGTGGTTTAATATTGATGGGGACTGATTTCGAGAACCCGTTTGGTATTAAATTGAAAAATGGAAATCTAAGAAAAATGTCAGCTTTATTGGATTTGGCTGTTTTTCCAGGAAATCAAGGAGGTCCTTTAGAGCATGTTATAGCAGGTAAGGCAATTGCTTTTGGTGAAGCATTAACTGACGCTTACGGCTCATATATAGTACAAGTGAAAAAGAATGCTGATGCTATGGCAAAAGCATTTGTAAAAAGAGGATATGATATTATATCTGGTGGCACCGATAATCATATGATGCTTATCGATCTAAGAAATAAAGATATTTCAGGTAAAGATGCTGAGAAAGCGTTGGTGCTTGCAGATATTACTGCAAATAAGAATATGGTGCCTTTTGATGATAAATCACCATTTGTGACATCAGGAATTCGTTTCGGAACAGCAGCAATTACAACGAGAGGTTTGGTTGAAAGTGATATGGAAAAAGTAGTTGAGCTTATTGATCAGGTTATAACTAACCCAGAAAATGACGCTGTTATCTCAGAAGTGAAAGGTAAAGTGAATACAATGATGAATACTAGGCTAATTTTTAACGCCTAGTATTTATTTAATTTTTTATTCAGATAAAAATTCTAGATTACCTGTAACGTAGGTATTTCTTTGTACATCAAAAATAGAAGCTTCATCTTCTTTGTCTAAGTAAATACCCCAATATTCGCTATATGATTTTGGAAGTATATTCGACTGATCATCTTCTAACTCAAAATTATCTATGCTATCCTCAAATATGGGGACAAAGATTTCATAAGGTTTTTGAGTAAGACCCTTGGTTAAGAAGATATAGTTGCAAGCAATTTGCTTTAATATGTCATTGAATTGTGATGCTATACTATTATCGTAAATACGTTTTATTACAATGCTGGTGTCATTCAAGAATATGGTGAGCTCTTCGATATCAATATTACAGTTGTTTCTCGAATTTAAGATTTCTAAATTATACTGTAGTGGCGAACCATTTTTAATACTTGTGCCCCATCTACCAGTATTGAAATTAGTGAATAATTCTAGTAATTCTATATTGCAGTTCACTTCTAATACTAGGTGAACGGAATTTAAAGTGCCGCTTTTTCGTATTAATTTGATATTAGAAAAATAATGAAACTCTAAAGATTTTAGAAATTCATCTATTCCAATAATCTCTTTAGTGTAATCTAAATTGATTAGTGATTTTTTTATAAAATCGTCGAAATTAAAAAGCATGTAAGGCTAGTATTAAAATTTTTCTTTTTATAAAGATACTTTTAACCTTATTTATTTCATCTTAGGATAACCTTATAATTTTGGAGGATATTATTATAAAATAGTAGAAATATTTTTAACAAATTGATAATCAACAAGTTGTAAGATTAGTAGATTTTAAAGAAAACCACGGGTTTTAGCCTCATTAATTAGGGCTAAATCATTTCCATTTTTGATGTCGAAAAGTGCCTTTAATTGTCTTTTTCTTGCTTCAACAGTGGTATTGGCTGAGCCTATTAATGGTGCAATATCCCTAGTATGTATACCTTGTGAAAGATGATACAGAATCTTTTGATCTTGCTCATCTATTACAATATCACTGGCCATTCTACGTCTAATAGCGGCTAAGGCACTAGCAGTATAGTACGGTGATTTACTCATGATGGTTTCTACCATGGTTTTTAGAGACATTTCATCTATCTCAGATTTTACCATATATCCATCAGGGTTCACTGTTTTAAAAATATTATTAATTCTATAATTATCGCTGTAAGAAGACATGAAAACAACCTTTGAGTTAGGCACTTCATTTCTAGCCACAATACCTAAATCGATACCTGTTCTTGGATCTTTAGACTCTGGTGAAAATAACTGAATATCTAATAAAATAATGTCATAGGGTATGGCACGTTTAGATATTTCAATCTTACTTTTACCTTTTTCAAAACTTTTTGCAATTTCAACTTTCACATTAAAATCATTAAAATCAGAATCCTCAAGAATATATTTATACCCCAAAGTGGTCATTTCATGGTCATCTACCGCTAAGATTCGTACAGTATTCATATACTAGATTTAGATTCTATTGTAATTTACTAAACGTTTTTAAATTGAGTATTATTATCGGTAATATTAATCAAATTCTTATTAACTGGTATTTGTAGTGAAATGGTAGTGCCTTTGCCTTCAACGGAATCTACGTGATACGTACCATTTAGTTTATTTATTCTAGAGGTAATATTTCTTATGCCAATTCCTTTTTTACCTTTATTTATATTAAAACCACGCCCGTTATCAGTCATGATCACTTTAAATACATCATCAGTTCTATAAAATGTTATCTCAAAAGAAGTACAATTCGCATGCTTTATGGCATTTTGAAATGTTTCTTGAATAATACGATACACATTTATTTTGACGGTACCTTCAAGACAATCCCAGCTTTCATCTTCATTATAATTAAATAAGGTTTTAATATTTTTATTTCCACCAGATAATAATGATTCGATCGAATCAGTGAAATTGTTGATCTTTTGATATGCGCTGTGGCTTAGCTCATGGGAAATGGAGCGTATTTCGTGTTCTATTTCTTGTAAAGAACCAAGAGCTTTTGACTTCTCTTGAATGGCTTCTTCGGTAGCCCTTTTGTTTAGGCCGGTCAAAACCATTCGCGCGCCTAACATTTTACCCAAAATACCGTCGTGTAGTTCTTCTGATATTCTTTTTTGTTCTAGGCGTTTAACCTCATCAACTTTCTGTTTTTGCATCAACATTAAATTGAAAATTTCTTGATTATTGGCTTGCTGTTGTTGGTCAAAACGAAGCTTTTGGTTTTTAGCACGTTGATTAATAATGATATAAACTGATAACCCAAGTAAAAAGAAACCTGCTGCAATACCGACCCAAATTTGTTTTTGTTTGGATAAGACTTCTTTTTCAGTCTCTAGTTCTACATTCTCAGCAATAAACTCATCGGTTTCAAAACGAATACGGGCAAATTTATTCTGTATTTTTCGTTCTTCTTTTTGAAGACTGTCGTTAAGTTGAATATATTTTTGAAAGTAATTAGGCGCGTTTTTTTTCTCTAATGCCGCTAAAAAAGGCCAAACTTCTAATAAACGTTCATTATTATCACTCTTTAATGATAACCCTTCAGCAATTTTTGCATTTTTAATTGCTTGCGAGGTATCGAGGGCATATGCTTTGTATTCTGCATAATTAAAATATGATGCTGCTAAGCTGGCCGTGAGATTTTCTTTTTTCTTAATTTCTATAGACTCTAACAGTAGCTTTCTTACACCTATAGTGTCTTTATCGTATAATTTACTGGATGCCAAATTGCTTAATGCTTTGGCATAAAGATCTGGATTTTTTATTTCTAGACTATCTGTTTTTAAAACTGCCCTAAAATTTTCTATCGCTTTTTTGTATTGTTTATTGTTTCTCAAGACAACGCCAATATTATTTATGATTCTTACCTCTGCGACTTTAGCATAATTCCCTTGTTTTAAATAATAAAGGGCTTCATTGTAGTACGATTGAGATTTTTCAGTTTCTCCCAAAGCACCTAAAGAAATGCCAAGAATATTGTAACTGTAATATAAAAACAAATTATCATCTAAAGGTTTAAAGCGTTCGATTGCCCTGGTAATGGTCGTTTCGCTTCCTACATAATCTTTAATTTCTGATTGTATTTGTGCCATTTCCAAATACATTCTACCAGAAAGTTGTTGCTCCTCACTATTTTCAAATACTTTTTGTGCCTCTGAATAGGCATAATATGCACTATCTTTTACCGAGTATTTATTAAAAAAAAGTGCTAAATCCCAATATCGATTTCCTATCGATAAGGAGTCGTTTTGTTTTTGATTCAAGGAAATAGCTAGCTTATTTACTTTTCGAAATAATGTACTGTCTCCCGTTAAATATAAATTTTGTGAAAGCGTGGAAAAATATTTTGATTTTAAAGAGTCTGAAGCAGTACTCAGTGCATATTGATAGGCTTTATTTAAAATGACAGTTTTTTGTGGTTCAGTAGATTTCGGGTTTTTACTTTCTAGAATCCATAAACTAACACTATCGGTTTCAATGGCAATAGGAGATACAACTTTTGTAGGTTCAGTTTCTGAACAACTACTAAAAAAATGTACTAGTATAATTAAGGTAAAATATCTTTTAATCAAAAACTGTTTTTTAATTTTTCTTACAAACCAAGGTATAAAAAAAAGCCTTTAACAAGTATGTTAAAGGCTTTTTTTTATATTATTATGCCAGTCTAGCTTAGTAGCGTACTAGTTTTTCTTGGAGGTAATGTAGAGTCACAATCATCACAAGCGAATGCTTTAGAGATATCATTCATAAAATCAAACTCACTGGCAGTGTTTTCTACAACGTACGTTGCCATTCCTAATGCCATTACCGCTACTGCTAAAATACTTGTTACTTTTTTCATGTTCTCTGTGTTTAAGGGGGTTTCTGATTAATTATACTGCCAAAGTAATACCGATACGCGAGTAGTTAAAGTAAATTGCTTTACTTTAAGTAAGTGACCTAGTTCTGCTAGTATATGAACCGATTGTGAGAGAATTCTTTAATTTTGTGAAGAAAGTGTATTCTTTGAGAGGATTTTTTTAAGATTATCCATGTTTTCTCGGTAGGTTTTTGAAAATGGTATATGTTCATTTACCATTTTTAAAGCGCATATCGATTTCCCGAAATTTATTCTAGAGACATACGTAGTATTTACGATATAGCTCTGATGTATGCGCATAAAATTATTAGGCAATGCATTCTCAAAAGTCTTTAACGTTTTAAAGGCATTCGTAATTGTACCATCTTTCATAAAAAATTCGGTGGTATTATTATCAGCCTTCAAGTATAGAATATCATTGGTATTCAGATATTGAAAGTCGTTGTAAGATTTTAAGCAAAGCGTAACCGGTGCTTTTTCTATTGGCATTCTTTTTCTAAGCTTTAATAATGACTTACGTATATCAAATTCATTATAAGGTTGCAGCCAATAATCAAAAAATCCATTTTTTATGGCATCGTAGGCATAATCTTTAGAAGAAGCTATGCCGATTAATATAGGAAGATGGTTCGTATATTGATGAATCTCCATCACCATAAGGAAAATGGCTGAATAGTCATTATTAAGATTTATGAAAACAATGTCTGGAGTGTATTTCAGAATGTCGTTTAATCCATCAGAAGGGTTGGTCGTAGTATTTATACATTCAAAGTCACCATATTCATCCAAAAAAGCATGTAACTGCAAATTTGAAACTGCATCAGAATCAATTATGGTGTACGTATAATTCAAAAGAAATAGTGTCTACTACGAAATTAGATATAGACCAAACAAATCTCGCCAAGAATGTCCTTATAAAAATGGAGGACTCTTTGTTAAAATGCCTGTTTATAGGGCTTGTGAGAGAAAATTCTGTCAATTTATAACGCTAAATTGACATTATTCTTTTTCTATAGCTTGAAAAGCACCTAAATCTGGGGCGGGTATTCTTTGTGTTCCTAAGATATCTAGTGGGCTATAATTAGCAGTATCTAAATCTCCCTTATCGATAGCATCTGAGTCTAAACCAATTCTAAAATCATTCTTTGTTGTTAGAAAATAATCTACTTCACCATTCAATATGATGTCAGAATATAATTCTGAATTTGTAAAATCAAATAGATTATTAAGTGGTGAAGATGCTTCATTTTGTGTGTATTTAATAAAACAATTTAAAAAATTAAAATTGAAGTTACTCTCATTATCTGATATTAAACTTAACTCATTTTGGCGGTTACCATCAATAATACAATTCTTGAAGTCAGCTTTTTCAAGGTCAAAAACAATTTCTTGGCTTTCATTCTTTATTTCTAATGCGGTATTATACCTAAACCCTTTATTCCAGTAGTTCGCAATCGTTGAGTGAATAAAAGTATAACTACCCCCATTTTCTATCAATAATGAGGAACTACCTGCATTACCTAGCACTAGATTTGTGGCTTCTAATCTGGCGCTTTTTACCCATAAATTATATCTGGTATTGTTGTAAATCTGGCTATTTGCAAGAATTAAAGTAGTTTCAGTATCGCCAGATAATGCTTCAACAAATAAACCTATTTCTGCATTTTTAATGGTTAGATGGTTAATGGAATTGTTTGAGCTGCCGTCACTAATCCATAAACCTCCCCATTGACCAGGGATTTCTGCAAACTCAGGTTCAAGTCGGTCTCCTTCAAAAATAACTTCTCCATTTAATGCTATCATATCTTCACTTAGCGAACCATTTACAGTTAATTTAGCGCCTTCTTGAACTAATAAACCAGAATTTTTATGAAAATGAATTCGTGCTCCTGCATCAATTTTCAATTCTTTCGAATCAGGTATAATTGCATAACCATATATAACATAAGGTTTACTATTGGTGAAGTTTAGCTCTTCATCCTTAAGTTCAAAACCAGATATATTTATAAGGTTTCCTGTATCATCTACATATAAACTAATGGCTTCGGTCTCTACTTCCGAATTACCTTTTGGGTAAAGAAAAATAGCATCTTTAGCCAGCGTAACCAACTCTACCGATTGCTGAAATGGTTCCTTATCAAAATGAATAGCATCGGTATAAAGCAATTCTTTCACGGTATCATCACTGATATTTATGGTTGTTTCTATTAAAATAAATAAGCTATCCTGGGCATAAATTGAAATGTCATTAAATTCTTTACCAGCAACACCATCAACATTTAGTCTATAAAAACTTTCTTGGCCATTCTTTAGCGATATATTGGGAATGATGATATCATCTTTGGTATCATTAAAGACTTTGAGGGTATAAGTACTACTACCTATTGACGAGAAAACAGTGTCTAGATAAACCGTGTCTTTTGAAAAAGACAAATTTCCATCGCTAGGTGCGTATTCAAAATTTTTTCTACAAGAAGTACTCCATAAGATACAGAGGAGAATGGAAAAGGCGATTAGTATTCGATTTCGCACGTATACGTTGTTTTAATAAAATCGATTAAAGAAATATTTCTTTGATTTCTTCTGGTATTCGAACAGGTCTAAAGCTTTCGCTATTTAGAAGACACCATTCGGTACTTGAGCGTACTAATAGTTTTTTTGTAATAGCATGATGCATTTCAACAATTCTAATTGATTTTGCTCCAGAGCTTGACTCAATAAAAGTGCTTATTGTAATCGGGTCGTTTAAAACTGCTGCATTTTTATATTCTATATGATGACTAAGAACAACCCAAATTACTTCCTTTCGCATTTGTGAAGAAGCTTTCGCTTGCCAATGTTCTTTAGATATATCTTGAATCCATTGTACGTATCGAACATTATTAACATGGTTTAAATCATCAAGGTCGTCTTCAGAAACTATAATTTCTTTTTTAAATCGGTTCATTCTATTTTTTCTGGATTTTTACTTCAAACATTTTATTCCAAAACTTTCCTGTCACAAAAAATGTCTGACGCTCCTTATGGTAAGCAATACCATTTAATACGTAATTTAATCTGTCCCAATTTGCTGTTTTGGTAATTAGGTCGCTTAATCCACTGAAATTTATAACACCCTCAATTGCCCCAGTTTTACTGTCAATTATCATTACACTGGGCTTTTGGTATACATTGGCATATAATTTTCCATCCACGTATTCAAGTTCATTTGCTGAATTAAATACAGAAGAGTTGGTAACGGTTTCTATATAACCTTCTTCTGTCATCGTATCAGAATTTAAAAACCATATTTTTTCAGTGCCATCACTTTTAAATATTTTTTCACCATCATTAGTTAAGCCCCATCCTTCACGACTTTTACCGTATTGAAAATTATCTAGCTTTTTAAATGTATCTAAGTCGTAGATAAAACCCAATCCGCTTTTCCAAGTAAGCTGGTATATTTTATTGTTGAGAATAGTAATACCTTCACCAAAATAGCTTTTGTCCAAATCTATCTGTTTGTATACTTCGCCAGTTTTATAGTTTAATTTTCTTAAAAAGGATTGTCCATTTTTTCCGGTACTTTCATATAAGGTATCATTATGAAATTCTAAACCTTGTGTATAGGCTGCGGTATCATGAGGGTACTCATTAATAATCGTGTAGGTATATATTTCTGGAGCTTTCTCTGATAAAACCTTTAAGTTCTTGTTGATTTCAACTGTTTCCCCTTCGAAAGTAATTTTAGCAGTTAAAACTTTATTGCCCAATGTTGGCACGTTAATGAGTAGTTTATTATTGTTTATCGGAATTTCTACACCGTCTATACTATAAATTACACTTTCAATCTCTTTTTGCTTTTTATTATTGATATTAATACCAACTTCATTATTTTGATTTACCTTTTTTGCATTTTCAGCTAATTTTATTTCAAAAAGGGAAGAAGCTTTTTGGTTTCCGCTACCGCAAGCAATGAAAATACCGGGAATTAGAACAATACAAATTAATTTAACTATTCTCATTAAGAAAAGGGTATTTAAGTTTATATAGTGATTATGAACAAGAAGTATTCGTCGTTCTTGACAGGCAATTTAATTCATAAAAATTAGAAAGTAAAAGTATTGGGAAAGATTTAAAAGATTGTATATTTGCAGCTGGCAAGTCCTACACGACCAGCTCCTGTAGAATCCCCCAGGGCG
The DNA here is from genome assembly GCF_963974015.1 of uncultured Maribacter sp. Taxonomy (GTDB): domain Bacteria; phylum Bacteroidota; class Bacteroidia; order Flavobacteriales; family Flavobacteriaceae; genus Maribacter. The sequence goes on along the minus strand of NZ_CAXBBZ010000002.1, from coordinate 318,306 downwards.
GGAACGCAGCAAGGGTATACGGTCGTAGCGGTGCGATGTAGGTAGCTTGCCTTTTTTTGTGCCTTAAATTGAAAATATCTAAATTAAGGTAACGCATTCATAACCAATTCAATGTATAGTTTAGTATCGCTTATTTTTCTATAAAATGAAAACAAAAGTAGTTCTAATTACAGGTGGGTCTTCAGGTATTGGAAAAGCAATAGGCTTACATCTTAAAGAAAGAGGGTATAAAGTTTACGGTACTACACGTAGTGTATTGAAATATCCTTCATTTTCAGATTTCCCACTTTTAGAAATGGATGTGCGCAATGTAGAGACTATAAAATCTTGTATTGCAGCTTTGCTCGAAAAAGAATCTCGAATAGATGTTCTAGTGAACAATGCAGGTATTGGCATTACGGGGCCTATGGAAGAAACACCACATGAAGAGGTGCTTAAAGCATTCGCAACCAATTTTAATGGACCTTTAAGTGTAATAAATGAAGTACTGCCTATTATGCGAAAGCAAAAAGATGGGTTGATAATTAATATAACTTCAATAGCGGGTTATATGGGATTACCCTATAGAGGAATATATTCAGCTTCGAAAGCTGCCCTTGAATTAGTGACAGAGAGCTATAGGATGGAAACCAAATCTTTTGGGGTAAAGTTCACTACGTTAGCGCCAGGTGATTTTGCGACCAATATTGCGTCTGGTAGATATCACACCCCTGTTTATGAGAACTCTCCTTACAAGAAAATGTACAAAAATACGCTAGATGCTATTGATTCTGATGTTGATAGTGGAGGAGATCCAAGAGAAGTGGGTAAAAAAATAGCCAAAATTATTGAAACTAAAAACCCAAAACCTCACTATCAGGTTGGTTCTTTTATTCAAAAATTTTCGTTAACGCTTAAGAGTATACTACCAGGTCTTTGGTTTGAGAAGATGTTAGAAAACCACAGTTCTTAATGAATCTAATTGTGAAGAAGAGTTGATTTTATCCAACTAATTGTAATAGATATTAGAAAAGCCATCTACGATAACAGCATTATCTGTAATTATTGCTTTATTCATAGGGTATAATACAAGTTTCTCCGTTAGTTCTTTAAAATTATTGCTTTGAAACTGTAGAGAAGTGTCGACCTGAAGAGTTTTTAATATTACTTTCCAATCATTATGATCGGTCTTTATATTAATACCGATTAGTTCATAATCTGGTTTTTTCTTTTTTAATTCTGCTACTCTTTTAAAAATTTCTTGATATTGCTTTTTGTTAGTTCCCGACCAAAAGTAGAACATCACTTTTTTGCCTATTGCAATGTCATTTAATGTTTTGTTTTCATTGTCAAATGATACTACAGTTAAGTTCGGTAACATTTTAGAAGGTTGAAGATTTAAAATTCCTTGGTAAAGGTTCTCTATTTCTTCAATATGCATATTATTTTTAGATACATTCTTAAATTCTTTCAAGAAAATTTCTGTGTTTTCTGATGCGTCTTTTCTTTTAAGTAGATAGTCGATGGCAACATTTCTAAATAAATTGTCCCGCAATTCTTTGTCGATAACCAAACTATCAATTAAATGTAATTTGTGCTTATTAAAATGTAGTTGCTTGCCAGCGCCCGAGTTTCCATCTTTACAGTCATTTACACAAGACATATATGATAAATTCCCAAAATGGGCCTTCATAAAATCATAATAAGGTCTTAGATAGGTTAAATTTTGATTGTCAAATTCAAGGTTTTTTCTGTATGAATAAAAATCTTTAGGTAAATCATGTAAATTTTCTTCGGTAGTTTTTCTCTTATGTTGAAAAGGATATATCTCTTTATATCTGTTATAGGTATAGTCAATACTTCCTTTAAGTAATTCATAACCTGCATCAGACATGGTGGTTTCTGACTTTAACTCATTTAGTCGAGTAAGCTTGTCGTTTCTAAGAGAATTAATTTTATCTAAAAAATCATTGGGTTCAAATTCATAATTTTCAGCATACATAGCTGCATCTTCCTCTTCAGCTGCAAGAAATAATTCTAGTAGAAAATTATTTAATTCCTCATTACTTCCAGAAAAGACTAATGATTCATCAAAATAACTAGTATTAAGTCTTACCATTAAGCTATCTCCTTTTTCTAAATAAACATATTGATATTCTGGAGATAAATTAAAATGATAAAGTCCATTTTCGATAGAAGGTAGATTGAACTTAAATCTGTTTCTTTCATCAAGTTGAGCAGAATCAATTTTTTGTCTGCCTTTCATTAAGATTACTTGAGTGCTCGTAGGATTTACAATTTCACCGGCAAAGAGTACCGTATCGGAATCTTTTTTGGCTGTCGAACAACCTATTAAAAGTACTATGAATGTTGAGAGTAGAATTCTTATCATATAGTAATATGCACTGATTCCTTTCAAAAATAACAATCCTACTCTCCAGTTGTTGTTAATAGCTAGTTAAATGTTATTGAGAGCAGTATTAAAAATCATTGTGTGAAATTGATGGTAAACAAGGTAGTAGAAGCTTATAAATTCAGTATTTTTGCACGGATTTTTAAAATTTTGTTGCTATGTTATCTGTATCTAATTTATCTGTTCAATTTGGAAAAAGAGTTTTATTCGATGAAGTGAATGTTGCTTTCACTCAAGGCAATTGTTATGGTATTATTGGTGCCAATGGTGCTGGTAAATCTACTTTCTTGAAAATACTTGCTGGTCAAATAGACCCAACTTCTGGTCATGTTCATTTAGAACCTGGTAAAAGAATGTCCATATTGGAGCAGAATCATAATTCGGCAGATTCCTTTACTGTTTTAGAAACAGTAGTTATGGGGAACAAGCCTCTTTATGAGATTAAAAAGGAAATAGACGCCCTGTATGCTGATTATGATGACAAAAATGCAGATAGAATAGGGGAGTTACAGGTAAAATTCGAAGAAATGAATGGTTGGAACGCAGATAGTAGTGCTGCAGCCTTGCTTTCGAATCTTGGTATTAATGCGGACTTGCATTTTACACTTATGTCCGAAGTTGATTCTAAATTAAAGGTGCGTGTGCTACTAGCTCAAGCGTTATTCGGTAATCCTGATGTTTTGATTATGGATGAGCCTACCAACGATTTGGATTATGAAACAATTAGTTGGTTAGAGAACTTTTTAGCAGATTACGAGAATACAGTAATTGTTGTAAGTCATGACCGTCACTTTTTAGATACCGTTTGTACTGATATAGGCGATATTGATTTTGGTAAGTTGAACCTGTATTCCGGTAACTATACATTTTGGTATGAAAGTAGCCAGTTAGCTGCCCGTCAACGCGCACAGCAGAATAAAAAATCTGAAGAAAAAGCTAAAGAATTACAAGAATTTATTGCCCGTTTTAGTGCTAACGTTGCAAAAAGTAAGCAAGCGACATCTCGTAAAAAAATGCTTTCTAAATTAAAAGTTGATGATATTAAGCCATCTAGCCGTAGGTATCCTGCAATAATTTTTGATAGGGATCGTGAAGCAGGCGATCAAATATTAAATGTAGAAGGATTATCAGCTTCAACTGATGATGGCGAGGTTCTTTTTGATAATGTTAATATCAATTTAGCAAAAGGAGATAAAATAGCTATGATTTCTAGGGATTCTAGGGCGACTTCAGCTTTCTATGAAATTATCAACGGTAATAGAAAGGCTGATAAAGGTACTTTTCAATGGGGTGTAACCACAACACAATCTTATTTACCTGCAGATAACGCTGATTTCTTTACAGATAATATCAACTTGGTAGACTGGTTACGTCAATACGCGAAAACAGAGGAAGAGCGTGAAGAGGTTTACATAAGAGGATTTTTAGGTAAAATGCTTTTTAGTGGAGAAGAGGCACTTAAAAAGTGTACCGTTCTTTCAGGAGGTGAAAAAGTTCGCTGTATGCTAAGTAGAATGATGTTAATGCGTGCTAACGTATTAATGTTAGATGAACCAACAAACCATTTAGACTTAGAAAGTATTACCGCATTTAATAATTCTCTTAAGAATTTTAAGGGAACGGTAATGCTAACAACGCATGATCATGAGTTTGCACAAACAGTTGCAAATAGAATCATAGAATTAACTCCTAAAGGCAACATTGACAGGTATTCAACGTTTGATGAGTATATGTCTGACAAGGCATTAAAAGACCAGCGTAATAAGATGTACGCTGAAAAAGCATAGAATAGATTAACCCAAATCGATGTTTTATGAAAACCTACAATATTGCGGCCTTTTTTATTATGGCCCTAAGTTTCCTGGCATGCGAAAATTCTTTAGAAGAAAGCCCTGAAGAAATTGCGATTGGAGTACCTGTAAATTATACCGTCTTTTTAAGTGGTAGCAATAAATTGAACGCTATTGTTCTTGGTACTGCGGATGATGGATTGGTCGTCAAAAATTCAGTTGCTTCTTTCATTGATATTCCTTCCGATTATTTGAAATTCCGTAATTCAAATGAAATCAGTTTTTATTTTAAAAACAATTGTGAGGCTAGCATACAGTTATATAATGCTGTGAGTAATACCGCTATTTCAAACGAAGTTTTTAAAGATTTAGACCCTTGCTCAATAGAGGTTACTGCAATTACGCATACTGCCGAGTTAGTCTTTATAGCCTACGAAAGAGAGCTTGAGGGAAAAGATAAACAAAAGGTAGTGAGGATTATTTCTTTAAGTGCCAACACAGATAATTATATAGAGATTAAATTAGATAAAAAACCGGTAGACTTAATTACCTCTTCAAACAGATTATTTGTTTTAACCTTAAATGAATATGTTACAGATGAGTATCATCTTTCGGTGTTCGATATAAATACGAATCAACAAATTATAGAGTTGGATTTAGGATATAATCCTATGAAGCTTTTTAAGAACAGTACCGAACAAGTAATAATTAGCTACTTAGAATTACATACTACTTTAGATCCGGTTTCTTTAGATAAAACGTATACTACTTATGGCGATAATACTGAGCCTGATTTTATAACCACTAACGATGTATTTCTAGATTCTAGTGGTAAAATGTATTACCAAAGGTCTATGCCAAACTCTGATATTAATATGGTACCGGCTATTTATAATTTTCAAACAAATAATACCATTGTTTATTTATTTGAAAATTTTATAACCGAATCTGATATGAGTGTTAAATATAAAATTGCTACTACAACCTCTATTGGTTACGATAAGCAAAATAATTATATGCTCATTGGTTATCAAAAGAAAGGCGAAGTGGACAAAGGTGGAATCTTAAGAATGACACCTGCCCCAGATTTTAATATTATAGACAATATTGATTTAGATGGGATTCCACAGACTATTTTCGTGAATTGATAGTATTTAGTTGTTTAGCTGTTGAAATACTTACTGTTCCAAATAGCCGGATTGAAATTCTTACCCAGCGCAAAGCCATAAAATATTACTACCGAAGCAATACACTTGAACATAAAGAAATTTATAATCCAGAACTCTGCTGTAGAATTAGATTTAGAGAAGAGTCCATCGGGAATTAAAAGTGTAACCAAAAAACTAAGTAATAAGATTATGGTGCATAAGTTTACCATGCCTTTAAATGGCCACATGAGCATTTTTCTTAGTGGATGCAGGTCATTTCCCCATTGATGAATTAGGTAGTGATATCCATTACCAATTGGCGCAAAAAGTAATGGATCATCTTTATCCTCTAATTTAAAAAGTTTAGAAGGTGCTATTATTTTAAAACCTTTCATTTTTAAATCGTGTTCTTTTTCTAAGGTTTTAATTTTTGATAATGCCTCGGCTGGGATATTTCCTTTAAAATATTTAGAGTCTAAAAAACGTAAGCGATAATCGATACAAATTTTCTTAATGTCGTCTAAATGATATATTCTCGAACTCTCTAATAAATCAATATTAAAGTTATTGCTTGGTGAACCGTTACTAGTAGTAATATTTTCTGATATTCGTTCAAGTTCTTTATCTAACTTGGATAATATGATATAGACCTCTTCAAGTCTATCTTTTTCTGAAATAGCGCTAGATAATTTCGCCTTAGCTAGTTTACTTTCAATATTAGTTTTAGGTAGCAACATGTTTCCTTTTTTAGCAATGCTCTCAAAGTTAACTATTTAAAAAATTTGATTAAATCTTGTTTAACTTAATTAAAAGTTAATAAAATGTTAAAATTATTTTATTGACTAATCAGTTATAGCTAAATATTACTTCAAATTGTATCTTGACGATGAAATCGAACCGTTTGTCGATTTTAAGAATTTTGCCCCTTAAGAACTAACTATATGAAAAAATGGACAGCCCTAGTGTCCTTGTGTACCCTTTTATTAGGGTTTTTATCTTATGCACAGGTTAATAAAGTAACCCAGATAAAGAATGCTATTTCACAATTTTCTACATCGGAAAAATCAATAATAGAAAGAACAGCATCTTTTGAAAGTCATTCAACTTTAATGAGTGTTTTGAAAGCAACCAACTTAGATAAGGTGTTGGGTTATAATGGTGAATTTACAGTATTTGCACCTTCCAATCTTGCATTTGAGAAACTTTCACAAATAACTATGGACAAGCTTTATGACCCAAAGAATAAGAAAGCTTTAAGGTCTATGCTTGCATACCATATCATAGCTGGTAAATTATCTGCCTCGAACATTTTGAAGGCAATGTGTCGAGGTAATGGTATTGCTAAATTTACTACCATTCAAGGGGAGAAGATTACAGCTACCATGAACGGTATAGATATCATATTAACCGATAAATTTGGAAATCATGCAGTTATTGTTACGGCAGATTCGAACCAATCAAACGGTGTAATCCATGAAATTGATACTGTTTTTATGCCTGTTACAATGTTTTAATTATCGCAGTTTAGCGCCGAGATGTGTTTCGTATGTCGTTTGTAATTTAGACATTATCTTTTCTATCTGCTTTTCGGTCAACGTGCTTTTATCATCTTGTAAGGTGAAACTAACAGCGTATGATTTTTTGCCTTCAGGTAGATTTTTACCTTCATATACATCAAAAAGAGTCATATCCTTTAAAAACTTGCGTTCCGCGCTAAAGGCTAATTCATAGAGTTCTCTATAAGTAGCTTTTTCGTCTAATAATAATGCAAAATCCCTTTTTACTTCAGGGTATTTCGGAATTTCCTTGAAAAGGATTGGAGTGTTCTTTAGTTGTTTCAAAATTACATCCCAATTGAAATCAGCATATAAAATATCTTGTTTTATATCGAATTTTTTCAGGATTGATTTTTTTATCAATCCGAATGAAACCAAGTTGTTTTTTTGATAAGTGAAGCTCAAACCCTCTGAAAACAGGGTAGAAGAAGTAGGTTCGCTTTTTAAGTTGTCTAAACCTAATCGAATTAAAATAGTTTTCACTATTGATTTTAGCTCGAAGAAATTAGTCGCTACCGCTTTATTCGTCCAGCTATCTTGAATAGAATCTCCAGATATTAAAATGCTTAAGTATTTAGGTTCAATTCTTTTACCATCTTTTACATGATAAGTTTTTCCGAATTCAAATAATTTAAGATTCGCTCTTTTTCTATTTATATTATAACTGGCTGATTCTAAAGCAGAAAACAATGAAGCTCTACGTAATACAGACAAATCTCCACTTAAGGGATTTATAATTTCAATAGATTTATTCTCGTCTTCTTCAGAACCTAAAAGTTTATCGTAGTCAGGATTCGTAAGGCTATTGGTTAATATTTCATAATAACCTTTCGCTGCCAAAACATTCCCAATAGTTGATTGAATTTTATGGTCTTCAGTAGCTGCAGTTGTAGATACGGAAGCATTCAATTTTTCACTAAAGGCTATATTGTTATACCCATAAACTCGCAAAATTTCTTCTATAACATCAACTTGTCTTTGCACATCAACACGATAAGAAGGCACTTCAAGACCCATACCTGCTTCTGTGACATTTTTAACTTTAATATCAAGTGAAGCCAATATCGATTTAATAGTATCTTGAGGAATCTCTTCACCTATTAACTTATTTATCTTCTCAAAACCTAGAAACACTTCAAAGTTTGATGTTTTATTTGGATAAAGGTCAATAACATCTGAAGTAATTTCACCGCCAGCAATCTCTTTAATCAATAAAGCAGCACGTTTTAGGCTATACTCAACATTTTCAATATCGATGCCACGTTCAAATCTAAAGGAGGCATCGGTATTTAAGGCATGTCTTTTAGCTGATTTCCTTATTGAAACCGGATTGAAATAAGCACTTTCTAAAAATATAGAAGTTGTCTCCTCTGTCACTCCTGAGCCAAGCCCGCCAAATATTCCTGCTAAACACATGGGTTTTTCGGCATCACAAATCATTAAATCATCTTCATGTAATGTTCTTTCAACACCATCTAGAGTTACAAATTTGGTTCCTTTTGGTAAAGTTTGAACAATAATTTTATTTCCTTTTATTTTAGCTGCATCGAAGGCATGTAAAGGTTGACCTAATTCGTGTAACACATAATTAGTGGCATCAACAACATTGTTCTTAGGGGTTATACCAATTGCCTTAAGTCTATTATTAAGCCAAGTAGGAGAGGGTTGTACTATTAAATTACTAAGCGTAACACCACAATAACGCGGTGACAAGGAGGTATTTTTAACGTCTACATCTATTTTCAACGAACGGTCATTGATATTAAAATGACTTGTTGAGGGAGTTATCAATTCCTTTGAAATTTCTTTTTGTTTTAGCCCGGCTTTTAAATCTCTTGCCACACCAAAATGACTCATGGCATCTGCTCGGTTAGGGGTAAGACCTATTTCAAAAACTTCATCCTCTTCAATATCAAAAATCTCTGTACAAGGCGTACCCGCAACTAAATCATTGTCTAAAACCATAATTCCATCATGGCTTGTACCTAGGCCAATTTCATCTTCGGCGCAAATCATTCCATGGCTTTCTTCACCTCGAATTTTACCTTTCTTAATCTTCCAAGCTTCGCCATCAGTAGTATAAAGTGTGGTACCTATTGTGGCGACAGGAACTTTTTGACCTGCAGCTACGTTTTTGGCTCCACAAACAATCTGAAGTGGAGTACCAGAACCTATATCTACTGTGGTAACATTCAATTTATCAGCATTGGTATGTTTTTCGCAACTTAAAACATGACCAACAACAATACCTTTCAATCCCCCTTTTACAGATTCAAATTTTTCAACACCTTCTACTTCTAATCCTAAATCAGTTAATAATTCACCTGTTTTTTGGGAATCCCAATCTATTTGTATGAACTGTTTTAACCAGTTATATGATATTTTCATTCAAATTTTTTATAGGGTGTAAAGATAAAACAATGCCCGTATACATTCAACAGGCTATTAAGTGTTTATTTAAATTTTTAATTGTAATATTTAAATCGTTTATTGAAAATTAAATTATAAACGAATATGAGATTAGGTACTGCAGTACTTGCCATTTTTATGCTTTTAGTATCCTGTAAAGGGAAAATTAAAAACCCCACTTTAAATGAAGGTGAATGGCGTGTTGAGCTTGATGTGATGGATTATCAAGTATTACCTTTCAACCTCAGGGTTAATAAAAAGGCTAATGGTGATTATAGCATGCAAATTAAAAATGCAGAAGAAATTATAGAGGTTGATGAAATAGTAGTTAATGGTGATTCGATTATAATACAAACACCAGTATTTGAAGGGTATTTAGCAGGTACATTTACTGACAAAGAAATAAAAGGGCAATTCATAAAGGAAAGCTTGGATAGAATTGTACCATTTACAGCAACATTTGGAATTCAGGAAAGATTTGATTCTGAAGTTAAAATTACAAATGAAGATGTATCAGGTATATGGGAGACCTATTTTAGTCCTGATTCTGATGAAGAATATATAGGTAAGGGAATTTTTATTCAAGAAGATAATCGGGTAACGGGTACATTTAGAACAACAACCGGTGACTACCGTTATTTAGAGGGTCTTATGGATGGTGATTCATTAAAATTGTCTGCATTCGATGGTGCCCATGCTTTTTTATTCACAGCAAAAGTTACAGATTCTAGCATGACAGGAATTTTTTATTCGGGCAATCATTTTAAAGAACCATTTGTATCGACCAGAAATGATGGTTACGAATTACCGGATCCCGATTCGTTAACTTTTATATATGAGGGTTACGATAAATTAGCCTTCACATTCCCAGATTCTAATCGAAAAATGATTTCGCTTAATGATGAAGAATATTATGAAAAAGTAGTAATAGTTCAGTTAATGGGTACTTGGTGCCCTAATTGTTTAGATGAAAGTAAATTTTTAGTGAACTATCTGAATAAAAATGAAAACCTTAAAGTTATTGGTTTGGCATTCGAATCTGCAAAAACAGAGGAAAAAGCATTTAAAGGCATTGAGCGTTTAAAGGACAGAATAGGACTTTCATACCCAATCTTATTAGCCCAATTTGGTTCAGTAGATAAAGTTGAAGCACAGCAAAAACTACCGATGTTGAACCATGTTTTATCATTTCCTACTACCATATTTATTGATAAAAAAGGCGCGGTGAGAAAAATTCATACCGGATTTAATGGACCGGCAACAGGAGATAAATTTATTGAGTTTAAAAAAGATTTTAACCAAATAGTTACTCAACTATTAAATGAAAAATAGGAATTTCAAATAATTGTTGACTTTCCCAAACCAATATTTTCATCATTCATAGTAAAGGTTCCATCTAATTCCATAATGTTATCTGCGATAAAATCACCAACATAATTAGTTCCATACTTAGAACTTCCTAAAATATCTGGAGTAACAATTTTTTTGGAGAATGATTTTAAAACTGCAGCTACAACGGCATCAGATTCTTCATTCATTTTAAAATGCTGCAATAGCATTGCCATGCTTAAAATTGAAGCAACAGGGTTTGCAATGTTTTTCCCTTTTGCATCTGGATAAGAACCATGTATAGGTTCAAACATTGCATGTTCTAATCCTACCGATGCAGATGGGAGTAATCCAATAGATCCTGCGATTACACTGCCTTGGTCAGATAGAATATCACCGAACATATTATCTGTTAAAATAACATCGAATTGCGAAGGATTTAAAATCATTTGTACAGCAGCATTATCTATGAAAAGACAATCTAATTCAACATCTGGATAACTCTCAGAAATAGAACGTACAACACGTCTCCAAAGGCGTGATGTTTCAAGAACATTTGCTTTGTCAACGAGTGTAACTTTCTTTTTTCTTGAACGGGCCGATTTAAAAGCCAAGTGAGTAATTCTGCTTATTTCTGCTTCCGTATATGTACAGGTATCGGTTGCGGAGCTTTGGTCTTCACTAATAGATTTATCGCCGTAATAGATGCCACCAGACAATTCCCTAAAAATCACCAAATCTGTGTTTTGAACACTAGCTTTAGGTAATGGAGATTGTTTTATTAATGATGGAAATACTTTTACGGGTCTAATGTTTGCAAAAAGGCCTAGCTCTTTTCGTAATCTTAGTAATCCTTGTTCGGGCCAAACCTTAGCTTTTGGGTTATCATCAAATTCTGGTAGCCCTAAAGCACCAAAAAGTGTTGCATCAGCTTTTTTACAAAGATCTAATGTTTCTTTAGGAAGGGGATTTCCGGTTTTTTTAATTGCTGAAGCACCAATTAAGCCTTTTTTAAAGGTAAAGCTATGACCAAAGGTTTCTTCGACAGAACGAAGGCACTTAATAGATTGTGCAACGACTTCTGGGCCGATTCCGTCTCCTTCTAATATAGCAATATTTAAATGCATAACTTAATTAACTAATACTTTTTATATCGATGTTCGATGCTTCAATAATTTCATGAATATCATCGTCTTTCACTTCTTTTCTAGAATCCGCATACTTTAAAAACTCATTGTAAACCATATCCAATTGAGTTTTGGTAAGTTCATAACCAACAATTTTGGCACGGTAGGCTAATGCGGCTCTTCCGCTTCTTGCTGTCAATACAATCGATGATTCGGTAACGCCAACATCAGCTGGATCTATAATTTCGTAAGTTTCTCTATTTTTTATAACACCATCTTGATGTATGCCAGAACTATGTGCGAATGCATTTGCACCAACAATAGCTTTGTTAGGCTGTACCATCATACCCATTTTACGAGAAACCATTTGACTAGTATCATAAAGTAGTTTGCTATTAATGGTAGTATCTAAGTTTAGGTCTGGGTGTTGGCGTAAAATCATGACCACTTCTTCTAAAGAAGTATTTCCTGCACGTTCGCCGATTCCATTTATAGTACATTCTATTTGTCTAGCGCCATTTAAAACACCTGCAATAGAATTTGCGGTAGCTAATCCTAAATCATTGTGACAATGACAAGAAAGTATTGCTTTATCAATTCCTTTTACATTTTCACGTAAATACTTCATTTTAGCTCCATACTCATCTGGTAGGCAGTATCCTGTAGTATCTGGAATATTTAAGACAGTTGCACCTGCTTTAATGACAGCTTCGCATACACGGGCCAAAAATTCATTATCTGTACGGCCAGCATCCTCAGCGTAAAATTCCACATCTTCGACAAAGGTTTTAGCATAACTCACTGCAGCAACTGCTCGTTCAATTATTGCATCTCTATTAGAATTGAATTTATACTTTATATGAGAGTCTGAAGTACCAATACCTGTATGTATTCTAGGCATTTTAGCATATTTCAATGCTTCAGCAGCAACTTCTATATCTTTTCTCACTGCACGGGTTAATCCACAAACTGAAGCATTTTTAACGAGTTTAGCAATGGCTTCGACAGATTTGAAATCACCAGGACTAGAAACAGGAAAGCCAGCCTCAATGATATTTACACCCAGTAGATCTAGACGTTCAGCTATAACTAATTTTTGGTCCATGTCTAATTTACAGCCAGGAACTTGCTCTCCGTCTCTTAAGGTCGTGTCAAATATTTGTACTATATCTTTACTCATTATATTTACGTAGTTTTACTAGTCGAACGAATATATTACCTAATTCACAAAACTTATAAATTTCGTTATGTCATTTACAACGTTAATGCACTTTTTTAGGTATATAAAACACTAATTTACAATTATTTAAACTCTTTTTTTTACGATGACAAATGCGCATAAAGATTCTTTATTCGTTTTGGTTAAATCACTATCAAAATCTGAAAAGCGTCAATTTAAGCTATATGTTGGCAGATTAGGGGTGAATACCGATGCCAAGTTTTTGGCCCTTTTTAATTTATTGGATAAAATTAAGCATTATGATGAGAAAATAATACTAGAAAGTGGGATAGTTAAGAAAGCTCAACTTTCTAACTTAAAAGCACACCTCTATAAGCAGATTTTAGTAAGCTTACGCTTGAATCCGGTAAACCAAAATATTCGTGTTCAAATTAGGGAACAGCTAGATTTTGCAACAATTCTTTATCAGAAAGGATTATACAAACAAAGTTTGAAAATTCTTGATAAGGTAAAAACTACGGCTATTGAAAATGAAGAAAAGAATATTGCTTATGAGATTGTTGAATTAGAAAAAGTAATTGAAACACAGTTCATAACAAGGAGTATTCCTGATCGGGCAAATGAACTTGCGGTACAAGCGAAAGAACTTTCTGGCCATAATGTAATGACAAGTAAGCTTTCTAATCTTTCTTTACAGTTATACGGAATGATGTTGAAGGTCGGTTACGTACGTAGCGATGAAGATTATCAAAAAGTAAAAACCTACTTTAATGACCATTTGCCACTCTACAATATAGAAGATTTAGGCTTCCGTGAGAAACTATGGTTATATAAAGCATATTTGTGGTACAGTTTTCTAACCCAAGATTTTCTGTCTTGTTATAAGTATGCCAGTAAATGGGTAGACCTTTTTTATGAACATAAGGATATGATATACCTTAATCCTGTGTTCTTTTTAAAAGGAAATCATTACTTATTAGAATCTTTATTCTATGTACAATATAGTTCTCAATTTAAGGAAGTATTAGAGCGATTAGAAAACACGATTAAGGAGAAGGAATTTCCTGATAACGACAATATTAATTCATTAGTCTTTATGTATATCAATGCAAATAAACTGAATTTGCATTTTCTGGAAGGAACTTTTGAAAAGGGATTATATTTAGTTAAGATTATCGAATACGGTATAAACAAACATCGAGATAGAATCGATGTTCATCATGTAATGGTACTATATTATAAGATTGCCTGTCTGTATTTTGGTGTTGGTGATAACAAAACCTGTATACAATATCTAAAAAAAATCATTGAGAATAAAAACTTGAAAATGCGTGAAGACCTTATGTGTTTTGCACGAGTTTTAAGTCTTGTAGCCCATTATGAGGCAGGTATGGATTATCATTTGGAAGTTCAATTGAAAAGCACGTATAAATTTCTTTTGAAAATGAACGATATGCATGCCGTTCAAAAAGAAATGATCAAGTTTTTAAGAGGTCTTGGTGGAATTTATCCGAATCAATTAAAGGCAGAATTTCAAAAGTTATATATTGAATTGAAAAAATATGAAGATCATCCTTATGAGAAAAGAGCATTTTTGTATTTAGATATTATATCTTGGTTAGAAAGTCATTTGCAAAACAAACCAGTTTCTCAGATTATGAGGGAAAAAGCTTTAGCAAAATCGCGCTAAGGAAAGCTCATTTTTATGAAAAACAATCATATTCAACACTTATTAGAAATTAATTTGGCTATGCTTTTTATAGCCACATCTGGTGCATTAGGTAGATATGTTCAGTTATCTGTGCCCGTAACTATTGGTACACGAGCTATTTTAGCTTTTCTAGTATTATTTATCTTTTGTAAATGGAAAAATTTTTCATTTAACATTTACAAAAAAGATATTCTGGCAATTTTACTTAGCGGAGTATTGATGGGAGTACATTGGATTACCTATTTCTATGCATTAAAACTATCAAATGTTGCAATTGGCATGCTCTCCATGTTTACATATCCAGTAATTACGGCTTTTCTAGAGCCATTACTTTTAAAGACTAAATTTCAAATTGTTCACTTGCTTCTAGCATTTTTAGTTCTTGCTGGCATGTATTTTCTTAGTCCGTCGTTAGATTTTGAAAGTTCGTATACAATTGCGATAGGGTTTGGAGTATTGTCTGCATTAGCCTACGCTTTAAGAAATATTCTTTTAAAACGAAAAGTTGCTAAGTATAACGGATCTATTTTAATGACATATCAAACAGCTATTGTAGGAGTCTTGTTGTTACCATTTTTATTTACCATAGCACCCGAACAAATTTTCAGCCAATGGCAAGCTTTGGTAGCTTTAGCGGTTTTGACTACAGTTATCGGACATACGCTGTTCTTAATGACTTTCAAACATTTCAATATTACCACTGTAAGTATATTGAGTAGTGTTCAACCAGTTTATGGTATTCTGATAGGAGCAATTTTTCTTTCTGAAATTCCAAAAGGAACTACGATATTAGGCGGAATATTAATATTGAGTTCTGTAGTTATAGAAAGTATTCTCTCTAAAAAGCAGCCCAAATCATTGTAATTATTATGGGGTTTTAATTTCTGGTGTACTCGCGCCATATTGAGATATTATATTATTTCCGAATTTAGTGAATTGCTCATTTTTAGCCATCTCACGAACTTTCATAGGGTCAAAATCACCATTAAAATATAAAAAGGAACCTTTTTTATTGTCATTGTTGTAAATCAATATTTCCTTTACGGAATTCCTTTTCTCGCGAACAGAAACCACATTTCGTTTTAATTCGTCATTTTTTCTAAAAACTTCAATAAATGAATTTCCAGTTATACCATTCATCTGTTGGTTCAGAAATTGAGTTCTACTTGCAGTTGTACTTGGAAACTGCATGTATCTTAAATCTTTAGTAGTACCGACCAAAGCCTTCATTTCAGGTGAAATCTCACTGATCATGCTCAGCATAAATTGCGGTACCCTAACCGCGGTAACGTGGTTATCGTTCTTATGTGCGTTATAAAATGTATCAATAGAATTGTAACCTCCACAAGAACTAAGAACTAGTAAAAGAGTCGGGACAATAAAATTTCGTATCATAGTCATAGTGTTTTGTGTGTTTAAAATAGTGAAACTAAAGACATGCGTTCCATATAGGGTCATTTGGTAAAGGAGCAATAATTTCAAGCAATTCTTTCTTTACAGGATGCATCAATTTTAATTTACGGGCATGTAAATGGATACTGCCATTTTCGTTGCTTCTATTGAATCCGTATTTAAGATCACCTTTAATAGGGCTACCTATTGCGGTTAATTGAGATCGAATTTGATGGTGTCTTCCTGTTTCAAGGTCTATTTCTAAAAGATAATAATTATCAAGTTTTTTAATCAACTTGTAGCTTAAAATAGCTTTTTTACTATCGTTTACTTCCTTATTGTTTGCGTAAGATTTGTTTTGTTTGGTATTACGTTTCATCCAATGTACCAGCTTTTTCTCTGGCTCATCTGGCCTATTTTTAACAACCGCCCAGTAGGTTTTCTTAGCATCTTTCTCAGCAAACATTTTATTTAATCTCGGTAAAGCTTTGGAAGTCTTTGCAAATACTACAATACCTGATGTTGGGCGATCTAGACGGTGTACGACACCAAGATAAACATTACCTTGTTTATTATATTTCTTCTTTAAATAGGCCTTTACGGTATCGCTAAGTGGTTTGTCGCCGGTTTTGTCGCCCTGTACAATATCTCCCGGCCTTTTATTGATGACTATCAAATGATTGTCCTCAAAAAGTACCTGTAAATTATCTATAGTAGAATGTTCTTTTTTTGACAAAATATATTCTTGTTATCTGATTGTTGTATGGATTGTATCTGTCTAGAATGCTATTTTTTTTCCTTTTACAATTAAAAAAAGTAAAATAAATATTCCAGTAGTTACAGCTACATCTGCGATATTAAAAATTCCTGTACGAAAGAAACCTAATCTAATCTGAAAAAAATCGGTAACAGAACCATGTGCTATACGGTCTATTAGATTTCCGATGCCACCGCCAATTACTAATGCAAAGGCTATTAGCAATAGCAAATTCAAATTCGGTTTTGTTAAGATTCTATATAAAAGTACTAGTAATACTAGTAATGGCAATCCTTGTAAAAATAAGCGTTTTACAATAGGAGGGAAGTGCTGTCCAAAGCCTAACATTGCGCCAGTATTTTCTACATTGGTTAGAATAAAATGCTCTCCAATTACCGGAATGTATTCTTTAGGCTCAACTTTTGTTCGTGTTAATTCTTTCGAAACTTGGTCACAACCTACGGTTAGTAGAACAATAATTAAAATCCAAAATTTAGAAAAGTTTCTAGTGCCTTTCATAAATGTAGTAATTAGTATTGCTCTTCGTCATTAGGAAAATCTTGACTCTTTACATCACTTACATAATTTGAAATAGCATTGCCCATTTCTTCATAAAGATTCATGTACCTACGCAAGAAACGCGGATTAAATTCATGGGTCATCCCTAAAAGGTCGTGAACTACCAACACTTGTCCGTCTGCATGTTTTCCACCACCGATACCAATTGTCGGTATGGTTAAACTTTCAGAAACCGTTTTAGTCAATTCAGCAGGTATTTTTTCTAATACCAAACCAAAACAGCCTAATTTCTCAAGTAATAGTGCATCTTCCATTAATTGTTCGGCTTCCTCATCATCTTTCGCCCTAACCGTATAAGTTCCAAATTTATAAATAGATTGTGGTGTTAATCCTAAATGACCCATTACAGGTATACCTGCAGCTAAAATTCTTTTAACTGATTCTTTTATTTCTGCTCCACCCTCTAACTTAACTGCATGCGCGCCACTTTCCTTCATAATACGAATGGCAGAACGCAAGGCTTCTTTTGGGTCACTTTGATAGCTTCCAAATGGCAAGTCAACCACCACCAATGCACGTTCTACTGCTCTTATGACAGACGAGGCATGGTATATCATTTGGTCTAAAGTAATTGGTAATGTCGTTTCATGGCCTGCCATTACATTACTCGCAGAATCACCTACTAAGATGACATCTACTTTAGCAGCATCTACAATTTTGGCCATAGAGTAGTCGTATGAGGTAAGCATAGAGATTTTTTCTCCGTTCTTCTTCATATCTATCAATGATTTTACCGTAACTCTTTTATATTCTTTTTTAGCTGTAGACATAGTTGTTTTTCGTTTAAGCGCCATAAAAGTAAGGAGTTTTAATGAGAATAAAGTTGAATTACAAATAACGGTCCAAGCTAGTTTATGATCAAATTATATTAAATTACGTATGTATTTAAACCAACGAACATGAAACTACCATTATTTTTCATTTTTGGATTTATGAATTTACTTGCTTTGGCGCAGACTGAAGAGGACTTGCAGGTGAAGCAAAACATTATTGAATTCTTTGATGCATTTCATGCGCAAGATTCAATTGCATTGAAGAAAACGGTTTACCCATCAATACTATTACAAACAATAGGAGTTGACAAAGAAGGTAAATCTTTTTTAAAAACTGAAAATTTTGATGACTTAGTGAAATCTATCACTAGCATACCAGATTCCACAAAATTTGAAGAACGAATAATGGGTTATTCTATTCAAATAGATGGGAATATGGCAAATGCATGGACACCTTATGAATTTTGGATTAACAATGAATTCCATCATTGCGGAGTAAATTCTTTTCAACTTTTTAGGGAAGAAAATACTTGGAAAATAATTTACTTAATAGATACCCGTAGAAAAAATGATTGTTCAGTTTTACCAGAATAAGAAATTCCCTTTTTTATTTCCACGCTCTTGAAGTAGTATTATCGGCAGTTGGAAAATCATCGGGCACTTCTTGTGTTACCTTTCCAGTAGCAGCCCATTCTGCACCACGTTGTAAGGTGGTAATAAAACCTGCACACTCCATCGAATAATCAAAATGGCCTAAGGTTGAATGAAAGACTCTGCCTTTGCCATAATTGATTGCCATTAATTGAGGAACATTTTGACCTAAACCTTTAATTTTCGGGTCCCATGGCGGTGCATTCTTCTCTACATCGGCAAAAGCAGTTGATAATATTGTTGCATTTTCAAAAGGCCCTCGCATACGCTCGTACAATTCATCTGAAGTATGTAACCACTTGCTGGGTAAGCCTTTCATTATTGGATGTTCTGGTGCTCTTGTAGTTAATAGAAATTCATATTCAGGTCCGTGAGAACCACAAACTCCTTCGGTAGAATCTTTTACGATTTCACCCGCATCGTTATAATAAACATAAGGGCCTGATTTTTCGTCACGACCACCCCATGCTCCTAAGCCAATCATTTTATTGAATTCTTCCCATTCTCCCCACGCATTATTTGCGGCATGAATGACCACGAAACCGCCACCATTAGCCATATAGGATTCAAAATCTTTTCTGGTTTTTTCTGGCCAAAGAGGAGACTCAGCTCCCAAATTTGAAATAATCACATCGTAATTATCAAAATCAAAGGAAAAATCAGACGTTTTTATCGGGCTGTCAGATATATAATAGGTTTTATTGGTTAATGGATATGCCTCTATAAAAGAGTTATAGCCTTCTGGTCTTGTTTGATTATACTTAATGCCCAGCCATACTGAATCCATTCGTTGAATGTCTATCGTGAAGAGTTCTGTTTCTTCTAAATAATCTTTCATCATCATAGTCGTCTTAGGCCAAACATAATGATTGTTTTGACCATCGATAATTAATGCTTTAAGTTTCGTTGGTGGTTGCTCTATAGCTTCTTTTTTTTTCTCTCCACAAGAAATTAGTACTAAACAAAATATTGAAAATGCCATCAGTTTTTTCATGAGGATAATAGTGTAGTTGAAAAGGATTAAAAGAATTCTTGACTTTAAATGTACTAAATAAGATGGCAAAATCATTACCGTCCGATGATTTACCAATGAATAATAGTAAAACTTTTTGTGGATGGTTAAAGTTGGATATAAATTAGCAGCCTAAATAATAATGAATACTATGCAAGTACTAGGAATAGG
Organism: uncultured Maribacter sp.; assembly: GCF_963974015.1. GTDB lineage: Bacteria > Bacteroidota > Bacteroidia > Flavobacteriales > Flavobacteriaceae > Maribacter. The sequence goes on along the minus strand of NZ_CAXBBZ010000002.1, from coordinate 298,329 downwards.
GTCAAGAATTTTACATCCAGATTTGGGCAAAGGGGTAGTTACCAATGTGTCTTCAGATAAATATTGGGTGACATTTATGGATAAGGGATTGGAAACGATTGAATTAGATGCTGATTTTGAAGTTATAGATGCAACTAACAACGATGTGGATACTGTCAGTTTTTTTGATGTAGAAAGTTCTTTGGTCTCAATTCTTCAAAAATGGAGCGATGCAACTCAGCGAGTGGCCATTGCTGATAAATGGAAAGGTGGTAATCTTGTTTTAGAACCTGGGGAAGCTGGTATGAGCAATAAGGAAATTCCTATCAACACTTTTTTTCATAAAATAGTGATGGTAAGAGACCGTATTCGAGTAATGGAACAAAAAATAAATTCCAGTAAGAATTTAGATGACCAAGAAAAAATTGATTTACAACAGTATATAACTCGAATATATGGCAGCTTGACTACCTTTAATGTACTTTTTAAAAATAAAAGTGACCATTTCGTAGGGGAGAAAAGTTAGGTGAAAATGAATTACGAATGGTGAAAAAACCATTTTATTTTTGAACCCTAAGTGACTTTATCACTTTGAACTGTTTATATACATGTTTGTAATTGGGGGCAGGTTTTCTCATTTACAATTAACAGGTGATTATTAACGATTTTTTTAAGGTAAACTCATTGAAAATGAGTAAATTCTAATTTACATTTATAACCTTAATAAAATCTATAAACATGGCACTAAAAAAACAAATAAAAGACAAAGGGGCAAATACTTTAGTAACCTTTACAATTGGAGAGAATGAAGCCCCAAGCTTATCAAATGTTTTATTGTTAGGTGATTTTAATAATTGGCAGAGTAATGACAGTACTTTTCAAATGGAAAAGAAAGGTAGTGCCTATTCGAAAAGTATAAAACTTGAAAATGGAAAACGATATGAGTTTCGCTATTTAAGTGATGATAAAGGATGGTTCAATGACAATGCAGCTGATGATTATGTGCCTTCACCATATTCGGGTATTCAAAATAGTGTTGTCGATTTAAGGGTAATACCACAAAAAGAGAAACCGGTAAAGAAAACGATTAAGAAAACAGCTGCAAAAGCGGTGACTAAAACGGTTAAGAAAGCTAAAAAGGACGATTTGAAAAAAATTGAGGGAATAGGGCCTAAAATAGCCTCTATTTTAACTGAAAAAGGAATTGGAGATTTTGAAAAATTAAGTAAAGTTTCTGTAAAAGTGTTAGAGGGTATTCTTAAAGAAGCTGGTCCTCGTTATGCAATGCATAAACCAGGTTCTTGGCCAAAACAAGCAAAATTGGCTAGTGCTGACAAGTGGGACGAATTAAAAAAACTGCAAGATAAATTAGATGGCGGCAAGTAATTACCAAAATTTGTAAGAACAAGAGGTGTCAAGATTTCCGTAATCAGTAACCGGCTATTGATTTATTTGTAGGATGTTCATCTGTAGAATTATAATAGAGCTACATAAAATTGTATTATAATTTTCTGGAATTCGATTTAAGCAATGTTTATTGGTATTGAGTTTTTATTCAACTAATAAGATACAGTTACAGTGAATTAATTGGATACTATTGGTATTTTAAAACTTACCCTAATTTTTGTTCTAATCATTTTAGAAATGGGTATGTAATGAACCAGGTTACTTTCAAAGAACAAGGTATTTATATGGTCTCTTTTTTTTCAGACAGATATTTCCAATATCTTTTGGGTACATGCTGAACATGCAGCTTGGTATTTATCCGAGATTTAATGGTGGTACTTTTAAAGTAATTGTTCCAAAGTTCTTGGTATTCATATTCTGCATCGGTAAACACGGAATTTTTTTCAAGATTATTCGCATGAATATCTGTTAAATCAAGTGATATCATTTCTACAGTATTCATGTCGTAGTAAAGTCCGTATTTACGCTTCAGGTCATAAATAATCCATTGTTGGTCCGCATAACGGTTTCTAAAATGCTTAGATATTAGAGGAAGAACATCAAAATCTGGTTCAATATTTGAAAAATAAACCTCGTCTTTGGTTAATTGAAATCGAACAAAAGCTTCCATACGGTGTTTTTCTCTACCTACTTTATGGGTTAGTTGATTAATTTTTAAAACACAATCATCTCCAAAGTCCATTGCTCCATTATATTTGCTTCCCATTAATTTTTGAATATAATGGTAGAGTAGTGCTTCTATAGTATTCTGTTCGCTTAAGAAAGCGAAGTAAATATTTTTTATGGCTGAATTGCTTTTTTTACGAATACCGTTCCAAACCCGTTGTGCTTTTTCAACATTAGTAAAAATTATCTCTGTTTCGGTAAATAGACCACTTTGTATTTGACCTTGCCGTTGAATATCGGCATGAGTTATTTTTTGTTCGAATCCGATAAAAACTGCAGTTAGAAAACCATTAAAACTACCATCATAAATTAAGGTTTTTGTAGTATTCATTTGAACAAATTTAGAAGTTGAATAATATGGCGCTGACAAAAAATTTAAGTTGTTTTTTAAATTTGCTTTTTAGCATAACTACTTGGTAGCCTAAAGCCAAAATTTGAACCTGACTTCGTTCTATAATGGAAATAGAAAAATTAAATTTAGGTGCATGTAGAGCAGTATGTAGTTTTTCCATAAGATTAATTTTAAATATAGTTTAACTTTAATTGAATAAGGATAATTGATTGTTATAGTGTTTACTGAATTTACCATTCTGTGATTGTAATATCATTCCTTTTATTTTGGATGCATCCAAATCTCTTCTTTCCCAATCATTAGAATTACAAATGATGAAATACTTTGCTCTATTAAGAGCAACACCCATTTTTTTTAAATGGTCCCAACTTAAGTTTCTAAATTTTCTCCCATTTATAATTTTTTGAACAGAGCCCATACCAATGCCTGGTATACGTGCTAACATGCGGCTTTCTGCTTTATTTATATCTACAGGAAAATGGTTTAAGTTCCGTAAGGCCCACATTAATTTGGGGTCAATATCCATTTCAAGATTTGGATGGTCAGTATCTAAAATTTCATTCACACTGAAACCATAGAAGCGGAGAAGCCAATCGGTTTGGTATAATCTATTTTCACGTAACATAGGAACCTCTGAGCCTAAAGATGGTAATCGGCTATCTGTAGAAATAGGAACATAACCAGAATAGTATACTCGCTTCATGTTATAATTCTTGTAAAAATGGGTGGCAGAATACATAATGTCTTTATCACTTTCCCCGGTTGCACCTATAATCATTTGGGTGCTTTGACCTGCAGGAGCGTATTTAGTCGTGCTTCTTATTATTTTACGTTCTTCATTATATCGTATAATTTCATTTTTAACCTTAAGCATTGGTTTTATGAAATCTTCATGATTTTTATCTGGAGCCAATAATTTAAGGCCGGAGATTGTGGGGATTTCTATATTTACAGATAAACGGTCTGCATATAATCCGGCCTCATACATTAACTCATCACTGGCACCAGGTATAGATTTTAAATGAATGTATCCGTTAAAATTCTCTTCTTCACGCAGTTTCTTTGCAACGGCAATCAAACGCTCCATGGTATAATCTGCACTCTTAAATATCCCAGAACTTAAAAAAAGCCCTTCTATATAATTTCTTCTATAAAAGTTTATGGTTAAATCAACAACCTCCTGAATTTTGAAAGCAGCTCTTTTTATATCATTGCTTTTACGTGTTACGCAATAGGCGCAATCAAATATGCAATGATTGGTCAGTAGTATTTTTAAAAGAGAAACACAACGCCCATCTTCGGTATAGGTATGGCAAATACCATTACCGGTATCGCCGAGGCCATTATCCTTGTTTTTACGATTACTACCGCTACTCGAGCACGATACATCGTACTTGGCTGCATCTGCCAATATGTTTAGTTTTTCTTTAATTCGATTAAAATCCATAGTAATATGTAATTAATCCAAAAATATGGATATATTCCTAAATATGGAGATAATCCAATTTATTTTTTGGAAATAATCCATAATGACTATATTTGATGAAGAATGGGATATGGAATATCTCTTCAGATTAACAAGAGACCATGGAAAACGAACTTACTTTAAAACGATTTATTGACTTACGGAGAGAACTAGGTTATACACAAGCAGATTTTGCGGCATGTATAGGTGTTTCTAATACAACTGCTGATATAGAACGGGGCCGAACTAAACTCTCTGGTAAAGTGGTCTTAGAGTTATTAAAACAGTTTAAAATTAATCCGCTTTGGCTTTTTGGGGAAAGTGAGGAACAGTATTTAGAAACTTCCAGAACTAGTGTCATTCCAAAAGTTGTGACGGTTGATTCTGCGAATAGGGACAACATGGTGCTGGTAAATGCAAAAGCTGCCGCTGGGTATCCTCAAAATATTTCAGATACTAGTTGGTATCAGCAATTACCTGCCTTTGATTTACCCATTCCTGAATTCAGAAATGCAACTTATAGGGGATTTCAGGTAGAAGGGGATAGTATGTTGCCTAATTTACATCCTGGTGAATGGGTGTTAGCGAGAGCAATTGAACATATAGATCATGTAAGTGCAAATAAAATGTATGTCGTGGTATTGCAAGATTCTATTATGGTTAAGAAAATTGAGAAGCGTCCTAATTCTAATGATATTACTTTGATTTCGTTGAATGAAACTTATCCACCTTACGATATTAAACCTTTTCAGATTCAAGAAATATGGGAAGTCAGTAGTAAAATTACGTTTAATGTAGATGCTACTACAGATAGTGGTTTACTTCGTCAATTACAAGAGTCAATGCAAGAGCTAAAGAATCAATTACAGCACGTTAAGAAGGTTAATTAAAGTATTACTTAACATATTTCTTAACGTATAATCCACTATCTTTTAGCTTAAATCCTAAACTTTTATAAAGAGCAATTGCAGCAGTTCTATGATGTCCGGTAAACAAGAGTACGTCGTTTAATTTTTCTTTTTCAGCTTGTTCTAAAAGTTTTACCATTAGCTTTCTTCCAATACCTTTTCCACGGTATTGAGAGGATACAACTACATCTTCTATCATTCCCTTGTGGCCTGAAACCACTTTATATTTTGCCATCATGGCTATTGCTACTAAAACGTCACCGTCCTTGCAAATTACTACATCGGTTGTGTGATTCGATAAAACAGTGGCTAAGTCCAACTGGGTCAACTCTGCATTAAGTTGCTTGTATAGCTCGGTCAGCTGCAATTGTAATGCATCTGTTACTTCATTTTTAGATAGTAGTTGAATAATCATAAAAGTAATATAATTTATATCGTACTAATAGGTACTCACTAGCCTTTACGCCTTTCTAATAAAACCATCATCATTAACCCTAGTATAATGATATCATCATCGTTTCCATTCATTTTTTTTAATTCACTAACCTTAAAACGACGACCAACCAAAGATTTTTCTTTAGAAAGTCTAACCACAGTTTCATTATTACCATTAATAACGATATAAGCAGGGTTAAGAAAAAGTCCTGTAAAAAGGTTAATTAGTGGAATTTGACCAACTAATCCATCTAAGACCTTTACCCAAGCATTTTCTTCGTGTATTGTGTACTTTAACTGTTTATTCTTATCGAAAATCTCATAATGGGCTTTCCATAAAGACGCCCAGCCTTTTCGGCCAATTTTACCGAATTCGTGTCCATCTGGATTTAAAAACGAATAACATGCAGAGAAATCTATCCATCTATCTGCTTTTATATTATAAAGTAGCTTAGTTTTACTTTCGTTTTCATAAACGCCAACATCTTCCTTAAATTTAAAAAGCTTTTGTTTTACATAGGCCACTGTTTTTTTATCAGAATCAACTGCAGTAAAATCATTGGATAAGGTACCTATGTGAAAAGTGAAATCTATTGGAAATTTATAATCTTGCATGTTTGATTAGTTGGATTGTTCGCAATATAACTCGATGTTCAACAATTTATTTCAAAAATGAACTTCAAGTTAGAACCTATTTTTGAAATAGAAAATGATAGGGATTTAGTTTAAATTTGATTTCTAAAATTCAAATAATAAGAAGAGAGTCCATTTTATTAATTAAACCCTTTTACTTCTCCCATAGAAATTGACATTGGCCCAAATTTGTGATTGGTAGGTAGTAAAGCACCACTTTCAGTTTCTATCCAACCTTCCCAAGTAGCTTCTAAACCACCTATAGGAATTATTTTCACCCAAAGTTTAAAGCTCTTTGGCATGCCGTTAGGTTCTATAATCCATAAATAAGAATCGCCGGGAGTATCACCACCTTGAGTATAGGTTACCAATAAGGCTTCAGAACCATCTTCCATATCTACTAAATATCGTTCTGTGCCTCGGTCGAAAACCTTATAAGGAGCAACAAGCCAAAAAGAATCATTGTTGAAGTAACTCTGTGCATCTTCAATAAGGTTTTGGGCGGCTTCATATGAAACAGTTTCATTATTTACATATGCCTTGCTGGAGTGTGGGGTTATTAAATCTAGTTCAACAACATTATCTCTCCAAGAAACGTTTACAATAGCTTTTTCTCGATTCCATTCATAAGAGTGGTCACCTCTAAAAGACCACTCAATTATCTTTGTGTTATTAAATTTTTTATAATGTAGGGCATCAAGCATTCTATAGGCTAAAGCATCGGCTTCTGGTCCTGATTCACCAGTCGGTAATGGCTTGTTATAGAGGTAAAACAGTATGCCAAAACCTATGGCAAAGAACAAAATCAGAAATATTAAAATATTAAATAATTTCTTTAACATAAGGTATTTAAATAATTCATTTATAATTTTTTAGACCAAATTTGATAAATGTAAATTTAAAAATTTAGACTTATCTAAAATCCAACTGCAGCATCATCTCCACGCTTATCTGCACCACCTTCTAATTTACCGTTTGATAAAACCCTAATCGCATCAACTTTACCTATAATGGGAGTACGCTCTTCATTAATTAGATAGCCTTTAGATTTTAAATCTTCAATTAATTTTGATGAAAATCCGTCAGGTTCAAAGATGACCATATCCGGCAACCATTGGTGATGAAAACGCGGAGCGTTAACGGCATCTTGCATACTCATTTTAAATTCATATCCATTTAAAATAGTTTGCGCTACTGCGGTAATAATAGTTGAACCACCTGGGGTTCCAACAACCATCCATAGATTACCATTGCGCTCAACAATGGTAGGTGTCATACTACTAAGCATTCTTTTTTCAGCTTCTATACTGTTAGCTTCTGCACCAACTAGTCCGAACATATTAGGCACACCTGCTTTAGAACTGAAATCATCCATTTCATTATTTAAGAAGAAACCAAGTTCATCAGAATATAGTTTAGAACCAAAATTACCATTTAAGGTTGTGGTCACTGAAACCGCATTACCATCTGTATCAACTATAGAGTAGTGGGTTGTTTCCATACTTTCTACAATTTCTACTTCACCGTGAGAAACATCCTCTGACTTTGTAGCTTTCTCAAATGAAAAATCAGACATACGTTCTTTCATGTAATCGTCTTCAAGCAATACATCTAAAGGAATTTTAACAAAATCAGGATCGCCTAAATAGAAATTTCTGTCAGCATAGGCACGGCGTGAAGCTTCAGTGAATAATTGAATGGTTTTCTCGGAATTATGCCCGTATGAGGATATATCATAAGGCTCGATCATTTCAAAAATCTGATTCATGGTAACACCACCGCTACTTGGCGGACCCATAGAAATGATGTTTAAATCTCTATATTTAAACGTAATTGGTTTTCTCCAAACAGCTTGGTAATCTGCTAAATCTTCTTCGGTTACAAATCCACCATTTGCCTGAATAAAACTTGCTAGTTTTTGAGCAACTTCGCCTTTGTAAAATCCATCTCTTCCCTTTTCAGCTATCGTACGAAGTGTTTGTGCGAGTTTAGGGTATTTTATAACTTCACCCTCTTTATAAACTGATGCGAATTTTGTACTATCACCATTTACTTTAATGAAAACTTCGCGATAATTATCAAGCATTTCGGCTTGCTTTGCTGTAACTATAACTCCATTTTCTGCCATGGCAATTACAGGCTCGAAAATATCTTTTAAAGCTAGTTTTCCAAATTTCTCATGTACTTCTATAATTCCGGCAACCGAACCAGGCACACCAACAGAGGTTGCGCCTAATGTGCTCATATTAGGGATTACATTGCCTAAAGAATCTAAATACATATCTCTATAGGCAGATTTAGGTGCTTTTTCCCTAAAATCTAAAGAACCTATTTCACCATTTGCATTTCTGTATACCATGAATCCACCACCACTAATATTTCCTGCTCTTGGGTATGCCACAGCCAGTGCTAATTGGGTACCAACCATGGCATCAAATGCATTACCTCCTTTTTGCATGATATCACTACCAATTTTTGAGGCTTCTTCACGTGCAGAAACGACCATAGCTTTATCGGTAACGATACCTGTTGGGCTGGCAGGATTGTCTTTGCAACTGCAAAATATCACGAATGTCGTCAGCGTTAATATAAATTTTATCCGATTCATAGTTAGTTAAATTATTAGTATATATAATTACGTCTAAATTGTTGACATAAAGTTTTATAATATTATATTTTTTTTGCTAATGAAATGAATTTATGTTTAGAAAAAGTGATGAGCTCTTCAAAAAAATCGGTAAATTCTTCCTCGAAGGCATCGTAATGTTGTTCGAGATCTAAAATAGCAAAATTCATTTTAGACTTATTTTCGGTTCTACGGTTCATGCCATTGAGTACACGTGCAATACCATCCATTTTAGAATAATTGAATATCCAATTATCGGCTATCATATAAGGCATCATTCGTTTTACTCCATCCGGTAAAATTTCATAGTTGTCCTCTAAAAGGTCATAAAAATCATCAACAAAAACATTCAAAGGAATATCAGAATATTTTGACCAATTTTTAGCTAGAAAATGATCATAGTAAATATCAACGATTACCCTACTATAATGACTATAGTTGGCATGTAATCGTTTACTACTAATTTTAGGTATATCGTGGGTATCGGTATACGTGTCAATAAAACGATGCAATTTTATTCCTTTTTGAACTCTTTTGGGTAGATGGTCAAATTTATTACCGCGAATACTGTCGGCTATGAAATTGCCTATTGTAATTTCTTTATCATTAAAAGATAGATATATATGCGCTAAAAAGTTCATTCGCCTAATTTATGCTTCTTAAATCGAATTTACAAAGAAGGACCATAGTGGTAAGAACGAACCCTTTATATTTGCAAAAACTTATTAAGAATATATGACACTAATAAAATCTATTTCGGGAATACGTGGAACAATTGGAGGAAAGCCAGGGGATAATCTAACCCCTATAGATGCTGTTAAGTTTGCGGCATCTTATGGTATTTGGCTAAAGGACTATTCTAAAAAGGATAAATTGAAAGTGGTCATAGGTCGTGATGCAAGATTATCTGGAGAAATGATTCAGAATCTTGTGGTTTCTACCTTAATAGGTTTGGGTATCGATGTTATTGATTTAGACCTTTCTACAACACCAACAGTGGAAATAGCTGTGCCTATGGAAAAAGCTGATGGTGGAATAATATTGACAGCAAGCCATAATCCAAAACAGTGGAATGCACTTAAATTATTAAATGAAAAGGGTGAATTTTTAGATGCGGCGCAAGGTGCGAAAATATTAGAAATTGCAGAAAAGGAAGATTTTGATTTTTCTGATGTTGATGATTTAGGCGAAATTACTAGGAACGATAGCTATATTGATATTCATATTGATGAAGTTTTAAACCTTTCTTTGGTTGATGCTGAAGTTGTAAAAAAAGCCAAATTCAAAGTTGTTGTAGATGGTGTAAACTCTACGGGTGGAATCGCTATTCCTAAACTTTTAAAAGAATTCGGCGTAGAAGTGGTGGAATTGTATTGTAAACCAACAGGGCATTTTCCTCATAACCCAGAACCTTTAAAGGAGCATTTGACCGATATCAGTGAACTGGTAGTAAAAGAGAAAGCTGATTTCGGAATCGTAGTTGATCCAGATGTAGACCGTTTAGCGTTTATAAGTAATGATGGTGAGATGTTCGGTGAGGAATACACTTTGGTGGCTTGTGCCGACTATGTACTTGGTAAAACAAAAGGTAATACAGTGTCTAATCTTTCTTCTTCACGTGCATTACGTGATATTACTCAAAAGCATGGTGGTACGTATGAAGCTGCCGCAGTTGGTGAAGTAAATGTGGTGGCTAAAATGAAAGCTAATAAAGCTATTATTGGTGGTGAGGGTAATGGAGGAATCATTTATCCAGAAAGTCATTATGGTCGTGATTCTTTGGTAGGTACTGCATTATTTTTAATGTTGATGGCAGAAAAAGGAGGTACGGTTGCAGAACTTAGAGCAAGTTACCCTAGCTACTTCATGAGTAAGAAGAAAATTGAATTGACACCAGGTTTAGATGTAGACGGTATTTTGAAATCAATGGCTGAAAAATATGCCAAAGAGGACTTGTCTACCATTGATGGTGTGAAAATAGATTTTGCTGAGAATTGGGTTCATCTTCGAAAGTCGAACACAGAACCAATCATTAGAATATATACCGAAGCTAAAAGCCAAACTGAGGCAGATGGTTTAGCGAATAGAATAATTGAAGAGATTAAGGAGATTGCAGGTATCTAAGTTAATTTATTCTCTAAATAGGTTGTTCTAACAATTTTAGAAGTTTTGTGCTCCCCTGTATGGTTCCATCCAGGGGGCATAAAAACATAGAATAATTTGTTTTTTAATCCAGGAGCTTGGGCAATATCCTTAGCCAGAGCAATTATTTCGCCGAAGTAAACATCGAAAAAATTTCCGCTATTTACTTTTCGTGTAATACCATATTCCGGTTTAATTTCTGTTTGTTCTTCTTGGTAGGTATGAAATACTCTATCCCATATATTTAATAAATTACAGAAATTAGTATCTAAATAAAGTGGATTCTTGGCGTGGTGTACTCTGTGGTGAGAGGGGGTAAGCATTATTTTATTCAAAAATCCAAACCGTGCATCCTTAATCATATTTTCTCCTACATGAATAAATGCACCATAAGTACCATCAATAAACATTATTAAAAAGAGCATTACAGGTTCTACTCCTAAAAGTAAGCATACTGTTGTCCTAATAATATCTGCATAAGGTGCTTCTAGAAAAAAGTGTGCATAAGTCACAGATAAATTCATGTCTTCGGGTGCATGATGTGTAGAATGCAAGCACCAAAACAATCGTACTTTGTGGCCTAGATAATGATAAATAAAATGACCTAACTCCCAAACTATATAACCGTAAATAAACCAATACCAGTTAGATTCTGTTTTAATTAGTGCATAAGGTTCTAGCCAGCCAATTAATAGTGTGACCATTGCAATGGCAATAAATCGACCAACAAATCTGTTGAAAACATAAATTAAGAAGTTTACCTTGTAAACCTTTGTTTGGGGCTTTTTATAGGCTAAACCAAGTATAAGTTCTAATAATACCAATAAAGGAATAATAGGATAAATTAAACTTTTGATTCCGTCATAGGTTCTAAAAGCACTATAATCTCCACTTTTAATTATCTCCCATGCCTGCGAAATACCTAAGAAACCAAAAACTTCATTATATATAGTATCTAAAATCTCCATGTCCTTTGTATTTGTATCATTAAATGTAGTAATGAATTCTAAAAATACAGAAATAGAGGCAATTTGGTGTGTAGAGCAACAAATTGAAGCTATCTTCAGGTTTTAGCGAAGGCAGCGGGTTTCTTATCCCTGTGTTTCCATCGTTTATGCGTCCATAAATAGTATTCAGGTTTTTCTCTGATTTGCTCTTCTGTCAATCGAAGAAACGTATTCGTTATTTCATGTTCTTCAGTTTCTTTACCATTTAGGGCTATAGGTATAAGCTCTGCTTTATAATGACCTCGTTTTACCTTACTAACCTTTAAAAATACTGTAGCTAGTCCTGTTTTACGAGCCAATGCTTCACCGCCATTAAAAATGGGAACTTTAATACCCATAAAGTTGGTCCAGTAGTGTGCTCTATGTGCTTGTGGTGATTGGTCGCTCACCATACCGTAGGTGGCCCGAACATTATTTCTGAAATTTTGAATGATTGTTTTTGCTGTCTGGCCTTGTGTAATTAAGGTAGTATTCCATCGAGCTCTTGTTTTTCTAATGAATTTATCAAAATAAGAATTGTTTACTTGTTGATAGACGGCGTATCCTTTAGAGTTTACATAATTGTTGATGCTTACATTCCATTCCCAATTGGCATAATGTGCACATAGTATTATAATACTTCTTTCTTTTTCAATTTCAAGTAAAACTTCAGGATTTACAACTCGATATTTTTTGGCTACGGCCTTTTTACTAAGGTTCATGGTTTTTACCATCTCTAAAAAGGTATCGCAAAGATGTTTGTAAAATTCTTTTTCAATTCGATTTATTTCTTCCTTCGGCTTATCTGGAAATACCAAATTCAAGTTGTTTTGAACAACTTTACGTCGATAGCCAAACACATGGTACACAAAGAAAAAAGCAATATCAGAAAAACCATAAAATAATCGATGTGGCAAAATGGAAATTACCCATAGAAATGGGTAGATCAAAACAAAGGCCAATAGTTGCATTCTCAAAAAATTATGGGCAAATATAGTTATATTTGACGCCAAATAAATGGTAGATAATGTACAACATTGATATAGCGACAATAGCAATAATTGTGGCAAACGTATTGGTTTCGCTTAAAGGTTTTAATGACACTTCTTTCTTTGAGCGTTATAAATTCAGTATTGGGGCTATAAAAGCAGGGCAGAAAGAGCGTATGGCGACTTCTGGGTTTTTACATGTAGATATTTCGCATTTACTGTTTAACATGCTTACCCTTTATTTTTTTGCTGGTGTAGTAATCAATTGGTTCGGTCCTGTTCAATTTTTTATAATCTATGCGGTAAGTCTTATAGCGGGTAGTCTATTGGCGCTAAGCTTTCATAAAGATGAACCCTATTATTCTGCTGTTGGAGCAAGTGGTGCGGTTACCGGTATTTTGTATGCAGCAATACTATTGCAACCAACTATGCAACTAGGTATTATGTTCATTCCTATTCCTGTGCCAGCTTATGTAGTTGGTATAGGGTATCTACTGTATTCTATCTACGGAATGAAAAGACGTTTGGGTAATATTGGTCATACGGCACATTTCGGTGGTGCGATAGGCGGCTACGCTTGTACATTATTGTTTATGCCAAGTTTGTTACAAACTGAAACTCTTATGGTTGGCTTGTTGGCTCTCCCAATTATCTTACTCTTCGCTCTTGAGAAGATGGGTAAGATTTAAGAGATTTTGTGTTTTTTTATTTCTTTTGATTGTTTGAACCAATATGGGCTGTATTTCATCGGGTTTTTCTAGGTATATACAACATTTGGGTACTACAAGGCGTTATTGAAAAAACCCGAATTACAAATGAATTCAACCCAATCTATTAGAAAAATATGGTCAATAGCCATATCAGCTACGTTTTTAGTGGCAAGCTGTAGTGATGAAACTACAATTTTTGAAAACCCTGAAGATAATTTAGTAAAGGAAACCAATCAGTTAAAGTTAGATAATAGTATAAGTTTCGAACGTGCTGGTGTTCTAGATATTTATGAGGATCCTATTTCAAGCGCAAAAAGGTACAATGCGACTGGTAAGGCTGAACAAGCTGGTGATTACCCTCTTACTTTGGTTGCGCAAATTGCACCTCCTTCTTTTGAAAATGGAGAAAATTTAACTGCTACGCATGTAGCCTTAAATGGTGATTATGGTTACGTATCGTATAATACAGTTGGCCAAGATTATGTAGGTGCTATCGATGTTATTGATATTGGCGACCCAAATAATCCAAGAGTTACATCTAGAGTGTATTTTACAAATGCAGACCTAAATTCGATAGCTTATGACGCTGGTTACGTTTATGCAGCTGGTGGTGTAGATTCTGAAAAATCTGTTACTGCTACCGCGAACTCAGTAGTGGTTAAAATAGCGGTAAGTGGAGGTAGACTTAATACTTCAGATATTACTTTCGGATTTCAAGAAGGTTTTAACGCTACAGATGTTAGTATTATGAACGATAATGTTATCGCCACGAGTGGTCAAGATGGTTTTGTTGTTATTTATGATAAGAATGACATGAGTATTTTGAATGAGGCTGCCTTTGCGGATTTACGTTCCGTAGCATATAATGGAAATGAAATAGCTGTCTTGGATGCAGCCCAAGGTGTTGGTTTTTTAGATCAAAGTCTTAATGTTACCAGAAGTATAGGTATTGAATCAGATTTTGGAATAGATGCTAAGCGTACCTTGGATTTTTCTAATGATAACATTGTTGTGGCAGAAGGTTCTAAAGGAGCTGGTATTTATAATGCAAACTCTGGTAGCTTTGTTGAGTATTTGCCTATTCTAACAAGCCCTGAAAATGCTGAGCAAGGTGATATTGTAACGAATGGTGTTGCAGTGAATGAAGGTGTTTTGTTAATGGCAAATGGAGCAGGTGGACTTAGCCTTAATGAGAACACAACAGATAATACTCAAGTTGTTGGTGTTATAGAACTTACGGGTTCTATTAATTATGTAGCATCTAAAGGAGATTATATTTTTGCAGCTTCAGGTAAATCTGGATTTCAAATCATTAAACTGAACAGGCCTACTCAGAGTTTGGTAAGTAGTTGTGAAAATTTGGCTTCGTTCAACGGAGATTCACGATACTCTGTACCAGCTGGTGAAGATCAAGCCTATTCAGGATCAAAACGTTTCAATTCATTAACTGTTGATGGTACTCTTTTATTATGTGGTTCATGGACTGTTAGAGATGATATTACTATCAATGATAATGGTGTTTTTGAAATGAACGGAACTATTGTTGTCGGTAGAACGAATAGATCACGCGATATAGTTGTGAAAGCTGGAGCTACGCTACGTATCGAAGGCAGTATGTCGATCTATGGCGATTTAATACTTGAAGATGGCGCTACTGTAGAATTCTTAGGAGATAGTACAATAGCCGTAGTTTGGGGCTCTGTTGCTAAAGCAGGTAGTGCAACCGTGACCGGAACGTTTAATGACTATTTTGATAAATTTTAATATATCAAGCTATAAAAGCAAAAGCCCCAAGGTGAAAACCTTGGGGCTTTTGCTTTTTAAAAGAAGGGTGTTAATTTAAAAGTTCAGCAACTTTTTCTTCAAGTGCCGCACCTCTTAAGTTTTTAGCGACTATTACTCCGTTTTCATCTAATAGGAATGCTGCGGGAATTGCATCTACATTGTATAGTTTTGCAATTTGATCGTCGAAATAAGCAATGTTGGATATGTGGTCCCATTCTAAATCATCTTCGTTAATCGCTTTTTTCCAAGCTTCTTCTGTTCTATCCAATGAAACACCTAAAACGTTTAAGCCTTTATTATGGTATTTTTTATAAACTGCAACAATATTAGGATTTTCAGCTCTACATGGTCTGCACCATCCTGCCCAAAAGTCTATTAGAGTTACCTTGCCCATTACATCTTTTAAAGCTATTACTTCACCCTCAGGATTTGGACCTGAAAAATTAGGTGCAACTGCACCGATACTTGAGTTCTTGCCGGCTTCTTCTGATTTTTTAAGTTTCTCAATACCTTCTAAAACCTTTTTGCCCGATGGGGAGTTTTTTATTTCCTCAGACATGGTATCGTATATGCCTTCGATTTCTGATAAAGAAACTGCTTTTGTTGCAATTGCTCTATCAAGAACTAGCGCAGATATTAATGCATTTGGGTTGGCTTTTACATAATCCAATTCAAAAGTCTTGTACTTTTCCTGTAATTCTTTCATTTCATCTTGCAAAGCCATTGCAGCTTCACCGGAGGCCCCTTGCATGTCTTGTTGTATAGATTGAGCTTGCAATGAAATTTCTCTTGATTGCTCCATATAATCTGCAAAAGCATCGTTTTGAAAAGTCCCGCTAATCTCAGCAAAGCCCATGCTATCTCTTTCAGCATTGAATTGAATATCTCCGTTTTCTAATATCACAGCAGTATAGCCTGGTAATTGTTCTACGAAAAGATAGTGCAGTTCTGGTATATCAGCTTTTCCGGTAAATTTAAAATCACCATTGGTAGTTATTGCCGTGTCTACCTCTATAGGTTGATTGTTTTCACCTATCTTTTTAAGGAATACTTTTGTTCCATCAGGTATTTCGCCTCTTAATTTTCCGTTTAAGGTGAAGCCTTCCGGATTGGTGTTGCAACTGAACATTAAAATTCCAGTTAGTAAAATTACAATGCTATTTTTCATACAATTCACTTAGTTTAAGTTGCAAATGTACTTATATATGAGATATAAAAAAAGACCCCTAACGCATTGGTCAGAGGTCTTTAAATTAGTTTTAAGCTAGTGATTAGAACTGGTAACGAATACCAAGACCTATATCAAAATCGAAATTATCAGAAAATCCGTCATAACCGACAACGCCTAATTCTGGTCTAAAATCCAACGATAGAATTAAAGGAATATCAAAATTATATTCAATTCCTATATCACCAGCGGCAAAAACAAATAAGCCGCCATCGTTATTGTTATCTGGGTTATTTGGAAAATCAACACTGCCTAAGCCACCGCCGACACCGTAATACCATTGAAACCCACCTTCGATAGTGCGTACCCATTGGTATAGGCCGGCAATTTTAAAAGCATTGAAATTTCTACTATCTCGCCAGCCTAGGTCAAATTCTAACCTATTACTCTGGCTTAGTGATTTTTGGTAACTGATTTCAGCGCCAAATCCGTCACTATCCCCTAAACGTAAACCTAATGCGTGATCGGCAATTTCCTGTGCCGATAGAGAGCAGGTAGCCATAAACAATAATACTGTAATACCTTTTAAAATCTTCATATAGTTCATAATTTTTGTGATGAAAAATGAGCTTTATTGTAATGTAGCTCCCACAATAAAACTTAATTTAGCTGTCAAAATTGTGCTACGTTGAAAAATAATTTACTCTCAAAGTTACAACAAGATTTAGAAGGGGATTTAAAGTATGATGATCTAACAAAAGGACTCTATGCAACAGATGCTTCGGTTTATCGAAAAATACCCGTTGGCGTTGCTTTTCCTAAAACAGTATCTGATGTAAAAAAAATTGTACTATTTGCTAAAGAGCATGAAATAGGATTGATACCAAGAACGGCCGGTACTTCATTGGCAGGGCAATGTGTTGGTGAAGGTTTGGTAGTGGATGTTTCTAAACACTTTACTGAAATTATAAGATTAGATGAAGTTAAGAAGCAAGTAACTGTTCAGCCAGGTGTTATTAGAGATGAACTGAATCTGTATTTAAAACCTTTTGGACTGTTTTTTGGACCTAATACATCAACTTCAAATAGATGTATGATTGGTGGTATGGTGGGTAACAATTCTTCTGGTACTACATCAATACAATATGGCGTAACAAGGGATAAGGTCATTTCCATAAAAACAATTTTGGCAGATGGTAGTGAAGCTGAATTCGGGCGTATTTCAGAAGAACAATTTTATCAAAAACAACAAAATAATACATTTGAATCATCACTTTATAATAGTATTTATAAAGAATTGATTAATAAAGATATAGCTAAAGAAATTATAGATAATTTTCCTAAGCCAGAAATACATAGAAGGAATACAGGTTATGCGGTTGATGAATTATTGAAAGCTGATGTATTTGGTGGGCAGCAACCGTATTTTAACATGGCAGAATTACTGTGTGGCAGTGAAGGAACTTTAGCATTTACCACAGAAATTACAATACAATTAGATGAATTACCGCCTGCATATTCGGCAATGGTGGTGACACATTATACCTCATTAGAAGATTGCTTAATGGATGTTGTCCCGGTAATGGAACATTGTCTACAATTATGTGAAATGATGGATAAGGTAATTCTAGATTGTACTAAAAATAATAGGGCGCAAATGGCTAATCGTTTTTTTGTAGAAGGCGACCCAGAAGCATTATTAATGCTTCAAATTAACGCTCATACCGAGGAGGAACTGGAAAAGGAGATCGCTTCACTGATTAAAACAGTTGAAGATTCTGGTTTAAGCTATGCGAATGCAACTTTGGTAGGTGATAACATTGCCAAAGCAATTGAACTTCGTAAAGCCGGATTGGGACTCTTGGGTAATATTGTAGGGGATATGAAAGCAGTTGCATGTATTGAGGATACGGCTGTGGCATTGACCGATTTAAGGGAATTTATTGCCGAGTTCACCTTAATAATGAAAGGGTATAACCAAAGGGCGGTGTATTATGCGCATGCTGGTGCTGGTGAACTGCATTTGAGGCCCATACTTAATTTAAAAAAGTCTTCTGATGTAGTTTTATTTAGGAACATTACCACTGATGTAGCTAAGCTTACAAAAAAATACAGGGGTTCTTTTAGTGGTGAGCATGGTGATGGTATTGTTCGGGCAGAATTTATTCCGTTAATGATCGGGGACAAAAACTATGAGCTTCTAAGAAGGATAAAATCTTATTTTGACCCACAGGGTATTTTTAATCCAGGAAAAATTGTAGATGCTTATCCGATGGATAAATCATTTCGATACGAAGTTGACCGTGTAGAGCCTGAAATTAAAACGTTATTAGATTTTTCTGATAGTGAAGGAATTTTAAAAGCAGCTGAAAAGTGCAATGGTAGTGGCGATTGTAGAAAAACACACCATATGAGCGGTGGTATGTGTCCAAGTTATCATGTCACAAAAAATGAAAAGGATACCACACGTGGTCGAGCGAATGCATTACGAGAATTTTTAACAAACCCAAAAATTGTCTCGAAAAACGAATTCGACAGTCCGGAAATAAAGGAGGCGTTTGATTTGTGTCTTAGTTGTAAAGCCTGTGCCAGCGAATGTCCTAGTAATGTAGATATATCAACCTTAAAAGCTGAATTTTTATATCAATACCAAGAAACGAACGGATACCCATTACGAGGTAAATTGTTTGCGTATAACACCAAACTAAATGGTTTTGGAAGTAAAGTTGCTGGTTTGACCAACGTTGTTTATGAGTCAAAATTATTGGGTGGCTTACTTAAAAAAGCAAGTGGAGTAGCTAAAGAAAGGAGCTTTCCAAAAGTTTATAGTTTTAATTTTAATAAGTACTTACAAAATATTGTTAGTCAACATGCTACGACTAAAAATAAAGTGGTCTTGTTTATTGATGAATTCACAAGGTACTTAGATGTAGAAGTTGGTAAAGATGCAATAGAATTACTAGTTCGTTTGGGATATGATGTGGAATTATATTTCGCTGAAAGTGGGCGAACCTTTCTTTCTAAGGGGTTTTTAAAACAAGCACAGAAGCTGGCTGTAAAAAACACAAAAGAATTAAAGAAATTTGCTGACTTGGGATTACCAATTTTAGGTTTAGAACCTTCAGCAATTCTTTCTTTTAGGGATGAATACAAACGTATGGCAGCCGATAAAGAGGTAGCTCAAAAAATTGCCGATCATTCATTTTTAATTGAAGAGTTTTTGGCAAAGGAAATTTCAGATGGACGATTGAAAGTTACCGATTTTACAGAAGACGCTAAAGATGTTAAAATTCATAATCACTGCCATCAAAAAGCATTAAGTAACCAAAAAGTAACTTTCGATGTATTGAATCTTCCTATAAATTATAAAGTGACCATAATTCCCTCTGGGTGCTGTGGTATGGCTGGTTCTTTTGGTTATGAAGAAGAACATTATAAAACGAGTATGAAGATAGGAGGGTTGAAATTATTTCCATCAGTTAATAAATCTGCACCAGAGACCATAATTGCCGCAAATGGTACAAGTTGTAGACATCAAATATTTGACGGTACTAAAAGAATTGCAAAACACCCAGTGAGTATATTGAAAGAAGCCTTGGTAAATTAATTTTTGTCTAGATATTTACGTTTTTTCTGTGCTTTACTTGCTTTATTCTGGGTAATTGTGCCTATAAGTTCATTAATATCCATTGATTTAAGTTCCTCATCCATATAAAATGAAGCTAGCTTATCATTTTCGTAATGATATAACTTCCAACGTTTAAATGAATATTCTAAAGCCGTCATATGTTTTACCCAATCACCAGAGTTTAAATAAAGGCATTCGCCTTTTCTGGTTTCAATAACTTTTTTATTTGGGTAATGGCTGTGTCCGCATACGACATGGTCGTAATGCTGTTCAATGGCCATTTTGGCAACATTATGTTCAAATCGAGCAATCTGAACCGGGTCACGTTCTCCATGCTCTAATTCAGGATTTTCATAAGGTTTGTTTTTCTTTCCGAATAAACGAAGCGTTTTTGTCTTCAGTTTAGAAAGTCTGAGCAACACATCGAATCCGACACCACCAAAATTTAGAAACCAATGTGAGTGTCGAAAGGAGAAATCAAAAATATCACCATGAAAAAATAAGGTGTTCTTTCCGTTTAATTTTAAGGTAAGGCTATTGGAAACTTTAATCGACCCCATGTAAATGCCATCAATCGTGCAAAAAGGTTCATCACGACTACTCGTAATAAAATGAATTATGGTACCTTTTGAAGCTATGGCAAATATTTTCTTGATTACTTTTAAGTGAGATGTAGGAAAGTAATTATTATGCATCTTCTTTGCATCAAATATGTCACCATTTAGAATTAAAATTTTGGGGTCGATACTAGATAAATAGGTAATAAGTTCTTCTGCATGACATGCAGAAGAGCCTAAGTGAACATCTGAAAGTACAGCTATTTCAAGACGACGTTTTTTCAAAGAAGTAATTTTGAGGACAAAATTAAACCTATTGGTATGTTGACCTGTTATAATATAGGTCAACAATCCTTAATGATAAGGTTAAATTATCATTATCACAATTATTGAAGGTTACCCTAATATTAAGCACTTTTAAAATTTTTCTTTCATGCATTTAACATTTACCTTTGAAGCTTGCGATGAAGTAAGTATTGCAAGCAGTATCAACTAATTTAGAAAGTACATATTATGGCCGGAAATACCTTTGGAACCATATTTAGGGTAAGCACTTTTGGGGAATCTCATGGAAAAGCAATAGGAGGGGTTATTGATGGGTGTCCATCAGGAATTGAACTTGACCTAGAAGCTATTCAACGTGATTTAGATCGTCGAAAGCCTGGTCAATCTGCAATAGTTACACAACGGAAAGAGCCTGACGAAGTAGAATTTTTCTCTGGAGTCTTTGAAGGTAAAACAACGGGTACCCCCATTGGTTTTGCTATACATAATACCAATCAAAAATCTAAAGATTATGGTCATATTAAAGATTCTTATAGACCATCTCATGCCGATTATGTATATGATAAGAAATATGGCTTTAGAGATTATCGTGGTGGAGGTAGAAGCTCGGCCAGGGAAACAGCAAGTAGGGTAGTAGCCGGTGCTATTGCAAAGCAGTTTTTAAAAGGAATAGAAATACAAGCTTTTGTGTCTCAAGTTGGAGATATGAAGTTAGATAAAGACTATAAAGATTTAGATTTAAGCTTAACAGAATCAAATGCGGTAAGGTGTCCTGACCCAGAAATGGCGATGAAGATGGAGGAGTATATTAAGTCTATCAAAAAAGAAGGGGATACAATAGGAGGTATTATCACGTGTGTCGCCAAAAATGTACCGATTGGTTTAGGGGAGCCTGTATTTGACAAGCTTCATGCAGAATTAGGTAAAGCAATGCTATCCATTAACGCGGTTAAGGGTTTTGAATATGGCAGTGGTTTTGAGGGAGTGAAAATGAAGGGTAGCGATCATAATGACCAATTTAATAGTAATGGTTCTACAAAAACAAATTACAGCGGAGGTATACAAGGTGGAATAAGTAATGGCATGGATATCTATTTCAATGTCGCGTTCAAACCAGTAGCCACCGTAATACAAGGCTATGAAACTATAGATAAAGAGGGTAATAAAGTTCAGGCTCAAGGAAAAGGAAGGCATGATCCTTGTGTTGTACCTAGAGCAGTTCCAATCGTTGAAGCAATGACCGCAATTGTTTTGGCAGATTATTCCTTACTTAATAGAACCATTAAAATATAGGGTTCCTTCCTAGTACTTTTCCTATCAAAATACTATCTTACTTCCCTAAACTATATATTATATGAGGAAGCTTGAGTTGCATTGGCAAATTCTAATTGGTATGTTGGCAGGTGTTCTATTTGCTTTTGCAATGGTTCAACTAGAATGGGGGCCGAAATTTATTTCGGATTGGATAAAGCCTTTTGGGAATATTTTCATTAATTCATTGAAACTTATTGCCGTTCCTTTGATATTGGCTTCTTTAATTAAGGGAGTATCTGATTTAAAAGATATTTCTAAACTTTCTCAAATGGGTGGCCGTACCATAAGTATATATATTGCCACGACGGTAGTTGCGGTTACCATAGGCTTAGGCGTCGTAAACATTGTAAAACCAGGTTCATCAATTACAGAGGCAACACGAACCGAATTAGTAGAAAATTACAAAGGCGATGCAGAGGCTATAAAATCAAAAGCAGAAAAACAGAAAGAAGCAGGTCCATTACAGGCATTGGAAGATTTAGTGCCCAGTAATATCTTTCAAGCAGCTTCGGATAATGGGAATATGTTACAGGTTATTTTCTTCGCCATATTCTTTGGTATTGGTTTAATACTTATCCCTGAAGAACAAGCTTCACCAGTTAAGAAATTCTTTGATGGTTTTAATGAAGTTATTCTTAAACTCATTGACCTTATAATGTTGGCCGCACCCTTCGGTGTTTTTGCCTTATTAGCTGCATTGGTTGTGGAATCTCCAAGTTTAGATTTATTCAAGGCATTGGCATGGTATGCTTTCTGTGTAGTTCTTGGATTGACTTTAATGTTAGGTGTGTATCTGCTATTGGTCTGGGTTTTTACAAAAACCTCACCAAGTACATTTATGAAGGGGATGTCTCCAGCTCAATTACTAGCTTTTTCAACAAGTTCAAGTGCCGCTACGCTACCTGTTACTATGGAGAGGGTAGAAGAGCATTTAGGGGTGGATGAAGAGGTGACAAGTTTTGTGCTACCTATTGGTGCAACTATAAATATGGATGGTACTAGTCTGTATCAAGCGATTGCAGCAGTTTTTATTGCCCAAGCTTTTGGTATGGACTTAAGTTTATCTGCTCAATTGGGGATAATAGTAACTGCAACCTTAGCTTCAATTGGAAGTGCGGCAGTACCAGGTGCAGGAATGGTTATGCTTGTTATTGTATTGGCACAAGCCGGAATACCTGAAGCAGGTTTGGCTTTAATCTTTGCGGTAGATAGACCTTTAGATATGTGTCGAACAGTAATAAACGTATCTGGTGACGCTGCTGTTTCAATGATGGTAGCAAAATCGGTGGGTAAATTAGGGAAACCCAAAGTAAAGAATTGGGATGATAATTATAATAAGTCAGCGTAGTATACGTAGTTCAAGCTTTTTTTAATTATAAATAAGTATTAAATCAAAATTAGAGCTTTAATTCTTATTAAATATTAATGAATGTTAAGTGTCGAATTTTCGATATGCTGCAGTTGAGAACATAAATATACCATAGCATACCATACCAAAGGCTACTATCCCTAATAGCCATTTACCAAATGGTTGTTCATGAATAAATGAAAAGGCTTCTGCTGTTCCTTTTACATTATTTGATGACGCACCATTTATAGTAAGCCCTGCAGTTAAGAAAAAGTATGAAATAATTGTAGTAACCAGGCCTCTTGAAATTAAACCTGCATATCCTATTCTTTTAATGTACTTTCTTTTCGCCATAGCTGGTATGGACTTAATATCGAACTTATGAAGAAAGTCGCCTTTATAGACCTTTATGAATTGATAAATTCCTTTACCCAACAGTGCGGCACCTATAACTATAAATATTAGCGTACCGGCGTTACCTGTTGGTAAGGGATTAGTTGAGCTACCACTTGACTTAAATAGTGAAATTAAGTTTAAAGCATCGGTAATAGACATTAATCCTATAAGGCCATAAATACAACCACTAATAAAAAATCCGATTCTTTTTAAAAAACCTTTTGTGTCATTACTAATCTTTTCTGGATTATTTAAGCTCTCAAAGATTCTCCAAATCGAATAACAGATAAGTCCAATTCCTAAAATAAAAATCAAAACATTGCCAAAAGGTTTATTTTCCAAATAGTCAATAATCTCTAATTTTCCCGCTTTTTTTCCACCCATATTAAAGGCACTGAACAAGGCTAATAAACCGGTTAAGGCATATACAATACCTTTAGAAATAAATCCCCAAACAGCAAGCTTCTTTAATTTTAGACCCATATTATTCAACCATAAGGTGTTATTAGTTGATAATATATACCAATAATTTTATGCTAAGCGGTGCAATGATGCTTAGGAATAAAAATTTCATGTATTGTGATAAAATAAATTAACAATTGCACAAAACTTCGAATGTTAAATAAATTTATTTTTTAATTCTTCGGTTGGAATCATGCAAGAGTCTTTTTTTCCATACCATTTATAGCGATTTTTCGCTACAAAATCGTATACGATATTTCTAAAAGTCTCAGGTAGCCATAGCAAAATGGAGGATAGTGTTCGTAAGCCATTCAAATTTTTACCTATTTCTAGAGCAGCGGTAGATTTCGTGTAATAAGCTACATTGGGCTCTATCAAAATTATAGAATCAATATCTTCTGTGTCAATATTTCTTTCAGTAAGTAGCTTTTTACCTGTGTCACTCTGTAAGGGAGTAAATCTAAATAAATCTTTTTTGTCTTTTTTAATGACAAATTGAACAGTAGCGTTGCACAGATTACAAACGCCATCAAAAAGGATTATTTTCTTGTAGTTTTCCACGGATTAAAGATACAATAGGTCCATATTAAAACTTGCAACTTTATAACGTATTTAAGAAACTGGTCAAATCTGTTTTCTTGTCCAGGCCAAGTTTCTTTTTCAGACGATATTTTGACTTTAAAATACTATCAGGTAGTACATTTAAGGTGGCCGCAATCTCTTTGGTGGTCAGATTCATTCGTAAAAAGGCTGCTAAACGTATTTCTTTTTCTGAAATATCGGCATATAACGTCTTTAATTTTTGGTCAAAGTCGTTATGAACATCGGCAAAGTATGTTTTAAAAATTTCCCAATCTTTATCTGAGGCATTTTCCTTTTTTAAGAGCATTACAATACGACGAAATTCCATTTTAAACTTTTCAGGGGAGTTTTTAATGTTTTCCAAATTATCCATCAATTCTTGTATAAAGGTGTTTTTCTGAACAAGATGGAGTGTCTGGCTGGCCAATTCTTTTCGTTTATGCTCTATTTCCTGTTTGTAAATCTCTTCCTGTTTTTCCCTGGCGATACGATTTTTCTTCGTTCGTTGACGAAATCCAAAAACGGAAATTACAAACAGGGCGAGGGCAGAGGCCATTCCGCCAGCATAAAGTCCTTTTGTTAATTTGTCAACTTTCGCCTTTTCATTTAAGGTTTTGATTTCTTCTTTTTGAAGTGCAATTTCAGCTTCTTTTTTCTCGATTTTGTAGATAGTTTTTAATTCTTCTATTTGTTCGGTCTTTCTCTCATTAAGTAAACTATCATTAAGTGCTTGGAACTCATTTAAATCTAAATATGCTAAATCATTATAATTTAATTTATTCCTAATGTTTGCCCTGATCATCAGGGCATCCCTCAAAGTTGGTAATGCTTCAATTTCCCTTGCTATTTGAATTACCTCATTAATACTTTTCAAAGCAAGTTTATAATTGTTTTTGGCAATATTAAGATTTGCCATTTCTTTATGAGCTTCGGTCAAATCAAACTTTATGTCCTCTTGTTGGGCTATTTGAATAGATTCATCTAAATAAGTTTCTGCCCTTTTAAAGTTCTGTTCGTTATAATCTAGCCTGGCTAATCCATTAAGGTTTTGGGCAATCATAGACCGAATATTCATTTCTCTTGCTAATTGTATAGATTCTTGTAACAAGTTGCGTGCAAGCGGCAAATCTTTCAGCTGTTCAGCTGCTAAACCAGCAGCATTAGCAGCAAAACTATGATAGATTTTGTCATCATTCCGCTCGTAAATTGTAATGGCTTCTAGAGCATATTCGAGACTCGTTTTATAATTACCTAATTGGTATTCAATATCAGCCAATTGCTTTAAGGCATCACCCTTTCTAACTATATCGTCAATACCTTCAAAAAAGCGCAAAGACTTTAACGTATTTTCTAGGGCAATCCTATAATTTCCTTTTTCAAAATATATACCTCCCAAAACTTCATACTCCGAGCCTCTTAGGTCAAAATTTCCTAAATCTGTATTCTTTCGATTTTCATCAGTATACATTTCTAATATAGAATTGGTTAGCTCAATAGCATTGTCAAAATCACCTTTTTCTCTTTCAATGGTCGCCAGGGAATGAAGTGCAAATATTTGGCCTTTAACAGAATTCATATTTTTAAATTCCTTCAGTGCTAAGTTGTGATAAAATGATGCTGAATCATTTCTGGATTGGTTATAATAATAATTCCCGAATTGTAAGTAACCATTGGCCACCCCTTTTTTATATCCGATTTTTCCTGATAGGTCTTGTGCTTGTTTTGCATAAATGAAAGCTTTTTCATTATCCATAAACATCATTCTTTCGTGAATTCTAGATAAAACTTTTGCTTTCAGGGTATCCTCAGGTAACGATGCTGCATAATGAATTAAGCTATCCAACTCTTTTTGTCTATCCTGAGCTTGTAACCATATACCAGAGAACAATAGTATTAATATGGTGAATTCGGTTGGTTTCATAAATTTTGATTTAAATAACTAACTCAAGTTAAGGATAATGCATTTTTTAAAAAAGGTGATAAAAGAGCTAAAACCTTCTTGTCCATACTAAGTCCATACTATTTTGAACACTTTTTTTAAAAAAAAAGATGGGAAGTCCTATTCTAATTGATGTTACATAGATTTGGTGTATTTGTAAAAAACAGTGTGGTCCATTTCTGAAGTCTAAAACTTTTGTTGTATCTGTCCATAGTTTGTCCATAGTTGAAATTATATAAATAATTGATTACTAGATATTTTTATGGTGTTGAATCTATAAAGTCAAGAAATTATGAAAACAATTATGCAACAATTTAAATTATCAAAAACGGGGTTCGCTCTATGTATTTCCGTTCTAATCATTTCATGTGGAAAGGATAGTATTGAGCCTATATTGGAAAACGAATCAGTAACTGGAGTAGAGGCAGACAGTATTAATGCCTACTTGACCAAGCTCACCTACAACCCGGACGAATTATTGAATATTCAATCCAATACCGGTAAAAATGTTAATGAAGGAAATCCAGTGAAAGACACGAATTTAGGATCTGTTGAAGAATGTAGAACAGATGATTATAGTATCCGTTCGAATTTTGAGGATGTGGCAATTTTTGATCCCACTTTGGGAGTAGTTTACCCTGGAGCTTTAGTTATAGGTAATACGGAAATGTTAGACGGTGCGCCCGAGCCCTTGCAGATTCAAAGAGCGCCTATGAAGTTACGTTTAGATTTACCTGGAATAGGGGAAAGGGGAACCTTAACTGTGGAAAATCCTACATTCACTAATGTACAAACGGCAATAGATGATGGTCTGGAGTATTGGAACCAAGAAATTGCACCGCAAGGGTACGAAATAGCCTCTAATGCATTTTATGAATCTACCACTGCCTATTCTTCACAACAAATGAGTTTAGATTTAGGAGTGGGAGTGGAATGGGCATCTGGTTCTTCATTCGAGTCTCAATTTAGTTATGATAATACCACCACCAAAAGAGTCGCCGCCATTCTATATCGTCAAGTTTTTTACGAGATAGTTATGGAAACGCCAGAAACCCCAGCACAGGTATTTGGAGCGCAGATAGATTTGTCTCAAGTGAAATCTGCTGTGAGCTCATCAACACCGCCTGCCTACGTAAGTTCCGTACAATATGGTAGAATTATAATGGTACGTATGGAAACCACTAGCACAGAAACAAGTGTAGAATTAGATGCCGCTCTTGAGTATGCAAGTATCGGCAAAGATGTTGACGCTTCTGTTGAAGCGAAGTATAGATCTATCTTGGAGAAATCGACGATAAACGTAGTTACTATTGGTGGCAATGCCGAAATCGCTTCAAAAGTGATTACCGGCAGTGATGTTGCGCAATCTGGGGGACTTAATTATGTTATATCGGAAGGGGCCTTGTACAGTCGAGAAAACCCAGGAGCACCCATTGCATATACCGTTAAATATTTAAAAGATAATAGGGTTGCGAAGATGGGTTATAATACCGATTATAGATTGGAAACATGTAATACTTATGCTTATGACCATGAAAGTTTAGATGTAGATAATAATTCTATTTTTGACATTAGATTTAGATTTATCTATAAAAGCCGTAACGGAAATAATACTACCGTAGGTGGGTACACAACTGTTAACAATGGCCAGCGGAAGGTTGTAAGTCCTCCAAACGGAGCTCATGATGTTAAAGTGGAATTCCAGTTTCAAGATGCTTTTGTATGGACCAAATTTGGAGATACGAAAAGCTACGGATATATAAGCTCACAAAAATGTTTTGAAATTACCAATGATGGTATTTTACAAGGATTCCGCATTTATTTGACCCCAGTTTCATGTAATTGAAAAACAGAATAGGAGTTAGCACTTGGCAGCTGGCCGCTCAGGTTGGGTTCAACAACTTGATGCCGGCTGTTTTAATAATAAAATTATTATTCCATGTACAATAGAGTATAAATATAAGGTGTTTAAAACTAACAATTATCGTATACGATTACATGTAACTACTTTATAACCATTGTTATATAATATTATTTTTTCTTTTCAACCATTTCAAGTTGGTCCACACTAACATTGGTGGTGAAGATTCCATAATTTACAACAGCTTTGTTTTTTTCAAGTTTATCGATACTACCAACAGCTTTACCATCGGTCATACGAACTCGGTCTCCAATGTTAAAAACTGGGCGAGGCTTGTTCTTTTCTTTATAAATAGCTTTTTTCTTTTCGACCTTCTTCTTTTCTCGAATTACCTCAACTTCTTTTTGTACTTCTTTTGCCACTTGAACTTTTTTAGTACGTTCAGCTTTTGCTTGATTAGCCGTTTTCTTTTTACGCTTACTATTTTCCGTTTCTACGATACGTAATAATTCCGAAACCAAAGGGCGTTTCTTATGGTCCTGAAAATACTTATCTGCCGCAACATTCACTTTGTTCCCTAATTGAATCATTCGCTGGTCGTGGTCGTACAGTTCTTGATAGTTCTCCAATTTTGACTTGACCTTCGCATTCAATTTTTCTAAACGCTCGTTTTCTTCTCGTGCTTTTTCCTCTTCCTCCTTTAATCTAGAGCCAGTTTCAACCATTTTACTACGCTCTTTTTGCAGTTTGGCTATCGTAGCGTCAAAACGAACCTTACCACGCTCAATCTTCTTCTTGGCCTTATTTATAAGCGAGTAGGGGATGCCATTCTTCTGGGCAACCTCAAATGTAAACGAACTACCGGCCTGCCCTAAAATCAATTGAAAAGTAGGTTCAAGAGTTTTTCCATCAAAAAGCATATTAGCATTCGTTACATGGGGTAACTCATTAGCAAGGGCTTTAAGATTCGCATAGTGGGTTGTGATTACGCCAAATGAACCACGTTCGTAGAATACTTCTAAAAATGCTTCGGCCAATGCCCCACCTAATTCTGGATCACTTCCCGTACCAAACTCATCAATTAAGAATAGTGTTTGGTTATCACATCGTTTCAAAAATTGGTTCATGTTCTTTAATCGATAACTATACGTACTTAAATGATTTTCAATACTTTGATTGTCACCTATATCGGTTAAAATTCTTTTAAAAAAACATACTTCGCTACGTTCATGAACAGGAATCAAAAGACCACTTTGTAGCATTACCTGCAGTAAACCTATTGTTTTTAGGGTAATACTTTTACCACCTGCGTTGGGTCCTGAGATAACAATAATGCGATTTTCGTTATGTAATTCTATGGTCTGAGGGAATGTCTTTTCACCTTTACGTTTATTGTTTAAAAAAAGCAATGGATGAAAAGCGTCTCGAAGATATAGACGATTATTGTTATTTATTTTTGGCAATATAGCATCAATATCTTCAGCGTACTTAGCTTTTGCCGCGATAAGGTCTACTTGGGTTAAATATTCCTGATAGTCTTTTAAAAGCGCTCTAAAGGGCCTTATTTGGCTTGTGAGTTGCTTAAGAATGCGTTGCACTTCTTCTTTTTCCTCAAATTCTAAATTATTGAGTTCGCGACTATACTTTAAGGCCGCTTCCGGTTCAATATATACAATACTACCGGTTTTTGAAGTTCCCATTACAGCCCCTTTTACTTTTTTTCGGTGCATTGCTTTAACCGCTAAAACCCTTCGATTTTCTACGACGGACTCTCGAATTTCATCCAAATAGTCGGATGCTTGGTACGTATTTAATGCGGAGGCAAAACTTTGAGTAATTTTGCCACGTACCTGATTTATTTGTCTTCGAATGCTAAAAAGTGAATCAGAAGCATTGTCTTTAACCTCTCCAAAACGGTCAATTACATTATTGATTAAATCTGGTATTTGCGTATTGGGTTCTAATCTAAATACGAAATCATTAAAAAGCGGATAATAATCTTTGAATTTTTTAAAGAATTTATGGTGCAAGGCTACCGTGGTACAAATACTTGCAATACGTTTAAACCCTTGCAATTCTAGAGTGGTATTCTCAATTTTTAGAAGTCTAAGGTCTGCATTAATACTATCGAAACCATGTATTGGAATACGATTTTCACTTATTAGCGAAGAAAGGTATTCTGCTGTTTTTCCTAGCTCTAATTTAATCACTTCATCAGTAGTAAATGGAGCAATTGCTAATGCGGCTTCTTTACCCAATTGTGTATGGCAACGAGCAGATACTTGTTTTAATACTGATGGAAATTCTAAGTCTTGTAATGTTTTGGGATGTATGTTCGCCACGTTATGGTATAATAAGCCGCAAAGGTACGGATTGCCACTCATATGAGAAAAACAGGATTACCGTTAATACTCCAAAAAATATCCCTATCCTAAACTGAAATATTCTAATAAACGTTGTTATTAAATTTGCTTAGTTAATTTCAAAGATCAGTTTAATGAAGTTTAAAATCATCGAGAACACTAATTTTGGTATTACTAAGCATAATTTATACTATTTATGGATTTAACATTACCATCAAGTTGGGAACACTATTTAAAATCTGAACTTGAAAAGCCATATTTTAAAGAACTTACCGAATTCATTACAAAAGAATATGATGAATATACATGCTATCCAAAAAAAGCAGAGATATTTTCGGCTTTTGAGCATTGTTCTTTTTTAAATGTTAAAGTGGTTATTATAGGGCAAGACCCATATCATGGGCCTAATCAGGCAAATGGTTTATGCTTCTCAGTTAAAGATGGAATAAAACATCCACCTTCTTTGGTGAATATTTTCAAAGAAATAGAATCAGATTTAGGAGTGGTCTATCCTGAAAGTGGAAATTTAGAAAGATGGGCCGACCAAGGTGTTCTATTGCTAAATGTTACGCTTACAGTTAGAGCGCATGAGCCAGGAAGCCATCAAAAGAAAGGATGGGAAAAGTTCACAGATTCAGTAATATCAACATTATCAGAAGAAAGAACGGATCTTGTGTTTATGTTATGGGGAGGTTTCGCTAAGAAAAAGGCTAAATTAATTGATTCTAGCAAACATCACATACTCACATCTGGTCATCCATCGCCTTTAAGTGCTAACCGTGGATATTGGTTCGGCAACAACCATTTTTCAACTTGTAACAAAATATTGAATGATTTAGGCAATAAATCTATTATTTGGTAAGTTAGTTATTTAGATTTTTTCTAACTTTCAGAAACAATCTCTTTTTAGAAATAAATATACACTCATAACTAACAATAAATTCATGAGCAATTTAGGTAGGTTGAATTCAATATTACTAGTAGATGATGATGAGGCAAGCAACTTTTTGCATTCAATTTTTATAAATAAATTGGACTTAGATGTAGAAATCAATTCTGCGCTCAACGGTCAAGAAGCACTTGATTTTATTTTAGGTAAAGGGCAAGACGAATTAGAATTGCCATGTATGGTAATGCTTGATTTAAGAATGCCAATTATGGACGGATGGCAGTTCATGAAATCGTACGAAGAGTTGGTGCCAAAAAAGTTAAAAGAACAAATCACGATAGTTTTGGTTACGATCAGTGATAATCAAGAAGATAAGGATAGAGCTGTAACCAATGAATTCATTGCCGATTTCTCTCAAAAACCTTTATCCGATGAAACATTTAAAGAATTAATTCAAAAGCATTTTAATTTAGCTACGATTTAAATTAATTTAAAATTTTTGATATGGGAACGTATTTATCTATTAAATCTAGCTCTTTCAACGTTTCTTGAATTTTCATCAAAGTGTCTTCTGGTAGTTGCTTCTGGCTCCATTCGGTTATTTGTAGCCATTCTTGAATATCTTCTAATTTTTGATGATAGCGATTTGCTAAAGTAGAATCTATTCGAGGGATCTGCTTAAATTCTGCGGTATACATATTAATGATTTCTTGAATATGTTTTACCAAACTCTTATTTTCTGATAGAAATTCATCAGTTCCTACCAATACAAAACATGGCCAAGGCGTAGGGCAATTACCTAAATGTCTAAAAATACCGCTATCAACCAATGGTTTGGTTGTAAAACGTTCCCACATAAAATAGTCCGATTTAGCAGTGGATAGACTTTCTACTGCACCATTTAGGTTATTTACTAAATTGAAATTCAGTTTTTCTGTATTCCAACCCATTTGTTTGGCCTGTACATAGGCCATAAGATGACTTCCACTGCCAAAACGACTAATAGCAGCTGTTGTATCTTTTAATTCTTCAAGCGACTTATAGGTGCTATTGGCATCTACATGAATACCCCAAAGCAGGGGAGAGGAGATATATTCTTGAATAATCTTGACCCTATTTCCTTCTGTAATACTTTTTACAATTCCTTCAGTAAGAATAATGGCTAAATCGGTTTTTTTATTTTTTAATAGATCACACATTTTACCGGTACCTTCAGGTATATCCGTCCATGTTAAATCAATTCCTCTTTCTTCAAAAGCACCTTCTTCAATGGCTAAATGCCACGGTAAATTGAAATGTTCGGGTACCCCAATAATTTTAACGGTTTTCATTTAGTTTATTTAAAAGTGGTTGAAATAGGCATATTTTTATCAATCTGGAGTTGTTTCCTTATTGAAGTTTACTTTGGTTTTTTATTAATTCAAATTTAAAATTATAGTTTTTTAATGGTCATTGGATTCTGTTGTTGAAAAATTTCTAAACGCACAATTAAACAAAACTTATTTAAAAATTTAAATCAAATATATGATTTTATTAAAGTTACATTAATTTACTTAAAGTGATAGTTTATAAAATGAAATCAAATGGTTAGGTGATTGTACCCTTTTAATTTGGAATTTGCTCTATTTCCTACTTCTTGTAATACACGCCCATTTAGGTATAGTCGATTCATATCTCTATGCTCTAAATTATTCTTTTTCATGGTAAGCTTTGCGTGAAGATAGGACTACTAAATTGAAATTTGTTCTAAATGCATGTTAAGCCAACCGTTCAAGACAGAACTTAATCAACTCATCGACTGACTTTGTCGGATTACTAGAAAATTCACCGGTCGACCTATTGGCTAAAATACAATTCATCGAAACTGCCTCATGACCTAGTAGCTGAGAAAGGGCATAAATACCGGAAGTTTCCATTTCTAAATTGGTTAAAGACAGGCCTTCGTACCTAAATGACGATAATTTTTCCATTAATTCCATTTGACTGGGCTTTAGTCTTAATTGGCGCTGTTGTGGTCCGTAGAAGCCTGTATTTGTTGCTGTGAATCCTAATCGTATACGATTGTCTTTGAAAATTCCTCCTAGTTTTCCCGAATAATTAAGCACATATGGCCTTGCTTTTTTTTTATCCCAAGAGGTATATGCGATAAAAGCTTCTTCAATTTGGACATGGCTAAAATTTTCATGCTCGTAAAAATGTAATAGTCCGTCGAAACCCATTGAATATTCGCTCATTAAAAAAGAATCTACGGGAATCTCTTTTTGAATGGCACCACTCGTACCGATTCGAACAATTTTTAAGGGAGTATGATTCTTTTTTATCGTTCTAGTCTTGAAATCAATATTAACCAAAGCATCTAGTTCATTTAAAACGATATCAATATTATCTGTGCCAATACCGGTTGAAATGACCGAAATTCTTTTTCCGTTCTTATATCCGGTATGAGAAACAAATTCTCGTTTTCCCTTTTTAACTTCAACACTATCAAAATGACCAGAAACCTGGCTAACCCTATCGGGGTCACCTACGGTAATAATAGTGGTGGCTAAATCTTCTGGGAGTAAATTAAGATGGTATATGCTTCCATCTTCATTTAAAATAAGCTCAGCAGGCTTTAATTGCATGCTATAACTTTAAAATTCTGTTCGAATCGGTGTTGTAAAGAAAATTATACTTTAATGCACCTCCTAAATACACATCATTATCTTGAATACACGAATAATAACTTGTTTTACCTTCTAGAATTTCTTTACCTTTTTTGGACAAACGAACAGGATTCAAGCTTGTTATTAAAGGTTTTAAGCGGGTTATTGCCCTATCGTACTGTGTGTCGGCAAAACCTAAATTCCCTTGATTTTTAAGGATAACCTGCATGAACTCCGTCTTTGATTTAGGTTTTTCATTAAGAGCCAAACGTAATATGGTATTTTCCATATTATTTAAACCGTTTGTAATACTTGGAAACCTTTTTAAGTGTGACTTTACTGCATCACCTAAATAATCGAACTGATAATCTTTAAAATCGGTTAAATTCTCTAAGCGTATAGGGTTATTGCTACAGTATAATTGCCAAACATAGTCTGCATACTCAGCATCGTCTTGTGTTAATTCTTTTTTATTATTGTATAAATTGAGCAATTGTTCATCTGTAAGCTCGTTCAGACTATACATTTTATCAGTATCATCTTCTTTGCCACTACAAACTAAAGAAATTTGAGCATATTTACGATGTGTTAATAACCAACTGATTACCGCAAGCATGTTCACTTGACAAAAAAGGTCATACTCAAACCACAATATAATTTGGTCTTGCTGCTTATGGCTACATAATGATCGATATTCTTTTAAAGTCTTTTCAATGAACCACGATTTAGAAACTTTATAATTTTTATGAAGGAATTCGAATCTTGCTTTCCAAAATGTTTCTGTTCCAACGGTTGGTAGAGTTTTACCTTCACATAGCATCTCGTTCCATGTGATTACATCGCCATCGAGGTTTAATTTTTGGAGACGTTGGGTAAAATTATCCCCATTGGTAATGTGTAAAAGAGAACTCATACCAGTTTGATTTAGTTTGATTGGATTAAAAATAACACTTATAACAACGTTATAAAATAATTTAACAGAAAACAAATAGAAGTTAACATATAAACGATTTGAATTTCTTACCCACCTACACGTTTGACTTTGAATCCTTTATCTTTTAAAATGGTCATGATTTTCTCGCGATAATCCCCTTGAACAATAATTTTATCATCCTTAAAACTACCACCAACACTTAATTTGGTCTTTATTTCTTTTGCCAACTTTTTAAAATCCTCATTAGCGCCTGTATATCCTTCTAAAATTGTAATCGGTTTCCCCTTACGTTTTTCATACTTGCAAATAATAGGATCGTCTTGTAACCAGATTTTATTTTCATTCTCCTTTTCGGATGGAACATCTTGCGGTTCATGATCGGGAAAAAGATTCTTTAATTGGTCTTTTAAGTCCATTGGTATAGATTAAAAAAGTGAATACCCTAAAATTATAGAAAACCCTCCGAATTCAGAAATTAAATCATCGTCAGTCACATTTGCGAACACTTCTCTTTTTCCAAGATATCTCCCCTCAATACTAAATTTATTAGATATATCTATTCCAAATCCAAAAGCAGGGCTAATATTTAATCCAAATTCAATTCTAGGTGTAGTTCTATTAAGATTTGGATAGGTAAGGTGAGAATTAAAGGGAAGATCTGCCAAAATTGAAGCATTCAAAAATGCTTTTACTGATTTAGATAAAAAAATATAATGTCTAATTCCGATAGGTAATTCAATAGATGAGTATTTTACCTCTGCATTATATGTTACACTATTAAAATTGGTTGTGGTCTGTGATTCGGTTTCATTTGAATACTCTTGGTATGTCGGCTCAATAATAATTGACCATTTATTTTTATTGAAAGGTAAGATTGCCTCTATTTCAGTTCCAACACTAAAAATGTTTTGTGTTCCGAAATTTGCATTAAATGCTTGAGCTCCGGTTGATTTAACCTCATAAGAAGTATTGTTTAATCTAGGCCTTATTTTAAAATTTAATTTAATTTTATTTGTTGAGGCAGTAACAATATAGTTGGATGGGTCGTTACATGAATTGTAATCATCAAATATTTTTTTCAATGATTTCTCGTCATATGATAAATTTTTAATACGATTAACCACGACATCATCACATGTTAATAAATTTAATAATTGTTGTCTAAACTCATTGTTTTCCGCAACATGGATATTCTGTTTTTTATATCTTTTGTAAACTAATTGAAGTGGTTCATCATTATTAATAGAATAAAAAAAGCGAATTAAATTACCTTCCTCATAAACATATAAATTAGCTGATCCTGCTACGAGTTCTTTTAGGAATAATTGTTCTTTGCTAAAATTCACCTCTCGTAATCCATCTAATTCAGACACCTTGTTAGAAGATCTATTAATGTTTACGGTTGTTTTAATATATTTAGAGCCATTGTAAACCCTGAATTCTTTAACATTTAAAATATTTTCTGTACTTATTTCGCCTAAAGTTGTGGTTTTATATTGAAATGACTTAGGGTTGTTTTTCCAATCCAAATTTTTAATTAGACAGTCAGTCTGTTGACCGCTATTGTCAATAAAATATCCTTTTTCAAACGTTATTTGCCCAAAAGTTGATATACATGTGGAAATTAAAAATAGAAAGAAAATAGTGGATTTAAAGTAGGAACTTTTCATGATAGATTTATTTAAAAGAAATAGAACGGAAAATTCCTACTTAAATTATTCAGGTTTCGACTACTTCTTTATTAATCCTAATTCAATCAATCGCTCATGCAAAAACTCACCTGCAGTAATGTCGGAATACAACTTAGGATGCTCCTCATCAATACAGTTTTCTAAACAGTTTAAAGGCATTTCACTTACCGGATGCATAAAAAATGGAACAGAATATCTAGAAGTTCCCCAAAGTTCTCTTGGCGGGTTAACTACTTGATGTATGGTAGATAATAACTTATTGTTGGTTAAACGCGAAAGCATATCACCTACGTTGATCATTAATTGATCAGGCTTGGCAATAGCATCTACCCATTCTCCTTCGTGGTTTTTAACCTGTAAACCTTTACCATGAGCACCCATTAATAAGGTAATCAGATTAATATCGCCATGTGCTGCGGCCCTCACTGCATTTTTAGGTTCTGATGTAATAGGTGGGTAGTGTATAGGTCGTAAGATTGAATTTCCATTCATTATATAATCATCAAAATAGAATTCATCTAGTTTTAAATGTAATGCCAGTGCACGTAAAACATATTTTGCTGTTTTTTCGAGCATTTTATAGGTTTCCTTGCCTACTTGATTAAATTCTGGAAGTTCTTTGACGATAACATTGTCTGGGTACTCTTTCTCCAATTCAGGATTGTCTTCCACATACTGTCCGAAATGCCAAAATTCTTTTAAATCCCCTTCTTTTCTACCTTTAGCATGTTCTTTTCCAAATGAAGTATATCCACGTTGACCACCAATACCTTCTATTTGGTAACCAGCTTTTATCTCTTCAGGTAAATTGAAAAATTTTTTAATTTCTGCATATAATGAGTCTACCAATTCATCAGAAAGAAAATGTCCGCTTAAGGCAACGAAACCGATGTCTTCAAAGGCCTTGCCAATTTCATTAATAAACTTTTGTTTTCTTTTTGGATCTTCCGAAAGAAAATCTGACAAATCAACACTAGGTACCAAGCTCATGTTTTTATGGAATTTATGTAAAATTAATAATTATTACGGATTTACGGCAGTGTTATAAATGATACTTGATGAACGCATTTTTGTTACATTTATATTTTATTAGCAAATTATATACTCTTTATGAATTATAAACCTTTTCAAGTAGCTAACGATATTAAGATAACCCTTTTTAAATCAATGCTTAAGCCTCGTATGATTGAGGAGAAGATGTTAATTCTTTTGCGTCAGGGCAAAGTCTCTAAATGGTTTAGCGGTATAGGGCAAGAAGCTATATCGGTAGGGGTAACCAGTGCATTGAATGGTGATGAGTATATTTTACCGATGCATAGAAATTTAGGGGTATTTACCACTAGAGAAATACCATTGTATCGACTCTTTACACAATGGCAAGGTAAGGCAAGCGGCTTTACACAAGGGCGCGACCGAAGTTTTCATTTTGGCACACAGGAGTTCAAGATAATAGGAATGATTTCTCACTTGGGACCACAGTTAGGTGTTGCAGATGGTATTGCCCTTGCACATAAATTGCGAAATGAAAAAAGAGTAACCGCTGTATTTACAGGTGAAGGAGCAACTAGTGAAGGTGATTTTCATGAAGCATTAAATGTTGCTGCCGTGTGGGAATTACCTGTTTTGTTTTGTATTGAAAATAATGGATATGGATTATCAACACCTACCAATGAGCAGTTTAGATGTGAAAACCTGGCCGATAAAGGAATTGGTTACGGAATGGAATCTCATATTATTGATGGTAATAATATTTTAGAAGTATATACTAAAGTATCGGAATTGGTAGAGGATATGCGAAATAATCCTAGACCGGTTTTACTTGAATTTAAAACCTTTCGTATGCGCGGACATGAAGAAGCTAGTGGTACCAAATATGTACCACAAGAACTTTTAGATACCTGGGCAGAGAAGGATCCTTTAGAGAATTTCACTTCTTTTTTAAAGAAAGAAAAAATACTTACAGATGACATTATAGATGGTATTAGAACTGAAATTCAAGCCGAAATCGATGAACATTTACAAAGAGCATACTCCGAAGAATCGATAATTCCTAATGAAAGTAAAGAATTAAGTGAGGTATATCAAAATTTTGATTATAAAGATAATACACCTAGTATACATACTAAAAAAATACGTTTAATCGATGCGATTTCTGACGGATTAAGAGCATCAATGAAAAAGTTCGACAATCTTGTTATCATGGGGCAAGATGTTGCTGAATATGGAGGGGTTTTTAAAATTACGGACGGTTTTGTTGAAGATTTTGGTAAGGAGCGTGTACGTAATACGCCAATTTGTGAATCGGCAATAGTATCTGCTGCAATGGGGTTGTCAATAAATGGCGCCAAAGCCGTAATGGAAATGCAATTTGCCGACTTTGCCAGTACTGGTTTCAATCCAATTGTGAATTATTTAGCAAAGAGTTTTTACCGATGGGGAGAAAAAGCTGACGTTGTTATACGTATGCCGTGTGGTGGTGGTGTAGCAGCTGGTCCTTTTCATTCTCAAACCAATGAAGCTTGGTTTACTAAAACCCCAGGACTTAAAGTGGTGTATCCAGCATTTCCTTATGATGCTAAAGGTTTACTGGCAACTGCTATTGAGGACCCTAACCCTGTGCTATTTTTCGAACATAAGGGCCTATATAGAAGTATGTATCAAGAAGTGCCGGTCAATTATTATACGCTACCCTTTGGTAAGGCTAGTCTTCTTCGAGAAGGTACTGCTATTACTATAGTTACGTATGGTGCTGGAGTTCATTGGGCATTAGAAACTTTAGATAATAATATAGAAATTCAGGCAGACCTATTAGATTTACGAACCTTGCAGCCTTTAGATATTAATGCTATTTATGATTCCGTAAAAAAAACGGGGAAACTTATCATACTACAAGAAGATAGTTTATTTGGAGGTATTGCAAGCGATATTTCAGCTTTAGTAATGGAAAATTGTTTCGAATATTTAGATGGACCTATACGTAGAGTAGGTAGTTTGGAGACTCCAATTCCATTTGACTCAAAATTAGAACAACAATACCTTGCAAAATCTAGATTTGAGTCTGTTTTACTAGAACTTACTGCTTATTAAGTATATACGTTAACAATATTGTTAAAAGAGCCAAAGGGTCCTTAAATTAAGATGCATCTTTGCATTATAGATTGGAATATAAAGGATAGTAATCCATCCAAAAACTAACAATTAACGTATATAGAATTAAACCTAATAAATTTACTTATGAAAAAAATGATTTGGCTATTTAGTATTGTTCTTTTAGTATCCTCTTGCTCTGTTTCAAAAGATGCTCGCGGTAAAAGAAACTTATTAAGCGGCACATGGACATTGAACAATGTTGCTTTTGAAGGTAACACTGGAAATGTAAAAGCAGTTTTATTTAATGACGTTGAAGATATTTGTCTTGAAGGCAGTGAATGGTTCTTTCGCGACAATAACAGTACTGGTAGATATACTATTAGTCCGTCAACTTTCTGTAATGGTGGAGACCGCTACATTAGATGGTCTGTTGTAGAGCGTGAAGAAAATTATACTAGTCAATTACAGTTTAAATTTATCAATGAAAAGAATCAGGATATTTCTGGTGGAGCGGGCTACCGTTTAAATATTGAAACAATAACTGAATATGCAATGATTTTGAAATCTAACGTTATGGTAGACGGTACTGCGGTAAACGTAGTAT
The DNA here is from genome assembly GCF_963974015.1 of uncultured Maribacter sp. Taxonomy (GTDB): domain Bacteria; phylum Bacteroidota; class Bacteroidia; order Flavobacteriales; family Flavobacteriaceae; genus Maribacter. Next base: position 257,430 of record NZ_CAXBBZ010000002.1, on the reverse strand, counting down.
ATGAGTTCACTAAAAAATAATAACCAACTTTAAAATTAAATTTAAGTTTATGAAAACAATGATAATACGTAAAACTAGTTACATAATCGCTCTTGCCATGGTAATGAGCTGTAGTACGGTTAAAAACGCAAATAAAACTCAAAAAGGTGCCGTTATTGGTGCTGCCGGTGGTGCAGTTATAGGTGGTGTTTTGGGTAATAATGTTGGTAGTGGTAATAACACTGCTCTTGGAGCTATTTTAGGCGCTGCTATTGGTGGTGCTGCAGGTGGTTATATAGGTAATAGAATGGACAGACAAGCAGAACGTATTGAAGAAGAAATACCAGGTGCAGAAGTAAAAAGGGTTGGTGAAGGTATTAATGTTACTTTCAATGAAGATGCAGGTGTTTACTTCGCAACCAATAAGTCGAACGTTCAAGGTACATCGGCTACTACTTTAGATAAATTAGTTGGTATATTTAAAGAATATCCACAATCTAATATTTTAGTTGAAGGCCATACTGATAGTGCAGGTGCTGATGAGTATAACATGAATTTGTCTAAACAAAGAGCAGAGTCGGTTACCAATTACTTAATTAGCAAAGGAATTGATGCAAGTCGTTTCGATACTAAATGGTACGGTGAAACTCAACCTGTAGGCGATAATACAACTACGGAAGGTAAAGCAAAAAATAGAAGAGTTGAATTAGCGATTGTTGCTAGCGAGTCTTTAAAGCAAGAAGCAAAGACACAAACCAATTAAGAAACACTTATTTTGGTATTGATTTAAAATAAAAGCCCTGCATTTGCAGGGCTTTTTGTTTTTGGTGTAACTTCCCAATGGTGAAAGAATATGATACACTTATTATAGGCGGCGGTCTTGCAGGGCTTACTTCTGCTATTCATTTGGCTTTAGAAGGTAAGTTTGTTGGAGTATTTGAAATGAACACATACCCGCATCATAAGGTATGTGGTGAATACGTGTCTAAGGAGATATTGCCTTATTTTAATAGATTGGGTCTTTTTCCTGGTTCGGTCGGGGCAGTTGATATTACACAGTTTCAAATTTCTACTCAAAAAGGCTATTTGGTAGAAACAGAATTGCCACTCGGGGGTTTTGGGATAAGTAGATATGCGTTGGATAATTTACTTTACAAACGTGCCAAGGAATTGGGAGTAATTTTCTTTTTCGAAAAAGTAATTAGAACAGAGTTTAAGGATGATACTTTTTCAATTACTACAGCAACTAATAAGTATACTTCCAAAATCGTTTTAGGGGCCTATGGTAAGCGTTCTGTATTAGATAAAAATATGGAAAGGGACTTTAGTCTCAAAAAGAACTCTTGGCTGGCAGTTAAAGCTCATTATCAATCACTTGATTTCCCTAATGAACTAGTGGGTTTACATAATTTTGACGGAGGATACGGTGGACTCTCCAAAACGGAATCTGGCGCAATCAATTTCTGTTACCTTGCGCATTATACAACTTTTAAAAAATATAAAGATATCACCGCTTTCAATAGCGAGGTGGTGGCAAAAAACCCTTTTCTGAATTCGTTTTTATCTAGTTCAAAACCGTTATTTGCTCAACCCATGACCATTGCTCAGATTTCCTTTGATAAAAAAGATGCTGTGGTCGATCATATGCTGATGTGTGGTGATACAGCAGGTTTAATACATCCACTTTGTGGCAATGGAATGGCAATGGCAATTCATAGTGCTAAAATTGCCTCTGAATTGGTAATGCAATATTTTGATGATTCAAATTACGAGCGACATCAGTTAGAGCGTGATTATAAAAAAGTTTGGACCAAAACATTTAGCAAACGTTTATGGTTCGGTAGAAAATTGCAGCGTATCTTAATGAACAAAACAATGGTTTCAATGGGAATCCGTACCGTTGGAAAATCGAAAACCTTGCTAAAATATATTATAAAGAAGACACACGGAGAATTGATAACTTAATGGTAGATTTTACACAACGTAGTACTGAAATTGAGATTATGGATACCTATTCAGGTACGACCAAAGAACTGGATACCATATTACAAGATATTAATAGGGTGAATAGGTTGTTAGGTGGTTATAATATCACTTTAAATGCGGTATTTGAGTTACTTACATTAGAATATAAAGAATCGTATACGATTTTAGATATGGGTTGCGCAGAAGGTACCATGCTGAGAAAGCTAGCTATAGAAGCTAGAAAACGAAATATTCCACTAAAGTTGATAGGAGTGGACCTAAATAGGCAAGGACTGGAATTAGCAACCTTTTATTCGACAGAATATCCCGAAATAACCTATTTAGAAGCCGATATTTTAACTGCTGATTTCTCCCAATATACTATTGATGTGGTAATGACTACGTTGACTCTTCATCATTTCACGGATAAAGGCGTGGTTCAATTTGTAAATCAGTTCAACTCACTTGCTTCTTTAGGTGTTGTTATCAATGATTTAGAACGTAGCCCAATTGCTTACTATTTGTTCAAGGCATTTAGTTTCTTTTTCATTAGGACAGAAATTGCAAAAAAAGATGGTTTGTTATCCATACAAAGAGCATTTAAAAAGAAAGACGTAGTGGGGTATGCAGCTCAAGTAAAAAATGCATCCCACCAAATTGAATGGAAATGGGCCTTTAGATATGTATGGGTTTTAAAAAAGAAGTAGTAGATTGAAGATTAAGAACAACTATGAATCAAACTAGAATTGTAAGTGTCACTAAAGAATTGCCTGAGTATTTTAGATATACCAAGGATATTCTACCCTTGGTTGAATTTTGGTTAAGCGGTCAGGAAGAACGCTTTACGCGTAAGGTCATTAAGATTTTTGAAGGTGCTGCGGTAGACAAGCGATATTCGATAATGCCCCCAGAAGAAGTATTTGTAGCCACCACTTTTGAAGATAAAAATAAAATTTACGTTAGGGAGGCAAAGCGTATGGGAGCAAATGTGCTACGAAACGCTCTTCAAAAGAGTAGCTGGCGAGCAGATTCCATCGATTATATCATAACGGTAAGTTGTACGGGTATTATGATTCCATCCTTAGATGCCTACTTAATCAATGAGCTGGGTATGCGTCAAGATATCGTTCGTTTGCCTGTAACCGAAATGGGTTGTGCTGCAGGCGTGTCAGGACTTATTTATGCCCATAATTTTCTTAAATCTAATCCTGGAAAAAGAATAGCTTTGGTTTCCGTTGAGAGTCCCACTGCAACCTTCCAACTTAATGATTATTCTATGGCCAATATGGTAAGCGCTGCCATCTTTGGTGATGGTGCGGCTTGCGTATTGTTATCATCGGAAGATGATGCTGTAGGGCCTAAGATTGTTGGGGAAGATATGTACCATTTTAAAGATGCGACACATATGATGGGTTTCGATTTGACCAATAATGGATTAAAGATGATTCTAGATCCAGCGGTCCCAGAAACAATATCAAATCATTTTTCGGATATTGTTCACCCATTTTTGAAAAAACATGGAAGCGATATTCATAAAGTCGACCATCTTATATTTCATCCCGGAGGAAAAAAAATAGTACAAACCGTAGAATCCTTATTTGGTGCCTTAGGAAAGAATATAGATGATACACGCGAAGTTTTAAGACTGTATGGTAATATGAGCAGTGCTACGGTTCTATACGTTTTAGAGCGTTTTTTGGAAAAGGATATACCAAAAGGAGAACAAGGACTCATTTTAAGTTTTGGTCCGGGTTTTTCTGCACAGCGAGTTTTAATTGAATGGTAATTAATCAAGAAGATGAAAAATGGATACTAATCTTTGGGCATTGATTTTAGGCGGTAGCAGCGGACTTGGTTTAGCTACTGCAAAGAAATTAGCAAGTCATGGGTATCACATCATAGTAGTTCATAGAGATAGACGTTCTGATATGGTGGATATTGAAACTTCATTTGAAGAAATCCGTTCTTATGAAAATCAACTTATTACATTGAATGCCGATGCTTTAAATGCAGAAAAGCGTTCAGGCATCATTTCCGATATAGAACTCCAATTACCCGAAGGGCATCAAATCAAAGTTTTGGTGCATAGCGTGGCAAAAGGGACATTAAAGCCTATGTATTCTGAAAGTAATTCAACCCTTACTGATACCGATTTTAGAATAACCTTCGATGCAATGGCTTTGAGTCTTTATGATTGGACCAAGGCATTGGTCGCAACTAATTTATTTGCCTCAGATACTAGAATAATTTCGTTTACAAGTGAAGGTAATACCAAGGCTTTACCTAATTATAGCGCAGTATCTGTTGCCAAAGTAGCGTTAGAGGCATTAACCCGTAGCATTGCGTTAGAATTTGCACCAATCGGTATAAAAGCGAATTGTATTCAGGCAGGCATAACGATGACCAAATCATTATCTATGATTCCGGGTTATGAGCAGATTAAGGCGAATGCATTGAAGCGCAATCCTAATAATCGATTAACAACTCCTGATGATGTTGCCAATGCGGTTTATTTGTTGACTACCGATGAAGCAAAGTGGATTACTGGTACCGTAATCAAAGTAGATGGCGGTGAAAGTTTGATTTAAGATATAATCGATGACAATAAAAACATTTCAGTGGATTGTGAATAAATTACCATACTCGGAGCCTTTTCTGTTTGTTGATGAGATTTTAAATGTAGGAGAGAAAAGTTCAGAAGGAATATATACATTTAAACCTGATGCCGCATTTTACAAGGGACACTTTAAGGATAACCCAGTTACACCAGGAGTACTCTTAACAGAGTGTTGTGCTCAAATTGGTCTAGTAAGTTTGGGGATTTACCTTTTGGGAGAAGAAAGTAAGATCGAGGACTTAAAAATAGGGATGAGTAGTTCTCAAATGGAGTTTTTATTGCCTGTTTTTCCCGGAGAAAGGGTTCGTGTACAATCAGAACTTATTTACTTTAGATTTCATAAGTTAAAATGCAACGTTAAAATGTATAATGAAGAAGGTAAACTGGTCTGTAAAGGTATATTGGCGGGCATGATAGGTGTAAATAATGAGTAGACGTGTTGTGATTACGGGGTTAGGAGTATGTGCACCAAATGGTGTCGGACTTGCTGATTTTACCCAATCCTTAAAAGAAGGTAAAAGCGGCATACGTCATCAACCCATCTTAGAAAAATTAGGATTTGGTTGTCAAATAGCTGGTGAGCCCTTGGTGAAAGATAATCGTATAGATGATTATTTTACACCGCTAGAGAGAAGGGGATTAAATGCTACAGGAATCGTATATGGGGTAATAGCCGGAGTAGATGCTTGGAAAGATGCTGGTTTAGAAGGGAATGTGACAGAAGAGCCTTGCTGGGAACGAGGTATACTTTTCGGTACCGGTATTTTGGGGGTAGATAAGTTCAGGGAAGCCATTCACCTTATCGATGAGGGAAATGTTCGAAGATTGGGCAGTACTTCTGTAATACAAACGATGGCCAGTGGTATTAGCGCCTATTTAGGCGGCTTGTTAGGTTGTGGTAATCAAGTAACAACCAATTCCGCTGCCTGTACGACAGGTACAGAAGGCATTATAATGGCATATGATCGTATAAGTCAGGGTAAAGCTGAGATTATGCTGACGGGTAGCTGCAGTGATAGCGGTCCGTATGTATGGGGTGGGTTTGATGCTATGCGTATTTTGCCAAGAGCTTATAATAATAATCCTTCGCAAGCTAGTAGACCCATGAGTGCATCGGCTAGCGGATTTATTCCCGGTAGTGGGGCAGGAGCCCTTGTTTTGGAATCCTTAGAAAGTGCTCAAAATAGAGGTACGCATATTTATGCCGAAGTTTTAGGCGGAGAAATTAATAGTGGCGGACAATTAGGTGAAGGTTCTATGACAGCACCTAACAGTATTGCCGTTCAGCGTTGTATTCGCAATGCCATACTCAATTCGGGCATTAAAGCAAATGAAGTAGATGTAATTAATGGCCATTTGACCGCTACGGCGAAAGACGCGTTAGAAATTGAGAATTGGAGTAAGGCTTTGAATCGTTCGGGAAAAGATTTTCCGTATATCAATTCCTTTAAAGGCTCTATTGGACATTGTTTGGCAGCAGCGGGGAGTATAGAGAGTGTAGCGACTATTTTACAATTTCAAGAACAGGTGGTTTTTAAGAATGTAAATTGTGACGATATTCATACTGAAATACAATCATTAATTTCAGAAGTTTGTATTCCGAGAAAAACTTTGCGCCATATCCCTAAAATAATTGCCAAAGCTAGTTTTGGCTTTGGTGATGTTAATGCATGTGTTATTTTTAAAGCCTATTCCGATTGAATTCGTATGATACTCAATTAAAAAACAAAAAATACCTTTTGGTATAAAAATATAAAAAGATGCTAGAAGAGGATAAATATCAGACATTGAAGGATATTATTAAAATATATCTACCGGAAGATGTAACTGTTGCAGATATTGAGCAGAATAGTCATTTCATGAATGATTTAAATATAAATTCCGCGAACCTAGTAGACATTGTATTAGATGTAGAAGATGCTTTTGATATTCGATTAGAAAATGATGATATGAACCAAATGCAAACCGTAAACGATGCCATGGCAATTATCGATGCTAAACTGAAAAGTAAATAAGAATTTCCTTATTCTCTTTCTTTAATGAACAACGAAGCTAATACCCCTGAAGCCAAAGCTACTGATATAACGGCTAAAGAAACCCACTCTGGTAATTCTATATAATGGGAGAAAAGCATTTTTAATCCCACAAAAGCAAGTATTACAACGAGACTATAGTTGATGTACCTAAATTTCTCCAACATTCGTGAGATTAAGAAATACATTGATCGTAAACCTAAAATCGCCAAAATATTTGAGGTAAATACGATAAAAGGGTCGGCGGTAATCGCTAATATGGCTGGTATGCTATCCAAAGCAAATAGAATATCGGTTAGTTCTATTACTATAAGCGCAACAAATAGGGGAGTAGCGGCATTGACATCCTTTGTTTTTACGAAAAAATCATGACCGTTCATGTTTGACGATACAGGGTAGATTTTTTTAATCATTTTAAAGACAAAAGAGTTCTTAGGGTCAAAATCGGCCTCATCACCTTTCAGCATATTAAATGCGGTATACAATAAGAAAATACCGAAAATGTAAATGATCCATTCAAATTTGGTAATCAATGCAACCCCGAAGAAAATCATTAAAGCTCTAAAAACAATAGCTCCTAAAATTCCCCAGAATAATACCCTATGCTGATACAAAGGGGGAATCTTGAATGAACTGAAGATTACTGCGATGACAAAAATATTGTCGACACTTAAGGAAAGTTCTATTAAATACCCTGTTATGTATTTTAAAACTGCGTTGTTAGGTGTGAGTCCGGTTGGGTTATCAACTATTCCAGAATTGAACAACCAATAGATAACACCACTAAAGCTAAAAGCTACGGTAATCCAAATTACAGTCCAAATACCAGCTTCTTTTGATTTTATAACATGGTCATTTTTGTGGAACACACCAAGGTCTAAAGCAAGAAAAACAAGTACAAAGGCAATAAAAACAATCCAGACTATCATATCATTTTTTTGGAAGTGCAAAGGTATTAAATTTTGACATTTAGAATTTTAATTTATCAAAATGTTTACGGATTGATAATCAATATTTTAACCTAACAAATTTTACCAATAATTTTACAATAGTATAAAGCTTTTGTATCAATTGGAAATCTTATAATAGTATATATAAGAAATTTAATTAGCCAAGTGACACCTAGGTATTATCAAACTGATGATCTATGGTTTAAACGTATTTAAAAAATAATTTTAAGTAAAGTTTTATGGAAGGAAAGTTTAGAAGAATTATAAATTATTTCATTGGATAACCTGTTCAGTTCTATCGATTAATAACAACTTAACAACATAGATATTGATAGTTTAAAATTATAGTGCTACATTTCTAATAGAACAACTGTTGAAATGAAAAAACGAACCTTTTTGGGTGGTGTTTTTGTATGCCTATTATTAGGTATGAACACTACTTTTGCACAAGATATAGATACCATTAATGCTAAAATTAAGAAGAGAACACTTCTTAACCAATTTGAGTCTGATTATGTACTATCTGTTTCTGAACGTATAGCGTTAAAGCAAAGCAGAATTGCATTTCAATATCGAACAAGGGAGATATTGGATTCACTTGACATATCCGATAAAAAAAGAAAGCGCTTAATTGAAGAATTAAAGCGCAATCCGTTTTCTGAAAAAATTCAAAATGTTATTGCAAGTGAAACTAAATCCGATAATAATCTTGAAGATTAAACCTCGTTAAAATGTAGTCTAATGAGATTGCATTTTGGCTTTTCGTTTCTCTAACTGTCTTTGTAAGTCTTCTACCGATGAAGCTATGGAGGCTTCGAAACTTCCTGTAGAAGATTGAGCGAATAAACGCGGTCCAGGGGCACTTAAGCGTATATTACATACCATACCTGTGTCAGGTGATGAAGTATTTTCAGTCTTGAAAAAAACATCGGATTTTACTATAAAATCAAACTTATCCAATAATTTTCCTAATTTTTGGGCAGCCATAATTTCCAATCGGTTGCTTGCTTTTACATCGTCGTATTCAAAATTGATATTCATAGGTTCAAAGTTTAGATTAAGATACTCATTTCAAACCGTCCTAACAACAAAAAAAGCTTAAATAGAAAGCTTTTTTGAGTTAACAACTACTAATCGTTTTGTTTCTAAATTGTTACCTAAGGCATCACTAAATTAAAGTTTAGTTAAACTATAACAAGCATAGCTCATATTTAAACTTCTTATTTTAATTTGAAATAAATTTCCAACATATTCATTTTTTAAAACCTTGCCCGATGGAAAATGAACATGACAAATCTAAATGTTTAGGTAAACTGGAACGTTGTTATAATACGCTTCAATATTTTAGAACCCGAATTGACTGCTACTTATATGAACCTTCGACCATGGCGCTTTTTGAGACTAAAGCGTATCTGAAAGATAAAATAAGGAAACTGGCAGCTGCAAACGAGACCTTATTGGACTATTTAAAATTAACCAATGAACTTTTGCCGGAGCAGTACCAATTGGTAAATTTTCATATAAAGGAAACGGCTGAACTTGAAAGTGATGTTATAGAGTATACCAACAAATCTAGAAAATCTGTTCAACAATCGCTTAACAGGTGAACTTGGTCGTTAGCCTATCAATTATTTCAAATTCTGCATCCAAAAATGTTAAGCTTGAGATTGAAGAAGAACCTATTATTTATGTTTTAGTCTGAATCTAACTATGAAACAGTACAGGTACAAAAGCGCAAAGCATTATTGAGCAAGATTTAGGCATTAGATACGCTTAACCTATCTGCATAAAAACGCCTGCACATGATTAAGCGGATTTAAAAAGAATCTCATACGGATAAATTTCAAAAAACCCTTTTGGTCAATACCTAATTTGAAGATGATATATATCAATAAAAATTTTGAGGATTTGGCATAGTTTTAGTTGATTAAAAGACAGTTAATAGTATATGACCTATGAAAACAATAGTTGCTTCTTTTATCGTATTAAGTATATTGTTTAGTTGTTCTTCTGCTAAAAACAGTATCAGCGATACCCACCCGATTCATTCATTAATTTCATCAAGATCTTTCGAGTTTACTGCCGATTGGGCAAGCCCAATGGTTACTCAGAGTATGAATTCCATAGCTAATTCGGGACTTATACCACCGGGAAGTACTATTTCACGTATTAATTTGGCCGGAAACCCTAATTACTTAAAAGTTTTTGGTGATAGTGTTTCAGCTAATTTACCTTACTATGGTGAACGTCAATTTGGCGGTGGTTATGGATCGGCAACCGGAATAGAGTTTAACGGAATTCCCGAAGATTATGAGCAGACCTTCGATACCGATAAAGGCAAGTACACTATTAGTTTCAACATCAGTGACAAATCTGACCGTTATTATGTGATGATGGCTATTTTTCCGAGCAAATCTACTACTGTGGCTGTGAGCCTTAATAATCGAAATTCTATTCGTTATGAAGGCGCTATTGAAGCTTTGGAAAGTAACATTAATCAGTAAACATATTTCATTCTTTTCCTAGTAACTATCAGTATTGGTTACGAATGCAATTCTTTTACTATCTGGTGACCAACTAGGCACATTTATGGTTCCTTGACCGCCATAAATATGGGCAATTACTTTGGGTTCTCCTCCATTAAAAGGCATAATACGTAACATGCAATGCTTGTAAAATGGGTGCTCACTCGGATTTATATCTTTAGGAAAGGAAATAAAAACAATCCATTTTTGATCCGGACTCACATGCGGAAACCAATCATTGTATTCGTCGAAGGTCAGTTGTTCTTGTTTTTTACCATTAGCTTTCATGCGATAGAGCTGCATGGTGCCCGAACGTACCGAGTTAAAGTAAATATATTTCCCGTTTTTACTAAATTCAGGTCCGTCGTCTAATGTTGGGTAATCCGTGAGCTGTTCCTCTTTTCCTGATTTAACATTGACCGAGAATATATTATATGCCCCGTTTCTGTTGCCCGTAAAAAGCATCTCTTTATTGTTTGGTGACCAGCCGTGAAAGTAAGATGCACCAACCCCAGCTTTTGTTACCATTTTGGGCAGCGAATCACCCTCCGTAGGTAAGTAATATAAAGCAGAAGAGCCATTATCTTTTTGATTGTGATTACTGATGCCCAAAAGCTTACCATCAAAAGTAAGTACGTGGTCATTATTGTTATTAACGGCAAAACCAGTATTTAGCGGAGTAATGGCATTTGTTTCTAGCTCATAATTGTATAGATGACCTTTAGAATTGTAAATCAATTTTTTGCCATCGACCGTCCAGTTGGGCGCTTGTATAGAATGAGCGGAATGATAAATAATTTGCCTATGTCCGGTTTCTACATCCATCAGTTCTAAATTACTGCCCAAATAATCGCGATAGGCCGTATAATCTTCACTTACAGGTTTAACGATTCGTACATTGCTAAATGTGGCACTTTCCAAAACTTTAGGGTTATGGGAACAGACGTATAACCCTACATAAACCTCCTTGTCTAGGACCATATCGCTTAGCTCAACAGTGGTAAACTCTTCACCAAATTTTGCAGTGGACATGATATAGGTAGTGCCCCGTCTTTCTAATTGTATAATAGTGGGGGACCGGTCGTTAGATTTAACTTCTTCAGTAAGTCCGCCAACCGTTTTACGGTACTGTAAAGAGGTAAGTCCGTCACCATGTGTACTTGCATTCACATGAGCAGAATTCGTATCTAGGCTGTTTTTTATGATCCATCCCGTTTTACGATGTGGGTCAGCACCATCACCATTAAACTTTACGGTAGCGCGAAGAATAAAATCACCTTGTATAGTCGTCCATAAATACTGAAATTCATCGGTACCGAACCACATATTAGTGCCGGCACCTGTTAAGGTGTAGGTTTGGTTTTTAGCATCGAAAGTTGCAGAGCCCTTTACTTTTGGATTCCCGATGGCAGTTTCACCATCAAAAATTCCGATTTTATTTTGTGAAAAGCCAATTAAGGTCATAAAAAAAAAAATTAAAGTGCTGCTCGTAATTTTTGTTCTCATTATAAAAAAAATTAGGATGTGTTTGAAGATATTTAAAGATAAACATTATAGACGTAGGGATAGCTTAAATAATTAAATAGTAAAATACATTCATTAGAATATTGAAGGCTCTTTTCTTACAAATAATCACCGGCTTTTCTATAATAAGTAGTTAGGATCATAACCAGATAAACATTAAATTATGTTTAATGAAAGGCGCTAATTAAGTTGTAATTATAACTTTTTTAAGACCTAGTGTGAAAAATAGTATTCTTATTAACATAATTTTATTATTTTCGAGTAAATCTTAAAAACCAATATTTAATATGAAAAATTTTTTTGTAAAACGTATGGCTTTAACGGCTGGTGTAGGGTTTCTTCTATTTTCATGTACAGATGATACTCAAAACCCAAATGAAACCCTTGACCTACAAAACATTATTTTAGAGTCAGAAGAATCTGTCACTTTTAATCAAGGTAGTTATGAGATTGAAGGGTCTTATATTGTAGTTTTCGACAAAAAAGTTACCGGCAATTTAAGCGCTAAGGCCGCTACTGATTATAAGGCAGCAAATGGCGAAGTAAAAGATATTGCTTTGAAAATATTAAATAATCTTCATTTAAAAGGCGATGTGGTTGAACATGTCTATAGCAAAACGCTATTGGGGGTTTCAGCACGTTTAAATGCTGAACAAGCAGTTGAAATTGCAAAAGATAGTCGTGTTGCCTATATAGAAAAAGATCAAATGTTCACACTAGGACCACCACCTGGAAAAGGACCTGGAAGTGGAGGAGACGGAGGAGGATCCGATGTACAAGAAACGCCATGGGGTATTTCAAGAGTAAATGGTGGAGCTACCTATACTGGTTCGGGTGTAGCATGGATCATCGATAGTGGTATCGATGCCGGTCATGCAGACCTTAACGTAAATGTAAGCCGTGGGTTTAATGCTTTTTCAAAAGGAAAGGATGCTGATCTTGCAACAGATGGTAACGGACACGGTACCCATGTTGCTGGTACTGTAGCTGCCATCGATAATAACATTGGGGTATTAGGTGTAGCCGCAGGAGCAACCGTGATTCCGGTCAAAGTTTTGAGCGGACGTGGTAGTGGTTCTAATTCTGGTGTAATTGCTGGCGTAGATCACGTTGCGGCCTTTGGATCTGCAGGTGATGTTGCCAATATGAGTTTGGGTGGCGGTTTCTCGCAAGCACTTAATGATGCGGTCATAAATGCCTCCTCAGTTGTTAAGTTTGCTTTAGCGGCAGGTAATGAGAGTACAAGTGCTACTACAAAATCACCAGCTTCTGCCAATGGAGACAATATTTATACTATTTCTGCTATGGCTGAAGGTGATACGTGGGCTTCTTTTTCCAATTATGGTAATCCTCCCATAGAATTCTGTGAGCCGGGCGTAGCTATTAAATCTACCTGGACCGGTGGTGGTTATAATACTATTAGCGGTACCTCAATGGCCTCTCCGCATGCATGTGGATTATTGCTTTGGGGCAGTATTTCTAATGATGGAAACGTAAGTGGAGATCCAGATGGTAATGCTGATTCGATAGGTGTAAACTAATTGATATTTAAATATTTAAACTTTAAAGGAGGTCGTAAGACCTCCTTTTTATTTAATAAGGATTGCGGTTACTTCTATATTAAAATTTAACTATTGTGAAATTGCTACAAGGGAAGGTTTCAAAATACTGAAATCCAGTAAAATTTTTAATATTCAGTGGTTTTCGTTCAGGTTTACGTTAAAGGAAGCCTAAAAAGCGAAGGTTTTGCCCTATAATTCGTTATTGGGTATTGAGAATAATACCTTTGTGGCTCAATTAAGTTAAACTAGTAGAATTTAATAGTATGAGCAAAGTAAAAGCAGATGATTTAGTACGAGTACATTACACAGGTAAATTAAGTGATGGACAAGTGTTCGATAGTTCGGTAAATAGAGAACCTTTAGAAGTAAAATTAGGACAAGGAAGTTTAATACCTGGTTTTGAAAAAGGTTTGATCGATATGCAACCGAACGAGAAAAAGACTATCGTTATTGCTAAGGAAGAAGCTTACGGCGAAAAGCGTAAAGAACTTTTTCAATCCGTAAAAAAATCAGATTTACCAGAAGATTTAAAAGTAGAGGTCGATATGGCACTTATGGCTACGAACGCTGATGGTAGTGAAAAACAACTTCGCGTTGCAGAAATAAAAGAAGATGAAATTGTAGTAGATGCAAATCATCCTTTGGCCGGCGAAGATCTAACTTTCGAGTTAGAGTTGGTTGAGATTAAATAAATAGAATATTTTTTATAGAAAAACCACCCTTAATAGGGTGGTTTTTTTTGCTTTGATATTTGATTTAAGGTAAGTTCGTATAATATTATAAATTAGTGGATAACCTATAATTGTAATATATTATATCGTTATCACTACTTATTTATATAAAAAATATACTGATATGACCATTCTAAAAAATGCCATTTTTATTTTTAAAGCGTATGCGCATTCTGCAATTATGCTATTATTGATTCTATTTTGCCTGTCTTGCGCAGAACAGCCTAAAGTAGTGGAACAAGAAGAATGGGTCGCTTTGTTTAATGGGGCCAATTATGATGACTGGACTCCAAAATTTGCGGGATACAAACTTGGGGTTAACCATAACAATAGGTTTGTTTATAAGGATAGCCTTTTAAGTGTCAGATATGCTAAGACAGATACCTTTAATGGAAATTTCGGACATCTATATTATAAACAGAAATTCTCACATTATAAACTACGAGCAACGTATCGGTTTGTTGGGGAGCAAATGACTAACGGTCCCGCTTGGGCCTTTCGCAATAATGGTCTTATGTTACATTGTCAAGAACCTGCAACGTTGGGTTTAGACCAAGATTTTCCAATTTCTTTAGAGTATCAACTTTTGGGAGGTGATGGCACCCATGAACGAACCACGGCCAATTTGTGCACACCGGGCACCAATGTGGTTATGAACGATAGCCTGTTTACCCCGCATTGTGTCAACTCCACCTCAAAAACCTACCACGGTGACCAGTGGGTTACTGCGGAAGCCTTGGTTCTGGGAGATTCTCTTGTGCAGCATATTATGGAAAAGGAAGTAGTTCTAGAATTTAAATCGCCTACTATTGGCGGCGGCGGCATATCTGGTTATAAAGAAAGTGCGTATGTAGAAGGTAAACCATTAAAAGAAGGTTATATCTCGATTCAGGCAGAAACCCATCCCATCGATTTTAAGAATATAGAAGTACTGAATCTTTGTGGTTGTATGGATGAAAAGGCCAAGAATTATAAGTCTTACTATGTAAAAGCAGATAATACTACGTGTATTTACGAATAGAAAAATTACAAATACCAATGCAGAAACGAATCGTACTTTTTTTAGTCTTGAGCATATCAATATTAGGCTGCAAAGAATTAAAAGAAGAACAAAAAACAGCGACTGAATCTTCGACAATTGAAGTAGAAAAAGCCTCAATATCATTATATGAAGATTTAGATGGTAACCCTGTTGAATTGACCGATTATAGGGGAAAACGTATACTCTTAAATTATTGGGCTACATGGTGTCGACCCTGTATTGAAGAAATGCCTGATTTATTGAAATTACAAGGCATTTTAGAGGAAGAGAACTATGTGTTTTTGTTCGCTTCAGACCAATCTTTGAAGAAAATAGTAGCTTTTAAAGAAGCCCGAGGATTCGATTTTAAATACATTAAGTACAATGGTGCTTATGCCCAACAAAAAATAAATGCCTTACCCGTTACTTTGGTATATAATGAAGCAGGGGAGCAGGTATCGCGCTTTGATGGTGGAATGGCATGGGATAGTCCGGAAATGATTGAAAAACTAAGAAAAATACAGTAATGCGCTCAACATCCTATTTCTATACTTTAGCTGTAATATTATCCGTTATCGGTTGTAAACCAGAAGCCAAGCAGGAAACAAAACAAGATATACCAGAAACTAATGTTTCCGTAGTTCAAGCGATGGTTTCACCAGCAGGTGAATCGAGCTCTTTACCGCATTTAATGTCGAATAAAGACGTTGCGCTACTGTCATGGGTAGAAACCACAGGTGACACAGTACATACCATGTACTATGCTGAATTAGTAGATGGTGAATGGCAAAAACCGCAGGCCATACTAAGCGGTAGCGATTGGTTCGTTAATTGGGCAGATTACCCTATGATTACCGAGAATAATGGTAGTCTATGGTCACACATATTAAAGAAATCTACTGTAGGCACGTATTCTTATGATGTTAAAATGAACGTAAGGCCAACAGGAGCTACCGAATGGAAAACCGATATGCAGTTACATACCGATGGTACACCAACAGAACATGGTTTTGTCAGTGTAGTACCGTATAACAACGACTTTTTTGTGAATTGGCTCGATGGCAGAAATACCGAAAAAAATGAAGTAGGGGAGCGGGATGCAATGACCTTAAGGGCAGGGGTCGTATCTACCACAGGAAAGATGTTGCAAGAGTATGAATTGGATACGCGAACGTGCGATTGTTGCCAGACCGCTTCGGTCATCACCGATAACGGACCTATAGTTGTTTATCGAGATCGCTCAGAAGAGGAAATTCGTGATATCGGTATCGTTCGTTTGGTAGATGGAAATTGGACAGCACCTAAAGTAATACATGAAGATAATTGGCAAATAAAAGGATGCCCGGTAAACGGACCAAAAGTAGCGGCTTTGGGCAATGAGGTTGTCGTTGCTTGGTTTACAGGAGCAGAAAACAACCCGAAAGTAAATGTTATATTTTCAAACGATGGTGGAGCGAATTTTCAAGAACCTATACTCATCGCAGAAGGCATGGTTATGGGCAGGGTAGATGTCCTTTGGATGGATCAAGATAAGGCAGTCGTAAGTTGGATGGAATCGAAAGATACACTGGCTATTTTTAATGCCATGATTGTAACCACAGATGGTACCGTTTCTAATAAACAAGTTATAGCTGAACTGGACGGTTCTCGAAAATCAGGATTCCCTCAAATGGAAATTGTTGAAGAAACCCTTTATTTTGCCTGGACGGAGCAATCTGCATCAACGTCTAAAATACAAACAGCAAAGATGCCGGTAGACGCGTTTACGTTTAATTCACCGAAATAAGGCTGATATCGAATACCAAAACGGAACCACCAGGTATGGTGCTATAATCGAAACTACCGTAACCTAAGTGTGCTGGCACCAACAAAATTCCGTTGCCACCTTCATTAAATAAGGAGATTCCTTCTGTCCAACCTTTAATAACCTGGTTAAGTCCAATATTTAGACCTTCAGCGGAACTTTCGTCAAAAACAGTACCGTTTAGAAAATATCCTTTGTAGGCCACCGTTACATTAGAAGAAGCGTTTGGTTTAGCGCCATCACCTTGATTTTCAATGATATAGTGTAAGCCGGATTCCGTTTTTACTGAAACTAAATCATTGGCGGTAAGGTAGGCATTGATATCTTGCTCATTAATTTCAGAATAATCGAAAGGTTCTTGAAGCGGAGCATTGGTATTAGGATCAGTAGAATTACATGACACCAATAGGGTCATAAGAAAAAGGAATACGGTGTATTTCATAACTATTTTTTGGTGAAGATGTCATCTAGCTAAGTACCTAGCTAGAAATTTAAGTTCTATTTAACCATTTTAAGAACTGGCAAAATTACTATTGAATGAAGGTGTTCACTGAAAACTTAACGCTACAGTTTTTATAAAGGTATTTTTGAAATTTTATCGCCTGAACCTGAGAATCGAATATAACGGCTTCGGTAATGCTATTAGCTAAAACGAGGTGTCCAATAAGATACTCCACGTAATAGGTATTGTGTTCAGAAAGAAGAACAAAATTTTCGCTATGGTTCAAATTGATAATTTTATAAAATAAAAATAAAATATTTTTTTATGTGATCCTAGGGAATTTGCTTTTAATTTTGAGGTTTGGGTGACATAAAGAGCAATAATCGCTGATTAGTAGTACCGATGGCTACCTAAGAATATCAAATCACTATTTTACATACGCGAGTATTCATAATTATTCTGTGGATGATTATAAATATCGGCGAAAAGAAGTGTCAGTTTCGATTTTGGCAACTAAGTATAGAAGGCTCCGTTGTGTATGCAATAGAGGAGTTATCAAATAGTCTATTTTACATAATATAAATTATAGAACATTTATAACTAATAAGGGAATAGTACAATTCAGCACTATTTATTGTACATAGTTAAAGTTATAAGAACACCTGAGCATTTTAATCATTTGGTTTATGCTTATGAGGCTTTAATTTTGGATGTTTTGGTTTGTTATCAGGTGTTACTCTTCTTCTTTTATCTGGAGTACCATCTTCTTTTTTTGGTTTTGGTCCGGGCTTAATAGCTACAATTTTCATCATTGTTTTTTATTTTACTTTTCAATTATAAAAGTATAGAAATGATGATGTTATGTTTTACGGTTTTCCGTATTCGATTATTTTTTTCAATAAAATATTACTCCACACACATTACACTCCCCTCGTATAATAAGTGTTTATTCACAAGATATTTATTGTTTTTAAAGGAGTTCATGAACCTCGTACCTCGGTTTCATTATCTTTTGAGAAGATTCGAGTTCACTTTGCTTTTTCTAATTTTTGTTATCAAGTTTAATGCTAAAGCCCCCTACGAACCTTATTGAGAATAGAAATTGTGTGTCAGTAAGCCCTTCGATATCATTTCTTCCTGCCCCACCAATCATGGGCATTGAAAATTCTGCAATAATATTATTTAGTCTAAAACCAAACGCGGGTTCAATTCCACTAAAACTGGTGTCTGTCGTTCCCAAAAATTGATTTCTTATAACGTCGTTTGTTGGAGATGAAATATCACCAGTCAACTCTCTAAATGTATAGTTTAGACCAATTCGTACACTGTACTTTCTTCGATTATTATCATCACGAATCTTATCATTCGGTAAAAATTCATGAAAAAGTCCAAACCTCAAGTTCATTGCACCTGCATATCTACTTTTATCCACTTCTTCATCAACAAGATTCCAAAGTACATTTGATGCGTTAATTCTGAAATTGGCACCGCTAATCCATTTTGTAATCCATCCACCTTTTACCCATAAAAGTTCAGGATTAAAATAAACATCGGAGTTTATGAAAACCGATTGTTTCGAACTTACCGGATTCAAAACATAATTACCGAATAACCTTTTATTAATCACATTGCTACCATCTAAGACAGCTTCTTGAGAAGCAACACTTGACGCCACATTTATATAGGCTTCCATATCTAAACTTTCAAAAAATCTTTTGAAATTCTTATCAATGGTTATATTTTTCGTTTCCGTTCTTATTTTACTCCTCTCATTTTCTAGTTCTTTTTTCTCTTCTTCAAATTCTTTTTGTCTATCCACCAAATCAGAAGGGCTGTTTTCTATTTTAATTTTTTCGCCTGTTTTTTTGATTTGGCCCTTTATACGCTTTAGTTGTCTTTCTAACTTATTTTCTTGCCTTAACTGTAGAAATAGTTCTTTATCCTTATAAAACAAATCCTTTTGTTCTTCACTCTTGTTCAAAAAGTATCTTTCAAAAATGACTCCCAAGCCAGCAGCTCCCTGAACCTCGTCACTTGCTTCGCTTAGGTTTGCCTGTAAATTTGCTGTACCAACAAAATCTATATAGAATTGGTTGGGTCCAGTTGTTGGAGGGGCAGTTCTAGTAATAGTATTGGTTTTTTTTTCATTTTCTTTTAAAGAATCTTTTGGAGAATCTTGAAAATACGCATAGGATTGTTGAAAAGAGACAAAACCTATCAAAAGAAGAATTTTGATTGCATTTCTCATACTAATAGTTTTTTGGTTATTAAATGTGTTTAACAAGCTTGTTAAAAAGCATACCTATTAAAAGGTGTTTTTTCGGGGGAAAGTAAAATGTAGGAAGTTAAATATTTGGAGTACAGTAAATTATAAAAATAATCAATAGAATTTTACTAGGAAAACCATAGAATCTATGAGGTTTTATTATCATTTCACACACCTTTTCTTACAAAATCGAATGTTTTTAGAAAAGAGGTGTTTGTTCATTCATTGTTTATTGTTTTTTAAAGGTATTCATGAACCTAGAATGTGATTTGGCTAGCGCCTAATCTCATTCTTCGATTTCATTATATTTTTAGGAAGTTTTTAGAAAGAAAAAAACATTCAAGATGGTAACAACTTAATCCGTGCACCATCGCGCTCAAAAAAGAAAGATTCTCAATCCTTATTTTTATGCCGTAACCAAAGCTCAAGTTACATAACGCGGAACATTATAGTACATTTATAGCGAATAAGGGAATAGCGCATTTCAGCGCTATTTTACATAGTTACGTTATAAGCCCTGTAAGAGTTTTATAACAAAGTAATTATGTAAAAGTTAATTTGCGGAACGCATAAGCAATCGTAATTAAGTACACTTTTAATGTTTGATTATCCTTTAGATGAATCAACGTTAAAATAATTAGAAGTTCTAATGATCGTGTAAGCTTACTTCTAGGTAATTAAAAATTCAAACACACGATTCTCACGGATTAAGATTTATTTAGACAATGTTTTACTATAAAAACTATCGAATTTATATACCAAAAAGCCTAATATCAGGTTAAGAAGCCCTAGACCGGTTTCTAACGGTTGGGCAAATAGCAAGTACCCCAGTACCCATAAACTCAGGACCAGAAAGATAATTTGCGGAAGAGGAAAAAGAGGACTTCTGAAGCCTTTTTTTGTTGTATTCTTTCGCCTCACAACAAATACTCCTACCACCGCCAAAGCCGCAAACAATTGCAGTACAAAACCGCTGTAGATCATTACCTGTTCAAAAGTGCCAGTAAATAAAAATATAAGTGTTATTGCAGTTTGTAGCCAAATGGCGCGTAAAGGAACCTTGTTTTTTGTTTTTTTTGAAAACCATTTCCATAATCGATGATCCTCGGCCATGACCTGTGTTACCCTAGGGCCTGCCCATACCATTGCGCTTATACTTGATATAATCATCAAAGCAATGGCGAAACTAATAAGTTCCCCTCCTTTTTCACCGAAAAGAGAAATGGCTGTAATCTGCCCAATTTCCAGTTGTCCCCTGATGGCTTCCAGAGGATTTTGTTTTAAGAACACGAAGTTTAACAATAGGTAAAGCAAGCTCACCGCCACAGTTCCTACAATCAATGCTTTTGGTAAACTTTTATGAGGCTCTCGGATTTCGTCAACAATGTAAGCCGCTGCATTCCATCCTGAATAAGAAAATGTTACATATACGAAGGATACCGCAAAGGCAGGCAGGATAAGTTCCCCTTTCCAGCTTTGATCCCATAGATATGCAGATGTTACAGGAGTCTTTGTGACCCCAAAATAGATGAATAACAAAATAAGTAATACCTTTAGTAAGGTCGTGGTATTTTGTAGTGTACTACTTCTTTTAATGCTTAGCGAATGAAGAAAACTGATGATCAAAATAGTTGCTATAGCCAAAACCATACTGGAAACTTCGATATAGGGTGCAACATATTTCCCTAAAGCCATACCGGACAGTGCTATAGGTGCAGAAAATCCAATAGTCAGCGAAACCCATCCCGATAAATACCCTAAAACAGGATGAAATGCTTTAGAAAGGAAATGGTATTCCCCACCCGATCG
This sequence comes from uncultured Maribacter sp., assembly GCF_963974015.1. GTDB lineage: Bacteria > Bacteroidota > Bacteroidia > Flavobacteriales > Flavobacteriaceae > Maribacter. Next base: position 236,202 of record NZ_CAXBBZ010000002.1, on the reverse strand, counting down.
TTGCCAGTAAGCTCCAAGTTCCGCATAGCTCAAAGCACCACATATTGCCATCAAAGCACCTAATGACCATAGAATAATGATAGACCAGGTATTTGTGGTATCTACTAATTGAAAGCCCAAACTGGTGAAAATACCTGCACCTATCATATTCGCTATAACGATAGCCGTAGCAGTAAAAAATCCTATGGAATTAGACTTGGTCATTTTTGTTGTCGATCATTTGATACATGTTCAACTTTTCTACTGTAGTAGAAAAACCATCTAATCCATTCGGTAATTTTTCGTGGCATCCCAACACTAAAAATCCACCAGGTCTTAAAGCAGATTTCATTTGATTAAAAATTTTTACCTGAAGTTCAGGTTCAAAATAGGTAGCAACCAGGTTTCTGCAGAGCAAAAGATCAAACCTACCTTCTGGGAAAGATTTACGAATATCTTGTTTCAGCCATTCAATATTTTTTCCAAAGGATGAATGAATACAATAATCATTTTCGGTTTTGGTAAAAGCTTCGGGCAACCACTGCTTAGGTAATCCTTTTAAGCTACCATATGTATAACAGCCTGTTTTTGCACGATCCAATAATTTCGCATCAACATCTGTTGCAATAATCTGAAAATCTAATTCAGGAAACTTTTCTTTTAATACAAAATACCAGATCAACGAAAGTGTATATGGCTCTTCTCCAGAAGCACAACCAGCTGACCAACAACGAAGTGTACGTTTTTTATATACTGCCTGCTGTGCTAGTCGCTGCAATATATCATCCTTCAAATAATCAAAAACCGCCCAATCACGATAAAATCTGGAAATGGTAATTCTACACATATTGTCTAATTTGTTCCATTCTGAATCGTGGGTAATTAGCCATTGTTTATATGCCTCAAAGTCTTGTAAGCCCAATAATTTCATGCGTTGCCTGATCCGTTTGCACACCTGCTTGTGGACTTTTCTAAAACCTGCCCACCGCATCTTCATTATTGGAAGCGCCCATTGTAAAAATATACCGCAATCATGTTTCATGATACAGTTCTTTATAGCTAATACCTATTGGTATAATATTCGATTCCAATATTTAGAAAGGTCCTTAAGTTTTTCTTTGGCAAAACTTTCAATGGTTTTGTTATCGGCATTCTTGTTTTTTAGTTGAAAATGTAAGAGTTGTGGCTCATCTATGGGTTTGCCAATTTGCGATACGATAAAGACACGGGCATAATCGGCAAAATTACTTTCTACAATCGCACGACTGAGGTCCATGGCAAAGTAATTGTATATTTTACCTGTGTGATTTAGTGGGTTTTTGCCAGACGTGGCTTCCAGACTCATCGGATGATAAGGCGTAATTAATCCATTGATCCTATTTCCTCTTCCTACTTGTCCGTCATCACCATGTTCGGCACTTGTACCTGTAACGGTAAGATAGATGCTTTCGCGATTATAATCATCGGCCGTATTGATGTATACTTCGGCATCAGATAACTCCAAACTATGGATGATATATTCTTTTACTGCTTCCTTTTTGCTGATATAATCACTCAAATCAGTGATATAGGTATCGATCATGGCCATAGCAATGGTAAAATACCTTTTTGAATATTCTTTAACACCCATGACCTTGGTGTCTTCCCCAATAAAGGGAAATTGAATTTTTGTAGTTGGGTCATTTAACAAAGTATCAATCATAATGATGGTCTCTTCCAAAGGGGTTTTAGGGTAGAAACCAGCGCCAAATGAGGTGTCATTGGCCAATGGAATTTCACCTTTACCGAAGCGCTTAAACAACTCGACCAAATCTGCACTTCCCGGACGTATGTTAGAAGTAATCTTAATATCTTTTGCAGCATCCAGATGTCGGATATTTTTTTGTATCCACTTTTTTGCGGTTTCAATTGCAATTTCTTCAACAGGAATTTTTTTATCTTTTATTTGAGCCGTAGCCCTTCCGGCAATGATCAGCGAAATAGGTTGAATTACTTTTCCTCCTTTATAGGCAGGCTTCGATTGCCCTCCAACTAAAAGGGCCTTATCAACATTATGGTGCATGATGGCACCAAATTCTTTTAAATAATACTGACAAAGTTCTCTTGAAATTTGCTCGGTGATCTCATCGCATATCGTGTCGGGATGACCAATGCCCTTTCGTTCGGCCATCTCAACAGAATCATCGATAATACTTCCTATGATAATGTTATTTGCCATAATATTTTTTCATATTATTTGTCACCACCACCAGGCTTCTTATCCCTGATAAAGGGTACAAATCGCACAGGTAATAATTTTTTCTTGGTAATCTTATTTTTCTTTTTTGTAACCAATACCAAATGGCTCAGGTAATTATACGGCCCTACAGGTATGATCATCCTTCCACCAATCTTCAATTGGTCTATTAAGGGTTGGGGAATGCTGTCGGCACCTGCTGTGACGATAATAGCATCAAAAGGCGCTTTTGCTGGCCAGCCGTGATAACCGTCACCCCATTTTACATTAACATTGGCATAGCCTAACTCTTGTAATCGGTCTTTGGCTTTTAAGGCCAAGTTCTTTACAATTTCAATAGTATATACAGAATCTACGATCTTTGCCAGAATGGCTACTTGATATCCGGAACCTGTGCCTATTTCTAATACCTTATCACTTTCTTTTAACTGCAGTGCCTCGGTCATAAAAGCAACGATATACGGTTGGGAAATGGTTTGCCCATCACCTATAGGTAGTGCACCATCTGTATAGGCATATGGCTTCATGTTTTCGGGAACAAAAAGATGCCGAGGAACGTTTTGCATCGCCAAAAGCGTAGCAGCGTCTTTTATTCCTCTAGCTTTTAGCTGCGTTTTTACCATTTGCTCTCTTTTGGCCGTGTAATCCTCTTGGCCAAAACCAATCATGAAGACAATACATGCTATGGCAGTAATAATATTTTTCACTTCTCAAATGTATATTCGTTGATGTACCAGCGAATTAGATTTTTAAATATTTTAAATTAGATTATAAAGGAGACTTTAGAAATGACTTGTATCATAATTTAAAAGTTTGATATTATTTCTGAAAAAGACATCTTAAAACTAGCTTTTAAATTAAATGAAATTTCCATTTCACACACATTATGCTTCCTTCCTACGTCGTCGCATAAAAAGTGTTCCATTAACATTGTAGAGAAACATTTAAGAAGAAAAATTTAAAGAAAGTGAAGTGCCAAATACGCCAGCGCGCCAACTCGCTCAAAAAAATATAAGGTCTCCCAGACCTTATATTTTTATGCCGTACCCAAGCAAAGTGTCATAACGCAAGACATTATAGTGCATTTTGCATTGGTAGTCTAGCCAGTGGCTGAAGTACTAATCAAGAAAGGTGATGCGGCTGCCATTATACTGTAAAGATCGAAACAAAAACGTAAGTCATAATTCTATTATTTATAATATCCCTCAACCTTTTTCCTTTTAAGCAAATTATGAACAGGGTCATTAAACTTTTTAAACTGTAGAACTTCTAAAGGTTTCATGTATCTTTTTTTCTTGATACGGCAAAGTGTACTTTGAGCGAGACGATGCGTAGGCGAAACAAAAAAATCAAGACTGCATAAAACTTTGGAAACAATTAACGGTTCGTTACGCTATATTTTAGGAAACATTGTAAACTAACCAAGATTACTAAAGAAAATGCCTTAAAACACAGGAATACCAAGAAAAATAGTTACTAAACCCCTAAAATATGGTCGCTTAACTCACCTAATTGTTTTAGCCAAAGTTTTATGATGTCCAAGCTTAAATCTTAAAGGGATGAGCTATAAATTACTGGCATTTGTCCTTTCCATGTATTCCATAAGCTTTCATCAGTGATTAAACTTGCCATAAAGTGAGCCACATTTATACGACTCACTTTACCTGCATTAAAAATTGCACTTCTAATCGGGGATGGATATATCTCGTATTCAGTAACTTCGTTTTTGTCAATTAAGCCATCTGGTCTAACAGCCACCCACTCAATATGCTTGTCATTTTGACCCATTACAGTCCTTAAATAATCTGCTGCTTTTTCATTATCTACATGGGGTGGTAACAACAATCTAAGAAGACCAATAACACATTTTTGAGCAAATGAAATAGGTTCTTTTAAATCTCGATTGCTGTTTCCAGAAGTGTTCATTAAAACATATTTAACTGGACGATTTGGCTTATTACTTTTAATTGCTTTGCAAAGACGTCGAGTAGCATCTGTTACAAGTTTTCTTGGTTGACCATACACCCCTTTCCAAGTTAAATTGTGTCCAAGGCAGGATGCCACAGAATCACATCCTGAAACGTGGTTGCTCATTTCTTCGTCACTTAATTCTAATACGCTTGCTGTTATTATTTGTACCTTGGTATTATCTTTCCAGGATTCTGATATATTTTGTGTGGAACGAACAATTACTTTAACCTCATTTCCTTGAATAAGAAGCTGATTTACTAATTGCCTTCCTGTGGCGCCACTTGCACCGACTACTAATACTTTCATTTTACTTTTGATTTTTTAATATTTTGACAATTCTATTATTTATGATTTCAGACAGGTTCCAATTGTACAGTTTAGGATCGGTTGTGCTGTAGAACTCGATAACAACAGCATCAAGGTCTTTGTGGTATTTTGCAAAACTTTGATATCCTGGCACCCAACCTGCATGTTCGTATTCATAAATAGAAGTATATATTTTCTGTTCACCTTGTTTAAACAATGATCCATCATTTAATGCCCTAAGGAAAGTACCTACGTCTTGCGCTGTTGCCAACATGCCATGTTCATCTTCCTTCAAATCAAAAGGATGTCCAACGTGATAGCCGCTCATCACATTGTCCAAATTCACTTCACTGAGCGAACTGTAGGTGTGGTTAAGATTTAGCGGCTTTAAAATTTCTTCACGTATAAATTGAAAATTAGGATATCTCAAAACATCATCCATTATCTTATTGATTAAAAGATAATTGGTATTGCAATATTCATAATCTTCACCGGGTTCAAAGTTTGCAGGTTTGTCCAGTATCAATGCAAGACTCTCTTCATAGCTTTGTGTTGGAGCTGCCCAGAAATTTGGAGTGTCCGTGAAGTTGGGGATTCCACTTCTATGCTGTATCATCGACCTCAACGTAATTTTCTCTGCGTTTTCAATTCTTCCCACAAGCTCCGGTAAATAATCCGCGATGGTTTTATCTAGGGAAAGCCGTCCCTCATTTACCAGTTTGGTAACAGCCACAGCATCGTATAGCTTGCTAATACTGGCAATCTTAAACAGTGCGTCAGGTTTGGCGTGTATCTTGGATTCTCGTTCGTGCCAGCCAGAAGCATAAAACTGAGGTGGTTTACCGGTTTGGTCTATATAGACAATTATTCCGTCAAATCCATGATCAATGGCTTCATCCATTTGTTCTTGAACCGTATCCGGTAGTGGTACTATCCACGCTTTTACCAATAACCATGGAACAAAATATAGTGAAATTAAGGTTCCTACAAGTAGCAAAATGCGTACTGTCCATTTGGCTTTCTTGTTTTTTATCATTTTCTTATTTTGAATCTTTAATTACTTCCATTATCGTATTCAATGCCCTGTCATTCCCGTTAAAGTAATCTGTCGATGATAGGCTAATAGGAATATGTGGAGCAATCCATTTTCTATTATCTTCTGGCTTTGAATCCTGATGGAACTGTGTGGAAACCAATCCCATTACTCCAGAGTATGGTAACCGAAACCATCCAGATTCTCCAATATGGTTAGGCTTTGACCCACTGGGTTCGCCAACCAGAATCGGATTTATGTTTTTAGTGATTTCCGTTAGTAAGTTATGTCCCGCAGAAAAGGTTTCTCGTCCTATTATAACAAAGACCTTCCCATCTGGGTTCATAATCTCAAAGCTTTCCAAAGTTTTTAGTATTGGGGGCAGCAAAGAGCCATCACCTCCATGATTATGTCGTAAATCTAAAACCAAATTATGCGCTTTACTTTGTACTATTTGACCGCGTAATTCAATATTGAAATCCTCTAGAGATTGGTTTTCCTTATTTGTAACCGTATTAAATTGGATATAAATAATAGTACCATCCTGCAAAAATGTATACCAATAAGGGTCATTTATTTTTGACAGAAACAAAGGTTGCGTATCCATCATACGTTGTGGTAATTTCGGGAAACCAGCGAAGTTCCAGTCTATTGGATTCATTGTTACTTCTTGGGATACTCCTTTGGAATCACTTAAAGATAGTGTTACTTCATTCGCTGTTTTTACAATCCCTAAGCCTTCAAGTACGTCTGGTAAACTCAAATAGTACGGGCCTAACCAAAGTGTCTGCATATCGTTATCCCTAGAGTTCACCACTTGGGTTTTTCGTAATGCTTTTTCAATAGGTGTACCTTCAATATTTTCCACTTTATACCCAATCCATTTTTCAAAGCCTATCTCCGTACCAACAATAAATAGTCCATCATTAAACTGATAAAATTGAACCGGAAGCCGTTTCAATGCACCCTTTTGAGGAGATGTTGGAATAATTAAATTATGACCATTGCCAAGACTCCCAAAAATCTTCATTAGTTCTACAACAATTTGCTCATCTGAAATAGTATCTATATTCAATTTTAGTTCTAAAATTAATTGATCAAAATTGGCCTTAGAGGTATGGTGGTAAGGACTGTAATGTAATTCGATAACTCGTTTTGCGAGATAATCTATATCACAACGCCAGGCTTTTTCTCTAGTTAAATCTACTTCATCACAATAGCCAAATAGTTTTAGGAAAGCGTTATCCTTGTTAAAAGTTTTAAATGCAGGGTCGTCTTTCAAAAAAGGCTTTTCATCATAACGAGCTTCAAAACCCTTTTCCAGCCAGGTCATGGCATTTGATTTATCACCACCCAAAGCATATGCCATTGCAATTTTTATCATAATATCATTTGATGGAGCGGAGCCTGTTGGTATATTATTTAAAACAGTACCACCCAAACCTAAGGTGTTGGTCAAAGCCGTTATGGCCTTTTGATATTGCTCGGTTTCATAATATGCAAGTCCCAATACATAGAAAAGATCTCCATCTTTCTGATATTGTCGGGTGAGGCTTTCTGTAATAGGAATTAACTGTTGCCAATTTCCGCTTCTGGCGAGAGAGATGGCCTTAGTTCTGTTATTAAAATATTCAAGGGGATCTTGAACAATATGAGTTGCTGCTTGAGAAAAAGCACTGTACACACATAGCATGATTACTAATAAAATACTTGAGGATATTATCGACTTATTCTTCATACTTGCCTCTTTTTATATTTTTTCTTTAATTCCTTTATACCAAAAGTAAATTCCGAAAACACTGGTAACAATGGCAAACATAATTCCGTTTTCGCCAAGCCAATGTTCGGTTCCTTCAATTTTCATTGTTAGAGGGGGCATTATTTTTTGAATATATACATTGCTCACGGCGTGAAATAGTACTGCTGGCCATAGACTTTTAGATTTAAAAGTATAGTAGGCCATAATAAAGGACATAGAAATAATTGCGATAAAGAATGTTATAAATTCCAATAGCATATTGTTACTATAGTAAACAAGAAGCGGCCAATGCCAAGCAGCCCATATAATTCCGCTAAAAATTGATACCCCAGTAAAAGATAATACTTTTCTTAATTCATAGATAAAAAATCCTCGCCAACCTATTTCTTCTCCTAAAGTTGTTGCAGAAGCTCTTATCACTTCAACAGTGCCTAATAAAATAATAGCTATGATTGTTATCGCTGTTGGATTTAAAGTTCCTATGCCAAACAAACCCAGTTCTGCACCCCAATCAGTAATTGCTTCTTTGTTGGACAAACCTCCAAATCCGAAAATCCAGATTAAGACATATGTGATTATGCCATATAAGGCAGGAATAAAATAAGAGAATCGGATATATTTCCAATTTCCCCAATTCCAATTTAGAGAAGAAATTTTACGACCTCTTAGTTTTAAGGTGATAAATGCCGCTATTGCAGGACACCACATGATAGCTCCAACATAGATTCTTGATGGATATAAATTTACTATGGCATAATGAAATGGTGAAGTAAGAGCAATTAGGAGCCCAAGAAATATAAAGATTGTTATCCAGGTTTGTTTTTTATTTTCTATTGATTTTGTCATAATTAGTTATTTTATTTAATGACGAGATGGCATTAAACTTGTTACATTTTTATAGATTTAAAAAAGTAACTGTTGAAACCATTCGTTCACCACACTGTCTATATTTAAATAAATAAGTGTAAGCCAAATGGAGTCATAAATACCATGTATTAAAACTAATAACAATAAATTACTTTTATTTTTGTAGTACAACAAAGCAAAGAATAAGCTTCCTATTCCAACTCCTATTATTCCTGATAATCCTTGGTAGCCATGTGAAATCCCAAAATAAACAGCAATTAATATACCTGAAAGTATCCATACTTTTTTTGTATCTCCAAACAATTTGGCAAAACGTTGCATATAATACCCATGAAAAAGAACCTCTTCCCCGAATGCAGCAAAAACCCACATGATAACCATCATTATGGCATAACTACCAAAATCTCCTCTAGTATCATTTAGAGAACTTAAATCATGATTTCCAAGATAATATTGTAAAATGGTATCTATTATTCCCGGTACAAAAAAGAATAAAATTGATATCCAAGTACTATTTATAATGGTTTTTAGGTTTAATTTTTGCCCAATTCCAACATAAGACCAATCCCATTTTTTTTGCCATACGGTGAAAAATACAACGCCTAAGCCAAAGAAGTAACCTAAATTCCTGTCTTGAAGTGATAGTAATGTTGCAATTAAAATTACAACTACAACCGAATAGGGCTTTACTAAATAATTAAAAAGTTGAGCTTTCATTTTTATGTGTTTTCATAATTGCTTTTTTTCTCCGTTTGCCAATACTTGAAAGTATTCTCCTTCGGTTATTAATAAACCTTCAGATTTTTTAGTAGGGTCGCATAATAAGTCCACAAGTGCTGAGAATCAATTAAAACTTGTGGATAGCGTATGATACACCTTTAAAAGGAACCATTTAACGAATAAAAATAGTTCAGTTCAACTTTGGAATATATTTTGAACGGTATGTTGAAACCCTTATAACAAAAAGTGATATGTTCAACACCATAAAAATAAAATGGTCATCTTATTTTGGATTTCTACTGCTATTGTTGGCAACTACTATAAACGCACAAAATGAATATGAACCTGGATATATTATTTTAAATAATAATGATACTATTTATGGAAACATTAAAGATAGAACTGATGATAAATTATTCAATAAAATAAGGTTTAGACAAGAAAATAAAAAAACCGATCGGTACAGCGCTTATGATATTAAAGGCTACAAAAAAGGAATATATAGTTTTGAATCTTTATGGTATAAAGAAGAAACTGAATTTTTAAGGTTTCATTATTTTAATCGTGGAGGTTATGGGGAAAAGGTCTTTTTAAAAGTGTTAGTAAAGGGAGAATTGAGTTGCTATGCCAAAGAATACATTCAAGATGATAATTTTTATTTAGACTATTTCGAACTTTTTAAACGGGACGGTGAAAATAAGTTTGAACGCGCTACTCAAGGATTGTTTGGCTTAAAGAAGAAAAGACTTACCCGTTATTTTTTTGATTGTCCCAACTTAGTAAAAAAAATAAATAACAATAGCATTAAAAATCCTATAGATGTGGTTACCTACTACAACGAATTTTGTAGTAAAAAATAAGAATATAATTGTAGACTTTGTAAATGGTACCAATCCCTAAAACGGAGATTAGTTTTTGAACTCCCCGCCAATCTTTTTTCGGGCTTTTTAGAAATCGTTACCGATTTCCTTTAGCGCAGGTATAATTGTTTACCGATCGCTATGAAGTCTTTTTCCAACGAGTACATCCATTTTCGGTATTCTTTATTTGATTTCCTTTTCTAAACCGCCTGCTCGCTATCTTTTTAAACGGCCTTTATTGCTTTTTTGACTTTACCCTTTTTGTATTTTGTCTTCAATTGGACCAAGCCATTTTTCACATCGACGGCCACCTGATCTGAAATTGTCTTTATATTGAATTCCGTGCCCAAAAACTCGATATTACCATGAGCTGTTGCCATGGTGAAGATAGCTTCATTGGTTGTTTCAATAAAGAACGCTTCCACGCTCAGGTTGACGGTGCGTGGATTAAAGTCTTCTTGGTATGAAATGTAACTGTTGTTCTTCAGGTATACTTAAGAACCATGGGGAAGTATTATCGCTTCGTAATTCCATTCCGTACAAACCTCCATTGGGTATTACACGCCAAGTTTACAAAAAGAAAGCAATAGGCAAAAAAATTCCTCACGGGTATCTGTCAGCGCGCCATATAAGAGGTAAGTTCTGCGTCTCCTGTTTGATAATATACCTGTCCGGTGATATCGTCAACCGCATATAAGGGCTCTCGGTCCTTACCCAAATTGATTTCGCCTGCTACCTTACCAGTTGTTTTACTAACCTTTAACAAGACAATGTCTTTCTCTTGTTTTGACATGATGAACATAAAATCCCTACCTTGTTTGGTGGCCTTGAGTCGCGCATTCGCCGTTCTAAATGCGGCACCGGCATAGCTAGAGGCTGCATTACCCAGTTCTCCATAAGCGTCACCTATTTGAGATACTAGTTCTCCTGCAACTTCGTCTTTTTGTCGTACGTCATTTTCTGCCGCAGCCATAGCACCTGAAACATAGTAAGAGGTAGCGCCTATGTAGGCTGCTCGTACGGCCGAGGCATATAATAAGGCACGTTTCCAACCCGCTTCTTTTGGGGCGGCATAATACTCTTGATAAACTAGAGACCCGTCAAAATTGAATTTAGCCACGTTTTGATCGGAATGTATAAAAATGCCATCCTTCAGAATTTCCATGCTTGATGGTGACTCTTTCCCTTCAAATTGAAGTTCCACTTGCGAAAAATCACTTACTTGGCCATTTGACTTATCCACAACCTTTAAAAGTCCGGAACTATAATCAAAAGCATAAATTTTATCCTGATACTCGGCGGTAAGTCTAGGACTGGTCCGAATACTTTTATTCCACTTTAGGGTTCCCGTACGATGGTCCAAAATATTCATCGATTCAGTTGTAATATATAGGATTGAATTCGCTAGTGGAACAATGCCAACGACCGTACCATCGACTTTGACAGGTTTTTCAAATGTAATGGCCCCAACCGTTGGGTCTAAATAATTGAGAAAATCTTTATTGGCTGTTCGCGATACAAGCAAAATGCCATCACCGGAATCTAAGTAATCATATACTCCACCTTTGATTGCGATACCACGACCCTTTTTCCCCCACAGCCCTTCACGGGTCTTGTAGTCAAACAGGTTTATTTTTGTTCGATTACCATCATCGGGCAACACCAACATTCCTTTATCTAAAAAATAGACCTGGCTTAGAGCCCCGTTTACCTCTAATTCTTCGTTCCATACCAAACTGCCATCATTAATGTTATAAGCATTATAGTTATTGGTATAGTTAATGGTGGTATTGCCAGATGATGTGGTCATTCCGCCTTGTCGCTCTTGCTGTGACCCCAAATAGAAAACGTCACTGCCTTCGGGCTGGTAGTAGTATAGTTGAATGTCCATATCTTTGGAAACATGCTCCGCGGCCTGCTTCAATAATGCACCGAATTTACCCATTTTGTCTATTTGCGCTGCTTCCTTGGAGTTCATTTTTTTCCAAATTACGTCTCCGGTATCTGCATTGAGTTTGTAATTATTGAACAAGGTTACGATAAGAAGTTCTTGATTGTCAAGTTCGTTGGCCGCAACGATACGGCCAAATTTTTCATTCATCGACCATGACAAACTAGCATCTGACATTTTTACGGAAACCATGAGCGGTTCTTCGTTGTAATCTGTTCCGGAAACAAGAATTGCATCTGAGTTATATAACAAATGATAGCTATCAACCTTTTGAAGTCCGGCATTTTTAGAATTAAAGACTTCATTGCCGCTAAACTGATCTATGAGATGCAAGCTACGGTCTGTAGTTACCGAAAAAAACGGGCTATTGGGCAGTTCTTCGAAAGCGGCTCTATCAAGATTGCCAAAGGCTCTTTTTCCCCAACTAATTTCACCTGTTTCGGTATCGATACCGATTAATTCTTCTCTTGAACTAACGATAAGGTTGCCAAGTGAAGTAACTTCTTGCCATAAAATTTTAGTAGGTACCTCTTTGTTCCATTTCATCTCTACCTGTGAAAAGGATAGTAACGGAAATACCATTAGTAATAAAAGAAATGGTTTTATCTGGCTCATATTCTGGTTTTTAGTCTAGATAGAACGCAGTATACCGCTGTTTATTACGATCTATGCTACTTTTCAATTTCAACGCTATCTGAACCAAAATTCCAATCCTATTGACCTAAATGCCTATATCATCGGTAAACTTAGTTATACTTAAGGTCTTCCCGATAAAGAACGATTTAGATACCTATGGAGCAATTGACACCATTCCACACACACACATTACACCGCCCTCATATTGTCGTCTCGCATTATAATTGTTTATTCATTGCGGGTTATTGTTTTTAATAGTTTTCATGAACCTCGGAAAGAAGCAATTCTACTCATTTCAATATCGGGTCCTCGGTTTCATTAACCTTTAGAGAAGAAGGTTTTTAGAAGTGATAAAAGAAATTAGCCAGTGGGTGATTTACTTTTATGTCGAGACGAAGCTTTGGCAAAAGAAAGTGAAATACAAAATACCCCAGCGTACCGACCATTTCAAAAAATAAAAGGTCTCCCAGACCTTCTATTTTTGTGCTATACCCAAGCAAAGTGCCATAACGCAAAACATTATAGTACAGATTGTATTATTGGTTTAGCCAGTATCCGAAAAAATAATCAAGAAAGATGGTGCACTGGCATAATTCCAATAAAGATTAATCCAGGTAGCTATAATTCTATTATGTACGGAATATTTTAAAAGATTGAGAATCTTTTAAAATTTAGCGAGCCAATGCGGCCAAATCGTGATGTTACTTTTAAGAGAGTTTACGTAGCTTCAAATTTTCCACACAAAAAAAACTTTTTAGAACATTTCAAATTCTTAGAAACCATAGAGACAAACCTTTCGGCTGTCTCATTATATAACCTTTATTTGGCTGGTACCTTTAGCCTGTTCGATTATTAAGCTTTTAAATCGAGTGACAAAAGTAGACTTAAGCCAATGATCATGTTGTTTTTTGTTTGTTAATTAGTGATTTATATACGAATAGTTGTTTAAAAAAGAGCCCTAACTTCTATGTTAGAGCTCTTAATTATTACTTGTAAATTGTAACTAGTAAATTCACACAATTATCTTAATCATTGGGCACTATCGTGAAATTTGCCGTAGCAGAATCTCCATCACCATTGAAATTCAAACTTACACTGCCTGACATCAAATCAGCGAGATATAATTTTTTACAAGCGACACCTAAATCGTCATCAGTACTTGTAATACCACTATCATCCTCATAAATATGTCCGGTTAGATAAACGTAATTATCGGCACCCGTTTCAAGCGTAAAAGTCTTGGATTTATTAATATTTATATTATAATTGGATGCTGTTTGATAATCGGCTTCAGCATAATTTCAAGTACAACAGAGGCCGGCACGCATGCACCTACAGTAATAACCATAAAAAGAGAAAAGAAAAGGTCTTCCAGATATTACCCTTTTTAATCCGTTTACAAAAGCAAAGTTGCCCTTAAATAAGCTCAGGGCAGGCATAACGCGGTACATTATGGCAAATACGTTATTTGGGTAAGCGGTTCTTTATGGTTCCTATTTGCCCCATATGGTTAGCCGAATGTTCCATCACATGGTACCAGATATAGTGGTAGTTCAATCCCTCTTCTAAATTCGAGGAGAACCATGCATCACCTTTGGTTTTCAGTCCCTTAAGGCTTTTTTCACGGACTTCATCCCATAAATCCAAATAATATTTAATCGGCTTATCCTTAAGTATGCTTTTTACCTCTTCATTAAGTTCGCCCGCTACACCAAATCTCGTTTGCTCATCTTCTGTCCATTCCCTACCCTCCAACGTCGCTATCTGGTAATACGATTCCGTTGACACTAAATGCATGACCAATGATCCTATGCTATTGGCCTCAGCATCATATAGAAAATCAGTTTGTGATTGGTCCAAGTCTTTAACTTGTTGGGTAATTCTTTCTTTTAAGTCTTCTAACATATAAACCATTAGACCAATCTGCGGTGAGAAACCCTCAACCGATTTTAATTCTCCTTGTGCGTTCAACAACACCACGGGTAATAAAAAAAGTAAAAGGCTGGTTTTTGTTTTCAAGGATTTCATAGTGTCTTGTTCAAATTGGCAAATGGATATGGATAGCTTTTTAAAGCTACTATTTATGGTCACCCAAAAATATTACATAAGGTAATTGATTACCTACGAATTTCCATAATTATAAAACCTTTTGACAGGGTTTTAACATAGTATGGCGACTTCTATACCATCACGTTCCAGACAAATGCTACCCCTCTCCTATCCTTCGGCTTACCTAGACTCCGCACGGTACAGGTCGCTCAGGAGGAGGTATATTCTTTAAGATGAAGAAGTAGTTGAATTTTAAAAAATAACGCGCTAAAGCGATTCTGCACTAAAGGTATCGCCTTTCGAAATATCACCGGTTTCAAACCCTTTTTTGAACCATCGCATACGTTGTTCAGAAGTGCCATGGGTAAAGGAATCGGGTACTACCCTACCTGTGGATTGTTTTTGTAGACGATCATCCCCAATGGCATTCGCAGCGTTCAGGGCTTCTTGAAGATCACCGCTCTCCATCATTTGTTTTGAACGATTGGCCCAAACCCCGGCCAGAAAATCGGCCTGTAACTCTAAGCGTACAGAATATTTATTGAACTCGGTCTTACTCAATTGACCTCTGAGTCTGTCGATTTTATCCGTAATCCCCATTAACTTTTGAATATGGTGACCTACTTCATGGGCAATGACATAAGCCTGTGCAAAATCGCCAGGAGCATTCATTTGGCGTTCCATTTCCTCAAAAAAACTAAGGTCCAGGTATAGTTTTTCATCCCCGGGACAGTAAAACGGACCCGTGGCACTGGATGCCGAACCGCAGGCGGAGGATACATATCCTGAAAACAAAACTAACGTAGGTTCCCGGTAATTTTCCAAGGTGTTGTTCCATACATCTTCGGTACTCGCCAGGATAACGGCACTAAAATCCGCCAGTTCATTTTCTTCGGCGGTACCTTCATAATTTCCGGAAGGAGCGGTTTGCGTCACCCCACCGCTAAGTAAATTACTGATCAAGGTCAACGGATTATTTCCCGTAATAAATGAAAATACAAGGAACAGCCCTACAATGATCAAGCCTACTTTGGAGAAGAGCAGTTTAATGATCGGACCGAGCAAATTGGGACTGAATCCACCCAAACCTCTCGCGGAACTGGACCGACCTCTACGGTCGTCGACATTGGAACTTTCTCGCTTACCTCGCCATTTCATACTGTTGATTTTTAAATAATTAAATCAAATATAAGGCATACTCCGATTATTCAACCAGGGAAATTGAACTGGTAAAAGAAAATTTTTCTCGCTATAAATTGAACGTGGACAAAAGAACTTTCATTCTTATACTAATGGAAACTCTAAAATCTAGGAGGTACATATAATTATGGTGCTAGAGCTAGCGTAAAGAAAATGTACCCAAAGTATAATTTCAATGAGGAGCAAGCCGCAGTATTAGACTTAAGTAGGCAGTCCCTCTAAACCGCCACCGAAAGCAATCACCCATCTGGATTTTTTACAAAATACATTTCCATGACACCCCTATTTTTAACCGAGATACCTCCCCTAGCTTCACAGTCGAACTGATTCTTGATCAATACATAGGTGTTTTCCGAAATGTTTATCCTACCTGGTTCTGACATCGATTCCATTCGTGAAGCCACGTTTACAGTATCGCCCCAAATGTCATAAGCAAATTTTTGGGTGCCCACTACCCCGGCGACTACTGGGCCTGTATTAATGCCGATGCGTATGTCAAAAGTCAATTCACTTGCCGCTACGTCTTTTTTTGTTTCTTCAACAAAAGCGGCAATTTCAAATGCGGCGTTTACCATGCGTTGGGGATGATCTTCTTTAGTATCGTGTAAGCCCCCTGCGCACATATAGGCGTCGCCAATGGTTTTTATTTTTTCTAAACCATGTTTATCAATAATAGTATCGAATTTTGAAAAATAAAAGTCAACCGTTTCCACCAAGGCTTCGGGTGATAGTTTTTCCGAATAACTAGTAAAGCCTTTGAAGTCTGTAAATAATACTGTTACCGAATCGTATTGTTTGGCTTTTACTTTACCATTTGCCTTAAGCTCTTTAGCGGTATCCTCTGGTAAAATATTCAATAAAAGCATTTCTGACTTTCTTTTTTCTTTTGAAATTGTACGGTAAAACCATAAAGACGCTAACAAAGATATCCCTACAAAACCTAAGATAATCAATTGATTTCTGGTTTTCGTTTCTAATAATTCTACTTCAACTTGTTTTTGGGAAACTTCATTCTCGGTTCGAATATCGGCTAATTGTTGCACCTTTTCTATATCTAAAAGGCTATCTCTATAGGCAATATGGTCTTTATAGTGTTTGTAGGACAGCTCCATATTACCTATGGTTTCATAAAGAGACGCTAGTTTTTCATTGGCATCACCAAGCTGTTCTTTTAAACCATATTGTTCAGCCAAACCTAAACTTCTTTTCGTGTACCTAATAGCAGTTTCATGCTCTTCTTTTTCTATATAGATATCGGCCATGGCCATTAAATATACACTAATGGGGTAGTAATCTTCTGATTTTTCTAAAATACCGATTGCTTGGTTAATATTTTGTTCTGCTAGCTCGTTTTTACCTGTATTGGCATAAACCATCCCAATATTCCCCAAATTATATGCTTTTCCAGCAGCATAATCGGCTTCCTCAAAAAGTTCACCCGATTCCTTGAAATAGACCATTGCGGAATCGTATTTTTTGTTAAGAAGCAATTCATCTCCTGCGTTTAAAATAAAAGTTGCCAAATTGATAGTGTCATTGGTGTTTCGTAGGATAGTGATCGCCCTATCATAGTAGAGCATTGCATTTTTATGGTTTTCAGAAATTGCATAAATGTCGGCAATAGCTCCATAGGCACTGCCCTCCAGAGAAATTTTATTGTCTCTTTTTGCAATTTCTGCGCTCTTGAATAGTGACTTTAGGGCTTTTTTTAAATCACCAAGCATGTTTTGTGTACTACCTTTTTGAAAATATCCTCGGGATAAGTATCTATAATTATCTTTTTTCTCAGCGAGTTGTATTAATTCTTCGGCGTATTTAAGACTAAGTTGGTAATTATTTACTTCGTTGAATGATAGTTCAGCGAGTAACTCTAATCTAGCTTCGCCTTTAAGCGTGTCCATTTTATATATAGAAGTCAAACTATCCGCTATTCGCTGGTCTTGAGCTATGGTCGAAATGGTAAAAAAGTAAAAAAAGCCTATTAGAGAATAATAGGCTATTCTATAGTTAATCATGACAATTACCTGTTTTATTTTGGATTAGCCCTTAGTCTTGGATCAATAACAAAAGTTTTAGGATCTAGAGGTTCATCATTTAGTTTGGTCCATAATGGAGTGGGATGGTAAGTCACCAAGTAGTACACACTTGAAGCCGAAAAAATAATAGGTCCTTTACCACTATCTCCGGCAATGCCTTCGATTAAAACAGGAGCATCGGCAACCGTTTGCCATGTGTTTTGTGCAATGTCCATACGAGCAACTTTTGAACCCGCATAGATAACAGGGCCACTACCATAATTACAAGATATACCTTCTATAGTAAAGGGAGCAGCCGTAAGAATGCTCCATGCATTCGCTGTATTGTTATAGTAAGCAACCTGTGTTCCAGAATAAATGAGAGGATCATTGGTGCTAGTCGCCGTAATGCCATCAATTTGAAATGGAGCAGGTGGAAGTGTAATCCAATTCGTTTGTGTAGAACTACTCAAAGCGGCCACTTGAGTACCCGAATATATTATGGGGCCATTGAATTTATCACCGGCCAAGCCTTCTATTTCGAATGGTGGTGCTACCATCGAAGTCCATGACGTATCATCTTTGGTGATGAAGGCTAATTGCGAACCCCCGTAGGCTATAATTCCAAAGGAATTGTTACCAGAGAAACCATCAATTTCAAATGGGGCATCGGGGAGCCTCTTCCAAACATTGTTCTGATAATTATCTATATAAGCGACCTGCTTACCAACAAAAACAATAGCACCATATTGATTTTCACCGGTAATTCCTTCATAGCCGTTAAGACCAATGGTAATAATATAATCTTCAGTATCGTCTGGTGGGGCGAAATCCTTATTTTTAATTTTAGCTCGGTACGTATTATGACTGTTTCCACGACTAATTTCCTGCATTATTTCGCTTCCAGATTCTCTTTTGACACTTTCAATAAACACGGGTGTTACACCATTTTTAGCTACCGCGGTCCATGTTATTTTCTGGTTTTTATCAACTACAGATTCAAAATCTTCAGGTCTGCCAATGACAGCAATAGGATCATTTCGATCATCTTTAAATTCTACTTTTGATTTTTTGTTCAATTCGTTAATCGTTTCCGTGTCTACGGTTACGGTAATGTTTGTGTCTTGCCCCATAATAATTTGGTTTAGTTTGGTTAATTAGCTTAAAAATCAATTTTAGTCGGATTATATAAACAAAATATACTACTTAGGATGCATGTCTATAAATATTGTCCGAAAGAACATCTGTATTTTTCAAAATACAAATAAAGGGGAAATTTACTGTGGTTAAGATACTATATTTTTAGTATTTCGTGGCACTTTTTTGAAAGGACCATAGACCTAGATAGCAGATGTATCAATAATTAAAACCTGAAAAATAGGTATTCATGCAAGGAACAGCCCTACAATGATCAGGCCCACTTTGGAAAAGAGCAGTTTAATGATCGGACCGAGCAAATTGGGACTGAATCCACCAAAACCTCTCGCGGAACTGGACCGACCTTTACGGTCGTCGACATTGGAACTTTCTCGCTTACCTCGCCATTTCATACTGTTGATTATTAAATAATTAAATCGAATATTAGGCATACTTCGATTATTCAATCAGGGAAATTGAACTGGTAAAAGAAAAATTTTCACGCTATAAATTGATCGTGGACAATAGAACTCATATCCTTCTGAGACACTTTTACTTTTAAAGGGTAAGGTATTTTTCAAAATTGAGCGAGATGATTAATGGATAGGCTTAATTACATTCAGGCACCCTTCCTTCAAGGGTCATTAATGTCCAAGCCGTTTCATAACCCAGTTTATGGGCGCTCCAGGAACGCCACGCTTCAGAGGAGGTATCCGTAGGTTCTGTGCCCAGGGCGCATGTTCCGGTTAACAAGGTATAGATATAGGCGCCGGAAGCCCTATCCAAATCACGGCTAATATGCCAGCTATCACGATATGCCGAATCCGCTATATTCAATCCCTTCATTTGTGCGTAGAGCAACCTTATTGGTAAGGCCCTAGCGGTAGGTAATTCGTTTTCACGAATCATGTATAGGGCCACACCCAAGTCGGTTCCGTTTTCTGATTCGCTACCTCTTTTGTCAATACCATAGAGCATGGTGGTATTTCCTGTACTGCTGTTATCTTGCATCGGAAAACCGATAGAATAGTCAAAGAGGCCCGCATCTACTTTGTAGCGTTTACTGGCTTCAAAATTCGTGTTCGCCCTACCTAGGTTAAAATGAACTTTGGGGGCGCCATCGCGTTCCAGTTGGGTGTCCTCATCCTTTGCTATGACCCAGCTTAAACCACCGATAATACCATTTTCCGAACTCGTGCCCGTATGGTTATATCGTATGATTGATGCCGTTACATTTCCACCTTGAAAAGGAGAGTTATAATTGAACTCACCAGCATAATGCGTTGCTGTTTTAGCAGCATTAACGGTTTGAAAGGCCTGATCGGCCAAGGCGTCATTATACGTATATCTTGAGCCTGACGGGTTTTGCCCATACAATTGTGCATAAATTGACGCTGCGGTCACATAAGCCCCGTTGGCTGTGGGATGCGCGGTTTCCGTATCTTTCAATTCCGATGGAAGCCCTTCCCATGCAAGTCCGGCCGGTATAACCTCTATATTGGTAATGCCACCTTCCGCCGTACGATATGTAAATTCTTCAAAATCAGTGATCGAAGCTGTATTTTGTTCGTCCTTTGGCCATAACATCAACAGAAGGGGTTTCGCATTTCCCTCGGCCACGGTAGAGGCTATCTTGTTGACCCCTAAGGCATAGAACCCGGGTATTTTGGAAACGATATAAGGGTCGGCAGCTATAACTACATAGTCCCAGTCATTTTCCCCCTCCCCTTTTAATTTGGATCTTCGGGCTGTCTCCCCCTCGGGCCAATAGTAATATTGCAAAAGGGAATGTGCATAATGTGTATATTGATATTGGTTGGTAGCATCGCTCCCTAAACCCACGGTAAGTTCCTTGGCCTTGTAGGTATCTTCATAAACCACATTTACCGTGGTGTTTATTGTCTCATCTTCCGAAAGTATAGCAGTCAGTTCATTCGCAACGGATTCCAAGGAAAAAGCCGATACGTCTGACTTAATAGATGTACTGGGACCAAGTAATAAGATATTCAAGGTGCCATCCTGGTTGATGTCCGCATTGAAATCTTCGTTGGCGGGCATGTCCGTTGTACCATCTTCTTCGGTGGACTCTTCTTCCTCAATCACTGATGAAATCGTGTCTTTACTACACCCATTGCATAGCAATAGTACAGTAAGTAATAGGAAGAAGGCGTAACATGCACTTTTTAATGAAAAATGGACTGATTTGGGAATCATAGCTCGGTATTAAGTAGGTAGCAGCTATTGAAACGTATTGTAAAATGGTATCGTATACGACTGGGGCTGATTTAGATGAAATGCATACCGCTTAACAAAAAGCCAAGAGCGCTAGCACGCTCGCACCATTCAACAGTCTTTCAATTGGGGTAGCGCTATTCCTTTCTAATAATACAATCGAAAATCCAGCAGCTTGCAGATATTGTAATGCCGTTGATGCAATTCCTCTACCACATCGAACATATTATCATCTTCGTTAAACAAGTTAAAGAATGCTTTATCAAGATTTGAACTACTTAGTCCATTAATGGTATTACCATAGCCAGAAACCGCTTTTGCGTTAGTGACATCCAAAAAATATTGTGCTTCTTCTTCGTCTAGATCTAGCACTTTTGCATTTGAAAAATGTAAGATTTTTCCTTTTAACTTTCCTTCAAAAAGTTCTGCTATTTCCTGTAAACTATAGTAGTAGTCATTTAAACAAATACTATTTGCCTCGCCTGTCATTACCAAGTATATGATTTCATAGTCCTTAAAATAATGATCATCCATGACCAATGTATTCAAACTAGCTTCTAGACCTTCAATGGTGTCGCATGTTTTATAAATACTAGCTACTCCATACTGCATGGCCAATTCTTCCAAATTTTCTTGTGCTTCGGTAACCTTGTGCGTTTCAATATCATGAACCCCTTCTAAACAATAAATGAATTTTTCTGAATCTATAGGGTGTTCTTGGGGTAATTGTTGTCTTTTTGCTAACAAATTTCAGGATTTATGCAACGTGTATGAAACACAAAATTAAGGTAACTCTTCGATTGATTTTAACGTTTTGTCACTCAAATCATGGCGACTTATTTGTACTTCGTTTCCCAAAGCGCTTCCATTGCGGTCACGCGTTTATGTAATAGCTTTGCTGCTTCTTGGGTTTTGGCCGTCGGTTTGGCATCGGTCTTCTGCAACACATTGAGCAGAAAAAGCAATTTGGATTGCAATCCGACAATCGTTTCTTTTTCGAGCTCCGAGGCATAAATACTTCCGTAGATCAAATCGCCATCCTCCGGGACTCCATCTCCCCTAAAAGCCAACAACTTTTCCTGTTTCCTGCTTTTTCTAGCCAGCTTGGTATCAATCGCTTCTCGAATCTCCTGCAGTTTCCCGTAATCAGTATAGGTCTGAAGGGACAGGTCGGTTTGTAGGGCAAGGGCTTCATCGCTCATAGTGGAACGCGGATCCAGTTTTACCGTGATGTTTTTTTCCAAAATCTCCCCATCGACCTTCAATTGCACTTTATACGTTCCCGGAGCTACAAAGGGGCCTTCCGGTCCGCTGGGGGTATCATATTGCACAGCCGCAATGGCAAAGGCCCGATTGGTGCCCTGAGGTTCCTTATACCGGAGATTCCATATAAAACGGTGTTGGCCAGGTTCGTCAGACAGTCCTTTAAACGGACGTATCCAATACGTGGGATGCTGCATTTTAGTCGTATCCAACACTTCCGCCCTATCGTCACTGGAAAAGTTGTTGATCAACGCTCCTTTCGAATCCAATATGTTAAGTTCCACGTTTTGGGCCTCAGCCCCTAAATAATAATCGATAAGGGCACCGTCCGGCGGATTTTCTCCCGTAGGTTCCTCCGGGGGCAACGGGGTGTCGCTAAACATATTGAACCGTACCCGATAGGCATCGCTGGGCGAAAATAAATAGGCGTTTTGGTCGGACAGGTTGGCCAGCTCCCGCAACGGACTCACATCGTCCAAAATCCAAATGGAACGACCGTGCGTCCCGATGACCAAATCATTTTCATGAACGACCAAATCCCTAATGGAAGATGCGGGCATGTTCATTCTTAGGGATTGCCAAGAGTCACCATCATCTGATGAAAAATAAACCTCACGTTCTGTTCCAGCGAACAACAACCCTTTTTGTTTAGGGTCTTCGCGAACGGTGTTCACAGGACCTGAAGGGTTCATTCCCGAAACGACTTCTTGCCATGTTTTTCCATAATCATGTGTTTTGTAAATATGGGGCTGCATGTCATCTTTTCTAATGGCATTCACGGCAACATAAGCGGTTCCTTTATTAAAATGACCTGCATCAATTTGTGAAATTTTATCCCATGAAGTAATTGTTGAAGGGGTTACTTCTTTCCATGTTTTTCCACCATCAATCGTAACATGCACCAGGCCATCGTCTGTTCCTGCCCAAATGATATCTTTATCCAAAGGTGAAGGTCCTATGGCGTACACAATAGCACGTTGCGGCATAGTTTTCATAGCAACAGTTTTGTAATCACCGACACTAGTGGGTACTTCGGGTTGTTCTCTCGTTAGGTCTTCACTGATTTGTTCCCAACTTTGTCCTCCATTATGTGTTTTCCAAACAACATTGGTTCCAAAAAGCAACATGCTATTATCTGCTGGATGAAATAACAATGGCATCGTACGTAGGTATCTGAATTTTCCCGAACGCAAAACTTCAGGACCAACATATTGGGACTGCCCCGTTTTTTTATTGAACCTAATTACACGTCCACCATAAATGATGTTTGCATCTACGGGATCAGGAGCTACATACGCATATTCGTCTGCACCCACTCCGATAAATTCCCTAAATGAAATTTGCCCCCCATTACTCCTGCTTGCAATACCAATGGCTCCACTTTCTTGTTGCCCACCATACACCCAATACGGAAATTGGTTGTCCGTAGTTACATGATATAATTGTGATGTGGGTTGGTTATACCATGAACTCCATGTTTTCCCACCATTTACAGTGACAACGGCTCCTTGATCTGCGGCAAAAAGCATGATTTCTGGATTTATTGGATTAATCCATATACGATGATAATCATCTCCTCCCGGTGCGCCTTTGATTGACATCCAGGTTTTACCACCATCTTCAGATTTGTATGATGCTACATTCCCTACAAAAACAATATTTTCATTGGTTGGATGAACTTTTATTTCAGCAAAGTCGCTACCTCTTCCCCAAAGACGGTTCTCGGTTGTAACCAAATTCCAGCTTTCACCTGCATCATCACTTTTATAAACGCCACCATTTTCTTTGGCGTCAACTGTAGCGTACATCCGTTTTGAATTGCTGAGTGACAAAGCGACTCCTATTCTTCCTAACCCTTGTTTAGTTCCAGGTAGTCCTTTTACCAGTTTTCGCCAAGTTTCTCCACCATTCGTAGATTTGTATAAGCCACTATTTGGGCCGGTAAACTTTGCATTCTCCCAAGGTCCTTCCAGGTGTTCCCACATAGCGGCAAATAAGATTTCGGGATTATTCGGATCCATTTCAACTTGAATTGCTCCGGTATTATGGTCTATATATAAAGTTTTTTTCCATGTTTTTCCACCATCATTGGATTTAAAAATGCCCCTCATTTCATTTGAGCCATACGGATGGCCTAAACCAGCCACATAAACTACGTCCGGATTAGTTGGATGCACAATCACGCGACTTATTTGTTGAATATCGCCAAGTCCAATATGTTCCCAGCTTTCACCTCCATCATTGGATTTAAACATACCATCCCCTACTGCAAGGTCTGGTCTATGAAGGCCTTCACCGGTTCCTACATAGATTACATTTGGATGTGATGGAGATACCGCTAAATCTCCAACGGAGCCCGTTGTAACGTCATCAAAAATTGGATTCCAGGTACGGCCATAATCATCTGTTTTCCATACACCTCCATTATTCACACCTATAAAGAATACATTGGGTTGAGTAGGAACACCAACTGCACCTACGGTTCGACCTCCACGAAAGGGTCCGATCATTCTATATTCTAAATCCTGATAATGAGATTTGTCTATTTGAGAGAATGACTGAATGGATACCAAAAGAGAAAAGGTTAGAATAAAGATCCTCATAGTTGCAGTTATCATGGTAGTGTCTTTCAAAATCAGCATTTTTGAAACGCTTGATTGGGTTATACAATAAATTTGTCCTTTAAATTTAAAAGATAACGCTTTTCTTCTATTGATATATTAATACTGATCAAAAGCAGTATTAATTGCCGGTAAACCGATTAATATTAGGCCTCCCTCCCGCCTACCCTTGAAGTGATTTCTTTTTTTAGCGGGATGAAGCTTAGACTAAAGAAAGCGAAGTGATATCTATTTTGCATTTGATAAGCAAATTGATATAATGCGGAACATTATAATGAAAATGTTATCGATGTTATTTTATGTGTGGAGTGCATTTGATACTAGTTTTTAATGAAAACCATACAATGCTGCCAAGGCAGATTATCATCATTTCTTTCTAACGTTAAACCGGCTGTCTCCATTTCCTTGACTGTCTGTGCTTCCGTCATTTTATGTAATTCCTTTATGGGTACCGTCCTATCTTCGCCACGATACTCTATCAAAAATAATTTACCCTTTGGATTTAAAGCTTTTTTTATAGATGCGATTATTTCCTTAGGATAATTGAATTCATGATATACATCTACCATCAAAACCTTGTCTACACTATTTTCAGGAAGATTTACACTTTTCTCGCTACCTTTTATTATTTTGATATAATGAATATTCTGGGTTTCTTTTTTTGCTTCCAACGCTTCCAACATTTCATCCTGTATATCAACTGCATAAATGGATCCCCTACTTACTAAGGGTGCCATTCTAAAGACATGATAGCCAGAACCCGCACCAATATCAGCAATGATATCCGTAGGCTTTATGTCCATGTTCTTTAGTAGAATAGAGGCGTTTTCCTCTTCCTCACGCTCTGGTCGTTCTAACCAGTTCATTCCTTGAAAACCCATGACATGGGCTATTTCACGATCCATATACCATTTTCCGATGCCGTTTCGGTCACCTTTCTTAAAAACATAATCCTCCGTACTCGCCTTTGTCTGTCCGTTACACGAGCAAATTAAAAGTAAGCCGATGACTACTGGAATTCTTGTTGATTTAAACCTTGATAGCATAGTTTGGGTTTAATATCCAGCGGCCTGACCATCTTTTCGGGATTCAGATGCTCCAGAATATACTTGGTTTTCCAAATCGATACCAATTGCTTGATATCCACCGTACATCCCCACACCAAAGCCAATACGATGGCCTTTTTTGCGTAACTCCCTTAGGGTTTCGGGTTCAAAACCACTTTCAAGATATAAGGTACCCCCATTGGTCATTTTAGATCCTGTAGGTTGCGAACTGCCTCGATGTCTCATTCTTGGAGCATCACCGGCCTCTTGTAAATTCATTCCAAAATCAACGATATTGACCACAATCTGTGCATGGCCCTGTGGCTGAACTGCTCCGCCCATAAGACCAAAGCTTACCCAAGGATTTCCATCTTTGGTGATAAATGCCGGAATAATGGTATGAAAAGGTCGTTTACCAGGTTCGAGTGCATTCGCATGGTTCTTGTCCTGAACATTGAACATTTGTCCGCGGTTTTGAAGAACAAATCCCAATCCATCTGGGACCATACCTGATGCAAACTCCGAATAAATACTTTGTATGAACGAAACCATATTACCATCCTTATCCGCTACGGTCAAATAAGTCGTATTCCCTGTTTCTATTTCCATATCACCAGCGGGATAGGTATCGGCAGCTTTGTCGGGACTCATTAGGTTCCTCCGTTGCGAAGCATATTCATCCGACAATAGGGTTTCCAAAGGAATCTTGTTGAATGCGGGATCAGCATAAAATTTGGCCCTGTCTTCATATGCCAATTTTTTGGCTTCTGTAAGCACATGTAAATATTCGGAACTGCCAAAACCCATTTCGCCAATATCAAATCCTTCAAGAATATTCAACATTTGTAATGCAGCGGTGCCCTGTCCATTGGGTGGAAGTTCCCAAACATCATAACCCCTATAGTTCACGGATACCGGCGTTACCCAATTGGAAGTATGGCTTGCCATGTCTTCATAACTTAAAAATCCGCCATGTTTTTTCATATAACTATCGATGGTCTTTGCAATGGAACCTTTATAAAAGGCATCGCGACCACCTTTGGCAATTTGTTCATAGGTATTGGCCAATTCTTGATTTACAAATACTTCCCCTTTAACCGGAGGTCTTCCAGCAGGCATATAGGTTTGGGCAAAACCCGGTTGATCCTTTAATGATTCATAACTCGACGCCATTTCATAGGCAATGACTTCGGATACGGGAAATCCATTTTTGCCATAATCTATAGCTGGTTCTAAAATTTCCTTTATGGATAACCTACCAAATTTTTCATGTAATTTGAACCAACCGTCTACACAGCCCGGGACCGATACAGGTAATGGGCCATAAAAGGGAACATAACTTAAACCTTTTTCCATGAAATAATCAATGGATAAGGATTTAGGTGCTCTACCACTGCCATTTAAACCATATAATTTCTTTTCTTCCGCGGACCAAACTATTGCGAACACATCGCCTCCAATACCACAACTCGCCGGTTCTACAAGCCCCAGTACAGCGTTGGCAGCTATTGCGGCATCAATTGCACTACCTCCTTTTTTTAAGATATCCAAGGCAACTTGGGTGGCCAAAGGTTGGCTTGTTGCTGCCATACCATTTTGGGCTAAAATTTCAGAGCGTGTAGTAAAGGTTTCACCCGTTAATCGGTCTTGGGCATTTAATATGTTTCCCAAGGTTATGAAGGCAATTATAGAGGATAAAAATTTCATTTTCATTTTTTTTAATAGCCGCATCTATGTTGGGCCAGAACGGCTCAAATAACTGGATTGGATTTAATAATTAGTTTATACCCTTAAATATAGGGATAGTAGACTCAACTCAACGGGCTAATAGGAGAAAAGTTGATTTAGAAATCAGGAGCAATCCATAAGAAATTAAGTTTCGGTTTTGAAATTATCGTACTATTCTATAAGAAGAGAAGTGTCTAAACATTATACTACTCTTCTTCCTTAGACCGATATTACCACGAAAGAAGTGGCTTTGGAAAGACGACGAATCTTCAAAAAATTGAAAGTCTATTTCGCATTAATTTTTATAAGTCTTGTAGATATATAACTATCATCTAATATTTTTAAGTTTAAGTAATAAATC
The DNA here is from genome assembly GCF_963974015.1 of uncultured Maribacter sp. GTDB lineage: Bacteria > Bacteroidota > Bacteroidia > Flavobacteriales > Flavobacteriaceae > Maribacter. The sequence continues at coordinate 208,232 of NZ_CAXBBZ010000002.1, read as the reverse complement.
TTGAAAATATAGGCAAATACCTGATTCAATACACCTATCAAGTATAGTACTTTATAAGGATTATCTTTCTATGCTTTTTCATTGTAGAAAATATTTTTTTAAAACAATAGTGTCGAATTCCTGAAAAATGTCACATACAAAACAATTTAAATTGTTGGAATCAACATAATATAAATAGAGAACTTTATAAATGGCATGGACTATCGCTATAGGCAACAACTATCTTTAATTACCGTTGCATAAGGCTCTTCAGTACGTTCAACGGTCCTACTTCTTAAATACCATCATTATAAAAAAACGTAACTTACCATGAATGAGTATGCCCGCATAGTAATAATCCATAAACCGCTAAACAAAATGACCAAGTATACCCATATTTTTGAACCCTTAGACTTAGGCTTTACCACCCTTAAAAACCGGATTATTATGGGTTCGATGCATACAGGCTTAGAAGAGAAAAAAAATGGTTTAAAAAAGATAGCAGCTTATTATGCAGAACGAGCGAAAGGTGGGGTCGGTTTAATTGTTTCTGGCGGAATTGCACCTAACGTACAAGGCTGGACAGCTCCTTTTTCGGCACGTATGAGCTCAAAAAAACATGCAAAACATCACAAAGTAATTACTGATGCGGTGCATAGCGAAGGTGGTAAAATATGTATGCAAATTTTACACTCTGGGCGTTATGGGTATCATCCCTTAGCGGTCGCCCCTTCTGCCATAAAATCACCCATTAGTCCCTTTAAACCTTTTAAACTCAAACCATCAGGTATTAAACGTACCATACGTGACTTTGTAAACTCTGCCAAACTTGCAAAATTAGCAGGTTATGACGGTGTAGAAATCATGGGTTCTGAGGGGTATTTAGTAAATCAATTTATTATAGAAAGAACAAACAAACGTACAGATTCGTATGGTGGAAACTATGAAAACCGAATGCGTTTACCCATAGCATTAGTAAAGCAAACACGCGAAGCCGTTGGAACCGAGTTTATCATCATCTATCGGTTATCGATGTTAGATTTAGTAAATAAAGGAAGCTCTTGGCAAGAAGTGGTTGCCTTAGGCAAAGAAATTGAAAAAGCCGGTGCTACGATTATAAATACAGGAATCGGCTGGCACGAAGCACGTATACCTACTATTGCTACATCGGTACCAAGGGCTGCATTTACGTGGGTGACTAAAAAGATGAAAGAAGAACTTTCCATTCCGTTAGTGACTTCCAACAGAATAAATATGCCCGAAACCGCCGAAAAGGTATTGGCAGAAGGTCATGCTGATTTGATTTCTATGGCACGACCATTTTTAGCGGATCCAGAATGGGTAAATAAGGCAGCAGCCAATAAGGCAGATGAAATAAATACCTGTATTGGTTGTAACCAAGCATGTTTAGACCATGTTTTCGAACAAAAAGTAGCCAGTTGCTTAGTAAATCCGAGAGCATGTCATGAAACGGAGCTTAATTATCTTCCTACCGAGAAAAAGAAAAAGATTGCTGTTGTTGGTGCAGGTCCTGCAGGTTTAGCGGCATCAACCATTGCCGCCCAACGCGGACACGATGTTACCCTTTTCGATGCCGATAACGAAATTGGGGGACAATTTAACATGGCAAAGCAAATTCCTGGAAAAGAAGAATTTTACGAAACTATACGTTATTTTAATTCCCAAATAACATTGCATAACGTAAAGGTGAAATTAAACACCCGAGTCAAGGCCGAAGATTTAAAAAATGGCAATTTTGAGGAAGTGATATTAGCAACAGGAATACAACCAAGAACTCCGAAGATTATAGGTATAAACCACCCCAAAGTAATAAACTACATTGATGTTCTAAAGTTAAAAAAGCCTGTTGGCAAACGTGTTGCCGTTATTGGTGCAGGAGGTATTGCTTTTGACGTGTCGGAATATATAGCACACGAAGGTGAAAGCACCTCATTAAATATTGATGCTTGGTTAAAAGAATGGGGTATTGATAAAAACATGACAGCAAGAAGTGGAATTGAAGGGGTTGAAGCTATGGTTCATCCTTCACCAAGAGAAATTTTTATGTTTAAGCGGAGTAAGGGTAAATTTGGCGCCAATTTAGGGAAAACAACAGGCTGGATCCATCGTTCTACCTTGAAAAAGAAAAATGTACAGTTTATCAACAATGTACAGTACACCAAAATTGATGATGAAGGATTGCATTATGTTCAAAATGAACAACAAAAAGTGTTACCTGTAGATACTGTTATTATTTGCGCTGGTCAATTATCATTAAAAGAACTACTGGCCCCGTTAGAAGCGGAAGGTATTAAAGTTCATAGTGTTGGTGGTGCAGATGTAGCTTCCGAATTAGACGCAAAACGTGCAATAAATCAAGCAAGTAGGTTAGCCGCTGAAATTTAGGCTAGTTGAAGCGCATAGAATAGGCGAATACAAATGTTATAGGTAATAAAAATTATAACACCGTACCATTGTCCAACCACCGCTGCAAAAGGATATCGTTATGAGAAATGTCTACTAGATGAAATTTGGTGAAACGCTTAAAAACTCGTGATTCTTTAAGCGTCTCCATACAAACCGATACTGGATTAAGATAGTTGGAATGGATAAGAAATAGTTCACCTTTTCGTTTTAAAAGATAACCCACATGCCCCTCATCAAAACCTATAAAATAGAGTCCCTCTTTGGTTAAACCATCAATCTCTTCAAAGGCTTTTTCAGGTGAATCTTGAACTATTTTGTTGATGATCGAACCACAACTTATCATTTTGGCTTCGTCTAAAGGTGATTTTTGAGCCAAAGTATATCTATTGAGTTTTATACCCATATCTCGCAAGGTGGTTGAGATAAAATAACCACAGGCTATTTTACCTTGGTTGGGTATAGTTGTATGGCCCCCAAAACTCCAAGGAGTACCGTACCAGTGAGGTATGATCTTATCTACTAATTGGTTGGTAAAGGCTGTTTTAATGTTGTCAAAAGTAGTTGTGCCCAAACGAAGCTCTTTTTTTAAACGCAAGCGAAGTTCATCAGCATCAATTTTGGTACTGGCATAAGAATCGGAAATACTATCTAAATCTGTTTTAAAATGAAGTTTTACCTCTTCATTAAAAATCCAAGTTTTCAATACAGGTAAGGCCTTTTCAGCAGCTAAAGAATGTACTGCCATGTCTTCTATTTTAGGTGGTATTTCATTTGTAAAGCCTAAAGAAAGTAATAACGAAAATAGTAGCATAGGTTTTATAAGAATTTGGGGCCAGACACTGTCTTTGTAACGTATTAGATGATAAGAAATTACATTAAAAATGTTAAACTTATCAACTGTCTTCTAGATACTTAGGTTTACACCCCACCATACTTCATAATCTCTAGGTACTAGGGGCCTGTAACTTTGAAAACCTTGATCGGCAATTTTAAGCCCAATAATGGCATTATCTTCATCGCGTAAATAGCTTATGAAAATGAAAGAATGTCCATAAGGATCGAGTTTTTTAACATTTACGCCTTGCACTACCTTTTCATAATCGTCTTTAAACCGCCAAACTTGCATGAGAGCTCCAGGTTGTAATTGGCCACTCCAAATTCCGGTTGAGTCGACCAAAGTCCCCATACCAGCATAAGCAATAGCACCAGCATTGCCCCTGCCCCTATATTCTTCTGGTAGGCTTCGCCATCCTTCACGTGTGTCTGAAGCAGAATCGTAAATCAAATTAAACACCTGTTTAGGGTTGTATGATTTTGTGGCCATTCTAGCAGGTAAATCTTGATAGAACGAATGTCCGTGAACTTCTTTAAAAGCTTGCTCAAAACGGCCTTTACTAACAGAAAGGCAATGACCGTTAGGCTCCTTATTATCACTGTTGAGATAATTTTCTACAATCTTATCAGCTACCGGACTTTTACTATCTAAAATAGCTAGTGATTCATATTCGTTGGCCGATGTACTAGAGCCAATTTTTGCCAATGAATCTATTTTATTGGATGTTTTCACTTTTTTCAGTACTGGTTCCAGACTTATAAAATCATGATCATCAAAATCATAATTATGCATTGCTGTAGCTGTATTGCCATAACTATGATGTACTTGCGTAGTATTTTGATTGGAATTCGAAACTATTGTTTTCTGCTTACTTTTTTTTGTTGACGAACAACCCATAAATATAAGGCCTACAAGAACTATAAATACGGAGTACGTAATAGTTTTCTTTAGCATTATTCTTATTGGGATTTTTTTCATTTCTAAAGATTGTATAGAAGTTTTAAAATCAATCTATCTGACCTTTTAGTGGCTGTAGGTCGGTATTTTTCGACCTGCTGGCATAACTACAAAGGTAACAAAATCACTGACTTAATTCCCTATTTAAAGGTTCAGGAAAACTGTGAATAGTATTGATGCAATGTACTGAATTATGAATTAGCTATAGATATTCTTGGTAGAGTTAGAAAACTACTCTATTGGTATTGAAACATATTGTACGCCAATTTTCGATAACTACAAAATGATGAAATAAGGATGAAACAAAATATCAAGATTCTATTTCATAATACACTCAAAAACTCCAACGTAGCCTCACAAACATACTATTCCCTATAGTTTGATAATCTTGAAACTCAAAAAAGGATTGCCCCGTAAAATTGAGTTCCCAATTTGTGGCTATAGAATAATCTAAACTTGGCATTATAATTACGGATTGATTGGTTGGGGAGTAAATTGTACTTAAGGATCCTTTTAAAATGGGTGTGAATTCTTTGGCTAATTGTAAAAATCCCGAATAGGTATAAGGCATCAGGTTTTTAGCGGTTAAACTATTGTAAAGTAAGGCTGCTAAATCACTTGAAGCGTCATTAGCTGAACTATTATATAAAATTGAACTGTTTATGTAAAGTCCTTTTTTAAAACCATAATCAACAGAAACAGAAGCACTCATCACATTTTCTGAGTTAAAATAATTTTCATAAGGCACGAAATAGGATATCTCCCCTTTAAAACCGGCATTCTTTAAATTTCCTGCCCAACCTGTCCCAATCACCCAATCTTGTTGATAAATGGCTGTAAGTAATTGAATATCATAGGAGCCCGAATTAAATTTGTACATAGCTGCAACAATATGATTATCCTTACCTATCCCCTTTTTTGCTGCTACTTCTATCTTGCTGAAATCACCTAAATAATATTGAATTCGAATGGCATCACTACCTGGGCGTTCCTCATAATCGAAATCTAGAAAGTTATAGGTATTGAAAATGTCATTCGGATTCCATACTAAATTCATTCCCCAGTTAACACGCTGTCTCCCCAAGGTGATATCCCAATTATCTTTAATGTAGTTCACTAAAACTCTCTCTACTGTAGTATTGAATAGTATGTCTTTGTTGTCAATAATATTCCAAGAAAGATCCGTAATTCCATTATCATTTGAAATCATTCCAGAATACCCGAATATATTTTTAACATTATCACCGTAAAAAAATCGGTTTCTAAGCTCTAACCTAAAGGTGATTTCTTCTGAAGGAATATATTTAAAATTCAATCTATTATGTAATAAGGCTGTCCATTGCAATTGTTCTAACTTATCAACAAAACTAAATTGATGCAAATTTTTAATATAACCGGATAGGAATAGCTTTTCCTCCTTTTCTTGAGCATTTATGGTCGTATAAATGAAAAGTAATAGATATGTTACCAACAGCTTTTTCATTTGATTTATGAAGGTGTTTGCTGTACATCTGAGACTATTTTTCCATCGACAAGTGTTATAACTCTTCTCGCTTTTTTAATTACCCGTTGATCGTGAGTTGAAAATAAAAAAGTAATCTTCTCCTCTTTATTCAATTTTGCCATAATGTCAAGTAAATTAGCCGCAGATATTGAATCTAAATTAGCTGTGGGTTCATCAGCCAGTATTATTTTAGGTTTTGAAGCTAAAGCTCTGGCAACTGCTACACGTTGTTGTTGGCCTCCAGATAACTCACCTGGTTTACTATTTATTTTATTTTCAAGACCAACTTCTTCCAATAAGGTCAATACTCGTTTTTCACGTTCTTCTTTAGGCAAATGTTGCAACTGCAATACAAAGCCCACATTCTCTTTCGCGGTAAGCACAGGTATCAAATTAAAGGATTGAAATACAAATCCTATATTGTGTAATCTAAAATCTATCAACTTGTTTTCTGATAGCTTCGTAATCTCTACCCCATCGATAAATACAGTACCTTCTGTTGGTTCATCTAACCCACCCATCATATTCAGTAAGGTCGATTTTCCTGAGCCAGATGGTCCAACTAAGGCCACAAACTCTCCTTCTTCTATATGGACGTGCACATTTTGAACCGCATGAACTGGAATTGTTTTTGGGTTGAAGGTCTTACTTACATTATGTGCATCTATAATTGTTTTCGCCATAATTTAAATTTTTCGTATTGCTTCTGATGGATTTAATTGTAGCGCTTTATAAGCGGGATAAATAGCCGATAATATGGCCGTTACTAAACACATGGTTACAATAATTACATATTTATCTTGGTCTAAGGCGGGATAGATAACCGAATTAAATCCATAAGATGATAGACCTTCAGAAAACATAGATAAATTAATGCCTGTTTTTCCTAACGTTGTTACGGTTAACCAGCCTATCAGCAAACCTATTGGAGTGCCAATTAGGGTTAGATAGAAGGTCTCTAGCATGATCATGATAAAGATTTTACGCTTGTTCAATCCAATAGCCATGAGCATGCCAAGTTCTCTAATACGTTCTAAAACAGACATTAACATCGTATTTATTATACCAAAAGTTAATGCTAGTAGAATGATACCACTAATTATGTAAGTATATAGGTTAAACGATTCTATAATCATATTTAACTCTGGTGAAAGCGCTTTCCAATCTTCAATTTTTCCTTGAGGCACTACGCCAATGATGAATTCTTTTATCGTGTCCAATTGTTCTTCATCTTTTACCAAAATGGCTATTTCGTTGCTTTCCGATGGTTTAAGCGCTAAAAGTTCCTGTAGGTGTTTTTTTTGCACATATACATTTACTTCATCTAATGAAATGTTTTTAGATCTGTAAATTCCCCCAATTCTAAAGGCTCCTGAAATAATTTCAGATTCAGTATTCGTAAATGTCAATACTATTTTGCTTTTAAGTTTAACTTTAAGTTTTTTGGCTAGTTTTTCACCAATGAGAATTTCATTTTCCTTTCCCGAATCAAAATAAGCACCCTGTCTTACATACCCATTAAGTCTAATTTGATTAACTTCTAAAGAAGGATTGATTCCGTAAATTTTTACACCACTTGCCGTTGTAGGCGAGGTAATCATTCCTGTTGAAATAACACGAGAACTTACCGAAGCAATCCGATTATCAGATTGAAGTTTTTTTACAATCTCATCAGTATTTGATATGGTAAATTTAGAATCATTGTCATCACTAAAATTTGGATGATGAATTTGAATATGGGATAGTTGTCTGTAAACCGATTCATAGATGTTGTTTTTATACAAACCCCAAGCAAAAGACAAAATAAAAATTCCGGCCCATACTCCAATGATGATAGAGCATATCACCACTAGACTTCTGGATTTATTCCGCCATATATTCCGCCAAGCAATTTGAAACAACATAACTAACTATTTATAGCTTCAACAGGTTTTAATTTCATCACCTTATAACCAGGATAAAAGGCCAACAGGATAGATAATAGTAAAACGATTAAAGTTTGAACAATAAAAATTTTTTCGTGACTAGAAAAGTAAATGATAGATTCTATACCATAATCCTCATAAACTTCTTTCAACTCCCCAGTAAAATGAATAGGATACGCGGTAAACCATTTTATAACTAGAAAACCAGCAATTACACCCGTAAAACAGCCAATTAAGGAAATCATAATGGCTTCTAATAAAAGGATAAATGCCAGTAAGTGTTTCTTCATTCCAATGGCAATCAAGATGCCCAATTCGTGTTTTCTTTCAAAAATCATCATCAGCAACGTGCCAAATAATCCAAACGAAATAACAAAATATAAAACCCCGATAACGATATAATGTCCCGTACTATCCGCTTCAATGAATTGATCCATTTCTGGCATCATTTCTTTCCAACTCATCACCTCGTATATATTAGGATCTATTGATTCTAGTAAGGACTGTTTTAGCCCTTCCAAATCTGTTGTTTTATTTAGCATTACCGAAACCGATGTTAGACGATTTTCGGCTCCGTACATGTATTGTGATTGTTGTAAAGGCATATAAACCACATTGTTGTTCAACTCAATAGCTCCTAGTTTTATAAGTCCTTTTACTCTAAACTTTGCAGCAGCACTACTTGCATGATAGCCTTGTCCTAATAGCACCAAAGTATCATTGACTTTTAGTTTTAATTGAGAAGCTAACCCTTCTCCTAAAACAACTGCATTATCATTAATGCTTTCAATGTATTCACCCGCTACAATTTTGTCATGCAGATTATTAACTTCTTTTTCTTTAACAGGATCAATTCCTAAAATAAGAACCCCTTTAGTTTTTTCAGAATAGGAAGCTAATGCAAAGGTTTGCAAACGAGGCATGATGTGCGTAACCTTCGGATTTTTGAGTAATTCTTGATACAATTGCTCATCTTCCTCGAAAGTATTATCAATTGACTGCTCTTCCCAATACCCTTTTTGATGAATTTGCAAATAACCAGAGGAATAGCTAACCACATTATGAATCATGTTGTCATAAACACCATCGGTTAGGGAACGAAAAATTATAGCCAATAACACTGCAAAAAACACAGAGGTCGCAGTTATTATTGTTCTACGCTTATTGCGCCATATATTTAGCCAAGCTAGTTTTAGTAACATTATTTTAATTGTTTCATATTTCTGGTGGTAAAGAAGTTATCATTAATAGGGATGTCAAAAATGATATCATTATACAGAATTACCGTACTATTTCCCTCTTTATCAACAGGGAACATTTCAATTGTTGAGGTGATTTTTCTGCCACCTAATTCCTTTACATCACGTGAGTTCATAATGTTTACTAACTCCCCGTCTTCATCATAGAATTCAGCTTTTAACTGTAAGAAATCTTCTGAATCGATCCATACAATTACTTTTTCCCATACAACAGCTGCGGAAGGTTTTGGTACCATTTCAATTTTATAACAGTCTTTATTGGAAATGGTTTCTTTTCCTAAGAGAGTATGATTGTAATCTGAAACCGAAGACGCTTCTTTAACCAAATCATCATTGGTGAAATCGGTTCCCATCCAACTTTGCGACATCATTGATGGGGGCAGTTTAATGTTGCGCTCAATAGATGGAATCCAGTTCCAAACTTCCTTGATTCGCTTTAAGAATACAGTTCCTTTTTCTTTCGCCGGAGAAGTGACTAATATCATAGAATAATCATCGCCCTTAGACCAAGCTTTCATATTCATTTCTCTACTCCAAGTTGGTCTGATTATTTTGATAGTGATATCTGCTTCTGAAGTTTTTCCTCGCATATTATCATCGGCCCTCTTAACAATTTCCGTTGCTGAAAGATTTTGTTGACTAAAGACTGTTATTAATGGCATTATAAATATGATAATGCCGAGAGTCATTTTTAAGAACGGTACATTTTTCATATCATCGAAGTTAATTGACTATATGAAGAAAAAATATGATGATTATCAGTCTAAGAGTGAAGTGATTTAAATCATTGGTTACATGTAGCGATATTTTAAGAAGCGGTAGTATTAAATATGCCAGAGCATCCTATATTATTTAGTTTATACGAACATTTAGGTGAAAGTGAATATTTTTAATTCTACTTCTAACGGGAATTTTCATTCTAAAGGATACAAAATATGTTGTATCGATTTCAAAAAAATCTTAAGTACTAAATTTTAACCGTATTTGTTTAAAAGCAATTAATTGACTTTTGTCATCTTTTTACTAAGGTTTCTTTCTTATTTTCATGACTTAATAATAGCCTATGATCGATAATGCCTTACTTGCCAAACTAAAAACCAAGGCACATTTACTAGAATACTTGGAACAATCTAAAAATGACGAGCCCCTTTACAAAGATGTATTGGATAAATATTATTATGAACGGCTTCTTTTACAATTACAAGCTGAACTTGTAGATTTTCAAAAATGGGTTCAAAAAGAGGATAAAAAAATAGCCATCATCTTTGAAGGCCGAGATGCTTCTGGTAAAGGTGGCACTATACGCCGTTTTGCAGAGCATTTGAATCCTCGTGCTATGCGCATTGTTGCACTGAATAAACCTACAGAAATTGAGCGTAAACAATGGTATTTTAACCGTTATATAAAAGAACTCCCAAATGCGGGCGAAGTCGTTTTTTTTGATCGTAGTTGGTATAACCGGGCAGTTGTAGAACCGGTTATGGATTTTTGTACTAAAGAACAGTACGATCGCTTTATGGTACAAGTACCAGAGTTTGAGCATATGCTTTATGAATCTGACACCAAGATCATTAAATTTTGGTTTTCCGTTACTATCGATGAACAGAAAAAACGATTCGATAATAGGTTGGGGAATCCTTTGAAAAAATGGAAATTTAGTCCCGTTGACCAAAAAGGTCAGGATCTTTGGGAAGATTATAGTTATTATAAAAATCAAATGTTCGCTCGAACCCACAACTCTTTCTGCCCTTGGATTATAGTAAAAAGCGATAATAAAAGATTGGCCAGAGTAGAAAGCATCAAATTTGTTTTATCTCAATTCGATTATCATGGTAAGGGCTCTAATTGCCCAGACTTATTACCCGATCCCAATATTGTACATCGGTTTTTTAGACAACAAATAAAAATATAGGCAGTAATTATTTTAAGTTAAACACATGAGTAAAGTACAAAAGCCTTTGAAGGAAAAAGAACTACTATCAATCAATTCTAAAAAAGGGTTGTTGGCTTTATTGAGACAATCTTCCTTAGACACAAAAAAGGCCATACAGGCACTCAAATATGAAAAACGCTTGGCAAAACTTCAAGAAGAATTACTTGTGTTGCAGCAATGGGTGGTAAAAAACAACAAAAAGGTGGTGATTATTTTTGAAGGTCGTGATGCAGCTGGTAAAGGAGGTGCGATTAGGCGTATAACCGAACATTTACCACCTAGAGAAGTACGGGTAGTAGCCTTGCCGAAGCCTGATGAAATAGAAGAAGGTCAGTGGTATTTTCAGCGCTATATTAATCGTTTTCCACGTGAAGGTGAAATGGTATTCTTTGACAGAAGCTGGTATAACCGTGCCGTGGTAGAACCTGTGAATGGATTTTGTACAAGAAAACAATATTTAAATTTTATGGATTCGGTAAATGATGTGGAACGCATGATGTTGCTTTCGGATATTCATCTAGTTAAACTATACTTTTCTATTTCTAAAAATGAGCAAGAGCGTCGCTTTAAGGATATTACATCGAGCCCTATTAAAAAATGGAAATATAGCGATGTAGATAGAAAAGCTTTGGCGTTATGGGATGAATACACGTCATATAAAGAGTTGATGTTTAAGAACACTCAAAAATATGTGCCTTGGAAAATTATTAAAGCGAACAGGAAAACATCTGCAAGAATTACGGCTTTAGAACATATTTTGAATAAAATTCCGTACGAAATTAAGGACAAAGAAAATATACGTCACCAATCTATATTAAAGGAGAACGACGAACCGCTGTAGTTTTAGCATGTACGGCTGAAGCTGTATACTTTTGGGGTAGTCATTAATGTATAAATCATAGTTGTTATCCGAAATTATTAATTTGATAAAATAGTATTGGATTTTTACAAAAAAGTATATTTTATTATGTATTATATAATATATATTAAAATAAAATTAACAAATAGTCAAATTTATTAGGTTTTTATCAAAATAAGGTTAGATTATACTAACGATAAAAAACAATATAATATATGAGGCAACTTAAGATCACTAAACAAATTACAAACAGGGACACTAAATCATTAGAAAAGTACTTTCAAGAAATATCAAAAATAGATTTGATTACCGCAGATGAGGAAGTGGAGCTGACAAGAAAAATACGTGAAGGAGATCAGACTGCCCTAAATACATTAGTAAATGCCAATTTACGTTTTGTAGTTTCTACTGCAAAACAATATCAAGGAAGTGGTTTGCGACTTTCAGACTTAATCAACGAAGGAAATATTGGATTGGTGAAAGCCGCAAAACGCTTTGACGAAACTAGAGGTTTTAAATTTATCTCTTATGCAGTATGGTGGATCAGACAATCTATATTATCATCCATTTCAGAACAATCTCGAATGGTTCGATTACCATTGAATAAAATTGGAGAAATAAGTAAGATTAAAAAAGTATATTCAGCATTAGAGCAATCTTATCAACGACCTCCGAGTACCGTTGAAATTGCAAGAGAATTAGATATGAGTGGTGCACAAGTTAAAATTGCAATGAAAAATTCAAGCAAGCACTTATCTATGGATGCACCTTTTCAAGAAGGAGAAGCTTCTAATTTATACGATATAATTACATCTAAAGACTCTAATAGACCTGATTCAAATATGATGATGGATTCTCTTAAAACAGATATTAATCAAGCTTTAAATACGTTACCGAATAGAGAAAGTGAGATTATAAAGCTTTATTATGGCATTGGGGAAAGCCACCCGAAAAGTCTAAGTGAAATAGGTGAGCTCTTTGATATTACAAGAGAACGCGTAAGACAGATAAGGGAAAAGGCAGTTCGTATGTTAAGGAAAAAATCGAATAATGAAATTTTAAAATCATACTTATAGGTCTTTATAAGTTACTTATATTTAAATAAAAAAACCGACTCATTATAGTCGGTTTTTTACTTGTAATCTAACGATACTTAAATGTTGAAACTAATTAGCAATAAATAGTATGCTATTAATTTATGAGTTAACATCTTTCTTTTAGAGTGCTCGGCGGACTTTTATTTAACCTAACCACTAGAAAAACTAACTATAGTATTGGAATTCCAGGTTTAAGAGAAACCATCTGCTAGTAAATTTTTGACATAATAATATAGTTAACAAATTATATGAATAACCTCCAAATTTGTGCAACTAAAAAAGTAACAATAAAACCTATGATTAGAGGTAGTATAGAAGCTACAACCGTCCATTTAACACTTTTGGTTTCCTTGTAAATAGTGTAAATTGTAGTGCTACATGGATTATGTAATAGACTAAACAGCATTAAGTTAATGGCGGTTAACAATGTCCATCCTCCAGCTCTTAACACGTCACCCGTTTCACTAACCGAATCTAATTCAAACATTACTCCTGCTCCTGCCCCGGCATCAATTCCTGTTACTAACACCGTTAACATTAAAATGGTAGGTATTACAATTTCATTTGCGGGTATGGCCACTATATATGCGACTAAAATGACTCCGTTTAGCCCCAAAAGAAACCCAAAACCATCTAAAGATGAAATTAACCAAACGGCCATACTTTGGTCACCAAAATATATATTTGAGATAAGCCAGATTACTGCACCAGCAGGTGCTGCAAAAACGATGGCTCTCCATAAAACAATAATAGTCCTGTCTATTAATGAAGTATAAATAGTTTTCCAAAATCTTGGCGGTCGATACGGGGGTAATTCTAAATTAAAAGTAGAGACTTCTCCTTTTAATACTGTTTTTGATAATGCCCAAGAAACTAAAAACATTAAAAAAATACCCACCATGGCGATACCTATTACAGCGGATAATGAGGTAATGCTAGAAAAAGAGTTAGGCACAACAGCACCAACAAAAATGGTAGCTATTAATATTTGTGTAGGCCAACGCCCGTTACATAGAGAAAAGTTATTGGTTATAATGGCAATAAGACGTTCTCTTGGACTATCAATGATACGCGTAGCAACAACGCCTGCAGCATTACAACCAAAGCCCATACTCATTGTTAACGCTTGCTTGCCATGAGCACCCGATAATTTAAACAAGTGATCTAAATTAAATGCTACCCTAGGGAGATAGCCAAAATCTTCTAACAGTGTGAATAATGGAAAAAAAATAGCCATTGGTGGTAACATTACGGCTATTACCCAAGCCACCGCCAAATAGACACCATCAATTAAAAAACCATCTAGCCACCAAGGCATTCCTATAGATGAAGCAAACGCTTTTAAAGCAGGGTGAACCGTATCCAATAATAAAGTGGCCAACATTGAAGAAGGATAGTTTGCGCCAACAATAGTTACCCATAGAACCACCGCTAGAATTAAAAACATTATTGGGAAACCCCATGTTTTACTAGTAATGATCTTATCTATTTTAGCATCTAAACGGAATTTATTTTTTTCATTGGTCGTATGAACGGAACCCTTTACTATTTCAGCGGCATCAGCATAAATTCCTTCGGCCAAATTATCGTGAAACTCATCGCCAATTTGCCAACGAAGGTCATTGGAAAGTGAAATAATATCTTCAATATTTTTATTTTTCATCATGTACTGATCATACAAATTCTCCTGTTCTTAATAATTCAATGATGTGCTCATCTCCCTCTAACAATCTAAAAGCAATCCATCTACTATTCGCAATTTCTGGGTATTCCTTTTTAATTTCCAAGCTTAATCTTTGAACCGCATTCTCAATATTTTTTGGAATATTTTTAATGCGATGCGGCTTACAAATTATTTTTCCGTTTGCTACTTCGCTTATGGTTTGGATTAATTCTGGAATTCCTTTGTTGTACCTAGCACTTGTGGGCACTACGGGTATTCCTAAATCACGCGCTAAGGTTCGTGTATCTATTTCCATATCATTACGTTCAACTTCATCCATTAGATTTAAACATAAAACTGCACGATCTGTAATCTCTAAAATTTGTAATACTAAATTTAGATTTCTTTCTAGTCTGCTAGCATCCACAACAATAACGGTTACCGTGGGATTGCCAAAAAGTATAAAGTTTCTAGCGACTTCTTCATCTTCTGAAGTAGAAAGCAAAGAATACGTTCCGGGAAGATCTACTAGTTTATATTTCTCCTTGTTATATTCAAAAGCTCCTTCTGCCCTAGTTACTGTTTTTCCAGGCCAATTACCAGTATGTTGACGTAAACCGGTCAAAGCATTAAAGACGGTACTTTTTCCTGTATTGGGATTGCCGGCCAATGCCACTACATAATCAATTTCGGTGGTGTTCACACCTAATTTCTTCAACCCCTCTGCATTAAACTTAGGACAAGCTTCACATGCACTCTTAGGTTTAACTTCCATGGTCTACCCTTTTTTAATTAAAATTTTTGATGCTTGGTTGTTGCGCAAAGCAATACTAGTTCCTTTTATTAAAAAGGCATTTGGTTCCCCTAATGGATTGAGCAAATCTATACTGACGTCAGCTCCTTTTACGAACCCCAAATCCAACAACTTTCTTCTACTTTCTCCTCTAATTTCCCTAGAAATACCAATTATTTTCGCAGTTTCGCCTTCTTTTAAAATAGATAATCTGGCTAAATTCTCCTCTACAACAACATCTTTTTCAAGTACCATAACCGTTATATTGCCTGCAATAATGGGGGCTAATACAAAGGATTCGCCTTCTGAATGAAATACAATTCTTGTAGAAGTTTTTTCTACCACCCGAATCAAGGAACCGATGTGAATTTTTTCAGCTAGTATTTGTTTATAAATAATATCTGGTTTGTCTCTAATATGTGTGATTCTACCAATGGTATCAACCGGTAATTCTGAAAGTGCAGTTCCTTTAATTTTTGCAATTTTACCCGTATTGGTTGGTATAGGGTCACCGTGCGGGTCAAATTGTGGATTACCCAACTTTGAAGCTAAAATATTTGCTTCGTCATTGGTTAATTCATGTTCTTTTTTTTCTGCGATCTCATGCCATTCGGCTCTATCGAAACCTGTTTTTTCAGCTAAAAATTTTTCCCAGAGCCTATGGGCCCTAACAATACGCAATGCATAATCACTGCCCGATTTGGTTAGTTTTACCGCATCGCCTTCCATACAGATGAGTTTATGGGTTATCATCTTATTTATAGACTCAACTATTAAAGAATCACTATTTTTTAAGGTTCTGATTATATCGTTTAGATTCAGTTGCTTGTTTGCATTTTCACTATGATAAAGCAGTTTTAAAATATCTTCTATGATAATTTTTCCGTTTGATTTAGAATTTGTAGTAATCAACCAATACCAACCTTTATTAGGTCTAAACAAGAGATAAACAAATACCGATATCGCAAAAAATATTAATAACGCAGTTATTGGATTATACGTATTCATTATTTTTTTATATTTTTTTGGTTACACCTTTTTAAATAATTTATGGTGTAAAATCGGGATTAATTTAAAGAGAATCTAACGTATTATTAATCAACTTTTTCTAAACTATAATTTATTTTAATAAGTTTTCTTCTATTTAAGATAACAACTTATATTGATTCTAAAAGTTACAAAATATTCCTAGTTCAACCTAAGTATAATCAAAAGTTATAGTTAAATGGTAATCAGAAATATTCTATGAAATAGACATAAATTAATCGTTTTAGAAACTAGTTAAATACTGTAGTGATAAATGCACTATTCACCACCTATTGATTTTCGCAATTGCCTTATTATCGTGTGCAGGGTGTTTATTGACAAGTGTCTATTGTTTTCTATAAGAGTTGATCAACCTCGTAAAACACGATTTCATTCTTTAGTAGAGAAAGGGTCGGATTAATTTCTTCGCCTATTGTTTTATAGATTATTTCGTTTCAACAATGGTAAAGTAATACTTGCCAATACCAAATTAGACTGATATTTTATTATCAAGTAATGAAACTATTCGTTTTACATTCGTTTTTATGACTTAATAAATACAGAAAATTTATACAATTGTATTTTGTATATTTTAAATCGATGATTACCAGTGATATAGTATTAACGTTTAGAATCCTCTGGTTTTGAATTTATCGTTACAGCTTGAGAAAGATAATTTGCTAATATTTTTTCTACCAATTCTTCTTTGGTTAAATGATGAAATATTGTTTTAACTTTAGTTTTAAATTCTTCAGAGACCTCACGATTTGGTTTTGCCTTAAAAATTTTTTTAGCCCATAGAAGGGTATTATTCTCTTCAATACTTTGTGCGTCGGCTTTTTTATACTTGTTAAAGACAATACCCAATTCCTTTTCGAAATCAGCAATTTCAACAACTTCTTCTTTTTGTAATATGGTTAACGAAAGCCCCTTAGCGCCAGCTCTAGCTGTACGTCCACTCCTGTGAACATAAGCATCATAGGTATCAGGTAAATGGTAGTTGACTACATATTCAATCTCTTTTACATCAATACCACGAGCAGCTAAATCTGTAGCCACCAAAATATCAATATGTCCTTCTCTAAACTGACCCATAATACGATCGCGAATGCCTTGGGATAAGCTACCATGTATAGCACCAGATGAAAATTTATTAATCGATAGATTTTTAGCTAATTTATTAACGGCTGCTTTGGTTTTACAAAATATTATACCTCTCTGCCCCTCTTTCGTATTTAAAAAATGAAGTAAAACGTCTAGTTTTTCAATAGGTTCTACCACTACATATTTATGGTCAATACCCTGATGACCAAGTGTTGACATATCTGCTTCTACGTGTATCACATGTTTAGACATGTAATTTTGAACTAATTGTTTTATTGTACCTGGCATAGTAGCCGTGAACAATAATGTTCTTCTCGATTTTGGAATACCTTGAATAATCGTATCTAAATCTTCTTTTAAGGCACTTACCATTTCATCGGCCTCATCAAGAACTAAATATTTCAAATTCTTAATGTTAATAGCTTCACGCTTTACTAAATCGACTAAACGCCCTGGTGTCGCCACAACTACATGCGTAGCTATTTTTAAGCGTTCTATTTGGGGTTTTATAGGAATACCACCACATACTGCCGCTATGGAAATTGTCGGACTATGGGAAGCAAAAGAATCTAAATTGGTATGAATTTGCTGTGCCAATTCTCGTGTAGGTGCCAAAATCACGGCTTGTACAGCAGTGTTTTTAGTGTCGATCAATTGTAGCAAGGGAAGTCCGAATGCAGCAGTTTTACCGGTTCCGGTTTTTGCTAATGCAACAAGATCTTCTTTTTTATTTAGTACAATAGGAATGCATTTTTTCTGAATATCCGTGGGAACAGAAATTTTTAAGTCCGCTAAACTCTTCTGTAATTTCTCATTTATTCCTAAATCTGAAAACTGCTTTGACATCAAATATTTTTATGCAAAGATAATGACACTTTTATCGTGAATACTATCAATTAGTTTTATTAGTAGGTATTAAAACTAACTGTTCTAGAAAATATCAGTTGTATTCTAAAGTTTTGACATTAAGAAAGTAAGTATGTAAAAGGTTTTTATTTTTTACCTAACATGCGAAGCATTTTAGTATGGTCCCAGATAGCATGACCTATAGATTTTTTTACATTATAAGGCATGCCAAATTCAAGTGCGGTTTCAGATACAATCTTTGTAAGATCTTTATAGTGTACGTGACAAACATCTGGTAATACATGGTGTTCTACTTGATAATTGAGTCCGCCAATCAGCCAAAATAGTAACTTACTGTTAGGAGAAAAATTACTTGTTGTTGCGAATTGATGTCCATACCAATCATCTTTCATCATTCCTTTATCATTAGGAAGTGGAAATTCGTTCACGGGCATAATATGTGCTATCTGAAAAACAATACTTACCAACATTCCAGTTACAAAATGCATAGATAAAAATGCCAATAAAATTATCCACCATGCAAAAGGTAACATAATCATAGGTAATATCAATGCATAAGAATAATACAATAGTTTCCATGCCGCCATGCTAACCAATGTTTTTTCGTATTCATTTTTTTTGTCTAAAAATCCCATGTCACGAAAACGTTTTAGGCGTACGAAATCTTTGGTAGTTATCCAAGATAATGTAGAAATCATATAAAAAAACCATATATAAATATGCTGGAATTGATGTACCCAGTAATGTTTGGCATGTGGTGAGAAACGTAAGAAAAATGGTGCGTTCAAATCATCATCAGCATGGTCTATATTGGTGAAAGTATGGTGCAAAACATTGTGCTGAATTTTCCAGATAGTTGCATTGGCGCCAATAAGGTTGAACGAATAGCCTAAAAGAGTATTGATTCTTTTGTTTTTAGAGTATGAGCCATGTATGGCATCATGCATAACGCCCATACCTATACCGGCCATGCCCAATCCACTTAAAATGTATAATGAAAATAGAAATGGAGCAGAAGTAACCAAGCCTGATGAAAGTAGTATGAGGGGAGCAAAGAACAAAGTTAACATAATTATGGTTTTTATAACCATAGTAACATTGGCATTACGACTCTTATTATTGGTTTTAAAATAGGTATTCACTCTTTTTCTTAATGTTCTTGAAAAATCAGGATTTATGTCCCGGGAGAATATTGGATTTGCGATACTGATATAGTTTTAGGGGATTTTTATCAATTAAAAAAATAGCAGCTTTTGTTTATAGTGAGGCGCTGACTTAACCTAATTTGCTTATGTTTATTTGAACCAATTATTTTGTAATATCATAGCGATATGACTTTTTATATTCAATAAATTAAAGAGAGCGATAGATTAATTAAAATTGTCAGAAATTAAAAAACGGAAAGCAATCCAAATTATTAATGCTTTAAAGGTAGGTTAAATTAGTTTGGCTATAAATAATTTATGATTAGGCATTTTTTACTTTTCTTTAAATGTTGATTTTACGGAGCACTTATCATTCTAGCACTTCCCAACTAATCCATCCTGATACCATTGATCGCCTTGTTGAAATAAGATATCATTATTTCTTTTCTGTTTAAACTCTATGGTTTGGTTATAAATGTGGCCATTTTTCCAGGCATTAAAGCAAGCTATAAGTAAATTGATTTCATCGTCTTTGGTTAAATCCATATCTAACTCATTTTTTATAGCACTATATTTTGGACCAAAGCATGCATTCAATAAACCAAGATAATCAACTGGAAAATAGCGGTCTTTAAAGGTGTTTTTATGAAATATCCGTTCTCTATTCTTCTTATCTTGAAATAGAGTGATTGCTTTATCGATAGAATAATCTTCGGCCAAAGCAGCTAAAACAATACTTCCATCAGAATTAGCAATAACTAGGTCGAACTTTCTTAGTATTTCGTGACCATTAAGGTTTCCATAGCGATCTTTTAAGGTGAATAGTTTAATAACAGCCTAACTTCCGCCGCCATCAAGTGTTAGAATTTTATACATTATTACAAAACTATTGTAATACCTATTATAAAATAGATATTGACGTTATTTTATAAAAGTACGAGGGAACTACCTTTATTGGAGTTATTAAATATATAGAATACTATTGGTATTCCGTTATAGGAATTCCTTTGAATTTATGAGGATATTCTACCAATTTATAGTGTTTGGGAAGAAAGTATGGTTTGTATTTTCGAAAATATATTTTGCCTTTATTAGTTTAATAGAATCGTAGTATCATAAACTTAAGTCAAGCACATTTGCTTAATCACAGTATTTGAAAATATTCAAGAACCTCTTTACATAGATTTTTACTTTTAAAAAGGAATTACTTTTTTTAAAATTTAGTGTTAAATTCTTACCTGCCCGAAAAGCTACATTCTGAAATATATAATTTTAAAAGTGTTTCAACTATTTATGAGATTCCGTTTGTTAAAACATTTTTATTGATGTTACGAACAAGACGTCTTAAAAAATTTCCAGGACCAATTTCAGTAAATTCAGTCGTTCCATCCTTCAACATATTGAGTATTGTATGCCTCCACATTACAGGATGCGTCAGCTGATCGACTAAATTTTTCTTAATTAATTCTATATCGTCAATTGGTCGTGCGTTGACATTCTGATAAATTGGGCAAATTGGTTTTTTGAATTTTGTTTCGGCTATTGCCGACTTGAATTCTTCAACGATTGGCTCCATAAAAGGAGAATGAAATGCTCCACTTACAGCTAAAGGGAACACACGAACAGCACCTGGCCTTAATTTTTCGCAAACTTCATCTAATGCCTTTGTTTCTCCTGAAATAACAACTTGCTTCAACGCATTATAATTAGCGGGTACAACGACACCTTTTACCTTATCGCAGATATCTTTTACAATAACATCGTATAACCCAACTACAACGGCCATACCTGTATTTTCGATTTCACACATTTTTTGCATAAGCGAGGCGCGCTTGGATATCAGTTTTAGGGCCCATTCAAAATCTAACGATTCAATAGCAGCCAAAGCTGATATCTCACCCAACGAATGCCCGGCAACCACATCGGGTTTAAACCCCTTCCCAAGGGTTTTTGCCAAAATATAAGAGTGTAAAAATATTGCAGGCTGCGAAAATTTGGTTTGCTTTAAATCTACGGCAGACCCATTAAACATAACATCAGTAATTGAATATTTTAAAATAGTATTGGCTTTTTTAAAATATTCTTGAGCCAATTTAGATTTTTCATACAACTCTTTTCCCATACCAGGATATTGAGTGCCTTGACCAGGGAATAAGTACGCATGCATAACTAGAATAGATTGTTAAGATTTTTAAATATTCAATCTTGATATGTAATAGAATCTATAAGAAAACAAGCACTTATTTGTTAAAGTGGAATTTTATCAGATGCTGTTAAGTTTTGTATATCAATATTTTATAAATATATACTACAGTTCAGTAATGTAAACTTTTAATTAAAAATCTGCTTTATGTAACACTTAAAAAGGTTGAAATACACCAAGCCTATTTTTTAATAGTGAAAAATATTAGCGTTTGAATTATAGAAACACACCAACGCAATTAATCATAATGAATAACAAGATATCAAATCCTTAAAGCCTAATATTACTCTACTTCTAAAGTTTAATTCAAGTTAAACAATAACCTTTTAATAGATTCATTTTAAAATACAAGATTTTAATCATTTATCATTACATAGAATTTAAGTGGGCCCATTAGAGTATATAGCCAAAGATTCAAGTGGCATTTTATTCAATGACTTTGCACTATTTATTATGAAACGCTATGCCTCTACCTTCTATACGTCGTAAATTAAACTTGTGTTAATAAAAAAGAATGAACATTCATTTTCTATATCTTTGTGTTTTGATTTTATTAAATATGGCAGCACTTCAAAAAAGTATAGACAAGCGTAACGCATTAATACAAGCGACTATTGAATTAGTGAATAATAATGGGTTTCATGCTACCCCCATGAGTAAGATTGCTAAAATGGCCAATGTTTCACCAGCAACCATTTATCTATATTTTGACAATAAACAAGATTTAGTAAACAAAACCTATATCGAAGTTAAAGCATGTTATACCGCATATGCTTTTGAAACCTATGATAAAACCATGCCAATAGAATTTGGGTTTAAAGTGATTTGGAAGCGCATAGCAGAATTTAAAATAAAAGAAAGTGCAAATGCCCTGTTTTTAGCACAATGTGATAATACTCCCATGATTGATGAAGTAAGCAGAAAAGAAGGGATTAAGCATTTACAGCCTCTCCTCGACTTATGGGCTCGTGGAAAAAAAGAGGGCATTATTAAACCGCTATCAGATTACTTATTGTATGCCTACGCCATAAATCCGTTATCATTCTTAATGATGGCACAAAATCGTGGGTCGATTCAATTAACTCAACTAGAACTAGACCAAGCTTATGAGGCAGCTTGGAGTAGTATTAAAGTCTGTAAGCAACATGAATAAGACAGCTATTATATTAGGAGCTACGGGTTTAACCGGTGGTCTTTTACTTCAAAAATTAATAGATGACAATAGGTACAGTACTATTAAATTGTTTTCACGAACCCGAATTGAAGGATTACCAAATAAGGTAATTCAATTCATTGTTAATATACTAGAACTTGAACGGTATAGAACAGATTTTATCGCAGATGAAGTGTATTGTTGTATTGGTACTACCGCTAAAAAAACACCAAACAAAAAGTTGTATAAGAAGATAGATTACGGGATACCTGTTACCGCTGCCAAGCTTGCAAAGGAAAATGATATACCAACCTTCTTAGTTATTTCTGCCATGGGAGCAAATAAAGCGAGTAATGTGTTTTATAATAGAACAAAAGGTGAAATGGAACAAGATGTGCTTCAGCAAGGAATTAAGAATACTTTAATATTAAGACCCTCATTAATTGGTGGTGAACGTAACGAACGTAGAGTATTGGAAAAAATAGGAATTGTGGTATTCAAAATTATTCAACCACTTTTCATTGGTCCATTAAAAAAGTATAAAACAATAAATGCAGAAAGCATTGCACAAGCCATGGTCAATCTTGCCAATAACGTAAGTAAAACCGAAATAATCATTACTTCAGACAATATTAAACAAATAGCTGAAAAGAAAAAAAAGATTGATATATATGGAATTATTAGACAAATTAAATTGGAGATATGCCGCCAAGGCAATGAACGGTAAAAAAGTAGCTGAAGATAAAATAGAACGTATTCTAGAAGCAGCACGTTTAGCACCTACATCAAGTGGGTTACAACCTTTTGAGATTATAGTGATTAAGAATCAAAAAATTAAAGAACAAATTAGACCAGTTGCATGGAATCAATCTGTAATTACAGACTGCTCTCACTTACTTGTTTTTGCCGCTTGGGATACTTATACTGCAGAAAGAATAAATTACATGTTCGACTTAACGAACGAGATTCGTGGATTTAAAAACGAAGGATGGGAAAATTACCGTCAAATGCTATTAGGCTCTTATCCACAAAAAAGTGCTGAAGAAAATTTTAACCATGCTACGAAACAAGCTTACATAGCTTTTTCGCATTCTATTATTGCAGCGGCATACGAAGGTGTAGATGCTACTCCGTTAGAAGGTTTTGAACCTGATGAAGTTGATAAAATTCTAGGACTTCGTGAGAAAGATTTGCGAAGTGCTGTATTACTGCCTATTGGTTATAGAAATGAAAGTGAAGATTGGTTGGTAAACTTAAAGAAAGTGAGAAAACCAATGAAAGATTTGGTAACTATTATTGAATAAGCTTTTGAAAATTAAAAGGACAAATAAGTTGAGCAATTTTGAATTTAAGTTTTTAAGAAAAGGGTTGTCAGTTATAGACAACCTTTTTTTGTTATCATTAGGTAGTATTAGGTTGCTTATTTATAGCTATTAAGGAATAGTTCATTGACACTCAAATCGCTATAAGTTTTAATATTTCTATATTGAACTTTAGAAAACCAATATCTTCGCGCGCATTATGTGGATGTACCTTGGACTTTTAGCTGCACTATTTTTAGGTTTACATAACTTATGTAAGAAACACGCAGTACAAGGTAATGAAGTCTTTCCTGTTTTATTAGGTACTATCTCTTCAGGATTTTTATTACTCCTCCCCTTTTATATTGGCTCTGTATTTTTTAAAGAGCACATGATTGAAATTCAGTTTTATATTACTGATATTCCCTTAAAAACACATGGTTTTATTGCGGTTAAGTCCGCTATAATGGCCGCTTCATGGGTATTGGCATACCAAGCATTAAAACATCTCCCCATTACTATAGTTACTCCTATACGTTCTGCTGGTCCGTTTTTCACCTTTATTGGTGCAATAACTATATATAACGAAAAGCCGAATACGTATCAATGGATAGGCTTTTTTCTTATCATTTTCTCAGTTCTTCTTTATTCCAGAATTGGAAAAAAAGAAGGAATCCACTTTAAGCGCAACAAATGGATATTTGCAATTATTGGCGCAACTTTTTTAGGTGCTTCCAGCGGTTTGTATGATAAATTTCTGATACAAAGTTTAGCTTTAAATCCGCAGACCTTACAATTCTGGTTCTGCTTCTATACGGTCTTAATTTTGCTCATCATTTTAACAATTACCTGGTTTCCGAATGCAGACAAAAGAAAAGCCTTTAAATGGCGGTGGTCCATACCCTTGGTCGGTATACTATTGCAAATAGCCGATTATTTTTATTTTAAGGCATTACAAGATCCTGACGCATTGATTATGTTGCTATCTGCCATTAAACGAAGTCAGATATTGATAGCAGTAGTAATAGGTGGGGTATTATTTAAAGAACAAAATAAACGAAAGAAGTTAGTGCCTCTAGCGGGAATTATGACAGGTGTTTTTCTAATTCTGTATTCTTAGAAAACGAACAAGTTTGTGAGTGGCAATTATAAAAATGGAGGTTATACTCTATTTTCCCCATTTGATGGCTGTATATTTGTTCAATTATTAGCCTTTACTTGGGTTAAGTAATTTTATTAGTTTATAGTTATGTCGTTTAAAAAACTGAATCCTTATTTGTTAGAAATGTTAGAGGGTTTTTCAATTGAAGAACCTACACCTTTTCAAAAAAGCAGTATTCCCATTATAAAAAGTGGTTCAAATGTATATTGTACCGCTCCAAAAGAAAGTGGAAAAACGACTACTCTAATTCTTACCACACTTCAAAAATTAAAATGTGAAGCAGTTGGTAATGCACCCAGGGCTGTCGTAGTTGTTGAGAATAAAGAAAAGGTATTAGAACTTTACGATGAATTTCTGCGGTTTACGAAGTATTCTTCCCTTCGATTGTATGCAAGCTATAAAGAGTTACATATCGATATTCAAAAATCGGAAATATTTGAAGGTATAGATATATTAATTACAACACCTACTACCCTACACAAATTATTTCTTTTAAATGGTGTAAGCACTTCGCAATTAAAAATTTGCAGTATTGATGATGCAGATTTTTTGGTGCAAAAATCAGAATACACTGCTATGATTACAGTGGCTCAGAGTATAATGAAATGTCAGTATGTATTGTATTCTGAAAAATTGAATCCGAAGTTAAAGCGTTTCGAAGAGTTCTTTATGGAACGTGCGCACCATGTGAAAATTTAATACTCGAATAGACTTCTTTTTTTAGGTGCAAATGTTAAAATCAGGTATGTTTAAATTTTATGATGGTCGATAACACCAACTCTTCTCTCGAATTAGAAGTTGATATTTCCTCTTTCTTATCCATGCCTTTAACACATGCCATAACCACTAAAAGTAAAATACTTGAGATAAGATTAATTTTGCTAGTTATAGTTTCATACTTGGCATTATTTAATATTAAGTAAAAAAGTCATTGGTCAATGACTTTTTATATCGATCAACGATTATCATTTAATAACCAATATTTAAATAGTGGTGTGTGTGTGTGTGTAGTATATAGAATTTACAAAAATAAATAAAAGCAATAGTTAACTTCTCAAGCTTTTAGATGTGCGGTATAAAATTTAATTGAAACTAGAGTTTTATCCTTAGACCGGTACCTTGTTTTATATAATCATGTTCATTTAGTTTTTTAAAAGTGCTATTATAGCCTATATCAAAAATGTCATCAATATATCTCATGCCGAATGTAGCAAATGGGCTTAATTCTTCTGGTGAAATAACCAAGTCACCTTTTTTTAATATCAGTTGCGGTAATAAATAGAGATTTCGGTATTGATTCAAAAGTGTCTTTTGGGAAGAACTTTTTAAACTCATCATAAAATTTTTCAGTATCCAGAAATCCTGGTTTCTTAAGAGCAAATCTATTAGTATGAAAAATTGGAATAGCGTTGATAAACTCTAAAATATATGGCCATTTAATTCCTCCAGCATGCAAAGCACCTACGATTGTCCCGGCACTTGTACTAGATATATGTGTGGGTGATATACCATATTCCTCTAAAGCTTAAATAACTCCATTGTGGGCAAAACCCCTAATGCCACCTCCTGATAATACTATACCTGTGTTTATTTTAGATGCTTTTTATTCTATAACTTATAAAAGAAATAATCACTTTTTGATGACTAGTATAAATTAGAATAACCCTCTATCGATTTCTGTATTCGCTATACCAACACTATAGTAGTAAATATTCTCGTTTGAGGATTGAAAAATTCGATAAATCTGTTCCCGATTTAAAACAACCATAATTACAATGAAATTATAAGTCAAAGGAAATTTTAATACCCTCTACAATCATACCGGTACCTATAATAGCTATAATTAAACCCATTATCTTACCTATTACAGAGATAACATTATAACCCACTACTTTAACTATATGATCACTTAACCTAAAAGTGAAATAAGTTATTAAACTCATAAGACCAAAAATTGCTATTACCAAAAATATTTGAATGGGCTCAACTTTAGATACAAAATTCATTGAAGTAACAATCGTTCCAGGACCAGCTAAAATTGGTATTGCTAGAGGAGATACCGCTATGTTTTCATCAATGTGTACATGCTTTATACTTTTTACACTAGATTGTTTTGATTGAAGCATATCAAAACCGATATAAAAAATTAAGATACCACCTGTAATTTTAAATGCGGGAATACTAATATTGAAAAGTTCAAAAATAAACTTACCTAAAAGCACAAAAACGGTTACAATAATAAACGCAATAATATTGGCTCTTTTATTTATATCTAGTTTTGTTTTTTCATCTGCGCCTTGAGTTAAGGACAAAAAAAGTGTCATGTTCGATATGGGGTTTGTAATAGCGAAAAACCCAGTGAATACGGTAATTGAGAAAGTAATTAAGTTATCCATTTGTCATGAAAATATTTATCAAAATAGTTTGTGGAAACTTTTCCCTTATATATTTTAAAAATGCAAAATTACTTGAATTTTGTGACGTGGAATAGTGCTTTATTATAAAGCCCTATTAAAATTAATGTCTTTAAAATTTTGCTTATGAATGGTAAGTATGTATTAAAAGAAAATGCACCAATATAATTCGATGCATTCCAATCTATCCGTTACTCTAAATTATTTCAAAGTAACGATATTCTTAAATTCTTTTCTTGACTTCTCATGTGCCGCATCTGCTTTTATGTAATCAAAAGCGACCATAAAAGATAAGCCATATTTATCGGTATCCACACCAAACTTTTCTTTCAATAAAGCTTCTGCTTTTTCTTGGTAAAAGCCTTCAATTGGGCAAGAATCGATTTCTGTTAATGCAACTGCTGTCATCATATTTCCTAAAGCGAAATAGGTTTGTTTAGCTAATCAGTCGAATAATTTTTTATTCGTATCCAAATCAAAATCACGTTGCTGAAATTCTCTATAGAATTTTGAATACATTTCAATAGCATCGGCAGGTAAATGCTTAACTTCTTTCATCATATGCATGATGTATTTAGCATCGTGGTTTACCATTGGCGATTTCATGCTTAAACCTAAAACAAAGTGGCCAGCAGTATCCAATTTTAAGGGTGCTACCCAAATTACGGAGTGAACCCTAATTTTACAATTAAAGCAATTGGAAAAATACGGATTAATAACACGTAAAGTGTATACTGAAAAACCTCCTTTGAAAGTATAATATTCATTAACACAATTTGGCAAAGCTTAGCTCTAGTTCTCACTTCTAAGGCAAATTGTGGTAAAATGGTAGCGGATGAAAAAGGATAAATTATTTAATAATAAACTTCACTATGCCCTACCTGCTTGTATTTATAATCTTTAAAACTTTGATTATTAAATTTTATAAACCTTTGTTAAAAAATGAACGTTCATTCTTTTTTGTAATACCTTTGAATAGGGCAAGAATTAAATACTCTAACTCTAGATAAATATAGTATTTGGTTGAAGTAACATTTAACGATAATAGAAGGTGGATTTAAGGTCGCTGAAATTAAAATATATAAGGTATGACTAAGTCAATAATATTAAAAAAACGTCCCGTAGGTACTCCTACCCTTGCCGATTTCGAAATGAAACAAGTAGAAAATTTACTTAAAATATCTGAAGGAGAAATTTTATTGGAAACTGAGTATATTTCCGTAGACCCTTATTTACGTGGTCGAATGAGTGATGCTAAATCGTATATAGAACCCTTTGAAGTAGGAAAACCTGTTAGTTCGGGTATTATAGCAAAGGTAGTTGATTCTAAAAATGAAAAATTCAAAAAAGGAGATTTCGTTGCCGGATTACTACCCTGGAAAACCAAACAAATATCGAATGGCGAAGGTTTACAGAAAGTTGATAAAGATAAAGCTCCTTTGAGTGCCTATTTAGGTATTGTTGGTATGACAGGCCTAACAGCTTTTTTAGGTCTTCATGAAATTGGAAAGCCAAAAAAAGGAGAAACTTTAGTTGTTTCTGGTGCTGCAGGGGCCGTTGGTAGTGTTGTTGGTCAGATAGGTAAAATACTTGGACTTAATGTTATCGGTATTGCTGGATCTGATGAGAAAGTGAATATGCTGACATCGGAACTTGGTTTTGACCATGGTATCAATTACAAAACCACAAAAGATATGAAATCTGCTATTCAAAAAGCAGCTCCCAATGGTGTAGATATCTATTTTGATAATGTTGGAGGTCCAATTTCTGATGCTGTTTTATTCAGTATTAACAGATTCGCAAGAATGGTTATTTGTGGTGCAATATCGGTTTATAATAACACCGAATTACCAACAGGCCTTAGCGTACAGCCTTTCCTAGTGAAGAATAGTGCATTAATGCAAGGGTTTATTGTTTCAAATTATGCGGATAAATTCCCTGAAGCAATGAAGCATTTAGCTACTTGGTTGGGTGAAGGTAAATTGACTTACAAAGAAACCATAGTAGAAGGTTTCGAAAATACTCCCAAAGCGTTTTTAGATATGATGGCAGGAAAAAATAAAGGAAAAATGATAGTTAAGGCATAACAAAGCCATTAGTAATAAATCAAAAATTAAAAAAAAAGAAAATGAAAATATTATTTGTATTGACCTCTCACGATACATTGGGAGACACAGGAAAGAAAACAGGATTTTGGATTGAGGAATTCGCTGCTCCGTATTACGCTTTATTAGACAAAGGTGCCACTATTACCGTGGCTACACCAAAAGGAGGTCAAGCGCCCATTGACCCTAGTAGTGATACTGAAGATGCGCAAACTAAAGATACGAAACGCTATAAAGAAGATAAAGCAGCTCAAGATGTAATTGCAAATACAAAAATTTTAACAAACATCAATGCTTCAGATTTTGATGCAGTGTTCTACCCTGGTGGGCACGGACCGTTGTGGGATTTAGCAAATGATGCTACGTCTATTAAATTGATTGAAACATTTAACGAACAAGATAAGTCAGTAGCATTTGTATGTCACGCTACAGCAGCACTAAAAGGTGTTAAGGGAAAAGATGGTAATCCGTTAGTGAAAGGAAAAAAAGTTACAGGCTTTACCAATACGGAAGAAGCTGCTGTTCAATTAACGAATGTAGTTCCGTTTTTAGTAGAAGATATGTTGAAGGAAAATGGCGGAATCTATTCTAAGAAAGAAGATTGGACTGCTTATGCAATTCAAGATGGTAATTTAATTACTGGTCAAAACCCTGCTTCGTCAGAATTGGTGGCTGAAAAGCTATTGGCCTCTTTGAAATAAGACGATAATTTTCAAAATTGCAAAGTCCAATAAACACATGTTTACTGGACTTTTTTTAAACATGGTTGTTACACCTTTAAGCTAATTATATAAAATATCGTAAGTATTGAATACTAGCCCATGGTCATATGATTGCGTTTCGGTAAGATTCAGTTTATAGCCTTGTTTTGAATTACCGAATAACCGAATACCATCACCAAGTAGTAAAGGATTCAATTTTACCTTTAGTACATCTATGAACTTTTGTTCTAAAAGCCAACCAGCAAAAATACCTCCGCCGCATAAATAGATATGGGTTTTAGAAGTTTCTTTTAGTTCTCGAATTTTTTCAGTTTCATAATCAGTAAGTACATGAACTTTTTCATGCTTGTTTTCAAAGCTCAAGGATTTAGAAAATATATAGTGGACCATATGAGGATAAGCGGGTTGCCCTGATTTTAATCCGAAGCCATACCCAAACTCATACGTTTTTCGACCCATGATAACAGTTTCAAATTCCTTTAAATCGACCAAGTATTGTGAAATGCCGTTACCTTCTCCAACAAATCCGCTAACATCAGCGTCGAGTCAGCATATAAAGTTATCAATAGAAATAGCTATATAGTACATTACTTTCTTCATCATATCCTTTTTAGCTATCCTTAAGTTACAATTTTGGTATAATATTTTGATTTACCCTAAAAAAGTTGGTAGGATCATATTGATGCTTAATTTGCGTTAATCGTTCATAGTTTTGCTTATAGCTTGCTTTAACGCGTTCTTGACCCTCATCCATCATGAAATTAGAATAGGCCCCTCCGGCAGAATATGGATGTAAGGCATTGTAATAATCTTTACACCATTTGGTAATTTTATCGGCATTCTTAGGGTCTGGGTCAACACCAACATAAACGCCACAATACTCTGCGTCACGGT
Organism: uncultured Maribacter sp.; assembly: GCF_963974015.1. GTDB lineage: Bacteria > Bacteroidota > Bacteroidia > Flavobacteriales > Flavobacteriaceae > Maribacter. Next base: position 176,905 of record NZ_CAXBBZ010000002.1, on the reverse strand, counting down.
ATGCCCATGGTGTATCTGTAGCTCCTACTCTACTTGCTGCACCCGTAATTGGATATAAATGCATCTGAGATAAAGGGGTCGGTATCGCTGAACCGAATTTTAAATGCTGTGCCCGTATATCTGCGTTTAGTGAATTAAAGAAATCGGCACGCCAGTACCATTGCATACCAGTAGGTAATAAGCCATCGAACATGGTTTGAATAGCAGGATAAGGCAATTCCCCAACATGAGCGAATATTGGTTTTTTAGCTAAAATTGGGGCGAAAACTTCTTTTGCCTTCGTCATATCCCCAACATAACACCATACAATACCACAGAACTTTTTGTTGTGTAAATGTTCTGGAAATGGTGATTCTGGGATAATCATTGTTGCTATAAATCCATTAATATCATCAGAGGCTGTTCGGATAAATCCATCGAACCATTCCATAATTTCCTCTACTTGTTCAATGGGCCATAATGTTGGTCCGCCATAAACAGTATTGAGATTATGTGCCTGAAATGTAAATTCAGTAACCACACCAAAGTTTCCACCTCCACCACCAATTGCCCAGAACAAATCTACATTCTCATTTTGATTAGCTGAAACAATAGATCCATCTGCCAAAATCATTTCGGCTCCCAAGAGATTATCAATGGTGAGACCGTATTTGCGAGCTAGATATCCAACACCACCACCTAGGGTCAATCCGCCAACACCAGTACTTGAAACCATCCCTGAAGGTATGGCAAGTCCATACTCATGGGTAGCTGTATCCACTTCATTCCAAATACAACCGCCCCCAACTTTTACAGTGCTGTTATCCGTATTTACCGTAATAGACTTAAGTCCAGATAAGTCAATGACCAATCCGCCATCGCATAATCCTAGTCCGCCGCCATTATGGCCACCTCCTCTAATTGCAACAAGAAGATTATTATTCCTACCAAAGTCAACGGCTACTTTAACATCATTCACATCGGTGCACATAGCAATAGCGCCAGGATGTTTATCAATCATAGCGTTATATACTTTTCGTGTTTCATCATACAAAGTGTCGTTAGGTGTAATTAGCGCACCTTTTAATTGCTTCCGTAGGCTTTTTATAATTTCTTCTGTGATAGGCTGTTGAAGGTTTTTCATGGTTTGTTCCGTTTTTATGCTATAGAAGTACTTAGTTTATTTTGATATCATCATTCCTTTTAAGGACCATAATATAGCAAGGACATCCTTTTTGGATTCCTCATCAATACCGTTTTGATCCAAGGCTTTGAAAATATCATCCATCACGTGCATATATTCTCCAGGACTTATATTCATTCCTGTATGGGCAGTGACCATATCCTTTCCAGTATACGTTGCTGGTCCGCCACTACCGGCACTAAAAAAGTCAATAGTATGGCTTTTAATTATAGCCAGACGTTCGGGTTGATCTTTAAAAGGTATGAACCTAGCGTTAATGGCTGGGTTTTCCATATGGTTAGTAACGGTGTTATCAACAATAGTGGAAATTCCTGCTCTTCCTCCTAGACGTTCAAAAAGTGATTTATTCATGATATTTAGTTTTTAAAGTGATTATTGTTTTGATAATTTGGTTAATGGAATAAACATCGGCACCTTTTTTTGATAGTTAACATAGGTTTCTCCCAATGCTTTTTTAAGGTCTCTTTCTTCTAAGAATTTTACAGCTACCAGAATGTAAACAGTAGTCACCACTGCAAATAGTAAGTGGCCGGTAGTCATTGTTGGGGTTGCCCAAAAAGCAATCAAAAAACCGAGCATTATAGGATGACGAACCAAGCCGTAGAAAAAATTAGCCTGAAATGATGGGGACTTCGAAACGTTGTTTTTTAAATTATCTAAAATTTGAGTCAGACCAAATAGTTCAAAATGACTGATCATAAAAGTGGAGAGCAATACAATAGTCCATCCAATAAAATAAATGACCTGTACGCTTATTACCATTGAATTGTTTTCAATAGTACAAACTATGTTAGGCATAGGTTGCCATTTCCAAAAAAGGAGCAAAAGTGCCAAACTGGTCAATAAAATATAGGTACTTCTTTCTGCTGGCTTGCCTATTATCTGAACCCACCATTTTTTGAATGCCGGTCTGGCAATTACACTATGTTGCAATGCAAAGAGGCTCAATAACCCAACATTAATAAGTAAAGCGGTCATCAAATTTATTTCAACACCTATATCTATACCTTTTGATACCCAAAGGTTATTGACAAAGCCAATAGAATAAACGAAAGCAATCAAAAAAATAATGTAGGCCAGAATTCCGTAAATGAGTATTAACATTTTTCTCATGACTTTTAATGTTTCGATGGTCTCTACCAAATCTAGTCATGCTTTTTCATTATGAATTCTACATTTCAACCAAACACTATAACAAATCGTTCAGAATGTAATTCTTTTTATCTCAATTACTTATGTACTCTTAATAAAGGAAGATGGCGAAATTCCATACCTTTTATGAAAACACTTTGTAAAATAGGCAGCACTGTTGAAGCCTGTTTCAAAAGCGATTTCAGAGATACTTTTTTCTTTTTTATATAATAGCTTTACCGAGTTTTCTAGTCGGTGTTCTTGAATCAAATTATTTGTGGAAGTATGTAATATGCTTTTCGTTTTTCGATACAGTTGAGAAGTGCTCAAACCTAAATGGGAACAAAACTTCTCGACACCTAAATCAGGATTCTGCCATTCACTATCTAAGTAATTCATAACACTATTTAAAAACTGTTCTTCTTGAAATGGAAGTGTTTTTATTTCCTTATCACATAATTGTAAGTTCTGATTTTCACTTTCGTATAATTCCTTTACTTCAGAAGTGATGACGATTTGTCCCCGCGAGATATTTGACAATCGCATAGCAGTTTTTATGGTTTCCTCGAAAAAACCATGTTCTTTGGTGACGGGTACACCAGCACTTACACCAATACACAATTGTTTAGTGTTCGTTTTAAAGTCAGAAAAAACCTTTTTGATGGCCAACGAAGCATCAATGGCCTTAGTGGTGGAGGTAAAAGAAATTAATAAGTAGTTAGTTGAATTTTTAATCAAACGACCTTCATTTTTTTCTGTAATCGTTTTAATCAATGTGAACAGTTTGTTGTTAGGTACAGTGGCTAGTTCGTTTTCAAAAAGTTGAAGTACCACTAGAATTCTAAAAGCAGGATCATTAACAATATTCAATTCTGTTTTTTGAGATTTTGCAGGATCCTCTATTCGACCTAAAAATGATTCAACAATACTGGCATCCACTTCAATGATTGTATTTGGCACCTCACCATGTGCTTGGGCATGCATTTCTGCAATAGCTTCTTTATTAGGTGCCTCTACCAAGCAAAAAGCTGTTTTACGATTATCATCATACCAATAGGTAAGCCCTTTACAGCAGTATTGATGTTGAATTAGAAGATCTTCTTTATGAAGTGCAGCTACTATTTCAGCAGTTACTTCTTCCGCCACATCGTGGCGATCCATGTATATGGGCATTTGGTATATTTTACAAGGTTAACACTCGTATAAACTCGGGGGAAGTATGGTCGTAAGCTTGTTAAATGTAATAATTATTTATTTATGACGGAATGTAGAAGTTCAGGTTCATCGATGGTTATAGGTAATTTAAGAGTTGCAAATACTTTAAATTAATTCTGGATAGCTTCAATTATATCCATAAGTTAATTGAATAGGTTTTGCAATAGGTATGTTAACTAAAATAAATATACCCATTATCGATTTCTATTTTGACCAAGTAAAGCAAGTGTTATTCTAGGTTTTATCTATTCAATAATATAAAATTCTATTTATAATACAGGCTTCCTCACAGTATAGTTGCCCCTAATTTTAGATAACTTTGTCAATTATTAGCAAAATAACCTAATATGAGCATTTTCAGAACCCTATTTTTCTTTTTCATTTTTCAAACGTTTAGTCAAAATACATATGGACAATTGGTGAATATTGAGTCGAAAAGAATGCAGAAAGATTCTACCCGGTTTGCACTAAAAAGTGATGTCTTAGCTAATTATACAGATAATAATGGAGACTATATTTTTCAAATAGGTTCAAACATTACCACTCAATTAAAGTCTAAAGATTTAAAGAAAATATACTTTTTCATTGGTAACTATAATCTTATTAGAAGTCAAGATCAAGATTTTCAGAACTCATGGTTTTTTCATTTTCGCTACAATCAAAAAATATCTGAACTATTTAGATTAGAAGCATTCATTCAAAACCAGAATAACAAATTATTGACTATTACCAGTAGAAATTTAATCGGTGCGGGCATTCGTTTAAAAATGATTTCAACTGAAAATACAAAGGCTTATTTTGGAAATGCATATATGTACGAAATTGAAAGGATTGATGTTAGCAATGAACTTTTTTATAATCACAGAAACAGTAGTTACCTATCAATAAATCAATCATTTAAAAAAACACGATTAGATCTAACGGGAACAATATACTTTCAACCGTTATATCAACAAATCGCTAATCATCGCATATTGTGTCAATTAAAGGCCGAATTACCAATAACAGAAGTAATAAGTTTATCTGCACTTTATAATTATTTCTATAGCAGTTTTTCGCCTACGGCGGAAAATGACCGCTCTTCTAACTTGAGTTTCGGCTTCACATTTACTATGTAAATTGATTTTTTCAATCAATTTTAGTATGATTAAAAGTAATCTTAAAATTGAAACTCACCATTAAGATTTATAACCCCCTAAGGATAAAAGTAATATGTATTTAATTGAAATTTTGTGAATATCTATCTTCTTTTTTAACCGTAAGAACTATGGCTAAAACTTATATTTGACACCCCTAAAACAAAATAAGATGAGCGCCACTTGGTACGAGTGTAAAGTAAAATATAGAAAACTTGATGAAGCTTCAGGTACACAAAAAGTAAAAACAGAACCTTTTTTGGTCGATGCAATTTCCTATACTGAGGCCGAAAGCAGAATTACCGAAGAAATGGCGGCTTATTTAAGCGATAGTGATGAAATTAAAATCACTAATATTAAAGTAGCTAACTATGCCGAAATTCATCCTTTTGAAAATTCAGACCGATGGTTTAAATCTAGAGTTTCTTTAATTGCCTTTGATGAAGAAAGCGGTAAAGAACGTAAGACGAATATGTATTTGCTGATACAGGCAAATGATGTTAAAGAAGCTTATGACAATACCATTAGTATTATGAAAGATACTATGGGTGAGTATACTGTACCTGCCATTTCAGAATCACCTATTATGGATGTATTTCCATATTTTTCAGGTGAAGAGGATGATATGGCACGTGTAGAAAAATTTAATAGTTTGAAAGATTCAGTACCTGCAGTGGCAGAAGTTATAGAAGAAGAACCTATTGAAGCTGAAACTGAGGCAGAAGTCTAAGCTTAAACTCTAAATTCTCTCGGACTTTTTCCTTTCAATTTTTTGAAAGTGCGATTAAAGTGAGACACACTTTCAAAACCACAGTCAAAAGCAATGGCCTGTATATATTTATCTGTAGTTGATAAATACATACAGGCCTGTTCAATTCTAGATGAATTTAAAAATGTGACGAATGAATGTCCTACAGCTTTTTTAAACCATCTACAAAAAGACTGTTCTACCATATTGGTTCTCTCTGCCATTTCTTTTACGGTAAGCTTTTTATCTAAATTTTCAAGTATATAACAGATAATAGTTTTTATTTTATCTTGAGATTCAGCACTTATTATTTGATGATCATATAATGAGGAAGCGAGATACTTTCTATTTTTATGATGAAATAATTGATCCAATATTTGAAGCAAAACCGCTACCTGTACTGTTGGGGTTACACTTTCAAAATCATGTATCAATTGAAGAGTAGTTGCTTTTGGTTCAATAAATTGAATTCCTCTTTCCGCTTCTTTGTATAAGATATGCAGTAGTTCACATTCCTTAATCGAATTAAATATATGGGATGGAAATTGAAGTACTATAGCTCCTTGCCGTTCCTGTCCATCATATTTTAAAGATGCGTAATTATGAGGAAGATTCGCTCCCATAAGAACCAAATCATTTTTAGAATAGGGAAGAATACTATTTCCAACAAAACGAGTACCACAACCTTTAGTAATAAGGGTAAGTTCTAACTCTGGATGATAATGCCAAAATGGTTTAAACTGAGTTTCTTCCAATTTAAAAAAACGGAAAGATATATTTGATTCTTGTAAACCGATATTTTCGACAACAGGCTTCATAATAACTTATATAAACATTTATTTATGATAAATTAAGTAATAAAAGTTTAGATATACATAGCATTGGTTAAAATCGAAAAACTTTTAACGAGGTTAACTTCCTAATTTTACATATCTAAATCGTATTTATTATGAAAAAGCATGAATTAATTGATAAACCATATATCCTAACCAAAGATCAGATTGATTTTTACAGTACATACCGTTACATTAAATTGAAAGATGTTTTTGATGCAGAAACGCTTTCATATTATAATGAGCATATTTCAAAAAAAGTGACAGAAATGAATGCAGATTCAAAACCTTTAGAAAAAAGAGATACCTATGGTAAGGCCTTTGTACAGTTATTCAATTTGTGGAAGGAAGACGGAGCCATAAAGACACTAATATTTTCAAAAAGATTGGCACAAATAGCCACAGACCTTATGCAAGTTAAGGGTGTGCGACTATACCATGATCAAGCTTTATTTAAGGAAGCAGGCGGCGGTATTACTCCTTGGCACGCCGATCAGTATTATTGGCCATTGCAAACTGATAAAACTGTTACCGCTTGGATACCTTTACAAGAAACCCCATTAACTATGGGGCCTTTAGAGTTTAGTGCTGGAAGCCATGAAATTATTGATGGTAGAGACCTTTCTATAAGTGATGAAAGTGAAAAGGCCATACAAAATAGATTGAGAGTAACCGATTTTAAACATGTTGTCGAGCCTTTTGATGTTGGTGAGGTCAGTTTTCATTCCGGTTGGGTATTTCACCGTGCAGGAGCGAATACAACTCAAGAAATGCGTAAGGTAATGACCGTCATTTATATGGATAAGGATATGAAATTAAAAAAGCCAAGTAATGATGGTCAACAGAATGATTGGGATACTTGGTGTCCTGGTGTCCAAATTGGAGAAACCATTAATTCACCCTTGAACCCTGTTCTATATTAAATGAAGAAAATTAACTATCTATATCCGCATTGGGGAAGTGATGATTTATCTGTCTCAGATTTTTTTGAACTTATACAGATTCAAGGTTTTCAAGGAGTTGAAATTAATCTTCCTAATAATAAAACCTTCGAAATAGAATTTTTGAGAGGTTTGGAAAAATCACGAGAACAAAATCCAAATTTTGTTTGCGTTTTACAGCAAGTATTACCTGTAAAATTGGAAACGGTGGAAGCATATATTATAGATGTTTTGACTCAGCTAGAACGTATGTTGCCTTACCATCCAAATTTTATTAATTCCCATACCGGAAAAGACCACTTTTCATTTAAAGATAATTGCTTGGTAATCGAAGCAATAGAAAGCTTTTCTAAGCTAAACAATATTCCTGTTTATCATGAAATTCACAGGGGTCGCTTTACTTTTCATTCCGCCACTACCCTTTGTTATTTAGATAAATATCCTCAATTACAGCTAGTAGGAGATTTATCTCATTGGTGTGTAGTTTCAGAAAGTATGCTACAAGATCAAGAACATATATTTGAAAAGATTATTCCACATATTAAACATATTCATGCACGAGTCGGTTTTGAACAGGCACCACAGGTTAACAATCCTTTTGCTCCAGAATGGAAAACGTATCTAGAACAATATCTGCACTGGTGGCAACGTGTAATAAATGAGCATTTAGCTTTGGATACTTTTTCGATAACTCCTGAATTTGGACCCTATCCTTATATGCCTCAAGCTCCATTTAGTAAAGAGCCACTGGCTAATCAACAAGAATTAAATGTAACTATGAAAGCCTATTTAGAAAGTCGATTGAAATTTTAAAGAACGAATTATAAATAGCCAAAGTTAGATTGCTAAGATTATATAAGGTAAAATGGATTCATGGATTTCAAAACAAGTTTACCTATATTTATATACAAATAAATCAACCTAATACACAATCTTATGTCTTCAAGAAGAGAATTTATAGAGAAACTTTCGATTACAGCTATCAGTGTGCCCTTAATATACAGTCCTGCACAACTGTTCGCCGCAAGTTCAGAACCTTATGAAGGACCTATTTTAAAAGTTGCCATTATGGGCTTAGGTAGCTATGGTACACGAGTGGCTGAGGCTATGCAATCATGTACACGTGCTAAATTAGTAGGTGTAATTAGTGGTACACCTAGCAAAATAAAAAAGTGGCAATCGAAATATGGCATTCCAGAAAAGAATTGCTACAACTACGAAAATTTTGATGCGATAAAAGATAATCCAGATATTGATGCCGTATATATTATTACCCCAAATGGATTGCACAAGGACCAAACTATTCAAGTAGCAAAAGCAGGTAAACATGTTATCAGTGAAAAGCCGATGGGTATCAACGCCCAAGAAGGGCAAGAAATGGTAGACGCCTGTAAAGCCGCCAATGTAAAGCTATTGATTGGCTATCGTATGCATTTTGAACCTAAAACTGTAGCCGTAATTCAAATGCGTAAAGATGGGGTATTCGGGGATACTAAATTCTTTCAAGGCCAATCTGGTTTTACCATCGGTGATCCTACTCAATGGCGTTTAAACAAAGAACTGTCTGGTGGTGGTGCCATGATGGACATCGGAATCTATTCTATTAATGGTGCACGCTATATGCTAGGTGAAGAACCAGTTTGGGTAACGGCACAAGAAACAAAGACCGACCCCGAAAAATTCAAAGAGGGCATCGATGAAACTATACAATTTCAAATGGGTTTCCCTAGTGGTGCAGTAGCCAATTGCCTTTCTACGTACAGTATGAATAATTTAGACAGATTTTATATGACTGGTTCTAAGGGATTTGTAGAAATGCAGCCTTCTACAGGTTATGGTCCAATTGAAGGGAGAACGCATAAAGGTCCTTTGACCCAACCTCACATCACACACCAAACCTTACAAATGGATGGTATGGCCGCACTCATTTTTGATGGTGTACAGCCCATTGTTCCTGTAGATGGCGAGGAAGGTGTAAAGGATATGAAAATTATTGATGCAATCTTTAAAGCTGCTAAAACCGGACAGAAAGTTACATTATAAAAGTATAATTGAACTACTAGAAACTTAATACTCTAGAAGTTCAATTTTTCTAAAATCTATGGGGTGGCTGTTGGACTGTAAGGAAATATAGCCGCCCTTTACTTTGGTATACTCACCATCCATCAGCATTTTAGCCATTTCATTCTCCGGATTGTATGTAGGATTTGCGTAGCTTAAAATTTCTTCCCCATTTACATAATGGGTAATCTTACCATTTTTCACTTCAATTTCAGCCGTGACCCATTGGTTTCCATGAAAGGTTCTGCCTACTTCTGCAGGGATACACGTAGTGGTATTCTTTTCTCCCATGTATTCTATAAACATACCGTTGGTACAGGCGGCACCTAATGGTCTTTCTTCTGTTCCATTACCACCATGGAAATTATATTCCAAACAAACGGGAAAGGCATCGTCTAGTTTTTGAGTAGTAGGGGGCTGTCCCTGAAATTGAATACCACTATCACGATAACCCCAAGTTGGTGCCCCTGGAGCCGTTTCACCTACAAACCTATATTCTACTTTTAATCTATAGTTAGTCAAATATTTATCAAAATAAACCGTACCGAAACGGTCATTGAAATTTGAACCATAGGCATCATATCGTATTTTTAAGATACTATCTTCAACTCGCAATGTATTCCCGAAATTCTCACCTAAGGGATAGCCTCTAATTTTTATGGTCCAACCTGTTAAATCGGTTCCATTAAAAATAGAGGTCCATTTTGGCTGATCATCAACTGAGACCACATCAGATAAAGTATCAGCACTTTTAACTGCTTTTATATTTCCGCAGGATACAAAGGTTACGAGTATTATAAAACTCATTACCATTATGGTTAGGGAGCGTGAATTCATTTTCGGGCAAATTTATAATGTTAGTCCTAATGTACACAAAAATTAAGAGAATAATACCTTTGCTAAGGTTAGCATCATTAACGGTAAAATTATTTATTATGGCATATCTAATACATTCTTGTAAAGACCATATTTTGTTTTCTGCTTTTGTTCCGAACTCTTGGGTTAAAGTAAGCTGAGCAAATAATATACTTACGATCAGGATATAAAGTTTCATTCCATACGTGTATTTTAATTAACGCGTATGGAATGAAACTTTATATCTAAATATTAAAAGAGAATAGAAGTCTGCTAATTATACCTTTACAGAAAGGGTAGTTTTATCGACGAGATTTTTAAGGCAAGTCGAAATAATAGTATATCAACTAGCCTAAATTTTTAACCATTGATTTTTTGCTTGATTTCATTTAATTGAACCCTAAGCTCTTTTAAACGTTCAATTTCTTCTTGACCTGGTTTTTTATCAGAACCACCTACTATGTATGATAAATAAGCTATTTGGGCTACAAGCATTTGTCGCGGATATGCACCATCATCATTTTTAAGTGCTTTTAAAAGTAACTCTAAATCTGATTTTTTTGAACCTTGTGCTTTCTTGATATCAGCTTCTATAGATGCTTGTAATTTTCTGGCCTCGGTCAATAAATCTAAAACTTCATCTTCCAAAATCAATTGCTCTTTAATGGTTGTGCTTGTAACCCCTTCCGATTCTAAACGAGGATCTATAAGAACTTCAAAAGATTGTTCTATAGTTTCATTGCCTGCAGTAAGTTTAACAGTGTATAAACCTGGTGGCACCATTGGTCCGTTTTTATAACTACGAGATTTCTTATCGCTCCATGCACCTTTTTGGTTTAAGTCCCAATGGAATCGATTTAATCCTTTTTTTGTTTCCAGTTTAGTGTCATTATATGAAAAGGTCATACTTAAGCCCATGTCTTCAACGGCTTCAGATGATGACTTTAATTGTGTAGAATCACTAACAATAGTAACAATAGATTTTTTGTTTGAATCTAATATTTCAAGCTGAACATTTTTTTTATAGTCCTTTGGAAGGTAATAATCGATAATGACACTAGTTGATGGGTAATTTGGAAAATCTGAAGATCTTCTTGGTGTTCGATAACGAATCGTATTATCTGGCTTAAACAATACAGCTTTATTATTTAATTTACCTACTTCTGGGTTTCTTAATGATGTAATATTGTCTAAAATCCAAAAACCACGGCCCATTGTACTCAATACCAAGTCGCCTCGATTTATAATTATATCCGTTATTGGTGTTACAGGTAAGTTTTGTTGAAATGTCTTCCAATTTTTACCATCATCAAAAGAAACGAACATTCCGTATTCTGTTCCGGCATATAGCAATCCAACTGTTTCGGGGTCTTCTCTTAATACCTTACTTGTATAATCTGAAGGAATTCCATTTGTTGCAGTACTTAATAGTTCCCAACTTTTCCCGAAATCTTCAGTTTTGTAGAAATAAGGTGTAGTATCACCTAATAGGTGTCTATCCACAGAAATGTATGCTTTAGCGGCATTGTATTGAGATGGTTCTATCGACTCTACCCTACCACCTTTCGGTAATTTTTTGGGTGTTACAATTTCCCAAGTTTGGCCACCATTTTTAGTAACTGAAATTACTCCGTCATTAGAGCCTGTCCATATTAAGTCTTTTTGAATTTTAGATTCTCTAATCGAGTATAATGTGCTGTAGTATTCTTCACCTGTAATATCACGTGTAATTATATCTCCGGAAATTACTTGCTTGTCTTCCTCAAAGGCAGTTAAGTCTGGCGATATTGTTTCCCAAATTTCACCATTATTTCTGGTTTTGTGCACATACTGTGACCCCATATATACCACGTCTGGGTCATGAGGAGATACGTGTACCGGTGCCACACGTTGAAACCTATACTTTAAGTCTTTTGGGTTATGTCCATAAATGTTAGATGCCCCAATAGAATACTCGCGATTAGTACCCGTTAGCTTACTGTAAACACTAAACCGCCCTTTACAGTTGTTGTAAACCGTATTATGGTCACCGGGCTTTGGTATTGCTGGTCCTGTTTCACAACCACCAACATCTATCATTACCTGTGTACCCTGAGCTAAAGTGGCACTTGGTGATGAACTAGGTATAGCAATCGTTGTGTTATCTTGTTGTGCACCGTATACCCAATAAGGATATTGGTCATCAACCGCGACTTGATAAATTTCTGCGGTAGGTTGATTGAATTGTGAAGACCAAGTTTTACCTCCATTATGTGAAATATTGGCACCACCATCGTTACACTGTATTAATAAATCGGGATTATTAGGATTCATCCATATATCATGGTTGTCTCCATGTGGTACATCCATTTCATTCCATGTTTTTCCACCATCTGTAGATTTCAATAAAGGATTTGCATTTGAATAAACAATATCACCATTGGTAGGATCTACTTCTATATTTGTATAATAAAATGGTCTGTTCACCAATCCTTTTTCGCTTGATGTTTGCGTAAATGAATTGCCTTGATCTACAGATTTGTAAACTCCGCCTTCGTCACCTGGTGCTTCAATTATAGCATATAAAATTTTCGAATCAGATGCCGTGACTCCTAAATCAATTTTTCCTATTAATCCTTCTGGTAATCCTTTTTCAAGTTTCACCCAATCTTTTCCGGCATTGACAGATTTGTAAATGCCACCATCTTTATTCTCGCCACCTGAATCTATAGTCCATGGTTTACGCTGTGCTTTCCAAGCTGCTGCAAAAACAACATTTGGGTTTCCAGGTAATAGTTCTAAATCTGCAAAGCCAGTTTTGTTTGAAACAAATAGAACCTTCTCCCAAGTTACACCACCATCAATAGTTTTATATACTCCACGCTCTTCATTGTCTTTAAAAGCATTACCAATTGCAGCTACCCATACGATATTACTGTTAGTTGGGTCTATTTCAACAGCACCTATTTGACCTACATTATCAAGGCCGATATGCGACCATGTTTTTCCTGCATCTATTGATTTATAGACTCCTTTACCATGGATGATATTACTACGAAGTCCGTCTGAACCTGTGCCGACATAAACAATATTTGGATCATTGGCCGCTATTTCTATAGCGCCAATTGATGGAGTATTGAAAAAACCATCGGAAACATTGTTCCAAGTGGTTCCATAATCTTCCGTTTTCCATACCCCTGCCCCGGAAGCTCCCAAATAAAAAGTGCCTGGTTCAGTTGGTGTTCCTGTTACCGTGGTTACACGACCACCTCTTAAGGGGCCAATAGTTCGGTATTCAAAAGCTGAAAAATCTTGAGAAAAAAGTGTTGTTGAAATAAATAAACAAGTGATAAAAGCAAGGTTCCGGAATAATCTATTCATTGGTATTTTATAATTGATTGGTCAGAACCTAAAGTTAGTTAAACCAAAAATTATAACATAGCTTTCGCTTCATTTTTGCAATTATCTTATTTTCATGAATATATATTACGTATTATAATAAAGAAGGTTAATTTAAACCTATTCTTATCAATACTTGATCATCAATTGTAGTTTTTGTATTAAGATTGAATACGTTTACCAATCTATAGGAAAGTAATCTTTTAAGAATTTTCCACACCAGTGCTTTCCTGTATTGATACCGTCAAATAAGGGGTCCATCACTCTTGCCGCTCCATCAACAATATCTAATGGTGGTTGAAAATCGTGTACTTCTTGCTTCTTTTTAGCTAATTCAGCAGGGTCTTCATCGGTAACCCAACCGGTATCGACAGCATTCATGAAAATTCCGTCTTTGGCCAATTCACCTGAAGCGGTATGCGTCAACATATTAAGTGCCGCCTTTGCCATATTGGTATGTGGGTGACGTGATTCTTTAAAAAAACGGTGAAATTTACCTTCCATTGCCGTAACGTTAATAATATGCTTTTGACCAGTGTTCTCTTTTTTCATGAGCTCGGCCAAACGGTTGCATAAAACGAACGGAGCAACAGAATTAACCAATTGAACCTCAATCATTTCAGTGGTTTCTATTTCGCCTAGTTTTAATCGCCAGCTATTTGTTTTACGCAAATCAACTTGTTGTAAATCTGCATCTAATTCTCCCGTTGGAAAAACCTCTTGAGCCACCAAAGCATTATCAAAACTATACGGAATTTGAGATAATTTGGCTGATTCTCGCAAACCGATACCAGGCTCTGGTCCGTGCCAAGTAACCGGCATATTTTGATTCGGGGAAGCTTTAGTGCTAAACGATTTCAATTCATCAAGACAACTTTCATGATCACTTAAAACCATTTGAGCAAACTTGGGCAATGAAGAAAATTCGCGTTCTTCATTCTCCATTAAATGATGGTAAAAACCTGCTGGTCTACGAACGGTTTGTGCAGCATTATTAATTAGAATATCTAGCTTGACATACTGCTGCTCAATAAAATTGCAGAAAATTTCAACACTGGGTATATGACGTAAGTCAAGTCCGTGAATTTTTAGTCGATGACCCCATTCCATAAAATCCTCTTCTTTAGAAAAGCGGAGAGCAGAATCGACAGGAAAACGTGTGGTTGCAATAACCGTAGCACCACCACGTAAAAGCATTAAAGTAATATGGTAACCTATTTTTAATCTAGATCCAGTAATAACAGCGATTTGACCTTTGACATTGGCGTTCTGAAATCGTTTAGCATAATTGAAATCGCCACAGTCAGAACACATGGTGTCATAAAAATGATGAAGTTTAGTAAACTCGGTCTTACATACATAGCAATTACGTGGTGTAGTAAGTTCTGGTAAATCCTTACTTTCTAATTCTGCTGCAGGTAATAATTTTGGGGCTACAAAAACATGGGCTTCCCGAGCACTTCTAATACCCGTTTCTTTTCTTGCATGCTTATCTCGAACAGCCTGCTTACGTTTTTCATTTCGTTTAGCATCCTTTACCCTTTTAGCAAATTCTTGTTTGTTAGGGCGCGATAGCTGACCAGCTACTTTAATAAGGGCTATTCTTCTATCTTCTGGAATTTCGAAAATTTGGTTCGTATCGGTAACTAAACGATTTAAAATTTCAATACAATTTTCAATCTCTAATAAATCTATATCAGACCCGTTTTCGTGTTGCTTCTCCTTCATTTTTACCTATAAAAACGCTAAAATACTAACAATGACTAAAGTACGGTAATGCGCACTTTTTTCTTTTTTAATCTCGAATTATTCAATTGAGTCGATAATTCAATTGCCTTGGTTTTTGGTACGGCAACAAATGCACAATCTTGCTTTAACTCAATATCGCCCAATTGGTCTTGGTTCAGTCCGCCTTGTTTAAAGAAAAGTCCTGCAATATCCCCTTTTGATATTTTATCTTTTCGTCCTCCTGATATGAATAACGTTTCCCAATACAGTTCACCAATAACTTTCTTTTTGGCAATATCAATTCCTTTTGATCTAGGGATAAATTCAGGCAAAGATTCTTTCTCCCATTTTAAAACATAAGCGGTACCGGATGCATTTACTCGAGCAGTTCTACCATTACGATGTGTAAATTCTTCTGAGTGATGTGGTAGCTCAAAATGAATAATAAATTTTAATTCAGGTATATCTATACCCCTAGCTGCCAAATCGGTGGCCACTAATACTCTACTACTACCATTTCTGAATTTTATCAGAGCACGTTCACGGTCTTTTTGTTCCATGCCACCAGAAAAGCATACATGCTGTAAACGATGTTTATCTAAGTAAGTGCTAATTTGCTCAATACTATCTTTATAATTACAGAAGATAATCCCTGGTTCTTCTCCGATAAATTTTAGGAGCTGAACTAACATATTCAGTTTGTCCTTATCTGGCGATACAACTGTCTTTATTGTTAATTGTGACTGTGTAGCTGCCTTTAAATAATTAATTCTCCTAGGATTTTCCATCCCAACGAACTTAGGGATTTTAACACCTTCGGTTGCCGAGGTTAATATCCGTTTCTTAAGGTTAGTCAATTCACTAAGAATTTCAGTCATTTCCTCTTCAAAGCCAACTTCTAACGATTTGTCAAACTCATCAAGTATTAAAGTAGTAATACTGTCTTTTGTAAATCGGTCCGCAATAAAATGGTCTAAAATTCTACCAGGAGTACCTACCAAAATTGCAGGAGTGTGTTTTAGTTCAATCTTATCTTTTGACATCGGTCTACCACCATAAATGGCGTTTACCTTGAAACCAGACCCCATATTGCGAATAACCTGTTCAATTTGAATAGCCAATTCTCGCGAAGGCACTAAAATCAGTACTTGAACCTCAAAATTATTGTAATCTAATGCCTCTAAAACAGGAAGTAAAAAAGCCAACGTTTTTCCAGTACCGGTTGGTGATAATAGAATTGTGTTGGCTGTAGATGAAATCACAGTTATCGCCTCCTCTTGCATAGGATTCAACGCATCAATATTCAATTTCGATAAAATCTCTTCTTGATTTTTCATGCGATATCTGTGATTCTTTATTTTATATAAAATTCTAAGCCTCTTGAAGGTCTCTTTTTGATTTTCTATAAATATAATTTGGATAGATACTTCTTTTTGCAAATCTGTTCAACTTGTTAGAGTTGATCATCTTTTGAAAAATAGGTTTAGTAACTCCGAAATACTCATAAGTAGAACCATCTAAAAATGTAATTTCTAGTACAAGACCGTTGTGTTGGTAATCTGATATACCAGAATTATTTATAGTTTCTTGGTAAACATCATTGTTTGCCTCTAAAGTTTCAGGAGCTATACTTACTAAAAAATGGTAACCGTCAATGATACGACGACTCTGTATTTCAGCCTCTTCACGTTTTTCATCACCTTCTTGAAATTTATCTGGATGCCATTCTTTTACCAAATTCCTATAAGTAGATTTTAGAGTTTTAAGCTCAATTTCCTTTTCAACCCCAAAGAGTTTTTTGTATTCATTGATACGCTTCATAATACGACTTTTTTGCGGGTGCAAAATTACGTCTTTATTTTGACCTAGAAGCTTGAAAATGAGTAATAAAAAAACCCTTCACTATGGAAGGGCTTTTTCTTAAACTTGAAAGTATATATGTTTAGATAACTTTTACGTTCACTGCGTTTAATCCTTTGTTACCTTCTTTTAGTTCGAATTCAACTTCATCGCCTTCACGAATTTCGTCGATTAAACCTGAAATGTGCACAAAGTGGTCTTTTTCAACACCTTCTTCAGTGATAAAACCGAAACCTTTTGTGTCGTTGAAAAATTTTACTGTTCCTTTACTCATTGTAATGTAATTTAATTTATAATACTATTTAGTAAGCAAAGATGACGCCAAAACTTGACAAACAAAGTATTAAGTACATTTAAATACATTTTTTTGGCAAACATTTAAGAGTTTTTAGACTTTTAAACCTAAATAAAGAAAAATTCTACCTTTTTTGAGAAGCTAACCACTCCATAATTGTAACTACTCTGCCATTTAATAGTACAGGTTTTTGGTTAAAATCAAAATTAGCATCATTTGCATGTGAATATATCCAAGACCAATGACCTGGGAAATAATAATCCTTTCCACCATAAAAACCCGTTAAATCAACGACATGTTCATAATAAGAGAAATGTACATTAGGTGAACCTGCAGCAATCAACCTATTATATAAGGGCACAACAGTCTCATCTGGTACTGTAGTAGTATCATCTTCGGAATGTACGAACCATATAGGCACATTTTTAATTCGTTCTATTTCTTTATCGGTTATGTATTTATTTTGATATGCCAAGGCACTTATATAACCCGCTGCAAAATAATTGGGATGTTCAAGTATTAATTTGAGGCTCATATAGCCACCATTTGAACAACCACCTATATAAATTCTATCAGTATCTATTTTTGGGTGTTTTGCTACATAACTTTCAATCAAATTAAATAAAGCTTTGTTATAAATATCATCAGTATCTCCCCTAGTATAATTTCCAGATTCGCTTTGCATCCAAAAAGTAGGTGTTTGTGGTACCAAAACATAAGCTTTACCAAAATACGCTTGTATTTCATCAGTAGCATAATTTGTGGCCTTGTTTGCAATTAAGGCTATGCTCGGATCAGTGCCACCTTCACCACCACCATGTAACCAAATGATCAGTGGCGTTTTACTAGAAATACTCTCAGGCTCAAAAGAACCATAAGATAAAGTTGAACCATTACTTGTATGTGTTCCTTTTAGATCAAACCTATCTAACTCCGGATAAATTCTACCGGCTTCTGTATCCCAAACCTTGGATGTTGGTGTATGTGTTATATTCAAACTATAGTCAATCCATTGATTACTACCTCTACCCTCTTTAAAAATATATTTGATAGGTGAATCTAATGGATTGTTAGGATGTACTAATAAAACTAAAGTAGCATGATTACCTTCAGTGAGTCTATTGCCGGTTTCATCAGATACATAAGCAAACAAGACTTCCCTGTCCCCTTTTGATTCTGCCGGTTGCATTTCTACACCTTCTTTACTGCGCATAACTGAAACCGTAAAATCAGATGTATTCACCTCGGTCACTAAATCGGCCATTGGTATTACAACTTTTTTAACCGTAGGTCCCCAATCGTACCCTTCTATAATTAGAGTATAGTTTCCTTCTGTATAACTAGATTCTTGCGAAACTTTAGCAACAGCAGCATTTATTGGTAATTGTTGTAATGTTAGTAAGATTAATAGTAATGGTAGGATAGTTTTTTTCATGGTACTATAAATTTAAATTTACCATAGTAAGGTACTAGTTTTTACTATAAATTCAAGACTATTAAAATTCATATTCTAATTACAGTTGTTATATTTTAATTAAAATAGATTCAAAAAATCTTCTAAAGTGGTAACTTCAAAATAAAAACTATGTTCGGTCTATTTAAAAAGAAAACACAAAAGGAAAAGCTACAAGAACAATATGAAAAATTGCTAAGGGAATCTTATGAATTGTCTACTCAAAATCGTTCAAAAAGTGATGATAAGGCTGCGGAAGCAGATAAAATTTTGAAACAAATAGAAGCTATGGACAATTAAGTTACCTACATATGATATTTATATGTTGGATAAATTTTATTTAATAGTTTAGTACTACCAATAAAAGAGTATGTTCGAAATACCTATTTTAAAAAGTTTTATTCATAGATTTAAGGCTTTAACAGTTATAGGTATATTGCTGTTAGGCATAAATATATATGCTCAAAAGCCCGATTTTAATATATCAAAAGATTTATTATTGGTTCAATTTGACTGTAAAACCGATATTGATGATTTACATACAGCTGCTGGTCTAAGAACACTTTTGCATCATCCAGATTATAAAGATTTGAACTATTTTGCTATTGCAGGCACCTATGGTGTACAAGAAGGATTATATGTGCCCCCCAATGAATTAATGAAATTGGCTTTCGGTATAAATTGGGCAAATGCTCATAATAAAAGAGATAAGTCGATAAAACAAGTTGTTAATAAGGTTGAGAAAACGATAAAAAGAGGTGGTTCTGTATGGGTTGCTGAAGCAGGTCAATCTGATTTCACTGCAGATTGGGTACAAAAATTAGTTGAAACAAATCAGTACTTAAATGTAAAAGAAAAAATTCATGTGGTTCAGCATAGCGATTGGAATGAATCGGTTACTGAACCGATCAAGCTTAAATATGCCCAATCAATTACTGATTATCACAAAATAGCTGACGGTAATGCAGTTGGTAATGGTACACCTGGCTTAAAATCTGACGGAATTGTAAATTGGGAGAGCAAATTGAACGATAATCATTTAACACTGGTATGGAATACTGCTATACGATTAGGAAATCAGTATAACGGAAAAGAGGGTCGATATATAAATGAAAGTGTAGCCGAAGGTGGGTTAGATTTTTCAGATTTATCTGAAGTTTGCTACATACTGAATCTTATGACCATAAAAGACGCAGATGACTTTTTTACTTATTTTAAGGTTGATTAATAGATTTAATTTTCAAAAAAGCCTCCTGTAATTTTTGAGTTACGGGTCCTATTTTATTCTCTTTATAAAGAATGTGATTATCTATTTGTTGAATAGATGCTATTTGGGTACTGGTGCCTGTTAAAAATGCTTCATCTATCTCAGAAATATCATTAATGGAGACCGGTGTTTCTCGAATTTCTATATCGAGAGATTTACAAAGTTCAAAAACTACTTGTCTAGTTATGCCATTTAAAATTAGCTCATTGGCAGGATGAGTTAAAACAACCCTGTCTTTTACAAAGAACACATTACAATGAGAAGCTTCAGTAAAAAAGCCATCACGATGTAAAATGGTTTCAAGGCACTGGTGTTGCATAGCCTCTTCATTCAACATAACATTTCCTAAAAGTGACGTCATTTTAATATCGCAACGAGACCATCTGAAATCTTCCCTTGTTATAACTTTTGCATTGACAGTATTAATTTGGGGTAATACTTTAGGTACCGCATACATCATTACCGTAGGTACTATATCTATTGGGTACGAATGTTGCCTTGGTGCGACACCTCGCGTTATTTGAATATATAGAAGACAATCCTTACCAACTAATTCGGTAACGTTTAATAGTTTTTCTATTTCAATCGGTAAGCTACTTGACTCAAAAGCGATATTTATCTTATTTAACCCTTCTTGCAAGCGATTTAAGTGTGCTTGTTCATAGAAGAATTTCCCGTCAATTTGTACCATAACTTCATAGATACCATCACCAAAAATAAAACCACGGTCAAAAACCGATATTTTAGCATCTTCGTGAGGTACTATGTTGCCATTTAAATAAACCTTTTCCGGGTATTTCATACCTTATAAATACCTTTGAAGATTTTTTTTAAAATATTCAGCGCTATCGGTAATACTCTTCATTGAGCTTTCGGCAAAATTTCCACCCTGCTCAATATAATAGTATTGCAAATCTTCTTTCGCGATTGTAGATAATAAAGTCTTATAATCTATGGAACCATTACCCATTTCAGAATAATCTCGGGTAACTTTGTCCATGTCTTTAATATGCCACATAACAAAACGGCCAGGGTTATCAGCAATCAACTCACTCGGACTTTTTTTAGAAGAATGTTCAACCCAATACATATCCATTTGTAATTTCACCAAGCTGGGGTCAGTACCTGCTAGAATAATATCATAGCCTTGTTGCCCATTGTGATCAGTAAATTCAAAATCATGATTATGATACGCAAATTCTAGTCCGGCATTGGTCACCTGTCCCCCTATTTTGTTCAATTTATCGGTTAATATTTTGAAATTTTCAATATCACGAAATTCTGGTGCTAACCATGGCCATGTAATATAATTGCTATCGATATTATGAGACCCTTCAATACATTGATCAACATAGCGCTCAAGATTTTCCATAGGTTCATTAAATCGACTTGAAAAATCATAATGCCCGCTTGAAATGGTAAAATCTAAATCAATTAAGTTCTTTTTAAATTCCTTTGATTTAATTCCGTAGTACCTATCATTATCTCCATCATAACCATAAATTTCTCCATCTTCATACCCTAAGCTTCTGGCATATTTAATGCTCTCTATTGGATCTTTGGCCATTGCATCACGTATAGTGAATAACTGTAAACCCATTTTAAATCGAGAATCTAGAGGTAATACCGACAAGGGTAACATTGAACTTACAGAAAGCACACCGGTCTGTTTTAGAAACGTTCTACGCGTAGTTGAATTAAACATGATTCTTAGAGATTGAATTGATATTTATGAAGTATAAATATAAGGTTTGGAAACTGAACTAATGAATTTAGAAACCAAAAAAAGCAGCCCGAATGAGCTGCTTTTTGAGAATATTTTATTTTTATATTAATTACTTGTAAGTGCAGTATCATCAAATGAAACACGATAAATAGCATCACCATAATCATCAGAAATAAGCATTGAACCATCTTTCAACCATAATATATCAACTGGTCTGCCAGATGCTTCTTGTGTCGATTCATTTAACCAGCCATCAATAAATGGTACGTAATCGATAACTTCTCCATCCTTAATATCTGCCATCATAATTCTATAACCAACCTTTTTACTTCTGTTCCAAGAACCATGCTCGGCAATAAATGCTTTGTCTTTGTAATTAGGAGGAAACATATCACCGGTATAAAATTTTATAGCCAAAGGTGCTACGTGAGCTCCTAATTGTAAGGCGGGAGAAACAAAATCTGAACACGGATGCTCTTCGCCAAACTCTGGGTCTTTTACTATACCACCATGGCAGAAAGGATATCCAAAATGCTGCCTTGCTTCAGTAATATGGTTTAACTCGCAAGGTGGTATGTCATCACCCAGCATGTCGCGGCCATTATCTGTAAACCACATATCACCAGTTTCTGGGTGCCATGTAAAACCTACGGTGTTTCTAATACCTCTAGCATAAATTTCACGATTGCTTCCGTCCGGGTCCATTCTAGAAATTGTAGCGAAACGTTCGTCTTCATTTGTACGATTACAAATATTACAAGGCGCACCCACGGGTACATACAATTTATCATCAGGTCCGAATGCGATATATTTCCATCCATGGTGAAACTCCGTTGGAAAATCATCATAAATCAACTCCTTATTTAGCGTACCACCCAATTGCTCTTCTATATTAGGATACTTCCATAAACTACCCACTTGGGCAACATATAAATCCCCATTCCTCATAGCAATTCCGTTAGGCACTTCCATCGTATCTAATACTATCACATTATCAGCCTTAAAATCACCATCAGTATCTTGAATGGCATAAACCGTGTTTTCTGTTCGGGTGCCTACAAATAAGGTTCCATTATCTCCCATAGCCATTGATCGTGCACCATCTACTCCCCTAGCATAGACTTCAATTTTAAATCCTTCAGGAAGATCAAGCTCCAATAATGCTAAATCCGTACTATCCAACTGTACATCATCTGATACATTTTCAGCATCTTTATTCTTTTGATTTTCTTTACAGGATATTGTGGAAATGACCAAAGCGAATACCAGGGACAATTTTAGTAATGAAATTTTCATATTCAATAGATTTAGTTTTTCACGAAGATACACAAGAACGGGTAGTTTTAAAACTACTTAAAAAGAGTAATAATTACTAAAGGCCAAATCTAATGAATACAGTATTCGGTTTTTAATCATGAGATTTTTAATGATATTTATGCAATTTTATCCATTGCTTTACCGATGAGAGTATCTCCTTGAATGATTTCAAAAGTTTGATTTATTGCTGCATTATCATGAAGTGAACGCACCAAAGTCTGAGCTACATCATCTCGGGTAATAGCTCCTTGTTTGCCTAACTTAGACTTAAGTTCAATTTTTCCTGTTCCCGCATCGTTTGTTAATGATCCTGGGCGTACAATAGCATAAGTCAACTCTGATGATTTTAAATACTCATCTGCATTATGTTTCGCCTCTAAATATTCCTGTAAATCTTTTGAGCTTTTAGGATTGTCAGCGCCCATTGAACTTAGCATTACAAATTTCTTGATATTTGCTTTTTTAGAAGCCTTCATTAAATTTTTAGCGCCCTCTTGATCTACAGCTATAACTTTTTTACCACCTGAACCAGCTGCGAAAATCACCTTATCTATATTCTCAACAGTATGGGACAAATCTTTTTCAAGGTCACCTAAAACTGTACTTATATTCTCTTTTTTAAACTGCTCTTTTTGCTCCTCTATACGAACCATTGCTATTGGGTTAAAGTACTGTGAAGCCTTTAAAAGATTTACTATTTTTTTTCCTGTGGTGCCATTCGCACCTACTACCAATACATTTTCCATAGTCATCATATTTTTTTAAAGATCATGATAAAGTGGGTATCTACTTAGTTCGTATCCTATAATAATTAACGCGAAACCACAATTATTATAACCATACTTATTGGCTATCATATTGCTATTATCAAACGAGATACAAACGATTATAAAACTGAAAAGCTGCCTGAGTAGGCAGCTTTTCCATTATAAATACTCTTCATTAAAATTTACAAAAGACTAGCATTCAATACGATTTCCGCATTCAGTAATTTTGAAACTGGACAAACTTCCTTTGCTTTTTGAGCAATTTTATTGAATTCATCAGCCTTAATGTTTGGCACATCTCCTTTTAAATCTAGAGTCACTTTTACGATTTCTCCATCCTTAAATTCAACCTTTGCATCTACATCTAAAGTCGTTGGCGTAAAACCTGCTTCGCCAAGTAAAAAACTAAGTTGCATTGAAAAACAACCGGCATGTGCTGCACCGATTAACTCCTCTGGGTTTGTACCTTTTCCATCTTCAAACCTTGTATTAAAAGAATATTGAGCATTTTGTAAAACGGTACTCTCGGTTGACATTGTTCCTTTACCATCTTTTCCACTTCCCTTCCATTGTGCTTTCGCGCTTCTTGTAAAATTCATATGTTTTCTTTTTTAATTAATAGTTATTTAATTACGTTTCTATTTTTTAGGCATGTTTAGCTTTCTATTTGTAAGTCGGATAATCTATATATCCTTCTTTACCAGGTGTATAAAACGTATCATTATCCCACTCTGCTAATTCATAATTATGTTCAAATCGCTCTACTAAATCAGGGTTTGAGATAAACAATTTGCCGAATGCTACTAAATCGGCATCACCTTCTTCAATAACTTTATTACCGGATTTTTGGTCAAATCCGCCATTTATCATCAATGTACCATTATA
This sequence comes from uncultured Maribacter sp., assembly GCF_963974015.1. Classification (GTDB taxonomy): domain Bacteria; phylum Bacteroidota; class Bacteroidia; order Flavobacteriales; family Flavobacteriaceae; genus Maribacter. The sequence continues at coordinate 152,126 of NZ_CAXBBZ010000002.1, read as the reverse complement.
TAATGGTCTAAAGTGTTTTGCAATATGTTGCACAGCAAAAGAGATTTCAGATACATCAGTAAAAGGTTCGGATAAATGAACGTAAGCTAAGTTGTAGTCATTCAATTTTTTAATGATGTATTCAAATGTAGGTATTGTATCCTTATCCATAGTAATTCCAAAAAGGCCATGTAATGAGGGGTTAAATCGTACTCCTATTTTTTCTTGAGGCATAACTTCTTTCATGGCATCTAAAACTTCAAAAAAGAAGCGAGTTCTATTTTCTATACTACCGCCATATTCATCTGTTCTTGTGTTTGATGTACCATTGAAAAATTGATGAAACAAATATCCATTTGATGAATGTATTTCAACACCATCGAAGCCGGCCTCAACCGCATTTTTTGCTGCATTTACAAAATCTTCAATCGTTTGTTCAATATCCTCCTTTGTCATTGCTTTCGGAGTCACGGTGTCTTTAAACCCCTCTGGAGTATATGATTGTGCATTGGGGTTAATGGCCGAGGGTGCTAAGGGTAATTCCCCATTATGAAAATCAGGATGAGACATTCGCCCTACGTGCCATAATTGGATAAAAATCTTCCCACCTTCATTATGTACAGCTTCAGTGACTTTTTTCCAACCTTCAACTTGAGCCTTTGAATAAATACCTGGTGTATTTACATAACCAACCGCATCTTTAGATACTTGCGAACCTTCTGTAATTATTAATCCTGCTGAAGCTCTCTGCTTATAGTATTCAACGTGCAATTCTTCAATAGGTTTATTCTCAGCATTCGCAGCACGACTTCGAGTCATCGGAGCCATAACGATACGGTTTTTTAATTGTAAATTTTTATGAAATGAAGTCAATAATGATTGCTTGCCCATTTATAGTAGAAATAAATTATTTTAATTTTCATTACAAAGTTCATACAATTAATGCTCAATAATTAACTCATCTAGTTAAAACATTGTTATAAATGCAAAAGGGAGTTATATAATAATACACTTATTATGTATCAAAACTGGAAATTAAGTTAATTTTTAAAATATCTAAAACCTTCAGCAGTTTTTACCGTAAGTACCGCCAAAGACATTCTATATTTTAAAATATTAATTATGAACTATAACTGTAAGTGGGCACTTAAGCTGTTAACAGGGTTTACATTTTTTTTCTGTATTAAAACGATCAATGCTCAAAACCTAAAGGGAATTATAACTGATGAAAGACTGGTTCCATTAGAAAACGTTGGTATTTTTAATCAAACTTCTGGGCAACATAGTCACACTAATTTATCAGGAGCTTTTTCATTACCTGCTACCAAAGTACATGATTCAGTATACTTTTCCAATTTGGGTTTTAAAACTTTTGTTTTAGTTGTTGAAGAAAAGCACTTCACAAATGGAATTAAAATTTCATTACAAGAATCTAGTATAAATTTGGACCAAGTTGTTGTAGTATCTAAAGTGGATGCTATGAGTAGGATTGTTAATGTTGATGTACAAAAAGACCCCGTCAAATCATCACAAGAAATTCTACGTAAAGTTCCCGGATTAATGATAGGTCAGCATGCTGGTGGCGGTAAAGCAGAACAAATATTTTTACGAGGTTTTGATATTGACCATGGTACAGATGTAGCTATAAGTGTTGACGGTATGCCAGTAAATATGGTTTCACATGCACATGGACAAGGTTATGCGGATTTACATTTTGTTATTCCAGAAACTATAGAGAATATAAATTTTGGTAAAGGTCCGTATTACGCCGATAAGGGAGATTTTAATACCGCAGGGTATGTTGATTTAAATCTTAAAAAGAAAGTTGACAAAAACATGATTTCATATGAAACAGGCCAGTTTAACACCAATAGGTTTGTTGGTTTATTCAATGTTTTGGAAACTGGAAAAAGTGATGCCTATATAGCGTCTGAAGTATACCTTACGGACGGACCTTTTCAATCTTCCCAGAATTTTAATCGTATCAACCTTTTAGGACGATATCATTATAAAGACATAGGTATAGAGGAATTAACTATTACAGCTTCACATTTTCAAAGTAAATGGGATGCATCTGGTCAAATTCCACAGCGCGCGGTAAGCCAAAATATAATAGGTCGTTTTGGAGCTATTGACGATACTGAAGGTGGCGAAACAAGCAGAACTAATCTTATGGTTGACCATATCTCATTTTTAGGTGAAGATCAGTTCATAAAAACAAGGGCATTTCTCAGTACATATGATTTTGAGCTATTCTCGAACTTTACATTCTTTTTGGATGACCCCGAAAATGGAGATCAAATTCGACAGTACGAAAACAGAACGGTTTTTGGTGCGGAAACTGTTTTTGAACAAATTGATATAAATGTAGGAACAGATGACCACTTAAAATATTCAGGCGGTGTTGGGTTTAGAAATGACAATAGCAATGATGTTTCGCTTGCACATACATTGAACAGAAAAACAATACTAGAACAATACGCCCTTGGAGATATAGATGAAACCAATATTTTCAGCTTTATTAATGCGGAATATAAAACAGGAAATTGGACATTTAATCCTTCTATTCGATTAGACTATTTTAAGTTTGATTATGAAAATAAATTATCTGCGAATTACGATCGTAAGAGTGAAAGCAAGTCAATAATAAGTCCCAAATTAAATACATTATTCACTGTAAACAGAAACTGGCAATTGTTTCTAAAAACAGGTATCGGCTTTCATTCTAATGATGCAAGGGTGGTAACGGCAAATGAAGGTCAAGATATTTTGCCAAAAGCTTATGGCATTGATTTCGGCACCATAATAAAACCAATGGATAAGATGGTATTAAACGCTACCCTTTGGAGTTTATTTTTAGACCAAGAATTTGTATACGTAGGCGATGCTGGTATTGTAGAACCAAGTGGTAAAACTAGAAGATTAGGTCTTGAACTAGGTGTTCGATATCAGGTTTGGGATTGGTTATATCTTAATACTGATGTCAATTATACCTACGGTAGAAGTATTGAAGAACTTGATGGTCAAGATTACATTCCGTTAGCTCCAGATTTTACGGCTGTAGGTGGTCTAGCATTTACAGATATAGGTGATTTTTCAGGAGGTTTAAATTGTAGATACCTTGGTGATAGGGCCGCAAATGAAGATTATAGCATTACCGCAGAGGGATATTTTGTAACTGATTTTAACATTAACTATAAGTATGAAAATTGGACTCTAGGAGTAATTATTGAAAACCTTTTTGACTCTCAATGGAATGAAACCCAATTTGCGACTGAAAGTAGATTGTTCAATGAGACAGCTTCAGTAGAAGAAATTCATTTTACACCTGGTACTCCTTTCTTTCTAAAAGGAAAAATCTCTGTACAGTTTTAGAGAATTGTAATATTTCAATAGCCGCTGAAAGGGTACGAAATTATTCTTTTGATTAAAGTTTAGACAATGATTGGTAACAATTTATTTTTTAAGTAAGTTGTGCTACCAATAAAGAACAATGAAGTCTTCTGTCCTGTTTTATATTTTTACTTTTCTATTAATAGTAAAAGCAAATTCTCAAAAAAAAAATCAAGATTATAAATTACATATTCACAAAGCCACCAGTTCAATTATAATAGACGGTATTGGTGATGACGAGGCTTGGAGCATGGCCGAAGAAGCGAATGATTTCTTTATGGTACTTCCTATGGATGACCGTAAAGCTACTGAGCCTACGACCATAAAAATGACCTATGATGATACTAATTTATACCTATTAGCTACCTTTTACAATGCAACTAAAGCCAACTATTTTGTGGAGTCTCTACGACGCGATTTTTCATTTGGCAAAAATGACAACTTCCTACTTTTTCTAGACCCTTTTAATAATCAAACAACAGGCTTTTCATTTGGTTCGAATGCATACGGTGCACAATGGGACGGTACTATGTATGATGGTTCAAAAATAGACTTGAATTGGGATAGTAAATGGATATCTAAAGTTACCCGTGATGACAAAAAATGGATTTTTGAAATGGCAGTACCTTTTAAATCAATTAGATATGAAGAGGGAGTAAAAGAATGGGGTATAAATTTCAGCCGTTTAGATTTAAAATCGAGTGAAAAATCTAGTTGGACACCTATTCCTCGTCAATTTCCAACTGCTTCCCTTGCTTATTCAGGTACTTTGGTATGGGACGCTCCACCACCAGCTCCAGGAACAAATTTCTCCATTATTCCTTATGTACTAGGCGATGTAAAACAAAATCAGGAAGTAGATGGAGATGTCAAAACTAACGGAAAAATTGGAGGGGATGTAAAGTTTAGCCTAACCTCTTCTTTAAATCTTGATTTAACCGTAAATCCCGATTTTTCACAAGTTGAAGTCGACCGCCAGGTAACCAATCTAGATCGTTTCGAATTGTTTTTTCCAGAACGTAGACAATTCTTTTTAGAAAACGGTGATTTGTTTGCCAATTTTGGATATGAGACCATAAGACCTTTCTTCTCACGTAGAATTGGGCTGAACGTACCTATTCAAGCAGGTGCCCGAATAAGTGGCAACCTTAATGATAAATGGCGTTTGGGCGTAATGGATATGCAAACAGCACCAATTGAAGAATCTGGGCAACCAAGTCAAAACTTTGCGGTAATGTCTTTGCAAAGGAAAATATTTGGCCGTAGTAGCATAGGTATGATGTTCGTGAACAAACAATCTATAAACTACCCACAAGAAAATGATTCTCTAACTGATATCTATTCTAAATACAATAGAAACCTTGGTGTAGAATACAATCTAGCCTCTGCCAATAATGCATGGAATGGTAAGGCGTTTTTTCTAAAATCTTTTGCCCCTACGGATGAGGATAGCGGTTTTACACAAGGTGCTCATTTAGCGTATACTAGTCGAAAATGGAATTTACGTTTACAACAAGAATGGGTAAGTAATGATTATTCTGCTGAAGTGGGTTTCGTAAGGAGAAGAGGCTATAAAAATTTGTCTGGAAAAGCAGGGCATTTATTTTTTCCGAAAGCGGGACCTATACTTAGCCACGGACCAGAATTAAACGGATTCTATTACTTCAATGAACAATTAAAAGAGACGGATCATACGGCCTATATGGCCTATAAATTTGATTTTAGAAAACGAAGCAGTTTGCTGTTTTTTTTATCGGATGATTATGTAGAATTACTTTCTCCATTCGACCCTAGTGGACTTGGAATTTCAAATTTAGCAGCTGGGAGTAAACACAATTGGAATGCGTTGGGTTGGGAATATCTTTCCAAGCCTCAAAGTTTAATAACCTACGCCCTAGAAGGTCGGTTAGGAGGTTATTATCAAGATGGTAGTAGAACTAGTTTAACCGGTGAAGTCGGTTATAGATTTCAACCTTATGTTAGTCTAAAAGCTAATCTTAACTACAATCATATTAATTTACCTGCACCATGGTATACCAATGAATTTTGGTTGATAGGTGCCGAGGCAGATATCACGTTGACCAATAAACTCTTTTTTGCCAACTTGCTGCAGTATAATGAACAAAGCAATAATTTTAATATCAATTCGCGGTTTCAATGGCGCTACAGTCCCGCTTCTGATTTGTTTATTGTCTATACCAACAATTATTTCATAGAACCCTACCAAAGTCGTAACTGGGGACTAACATTAAAATTCACCTATTGGTTGAATAATTGATATGCTAAGATTTTTCTATGGTATGAATTACACCAATAGCGGCCATTTCACCAGAAATCATTGCAGCATTCAAAGAACCATTTAGTAAATAATCGCCTGCTAAAAATATACGCTCTGTAAGTCTCGTTTCAGAAGGCATTAATGAATACCGAAGATTATTCAATTTTGGTAAAGCCATTTTAATAGGATAATGTTTTAAGTAGCGTTCAGTAGTAATACCGCAGAATGTTTTTAAATCCTCTTTTACTTTCTGTATGAGTTCGTACTCACTTAACTCATGTTCTTTTACCACAGTAACGGATAGAATTTCTTCAGACCCTCTACGTTCGGTATCAATAGACGTATGATAAAAGATATTATTGATTAGTGCTTCCTTATCTGAAATTAAACCGATTAAGGATTTTTCGATTTTCCTTGTTTTACAAGTGAAGTATAAGGTATCAGATGAATACCAGTCTAATTGCTGTTTTCGTAAGTTAGGTACTAATGGAGAAGCATCTGTGGCAATAATTACATAGTCTGGATGTACCTCCTTCTTATCAGTAAATCTAATTCCATTATCCGTTACACTTTCAACAGCAGTATTAAATTTTATTATAGTTCGTTTAAGTTGCTGTTCCAGTTGTTTCGGAATCGCCTCAATACCTGCTTTAGGTACTACTGCATTTCCTGTTCCGAACATTTTATAGACAAATTGAAACATTCTAGAAGAGGTTTCTAAGTTATGTTCTAAAAATATACCTGAAAAAAAAGGTCTAAAAAACTGTTCAATTATTTCATTAGAGAACCCTTTTGATTTTAAGAAATCAAGTGTTGTTGTTTCATCTTCGTTAAAAATGTCTTCAAGCGATTTTTTCTTTAAAGTTGAATTTAATTTGAAAATTTTCAACTTATCTGAAAAATCCCCGATAGTTGATAAAAGTGTGGGTAGTAAAAGTTGCAGGCTTCGCAACGGATCACCGAGAACGGTGCTTTTACCCTGATTAAAAATTTGTGCTCCTGGTAAAAATTGCTGAAGTTCTAAGTCCGTATAATCAAGATATTCTTGCGCCTTAGGGTAGGCCTCTAACAATACTTGAAATCCGCGGTCTAATTGATAACCATCAACAATATCTGTTTTTACTCGGCCTCCAGCCCTATCGCTTTTTTCGTAAATAATAGGTGAAAATCCATCTTTCTCAAGCCTTAAAGCAGCAATAAGTCCGCTTATTCCTGCTCCTATAATTGCAATTTTGGTATTTTTCTTTTCCATTAGCATAAAAATAGGAAAAGTAGATGGCTTATTCAGCTATGTCATTTTAAGAATCTATTCCGGAGAATTTACAATCACTTCGGATACTGAAAAATTACCTGTACCATCTTTAGAAATAATGTTTATCGTATAATTGGTATTATTAGTATATCCAATTCCGGATATGGATGTATTTACAACGTCTATTTCTTCTAAAATGACAGTTTCATTTTCGGTTATAATTACGTCATAGGTTAGACTATCACCATCTTCATCAGTTGCTGTCCAATTAACAGTTAGCAACTGTGCTACAGGTTCAAATTCAGTTAAAATTTCAGCTGAGTATGGGGCATAATTACCTTCTGAAAGACCGGGTGTAGTAAATGAATAGGTATCGCTTACCGTACTCCCAGATTCATTCTTAGAAGTCACGGTCCATGTATACGTTTTTCCTCTATCTAAGTTAACGGCAGCTTCTTGACCACCTACAGTAGTTGTCGCAGCTTGCTCGTTGCCTAACAAAACCTTCAGTTCATAATTAACTGTATTCTGAGCAGCATTCCATTTAAATAAGATAGAGACTTTAGTATCATCATTTGGTATTGGTTCAAATTCTGAGCAAGGTTCACCATTAGCAGGTAAAGTACCTGTTGCTTTAGTAGGAACCGGTTTGTCTACCTGTTTTTCTGTATCTGTGGGAGTACTTTTATCGCAGGAATTTAAGCATACAAAAACCAATGCAAGACCAGTAAAATATTTTAATGTTTTATATATCATTGTTTAATAATCTTAAAAGTTTTTGAAAGTTCTTTTGATTGAATTACTGTAGGATAAATTCCAGATTCTAATACTTGAAAGTCTATTGAATTTGAGCCTAGTTCTGAAAGTTCTTTAATTAATACAAGTCTACCTGATAAATCGTAGACCAATACTGTGCTTGATTCTTCAAAACCTTCTACAAATACTTCACCAGTAGTAATTGTGGGATACATAATTATTCTATCTGAAAAAGCAAATGAATCGGTAACCTTCCCTTGGCAATCACTTTCTCCGCTTATAGAAATAGCATTGAATTCTGCTAAATCTGTTAATTGTATTTCATTTTTTCCATTAGATGTAAAGTTGTAGTTTTTCAATTCCCCGTTTACATCAACAGTATACGTATAGCTTCCTTCTACATTGTAGGATGCCGTTTTAGTTGTGGTATTCAAACTTTCTCGCTTTCCTGAGATTGAGCCAACTTCGTTGATTTGGATGCCGTAGGTTTGAGAATACGAAATATCTGGAATGGAAACCGTAACTGTATAAAGACCCGTAGAAAGATTCGATACTTCTAGATTTTCATTTAACGAAATTCCATTAAAATCTGATGAAGCCGGACCTTCAATGGATACGTTAAAATAATAATCGCTTAGAGCACTCGAAATTGAGATGCTACCATTTGCTTCTCCCGGGCATGTTGGTGTAGCGCCATAAACCAAAATTGCATCTGCGGCAATTATTTCGCAACCATTGTCGTTCACTGTTACATTTGGTTTTGTCTCTAAACAAGTATCTAAATAGTCCAATACACCATCTAAATCATTGTCTTCGTTACAAAGTGGGGCTTTGCCACCATCGGTGATTGTCCAACCATATGTAGCTATAAGGTATTGACGCGCCTGTTCGGATTCACAATATTGGATAGTCTCAGCATTAAAGATTACATTACTTTGTAGAGAAGTTAAATTACTCCAACCTATTAGAGTTTTGTCGTAATTTTTTAAAGAAATCCCCGATTCATATAACATATTTACCATAGCTTCTACTTTAGAAATGTTCCAATCACCAATATTCTGGTCAAAAGATTCTGCTTTAAAAAACATTGCCCCCATATCTTGGACATTTGAGACGTCCCATTCAGATAGGTTTTGATTAAAGTCAGGTGTAAATGCAAACATGGTTAACATATTGTCAACATTTGAAACATCCCAAGAACCAATGTCTTGATTAAAATTTGAGGCCTGATAAAACATTTGAAGCATATTGGTGACATTTGAAACATTCCATGAACCAATATCTTGATTAAAAACTGATGTCTCGAACATACTGGACATATTGTTAACTTTACTTACATCCCAATTGATCAAAGGCTGGTTAAAGCTAAAAGTAGTGGAAAACATTCCGCTCATGTCAATTACGTTTGAGGTATTCCAATTATCCAAGGGTTGGTTAAATTCTTTGGTTCTTGCGAACATACCTGACATACTTTGAACATTTTCTGTATTCCATGAGTTAATAGATTGATTAAAATGTTCTGTATCAGCAAACAAAGCTGTCATATTAGTAACATTTTGAGTATCCCATCTATTTAATGGCTGGTTAAACAGCTTAGCATTATAAAACATAGTTCCAATATTTGTTACATTAGATATGTCCCATTGATTAATAGATTCGTTAAATTCAAGATTTATACAATCTACAAACATTGCTGCCATTGAACTTACATGACTTAAATCAGGAATATCTTGAGCACTAACATCAAGATTTGAACAACCAGTAAATGCTGTTACCATTGATGACCAATTTATTGAACCCCATTGCTCTATTGAAATGATTTTATCACTGTCATTATTTGTTTGATCGGCAAAATAATCATGGAAGTATATTCTAGGAAACTCACCCGAAATAGAAACTTGGTAAGTTCCAGAAGTTGAATACGTATGAGTAGCATCACCTGTAAAATTAGATTCTGTGATTCCATCACCCCAATCAACCGTATAGTCATAAATTTCCCCAGGGAACGTTGGTATAGTTATTTGATTATCTTCAGAAATGCCAGGGTTATCAGTTTTCCAAGTGGTGATAAATGGGCAGTTGGCCCTTCCTCCATCTGAAATTTCCCAACCATATTCGTTTATCAATTTTAACTTCGCAGATTCTCCAAAACAGTAAGTACTAACACCAGCGTCAAAAAGCACATTGTCTTGTATAAAGGGTAAATTTGCCCAACCAATTAAAGTTTCATCATAGTTTTCTTGTGAAATACCGGCATCATTAAACATATTAGCTAAAGTATTTACTTGACTAATATTCCAATTACCCAAATTTTGAGAAAAGCCAGTAGCTCGTTCAAACATAGATGACATATCAGTAACGTTCGACACATTCCAATTACCAATACTTTGATTGAACAAATCAGCCCCAAAAAACATTGCTCGTAAATTTGTGACGTTACTTATATCCCACTCTCCAATAGGCTGATTAAAACTATCAGCCTCAAAGAGCATTCCGTTCATATTATTAACACTACTTGTATCCCAAGAAGCTAAACTTTTATTAAATGCACTGCACCCCGCGAACATTCCTTGCATATTAGTGACATTACTTACATTCCAACTATTCAATTCTTGATTAAAAATTGAGCTTCCTGAAAACATTTCTTTCATATTAATGACATTCGAAACGTTCCAGTTTTCAAGAGGTAAGTTAAAATTTACCGTATTCCAGAACATCGATTCCATATTTACGACGTTTAAAACATTCCAATTACCGATGGGTTGATTGAAAAGCGTAGCGCTCGAAAAAGTTCTAAACATATTTTCAACGTTTCCGACATCCCAACTACCAATGTTCTGATTAAAACTGCTTGCTCCTTCGAACATTGCTTGCATATTATTAACCTGACTTACATTCCAATTCCCTATATTTTGATTGAATAAATAATTATATTGAAACATATTGGCCATATAGATCACAGAAGAAACATCCCAATCACTAATGTTAGCATTGAAATTATTGGCACCTGAAAACATCGCTGACGTATTAGTAACAGAACTAACATCCCAGTCATTAAAAGATGCTGTTCCAATAAGTGAAGAACATTTGTAAAACATTAGTTCCAAAGAAGAAACTTTAGATAGATTAGGCGTGTCTAATGCTAAAACATCTAAATTGTTACAACCTGAAAAAGCAGCTCCAAAGGAAACCCATTCTATACTTCCCCATTGGTCTACAGAAATAATTTTTTGTTTATCACCGTTATCATTAAAAACTATTCCTGGAAACTCTCCTGAAATTGATACTTGATAAATTCCGGGTATGTCATAAGTATGGATTGCATCTCCGCTAACATTTTGTTCTATCGTACCATCACCCCAATCAATTGTATAGTCATAAGTTTCCCCAGGGAATGTTGGTATTCTAATCTGATTATCCTCAGAAACCCCAGGATTATCAGTCTTCCACGTAGTTATAAATTCAGATTGAGCGTATGAAAATGAAAGGAATAAACAGAAAATACTGGTAAGTAGGTATCTCATTAAATAGTTCTAAAATTGAGTTTTTAAAACTACTATTTAAAATCAATGTTCAAAGAATTATTCGTTTAATTGTAATATTTTTCCTTCATACGTTTCCCTTTTAAATAACAGCACTTATAATGATAATACTTCTATTTGACATAACCACTTGTTTTCTAGGTAATTACTTAAAAATAAACCCTGGACCTTTCACAAACCGACCTGGTGTGGCACCGGTATGTTCACCATTCTCTAAAACGGCTGTACCATTTACAAATACATGAATCACCCCTTCTGCATATTGATGTGGATCGGTAAAGGTGGCTTTATCGGTTACTTGATCCGGATCAAAGACTACGATATCTGCAAAATTACCAGAAATTAAGCTTCCCCGTTTTTTAAGCTTTAAGTTTTCTGCGGGTAAGGCAGACAGTTTTCGTATACCTTCAGCCAAGGTGATGACTTGCTCGTCACGAGCGAATTTTCCTAATACACGAATAAAGGAACCATAGGCCCTAGGGTGTGTACTTTGCTTTAAGAAAACTCCTTCATTGGTATAAGAGCCCGCATCGGAACAAAAACTGATCCATGGTATGGCAATTTTTTTCTGTATGTTTTCTTCAGACATTGAAAAATAGACCACTTGAATGCGACTTCCATCTTCAATAATTAGATCAACCAAGGTTTCCTCCACACTTTTGCCCAATTCCTGAGCCACTTCAGGTAAGTACTTGCCCATATACTTACGTAACGCCTCATTTTTAAAACCTACAAAAAGAATGGTTTCTGGTGCATTTCTAAATTCCAGTTCTTTAATAGCTCGTTTTCTATTCTCAGAATCTTGTAATCGCTCTAACATAGCATCGATACCGCCTTCTCGGACCCAATCGGGTAATTGCACGTGTAAACCTGTTGAACTGGCATTATAGGTGTAGATATCAGCGGTAATAGGGAGTCCGGCATTGCGAGCAGAGTCAATTTTCGCCAATGCCAAATCTAATTTGTACCAGTTAGGCTTGGCAGAAGCTTTTAGATGATAAACCTCTGCAGCAATGTTGGCTTCTTTACTTATTTGAATTAACTCATCAAGACTTTCCAATAATTTATTTCCTTCATCACGAATATGGGAAATATACATACCATTATATTTGCCTGCTATTTTAGCAAGCTCAATTAACTCTTCCGTATTCGCATAACTGCTGGGAGCATATAGTAAGGAACTAGAAATACCTACGGCACCTTGTTCCATTGCTTCCTGCGTCAATTGCTTCATCTGTTCCAATTCACTTGATGTCGCGGGTCTATTTTCAAAACCAATAACATGTTGTCGTAGGGTACCATTACCTACAAATGAAGCTACATTAGTAGAAACTCCTTTTTGTTCCAAATATGTTAAATACTCCCCTAGTGTAGTCCACGGAATATCAAAATTTATATCCACCTGGCCCTCTTTCATAGCCTCTTTCATTTCTTCCGTTAAAGGGCCCATTGAACTACCTTCACCCATAACTTCCAGTGTAACCCCTTGGCGTATGTCGCTTTGAGATGTTCCGTCCTCCAGTAAGGCTACATTGGCCCAACTTAGCATGTTGATAAAACCGGGAGCCGTTGCCAATCCATCAAGGACTACATGTTTTTTACCTTTTAAACTATTTGGTTTTCCAATGGCGGCAATTGTATCGGCATTTATACCTATATCACCTAGATAGGGTACTTCTCCACTTCCATCGTAGATGGTGGTGTTTTGAAGTACAACATCATATGCTATGGGTGATTGGCAATTTAGTAATGGTAGCAAAAAAAATAGGCATAGGTATCTCATCTTAAGGTGGTTTTGAAGGTCTTACTGGTTAAATATATAATAATATTTAAACCAATGTTAGCATCAAAGCCTAACTAGTGCGAGATAAAAAATAAATATTTAGTTTGTGATAATTTAGTCTTCTGGTGGATGCCCATGAATTTCTTCAAAAACGGTATCGAAGTTTTCACGTAAATAGGCATTTAATTTCTTTTGGTAATCATCTTTTAACCAGCTTAAGAAATTATAAGTGCTCTTGCTGATACATTTACCATAGACATGTATACGGTTGTCAATATCCTCTTTTAATAATTTGGCCAGTGCCAAAGCATCATAAACATCTTCACTGTTCTCAATACAAATATATGCATGATGTGCAATTGATCGTTCTAACACCACTTTAGAAGATTCACCAGCAAATGTTGCGGTTTCATAAATGTCTTTAATGTCAAAATATGTTTCCTTCGAATTTTTAAATTCCTCTTTTACTTCGTCGGATAAATCAAGTTTAAAATCGCTTTCGATATCCTCATCATCACGAATACGGTCCATATAGAAATTAGGCGACTTAAAGATAGCGCCCCAGTCTAAATCGGCACCCCATGGTCCAAAACGATATTTATTGTTACCTAAATCGATTACAGTAAATTTCGATTTGTTATTTAAAACCCTAGAACCTCTACCTATCATTTGATAATACAGAGTAAGAGATTTTGTTGCTCTATTTAGAATTATAGTATCGATAGTAGGTTCATCGAAACCCGTAGTTAAGATACTTACCGATGTTAAAATAGCATCTGGCGTTTCTTTAAACCACTTTAATATTTGCTTACGCTGTTTTTTAGTAGCTGTATTATCAAGGTGCATTATCGGGAGACCCGCTGCTTGAAATGTATGATAAACCTGTATCGATGTTTCAATGCCATTATTAAAAATCAAGGTCTTTTTACCTTTAGAGTGCTTTGTATAAGCTTCTAAAAGTTTGTTCAACATCGCTGGGCTCGTATACAAATCTGAAGATGATTTTACAGTATAATCACCGTTAGAGCCTATTTCTAAAGAGGTTAGACCCATGTCATATTGAAAAACTTCTGCCCTTGCCAAGAAATCATTTGCAATTAAATTCTCTATAGACTCACCTGGTATAAGCTCATCATAGTTTTTGTTCATTGGCAAATCTTTGTTCGAACTTAACGGAGTTGCCGTTACACCTAAAACAAAGGAATTTTCAAAAAATTTAAATAGTTTGGTAAATGAGTTATAATGTGCTTCATCAATAATTACGAGTCCGACATCAGAAATATCCAAATGGCCATCGTTCAACCTATTATTCAATGTTTCAACCATGGCTACATAGCAGCTATAGCGCTCTTGATCATCTAAATTGGCTTTGCTGTTCACCACCTTATTTACAACTCCAAAGCTCGTAAGCATCTTTGATGTTTGGTTGCAAAGTTCAATACGGTGAGTCATAACCAGAACCTTTTTATTATGGTTCTTTAAATATTGCCGTACCATTTCAGAAAAAATCACTGTTTTACCACCACCTGTAGGTAATTGGTATAAAAGGTGGTAATCATCTCGTTCTGAATCGAACTTGTCAAAAATTTGTTGAATTGCTCCTTGTTGATAACTATAAAGTTCCTTATCGGTCTTTCTATCCTGTAATTCAAAAACAGTCTCTTGCATAAAATCTTTTCTGGATTTGCAAAGGTAACATTCTCCGTAGTACATTACTAATACATGGGTTAAAAAGGGTATCTTTTGCGACCATTGGTAACCGATTATAGACAGATTATAGCATAATAATGAAACATTGCCATTTTATTGTAAACAAACCATTTGGCATGTTGAGTCAAATGACCTCAGGGGAAGATCGCCAATTACGAAGAAAACGGTTTTTAAGTGAGCTTTATGATTTTCCTGAAGGAATAATGCCAATAGGTAGATTGGATGAAAAATCGGAAGGTCTTTTACTAATGACTACAGATGGAAAATTAAGTGATACCATAAATAGTTCAGGAATTGAAAAGGAATATTTAGTACAGCTAGATGGATTAATTTCTTCTCAGGAATTAAAGAAGATATCTGAAGGAGTAAGCATAGGAATTTTTGGTGATAAATATATCACTAAACCATGTTTTGTCAGGTTTTTAAAAATTGCTCCCACCTTACCTGATGCTCATTCATCTTTACGAATAGGAAGGCACAGACCAACCTCTTGGATTAGTATAACTTTAAAGGAAGGAAAATTTAGGCAAATCAGAAAAATGACCGCTGCAGTGGGTTTTCCAACGTTACGATTAGTTAGAATTCGTATTGGAAAAATTAATATGCCAACGATGATAACCGGAGAGGTAATACCAACAACTTTAAATTTAGAATCTATTTAGGGATTCTTTTCCCTGAGAAACGTGAAAATATGGTTAGACTCTTTTTGGTATTAATAAAATAGACTCCCGTCAACAAGATTACAGAAGCAATAGCAGACTGAAAGGTAATAGCTTCATTCAAAAAATACCATCCTAAGAGCATTGCAATTATCGGATTTACGTAAGATGAAGTAGCCACCTTTTCTGGCGATACAATTCTTAACAAATAATTGAATGCGGTAAAAGTTACGATACTTCCAAAAATAATTAATAGTAACATAGACCAGATTACAGGTGTGCTCCATTGTGTAGGTGAAGACCAAATGTCACCCAATAAAGTACTTATTACCAGTAATGATAGTCCACTTGAAAGCATTTGGTATCCTGTGTTTACAAAGAAATTAGCTGGTAAATCAGCTTTACCGACAAAAAGGCTACCGTAAGACCAACTTAACATACATATAAAAATAAGGACCATTCCTAAAATTGCTCCATCTTGAGCAATAATTTCCTGCTGACCTACCAAAAGAAAAATACCGGTTATGCCTAAAATTACACCGATGACAGACATAGGCTGTATTTTTTTTCCTTGTAACACTCGCATCATTAACAAAACTACTAGAGGTTGTGCTGACACTTCTAGAGCTGCAAAGCCACTATCAACATATTTTAAGGCCCAAACTACTACTCCATTACCAAAGGTTAGGAACAAAAAACCTGCAATAAATGTATTTTTAAATTGCTTTTTGGTGATTTTTAAAGGAAGTCCTAAAATTTTAGATAGTATGAAAATTAAACTACCGGCTACCACAAAACGAATACCCGCCAACATAAAAGCAGGTAATTCGGTAACTGCAATTTTATTCCATAAATATGTAGATCCCCAAATGAAGTAAATGGCAAAAAATGACAATACGACCAAAATGGTGTTGCGTTGCATTTTTGCCATTAGAAATCTTTATAGACTATATCTTCTTAACACGAACTGCATTCATGCCTTTCATACCTCTTTCAAGCTCGTAAGCTACTTTGTCATTTTCCATAATCTCATCAATAAGACCACTAACATGAACAAAATATTTTTCGTTGTTTTCAGAATCAATAATGAATCCGAAACCTTTTGAAGTATCGAAAAATGAAACTTTACCGTTTCTTACTGGATCAAATTCTTCAACATCTCCTTCTTCCTTTTTAGGAATACCTAGGATAATATCTTCAGCATCAACTTCAACTTTCATTGAAGGATCTGGCGGAGTGTCTACCAAATTACCATTGTAATCAACATAAGCAAGTGGAATACCAGAAGTACCACTTTCTTTTGATGCTGCTTTACGGGCAAGCATTTTTTTCTTTTTTTCTTCACGCTTCTTTAAGCGTTTTTTTTCTTTTTCAGTTTTATTAAAAGTCTGTTGTGATTTTGCCATTCGAAATTTTAATGATAATACTTGATTTTACTGTAAAGGAATTGAAATACGTGGTGACTTGTATAACGAATGGTAGGTTTCTTGAGTAATCTATGACTTCATTCGTTGTAAGGCCATTGCAAGAATCATCTGCATCCCTTTATAAGTTCTACAAAGATAAGATTTGTATTCGGAATATGAAGTATATCAATGAATCAAACTATCAATGTAATGATAGAAATATCTTATTCCTTAAAGATGCTTTAGATTACAACTGATAGTAAGGTTGAAAATCATGTTGTTTTATGTACAATTAGCTTCACAATTTCTCTACTCCTTCACACCATAATTAGTATAACGCTGTCAATTCACAAAGCATAACTGTTAAATTTAAAATTTTCAAAATACCTATACACCTCTATAAATCAATAACTTAACGATAATCTCATCTAAACAAATAATAAAATATGTTAAAAATAGTACCTTTTTATGCATAGTACTGTAACAAAATTCATTTGCCGTCGTCTAGTTAGTATAAGAAAATTATTAATCATCAATTAAAAATAAATATCATGAGAACTTTTATCAGAAATACACCGACAGAATCAAGAAGAAATACATTTTTTTCTAGTTTCAAGGATAGTAAAAGGGTGCAATGGGCAGCCTCTAGAAACCATACCCATTAAAACAGCAATCAAAAAACAATCATTAACCATTCGGCCAATCACCGATATAAAAACGGACATCATGAGAACTTTTATCAGAAACACACCGACAGAATCGAGAAGAAATACATTTTTTTCAAGTTTCAAGGATAGTAAAAGGGTGCAATGGGCAGCCTCTAGAAGCCATACCCATTAAAGCAGCAATCAAAAAACAATCATTAATCTTTCGGCCAATCACCGATATAAAAACGGACATCATGATAACTTTTATCAGAAACACACCGACTGAATCGAGAAGAAATACATTCTTTTCAAGTTTCAAGAATAGTAAAAGGGTGCAATGGGTAGCTTCAAGACACCATACGCATTAAACCATATTACGACCAAAATTGGGCGCCAACCTATTAACAACTCAAAATATTTCTGCTAATTTATTTTAGTAATTAAAGGATTGGAATTGGAATTGGGAAACAACAGTATAAGTTTCCAATAATTCATAAAAAAAAGGATAAGATTCAACGATCTTATCCTTTCTATTGTTTATCTAAATTCGATTTTTTTTACTTTTTAGTCCCTAATGATAATTTCTTCCTCTACTCCATTTGGATAGGTTAGCATAGCTAGGTCATCACAAGTGCCATCTCCAAAATCAACATTTACAGAAAGTCCATTCTTTGATATATTCATATCTCCGCTAGAAATATAGTTACAGCCAATATCACTTGTTAAAGAAGAGTTAACCGTAACATTATAAGTATTTCCTTCATAAACAACTGTCCAAGTACCATCGATACTATAGGTAAGTGTATCTTCAAATGTTATTGTAATAGATTTGGTGCCGTTATCAGATATAATAGAACCATCTTCCATTTCTACCATCATATTACTTGTTACCTCAAAAGTGATAGAACTTTGGTCTGTGTTCGTGCTGAAAACATATGACCTTGATCCATTAATTTTAGTCTCGCCAACATAAAAATCAACATAACTTGCAGTAAAAGAACCCGCTTCTCCTTGTTGGTCATACATAACAGTCAATGTTCCGTTTACACTTGCGGTTCCGTTTAAAACACAATTATTAAAGGTTGCCGTATAGCCAGTATCAGAATATACAGCGCTATAGCATTCTTCATTCGTAGATTTTCCAGTAGAATATTGATTCGAGAATAAATTGTACAGCGCAATATCAACGCCACCGGTAATATCATCGGTTTCTAAAACGGCTTTTAATTCCGTTTCGGTAAAAACAACTTCTTCATTTGCACTTTCATCATCACTACAACTATATGTGAGAAATAATACGGGTAAGACAAAACATAACTTTTTAAAAATTAATTTTAAATTTTTCATATTAATTACTTGTAGGGTTGAGTCTTTTAAACGAAAAATAGTTTTTTTAAGTATTGACCTTAGAATATTTAACAATAGTAATCGATAAGGATTATTTTATACTAAAGCATTTAGAATTATAGTTATAATCGTATATGATATATTATATTTGATTATGCTGACAAAGATAAATTTAAGGGACCAAGTACGTGATTATCTATTAGCTGAAATGATTACGGGAAATCTAAGAACAGGCAAAACCATTAATTTAGCTGCACTTTCAAGAGATTTAAATATTAGCGTTACGCCTATTCGAGAAGCATTGACACAGTTACAGCAGGCACATATAATAAAGGCCGTACCCAATAGAGGTTTTATCATTGCTGAATTAGATGTCAAAGAAGCGGAAGATTTATATGACTTAGTAGCCAATATAGAGGTAATGGCTATTGAAAATTCAGAGTTCAATGAAGAGCATATAGCCAACTTAAGAAAACAGCAAGAGGTTTTTGAAAATGCGAAAGACGCAATTACCAGAATTCAAGCAGATTTAGAGTTTCATAGATTGCTTACTAAGGGGTATAAAAATGATTTGGCACTTCAAATTTTAAATGATTTAAAAACTCGTATTTTCTTTTATGAAAAGGCTTTTACCAATGATGATTCATTCTATAATAAATCTAACAATCAACATGAATCAATAATTGCTGCAATAGCCGACGATAATGTGCCAACAGCCTCACTGCTATTAAAAATGAATTGGATGTTGATTTTGAATTATATTCAAAAAAAGCTTACCGAGTAAAATTGTCATTATTCCAAATCCTTTAGTAATTCTTGTGCAGACAATGTCAATCTTTTATATCCTTTATATGCCCCTTTTGATACAAAATATACAAATATCAAGGCGACCCCAATTGCTACAATTTGTTCTGTTTTAAGACTTGTAAGAAAAACATCTTTATTTGAGATAATTTTAGTTGCGACGGGCACAATAAAAAAAAGTCCAAAAAAACCAGTACCGATTGCTAATTTTTGCAATATTAAAAGTCTATTTTTTGTTTTTAAGAATTGACTTAAATTTTCTTTATATGAACCTTTAGAAATATCAATCATCTTCAATTTATTTAAGGTTTTTAATATAAGAACAGGTAGCACAATCAAAAATGTAAGTGTTAAAAGTCCGCAAATTTTTAAATACCAGGTATCTAAGCTTTTAAATTTAATTAGCACTAATAATGCAACACTAAAACATACAATTGCACCTATAGCTTCATAAGTACTTATCTTTTTAAATTTATTTTGATATTTTTCCTTAGTCATACTCAATATGATATCATCGGTTAATTTTTTTTGTTTTTTTAACTCAGTACTCATTTGTAACCAAGCAGCTTGTAATTCTTCTATTTCCATGATTTAATTTTTAGTCATGTTAGTTCTTAATTTCTTCTTTATCCTTGAGATACGGGTTCCTACATTACTAGATTGCAACCCAGTTATCACGGCTATTTCATTATAACTTTTCCCTTCTAGTAGTAGAAAAATCAATCCTTTGTCCAGGGTGTTTAAATGATGTAAATGCTTATAAAGAAGACGTAAACGTTCTTCATAAACTTCATCAATAGAATCAATTTGTTTTATAAGCACCTCTGCAATAGGCAGTACATCGGGTCTTCTCTTTTTCTTTTTCAAGTGGGTTATTGCTGTATTCATCGCCACACGATACATCCAAGTAGTGATTTTTGAATCTTGCCGAAAAGAATCGAAGTATTTCCAGAGTTGATAGACCACTTCTTGAAATAAGTCTTCTTGATCTTGTTTGTTGTCGGTATAAACAGAAGTCACTTTGTACAATAGTGCTTGGTGCTCGCGAATTAAATTAGTAAAGACTGTTTCTTTTGACATATTTAATCTACTCGTTTATCCATTAGTATAAGACAATTCAATTTCGTCACACTATTTGTGTATAGTTTTTAACTTACGGTAAAAAATATATAACTCATACAACATGAGGTATTTATATACGTTTGATTAAAAAATATTCTGATATGCAATTTTTAAACAAAGAGATCGAGGCATTGACTAAAAGAAAAAATACCCCAGCACTTGCTAAAAAGCAAGTATCATGCGGTATTTTTCAAGATATTAAAGATATTCCGGTCGTTGAAGAACCAGTTGTCATTAAAACGGTATAGTTCTAACTTTTAAAGAGCGAAGTATCTAAACCAGGAATTAGGTTCAAAGCATTTTGATAATATAGTTTTTTCAACACATTGTCAGGCAGGTTTAGTCCGTACATAGACCAAAATGCATGGTATTTTTTATAATAAGGAAAGTATTCATCATTACTTTCTAGAACCCTGAAATAGGTGGGAAACTCTTCTGGTTTCCAACTATCCTTTCCAAAAAGTACTCTATCTTGATATTTTATAAAGAACGCCCTAGCGTTTTGTGGTTGTCTACCCAATTCTGCAATTACAGCAGAAATACCCACATTCATATTTGGCATTTCATCTAATAGTTCTCCTAATTTTTTAAGGTTATTAGCGTGCCATCCCATATGAGCATTAATGAATTTTGTATTAGGGTGCTTTTTAAACACATTATGTTGCTCTTGTATAATCTGTTCAAACGGTGCTGGGTCTGTAGCGGTTCGCTTTCTACGTGGGTGAGTCTTTAATTCTAACCAACGCTCGTTATCAGAATCCATTTTATCCCAAAAAGATTTTGGATCTGCAGCATGTATCAATACAGGCACACCCATTTCGGCACATTTCGCCCAAATAGGATCTAGCCGTGGGTCGTCGATAGCCAAGCGCTTTCCATCTGCATCCTTATTTCTTAGTCCTAGACTTTTAAAAATTTTTAATCCCTTTGCGCCATTATTAATATCTTCTTCTAATTGTGAAGCGGCCTTTCTACCCCATTCTAAATCTTTAGCTCCTTCAAAATCTACATTAGCAAAAACTGCAAATCTATTCGGATAACTTTTATTAATGTTATCAATTTTCTCTTTAAGACTTTGGCCCGATCCACCACTTAAGTTTACCATAATAGCTTCGTTCATCACATCCATATCTGCGACTAAATCGGTAAGTGCTTGAATTGACATATCTCTCTGATGGCTATGAACATCTATAAATGGAAACTTTGCGCTAGTTATTTCTTCCCCGGGAACTACAAGTGTTGAAGTAGGATTATATTCTTCAAAACCCATTTCTTGTGCCATAATTGGTAGGGCCGTTAAAAATAGTACTGCAGTGAATATTACAAGTTGAACTTTATTTAGGCTATTCTTCATTCTTAATTTTGGTTTGTATAATTAATTTATGGTATTCTTCTTCAGTATCGATATCTATTTGTTGATTTTCTGCGTCTAAAGAAATGATATTTTTTATATGATTTTTTAAAAGGTCCCTTGCGCCTTGATCTCCATTTAAACACTCTAATTCATTAAATAGAAATTTAGGAAATAATGCGGGCACTCCTACCCGTTTCCCATAGTTTGTTGCCACTATTTTAGAGGTATCTTTTTTAAATTGGTATATAAGGGAATCGAAATAATCTGAGGTCAAAAGTGGTTGGTCTGCAAGACAGATTAAAATACCATCAAGGTCATGAATTTTTTTAAGTATTTCTTTTACACCTATCGCGATACTATTACCCAATCCTTCATCCCAATTGGGATTCAATATCACGTCTACCCCTATTTGAGTTAAATTGCACTCCCTTTTTATTCTTTCGGCATGGGAGCCTAATACAACTGAAACTGTTCTTGCTTTACTTTTTTGAACCGTTTTAATGGTTTCCGTCAAAAAGTTGGAGTTTTTCCAGGGTAGTAATTGTTTTACCCCCTTCATACGTCTAGAAGCTCCCGCAGCCATTATAAGCACCACTACATGTAGATTTTCGTTCAATGAGAGATGCTTTTTCTTTAATTATTTAATCTAACGGTATCAGTTTTGGATTTAAAAATAGGTATTGTAATAAACATATAAATCCTAAGGAAATATAATGCTTTTAGCCCTTTCAACATCTGTGAAACATCTGCTTTAACAATCTTTAACATTAATTTTTTTAATCCCTATAATTTAAATAAACTTTGTCCGTTCTGCTAGTTGAACCTATAATTAATGAATATGAAAAATTTTTTAAAGACCTTCAGTGTGTTTTTTGTACTGTCGCTACTTGTTTCTTGTGGTAATGCAGATGATGATGTAAATCTAGATTTGAACATTGGTGATGGTCTAGGAAAAGGTCAGGAAGTAGATGATTGTTTAGGCTTAGAACAAGGAGATTTGGTTTTATCTATACAAGAACAGTTTACAACTTTACCAGGCAAGGTCTCTGTATTCTTTAGAGTATCAGATACAAGCGGAAATCCTGTACCCGGTTTAACTGCTAATCAATTTACTATTTACGAACAAGGAAGAAATGATGATTGTTTCAATACAATTTCAACTTCAGAATCTTCAGCTCGTATTTCACCGAATTCACAGATTTTTTCCAATAATACCTTATTAGTATTAGATTTAAGTAATAGTGTACTTAGTAGTAGCCTTGATGAATTGAAGTTGGCATCTACCAGCTTTATTGAGGCTGTAATGCCCAGTACTTCTCAAGAGTCTGTTAAGATGGCTATTTACTGGTTCGATGGTGAAGATAATTTGCATTTATTGAATGAATTGACTTCGTCAAAAGCGGAATTAGCAGCAGCAGTTGATGGTATTACCGATACTATCAGTAATGACCCATCTACCGATTTATATGGTGCAGTAATTAAGTCTACCGATATTGCTTCAGATTTAGTGAAAAAGTCCACTGCTGGTGGAAAAATTGGAGCTGCCTCTGTTGTGATTTTTACAGATGGTACAGACCAAGCTTCACGTTACACTGAAGATGCCGCCTTAAAGAAGGTAAACGAAGCTAATGCGAATATTTCATTCTTTAGTATCGGGTTAGGTGCTGAAATTGATACGCAAGTTTTAACAGCAATAGGTAAAACAGCAAGTGTATTTGCCCAAAACAAAGATGAGTTAGAAAGAACTTTTAGAGACATTTCTGAGAAAGTATCAGAACGGGCTAATAGTTATTACTTATTCGAATACTGTAGTCCTAAACGTGATGGTAGTGGTGAAAACAATTTGGCTATCGAATTAAATACTGGTTCTAGACAAGGTGCAGTACAAACCAAGTTTAATGCTAGTGGCTTCACAGGAGGTTGCGAATAACCATTTCACTTTTAAAATATCGAAAGAAGCGTATTTACGCTTCTTTTTTTTTGCTTTATCATTTAGCAAATAACTAATTGATTCTCATTTTGTTGAAAGCTACAATCTTAATTTTTGAGCTGGTCGGTAAAAAATTATAACGTCCGTTTATCGATTTGTCCCGTATATAAAACCGATTACACTAATATTAATTTAAAAGTATAAAATGAAAAGATTATCCTTAGTTACTTTATTATCAGTAGCACTTCTTACATCATGTATTTCTAAAAAGAAATATGTAGCCTTAGAAGATAACTTATCTCAAACACAGAGTTCACTTCAAAAGACTCAGGTTGAAAAAGAAGAATTGGAAGCCCAAATGGCGAAAATAGAAGCTCGTGTTGAAGAATATAATTCTAAAATCAACTCATTAAAAGAAATGAACGATAGCCAGTTCACTAGTGTTGATGATGTTGCTGTTATGAGTAACAACACAAAAGCTAAAATGAGAAATACATTGAAGAATGTTGATCCAGCTAAACTGGCCGAAGCTAAAACGTTACAAGATTCAATGAATTTAGCCGTATCGTACAAATTGAAGCAATCTATATCTGAAGAGGGTGAAGATATCGATGTAAGTATTGACAAGACGGTAGTTATGATTAATATTTCTGATGAATTACTATTCAACACCGCTAGCTACAATGTAAGCAGCAAGGCAAATAATATTTTGAAAAAATTATCTGAAGTTATCAAGTCTGAGCCAAGCATGGAAGTTATGGTAGAGGGTCATACAGATTCTAGAACCATAAACACACCGATGGTTTCTGATAACTGGGATTTAAGTGTAAAACGTGCAACTTCTATTGTTCGTAAATTACAGAAAGAATATGGTGTTGATCCTTCCCAATTGATTGCTTCTGGTAGAAGTAGTTATTTACCTTTAGTAGAAAATGATTCTAAAGAGAACATGGCAATGAATAGAAGAACAAAAATTATTATCCTACCTAACTTGGATAAATTCTTTGCCCTTTTAGATGCAGAAGATAATTTATAAGAACGACTATTCTTAAAGAAAAAGGGGAAGCATATGCTTCCCCTTTTTTATGTTTTTTAGTTTACCATTAATTATAAATCATGCCGTTTGGCACCTTAATGGTTCCCGTTTTCAAATCCACCAAAAAACCGTTAATTACCGCATATTCCACTTTTCCTTCCTTTTCTAAAAAAAATGTAGGGTTAATTCCTGGTTCTAATTTAAGCTCCGGCATTTTATATTTAGGTCCTATTAAATGAATGGGAAAGGGAGAATTAATTTCACTACTAGGTATCTTGGCCATTCTCACAAAGCCATAGCCTTGTAACAATAAATCTTTGAAATTTAAGGCCTTTACCTCTTCTAATGTATTTAAAGTCTTCGGATACGCCTTAGCCTGTTTAATGGTATATTCAGAAGCATCTAAGGTTTCATAACCATAATACGTAGAAAGGTCACCTTGGTCTAAAACACGACTGCTATACCAAAATGTATTGTGTTCAGGATAGTCTACTTCAACTTGATTTATTCCTAAATCGATTGTGTAGTTATTGCCCATTAAATTATAATTTACACCTGTAATCTTAAGGTCAAATAATTTTCTATCGTTCTCAGGAATCTTTTCATATTCTTCAATAGAAATAGTTTCGTACGATTTTTTAGCGATGGTATATATTGCCGATAAAATAGACGTGTAATTTAATTTCCTAATTTCTTGTTTTTCAATATCCTCAGGATATCCGCCAGATTCAATTAGTATGGTGCTTGTGCCCCATTTCTGAATATTATCTCCGAATGCCCTTGGCTCGAAATCATCATTATATCGACCAACTTGACCAGGAGCATATTTCTGAAGAATATCATTCATAAATACTATAATTTTCATAGCATTACCACGTGTTTCATTAATGTCCTTTTCATAATTATAGGCTGGTGCTAGATACGATATGGTTGCTGGCTTTTCGGTACGTTCAGCATTATAGTATGTACTTTGATCATGTAAGTTAAATCCGAAATCGGCATTGAGACTATCACGAACCCTTTTTAAGGTTTTTGACTCTGGTGATTGTAATCGCAAGGCATCTCGATTAATATCGACTCCTAATAAGTTTCTACGTTGAAAAAGTTCTGCTCCATCAGGATTTAGCATGGGTAAAAAATGTACCGTTAAATTGGCTAAAATGGCTTCCTTTTCAACCTTAAAATCAGGACTATTAAAGAAATTTAGAATATCAAAAATAGCTTGTGTAGCTGTAGGCTCATCACCATGCATTTGCGACCACAGAAAAACATTTGTTTTTCCAGAACCAATACTTATTAGGCTTAAATCTTTTCCTCCAATAGATTTGCCAACCGTTGCTACTTTGAACTTTTCATTAGAAGCATAGTTATCTATTAAGGGTTGTATATCAGCTCTCTTAATACGTCTTTCACCAATCGATGTTTCATTATAATTCGCGTAGGTGTCATATAATTGGGAGGTTAAATCTGTTGATTGACTCATTCCTATCAAAGAGAATGAACATACTATGGCAAAAACTATTTGCTTCATAATTATTCTGTTTAAGTTGTAATTAATTTTCAGGTGTATTTTCAGGCAATTCTTTAAAATCTAAATCCTTCACGGCCTTTCTAACTTCGAACATAAAATCTGATCCTGGATCCGTCTTTTTGGTACGGTAGCCAGCATCTTTCTCTAACCATAAAGGATGATTTTCAAAAAGAGTATATTCGTAATGTCCTATTAAATAGTCGATATTATATTTTTCCTTAAGATATCGAACCAACCAAATATTCGATTTCAACTGTGCTTTCGTTAGTGGTAATTCATCAGTGCCCCCAACATTTTCAACACCTATTGCACAGTGATTCAGTCCAATAACATGACGCGCCATAGTAGTTTCAGGTAAAAGTCTATAAATGGAACCGTCACGGTCAACCATAAATTGAGAGGATACATTTAGACCACTTACATCTTTAATATCGGGTCTCCAATTTGGTAAGGTAGCAGGATCGAATGCTTCGAAAGATTTTTCAAAAGTAGGAATGACCGTCCAATGCAAAACTATCATTTTAGGAATAATCTGAGGAGTATCTTGCACTAGGCCATATCTATTTTCAAGATATTCCAAGGTTAATATTTTCCGTTCATCATTAAATGTAATAGGATGTTCTATAATCGCTTTTGTAGTAGTACAGGAAACGAATAGTATAATTAACAAAATATAATATGAAATGATTCTCATTGACCGATATTTATAAACTATCCTTTAATACAGCATATTTAATGGTTACTTTTCTTCTACCCCATTCTTTAGCCTTATCGACATTCTCTCCCATGTAGATATCGATTCTGTTTTTCCATCTAGAATGCATTTTATCTTTTACTAGATATACCCCTTCGAAAGTATCAATTTTGACCATGGTATTGTAAACAAGTCCTTTATTTAATAAATCTCGAGATACGGCGATCCATTTTAAACCAGGTTTTATTGAATCACCCCATGCTGTAATGGCCGGGTGTTCATAAGATGTTTGATAGGGAAGTGAATTATAGGCCGTAGCGGTTACTTGTATAGGAACCCAATCATATTTTTCATCTAAGCTTTTATCTTCACAGCAAATTACTGATAAGCTCATGAATAGTATGATTATCCTTTTTATCATACCTACTAATGTAGTTTATTTTCTAAAATTAAAAGGTCGGTATAACTTGCACCCCATGCCTCTTCCAATTCTTTAGGTACAGGCGTGAATGAATAAGTCAATGCGCTTAAAACTATATCTTCGTCACCATCGCCATCAATATCTGCCGAATCCATTAAGAACCATCTAGCCATTTTCGTGTCTGTCAAATGCCCTTGTTTAAAAGTATAATTTTTACTGTTTTCATTCTCGAGATACACAAAATTATATTCAGGGTGATTTTCGTAATCAGGAAAAGTAGCCAAGAGAGCAAAATCCAAATCTCCATCCTGATCAAAATCTTTAGCTATTACTCGAGTTGCCCCATTTAATGGGTGAAAGAAAGTTTCTTTAAAGTTATTCTTGCCATCATTTAAATGAATACGCATTCCATGATAAGGCTTACTTACATATGATTCATCTGCATTGTCACCGTTAACCGTAATTATATCATCATAACCATCGCCATTATAATCTACCAGTTCAAACCAACTAGAGCCATATACGGGACTAAACCTAAGTACTTTTTCAATGGCAAATTCCAAATTTTCTTTCTGATATAAAATATAGACCGCTTCATCACCTTGAGCTGCTAAAACGACTAAATCATCTTTACCATCGGCATTCATATCTTTTGGTATCACCCTTAGTGTTCCTGGGATGTTCAAAATAGATTTTTCAATATAAAAACCATAGGAATCTTTTTCGAGCAAAGTCAACTTTCCCTGTAAATCCCCAAATTCGCTTACCACTATCTCTTCAGTACCATTTTTATCAAGATCTATATAAAGGGTATGAACAGGTCGATGGAGAGAATCCATTAACGATGCCGAGGTATTATTATTTTTTAATATTATTTTTCCACTCGGTATCTCCGAAGGCACTAATAAGCCCATACTCGTAACATAAGTACTATCACCAATAATCATTGCATCTGTAATTGCACGATTAAAATACCCTTTAAGTTTATTCTCTTTCGTTATCAAATCAAAAGATGTTAGTTCCCCTTTTCTTGTGCCTGTTAAAATGGTACTGTTTGCTGTATCGATTTTTAAAAAGGTGTATAAACTTCCAACGGCACTATCCAAAGAAATAGGATTACTGTTAAACTGAGATAGCGGTGAACTTTTTATTCGGTCATTTATTTTGGTAATACTATCAGGTGCCAAATCAATAATATAATTTTTTAAAAGCTCCCAATCTTCTGTTTCAATAATTGGTTTACTAGGAAAGATACCCGTTTTTATTATGGCCATCTGTTCAGGGAAAGATAGATTATGATAGGGATGATTTTCCGAAGTTAAAACACCCATGCGGGCCGCCATTGCTGGGAGTACATTATTTTTCCAAATATCTTTTGGTAAATCTTGAATTTTAGGTGCTATATGACAACTGGCACAATAATTTTCATACAATACAACTTCCCTAGGACGATTTTCTGTAGTACATGAAATAAATAGAAACAAAAAAGAAATATAAAAAGCTGTTTTCAAATCCATAGAAATTATTATGATTTACTTATTATTTAATAAGTTTGGAAGATACCTATACCATTAAAATCTTGCAAGTGATAAATGAAGGCTTTTCTTTAAATTTGCAGGGCTATGAAAAAAGAAAAAAAACCGGATAATATTGTATTCAATGAAGAAACCCAAGAGTATCATGGGAAGCTATCACCTTTTGCTACAGGTGTATCTGCTCCAAAAATAACTCCGCCAGATGTTACTTCATGGAAAAACACACATATTGTAACTGCCAACAACCAATTTAAGGCCCATTACGAAGAACTACAGAATTCGTATAAAAAATTGATGGACAATTTTGAGTACAACAATTTAGTCTACAGTGCTAAGTTTAGTTTTGAGCCTATTGTAGGCAAGGAATATCATTTGTACAAAGCTAAGGACGAGAGCACATTTCTGTCCTTGATTTTACCTCAAGAATGTAACTTTGACCATGTAGGCAGTTTTAGACTTACTGCGGATAAAACTTGGGAGAAGTTATAGTTGGTCTAACCTATTTCATTGACTTTAGCTGTTCTAAAAACGAATCTCATTATATTTTAAAAATTTAAATAAAATTACATTACGAATGAGGAAAATTAAACTATTTCTAGGTATTGCCTTGGTTGGGATTATTACTGCCGCTTATTTCAACTATCCGAAGTTAAATCTTATGTCCGGGTTTGCTTCTAAAAATATGGCTTCTAGCGTATTTATTGCTGATAGAGAGCCAGTAGATGTTTCATTGTACGATAATGATATACCACTAGTGAATTTATCTGACTGTACAGTTTCCGAAGCAGATGAATCGGCTACGGCAACAGTGTACGGGCTCATGCCAAGAATGGCGGTGTACAAAGAAGGTGTAGGTGCCGTGCTTATCAATAAAGAGTTTTCTAAACATAATTTTGAACTAATTCCTAATAGGTTTGTAACTATGGATAGTTTGCCTTTCCCATACGGCAACAACGGAGTTATGGACACCGTTTTAGAAAATGTTGATTATGATAAGTTAGAAGTGGCATTCTCAAATGCATTCAAAGATCCGGAGCAAAAAACAAGGACTCTTTTAGTGGTGTACAAAAATCAGATTATTGGGGAACGTTACATTCGTGGGTTTTCTAAGGATACTAAAATACTAGGCTGGTCTATGACTAAAAGTATATTAGCTACACTATATGGTATTTTGGAATACCAAGGTAAAATGAAGATGGATGACACCCCTTTTTCTGAGGAGATTAACATGAAAAACCCCAAGACGAATATCACTATCAATAACCTATTACGCATGCAAAGCGGGTTAGCTTGGGATGAAAACTATTTTAAAATTTCTGATGTTACACGTATGCTTTTTTTGGATTCTGACATGACCTTGGCACAAAGAAATAAAGACGTCATTGCAGCTCCTACAGAAGTATGGAACTATTCTTCTGGTACTACCAATTTATTGTCCGGTATACTGAGGGAACAATTTAATACCCATCAAGAATATTTAGATTTTCCTTATAAAACATTGATCGATAAAATAGGGATGCATTCAATGCTTTTAGAAACCGATTTAAACGGAAACTATGTATTATCATCTTATGGATGGGCCACTACTCGAGATTGGGCAAAGTTTGGACTTTTATATTTGAACAATGGCGATTGGAACGGTAAACGAATCTTTTCTGAATCTTGGGTAGACTATGTTGCTGAACCCACACAACATTCTAACGGAACTTATGGTGCGCACTTCTGGTTGAACGCTGAGGGTAAATATGTCGATATACCAACAGATTTATATTCGGTTAATGGATTTCAAGGTCAGCGCATTTTTATTATTCCCTCAAAAGACTTGGTCGTGGTACGTACAGGTTTAGAGGAGCAGACCGATGAACAGTTCAATACCTTACTGAAAGAAATCATTCAATCTATTCGATAAATGGGTTGAATTTTTAACCAATCTAATACAATACCACATTTTTACTGTCATACACCACAGATTCTTCTTGTGTGGCAACAATAGTTTCTAGAAACTAGGCAACCTTCCTATATTTACAGTGTTATAAAAAACGAATTAAAAATTTTTCATTTTCATATAGTGTTCTCGTAAAAGAGTCTGTTCTTCACTGATCGGACTCTTTTTAGTTTGAGCAAATTTCAGTTTCCAAGTCTACGATTTTTAGTTCACAGCAATCAATATCCAGTATTCAATTTTTAAAAAAATGCCAACAGCTAAAAGCAATTGGCTAAGTACTGAATAAAGGCCATAGAGCAAAGCCAAAGTGAACTAACAATCTATTTACGGCAGCCAATTATCCTTCCCAAAATTCGGTTTACGCTTTTCAAGGAAAGCATTCCTACCTTCTTTAGCTTCCTCGGTCATATAAGCTAACCGTGTAGCTTCACCAGCGAAAACCTGTTGCCCTACCATGCCATCATCTGTAAGGTTCATTGAGAACTTCAACATTTTAATAGAGATAGGAGATTTCTCTAAAACCTCTTGTGCCCATTGAAAAGCAGTGTCTTCTAATTCATCATGTGGAATCACAGCATTGACCATTCCCATATCAAAAGCATCTTGTGCAGAATAGTTTCTACCCAAGAAGAATATCTCACGCGCTTTTTTCTGTCCCACCATTTTAGCTAGGTATGCAGAACCATACCCACCATCAAAACTGGTAACATCGGCATCCGTTTGCTTAAAAATAGCATGTTCTTTACTAGCCAGTGTCATATCACAAACTACGTGTAAACTATGTCCGCCACCTACGGCCCAACCTGGTACAACGGCAATGACCACCTTAGGCATAAAACGTATCATGCGTTGAACCTCTAAAATATTTAGTCTATGCTGGCCATCTTGCCCAACATACCCTTTCTCTCCCCTAGCCTTTTGATCACCACCACTACAAAAAGACCATATTCCGTCTTTGGTAGAAGGGCCCTCAGCTGACAACAATACCACTCCTATAGAAGTATCTTCTTGTGCATCATAAAATGCCTTTATTAATTCACTGGTTGTGTGCGGTCTGAAAGCATTTCGAACATTAGGTCGGTTAAAAGCGATACGTGCCACACCATCGCATTTTTTATAGGTTATATCTTTAAATTCAATGGCCGTTTGCCAGTCAGTTGATTTCATAATTTCTAATGATTCAATTAGGGTATAAAGATAAGGGTTCACTAACCAGCTTACCAAATATGCAGACAGAAC
This sequence comes from uncultured Maribacter sp., assembly GCF_963974015.1. GTDB lineage: Bacteria > Bacteroidota > Bacteroidia > Flavobacteriales > Flavobacteriaceae > Maribacter. The sequence continues at coordinate 119,763 of NZ_CAXBBZ010000002.1, read as the reverse complement.
AAGCAACACGTAAAATTAAATCCATTAACTCAAACGAGTTATTTATCGATGCGTTTGAAACAGTGTTTTCATCTAAATTCATATAAGTTTGGGGCTTTCATTAGTATTCTAAATATGAGACAAATTCTTTCTTCTTTTATTAAAACCATTCGCCGAATTTTGGCAGATAAATTAAATCAATACAACACCACGTTACCGTATTTAATTACCGTGATTATTGCTTTAATTGTGGTTGTTGGAGGTATAAATTTGTTTATAGAACTTACCGAGACCCTAAAAACAGAAATTTTGGCTAGTTATGATACGGCTATAACCGATTACATAATTTCGTATCGCACACCTACCCTAACTTCTTACTTCAAATTTGTTACCAATGTAGGAGATACTTATGGGTATTTAATTGTTTTAGGTATGTTCTTTCTCGTTTCTCTATTCGTAATAAAACGTTGGAAATATGTTGCCCAAGCAACATTAGTACTCGCATTGGCAACAATTTCAAATATGATGTTAAAACGATTTATTGATCGTGCACGACCAGGTATAGAACACTTAGTTTCAGTTGAAACCCTTAGTTACCCCAGCGGACATGCCATGAGTGCCATGGCTTTTTATGGATTTTTGATCTTTCTCGTCACTAAATTCAATACTCATAAGGTAACTAAGTTTTTATTGATTGTTATTTTGGTAGTTTTGGTTTTAAGTATTGGTATTAGTCGAATATATTTAGGAGTACATTTTCCATCGGATGTTGCTGGTGGTTTCATTGCCGGTTTCATCTGGATCGTTTTCTGTGTGTTGGTTTTCGACTTAATTGAACTTTTTAGACGAGATCCAAAAACCTAATGTTCAACAGTAATTTTAATATAAAAATAACGTCGTCAAAGATGTTTCATTTAGGGGTTTTGCTACTTTTAGTCTGAAAATATTGCTACGTTAAAAATAATAAACCTTAATTGAATGATGTCTTCAAACAAAATTGCATTGGTAACGGGCGGTGGTCGCGGATTAGGTAAAAATATGGCGCTAAGTATAGCTAAAAAAGGTTTAGATGTAATATTGACCTATCACGCTAACAAAGAGGCAGCTGACGATGTGGTAGCCGAAATTAAAAATCTTCGGCAACAAGCAGTTGCTTTTCAATTGGATACAAGTGATACTTCAGGATTTAAAGCATTTTTTGAAGGGATATCTTCCTATTTAAAGCAAAAGTATAATACAGAATCTTTCGATTATTTAATAAACAATGCCGGAACCGGAATTTACAAACCCTTTCTGGAAACTACGGAAAGTGATTTTGATGAGATGATGAATATTCATATCAAGGGAGTATATTTTCTGAGTCAACAAGCAGTTCCATTACTATCCGATGGTGGCGGAATTATTAATATATCTTCTGGACTCGCCCGTTTTTCATTACCTGGTTCGTCCGCATACGCAAGTATGAAAGGTGCCGTTGATGTATTTACTAGATATTTGGCAAAAGAATTAGGCGATAGAAAAATAAGAGCCAATGTCGTTGCCCCTGGTGCGGTTGCAACCGATTTCGGTGGCGGTGAGAATAAGGATAATGATAAAAAGAGAGCTTTAATAAGTCAAAACACAGCATTGGGCCGTGTTGGTGAACCCGAAGACATTGGTGGTATTGTTGCCTTTTTATGTACAGAAGACGCTCGTTGGATCAATGGTCAACGTATCGAGGCCTCTGGTGGTATTATGCTTTAATTCTAACAAATGAACAAAATTCATAATTTTAGATTCTGCAGTAATTTCGATTCCTTGTTTGAAAGAATAATAGCATAAGCTTAAAAGAAACACAATTACATAAATTTTATGGAACAAATTAAAATAGTATTTTTCCTTTTAGGTTCTTTTTTCGGAATGGAAGATGGTCTAATAGCTGCTAATGAAACTGTAGTTACGGTTTACCCTAAAGAGCATAAAATAGAAATTATACAGAATAATCTATTCGCTATCGTTCAGTTAGAAAAGGACACTATTCTTGTGTCAGAGCAATGGAATAAAATTACTAAGTGGAATGAGCAAAAAACTGGTTGGTCGAATGATCTTGAAGATTTTTCTGAAAAAAATATATCCTTTCGAATAATAGATAATGATTCCATACAGCCACATTTATCTCTTACCTATTCCAATGAAAAAGATTTACGTAAATTGGGTATTTGGTATGATGCAGAAAAAAATCAATTTTCAATAAATCACATCCCTAATGACAATATAACATCGAATGACGGACAACTGGTAGGTAATTATTATATTTTTGATGGAAATAAACCCTTTACCTTCACTATTCAACCATTCTTACAAATGCTCGATGTTTATAAGTCATATAAACGACCTTTAAACGAAGTAATACATAGTAATAATTAATACCGATTATTTATTAAAAAACACGTTAATAATTACATATCGTTTTTTTAGCCCGTATTTTAAACAAAATGGTTAATTTCTAAAGCAAGGGTATTTACCTAATTAAAATACCCCCTATTCTTCATCTCAATTCATTTACAACTCAACTTCAAACTTTTTAAGTGAATGAAACTTAGCAAAATCCAAGTAAAGCCTTTATCTATATAGTTTCAATATTTTTATTTTGTAATGCCTCGATTGTTTTTCGTTAATAACTTCTTGCAAGTCTCTTTGTAAGTATTTGCTTTCAATATTGGAAAAAACGAACTTCGTTATCATCCGCTAAAAGGATTTAAAACTTCTTTTAGCTCACTGTTGGCGGTAATTTGAAAAATTCATGTGTGACAAAAACAGAAATCAAAACTATGAAGAAAAGATTGTTATTGCTGGTTATTTATCTGGCGTTCATAAGCCTCGGATTACCAGATTCACTGCTTGGTTCGGGTTGGCCTTCAATGTTCAAAAGCTTAAACGTACCAATACATTTTGCCGGTATTATATCAATGATTGTCGCTTCGGGAACCGTTATATCCAGTTTATTTAGTGGAAGGTTAATACAACGTTTCGGTGTTGCAACCATAACGACCATAAGTGTTCTTATGACCGCTCTTGCCCTTTTAGGGTTCGCACATTCGGAAAATTTCATTTTTATCTGCTTGCTATCTATTCCTTTGGGTTTAGGTGCCGGATGTGTGGACGTGGCGTTGAATAATTATGTGGCCCTCCACTTTAGGGCGATTCACATGAACTGGTTGCACTGTTTTTGGGGCGTTGGGGCCGCAATTGGTCCTATCCTAATGGCAAGATATTTAACAATGGGGCAATCATGGACAAACGGATATAATACGGTAGGATGGATTCAAATGGGGTTGGTCTTTATATTGCTATTGTCTATTCCATTATGGGTCAGAAAACAGAAAAATCAAGACGAACCCGACGATTCAAAATCTAAGTTATCCTTAATAAAACTACTTTCGATACCTGGTATCAAATCAGCCTTGACCGTTTTCTTTTGCTATTGTACGATTGAAGCAACCTTTGGTCTATGGGGTGCGAGTTACCTTGTTTTGGTAAGGGATCTTAAGGCTGAGGATGCAGCAAAATTTGTGGCAATATACTATGCAGGCATTACAATTGGGAGATTCATTTCTGGCTTCGTTTCATTAAAACTGGACAATCAAACTTTGGTTAAAATAGGGCAGGGATTGATCTTATTAGGGATATTCACCCTGATATTACCATTTCAAGCCACCATCTTACCAGGCTTCTTCCTTATAGGTTTTGGTTGTGCTCCTATATTCCCAAGCTTATTGCATAATACTCCTCACAATTTTGGAGAAACAAATTCGGAATCGATTATGGGTTTGCAAATGGCTTCCGCCTACACTGGAATTACATTAATGCCGTTTGCCTTTGGAAAACTTGCTTCATATATAGGATTTTCATCTTTGATCTGGTTTTTGATCATAGTTTTAGCCATAAAAATTTATATGAATATGGACCTAAATAAAAGAGTTTTAAATAAAAACTACCGCCAACACCGTATATAAACCATAGCTATTACAGGCTTTTCTAGAAGTTTTTGTGTATTTGAGAAGACCGCCAAATTTTTAAATTTGGCTTTTAAGATTGATAAGTTAAAAACAAAATATAAAAATTCGGCTCTGTGTTTATCCGAAAAGTTAGCGTCTTTTTACACGCTACGTTTCATACACAAACCGATAACGAAACCCCAACTACCCCTTATTCTTCTCCTCAATCCATCTCCCCATAAACTTCGTAGCCGTCAAGGTTTGGTACTGTAATAGGTTACCTATAAAATTTTGCGTACGGTGCTTTGTCAGTTCGTTTTGAAGCTGTTCCAGTTTTTGCTCCAAAATAAGGGTTAAACTAATTTTTGAATATAAGGTGTTGATCAGGGTTCTTCCTTGTTCTTGGGCCATTTTCCATGTCTGTGGATCTGTATATAAACGAACTGCAGCTTCAACGAATGCAGTATGGTCATTTTCAATAGATCCGTTCCAATCTAAAATACCGTACATACCTTCTGCACCTACCGTGGTCGTAACGCTAGGTGTTCCGTTTTGCATAGCAGATAACAATTTACCTTTTACACCGGCACCAAATCGTAAAGGTGCTAAACATATTTTCGCCGCTTTCATGACCGCGTCAGCATCTTCTGCCCTGCCCTTAACTAAAAAGCCTTCTTTAGGGTTATGCATTTCTAGTATCTGTTGAGGTAAATATGCTCCGTAAATATTCAATTTAGCTTCTGGTAATTGCGCATGTATCAAAGGCCAAATCGTAGTTTTTAGCAGTTTTATGGCATCTATATTAGGGGCATGTTTTCCGCCACCAATGAATATAAAACCGTTTCGGTCTTCAAAAGATTTCCACTTCGTTTCTTGGGTAATTTCATCTACCATAAAAGGAAGTAACAATAGTAGACTTTTATCTATTTTTATAACATCAGTTAATAATTCCCATTCAAAACTTGAGATAATCAAAGAAAGGTCACATCGATAAATGCTAGCAATTTCACGCTTGGTTTTATCATCTTGTAACCAAGTGTTCGTAGTAAATTCAATATCCTTTCTAAAACATTGCTCACGTACATGACGAAGCGAATGCAAATCTTCGGTATCCAAAATCCGAAGTGCATCTGGACAATTTTCAGCTACCCGCCAACCAAACTGTTCTTCGGTCAGAAATCTATCGAACAATACCACACTAGGGTTTAATTTTTTTACGAAAACATCAAAAGAACAATCGTTCATTTTAATATCCTCCATCTTAAATCCTAAGGAGTGAAAATCAAAAGAAAACTGAGATTTAGACGCTGCAGAAGCTATGGTAATAGCATATCCATGCTTTTTAAATACATCTAATAACTGTATCATACGCACACCAGCAGCTGTTGAAGCAGGTTCTGGCCAAACTAATGCAATTACTAGGAGGGTTTTGTTATTTGTTTGAAAAGTATTTTTTGTTTCGATGTCCTATGGTGTTTTTTCAAAGATAGAGAGTAGAGTTCAGCTATGAATGAAAATTGTTATTTTAGTAATACTATCAAATATCAGTTCGCAATTATTAGATCAAAGGTTTTTGCGAGGAGCTTTTTGCAACGAAGCAATTGCAGAATTGATGTTACTATAGGTTTTTGACTACGCTCAGGATGGCATACTAACAAATGACCCCCACCTAAAAAGCACTAACCCCAATCTCATCAACTACCACGACCCCATAATCAGTTTGGTCGAATATGAATTTTAGACTTTTTAACTGATCCATACTAAAGTTAGGATTCTGTGACGCAAAAACAGATAAGGGAAAATGATAGGTCTGTAATTGGATTTCCCAATCATTGCCAATCATATCCTTATCTAAAAATTTGAATTTTGTGAAGCGGGTTTTTAAGGGCTTAGGAATCCCCTTTATATCACTCACTTTAATAGCGGCAGTTTGGCCAAGATTATCTGTCAACAAAATGGTAAAGTCTAATTGAGGGACTTCTCGTTCTTCATCATCCTTTTTTTGTTCAATATCCTCTTGCGTCAGATTTATAGCTAACCACTTATGATTTCCTGCCCCCAAAGTAATTTGTAAGCTTGATTCTGATACGAAAAGCGGTCTGACAGCGTTGGACAAGGTAACCTCATAAACCCCTTTCTTAGCCGAGCTTTTCAGGTCTTTATAATCCCAACCCAAGATAACCCCGCTATTCTCTTGACTATTCTCGTCACGCGTAGGTAAAATCTGTTCTTTCCATAATGCTAAATCCGTTGCCTGTAACGTAGTACTATCCGTTGCTGTAGTAATGTCTAAATCTTCCTCAAAATCAGCTATTAATTTTAAATCAGAAGACTCGAAATGCGTTAAATAATGCTCCATAGGCAACCATTGTTTTGCAACGGCCACATTCTTAAAAATAGTACGATATTCTTGCTTATTCTTAAGCGTTGCTTCTGCAAAAGCACTTACAAAAACTTTGGCGGTTTCTTGCTGTTGATCTTCTTTAAGTAAAGGATCCAGATTCAATAACCATTTAGATGGAGCACCAAAATCTGCATTGCCCCAAGTACTGTTAAACTGACCGTGATTGGCATGGTGAATATACACCCCAGATTTAAACCTAGAAATAGAATCTGTATACTGTAACCTACGGTAGGGCCGCATACCCCAAAAACTGACTTCATCAGAATCATACGAGCCTTGTATGCTTAAAAAATTAATGTCCTTTAAAATGATTTTTCGGTTATATCTGTAATCTGTTGGTGCAAGGGCAACCACAGCCTTTATGTTATAATTAAAATTAAATTTTTCCTTTGCTTCATCAGGAAAGTAAGGCAATTTATTATATGCCGCAGCGATAGACACTGCCTCTCCACCTCTAGAATGACCCACTAACATGATATTTTCCATATCAATTTTACCTGCTAGTTCATGACCTATTTCTGAATTCCAACTACTCCATTGTTCTAGGTGCTTTAAGAGCAACCAAGCTCTGGCAGGCATTTCTTTACCCATAAAATCACCAGACCAATGAGCGTTTAAGAAATTCTCATCAATAGATACAGCAATAATTCCCCTACTGGCCAATAGATTACCCAGATAGCCATACCCATCATCAGAATAATCGATCATGCTATGATTACCATGTACAATGAGTGTTAGCGGAAAAGGCCCTTCACCGTCCGGCATATATACCCGACCATTTAAAGGGAAATTTTCGGCTCCGAAGCCCCAATAGCGTTCACGCCATTTTTTCTTTTTATCCTTCCAATCGGGTATTAGCCATTTCCCGTTTACAGAGTTGGTCGTAAAGGTAACACCCGTTGCAAATTCTTCTCGTTGTTCGTCAGTACCACTACCATATGTAAACGCTTTTACCTTATACGAACCATTAGAAGCAGGGTTTTTAAATAATACTTCGGATGGTGGAAACGTAACGTCATCTGAAAAAGCCAAAGGAGCTTCTTTTTCAAAAGGATCAGAACCAGGTGAAGCCAATACAAATAGAATATAGCCCACACCAATTAGCATTAAGCCAAAAAATAAGCTAGATGGCAATGTTCTCTTTCGTTGAAACAAATACAGTGAAATGCAAAATAAAATACCCAGCGTAACAACCAAACTATAGAATAGCGTTGGCCAACCAAATCCGAATATTTTTAAAATGATAAAACCGATAATACCACTAGAAATAGCAGTGATAGATTTTACGGGGATTATATGAGACCCTTTTACGAGTAAGTTTAAGATTCCGTAAACGGTAAGGTTAATTAGTATACCTAAAATAATACCAATGAGCATCATTACAATAGGATGCCACCCTGTTAGAAAATGATAACCGACTATGCCATAAAAAATAAGTGATAATAAAATGATGAATGAGAGAAGCCGGTTTTTCATTTGAGGTACTTATTCTTAAGGTTTAAGCATATGAATTTAACCATCTTAATTGAATATTGATAACCCTTAAGTCATTTTTGAAAATTCGGTAATAGAATTTAGGTGAGATTATAGCATTGACGAGGTTATCCCTAAAATTTAAGAATACCTTATTCGAGATAACAAACATTAAGTTTTGGCTTCTTATTCATCACTTACGCCCAATCACCATTATAAAACTTACATCTTCGCTGCGAACTTCTTAGAAATCTTAGAACGTAGTTTACGCTCATAATCTTCCTCTAACCACTCTTTGTAGTTCTTGGTATTGTTCATGATACAATACGAATATTGACGAACCCTATACTTTATTTCTTCTTTCAGCTTTTTTGCCAAAATTCGGGCATCAAAAACATCTTCAGAATTTTCAACACATATTTTTGCATGTTGCTCAATACTTTTCTCCAATACCAGTTTAGATTTCTCACCATTGGCAAAACTCTTCTTGTATTCAGCTTTAATATCAAAATCAATTTCAGTTGACTTTGCAAACTCCGCCCTTAAATCAGGTGGCATTTCGTATACAAATTCCCGTTCAATTTCCTCATCATTCTTGATGTTTTCTAGATAGAAATCTGGAAAATGAAAAATCTCCTGCCAATCAATACCCGCATTCCACAATCCGAAACGAGCAACGTTGTTACCCATATCAATAACGTTGAAATTCTCTTTATGGGGCAAGTATCGAGATCCACGACCAATCATTTGAAAATAAAGGGTAAGGGAACGAGTAGCACGGTTTAGAATAATAGTTTCAACACTAGGCTCATCAAAACCAGTAGTTAAAATACTAACCGATGTCAGTATGGCATCTGGTGTTTCTTTAAACCATTTCAGAATCTCTTTACGTTCAGATGCGTTATTCTTATTATCAAGATGGCGAATATTGTACCCTGCCTTTTTAAAAATTTCGCAGACATACCTAGAAGTATTTATTCCGTTGTTAAAAATAAGTGTTTTCGTTCCTTTTGCAATTTCACTATAAGCCGCTACCAACTTATTAAGCATACTATGGTTACCATACAGCTCATCAGAAGATTTTACGGTGTAATCACCACTAATACCTAATTTTAAAGTTTGAAGGCTAACATCATAATTGTACATATTCGCCTTAGCCAAGAACTTTTTCTGAATCAACGATTCAATAGATTCGCCCACAATCAACTTTTTATAGTTGTCTTTCATGGGAAGCTTAATGTTTGAACTAAGCGGAGTTGCAGTAACACCAAGAATTACGGAGTTCTCAAAAAACTTAAATAGCTTTCGAAAAGAGTTATAATGCGCCTCATCAATAATGACAAGACCTATATTATTTATTTCTATTTTTTCTTCTTGTAGTCGGTTGTTCAACGTTTCGACCATGGCCACAAAGCACATATACTCGTTCTGGTCTTGCCACTCTTTAACTTCACTATTAATAATCTTATTCTTTACCCCAAACCCCTTTAACATTTTAGAGGTCTGTTGACTCAATTCTATACGGTGGGTAAGTACAACTACCTTTTTCTTGGTGCGTTCTATGTAACGCTTTGCAATTTCAGAGAATACAACGGTTTTACCACCACCCGTAGGTAATTGGTATAATAAGTTCGAATTATCGCCATTATCATCTAAATAATTAAAAATTTTATTTAGATCTTCCTCTTGATAATCGTATAAGGTCTTCTCAGTACTATATTTTTGTAGCTTCAAAAGGTGTGTAGGCGTTAATTATATTAATAATGCAAAAACCTTATAAAATTATGTGATTTTTATGGGTATATGAAATAAAAAAAATAAATACATAATATTAATATCCCTTGTTCATATCTACCATATTCAGAAGTTCTTCACCAGATTGCAATCGTTTATAATTCTCTATTAATTGGGGAATAACAGAATTGGTATCGGAAACACTTGCATAATGGGGAGTCATGTGTATTTTATCATGGTTCCAAAACGGATGTGAAGTGGGTAAAGGTTCTGTATGATAAACATCTAAACAAGCCCCGGATAAGTGTCCGTTATCTATCAACGCCAACAAATCTTCGTCTACCATATGTCCGCCTCTCGCAACATTGATAACATAGGCATTTTTAGGTAGCTGTAATAATAGTTCTTTATTCAGAATACCTTCCGTAGCAGGGGTTAACGGTAATAAACAAACCAAAACATCGGTAGATTCCAGAAAATCAGACAATGAATCAGGGCCAGAAAAAGTAGTTACGTTCTTTATTTTTTTAGCACTACGGCTCCACCCTTGAACCTTAAACCCATATCTGGTAAGATCAGTACCCGTAAGCGCACCTAATTCACCTAGACCTAATATACCAATGGTTACATCTTTTATCCTTAAATACTCCATTGGCTCCCAAATATTCGCTATTTGTTTTGCTTTATAGGTGTTCAGGTTTTTAAGATGGGCCAAAATTACCGCCAAAACATGTTCAGACATGTCACTAGCTAAATATGGGTCAACAATACGAGTTATAGGAATATCCTGAGGACGAGAGGCGTCTTCAAATAAATAATCTACACCAGCACCAGCCGAAGCAATACACTTTAAATTTGGATACCCTGAAAGTGAACCAGAAGGATGTTTCCAGGTGATGGCCATGGTAATTTCATCTTTTGGATGATCCTCTAAAAAACTATACACCTCTAATGAGCTGTCAGCCTTTAACAATGCTTTTTTCCAAAGCTCGATTTTGTGGTCTTGTCTAATAATTACAACTGCCATATTCTAGTCTATAATATCCAAGGCTTTTGAAAACTCATCTTCAAAAAGCCATTTTTGGTTTTGGGTTTCTGTATATATTTTTAAAATACGGTCTTTAAATTCAGGTAGTACACCATGAAGCGAAGCAAACTGTATCACTTCATTGAATGAATTCAGCATACTTCTAAAGAAAGAATCGGGCACATTTTTCTCCAATGAAAAGGTCTGGGCAATTTCGAGGTTAAAGCACATAACATCTACTATTAAATGTGGGTCAACACCTAATTTAATGAAATGCTTAAAGAATTTTTGAGCTACCGAACGTCTTGCTTTCGGTCGTTTTCTTTTTAAGGGGAAGTATTCATTTGAAATTTTAGCCTTTGCGTCTTGCACCAATTTATCCTCTTTCGGATTAAACGCAAAATCATAATACGTTTTTACCGTAGGGAATTTTTCATATAACTCTACTATCTGCTCTTCCAATGCTTTTTTGGGTAGTTTGGAGAGATATGTTTTTAAGGCCCTTTTACTCATAAAAAATGTGTGTATTAGTTCAAAAATAAGTTATACTGCTTTAAAGTCCTAAATGCATAATACTTTGTTAAACCTTATAAATAGTGTAGAAGTATAGTGCAGATTCTTTGGTAAAGACAATAATAAGTGGTATACTGTAAACTTGTAGAACTTCTAAATTCCATACACACATATGAGGCAACTAAAGATAATTAAGCAGGTAACGAATCGTGAATCAAAATCACTCGATAAATACTTGCAAGATATCAGTAAAATAGATTTGATTACTGCGAATGAAGAAGTAGAATTAGCGCAGAAGATTAGGGAAGGTAGCCAAGCAGCTTTGGAAAAATTAACTACAGCAAATTTAAGATTTGTTGTTTCCGTGGCAAAACAATATCAAAATCAGGGTCTTAAATTACCCGATTTAATAAACGAAGGAAATTTAGGTTTAGTTAAAGCAGCAAAAAGATTTGATGAAACCAGAGGATTTAAATTTATATCCTATGCCGTGTGGTGGATCAGACAATCTATTCTACAAGCTTTAGCAGAACAGTCAAGAGTAGTTCGTTTACCATTGAACAAAATTGGTTCGATCAATAAGATTAAAAAGACATTTTCATATTTAGAGCAGGCACATGAGCGTCCGCCATCTCCAGAGGAAATTGCTAAAGAATTAGAAATGACCGTTTCTGAGGTAAAGCAATCTCTTAAGAATTCAGGTAGACACGTCTCTATGGATGCACCTTTACGTGAAGGTGAAGATTCTAACTTGTATGATGTTTTGCGTTCAGGTGAATCACCTAGACCGGATAATCAATTATTACAACAATCATTAAATACCGAAATCAATAGAGCTTTAGATACTTTATCGCCTAGAGAAGCTGATGTCGTTAAGTTATATTATGGTATTGGTGACCAGCAATCAATGACTTTGGCTGAAATTGGCCAAACATTCGATTTAACTAGAGAGCGAGTAAGACAAATACGTGAAAAGGCAATACGTAAATTACGTCATGCATCTAGAAGTAAGTTATTGAAAACGTATTTAGGATAAAATTAAATACTGTAAGAAAAAAGAAAGCGCCCGTATTAACGGGCGCTTTCTTTTTTCTTAATGTTGAACGTTAAGAATAGGTCAATTTGTTGATATTGAAATTTACAAGAATTGAATTTAAATCTTGGATAAAATTTTGATAAGATGAATGATCTTGATTTTGATGTGCCATGAGAATTTAATTTTTAGGTTTTTGTTCGGTTACCTTTTTACATGTAGTCCAACTCAACTAATTCGTTGATACTTAAAATTTCGTTTAAATCTTGAAGAAATACTAAGTATTCTTCACCGTAAGTGTCGTAAAGCATTTTTGTAGGTTTAAAATTTAAAAATGATTTGGGTAAATAAATCTTGAAGTAAATATATAGGGAACATACAGGTGCAACAATTAAATGTGGTGAACCTTTTTATTTTTGTTGTAAAACCTATAAAAAAGTATGTTAGCGAAAACGATTAGTTAAACTTCCATATCTACTATATTTTCCAGGAGTGCAGTTTATCTGATTTTTTAGTATTTAGTCGATATCGGCAAAACCAATAAGATAAAACTAATTTAAACCTCAGCTATACAACTATTATTAAATTATGGTATAACTAGTATATAGTAAGAACAGGTGTTTGTGTACCTCAACGAATTTAAAACCACTATAAAAAGCCCTTATAATCATATTACTCGCTACAATATGAACCGTATAATTTCGTTTTCAATTTACAATCATAGTTGACCTTTCTGGGTATTATTTGATTGTTTTACTAAAGATGAAATTAAAATGAATGTATACTCATATATGAACTCTAATTCCCTAACATTTAAGCTTCTATTATTTTTCATATTTCTAGGAAGTGTTGCGAAAAGTAGCGCGATGGTACCCTTACACTATAATACTAAAAAAATAGTGACCGAAGAATTGATCCTGAACAGCCATAGTTTTAATACACATCAACGAAGCTCTTTTACTTTCTTGTCGCAAAAGGAAACCATAGAACGCGGACTTACTATTTTGCATTTTCAAAATGATAAAAAAATAGAGTACAAAACATATGACACCTATGGTAGTAAAGAAGAGGTTGAAGAATTTTTAGCTACACTTTCTAAAATGATAATAGCAAATTCTAAAATAGCCATACTTGCTCATGATTCTGCTGCAGCCAATTTGTTAGGGTTTGAAAAACAGTTATTCGACTTAGGGTTTATTCAATTAAGTACTCTAAAAGGCCGACAAGCATACATCATGCATAATTTAAATGGTGTTATTACTGAGCAAGTTGATGATAATTCAATTACAAAGACCTTAGATGTACCTACTATAACAGGAAGTGAAGTTGTTTATTTTCCGAAAGAGACTTACGAATTTACACCTAACAATAATAGGTACATTGCTCATGCAGGCGGTGAGGTAAACGGAATAAAATCTACCGATTCTAAAAATGCATTAGATGAGAGTTATAAAAAAGGATTCCGCATTTTTGAGTTAGATATTATAGAAACCTCGGATGGAAAATTAGTAGCGGCACATGATTGGAATATGTGGGCTCGATTTACCGATTATACAGGAACCTTACCTCCTACCCATTCTCAGTTCATGAAACAAAAGATTTATGGAGATTACACAACCATGGATATGGATGGTATAAATGCTTGGTTCAAAAAACACCCAGATGCAACATTAGTAACAGATAAGGTAAACGACCCTATTGCCTTTGCCGAGGCTTTCATTGATAAAGACCGTCTAATTATGGAACTTTTTAGTGTTATGGCAGTTGAGAAAGCATCTCAGCATGGTATACATGCAATGATTTCCCAAGAGCCTTTAATGGCTATTAAGGGTGATAAAATTAATTTCCTAAAGGTTAACAATGTAAAATATGTGGCCCTATCAAGAAGAATTATCGCCAGTCAAAAGAAACTCATGTTACAATTAAAGGAAGCCGGGATTAAGGTATATGTTTACAACGTTAATTTTGACCCAGGCAAAGACGAAAAATATGTACAGGACAACGAATTTGGCCTTATCTACGGTATGTATGCCGATAAATGGATATCTGACATGAATTCTAATAGTGCATCTAAATAATAATTAATTCTAGAAAATAATTTTATTTAGCTAAATCAACGTATCTAAATCTAAAAATTGAATTGATAGGTAAGTCCCGCAGAAATTGAATAAAAGAAACTACCTGGATCAAAAGATTGTTCTTGGCGCAAAACTCCGATATTCGTTCGATACGAACTCAAACTGTTTTTACTGGTAAACTGATATTCACAACTTAAACGTTGTGATTCAATATATAGTAGAGTTTCAGCCAAAATCTGGTCTCCCGAAGAAAATTGTCTTAACTCTGGAGAAAATCCGATTCCGAAATTAACTCCCATATAGTTTTCTGCATCTTTTAAATATTTTCTAACCAATATATTTCCGGAAGCTTTAGTTAATTTATCATCGACACCAGGTGTTATAAATGAACGCAAAGAAAAATAATAATTGCCTCGATAATAACCTACAGAGTTCGTTATCGATTTAACGTTTCTTGTTGCAAAACTAATATATCGTCCACCGCCTGAAAATTCAAAACCACTTTTGTGATTGTAATAAATATCTCCACCAACTTTATGGTTAGGGTAAAGTTCTGAACTAGAATAGCCATAATTTACATAGGCATAGAATCCTTTTGCAATTTTCGGGTATAGGTCAATATCGAATTGAAGTCCATTTTTATCCAAACGATTACTATTATTTAATCTCGGGATAATACTACCGTACTTTGTTTGGCGCTTGTACGATATACTTGAAGAAATCACCGGATCAAAACGTTGATCAAATACCGTAACGGAACTATTGACCGCTATTCTATTCTTCAGCTTTTCTTCGGTTACCGGTGTCTTTCTTAAAAGTAGCGTACTATCGGTTTCAGTCTTTTCAACCAAAGCATTCTTGGCGTTGTTATTTTTTTTGTTTGTGCTAAAGTTGGTTACTATTTTATTCTCTACATTATACCAACCATCTTTCTGATATTCTAATCCATTTACCCCAGAAAAGGCTAATGCTTTTAATCGTAATAGTTCTTTATCCTCTTTTATATGAACTAAAGCCTTATTTGACAATCCTAAAGCGGTAGCGTAATTTTTAGCATACAATTCATTTTTTATAGCAGATATCCAAACATCTTTTTCCATTTTGTTTTTAGACAGTACTGCATTAAAATCTGACCGTGCTTTATCATAATCGCCTTTCCAAGAAAATGTACTCGCTAGCAAAGATTTTGCCTCTTGATTATCTGGACTATTTTTGGTAAAAACGCCAAGCATACGATTTGCCTGTGCATTTTTACCTTCATACGCCAATTGATAAGCAGTTTCAAAGCTTGGTGCATTAAGTTCCAAAGCAATTACATCTTGCCCCTTTACACTATATACACAAGCAATTAACATGATAATTGCAATATGGAGGTGTTTTTTTTTCATTATTTTATAATTCCCGCTGTACTTTTTGCACTACTAATCGCAACTTCATTAATTTTAATATTTGCTTTTCTAGCTTGACTTCGGGCACGTGAAATTTTTTCGGAAATTTCATTGGCACTGGCACTATTCTCTTCTACTGTTATTGTAAGCTCTAAAGCTTCCTTGGTTTTATCTGACCAAAAGTAGACATCGAACAAAGCAGCATAAGAATCAATATAATTTGGGTTGATTTTAATACACTCTTTTAGAATTTCAATGGCTTTGTCATGATTACCTTTCCACGAATTCACCCGTCCCATTAAAATCTTAGTGTCAATATGACTAGGGGCTTCAGATAAATTATAGCGACACAACAATAACGCTTTGTCCCAATTTTTATTCCATGCTAATTCCCTCGCCTTAAAATATCCCTTATCAGAATCTTTACCATCATACACACTATTTAGCCATATCGTTTCTGCATCGGTGAATTTTTCTTTCTGAATGGTAAAAATGGCAAGACTATCCGGTATTATTTTATTCTCTGTAGTGACGTACTGGTTAATAGATTTGAATCTTTCAAGAGTTGCTTCTACCGAACCCCCACCAAAAGCAGAACTTATATCCATGTTTTCGTCTATCGCCATAATATCCCCATCCGTATAGAGTTTTTCTCCACTTAAATACTCTTTCAGTTCATTCTTATTTCTCATTAAAGGAATATTCTTGGTAGACCTAAAAGCAGTTTGCATATCTAAAGCACCACCCATCCAGGCTACTTTTTTCGGCATTTTTAATTCGTATTGATCTCCTAATAATGCTAAAATGGAAGGTGTAACATCGAAATGAGATGAAACCGAACTCATTTTACGGGTAGTCTTTAACATGGGACTATACATAATTAAAGGCACATGAAAACGACTTATGTTATTACGTTGCGGAATTGGTATGAGCCTGTGATCGCCAGTAATAATGAAAATAGTATTCTCGTAATTTGGTTGTGATCTATACGCCTCCATAAACCATTTTATAGCCTCATCGGTATATAACAATGTAGCAAATACATTATCATTTTTCTCTATAACCTTTTCGACTCTTGAATCGAAATTACCTTTTGAAAGAATCGTCTCAACCTCACGCTCATAGTATTCTTGACTGGGCGGAATAAAAGGTTCATGCGTACTAATGGTCATATAAACCTCTAATCTAGGTTGATTTTCTTCTCGAGGTAGACTAATACTTTTTTTGAATAATTCTTTATCGGGATATCCCCAAGACGAACCAGCTGCATCTTCTGCCTGCTGTTCATAGTTAACTCCGAATCCTGATTTATCAAGTACAAAATCAACATTCTCACTATTGAGAAACCTATCTACCTTATCGAAAGAGCTATTTGTACCTTGATAAAATGATGTGTGGTAACCGTTATTTTTTAATACGCTAAATAGGGTAAGTTTATTAGGAAATTCTTCCAATTCCATAAATCCACTTTTCCCAAAAGGAAGTGATCCCAATAACGATGGTAATACCCCAAATGTTCGACCAGTGTTGCTTAAAAAATTTTCCCAGTATAAGGATTTAGTGGTCAAAGAATCTAAATAAGGCGTAAAGCCACCATATTCGGCACCTTCACCAACGAAATCTCTACCAAGACCTTCTACCATTATAAAAACGATATTAGGCTTTTGTTCTTTTAGGGTAAAATATTCCCCCAATACGTTTTCAATATTTGGCTTTTTCACCAAAGGATATTCTTCGGTAGAAGTATATGAATTGTCTTCAGTACTACTGCTATATAGGTTAACTACCAGATACTGTGTTTTGTTCTGATTGATTGGTTTACCATCGGTAAATAAAGATGCTACAAACAAGCTGAATAATACAATAGTAAAAGGATACATTTTACTGATTCGATGATAGACTTTCGAGGTAACCCTATATAAACCTAAGAAAAGACTAATCAAGATTACAACACCGATAAATAAATAAACAGAAATCATGAATCCGCCGGAGTTGGCTATAGTTATTTTCATGTCTGAATAACTATAACCCAATAAATCTGAACCTAATGGAACCAAAGTGGTACAATAATACCCGGTTAGCATAGCTTCAATAATCAATATGAAGCTTAGCAAGGCAAAAACAAGATTAAATCCATATTTGGATCTTAAGTTCTCCCAAAAATTGAAAGGAAAAACCATAATAATCCCTGTTATCGCCGTGAACCCTATTTGATGAACAATGGCTTTCAACAAGCTTATAGAGAAAATACTATCTAACACCCCTTTATAATATAGAACGCCATATTGAAAAAGTGTCAATACCAGCAAACATCCAAAAAAGGATATCATAAGCCTAGTGTATTGCTTTAATGTATATCTATCTATTGTACTCGTGTTCATTCTTTGATTTAAGTTGCTTTAGCAAAACCTTTTCTTACTTGAGATCCCCAACCAGATTTTACATTAAATAATTTTTTATAATTTCCTCTAACAGCAGCATAAACTACTATTGGATGGAATATGAAGGGCTCTAACAAGGCTAGACCCATTAATATTAAAATATCTTTTGTTTGCCTATATTGATTGTACGAGTATACATCCCAAAGAATGGCATAAAACGAAATCATTATAGAGAATAAGTAGATCGCTAAGGTTATCATTAAAAAGAACTCCCAATTAAGGATACCTAGGTATGCAAATAATATAACCGTGAAAAAGCCAAAAAACTCTAATAACGGAGAAAGCCATTCATAGAAAAACCAATAAGGATAACTTAACAAACCTAACCTACCGAATTTTGAATTGAATAGCATGTCTTTATGTTTGAACAAGGTTTCTAGATTACCACGGGCCCAACGATCTCTTTGGTTCACAAGAATTTTCAAGTCCTCAGGAACTTCTGTCCAGCATAAAGGATCAGGAATATATTCTATGGTATATGGTTCTTTTCGTTCATGCATATATCTACGCATTTTAAAAACTATTTCCATATCCTCCCCTACTGTTTTAGTATCATACCCCCCAACAGCTAAGGCTATTTCCCGTTCAAAAAATCCGAATGCACCAGATATAATTAATAAACTATCAATTCTACCCCAAGCCATTCTTCCTAAAATAAAGGAACGGGTATATTCTAATAATTGAAATCGAGCCAACCAATTTGAAGGCAATTTAATTTCTTCTAATTGTCCGCCTGCTATTATACACGAATTAGCTACTCGTATTACACCACCTACAGCAATAACACGTTTCTTAGACCTTTGAAAGAACGATTTTACCACATGCAATAAGGCGTCTGGTTGAAGTAAACAATCAACATCTATACAACCAACATACTTACTCGTAGACAAGGAAATCCCCGCATTTAAGGCATCCGATTTACCTCCATTCAATTTATCGACTACAGTCAACTTAGAGAAGGCCATGTTTTTAGACTTATATATAGCTTTTACCGGTTTCGATTTCCAATTAGGATCCATTTCGGTGTCGATTCTCACCAAGTCGTAAGCATTCTTTAGTTTTTGTAAAGTATCATCTTTACTTCCATCATTTACCACCATAACATCATAATTCACATATTGTAATGACAATAATGATCTAATATTTTCAACAATGGTCAGGCCTTCATTATAGGCGGGAGCAATTATAGTAATTGTTGGTGCTAAAGGAGAAGCCATGATTTTCGAAATATCCGTAAAGCTGTTTTTATTTCTATAATGAATAGAGTTTTTTGTGGAAAAATATGCCATAGCAGAAAACATGATAAATAATATCATGGTAAACAGAAAGAATACAAAATTGATGTATTCTAGTACAATGCCAAACAGTTCACTATCCATTTATCTTATTATATAAGGTGTTGGACATGGAGCATAGTTGGTCAAATATTGTAGAACCATTCTCGTTCGATTTCATCATTCTTTTGGAAGCCTCACTCAGGCATAATTCAAAATCTACATTGAATAGCGGGTTATTATTTTCAACAGTATTAATTTCTTCTACATTAGCTACAACTATCTGTGATTTAATATGTTTTAATACCGCATTAGCAGATTTAGCTAAAGTTTTTGATTCGGTATTAATTATGGATTCCAATAATTGAATTTCTTTTTTATCACCGATTCTTTTAATCTCTTGTAACAATATTAGCTTAGTTTCCTTATCTGAATGATTATACACTTCAGTAAAAACACTTTCTGCTAAATCATTCTTTGATGAGAATAATTCATTAGGACGAGGTGATTGATATAAGAACCTTTGTATCAATTCATTTGTTCGGTCTAAAATTAATGGTGAGGTATTTTCAGCTAGTAATTCTTGAAGCATCGGTAATTCTCTGCAATCACCCATTTCTGCAATGTTCTCTAACAGTACCATCGTGTCAAGTTCATCCTGCAACATAAAATTGGCAGAAAAAGTAACGGTATCGTTTTCAAATGATATTAATTGCTCCTTTGAGACTTCAGCATCTTGATTAGAATCAATGTCTGAAACATTTGTCCAATCTATTTCCTCAATTACATTTTCTTGAAATGAATCAATTTGATTTTCAATTTCAATAGGTTCTATTTCTAAATCTTCATCTAAAGAAAACAAGACGACAAAGTCATTATCTTCATCATTAATTTTAACCTCTTCAATGTTTGGGTTAGAAATTATCAATGGTAAAAAGTCAAAAGTCAATACTCGTTCTTCTTCCAGAACAGTTTCAAGATCTGTGCTAATAGCTTCTTCTTCCTTAATATTATCATTATCTACTTTTGGCAAGAAGCTTAAGTCGATTTCAGAAATTGAATCAACAATAACGCTTTGTTCTAAACTTGTTATCTCTTCACTAACATTAGTATCTACCTTATATTCTAATTCATTTATTTCTTGTTCAGCAAGTTCTAAATGTTCATCAGAATTAATTCTCACAATCTGTTCATCAATAATTGGTTCATTTGCTTCTTCTACAATCAATTCTTCTACAACCTCATTTATATTTTGGGAAATGATTTCTAGTGATTGAGTAGTAACCTCATTTGCCATATCATCTTGCACATCATTAACATCCTTATCACTCTCAACTTCACTTGAGAAATAATCAGAACTAGATATATTCTTGGTAGGTAGTATACTTTCAGGGTCAATTTTGTTTAACGTCCCCAGAACTTTACTTTTTATATTAAAATTTCTTTCTTTCTTTTTTAACTTTTCTAAGAACTCTACATCTGATTTTGAACCTATTTCTCCTATAGTATCTAGAATTGCGATCTTTATGTCATTGCTAGCTTTGCCATACACCATTTTTAATGTAGGTAAGGCACTTACAAATAAGAACTCCTTAATACAATCAATTGCCTCTGCTTGTATGTCTCTCTTTTTATGCTTTAATAGCGTAATAATAGATTGTTCGGCATCACTTTGTTTATAATATTTAATTAGTCTTAAAGAGAAAAGTACAACATGAATATTGGTAGATGTAAGCCACAAACCAAATGATGGTGGCTCAAAATTGGGCTTATGCCTTAGAACGTCCAAAAGTTTTAATTGCTGCCATTCCGAAATCTTATACTTCGTATTATCAAGAAAATATCCAATACCTTCTTCCTTAAGGTTTACGACCGCTATTTCAGCTTGTTTACGAACGGTACCTTGCCTATGATTTATAAATTTAATAATCAGACTATATGATTCCATAACCTCCATAGTGGTTAATTCTAGAATTCCACTTGAAATAATTTGCCATCTTCTGCTCGCTAATTTTTCAAATGCTTCATTATGCAGACCTAAGTCTTTATAAAGCTCAATAAGTACTGTTTGTGATTGGCCAGACAAATCTTTTCGCAAATCTAGCAGTACTTCAGTTAAAACGCTTCTATCAAAGTTGTCTTTGATTAATTCCCTAATCTGAATTTTTAGGTTCAAATAGTTCATTTTTTCCTCTTTACTATTAGAGTCTTCATAAAAAAGAAACTCACTGATCATTGGAGAAAGTTCTATCTTTTTATCTTTTGTGCGACCGCTATTAGAGGTTATTCGATTTCTGATTAAAAAAATCCCAATAAAATACAATAAAGCCAATACCATAAATAAAATGGATAGCCACCAGAGATATTCCAAATTGAATTCTGGGGCAGTAATTAGCGATATTTTTATTTGTCTTGGGGGAATCAACAAACTTCTTTATTTATTTTTTATTAATTTCTCTTGCTACACGAACTAATAATTCGGTTGGACTTACAGGCTTCGTGATGAAATCATTTGCACCAAGTTCAAACGCGCTTAACACATTTTGTTCATTACCAGCAGATGAAATTATAATTATGGGTGTATTCGATTTTAATTCGTTTCTAACATAATCAATTAGCTCAATACCAGAAAAATATGGCATCATGATATCGCTAACAATGATATCAGGCATTTCAGTTTTTAGATATTCTTTAACCTCCTTACCGTTCAATGAATGGTGTACTTCATAACCACCCTTTTTTAACCTGAAGTTTAACAACGAAGCTAAAAGTTGGTCATCATCTGCTAATAGTACACGTTTACCCATATTATTTCTTATTCAATTTTTCTAAATCAATATTCAAGTTATTTTCTAACAAAGGATAATCATTTAGGAACAATTCGTACAACTCTTTAACCTTGTCAGGTTCATTTGCTTTACAATTAGCTTCTAACTCAACTATTAAGTTTCGCATACCTTTAGCCTTAAGCATAGCAAAACTAGCCTTAAGCTTATGTGCAGAAAAGGCAATTTCTACTAGATTATCCGTTTTTAGATGAATTCTGACATTTCCCATAAATTCAAGAACGTTAGTCTTAAAAAGCTTAATCAGTTCATTTAGCATTTCTAGCTCGCCAAAACAATCATCTAAAAGACTATTAAGGTCAATAACGGTAGTTTCCTTTGGTTCTATCATTTGTTTTTGAAGTATTGATTTAAACTCATCAGTTGGGGTATTCTCTCTTTTGTTACTTATTATAATTGACATTAAGTCATTTAAGGTATAAGGCTTTAATAAAAAATCATTGATACCTATTGACTCACAATCCTTACCATCTTGTTCAGTAAAATCAGCACTAAAAGCTACAATTGGCGTTTTGCTTATAATTGGGTTCTCATTTGACCTAATAACCTTAGACATTTCAAATCCGTCTAAATTTGGCATCTTTAAATCCATCAGAATCAGGTCTACTTTTTTTGCTGCTAAAATGTTCAAACCTTTTTTAAGGGTTACATTGGTATATACATTACAGCCCCATTTGGTCAACTGCTCTAATATTAAATGTTGATTCATCAAGTTATCTTCGAATACCATAATTTCGGTTCCCTCCAATAACTTCTTCGCTTCCTTAATATCAAAATCATTTGTCTTTTCAATTGGTAGGTTGTTTAAATCTCCCTTAGAAAATGGTAATGTGAAAGAAACTGTAGTTCCTTTACCTACTACACTGCTAATTTCTATTTCACCATTTTGTTTTTCAATAATTTCTTTCGTAATAGATAAACCTAATCCAGTACCACCATATTTAATGTATGTGTCATTATCAGCTTGCGAATAGCGTTCGAAAATAGAATTTATCTTTTCTTTTGAAATACCAATTCCTGTATCAGAAACAGAAAATTCTAACACATAATTATTTTCATTAACTTCCTTAACAATAACATCCAACTTTATAAATCCTCCATTTACAAATTTGATGGAGTTACCAACTAGATTTAAAATTATTTGTGAAAGTTTTGATGGATCACCCTTTATTACCTGAGGAACACTCTTATCGATATCAATAATCAGTTCTACTTTACTATCGACTAACAATGTCTCACACAAGAACATAACATCATTAAGTAAACTATGTAGTTTAAAATCTATAGATTCAAAACTTGTATTACCAGAAGATATTTTTGAATAGTCTAAAACTTCATTGATTAGCTTTAACAATGTATTGGAAGCAAACTGAATAGCTTCAACTTTTTTTTGCTGACTCGTAGTTAGTCTTTCTTCCTTAAGTAGGTTTGCAAAACCAATTATACTGCTTAATGGAGTTCGTATTTCATGACTCACATGGGTAATGAATTCTTTTTGTGATACTTCTTGTTTATCAAAAACCATAAGTGGCTCTTTTTTAAGAGAATCACTATTTTGATTTGGAGAATAAATTTGCCTTTCTAAACTAGATTTAAAACTGTTAAAAGAATTCTTTAACTCCTTGGCTTCATTAACACTTAATTCCTCAAAAGAGAAATCACTTACCGAGCGCTCTAGCTGAGATAATTGATCAAGTAAACCTGCAGTTTTAGTGATGGACATAAAATTCTATTCTTTAATTATTTCTCTAGAATGTTTTTAGAGTTTTTAAAAATGCGCCATTAAATACGTGACAACAATAAAATGTTTTCAAGGGTTGGTTATTTGTTGTGAATACCCTTAAATTGTAGGTCTAAAACTATCTAATGAAGCAGTTTATCTATTTATTTTGTTTTTTATTGGCAGTCTCTTGTGCAGAAAAGAAAGAAAAAGTAACAGAAACCACGCTTGACAAAGCAAAAAGAATACATGAAGATGTTATTACAATTGATACGCATAACGACATCAATGTCAATAACTTTACCGATAGTATTAACTACACCCAAAACCTAGAAACTCAGGTAAACTTACCAAAAATGAGAGAGGGTGGTTTAGATGTTTCTTGGTTGATTGTTTATACAGGTCAAGATACACTCACAGAGGCTGGTTATGCAAAAGCAAGAGAAAATGCCATACAAAAATTTGAAGCAATTCATAAGCTTTGTGAGGAATTAGCACCAGCCCAAATAGGTCTGGCATTGACTTCTGCAGATGTCAGGGAAATTATAGCCTCTGGTAAGAAAGTGGCAATGATCGGAGTAGAAAATGCGTACCCAATAGGTACCGACATGAGCCAGTTTAAGACCTACTTCGATTTGGGAGCACGATATATTTCGTTAGCTCACAATGGTCATAGTCAGTTTTGTGATTCAAATACAGGTGAGGCAGATGACAAATGGTTACATAATGGGTTAAGTGAATTAGGAAAAGAAGCTGTAAATGAGATGAATAGACTAGGAATCATGATTGATGTTTCACACCCATCAAAAGAAGCGATGAAGCAAATGATTTCACTTTCTAAAGCACCGATAATTGCATCACACTCTTCTGCTAGAGCTTTATGTAATCATAGTAGAAACCTAGATGATGAACAATTAATAATGATGAAAGAGAATGGCGGGGTTGTCCA
Organism: uncultured Maribacter sp.; assembly: GCF_963974015.1. Classification (GTDB taxonomy): domain Bacteria; phylum Bacteroidota; class Bacteroidia; order Flavobacteriales; family Flavobacteriaceae; genus Maribacter. The sequence goes on along the minus strand of NZ_CAXBBZ010000002.1, from coordinate 94,927 downwards.
AACAGTTGCATTTAGCTCCTATTTAAATACTGAAAAACACGAAGCCAGAGCGGCATATATGAAATCAATTTATCAGCAAGTAGCAGATTCATTGGGCATAGATTGGTATGAGCGTTCACAATTTTCGAGTTTAACTGATGCACAAAAGGAGAGCTTTATGGAGAATTATTCTAAAGTACTTAAAGTTGGCAAAGAACTAGTAAAAGATAAGTCGGATACACCCTCAGAGGTTAATGTTTCCGATTTTGTTGACCATATAGATTACATGGTCAAATTAATCGGTATCGACCATGTAGGTATAAGTTCAGATTTTGATGGCGGTGGAGGAATCGAAGGTTGGAATGACGCATCAGAAACTTTTAATGTAACCTTAGAACTCGTTGAACGTGGTTATACCCAAGAAGAAATTGCCAAATTATGGGGCGGTAACTTATTAAGGGTACTCGATGAGGTACAGGCCGTAGCAAAAAAAATGCTAAATAGTTAATCTATATCCCCTAAAGCGGCTAATCGATCCTTTACAAATTCAATTTTAGTTTTGCCATGTGGTGTTGGCTTTCCATTTTCACCCAAGTTCACCATAATGATGTTATCAACGGTAACGATGGTTTCATGGTTCATTTTATTACGAACCTCACAATTCAACGTTAACGATGTTTTGCCAAACTTTACAACCTCAATGCCAATCTCAATTACGTCACCTTGCTTGGCAGCACTCATGAAATTTATTTCTGACATATACTTTGTAACAATTTTCCCATTTTCAAGTTGAACTATGGTGTATAATGCAGCTTCCTCATCTATCCAAGCCAACAACCTGCCACCAAATAAAGTTCCATTTGAATTTAAATCTCCAGGCTTAACTAATTTTCTAGTATGAAATCTCATAGTCTTAAATTTTGAAAATATAGAATACAAAGTTATACCGAATATTAAAAAGTATACTACTTTTTAGAATAAGCCTTATCGATTTATCAATGCCATTGATTGTATAATCGTTTAGTTCCATTTTGATAAAATGTGCCTGACTGAAATACTATTTTCTTAATTACAAAAGGTATTATTTGAGTCTGCACCACCTTTGTTCATAACAGGTTAAAAACTAATTATGGGCTTTTCCTGTAGACTACATCTAATATGTACCTTTAAATAAAATCATAGCAAAGATGGATAGATCACAGAAATTACTATCGATACGCCCTTTAATTTCTTCTGCCAAAATAGTGCCGAACATGACCGAAGAAGAACGTTTTCAAAACCAGACCTTACGTCCTATATTAAAATTACAGAACGATTTATTATTAGCGGCATTTAAAAATTACATTAAAAAAATGAAAAATACGTTTTATGAGCTCAAGCTGGAAAAACGCATGAATTACATCACTAAATCAATTCAAAAGGATATTAAATTCCGAAATTCTTTAAAAGGTATGATAACTGGTCAATTTACGATTGAAGAATATGAGCTTTATATTCAAAATTCTTCAGCTTTAAATAAACGAATGATGAACATGGTCATTAAACGCCTACAAGATCAAATACAATATTTTGGCAATCTTGAATTAGTCTAACAACGATTCTCCATTTAAATTAGTAGTTAAAATATTACTCATCAAATCAAAATAAGGTTTTATCAATTTAAAACTTTGATCTATTCGGTCTGCGAAATTATTTGACAAAACCTCGTTATTCGAAAATTTTCTCACAAAAATAAATTGCTTTTTTCTAATGAATTCAATGTTTGGGTCTTCCTTTTCGAAACCTTTTGGTGCTGTTTTTAACTCCTCGCCTACCAACTGTCCCCAGACTTTTTTAAAAGTATCATTTTCAACAATTGCTACCAATTCAGTAGTATCTATCTCCCACTCTTTTCGTATACGTAGCAAATCCTCCTTTTCTGGATTCCAAAATCCTGTAGCAATAAAACTATTACCAGGTTCTATTTGTAAGTAATAACCACCGCGACGATGGTTACCAGCTCTAGCAAAGGAAGCCGAAAAATTACTTTTGTATGGTGTTTTATTTTTAGAGAAACGTACATCCCTATAAATTCTAAAAACTTTTAAGCGTTCAATTTCATCATGAGACTTTAGCTTTTCAAGTACGTAATTAAAAAAGCCTTTAACTTTTTCAGACTCTGTATTAAATTCTGTTTTATGTTCGGAAAACCACTCTCTATTATTGTTATTTTGAAGTGAATTTAAAAATTGGAAGGTACTCTTTGTAATATTTGTTTCTAACATACGACCTAGCTCTTGTTATTTTAAGCTAAAGTTAACCAATAGAAGAGAAGTACTTTTAGTTATTTGGTTAATTTTGACTAACTAATGTAGAACCATGGACCATCGATCAATAATCGACAAAATCAACGCTCACAAAAAACAGCCTAACCTAAGATTTCGGTTAAAAAGGAATGTAGAAAAATTCACAGACCTTCTTTTTTACACTCTCTTTGATATAGAAACCCCCGTTGCAGACAATTTAGGCATACTTCAATCCCAGTTTGATGAGCTTGTAGATTTAGCCTGCTGGCAGAGTGAAAAGCCCTGTAAAAAAGTTTGGGAGAATTATGTAGAAAAGCTACCGCAAGTTTTAGAAAGCCTAAACCTAGATGCTGAAGCAACAGTAAATTGTGATCCAGCTTCATTATCCATTGAGGAAGTTTATATGGCCTATCCAGGTTTTTATGCAATATCGGTATATCGTTTAGCACATGAACTGTATAAATTCGGGTTCCCACTTGTACCAAGATTAATGACCGAGTATGCGCATAGGCAAACTGGGGTAGACATTAATCCCGGAGCAAAAATTGGCAATTCATTTCACATTGACCATGGTACTGGTGTAGTAATTGGTGAAACTGCAGTGATAAAGAATGACGTGAAAATATATCAAGGGGTAACCTTAGGCGGACTTTTTGTCGCTAAGAATCTTCAAAAAACAAAACGTCACCCCACTATAGAGAATAACGTTACTATTTATGCAAATGCAACTATTTTGGGAGGTGACACTATTATTGGGGCTAATAGCGTAATCGGTGGAAATGCTTGGATTACAGCATCTGTTCCTCCTAATTCAACAGTTTTTCATGCCCCTGAAATTAAAATTAAAACTTTACCCAATGTCTAATTCTATACTTTCCCTAATTGGGAATACCCCTTTGGTAAAATCAAGAGTTCTTAATACGAACCCTAATGTTTCTTTATATTTTAAATTGGAGGGGCACAACCCTGGCGGTAGTGTAAAGGACCGTGCGGCTTACAATATGATAAAAACTGGAATTGAACAGGGAGATTTCAGTACAAATGATAAACTTATTGAAGCTACTAGTGGCAACACTGGTATTGCTTTAGCAATGATAGCCGGTATATACGGATTAGATATTGAACTAGTAATGCCTGAAAACGCAACAGTTGAACGCGTACAAACAATGCTCGCCTATGGAGCTAAAGTCACTTTAACTTCTAAAGAAGTTGGTATTGAAGGTGCGCGCGATTATGCAGAAAATAAAGTTGCCAATGAAGGTTACATCATGATGAACCAATTTGGAAACCCTAATAATTGGAAAGCACATTACAAAACTACTGGCCCTGAAATATGGAAAGACACAGAAGGTAAAATAACACATTTTGTCTCTTCTATGGGAACTACCGGCACAATAATGGGTACGTCAACTTTTTTGAAAGAAAAGAATAATGATATACAGATAGTAGGTGTTCAACCTTGTGATAATGCAAGTATACCTGGTATACGCAAATGGCCAAAAGAATATTTGCCGAAAATTTTTAATGCAAAAAAGGTAGATAGAATAATGGAAGTTAATGAAGAAGAAGCTAGAGCAATGGCCAAAAGACTTGCTAAGGAAGAAGGAATTTTTTCTGGTATGAGCAGTGGTGGAGCTGCCACCGTGGCTTTACGCTTAGCCGAAGAATTGGACCACGGAGTTATCGTCTCAATTGTCTGTGATCGAGGTGATCGATACCTTTCATCTAACCTATTCGATTAATCATTTTTTATTTTTTTAATATACAAAGAGAGCCAATATTGGCTCTCTTTGTATATTATTTATACTTGAATTATTATGATATATAAAGAAACGATCGCCTACAACCACTTTTTCTTTTTAAAGTAAAACATCATTCCTATAAAAAGAGCAATCATAACCGCCCAAACATAGTAGTATCCATTTTTAGTGTGTAATTCTGGCATGTGATCAAAGTTCATCCCATAAATACCTGCAATAAAGGTTAGTGGTATAAAAATGGAGGCCATTATGGTCAAAACTTTCATTACCTCGTTCATTTTATTACTCATATTACTCATGTACATCTCCATCAAACTCATAGACATTTCACGGTATATCTGTAAACTCTCATTAATTTCCATTGTATGATCGTGAACATCCCTTAAAAAGAGTTTAGTATCTTTTGTTATCAAAGAATTTTCTGAATCAATTAATCTACTAATCAATTCTTTTACAGGGTAAATCCATCGCCTAATCTTTAGTACTTCTTTTTTTAACTGCTGAATATTCTTTGCAACGATAGGTTCAGGATTATTATATACCTCTTCTTCCAAACTTTCAATTCTATTGTTTAGATTTTCGATAGCTAAAAAGTAATTATCAACTATAGCATCTAATAAAGCGAAGAATAAGTAATCTGCTCCTCTTGTTCTAATACGACCAAGTTTACCTGTTATACGGTCTCTTAATCCATCAAAAACATCTGCTTTTACTTCTTGAAAGACTAAAACGGTATTTTCAAGAAGCACAATAGCAACATGCTCGCCTATAATCTCATCTTCCTCAGATATGTAAAGCATTTTGAAAACTGCGAAGATATAATCATCATATTCATCGATTTTCGGTCGTTGTTCTGTGTTTACAATATCCTCTAATACCAAAGAATTTAATTTAAAATGTTTACCAAGACGTTCAATGAAAGGTTCATCAGAAATACCAACAACATTTACCCATGAAATTTTATCTCTCCTATCTTCTTTTATAAATTCATCGAAATCATTAAACTCCTTGGTTTCAAAATTATCAGTATTGTATGTAGTACTATAAATAACACTATTGCTAGGTTCCTTATCCCCCATATAACTAATGGTACCCGGCGCTTTCCCCATCTTATTGTGTTGGCGAGACTTTTTCTTCTTTCTTTTTGGGAAGTTTAGCTTTTTATTTGAAGCCATAGACTATTTTTTTTAAATATAATAAAACTACTATCTAACGATTAAACTTTAGTTGGTTTAAGAGCAATCCTGATCCCGGTGCAATCGATTTTAACTTTAAATCAGAGCCTGGTTGTAATGATAACTTTATTTGATTTAAGGTAAGTTCATTTTTACCTAATTGAACCAATACTCCCATTAGCATACGTATTTGATAACGCATAAAACCTTTTCCTTTAATTTTCAATATATAACTGCTTTCAGGAAAAAAATTAGCGGTTAAAACATCATTTTTTTCAATGTAACAAGATTCAATTGTACGAACTGTTTTAGTATTAGGCTTAAGACCAGCTGTGTATATTGAAAAATCATGCCTACCAACAAACAATTTGGCACCTTGCTTCATGATTTCTAAATTAAGGTCTTCGATATAATTTGTTATAAAAGGTGCACTGAACGGATGATTTTTACATCCGAAGGAAAAGAAATAAAAATACTCTTTGGTTTTACTATCCTTAATTATATTGAATTCTTGACTTACGCGCTCTATAGAGAGTAAGCGAATATCGGAAGGTAAATTTTTATTAAAATCTAGTATAAAGCTATCTAAATCTTCTAGCTCCTCTTCTAAAAAAAGTTCAAATGCACCATCTAAAGAAGAAACTTTAGCATCTGTTCTGCCAGCTCCTAGTAACTTATAAGTTCTATCTGGATATAAAAACGAAAACGTTTTGTTCAGCATACTAACAATAGTGCGTTGTTTTGGTTGCACCTGCCAACCACTGAATCTAAAACCTAAATATTGTAAACGCACCAAATAGCAAAAACGCTGAATCTTCATGATAGTAAAAATAAATACAATACATGTAAACCAATGTATTTTATTAAAATACTCTTGCGTTTACTTTTTTTTATTAATTCTAGATTAGACATTAAAACTTACCAATAACTATGATACATTTATGGGTCAAGCTGTCATAGTAGTTTCATAACCTTTCATTTTAATCTTATTACGGACTATTTATTTAGTTTCTCACTAGAAATAGTACTACTTAGGTTTGAGCTATTTAGATTTAAGGGAATGAACAACAAAATATACCGTTTATCGAATTGATTGAAATAAAGGGAATACATACCCGTTCTTGAAAGAAAACTAATGGTTCCTCAAGACCATGAAATCTATTTAATATGAATTTTGTTAAAGGAATACTTACATGGAAACGCACATTAGTTTTGTCTATTATCATTTTGGTTCTATTAGACATTTTTAATTTTTACGGACTTTACACAAATAAATTTTATTTCTTTAAAATTGACAATTATATATTTCCTTTACTGTCAATTGTACATTTTGTTTTTCTATATGTTTTATGGTTTAAGATAAAGGAAGATGAATTGAGCGATCCGCCAATGCGTACGCTTGAATATGTTCTCTACATTATCTCGTTGGTATATGTTTACAAACTTGTAGAAACCATTATCATTTTATTAAGTTATAATGACTTCGATAATCACTTAATACCCGGCACTTTTTTACCCTTAGGATATTTTATATTGCTACTATACATTTTACTCCTATTGGTTACTTATTTAGCTATAGACTATAGAAAAAAAATAGTAGGCACCTATCTTTTCGATGATATGAACCAACATGTTGATCATTGGAAGTAATCTAATAAACAAAAAGCCCTTTCAAAATTGAAAGGGCTTTTTGTTTATTTAAATATCCTTTAAAAAACTACTGTAGAGGTCTTTGAATTCAAAACCATCAGTGAATCTTTGTTTATTTAATTTTCTGTGAGATACCAAACCCCACAGTAACAATTCTTTTAGAAAATAAACATCCTTTTCATTATAATCTGGTTGATGCTCTTTTATAAGTTGATTCAATGCAGGGATACTATCTAATGCCCGCTTATATTCCTCATCAGTGAAATCATCCATTAATTCAAAACCTTCACCTTGAAAAAACCAATGCAGTAACTCATCATAAACTGTTGGTTCATCTTTACGTTCCAACTTATTTATTTTAGGGAAATATTTAGGAAAAAGTGATTTTACAGCATCATCTATCAAAATACCTGCAACTCCGTCCGCACCTTCCTGCTCTCCTTCGTATACTAATTCAATCTTACCTGTAATAGAAGGTATTACTCCTAGAAAATCACTTAAACGAACCATCGTATGGTCACCACCGTTTAATAAAGACCTACGTTCTGCAGTACTTAAAAGATTCTCAAACGCTGTTATACTAGTTCTTGCGCTTACTCCGCTTTTCGCGTCTACATATTCGCTTTCACGAGCTTCAAAACTAATCTGTTCCAATAAGTCTTTAGCCAAATCGGGCACATAAATACTTTCTACCTGTCTAGCATCTAATTTAGATTCTTGTTCGGTAATCTTACGTGCAGTTTCAATATCGTCCGGGTAATGAGTTAAAATTTGTGAACCGATTCTATCCTTCAAAGGAGTAACGATACTACCCCTATTGGTGTAATCTTCAGGGTTAGCAGTGAAAATAAACTGCAAGTCTAGCGGTAATCTCAATTTAAAACCACGGATTTGTATATCCCCTTCTTGTAAGATATTAAATAGCGATACTTGAATACGCGCTTGTAAATCGGGTAATTCGTTAATCACGAAAATACAACGGTTGGCACGCGGTATCATTCCGAAATGAATGACACGGTCATCTGCGTAGGAAAGTTTTAAATTTGCTGCCTTTATAGGATCTACATCCCCAATCAAATCGGCAACGGTAACATCTGGTGTAGCCAATTTTTCATAAAAACGGTCATCTCTATGCAACCATGAAATCGGAGTATCATCCCCTTTTTCTGCAATAAGTTCAAGAGCGTAACGTGACATTGGTTTTAGTGGGTCATCATTAATTTCAGAACCTTCTACAATTGGGATCCACTCATCTAATAGGTTAACCATTAATCTAGCCAAACGAGTTTTAGCTTGTCCTCGCAGACCTAATAGGTTTATATTGTGTCTCGATAAAATAGCACGTTCCAATTCTGGAATAACCGAATCTTCATAACCCCAAACCCCTTGAAATGAATCTTTCCCAGCTATAATATTCTCACGAAGATTATCCCTAAGTTCATCTTTAATCTTTTTGGTTTGATATCCGGCCTTTACTAATTGACCTAATGTTTTTATTTCTGTATAATTCAATTTCATATTTTTTTTAATCAAATGGTAATAAATCTGGTTCTTGGTATTCTATTTTGGCCTTTTCCGAATTAAAAATATCAAACCCATAGTGTGCATTCATCAAATCTTTAAAGTTATGTTTCAATCTTGGGAATTCAAGAATAAAATCTTTAAAAGAATCCGATTCGGATCTTAACATAAAATGATATACAACTTTTATGGCAGCTATGGTTAATGTCTTATTGTATTTATGGCCAGCTCCTAAAAGATTTACATATGCCAGCAATTGATTGTGAATATACTCCTCTGCCTTTGTAACGCCATATTTATTAATTTGTAGCCATGCCAGTCTAAGATGAGCTTCATGATCGAACAATTCTGAATTAAAAATACCTGTTTTAAACTGCTCTTCAAATTCTAAATCATTAAGGTTATAATGTGTATTCATTTGCGGTTTATAATTGCTATTTTATAATCTATACTACCTTTATATTTCCGTTTTTTAATTGAATTATTTTTAAATAGCCAATACTTTGTACTCGATACTACTTATTATTTAAGTCGCTTCTTTCTGTTCGCCTCATAATCTTCAAAAATCATTTCTCCTAAACCTTTAAGTCCGGTAAAAAAAGCCTTGCCTTTGTTGGCTTCCGTAAAATGACGGATAAATTGCATTAAATAAGGATCTTGAGCAATCATAAATGTAGTGATGGGAATATGAAGTTTGCGTGCTTGCCGAGCCATATTGTAACATTTCTCTACAATAAAATCATCTAAACCAACACTATTCTTATAATAAGTACCATCGGGCATACGTAAACAACTAGGCTTACCATCGGTAATCATAAATATTTGTTTGTTGGTATTCCGTTTTCTTCGCAACATATCCATTGCTAATTGAAGTCCCGCAACCGTATTCGTATGGTAAGGCCCAACTTTTAAATAAGGTAAATCTTTAATAGGAATCGGCCAAGCATCATTACCGAACACAAGTATATCCAAGGTGTCTTTTGGGTAACGCGTAGTGATGAGTTCTGCCAAAGCCATTGCCACTTTTTTTGCAGGAGTTATACGGTCTTCACCATACAATATCATACTATGGCTAATATCAATCATTAACACGGTACTCATTTGGGCTTTGTGTTGAGTGTCTTCAACTACCAAATCTTCCTCACTTAGTTGAAAATTACCGATACCATGATTAATTTGGGCGTTTTTAAGACTTTCGGTCATTGAAATATGCTCCAAACCATCACCATATCGATATTCTCTAAAATCGCCGGTGTGTTCATCACCTTGACCAGATTTACCGGTTTTATGATTCCCAGAGCCACTTCGCTTTATTTTTCCAAATATTTGTTCTAATGCCCGCTTACGAATAATACGTTCCATTTTAGCGGTAATCGAAATATCTCCACCACCTGATCCTTCTTCTCCTTCTTCACGATCACCGCCACCATCTTTGAATTCTTCTCGTATATAGCCCTTGGCCTTTAAATCTTCAATAAAATCATCAATGGTATACTCTTCTGTGGTAAGTTCATATTCTTTATCCAATTCTCGCAACCAATCAATTGCTTCGTCAAAATCGCCAGAAGTATGTGTTATCAACTCTTGAAAAACATCAAAAAGTTTATCAAATATTGATTGCTCGGGTGCCTCGTAAGTTTCGAATCGAAAACCATTTCTTACATTCATTGCCATAGTATAAAATTAACACATTTACATTGCATACCCTTCTAATTTAAGAAACGTTAACGTAGTTGTTCAACTTGTAGGTTAATTTTGAGTTTTAAGAATTTTGTAATGAATACACGTATTGGATTAACTATAAAAGTATAAACTATTTAGTCTATAATGAAGGCTTTTCATTACGATAGAGTATACAATATTTTTATGCAGAATTTCTAGAAATAAAGTAATATCTGATAAACACAGCTAATCCATTACTTATCATATGTAAAGATTAGGAAACAAAGTTGGTATATTATTTATAACTAATTAAATTGTACACTGAGCTTAGCCGAAGATTCATCAACAAAAAACAAAATCCCATCAACAATCAACTAATAAACTTCAATCAATTCAAAGGTTTTTTAAACACGCCGAATATATGGGTGCATACACAGTTTGAAATCGAGCAGTTTGAATTTCCATGGGTGGATTTGTCGGATTTCTCCCCTGCTCCTATCCCAAAAAATTTACGATTGGGTCATCAAATAGAAGTTGTCTGCAAACAGTTGCTAGACCATTCATTACAATATGAAGTGCTGGTTTATAATTTACCTATACGGGAAGGAAAACAAACTTTAGGGGAAATTGATTTTATACTGAAGGATGTGGCAACAGAACAAATCATACATGTAGAACTCACCTATAAATTCTATATCATAAACCCTGATATCAAAGACCCCTTACACCAACTTATAGGACCAAACAAACGAGATGCTTTCTATATGAAAATGGAGAAAATAAAGAAAAGGCAATTTACCTTATTGCACTCTGAAGCGGGTACAACGGCATTGACCAAATTAGATATTGATGCTAATAAAGTAGTGCATCAAACATGTTTTAAGGCACAACTCTTTAAACCGTATAAAGCAGATACATTACAAATTCACCCTTTAAATGAAAATTGTGTCGTCGGTTATTGGGTACGATTGTCTGACTTTAATACCGATATATTTACACTCTACAAATATTATATACCAGATAAAAGTCAATGGGTTTTAAATGCTGATAATACTTATGAATGGAATTCTCATGCAGACACACGAGTAGTAATCGATCAACACCTGGTTAAACAAAACTCACCCCTAGTTTGGATGAAAAAAAGTGAAACCGAATTTGAAAAATTTTTTGTGGTGTGGTGGTGAGAAAAAATATTCAGTAAAAAGATTTTATCTTTTTATTTTCCCATTGTATTTTTCAGTTTCAAAACGAAAATTTGAATTATAGCCTCTTTTCAATTTTTTTATTAAAATTTGTACAAAAAAGCTGAACCCCAATGCAATGAATATCCTTAAATATTTCTAAAAAAAATGATTAAGCATCAAATCAAAGAAATTTCAGCAGAAGATACTTTGCATATACGGCACCAGGTCATGTGGCCAAATCAAACTATTGATTTTGTGCGGATACCCAATGATGACAAAGGCAGGCACTTTGGCTATTTTAAAAATGAAAATTTAATTTCAGTTATCTCACTTTTTATTAGTAAAAACGATGCTCAATTTCGCAAGTTTGCTACACTAAAAAAATACCAAGGTAAAGGGTTTGGCAGTGAATTATTAAAAGAGGTGATGCTCATTTCAGAAAAAGAAAAACTTTACAAGATTTGGTGCAACGCACGAATCAGTAAAGTCGATTACTATTATAAATTCGGTATGATAGAAACTAGTGAAAAATTTGTAAAAGGAGGTATTGATTATGTAATTATGGAGAGAACATTTTAAATAAAGAATATGACAAAGGAATATGATGAAATTACTGCTTCACATTACTCGGCATACCGACCATCTTTACATTCAGAAATATTAAAAGCATTTTTTAAATCAAATAAAGAATTTGAATTGGGGCTTGATATTGGTTGTGGCACTGGTCAATCTTCAATTGCACTAGCAAGTTATTGTAAAAAGGTGGTTGGTATAGATCCTAGTATAAAGATGTTAGAAAAATCGATACACCATCCTAAAGTCAACTATCAATTAATAAGCACTAACACCCTCAATTTTGATAGTGATACTTTTCATATCATTACGTTTGCCGGTTCGTTATATTATGCAAAATCACAATCGATGCTTGATGAAATCGTAAGAGTTGCAAAGAAAAACTCAAGGATTATTATTTATGACTTTGAAATATTTCTAGAAGAAATATTTCAAAAATTAGGTCTCCAAAGTGACATAATACAAACAACTGACTATGACCATCAAACAAACTTCTCAGGGCTTGAAGAACAATCTATAAAGCTTGAAAATGAAATCCAACGTTCGGTTACTTTAGACATCCAAATTGCAGACCTGGCTCATTTAGTATTATCTTCAAAAGATAACTATGCTATTTTTGCTTCTTTATTATCAACCTATAATCTTTATTCTGAAACAAAAAAGAAATTACAGTCAGTTTTTAAAAATGAAATGACCACTTTGAAAGCAATGACTTATTTGACTTCTTATCAAGTTTTTAAATAAACTGAAAAGAAGTTCAAAGTATTTATTTCTTCCTTTTCATCAACTCTGCCTCAATATCCTTAAGCGTAAATCCTTTTGCTTGTAATAGCATTAGGTAATGAAAAAGCAAATCTGCGCTCTCGTAGAGAAACAATTCATCATTATTATCCATTGCTTCAATTACGGTTTCTACCGCTTCTTCCCCTACTTTTTGGGCAATTTTATTAATCCCCTTTTTAAACAAAGAAGCTACGTAAGATTGACTATCGTCTGCAGTTGTTCGCCTTTCTTCAATGGTACTTTCCAATTCAGAAAAGAATCCGAAGTTTGAATTATTTTCTTCAGCCCAGCAAGTATCTGTTCCTTTATGGCAAGTTGGTCCAACAGGGTTTACCGAAATCAGCAATGAATCATTATCACAATCGTTTTTTATAGAAACCAAGTTCAGAAAATTCCCACTTTCCTCCCCCTTTGTCCATAAACGCTTCTTAGAGCGACTAAAAAAAGTAACCTTCCCAATTTCAGTAGTTTTCTCCAATGCTTCTGCATTCATATAACCAAGCATCAATACATTTTTAGTACGTGCATCTTGTATAATAACAGGTACTAATCCGTCACTCATTTTCTCCCAGTTAGGTGTATTAAATTTCATATTGTCTTTATTCAAATTTCATTCTTTTTTCTTACTCAAATGGTAACTCAGCTACCTATTTAATTGCAACGCAAAATCTACAGCAGCAAATGCATGCTCTTTAGTGGTATCAATTACCATAATATCACAATCTTCTTGTTGAATTAGCAACGGAATTTCAGTACAACCCAAAATAACTCCCTGGGCGCCTTCTTTTTCAGACTTTTTAATAATTTCCAAGTACTTGCTTTTAGAATCTTTTGATATTATTCCCTTAGACAATTCTGAGTAAATAATAGCATGAACCATTTCACGGTCTTCGCTGTCAGGAACCATAACTTCAATACCGAATTGATTCTTTAGAATATCTTTATAGAAATCAAGTTCCATAGTATACTTGGTACCTAACAATAATACTTTTTGGCATCCCTTTTTCTTAACTGCCTTACCGGCAACTTCGGCTATATGCAAAATGGGCACAGACACACTTTTTTTCATCGTTGGAACACTTAAATGCATCGTATTAGCGCAAATCAAAATAATTTCTGCACCGGCATTTTCTAAACGCAAAGCTATGTCTGTCATCTGGGAATGTAGTGTATCCCAATCGCCTTCTGCTTGTTTTGAAGATATTTCGGCAAAGTTTACAGATTCAATAATACATTCACAAGAACTTTGACCACCCAATTTTTCTGCAACTTTAGTGTTCAATAGCTGATAGTATAACTGCGTAGACTGCCATGTTATTCCACCAATTAATCCTATTTTTTTCATAGCCCTAATTTTAATTTGTACCTATTTATCAGCCTGTGCACAGGGGAGCATATTTTTATCTTCCCAAGCTTTCGACTGTGCTCAGGGTGAAATTATATTATTCAGAAAACTGATACTGCCTTCTGAATACTATATCCGAACTGGAATTCCATTAGTCTTTAACTCCCTCTTTAATTCCTGAATCCCTATTTCCTTAAAGTGAAATACACTCGCCGCCAATGCTGCATCTGCTTTTCCTTCAACAAAGGTATCGGTAAAATGTTGCTTGTTGCCAGCTCCACCAGAGGCAATAATAGGAATATTCAGTTCAGTAGATAATTTAGCAAGTGCCTCGTTAGCAAAGCCGTCTTTTGTACCATCATGATCCATAGATGTAAATAAAATCTCTCCTGCTCCCCGTTCTTCAACCTCTTTGGCCCACTCGAATAATTTACGCTCTGTAGGTACTTTACCACCTACTAGGTGCACAATCCATTCACCGTCTATCTGTTTTGCATCAATAGCGACTACAATACATTGTGAACCAAATTTTGCCGATAAATCATTGATCAATTGTGGATTCTTTACAGCCGATGAATTAATAGATACTTTATCCGCTCCGTTATGAAGTAGAATGTCCACATCTTCAATAGAAGAAATACCTCCACCCACAGTAAAGGGAATATTTACCTTTTCTGCAACCCGATATACTAAATCTGCCAAAGTTTTACGTTTTTGCTCTGTTGCAGAGATATCTAAAAACACCAATTCATCTGCACCTTCTTTACTATAAATTTCTGCCAGCTCTACCGGATCTCCCGCATCTCGTAGATCAACGAAATTGACACCTTTAACAGTTCTACCGTTCTTTATATCTAAACAAGGAATTATTCTTTTTGCCAGCACTAGTTTATATTTTTTTTGTTCAAATCCATACCATCATAAAAGCCTAAATCAGTATTCTTTAACTGTTTCACCCAAAACGCAATTTGACCTGTATGATATGAATAATGCTCCACGGCATGGAGAATAATGCCTACTCCAGAAAATGAAAATCCTTGTACAGATCTAATTTTCACTAACTGACTTGATGTTGAATCGAAAACAACACGTTTCGCAGTATCGACAACATCCTCTAATTTTTTGAGCAATTCATCTTTGGTAAGTCCGCCAGTTACAGAAAACTCAGCATCGCGATTTCTTTTATCCTCCGTTTCACCTAAGGATGAGATAACGTATTGTGAAATATTACCACAAAGGTGAAGCATTAAATTGGCAATACTATTTAAAGAAGGATTCGGTTTTTGCCACACCTCGTCCTCTGAAATCTCAGAAAGACTTTTTTTGATCATCCGCGTGCTTTCATCGATACGGTAAAGCGCATTCTTAACCAACTCTTCAATTAATTGAGACTCCTTATCCATTACTTAAAATATATGTTTCTAGTTGCTTTAAACTAATTCGATTTTCATAAATAGCTTTTCCGATAATAGTACCTTCACAACCCATTGCTGCTAACTTGGGGAGTTCGTCAAAAGTAGAAATTCCGCCAGAGGCAATCAGTTTTAAATCATTTGCCTGCGCTAAAATACGTTTGTATAATTCAAACGAAGGACCTTCTAGCATGCCATCTTTACTGATATCAGTGCAAATTACATACTGTATTCCTTTTTTTTGATACGATTGTATAAATGGAATCAATTCTTCTTTAGATTCCTCTAACCACCCAGAAACAGCAACTTTCTCATCCATAGCATCAGCTCCTAAAATTATTTTTCCAGGACCATGTTTCTCGATCCATCCAATAAAAATATCAGGGTCTTTTACAGCAATACTGCCACCTGTTATTTGGCTAGCACCACTTTCAAAAGCAATACGTAAATCATCATCTGTTTTTAAACCGCCACCAAAATCAATTTTCAAACTAGTTTGAGCGGCTATTTGTTCCAAAACCTTATGATTTACAATGTGTTTGGACTTGGCGCCGTCTAAATCCACTAAATGTAAATGCTTGATACCATGTGCTTCAAACTCCTTTGCCACCTCTAATGGATTCTCATTATATATTTTTTTGGTATTGTAATCTCCTTTAGAAAGACGAACACATTTACCATCAATTATATCAATTGCGGGAATTATTCTCATTTTCTTTACTGTAATATTTGTTTATCAACGGACATCCATAATGGTGAATCCCCTATTTTATTAAATCCGTATCGCTCGTACAATTGGTGAGCATCCTTTGTTTTTAAAGCTAATGTTTTAAGATTTTTTATCGTTGTATCAGCTAGCATATGCTCAACAAGTATTTTCCCAAAACCCTGACCTTGAAACTTATCAAGGATAATCACATCCATAAAATATCCAAAATAAATATAATCGGTAACTACTCTGGCAAAACCAATTTGTTCTTTATCTGATGTATAAATTCCAAAACAATATGAATTTTCAATTGTCTTTTTTACTTCTTCCAAAGATCTATTGTTACCCCAATATGAATTGGCAATAAACTTTTGAATCGCCTTAATATCCAATAAATCTTTATCCGTTGAAATAAAATATTTCTGTTCCATTACATGTTTAAAAAATTATCAAGAATTTTCTCCCCAACATCACTACTTTTTTCGGGGTGAAATTGGGTCCCATAAAAATTATCTTTATGTAAAGCTGCACTATAATCAGTTCCGTAGGAACATTCTGCAATGGTTTCTTTACACAACGGCGCATAAAAACTATGAACTAAATAAATATGCTCATTTTCAGTTACTCCTTTGAATAAGCTAGACTTAAGTTTATTAATCTGATTCCAACCAATCTGTGGTACTTTTACTTTCGAATTAAATTTCACGACATCTACATCGAAAATGCCGAGTCCTGTAGTATTTCCCTCTTCAGATGAGTGGCACATTAGCTGCATACCTAGACAAATACCTAACACAGGTTGTTTCAAAGTTGGTATTAGTTTATCAAGACCACTATCCTTAAGCTTTTTCATAGCAGAACTTGCCTCCCCGACACCAGGAAATATCACTTTATCTGCATTTTGAATTTCAGAAACATCACTACTCAAAATAGCATCATAACCCAATCGCTTTATAGCGAACTTAATGCTCTGAATATTACCTGCACCATAATTAATAATTACTATTTTCATTAAAACAAGTATTAGTTAGTTAGTATTTAGTACAAAGCATATCTTAAAAGACTACATACTTTGTGCTCAGTACAAACTACTTTTTTAAAGAACTCCTTTCGTACTCGGTAACACCATTTTCTCTACATCTCTTTTAACTGCCATTTTTATACTCTTTGCAAAGGCTTTAAAAATAGCTTCAATCTTATGATGTTCGTTGGTACCTTCTGCCTTTATATTCAAATTAGCTTTTGCACCATCGGTAAATGATTTAAAAAAGTGATGAAACATTTCAGTAGGCATGTCCCCTACCATTTCACGTTTAAAGTCTGCATCCCACACCAACCAATTCCGTCCACCAAAATCGATGGCTGACTGAGCCAAACAATCATCCATTGGCAAACAAAAACCGTAGCGTTCAATGCCTAATTTATTCCCTAAAGCAGTATGAAAAACTTCACCTAAAGCTATACCCGTATCTTCTATCGTATGGTGTTCATCAACCTCTAAATCTCCATCTACTTTAATGGTTAAATCCATTTGACCATGACGTGCCAATTGATCTAACATATGGTCAAAAAACGCTAATCCGGTTTTAATATCACTTCTACCCGTACCATCAAGGTTTAGTTTTATGGCAATATCGGTTTCATTTGTCTTTCTATGAATTTCAGCAGTTCTGTTTTTCAATTTTAAAAACTCATAAATCTTCTCCCAATCATTGTCCTCTATAGCGATATGGGCATCTAGAGCATCTCGTTTTACAGTAATCTCACCCGTACCCAGGTTAGTTTCATCATTTATAAAAATACCCTTAGCCCCTAGGTTTTTAGCCAATTCCATATCTGTTAATCGGTCACCGATGACAAAAGAATTTTCTAAATCATACGCTTCAGAAAAGTACTCGGTCAACAAACCTGTTCCCGGTTTTCTGGTATTTGCATTTTCTTGTGGAAAAGTGCGGTCTAAAAAGACCTTATCAAAAACGACTCCTTCATTTTCAAAGGATTTGATAATAAAATTATGAACCGGCCAAAATGTATCTTCAGGGAAAATATCGGTGCCCAAACCATCTTGATTGGTTATCATCACCAACTCATAATCGAGTTCTCTTGCAATTTTTCCTAGGAACGTAAATGCCTTTGGATAAAAAATCATTTTTTCAAATGCATCTATCTGCTCATCAATTGTTTCTTTTATAATAGTACCATCACGGTCTATAAATAAAACACGTTTTTTGTTTTCCATATTAGTTTGATAGTGCTTTTAAAGCGGTAATTACAATATTATTTTCTTCGGAGGTACCCACTGTAAATCTAAGTGTATTTTCACATAAAGGTTGCGTAGTTCGATTTCTAACGACAACCCCTTTTGCCAATAATTGATTATATCGAAGAGTAGCATTATCTACTTTTGCCAAAATAAAATTAGCGTCTGTCGGATATATTTTTGAGACAAACGAAACAGTTTCTAATGATTTATTCAATTTATCACGCTCCTCTAAAATAATTGCGACTTCTGTTTGTAACGATTTTATATCAGACACTCTTTGTATCGCTCGTTCTTGAGTCAATTGATTTACATTGTATGGTGGCTTTATTTTATTGATAACAGCAATAATTTCAGCGGATGCTACGCAAATGCCTAACCGTATACCAGCCATTCCATATGCTTTTGATAATGTTTGTGTCACAATCAAATTAGGGTATTCGACTAATTTTGATGCCCAACTTTCTTCTGAGGAAAAATCGACATAAGCCTCGTCGATGACGATCAGGCCAGCAAAAGATTTCAAAAGCTCTTCGATATTATTAGTTGAAAAGCTATTTCCGGTAGGATTGTTTGGTGAACAGATGAATAACAGTTTAGTGTTGCCATCTATACTTTCTTTTATTGCAGAAACATCTGGTTGAAATGCCTCGGTCAATAAGACTTCCCTATTTTCGACCATATTAATACCAGACAAGACTTTATACATACCATACGTTGGTGGTAAGGTGATAACATTATCTTCTTTGGGCTCACAGAAAGCTCTAAACAACAAATCTAATACTTCATCGCTACCATTGCCTAAAAGAATATTTTCTTCCTTAATACCTTTCTGTTTGGCTAATATAGCTTTTAGACTACGTTGTTGTGGATCCGGATAACGATTGACTCCATTTTCAAATGGATTCTCATTCGCATCTAAAAATACCATGGTAGAACCATCGGAAACATATTCGTCGCGTGCCGATGAATACGGACTTAAGCCCTTCACGTTTTCTCTTATAATTTTATCTAAATTGAAATTCATTATTTCATGATTAGGTCTTGACGGAGCTCGACCGAACAATACTTTATTTTTTAAGGCTATTTAATCTTAGGGTTACCGCATTCTTATGAGCTTGAAGCCCCTCAGCTTCCGCCATAAGTTCTATAGCATTTCCTATCGTTTGAATACCTTTCTCTGTTATTTTTTGAAAAGTCATACTCTTCATAAAGCTATCAAGGCTTACTCCACTATATTGCTTGGCATAACCATTAGTCGGTAACGTATGATTCGTACCTGAAGCATAATCGCCAGCGCTCTCTGGCGTATAATCACCTATAAAAACAGAACCTGCATTTTGGGTTTGCTTTATATAGAAATCTTCATTTTCTACACAAACAATAAAATGTTCAGGGCCATATTCATTGATTAAATCAATTGCCGCTTGGTCATCTTTAACGTAGATAAGTTTACTGTTTGAAATCGATTGCCTCGCAATTTCTTTACGTGGCAGTTCTTCTAATTGCAGCGCTACTTCTTTCTCTACAGCATCAATCATCGTTTTTGAGGTCGACACTAAAATTACCTGACTATCAATACCATGCTCTGCCTGACTCAATAAATCGGATGCTACAAAGGCAGCATTAGCAGTATCATCTGCTACAACCAATAGCTCTGAAGGACCTGCAGGCATATCAATGGCTACACCATGTTTTGTTGCAATTTGTTTAGCAACGGTTACGTACTGATTTCCTGGTCCGAATATTTTATAAACCTGTGGAATAGTTTCTGTACCAAATGTCATACCTGCAATAGCTTGTATACCACCAACCTTTACAATTTTAGTTACGCCACATAAATTTGCGGTATATAAAATAGCAGGATTCAGTTTTCCTTCTTTATCAGGTGGAGAACAAAGCACTATCTCAGAGCATCCAGCGATGGTAGCAGGTACCGCCAACATTAATATAGTTGAAAATAAAGGTGCCGTTCCACCAGGAATATAAAGTCCTACTTTTTGAATAGGTCTTTTTTCTTGCCAACAAGAAACTCCAGGTACCGTTTCTACTTTAATTCGACCTGTTTTCTGAGCAGAATGAAACACTTCGATATTTAATTTAGCCAATTTAATAGCTGCTTTAAGCTCATCTGAAACTAGAGTCTTAGCTTCTTCAATTTCAACCTCTGTCACCAACATATTCTCTAAGGTTACTTTGTCAAATTGTTGAGTATACTTTTTTAATATACTATCCCCACTTGTTTTAACTTCCTCAAAAATACTGTTGACCAACCCTTCAATATCGGCTACTGTCTGTGTAGGACGCTTTAAAACATTCTTCCAATCCGCTCTCTTAGGATTATTTATTTTATTCATTCTTCCTTGTACTTAATACTATAATACCATCTTCTCAATTGGGCAAACTAAAATACCTTCAGCACCAGCTTTCTTTAACTCGTCTATTACTTCCCAAAATTTATCTTTGTTGATAACGGTATGAACAGAGCTCCAACCTTCATCGGCCAAAGGAAGTACTGTAGGACTGCGCATTCCAGGCAGTAATTTTAAAATTCCATCCAATTTATCATTTGGTGCGTTAAGCAATACATACTTAGAACCCCTAGCTCGTAATACCGATTGAATACGAAATTGTAACTTCTCAAGTAACTCCTTTCTTTCTTCAGATATTTTTGGTGAAACGGCTAAGACTGCTTCACTCGTTAGCATTACTTCAACCTCCTTAAGATTGTTTTTAAACAAAGTACTACCACTAGAAACGATATCACAAATTGCATCGGCCAATCCAATATTCGGTGCAATTTCTACAGAACCACTAATAATATGTAAGTCTGCGGTAACTCCCTTATCCTTTAGGTAATTTATAACCGTGTTTGGATAGGAAGTGGCTATACGCTTTCCTTCGAAATCCTTAACTGTTTTATACTTAAATGATTTCGGTACCGCTAATGAAACTTTACATTTAGAAAAGCCTAGCTTCTCAGCAATAGAAATATCCTCACCTTTTTCTATCAATACGTTTTCGCCAATAATGGCGATGTCTACTACTCCATCTCTAAGATATTGAGGTATATCACCATTTCTAAGATAGAAAACCTCCATTGGGAAATTTCTTGACGAAGCTTTTAGTTGGTCTTTTCCATTATCGATTGAAATTCCACAATCTTTTAAAATTTGAAGGGATTCCTCATTAAGTCTTCCCGATTTCTGAATAGCAATTCTAATTTTAGTCATTTTTTTAATTTAATGCTTGGCAAGCAAAACAGCGTTAAATACAAAACCCGTTTGATTGCTCAAACGGGTTTTAAATATGTTGTACTACTACAATACATTCCTACCTCGCCAGAGCGTGTGTATGAATATGATGATGTGTAGTTCTGTTCTTCATTATGCTGTAAAAGTAAAAGGTATTTTCCATTTCACAAAACAAAAGTTTAAAATGAAACAAAAATATTTAACTACGTGTTTTAGTTGTTCCCTAAAATTAAAGGTAATCCATCACCGCCACCACCAACAATGACTACTTTAGTATTTGGTGACTCAGAAAGTTTTAATGTAGCATCAATACCTTTATCTCTAAGGATTTGATCATTTAAAGAAGCACTTAAAATACGGTTGGCATCGGCTTTACCTTGTGCCTCTATCGTAACTTTTTCAGCCTCTTTTTTAGCAGTAACCAAACGGAACTCATATTCCAAAGATTCCTGTTCTTGCCTTAATTTTCTTTCGATAGCATCTTTAATAGTTGGAGGTAAAGTAACATCCCTAACCAATATTTCATTCAATTGAATGTATTGTCCAGAAACTATTTTTTGAGTCTCGTCAAAAATTTCTTGTTGAATTGCATCTCTTTTACTTGAATACAATTGTTCTGGCGTATAACGCCCAACTACAGAACGTGCAGCAGATCGTATCGTTGGCAACAATACACGTTGAATATACTCCGTTCCCTTCTCTTGGTGCAATTTCCCTAAATCACTTCGAATAGGTTCGAACCAAGCAGATGCTTCCAATTTAATATCCAAACCATTACTTGACAATACATTCATACTTTCCAGCACTTCTTGTTGTCGTACTTCATAAACAGTAACTCTATTCCATGGTGCTACTAGATGAAATCCTTCACCCATAGGTGGCTCATCGGTTACTACACCTCCACCAAAAGTCTTATACAAAACACCTGCCTGACCTGAGTCAATGGTAACAGTAGATTTTGATATTCCAATAATCAATACAATAAAAATAAATATTGCGGGTAGCGCAATCTTAGGTAACTTATCCATTAGTGTCTATTTAAATTAATCCGTTATATTTTCTGATAAACCATTCTGCCGTAAAAGCAAAGACTATGATTGCCAAAAGAAATTTGAAATCTATCAAAGATACGACATTTTCAATGCTTTTCTCTGTAGGCACATAAGAGTCATTTTCAATTAACTCTCTCTTTAAAGCGTCTATCTGTGAAGGATAAAATTGTTTTCCTCCAGAGTTTAAGGCAAGTCTTTCCATTTTTAAATTATCGCTAGATACAAACTGATTTTCTATATCAAATTCAGAAATTACAAATGACCCGGATTCAGATTTAACTTCATTTTCAACCGATACCGTAAAGTCATATTCACCAGTTAAAAGATTAGAAAGGTCTGCTTCAAAATATCCATTTTTTAATACCATAGGATTATCTTGACTAGAGTTTGTTTTCTTATCTTTTACCCTGATTTTCATCTTTGCGTTAGGATCAAACAAAAAGGCCTCATCAAAATAGGTAGCGGTTATAATGGCATTTGTACTGCCTTCATATACCTTTTCATATTCAACATTTAGTCGTGATCTATTCTTGGTACTGGTTAAGTAGCGAATCAAATTACCTATGAATTCGTCGAAATTGATAAAATTACCCGTATTTCTAAATGTTTGCATGCGCCATTTCCAAAGATTTTCGCCAACTAGCAAAGCCTGTTTTTTTGAATCGTCTTCTATTACTGATAATAAAGGCTGTTGTACATTCAATCCTTTTATTTGAGTACCAAATAATGTCTCATAAGGTTTTTGAAAAACGATAGGACCTGCATCACTTAATAATGGAGGGAAATCGGTTAAATCGAATTTAGAAATATCATATTTTGAAAATGAATTATTCAATAAAGCAAAAACTTCTTGTTGTGGATAGCCACTTTCAATCTCAAAACCAATATTTGTCTCATTCAAAAATGAATAATCAGCATGGGAACCTGTAATTATAAAAGTGTTTGCATTTTTACTTTTTGCAAAATCCAGTGATGCTTTAAAACCAACAGTTGGCTGATAAAAAATGAATAAATCCATTTCATCTAATACACTAGTGGC
The DNA here is from genome assembly GCF_963974015.1 of uncultured Maribacter sp. Classification (GTDB taxonomy): domain Bacteria; phylum Bacteroidota; class Bacteroidia; order Flavobacteriales; family Flavobacteriaceae; genus Maribacter. The sequence goes on along the minus strand of NZ_CAXBBZ010000002.1, from coordinate 71,284 downwards.
AACATTTGGCTTTAAAATGGATACTTCTCTTTGCTCATTACTTTCTATAGCTTTCTTAAGAGTTCCCAAATCAGGATGCAAAATATCGGAAATCAATCCAATTTTAGTCTTCTCATCAATTATCTCAATACTAGTAGACCTTCTATTGTTAGCTATATTTCGTTCTTCAGGTAATTGAGATATTTCTACAATTAAATTTTTAATTCCGACAGTATTAGCATCTATTTCAATCGAGATGGCTTTAAAATTAGATTCATTATTTAAATTTAAATTTTCGCGATGTACTATTCTATCATTCATCTTAACAGTTACAGTAGCTGAAACAGCCGTGATGCCTTGATAAGAAATATAGGTTTCTAACGGGAATTTATTTTTTAAGAATGCATACTTATTAGTTAAAATAGACCCGACTGATAAGTCCTTATACTTCGTGGTATCACCTAATACTACAGTATAAAGAGTACTATTTTGGTCAGTTTTAAAATAACTATAATCTTGCCCAATAGTCTGGTTACCGTCAGATAACAATAGAGTTACCGTCTGTTCACGACCAAAAATATCTTTTAAAGCAGAAAGCGATTTATATATATTGGTGTTCTTATCTTCAAATGTTAAGCTATCTAAAACACCTAATTCACTACCAAATCGGTAATCACTTATTTTAAATCTATTTGAAATTTCGTCTGAGGATTTTAATTTTGAAATTAGATCTTTAATTTCATCTTTATTTTCAGAAATAGAACTTGAATTATCAACTAAAATCACCAGATTTGGCTTTTCTAAACTATAAGATTTCTTTGAAAATTGAGGGTTTATAAGTAAAATCAGTAGGCCAAATATTCCTATAAATCGCAAAAAGGCTAAGAGCAAATATACATTGCTTTTAGCCTTTTGTTTATATACATATTGAAGCACAACTATACCTAGAGCAACGATAGCAGCAAGAACAATATACAATACCGTTATGGTTTCCATGGATTTAGAAAATATTATGCGCAATAGCAACAGACAAATTATCTATTAACCGAATTATTCATTTTCGGCTTAAGTTAACATACCACCGTCTACATTTAAAACCTGACCGGTTACATAACTAGAAAGATCTGATGCAAAATAAAGACATGCATTGGCAATATCCTCTGGAGAACCGCCTCTTTTTAAAGGAATACCATCTCGCCAGCTTTGAACAGTTTTTTCATCAAGTTTTTCTGTCATTTCAGTTTCAATGAAACCTGGTGCAATTGCATTACACCTTATATTTCTTGAGCCTAATTCAAGTGCCACAGATTTTGTAAATCCAATCATACCTGCTTTTGAGGCAGCATAATTTGTCTGACCCGCATTACCTTTAACGCCAACTACACTACTCATATTTATAATAGAGCCGCTACGTTGTTTTAGTAAAGTTCGTTGAACCGCCTTGGTCATGTTAAAGACCGATTTTAAGTTGATATCTATTACCGCATCAAAATCTGCTTCAGACATACGCATAAGAAGATTATCTTTAGTAATACCGGCATTATTGATTAAAACATCAATTCTACCACCGAAATCCTCTAAAACTTTAGCAACCAATTCTTCAGCTTCTTGAAAGTTAGCTGCATTACTTTTATAAGCCTTGGCATTAACGCCTTTAGCTTTCAATTCTTTTTCTAACTCTAAAGCAGGAGCTTCGCTCGAGCTATATGTAAAAGCAACATTTGCTCCATGATCAGCAAATACTTGGGCAATACCCATTCCTATTCCCCTACTTGCTCCTGTAATAATTACATTTTTATCTTCTAATAATTTCATAAGTCAATCATTTACTTAAGGTCGTTTACCAAATATACCTTTTGTTTGAATTATAGGCTAAAAAAAATCCCGCTACAAACGGGATTTTATATGATTAATATGAGTTCTTAACCCATTACTTCTTTTACTTTCAAACCAATTTCAGCTGGAGAATCTACAACGTGAATTCCACATTCTCTCATAATACGTTTTTTAGCTTGTGCCGTGTCATCACTACCGCCTACAATTGCACCGGCATGACCCATGGTTCTACCAGCAGGAGCAGTTTCACCAGCGATAAAACCGACAACTGGTTTTTTACTTCCACTAGCTTTGTACCATTGTGCGGCATCAGCTTCTAATTGACCCCCAATTTCACCGATCATTACTACACATTTAGTCTCAGGATCATTGATCAATAACTCGACCGCTTCTTTTGTAGTAGTTCCAATAATTGGATCACCACCAATACCGATAGCGGTTGTAATACCTAAACCTTGACGAACCACTTGGTCAGCAGCCTCATAAGTCAATGTACCTGATTTAGATACAATACCTACATTTCCTTTCTTAAATACAAAACCTGGCATAATACCAACTTTTGCTTCACCCGGAGTAATAACACCTGGACAGTTAGGTCCAATTAAGCGACAATCTCTACTTTTTATATAATTCGCAACCATTACCATATCAGCAACAGGTATACCTTCTGTAATTGTAATAATAACTTTAATACCAGCATCTGCAGCTTCCATTATTGCATCAGCAGCGAATGCTGGTGGAACAAAAATAATTGTCGTATCAGCACCTACCTTTTCAACAGCTTCAGAAACAGTATTAAAAACTGGTTTCCCTAAATGCTCTTGTCCTCCTTTACCTGGTGTTACACCACCCACAATATTAGTACCGTACTCAATCATTTGCTCGGCATGAAAAGTACCTTCACTACCGGTGAAACCTTGTACGATTATTTTGGAATCCTTATTTACTAATACGCTCATACTACTGTAGTTTTTATTTTTAACAGAACAAAAATATAGGTTTGTTAATGAATTTTAAAGCATTACCAAGCTTATTTCTTGTCCAATTTTTTAATTATTTCTGGAATCTTCTTTATATATGCTAATTGCTTCAATTTTTCGCGGGACTCTTCTATAGGTGTACCAAAATAACTCTTGCCGCCAGCTACCGACTTAGTAACTCCGGTTTGCCCCATAATAACCGCGTTCTTACCAATAGTAATGCCACTATTGGTACCTACTTGCCCCCATAAGGTAACTTCATCTTCTATAATAACACAGCCTGCGATACCCGTTTGAGATGCGATTAAACACTTCTCTCCAATAACCGTATCGTGACCAACATGAACTTGATTATCGAGCTTTGATCCGAAACCGATGGTAGTATCTCCTGTTACTCCTCGATCAATAGTACAAAGTGCCCCAATGTCGACATTGTTTTTCAAAACAACTCGTCCACCAGAAATTAATTTATCGAAACCTTCAGGACGTTTTTTATAATAAAAAGCATCTGCACCTAAAACACTTCCTGCATGTATAGTTACATTATCGCCAATAACACAATTATCATAGATAGATACGTTGGAATGTATTAGGCAATTATCCCCAATAGTTACATTATTACCTATGAAAGTATTTGGTTGTATAACCGTATTCTTTCCAATTTTGGCCGTAGCTGAAATAGAATGGCTATTCGGAACAAAAGGTTGAAAAAAGGTAGTCAATTTATTGAAATCTCTGAAGGGATCGTCTGAAATCAGTAGTGCCTTTCCTTCAGGGCAGTCTACATTTTTATTGATTAAGATAATCGTAGCCTTAGACTTTAAGGCTTTATCATAGTATTTAGGATGATCAACAAATACAATATCACCATTCTCAACAACGTGAATTTCGTTCATTCCCAAAACCGGAAAATCACCGTTACCAACATACGTACTAGAAATGATCTCGGCAATCTGCTTTAATGAAAATATAGTAGGAAACTTCAACTGCTAAATTTGATTAGTATATAATGCCACGTATAATTACTCCTTCACACGCTCCATGTAAGAGCAGCTAGAAGTGTCTATCTTAATCTTGTCTCCTTCATTTATAAATAAAGGTACGTTTACCTCTGCACCGGTTTCTACTTTTGCTGGTTTGGTAGCATTCGTTGCCGTATTTCCTTTTACACCTGGCTCTGTGTATGTAACTTCTAAAACTACACTTGCCGGCATGTCAACAGATAATGGCATACTATCTTCTGTATTAAACAAAATAGTAACAATTTCACCTTCTTTTAATAAACCTGGTGCATCTAAAGAACTTTCTTGTAAAGTGATTTGATTATAATCATCCGTATTCATAAAATGATACGTATCACCCTCAGGATATAAATATTGATAAGAACGTGTTTCAACTCTTACATCTTCTATTTTATGACCTGCGGAAAAGGTATTATCCAATACTTTACCAGAAGTAACACTCTTTAATTTTGTACGCACAAAAGCAGGTCCTTTACCTGGTTTAACATGCAAAAATTCTATTATTTTATAAATATCATTATTGTATCGAATACATAGTCCTTTTCGTATATCTGATGTAGATGCCATTAGTGTATTTTATTAATATTGTTACTAAATTTATATATGAAGTATGTCTTAGTTATTGCTAAAATAACCTTTCATAATTCCACGTTGAGAATCACGAATGAATTGTAGTATTTCGTCACGTTCAGGAGTTGCCTCCATTTCCGCTTCAATAATTTGTACTGCTTGTGAATTATTGTAGTTTTTTTGGTAAAGAATTCTGTAAATATTCTGAATCTCTCTAATCTTATCAGAAACAAAACCCCTTCTTCTTAAACCAACAGAATTAATACCTACATAAGATAATGGCTCTCTAGCCGCTTTAACATATGGCGGCACATCTTTTCTAACTAAAGAACCACCCGTAACAAAGGCATGTTGACCTACAGAAACGAATTGATGTACTGCAACCAAACCTGCAAGAATAACATTGTCACCTATAGTAACGTGACCTGCTAATGTTGAATTATTAGAGAAAATACAATTATCACCTACAAGACAATCGTGAGCAACATGGCAGTACGCCATTATCAGGCAATTTTTGCCGATAACAGTTTTCATACGGTCAGATGTTCCTTTATGGATTGTGGCACACTCTCGAATAGTGGTGTTATCACCAATAACTACAGTTGTTTCCTCTCCATCATACTTTAAATCTTGTGGAGATGCAGAAATTACAGCACCCGGAAAAATATTACAGTTTTTCCCGATACGAGCACCTTCCATAATGGTCACATTAGAACCTATCCAAGTACCATCACCAATTGTTACATTGTTGTGAATGGTAGTAAAAGGTTCAACTACGACATTTTTAGATATTTTAGCGCCCGGATGAATATAGGCTAAAGGTTGATTCATTCTAAGTTCTTTTAACTATTTGCGCCATTAATTCTGCTTCACTTACCAATTTGTCATTTGCGTAGGCATATGCTTGCATATGACAGATACCTCTTCTGATCGGTGTAATTAAACTACAGTGAAATATTAATGTATCGCCCGGCAATACTTGCCTTTTAAATTTTACTTTATCTATTTTCATAAACAAAGTCAAATAATTTTCTGGATCAGGTACGGTGCTTAAAACCAAAATTCCACCTGTTTGTGCCATAGCTTCTACTTGAAGTACACCCGGCATTACTGGAGCCCCTGGAAAATGACCAACGAAAAATGGTTCGTTCATCGTCACATTTTTCATACCCACTACATGTTCTTCTGATAACTCGATAATACGGTCTATTAATAAAAAAGGAGGCCTATGAGGTAACATATCCATAATCTTATGAATATCCATCAATGGTGGCAAGCTTAAATCGTACTTCGGAACTTTATTTCGTTTTTCTAATTTGATAATTTGTGAAAGCTTCTTCGCAAATTGGTTATTTACATAATGACCAGGCTTATTGGCTATTACCTTACCTCGTATTCGTGTACCAATTAAAGCCAAATCTCCAATAACATCTAAAAGCTTATGTCTTGCAGCTTCATTTGGCTGGTGTAATGTTAAGTTATCTAAAATACCATTAGCTTTTACAGACAGTTTCTTTTTATTAAAGGCCTTTTCTAACTTCGTCATTGTGTCTTGAGATATCTCTTTATCCACATAAACGATAGCGTTGTTTAAATCCCCTCCCTTTATTAGTCCATTTTCTAATAGCATTTCTAACTCGTGAAGGAAACTAAAGGTTCGGGCATTTGATATTTCAGATTTAAAATCAGAAATTTTATCTAAAGTTGCATTTTGAGTCCCTAGAACTTTGGTTCCAAAATCTACCATCGTCATCACCTGATATTCGTCTGAAGGAATAATTGTTATTTCACTACCCGTATTTTCATCTTTAAATGAAATAACTTCTTTAACAATGTATTCTTCACGAACTGCATTTTGCTCAACAATTCCGGCATTCTCCAATACTTCTACAAAAAACTTAGAGGAACCATCCATAATTGGAGGCTCTGCAGCATTCAGCTCTATTAATACATTATCTATTTCAAGACCTACTAAAGCCGCTAAAACGTGCTCTGAAGTTTGAATCTTTACGCCATTTTTCTCTAAATTGGTTCCCCTTTGCGTATTCACAACAAGGTTAGCATCAGCAGGGATAATAGGCTCTCCTTCCAAATCTACCCTTTTAAATGCATAGCCATGGTTCTCATCTGCTGGTAAAAACTTAATGGTAACATCGCTACCAGTATGCAAACCTACTCCAGTTAGACTTACCGCTTTACCAATTGTCCTTTGTTTTTTGTTTGTTGTACTCATCGTCAGTCCTTCTTTTCTAAAGTGTCGATTCTACTAATTATTTTTGATAAGTTCTTAAAGTGAACATATGATTTGTTGTAATCACCATAATTTAAAGCTGGTGAACCTTGCAAAACCTCATGGTCTTTTACATTTCTACCTATACCTGACTGTGCCTGTATTTTCACATAATCACCAATCATGATATGACCTACAATACCAACTTGACCACCGATCATACAATGCTTACCGATTTTGGTAGAACCTGCAATTCCTGTTTGAGCGGCAATTACTGTATGTTCACCAATCTCAACATTATGTGCAATTTGAATTTGATTATCTAGCTTCACTCCTTTTCTCAAGATAGTAGACCCTAAGGTTGCACGGTCAATAGTGGTACCTGCCCCTACATCTACATTATCTTCCAAGATAACATTACCTGTTTGTGGTACTTTAATGAATTCGCCATTTTCATTTGGCGTAAACCCAAATCCATCTGCACCTAAAACCACTCCACTGTGAACTACACAATTATCGCCAATAATTGTTTCTGAATAAATTTTAGCGCCTGCAAATATGGTAACATTATTACCAACCTTTACATTATCACCAATATATACATTCGGATATACCTTTACATTATCACCAAGCGTTACATTATTTCCTAAATAAGCAAATGCACCAAGATAAACATCAATCCCATAGGTTGCAGTATCCGATTTAAAAATAGGCTCCTCTACACCTAATTTATTATTTTTAACTTGGTTATAGTACTCCAATAATTTGGAGAACGATTTATAAGCATCTTCAACCTTAATTAAGGTAGTATCTAATTTATGTTCAGGAATAAAGCTTTTGTTCACTATAGTAATAGAAGCCTTGGTTTTATAAATGAACGAAGTATATTTCGGATTTGCCAAAAAAGTAAGAGAGCCTTCTTCGCCTTCTTCTATTTTAGCAAGTTTATGCACGGCTATATCTGGATTTCCATGTACTTCTCCTTCTAAAATACCTGCAATCTGACCTGCTGTAAATTTCATGGGCGTAAAAGTAAGAAAAATAGTTAAACTGCTTCTTTTGGGTAGCACATATAATATTTGGTCACGGTTTTAGAAAGTGCATTCAAATTAAAGTGGTCCGATAATTTAGCAACATCTGTTATCTTTCCATTTTTCCTCAAGATATTAATATTCTGATGTTCTCTATCATAAGCCTTATTCTTTAACTCACCTGTAAAAACAAAATAAGAGGTTTCTTCGTCCGTTAGCTTATAATGCTTCCTAATTTTATTGAACTTATTCTTAAACTTGGTTTCGTTTATTGGCTCTTTCTTAAGTTTAATTTGCAAAAGCTTTCTGTTCAAAATCATTTCACATAGTGTAGATAGCACAAAATCATCAGCGTATTGCCATTCTTTTAATGCAGCCATAATATCGACATCATCTAATTTAGCAAACTTTGATAAGGTTAATCTATCAAAATTACTTTTATCGATATTTTGCGATAAAAAATAAAGTAATGCTTTACTGCAGTTTAAAGTTGTTCCACTTTTAATTAAAAAACGTGCTCTTTTCAAAATACTGATAAGCAATTGTTCGGCGACAACCCCTGTCTTATGCAAATACACTTGCCAATACATAAAACGCCTTGCCATTAAAAATTTCTCGACAGAGTAAATTCCTTTTTCTTCGATCACAAGATTACCATCAACAACATTCAACATTGTAATTAATCTTTCGGCATTTGTATTTCCTTCGGCCACACCTGTGTAAAAACTATCTCTTTTCAAATAATCTAAACGATCCATATCTAATTGGCTTGAAACCAACTGATTCAGGAATTTTTTAGGATGCTTTCCTGTGAATATTGAGATGGCTTCCGTTAAACTTCCGTTAAATCGTTCATTGAGTTCTTCCATAAACTGAAGTGAAATGAACTCATGACTTACACCTTCAACGATACTGTGCTCCATCGCGTGAGAAAAAGGACCATGTCCAATATCATGCAAAAGAATGGCCCCAAGCAGTCCATCGGATTCAGACTCCGTTATTTCAACTCCCTTGAAACGAAGTACTTGTATCGATTTCTGCATTAAATACATGCAGCCTAGCGCATGATGAAAACGAGTATGATGTGCACCAGGGTATACTAAATAGGATAACCCCATTTGTGATATTCTACGCAACCTTTGAAAGTAAGGGTCGGCAATCAGGTCAAATACAAGGGTATTAGGGATTCTAATAAATCCGTAAATTGGATCATTAAAGATTTTCAATTTGTTTGATGTCTTCAAGATAGATTTGTCTTTTCTGAAATTAACATTTCAAAGTTATACAAAAGCATCAGCATAGAATTTGATTATCGTCAAATAATAATACAATGAACAAGATAAAAATATTATGGGTAGATGATGAAATCGATTTACTCAAACCTCATATCATTTTTTTAGAAGCAAGAAATTATGAAGTAATTACCTGTAAAAGCGGGCAAGAGGCATTAGAAGAATTAGCGGAAACTAGAGTTGACATTGTTTTTCTTGACGAAAATATGCCAGGCATATCTGGTTTAGAAACCCTTTCTGAAATAAAAATAATTGACAGTTCTTTGCCTGTAGTGATGATCACTAAAAGTGAAGAAGAATTTATTATGGAAGAAGCTATTGGTTCTAAAATAGCTGATTACCTAATTAAGCCGGTAAACCCCAATCAGATATTACTTTCCCTTAAAAAGAATCTAGACCACTCTAGATTAATTTCTGAAAAAACAACCAGTAACTACCAACAAGAATTTAGAAAGATTGCCATGGATCTTTCTATGGTGAATAGCTACCAAGAATGGGCAGATTTATATAAAAAATTAATTTATTGGGAATTGCAACTTGAAGAAATTGAGGACAGTGGAATGTTCGAAATACTAGAATCCCAAAAAATTGAGGCAAATCAACAATTTGGAAAATTTGTTGAACGTAATTACCCCGATTGGTTTACTGATGTAGATGCCCCTGTAATGTCTCATACACTATTTAAAGAATGGGTTGCTCCAGAAATAAAAGACAAAAAAACATTACTAATTGTTGTAGATAACTTACGTTACGACCAGTGGTATGCGTTTGAAGATACTGTGAATTCATTTTACAAAAAGAAGAAAGAAGACTCTTATTACAGCATTTTACCGACGGCAACGCAATACGCTCGTAATGCTATTTTCTCAGGATTGACACCGCTAGATATGGAGAAAAAGTATCCTAATTGGTGGAAAAATGATACTGAAGAAGGTGGTAAAAATTTATTCGAAGACAAATTTTTAGGCGAACAACTTAAAAGACTTGGACTTGATTTAAAATGGGAGTACCATAAAATAAGTAGTCTAAAACAAGGAAAACATTTAAGCCAAAATTTTAAGGCTCAAAAAGATAACGACCTTACCGTAATCGTGTACAATTTTGTAGATATGCTTTCGCACTCCAAAACTGAAATGGAAGTAATAAAAGAATTAGCTTCTAACGATAAGTCTTATCGGTCTTTGACCACAAGTTGGTTTAAGAACTCACCCATGTTAGAAATTATACAGCAAGCGCAGACCTTGGGAATGAAGTTGATTATTACCACGGATCATGGCACCATAAATGTAAAATCCCCTTCAAAAGTGGTTGGTGATCGTGAAACAAGCTTGAACCTTAGATACAAAACAGGAAGAAGTCTTACTTACGAAAAGAATGAAGTACTGGCAGCCAAAGACCCAAAATCAATTTATTTGCCTAGTATAAATATGAGTAGTTCATATATTTTTGCGAAAAATGATTTTTTCTTTGCATACCCTAATAACTACAATCACTATGTAAGTTATTACAGAAACACCTATCAACATGGTGGCGTTTCTTTAGAGGAAATGATTATACCTTTTGTAGTTTTGGAGCCTAAATAAACTTGAAATATTAAAGCCTTTTAAATTTATTCTCAAGTGAAAACATACTTAATTTAAAATATGTTAAACGTTGGTTTTATGTAGTTTTTTGTCAAGGTATTCACATAAAAAATAAAATACAATAGACGAAATTAACGAAGCTAAAATATCAAGGTAGTCTAAGGTTGCATTGTAAATATACTTTTGAATCCAAATTTCATAAACTACCAAACCTAAAAATGAACCCAAAGCCAATCTAATGTTACTTGGAGATTTCTTAAATGACTTTTTAAAAAAGAAATACATGGGTACTGCCCAAAAATTAGGAGCTACATCGGCAATATAAAAATCAAAATAATTATTTTCATAAATAAATTCTCTGTACGGAAATCTAAAAATTATGAATATAATAACGGATACTATTAATAATAATATATATATTTTTTGTTGAATTCTCATACCAGCCAAAATCATATCAAGTTTAAACAAATCGATGCATCCAACAATATTGTTAGAGCTAATTAATTACAGCATCTTTAATAACAGTCAACCACTCACCCTACTCTTAGTAAGAGTGAAATTTCTAATTAAAACAACTGCAACTAAACTTTGCTATTTCTTTTTAAACATAGTTTTGTGTTGAAATACCATATAAAGTGGGAACGTTTAGTTCTCTCATAGTTACCAAATATAAAGATTAGCGCTCTTAATAATCAAATTGGCTCAAGACACAACTATGTTTAAGATCATTAAATAATCCTAAATGCAAACGCTACGAAAGTTGTAATAAAAATACATATCAACATGGTGGCGTTTCTTTAGAGGAAATGATTATACCTTTTGTAGTTTTGGAGCCTAAATAAATTTAAGCATATGGAATTCATATATCGTGAAAATGAGTTGAAGAAAATTGCTCATGAGATAATTCATAATACAAAAAGCAAAATTCTCGCATTTTATGCGCCAATGGGTGCAGGAAAAACAACACTGATAAAGGCATTGGTAAAAGCATTAGGTGGCAAGGATAATGTAAGTAGCCCAACTTTTGGACTTGTAAATGAATACGAAAATTTAAACGGAGAGCTTCTAGGTTATCATTTCGATTTTTATAGGCTAGAAGATGAAAACGAAGCCATGGATATGGGTTTGGAAGATTACCTGAGTACAAATGGGTGGGTTTTTATGGAATGGCCAGAAAAAATACCTAATCTAATTCCTACTGATACACAGATTATTAAAATTGAAATACTGAGTGAGAAATCTAGAAAATTAACACTCATTAATAATTCATAAAGCTTCTGATTTTCAAGGTAAAGCGTTTTTATTTTTTTTAATATCGTTTCAACTGAGTTTTTATTGTATTTTTTCGATGAAATACGCTCAAATCGATTAAATGTTCAAAAAATCAGATGAAATGCACAATTTTAACGTTTAATAGCATTTTGTTAGTATAATATTTCTTACGTTTGTAAGGAGAACTAATTCTTGTTTAACCAAAAACCCCTTGAAAATGAAAAACAAAAGAACTTTTCTTGCCTCATTGGCATTAGGTGTATTTCTTTTAGCAATGGCTGCACCGATTATTAATGTTGATAATCAACAACTTAGCCTTGATAAAAGTAAAATCAATAAAAAGATTTAGTTTGATTAAATTTAAAGGACGATTTAACATCGTCCTTTTTTATACTATAATTTAAGTTTTTGCGTTAGAACTTGGTAATCCAAGTACTAATGACTACAAAATACAAAAAACAGAAAGCCAAGAAAAAGATTTTTCTAGAATCTATATTGGTTTTTTTTATTGCTATTTCCCCTTTTCTATATAAAGTTTATGAATATTTACCAATTAATTCAGATGGTAGTATTTCTTTGCTATGGATTACATTAGAACCAAATGGATTCGAAGATGCATCTTTCTATATATGGTTTCTAACTACTAAAATAGTTCCCTTATATCTATTAATTTTTTGGTTCTTAACTTCTAGAGATTGGTGGTATCATATTATTATCATTCCAATTGCAATGTATGCCTTCCAATTATTCGAAGTAATTTTTGATTCAGACCTTCAAATAGAAACTGATAATATTTGGTGGTTGATTCCTATTTGCCTTATAACTATTCCCTTTGTATATTTCATTCGTATCAAACTTTATGATAAGCATGTTCATGGTATAGATTTGGAAGCTATTGATGCGGAGCTAGAGGAATTAAAAAAAAAGGGATTTAAAAGCGACAGTGTCTCAACCAACGAAGAATCAATTTCAAATAATGAACCTTTGGCAATACCATCTTTGTCTGAAGAATTAAATTCAAAATTGTCAACAGGTAACATTGAACATATGTTAAAAGGATTCCAAGAACGTATTCAGGGCTGGTTAAACTTCAAGTTTTAAATGCTTACTTCCACTAATACTTTAGTTGATTATTCATTTCCTTAAAAATTGTACATTTGAGTTTCAAATACTTAATTTGAAAAACGTACATTTTTAATTATGAGCCAACCCACTTCGCCATTTAGTAAACATCAATTACTTCCTCAAGAAGAAACATTAGAAGTTTTTAGGCAAAAAGGTGAATTATTTATCGGCATTCCTAAAGAAAATCAATATCAAGAAAAACGTATTTGCCTTACTCCAGATGCTGTAAATGCTATAACATCAAATGGGCATCGTGTACTTATTGAATCAGGTGCTGGCGAAGGTGCACATTATACCGATTTAGATTATACTCAGGCAGGTGGTGAAATCACCAAGGACACTAAAAAAGTATTTGCATGTCCGCTCATTTTAAAAGTGGAACCTCCTACCCTAACCGAAATAGAATTTATTAATCCACAGACCGTCATAATTTCAGCACTTCAAATAAAAACTCAATACAAAGAGTATTTTGAAGAATTGGCAAGAAAGCGAATTACAGCGATTGCCTTTGAATATATTAGAGATGATGAAGGCAAATACCCTGCGGTAAGGTCGCTCAGTGAAATAGCAGGTATTTCATCTGTTCTAATAGCCGCAGAATTAATGGCCGCAAATAATAATGGTAACGGGCTTATGTTCGGAAACATTAGTGGTGTACCTCCTGTAGAGGTTGTAATTATTGGTGCAGGGACCGTAGGTGAATTTGCAGCAAGATCAGCAATTGGTATTGGTGCGAACGTAAAGGTTTTTGACAACTCGATAACTAAACTTAGAAACATACAGACCAACTTAAAGCAAACCGTTTATACATCAACAATACAACCAAAGAACCTCTTAAAAGCACTTAAACGTTGCGATGTTGCCATTGGAGCCACTAGAGGAAAAGATAGATCTCCAGTAGTTGTATCTAGTTCAATGGTTGAACATATGAAAAAAGGTGCCGTAATTATAGATGTAAGTATCGATACAGGTGGTTGTTTTGAAACCAGCGAAATAACCAATCATAATAAGCCTACTCGAAAAAAGTTTGATGTAATTCATTATGGCGTTCCTAATATACCTTCGAGGTATCCAAAAACAGCTTCAGTTTCAATTAGTAACATTTTCACCCCTTATCTATTAAAAATTGGTGAGGATGGCGGACTGGAAAATTCACTTCGATTTGACAAAGGCTTAAGAAACGGACTCTACATGTACCACGGAATTCTTACCAACAAATCGGTTGGCGAATGGTTTGATCTACAATACAGTGATATAAATTTCTTGATTTTTTAGAATACTAACAGTATTCCTTTTCCTATCCTTTTAAAAAGGTATAATTTCGCATTCTTAAATAATTCAATAAAGAACTATAATGGATTTTCTTAAAAGGTTAGGTTTTTTCTTAATAGGCTTGTCTATCGGCATCGTTTTTCTAACCATGTTCTTAAAAAAGAAGTCAGAAGAAACAGGTGTATATTTTTGCTATCTACCAAATTGTCGAACTCTAAAAGATATTCGTTCGAAACCGATGCATTACAGCGATGAGGCTAAGTTAAAATTAGTTGAATATCAATTAGATTCTCTTGATGTAAAGTATATTTTAACTGAAGGTGATGTCGATTTCAGTAATAGTGACACCAAATCAGTTCCTTGCAAAACCTACATAGTAGAATCTGAATTAAAGGAACGTGAATGGAAATTCACTGTTCAAAATTGTAGAAATAAAGCCACTCTTCAACAAATAGAAATGCAATAGTATATTCTTAAATTTTTCTACGCTTTCGTTCTTTTTTAAGCAACGTTAATTCCCGACTCGTTTGCCCGGCAACAGAAGTATTTTCATCTGCTCTTCTAATTAAGTATGGCATAACATCTCTAACAGGTCCAAATGGCAAATATTTAGCAACATTATATCCATTCGCAGCTAAATTGAAAGAAATATGATCGCTCATACCATATAATTGGCCAAACCAAACATGCTCATTGTTTCTAGCAATGCCTTTATTTTCCATTAAATCCATTAAAAGATAACAGCTATCTTCATTATGTGTACCTGCGAATATTGATAACGTATCAAGATTTTCAATCATATACTCAATGGTGGCATTGAAATTCTCATCTGTCTCAGCTTTAGTTTTACAGATAGGAGAAGTATACCCTTTCTCTTTGGCTCTGTCATTTTCCTTTTCCATATACGCCCCACGAACAACTTTCATGCCGATTTTAAATCCATCTTTCTCAGCACGCTCATGCAACGATTTAAGATAAGGTAAACGATCCCATCTATAGGTTTGCAGCGTATTAAATACAATTCTTTTCTTTTTATTGTATTTACGCATCATGTCTTCCGCTAAATCGTCAGCTGCATCTTGCATCCAGCTTTCCTCACCATCTATTAACAATGACACTTCAAGATCATGAGCTTTCTTGCACACTTTATCGAACCGGTTTATAACCCGTTGCCATTCGGCTTCTTCATCTTTTGTAAGTTCTTTTTTCTCAGATATTTTCTGATATAGAGCAAATCGACCAAACCCAGTTGGTTTAAAAACTGCATAAGGAATAGCTTCTTTTTCTTTAACGAAATCTAGAATCGTCAATATCATTTCAGTAGCAGCATCGAAGGGATCTTCTTCTTCTTTACCTTCTACAGAATAATCTAAAACCGAACAAACCCCTTTCTCCCACATTCTATCTACCACAGGCAGACAATCCCTTTCGTTAATACCCCCACAAAAATGGTCAAAAACCGTAGCCCTAATTAAACCTTCTACTGGTAAATGTGCTTTAAAAGCAAAATTTGTTATTACCGAACCCATTTTCACTAATGGCTCATTTGAAATCATTTTGAAGAGAAAATAAGCTCTTTCTAATTCTGAATCTGATTTTAAAGCAAATGCCGTTGCGGTATTTTCAAATATTTGGTCCATTTTTTGTTATTTCTATAGCTGGTAAATATAATCACAGATTTTATAATCCTAAGACTAAAAATAACCTTTATTTTGTGTTCAATTAGAAACAATACTTAGCCATACCATATTATGGAATCTATAATTTCAGACTCTTACGCAGTACATTTTAATGAGAATGCTTTTAAAGCGCTTAATGCCCATTTGGCTAAAAAAGCGTATTCTATCGTTTTTATTTTAGTTGATGAAAATACACATGAACTCTGCTTACCTCAGTTTATGGCAGAAATAAATGGTGACTATCAATTTGAAATCATTGAAATAGAATCTGGTGAGGTTAATAAAAATATAGAAACATGCGTAGGTGTTTGGGAAGCCCTATCTGAAATCGGTGCTGATAGAAAAAGTATTCTGATTAATCTAGGTGGTGGAGTTTTAACCGATTTAGGTGGTTTTGTAGCTTCAACATTCAAAAGAGGAATAGACTTTATTAATGTGCCAACCACATTATTGTCTATGGTAGATGCCTCTGTAGGCGGCAAAACTGGTATAGATTTAGGTTCATTAAAAAATCAAATAGGTGTAATTAATCAGCCAGTTATGGTATTGGTAGTGCCAGATTTTTTAGACACTTTAGATAATAGACAAATTAAAAGCGGATTTTCTGAAATGCTTAAACACGGTCTTATTCAAGATAGATTGTATTGGGAAACCCTAAAGCAAGCTGAAAGTTTAGAGGATATGAAAAAACATATTCTTACTTCAATTCAGATTAAGAACAAGGTTGTTTTACAAGATCCAACTGAGCGGAATATAAGAAAAATATTAAACTTTGGACACACTTTAGGTCATGCCATAGAATCCTATTTTTTAGAGAATGATTCGAAAGAAACGTTGCTGCATGGTGAAGCTATTGCTATTGGAATGATTTTAGAAGGCTATTTATCCAATAAATTAACAAATCTGCCATTAGCTGATTTAGAGGATATCAAAACTACTTTTTTAAGTAGATATGAGAAAATAGAATTCTTAGAAGAGGATTTTGATAATATACTTAAGCTTATGAAGTACGACAAGAAAAATTCGCACGGAAAAGTAAATTTTGTGCTATTGAAAGAGGTAGGTAATCCCATTTTTGACATTGAAATTCCAATAGAACTCTTTACTGAAGCTTTCGCTTACTACAAAGTTTAAAAACTTCATATACTAATAACACCACTTTCACAACTATACAAATTCAATTGACTGTATAATAACTAGTTTAGGTTAAGAAATTAAGTAACCTTCTTAAACCAAATTAGTTATGACCAGAAGACTTATCGATTATCGAAAACTAGATAACCAATTAGCATCACTTTTAATTGAAACATACCCATATGGATATGGTGATGAGGATATTATATCCTTTAAAAATATTCAAGGTGATTACGTTGAAGCTGTTCAATTAAAAACCGCGGACACACTTTATTTGGTAAAAATCAGTAAAAGCCTTTCGAACTTTATAGCCAATTTTGAAGAAAATATTGAAAGAGAGCTTGAGCCTAAAACACCTGAAGAAGTTATGCAATCAAAAGAAATGACCAATGCCTTATATCTAAACTTCGAAAATGAATTAGAACCAGATCTAGACTAAATTTACAAATAGCGTTCTTTTAATATAATTTCATGATGTCTTTGATGACCACTTATGGCAAGTCCTAAAGCGGCAACTGACCATGGTAAACCACTAGCCGTACCCATTCGTCTTAATTCTACTTCAGATAACTTCTTGAATAAATTAATTGTCGCATTTCTAACTGTAAGGTATTCTTCTAATATATCCTCTTTAGATCGTTGATGACAATTACTCTCTAAAATATAATCATCTTGCTCAAAACCTGGCAAAGGTGTTTTATCATTTCTTGAAATTCTAAAAGCACGATATTGAAATATACGTTCTGTATCAATTAAATGGACAAGAACTTCTGCTATTGTCCATTTACCTTCTCCATAACTAAAGGCTAATTGCTCAACAGTCAATTCAGCAACAAAATTCTTAAACCAATCTTTACCTGTTATTAAAGCTGATTTTAAATCTTCTTTATCTTCAAGTTTTTTTAAGTAAGTAGCATAGAAGAAATCAAATTCCTCTTTTTGCAAATCTGTAATTGTCATAATTAAGTCTATTTCTTAGTTAATTAAAAATCAAAAAAGCCCAATCATAAAAATAACTGGGCCTTTTGAGTTAGTTGAAGTTAAAGACTATAACTCGTTAAATATGGTATGCATTAATCGTTTCTTATCATTGAAACTCTCCTCTAAAGAAATCATCGTTTCAGTTCTGCTTATACCATCAATATCATCTATTTTAAAAATGATGTTTTTTGCATGAGTAGTATCCTTCGCTCTAATTTTACAGAATATATTAAATTTCCCTGTAGTAATATGCGCTATAGTTACATTTGGAATTTGATTTAAACGTTCCAATACAAATTTTGTCTGATGTGTTTTTTCTAAGAAAATACCAACATAAGCAATAAATGCATAGCCTAATTTCACATAATCTAAAGTAAGAGAAGAACCTTTTATAATTCCTGCTTCCTCCATTTTCTTAACTCTTACATGAACAGTACCTGCTGATATAAGAAGTTTTTTAGCAATATCGGTAAAAGGGGTTCTGGTGTTGTCAATTAACATATCCAGAATTTGGTGGTCTATTTCGTCTAATTTGACTTTGCCCATAGTTGTAAAATTTTTGGCAAAAATAAAAAATTATCGCATTAAATTCATTGAATATCAACTTTTTTTAATAAAAATGTAAACATTTTTAAGTTTTAAAAGAAATAAGGCAATGAAAATCAATCCAGCAGTTTTAAAATCTTATTATTTTTAAGCCACTCTAAGTCTTCTTTTACCTCTAGATTAAACATTTTATGACCAAAAATTTCTAAAGGAGTTGTTTCGTAAATATGCTTTACAGGGCTAAAAACAATCTTACCATTCTTAAGAACTTCTTTATATTGAACTGTTAACGTGCTTTTTAGAACATCATCATTATTAGCATCCATAGATTTTTTTATCAAAATATCAACAAACTGTTTTCCATTTTCCGGAATAGTTAAATATTGCTCTATTGTATAATCTTGAATTTGGTTTAATACAATAGTAGTTATACTTTTTAGCAAGGCATAAAAAATAAACTCTCTTGTCTTTTCCCTCTCATAATCTTCATAGTAATGACCTGCTTCGAATAAAATAGTAGGAGTTTCTCTCATTTGAAATGCATCACCAACACAGTTAGCATTAAAACCATCATCATATCTACCGACCTGACCAGGTATTAACTCTTGCAACTTAGAATTCATTGCAGCAATTAACTGCATACTTAATTTACGTGAAGGCGAATTATTTCTTTCAACATCAAAGGCAGGCGCTAAAAAAGAAACTGTCGCCGGTTTATTGGTTTTACCAACATTGAAAATTGTACGTTGGTCATGCAGGTTAAAACAAAAATCTGGATGAAAAAAATCATACTCTTTTTTGAGTATTCGACTTTCTGGTTGCGTTAAATCCTGCGCATCTCTATTTAAGTCTATCCCTTTTGCATTTAATCTGGTATAATCTCGTGCTCCATCTGGATTAAGAATTGGTATAATTTTTAATGTACATTGTTTTGCAATTTCCAAAGCATTAACTGTATCATGCTGCAAATAATTCAATAAATCAATTACAGCTTTCGTGGTCGTTGATTCATTACCATGCATTTGAGACCACATTAAAATACGTGTAGGACCATTGCCAAAAGTTATACTCTTTATAGATTCATCGCGCACAGATTTACCAATAGTAATAACCTTAAAATTTTTAGAAAGACCTGAAATAAATTTGCTCAGATGATCATAAGTAATATATCTACCCTGAATACTTGATACATAAATTTGACAATAATCAATTGCCTTCATATTCCTCGTTTAATTATTAATGACAAAAATAACACAGCTATAGTTTACATTTGTAAACAGTTTGTTTTGTGATTTAAAGACAAAACAAACCTGAAATGTTTACAAAATTAACTTTTTATTATATTAAAAAATAAAATACTATATATCAATATTTTATATATTATAATTTAAACCATAACTTTTAAATATTTTATCGCTTTTACATGATTTAATATTCCATTAATAATAAACATTGCAAGAATACATTAGTTTTGTAAACATGTTAGATACTACCTCATTTATAGCAAGGCTGAAGACTATTTTAAACCATCATGAACTTTCTTCAGCTTCTTTTGCTGATTTAATTCACGTGCAACGCTCTAGTATTTCCCACTTATTAAATGGTAGAAATAAACCAAGTTTAGAATTTATAATGAAAATAAATGATGCTTTTAAGGAAGTGGATTTACAATGGCTTTTGTATGGTGAAGGAGAGTATCCAAATAAAAATTTAGACCATAACAAAAAATCTAACGAGCGATCAAACACAAATGCAGTTACAAAGCCAATTCAAAAAAAGAACATTGAGCGTATCATAATCTTTTATACCGATGGTACATTTAAAAAATATGAAGAGCAATAAGAATATTTTTTAGCATAAACTATTATTGTATTTTTAAATAAACTTCCCTCCTATTTTCTTTATTTTGCACCATGGTAAAAAAAATTTCTTCTCTTTTAATTACATGCCTACTTTTTAGTTCATGTTACCAACCGGAACGTAATTGCGAAAAGTACAAAACAGGCTCTTTTAAGTTTACTTATGAGCTAGGAGAGATTGTTAAAGAAGGTAAATTCACGAGAGATGAAAAGTATAGTGTCGATTATTATGAGAACAAAATTGATAGTGCCACAGTACGTTGGTTTAATGACTGTGAGTTTGTTTTACAAGATATTCATAGTAAAACAGCCATTCATTATAAAATAATCAGCACTACAGATTCATCTTACACCTTTCAATACAAGAGTGCCGTAAAAGACCCAAACAAGGAACTAATCGTTAAAACGGGAACCGCTTTTAAAATCAAATAATCATGTTCGATATTTTCGCCAACGCCGATGCATGGGTGGCTCTACTAACCCTTACATTTCTTGAAATTGTTTTAGGAATAGATAATATTATTTTCATATCAATTGCTGCCGGAAAACTTGAACCTGGTCATCGAAAAAAAGCCACGAATTTAGGCTTAGTATTAGCAATGGCAATGCGTATTTTGCTGCTTTTTGGCATATCGCTACTTACCTCTATGAAAAAACCTTTCTGGGTATTCGATAGTGATTGGATTACCGGAGGTATCAGTGGTCAAGGAATTATTTTATTCCTAGGCGGTTTGTTTCTGCTCTACAAAAGCACAAAAGAAATTCATGAAAAGGTTGAAGATAAAGGTCATGACGAACGCGAAGTAAAGAAAGCAAGATCCACATCATTAATGAACGCTATTCTTCAAATAACGGTTATTAATATCGTTTTCTCCTTTGACTCGATTCTAACCGCGATAGGAATGACCAACGGCATTTCACCTAACCCTAACGATGCCCTTGTACTAATGATTGTAGCAGTTGTTATCTCAGTAGTAATTATGATGCTTTTTGCAAATCCTGTTGGAGAGTTTGTCAACAGACACCCATCCATTCAAATTTTAGGATTATCCTTCTTAATTTTAATTGGATTTATGCTCATTGCAGAATCTGCTCATTTAAGTCATCTTATTGTATTTGGTAACGAGGTAGGTGTAATACCTAAAGGATACCTCTACTTCTCTATCGCATTCTCACTTATGGTTGAATTTTTCGACCTGCGCATGAAAAAAAATAAAGATGATATTGTCGATATTGAAAAATAGTGCATTAAAACATTCAGCACATAGCCCCCTGTATCTCAATTGTTTTATAGGGGGCTTTTCATTACCTTGGTTAACCAATCAAACTTAAATCAAGTGCAATTATGAAAAAACCCAACGAAAACAAATCCACCAATCTTAATCGGCGTGATTTTGTTAAAAAGACTGCATTAGCGTCATCTGTATTTATTATACCTAGACATGTTTTGGGCGGCCCGGGCTTTATTGCCCCTAGCGACCGTCTCAACATTGCAGCAATTGGTGCTGGCGGTAAAGGCATAAGCGATATTAAAAACGCCTCAGTAATGGGAAGAGAGCGTGTAGCGGCTTTATGTGATGTCGATTTTACCGGTACTGCGGCCAAAAGTGTAGAAAATTTCCCCAAAGCCAAGCTTTACGATGATTTTAGGGTCATGTTGGATAAAAAAAAGAATATTGATGCTGTAACCATATCAACCCCAGACCATGTTCACGGGCCCGCAGCTAAATGGGCAATGGAAAGAGGTATTCATGTATATGTGCAAAAACCCATGACACATAACATTAAAGAAGCTAGAACTTTAACCCAAATGGCACGCACCAATAAGATTGTAAGTCAAATGGGAAACCAGGGCGGCTCTAACCCCCTTTTAGGCATGGTACAACGTTGGATAGATGAAGATAAGATCGGAGCGATATCAAAAGTTCAAGTATGGACGAATAGACCCGTATGGCCACAAGGAATTGAAATGCCTAAGCCAGATGCTAGCTTAAAACCAGCCGGTTTAAATTGGGATTTATGGCTAGGACCAGCAACAGAACGAGAGTTTGTTCCTAATCTTCACCCATTCAATTGGAGAGGTTGGTGGGATTATGGAACAGGTGCCTTAGGGGATGTAGGATGTCATTTAATAGACATCCCTTTCAGAACATTAAATTTAAAATACCCTATAGATGCAGAATGTAGCGTTGCATCGGTATTTTCCAAAATGTGGACTCCTGATTATTATCCAGAAGGCTGTCCTCCATCCTCATTTATAACCTTACACTTTGATGCTACCGACAAAACAAAATCACCTATAGAAATGACTTGGAGCGATGGTGGTATTCGACCATCACACCCAGATATTATTCCTGCAAACGACGATATAGGCGGTAAGAATAGCGCAAACGGTGTATTAATTATAGGTGAGAAAGGAATTATATCCACTAATATTAATGACAGCTCACCGCTAATGCCAAAATTATACTTAAACGATGGTACTACAGAATTCGGGCCAGAGGTAGAGGAAGATTTGGAACCAGAATATGGTCACCAACGTAAATGGGTCGATGCTTGTAAAGCTGGTTTTGGTAGCCCTGAGCATTTAGCGCTTACATCCTCTTTCGATTACGCCGGACCTATGACAGAAACTGTTCTAATGGGTAATTTAGCCATTAGAAGCTATATGCTTCAAAGAGAAAACGCTGAAGGCGCTATGGAATTCTTTGCCCGTAAAAAATTATTATGGGATGGAGAAAATATGAGAATCACCAATATGGAAGAAGCCAACCAATTTGTTGGCAGAACATATAGAAAGGGATGGGAGGTTTAACACCTTTTCCTGTTGGCAGTAAATAAAAAAAGGAAGGAGCAACACCTTCCTTTTTTTATTTATATAACAATGCTTTAATTCGGTCTATTGAAAGCTACCCTTGGATTTGTTTGTTTTTGCTCTTCAAACAATCGCTGTTGCTGCTTAACAGTCATGGTGCTACCATCATGACTCCAGCCTGGAGGTCCGAAAATATACATTAGTTTGTGACTAAATTTCTTAGACTTCTTCATATCCGCCCAAATATCGGTGAATTCGTGAGTTAAAATTACAATAGGGTTATTAGAATTAGGTGCATGTATAACACCGAATTTTACATCAATTTCTTCATCATATTCTTTCCAAGTACCAAATATCTTATCAAAGAAATTTAAAAATCCACCATGGTTCTTATCTAAGTATTCTACATTTTGTGCATGATGCACTTGATGCATAGTATGTGTATTGAATATTTTTTCAATGAATCCCATTTTAGGAACATATTGAGAATGTAATTGAAATTGCCAAAATGATTCAATAGCTAAGCATACCACAACCATTTCTACAGGAAAGCCAATAATTGGCATCCAGACGTAGAAAAAAGGCTTATAAAGCAGCGTAAACCAACCATTTCGAATAGCAGTTCCCAGATTAAAATTATCTGATGAATGATGTACTATGTGTGCCGCCCAAAGGATACGAATTTCGTGATTAGCTCTATGAAACCAGTAATACGTAAAGTCATCTGCCAATTGACAAAGCAACCAAACATACCAGGCATAACCAAATGACTTATATCCCATTATATTAGTTCTTACTCCATCGACCAAAGGGTTAAAAAACTCATAAGCATATTCGAAAAGCACAACTAACAATATCACCTTAAGTAAAGGTCCGATTATAGCTGAGCCTATACCCATAACACTACTTGCCGCAAAATCTTTCCAATCATAAAGATCATCATCTCCATGAGTTTTACTATAGGTTAATTCTAATAAAATAAAGGCTATAAAAGCTGGCGCACCGTATACCAAAGGGTTGGTAAAATCCATTATTTAAAAATTTTTGTAAATGTAGTTATAAAAACATCTATTTTTTAAGTTGTCTAATCTTAACTTTCTATTTTGGAATAAGACAATACAATCATTAAACAGATTTTATTATCGCTTACTTCTAAGAATTTCATTCTGCTCTTTCAATAAACTCTCAACACTTGCAAGCAATGCAATGTTTTTTGGCGTTTCAACTTCTTTATTTGCCGGGTCTTCAGATTTTTCTTTGAATCGATTTATAAACTTAACCATAACAAAAATCGTAAAAGCGATAATACAAAAATCAACCAATGACTCTATCAATTCTCCATAACCAATAGCTACTTCTTCCATCTTTTCACCAGACTCCCTAAGCACCCATTTTTTATTGGACAAATTCACATCATCCGTCATTAATGAAAGTGGGGGCATTATAACTTTAGACACCAAAGCACTTACAACCTTATTGAACGCTGTACCGATAATGATACCAATAGCCAGATCAATCATATTGCCTTTAATGGCAAAATTTTTAAACTCTTCAAAGAATTTTTTCATATCAATAATTAATCAAACAATGTTTTAGGTTCATCTGGTGACAGTCCATCATCTAATTCTTCACCGTCATTTTTATCATTAGATTCAATAGCCTCTTCATCCACTACTTCAATATCCTCTGGCTTTTCAGGAACCGCAGGCTCAAAAGGCAATGGATCTAATAAATTAATATTTTTAACCTTCTCAGTTATGAATTGATTACCTAAAGCTTTAATTCCTTTTATCGATATAAAATTCTCTATATCAATAGATTCATTATCTTTCGCTTCCTTGCCTCTAGGTTTTGGGAATTCAATCTCCACCAATGGTCGCCAGTCCGTCGAAACTAACTCTAAATATGATTTAGGGTGGTCAGAAATAAACAATTCCTCTTTATTCTCGTTCTCAATAAAAAACCTTTTAACATAAAAGCGCTCTTTTTCACCCTCCCAATAAATAGCTGAAATTGGCTTCTCTGGAATCCATTTTTCAAGCACAATCATATCGTCATCGAAGTGAGATGTCAACACTGGTAAAAATGTTTTAGCAACACCTTTTTGATTGATCACCAACAACAAGTCATCACCTTTAAATTCACCAAGAAGTTCTCCCCTGCCATCTACATTTAATCTTCTAACTACATCATCGAACCAAATTTTTCTTGGCTTTAAAGTTGATACGCCCTTCTCTTTTAACTCAATTCGTTTTACCGAGTACTTTGTGACTATATTTCCTTTTGATGCTCTACCCTTGATTATTACATCAGAAAAATCAATATCCCATTTCAACTTCTTAATACTACCTACTTGGCGTAACAACACTGTAATTACTTCAGCCTCACCATTTGGGTTAGCAGAAAAATACAATACTTGAGAACCCGGCTTACCAGTCGTTAAGTCATAAATTCTATCCCTGGTGATACTTGTAACATTAAAACGCTTGATATATGTAGGGCCCCCTTTCCCATCTTTATAGACCAAATTATAGGTAGTTCGCTTATCCTTTTTCTTAAAAACAGCAACGTGAATAATACCTTTACCAACAAAAATCTTGGAATCTACTTTAGACACCATCATTTTTCCTTCATTGGTTATCACTATAATATCGTCAATGTCACTGCAATCAGTAACATATTCATCTTTTTTGAGTGAGGTTCCGACAAAACCTTCATCCCTATTTACATATAGCTTAGTATTTCTAATAGCCACCTTTGTAGCTTCAATATCGTCAAATACTCTAATTTCGGTTAAACGACCTCTATCCTTACCATAAGTTTCTTTTAGATTCTTAAAATAAGTTATGGCGAACTCGATTAGATTAGCCAAGTGATTTTTTACTTCTGCTATACGCTCTTGCAAACTCTCAAGATATTGCTGAGCTTTATCCAAATCAAATTTTGAAATTCTTTTAATTCGAATTTCTGTAAGCCTAGTAATATCCTCTTCAGTTACCGCACGCTTTAAATGCTTGGTAAATGGAGCCAATCCTTTATCGATAGCACTAATTACACCTTCCCAAGTTTCTTCATCCTCAATATCTCGGTAAATTCGATTTTCAATAAATATTCTTTCCAATGATGCAAAATGCCACTGCTCTTCTAATTCACTCAATTGAATCTCAAGCTCCATTTTCAAAAGCTCTACAGTTGAATCAGTAGATCTTTTAAGCATTTCTGTCACACCAATAAACAAAGGTTTATTATCCTCAATGATACAGCCTAGCGGAGATATTGAAGATTCACACGCCGTAAAGGCATAAAGTGCATCAATTGTTTTATCTGGCGAAATCCCAGAAGGAAGATGAATTAAAATTTCAACATCAGCAGCTGTATTGTCTTCAATTTTTTTGATTTTAATCTTGCCTTTATCATTAGCTTTCAGAATTGAATCTATTAAACTTCCAGTATTAGTACCATATGGTATCTCATTGATTACCAATGTATTTTTGTCAATTTGAGCTATCTTAGCACGAACCCTAATTTTACCTCCTCTTAAGCCATCATTATAATTTGTAATATCAATAATGCCGGCCGTTGGAAAGTCAGGATATAATTTAAATCGCTGGCCTTTTAAATGCTTTATAGAAGCATCGATAAGTTCAATGAAATTATGAGATAAGACTTTAGTGGAGAGTCCAACAGCAATACCTTCGGCTCCTTGAGCTAATAATAACGGGAACTTCACCGGTAAATTTACAGGCTCTTTCTTTCTACCATCGTAGGAAGATTGCCATTCAGTGATTTTTGGGCTAAAAACAACTTCAAGCGCAAATTTAGAGAGCCTTGCTTCGATATATCTGGATGCAGCAGCCCTATCGCCTGTCAATATATTACCCCAGTTACCTTGGGTATCTATCAGTAAATCTTTCTGTCCAATCTGTACCATGGCATCTGCTATACTAGCATCACCATGTGGATGATACTGCATGGTATGCCCTACAACATTAGCAACCTTGTTATACCGGCCATCATCTAACTCTTTTAAAGAATGCATAATTCTACGCTGCACTGGCTTAAAACCATCTTCAATTGCAGGTACCGCTCGTTCTAAAATTACATAGGAAGCATAATCCAAAAACCAATCTTTATACATACCACTGACCCTAGTCAAGGCATCAGAAGAATCTGAATTAGTAGTATTCTCTTCGGAAAGGTTTTCGTTAATATCTTCGTTCAAATCGTCATTTTCTTCCATTCAGAAGCAATCGTATTTATTTAGTTTATACTACTTTATCCTTAATCAAATCAACTTCAACTTTAAGATTATTGATAATGAATTTTTGTCTATCAGGAGTGTTTTTTCCCATATAAAAACTTAATAATTCTTCAATAGACATTGCCTTATCTAACATTATAGGTTCCAATCGAATATCATCACCAATGAAGTGCCTAAATTCATCTGGCGATATTTCTCCTAAACCTTTAAATCTGGTGATTTCTGGTTTACCTGACAGCTTATTTATGGCATGTTGTCGCTCTTCATCACTATAGCAATAAATGGTTTCCTTTTTATTACGCACCCTAAATAGAGGTGTCTGCAAAATATATAGGTGATTTTCTTTTATCAATTCTGGAAAAAATTGTAAAAAGAAAGTAATCAGCAACAATCTAATATGCATACCATCTACATCTGCATCGGTAGCTATAATAATATTATTATACCGTAAATCTTCAATAGTCTCTTCAATATTCAATGCAGCCTGCAACAGGTTGAATTCCTCATTTTCGTAGACAATTTTCTTAGACATGCCATATGAATTCAAAGGTTTTCCTTTTAAACTAAAAACAGCTTGCGTGTTAACATCTCTCGATTTAGTAATAGAACCCGATGCGGAATCACCTTCGGTAATGAACAAAGAACTTTCTAACCTACGATCATTTTTCATATCACTTAGATGAACTCTACAATCTCGCAGTTTCTTATTATGTAAACTTGACTTCTTTGCTCTGTCACGCGCCAACTTACGAATACCCGAAAGTTCCTTTCGCTCCTTTTCGGCCATCATAATTTTTCGCTGAAGCTTATCTGCTGTATCGGTATTCTTATGAAGGTAATTATCTAAATATTTACCGATAAAATCGTTAATATAGGTACGAACGGTAGGAAACTCTCCACCCATATCGGTAGAACCTAATTTAGTTTTAGTTTGACTTTCAAAAACTGGCTCTGTTACTTTTAATGCGATAGCGGAAATTATAGACTTTCTAATATCGGACGCATCGTAATCCTTTTTGTAAAATTCTCTTATGGTTTTAACTATAGCTTCTCTAAATGCAGCTTGGTGCGTACCACCTTGTGTAGTATGCTGCCCGTTAACAAACGAATGATACTCTTCGCTGTATTGCGTTTTGCTATGAGTCATCGCAACTTCAATATCCTCTCCTTTTAAATGTATAACAGGATAAAGCATGTCTTCCATATTATTATTATCCTCTAGAAGATCTTTTAATCCGTTTTCAGAGTAGAATTTCTCACCATTAAATACTATAGTAAGACCTGGATTTAGATACACATAGTTTTTCAGCATGCGTTCTACATACTCATTTCTATACTTATAATGTTTAAAAATCGCCTCATCAGGAACAAAAGTAACCTTGGTACCTTTTCTTTTACTGGTTTCTTCTGGTCCAACTTCATTTTCTAAATTACCAGAACTGAACTGAGCGGTCTTTAATTGATTATCCCGTGAAGATTGAACTTCAAAAAAACTAGATAGCGCATTTACCGCCTTAGTACCAACACCATTAAGTCCAACAGATTTTTTAAATGCTCTACTATCATATTTACCCCCAGTGTTCATTTTAGAAACCACATCTACAACTTTTCCAAGCGGTATACCACGGCCATAATCTCGCACCTTAACGACTTTATCTTTAATTGTAATTTCAATGGTCTTACCAGCGCCCATCACAAATTCATCGATACAGTTATCGATAACTTCTTTTAGTAAAATATAGATTCCATCATCTGCCGATGAACCATCTCCCAATTTACCGATATACATACCAGGTCTTAATCGGATATGTTCTTTCCAATCAAGCGAGCGTATGTTATCTTCAGTATAATGAGTGTCTTGGGACATTAAATAATTTTTTAGAAAGTGTTGCTAAAGATAGCACCACTCGGCAAAAGATAAAACCCCTAAACGTTAAAGTAATTAACAATGAATTCCACATTTTTGTTGATAGCAGCGACAATAGCTTATAATTACTGACAAATACTTCATCGTGAAACCTACTTTAAATTGCCAAATATTTGATGATATCTATCATAGGAAACACCTCATGGTTTTCATATCTTTAGTTTAGATTTTTAAGACCTATGGAATTTATTGATTATTATAAAATTCTTGAAATAGACAAGAAAGCTTCTCAAGCAGACATTAAAAAAGCCTACAGAAAGTTGGCCCGAAAACTGCATCCAGATTTAAACCCTAATGACAAAAGCGCACAACAAAAGTTTCAGCAGGTAAATGAGGCAAATGAAGTTCTAAGTGATCCTGAAAAAAGAAAGAAATACGACCAATACGGTAAAGATTGGGAGCATGCAGAGGCTTTTGAAGAGGCGAAAAGAAATCAACGAAGTTCATCGGGAGGCCGCAGAAATACTTATAGAACATCAGGCGGAAGCAATGAGGATTTTTCTGATTTCTTCGAGTCAATGTTCGGTGGGGCCGGTTATAGTGGCAGACGAAGAAGATCTACTCAGTTTAAAGGTCAAGATTTAAATGCTACTTTAAAATTGAATATGCTCGATATCTTAGAAGACCAAAAGCAAACATTAGACCTTGGGACTAAGAAAATAAGAATCACAATACCCGCAGGAGTTGAAGATGGCCAAACCATTAAAATCGCAGGTTATGGTGGCGAGGGAGTAAATGGAGGCCCAAAAGGGGATTTATACTTAACATTTGAGATTAACAACAATACGCCTTTTAAAAGAGTCGGTAATGATTTGTATAAAAATCATATCATCACTCTATATGATGCCATACTAGGTGGTGAAATTGAAGTGGGAACTTTAACCGGAAAAGTAAAATTAAAGGTTAAGCCCGAAACGCAAACTGACACAAAGGTGAAGCTAAAAGGAAAAGGTATGCCGGTATACAAAAAAAAAGGCGCTCATGGAGATTTATACATAACCTATAAAGTATCAATGCCAACAAACCTTTCAGCGAAGGAAAAAGAATTATTCAAACAACTTTCAGAATTGCAATAAATATGGATTCAGAAAATTTTATTCTAATAGAACATTATTGTGAACAGACACAAACCCCAATAGATTTTATTAACGACCTATTGGAATATGGTATGATCGAGATTCAATTAATTGAGAACAAAACTTATGTTGAATCACATTACATTATAGAAATTGAAAGAATCTACAGATTACGCCAAGATTTAGGCATTAATATGGAAGGTATAGATACTCTCAACCATATGCTAAAAAAAATTAACCGATTAGAACGAGAATTAAAATTGTTAAAAAACCGCTTAACTATTTATGAGCATTAAACATTAAACCTGAAATGCATTACATCGCCATCTTTAACAATGTATTCCTTGCCTTCTACTCTCATTTTACCAGCTTCTTTTACTTTTGATTCACTCCCAAAAGCAACATAATCATCATAGGCAATTACTTCTGCCCTAATGAATCCTTTTTCGAAATCGGTATGTATAACACCTGCTGCTTGGGGAGCTGTTGCACCTACTGGGATGGTCCAAGCACGAACTTCTTTAACTCCTGCAGTAAAATATGTTTCTAAATTCAATAATTTATAAGCGCCACGAATCAATTTTGCGGAACCCGGCTCTTCTAAACCTAAATCCTCCAAAAACATCTTTCGTTCTTCATAAGTCTCCAATTCTGTAATATCAGCTTCTGTACCTACTGCAAGAAAAATAACTTCCGCATTTTCGTTGGCAACCATTTCTTTCACCTTCTCCACATAAGCATTCCCTTTCGCAGCTGCATCTTCATCTACATTACACACATACATCACCGGTTTGTCTGTTATAAACTGCAGTGGTTTCACATATTCAAGTCTAGACTCTTCATCAACTCGAATTGCCCTTACAGAAACCCCTGCTTCTAGTCCACTCTTTATTGCCAATAAAGTAGCCTCCTCTTTTTGAGCTTCTTTATTACCTGTTCGTGCCGCTCTTTTTACTTTTTCAAGTTTTTTATCTACGGTCTCTAAATCTTTCAATTGAAGCTCCATGTCTATAGTCTCCTTATCTCTTATAGGATCTACACTACCATCTACGTGCACTATATTGTCATTATCAAAGCAACGTAAAACATGTAAAATAGCATCCGTTTCACGAATATTACCTAGAAACTGGTTTCCTAAACCTTCACCTTTACTTGCTCCTTTTACCAATCCTGCGATATCCACGATTTCAACAGTTGCAGGTAATACCCTTTCAGGATTCACTAATTCTTCTAATTTTTCTAATCTAGCATCAGGCACATTAACAACACCAATATTTGGTTCAATAGTGCAAAATGGAAAATTTGCACTTTGCGCCTTAGCATTGGACAAACAATTAAAAAGTGTTGATTTACCTACATTTGGCAACCCTACTATACCTGCTTTCATAATAAAGAATATTTAAAGGGTGCAAATATAGTTTTTACTTAAACATTCTACATTCAATTTCTACTCTTATGTTCAATTAAAACTTATAATGAATATTTATATTATTTTCAAAATTTTTAGACCAATGATGACTATTATTTGATGTTTTAACTCTTTTTAAGAAAATTTTTAATACTTTACGCCAAGAACCGTAAGAATAAATGGAACTTCACTCTGACGAAACACTTTGGTATTTTTTTAAAAAGGGAGAGGTCAATGCTTTTTCACTTCTTTTTAAAAAGTATTATCCCCAATTACATGTCTATGGAATAAAATTGAGCAATGCTCCTGCCCTCACTGAAGATTGCCTTCAAAACTTTTTTATTCAACTTTATGAAGAAAGGGAGAAAAAAGGAACCATAAAAAATCTTAAAGGATACTTATTTGTTTCTTTTAAAAGAAGACTGATAAAACAACTTCAAAAAAATCAGAAAAACATTCCAATTTCAGAAGCTCAATTATTTAAATCAAACTTCACATTTTCTGCAGAAGAAATTTCTATACATCAAGAAATTCAATTTCTATGTACTACGACCTTGTCTCAATTAATAAATCAACTTTCTCCAAGACAAAAAGAAGTTATCTATTTAAAATATTACAGTAATATGCGTAGCACTGATATCGCTGAAATAATGGACATGAATTACCAAAGCGTATTAAATGTACTCCAAAAAGCACTATCTAAATTAAGATTGGCATCTGAAAATCAACAAATTAATTCTATTTTGAAAAAAAATTGAAAATAGTAGGGTATATTTTATAAAATTAAACCTCTTATAAATGGAACACCTTACTAAATGGACAATACAAACAAATTCGATTTAAAGTATTTCTTAACAGATACGTCATTTAAGAATTGGGCTAAAGGTTTAAATAAAAATGATATAGCTTACTGGAATAATTGGCTACAAAATAATCCTCAGCATATTGAAATTGTTGAAAATGCCAAATCTATAGTTGTTGGCATAAAATTTAAGCCGCAATTTCCAAGTAATGTGAAGGTTGACCAAGAGTTAACCAAAATTTTACCTAAAATAGGATTGAAAAAT
This sequence comes from uncultured Maribacter sp., assembly GCF_963974015.1. GTDB lineage: Bacteria > Bacteroidota > Bacteroidia > Flavobacteriales > Flavobacteriaceae > Maribacter. The sequence goes on along the minus strand of NZ_CAXBBZ010000002.1, from coordinate 38,339 downwards.
TCTACAAAAAATCCTATAACAAAAATACAATCATTAAATAAGGCTATTTATTTTTCAGCCGCAGCGGTTGTTCTTATTTTATTAAGCTGGACAAGTTTGTCACTTTTCAATGTTCACAATACAACAACGCATAAAACGAATTTTGGTGAGATCATAGACCTAAAATTACCTGATGGTACTTCTGTGGTTTTAAATGGCAACTCAGAAATATCTTATGAAAAAGATAATCCACGATTTATAAATCTTAAAGGTGAGGCATATTTTAGGGTTAAATCTATACCGAGTACCAATGCGAAATTCTGGGTGATTACCAATGATCTTAAAGTAGAGGTTCTTGGAACTCAGTTTCATATAAATACTAGAGAACAAAAAACGAATGTTGTTTTAGATGAAGGATCCATTCATTTAGAGTTTAAAAATGGTGATGTCACTAAAATGATTCCTGGTGAAATGGTATCATTTTCAAATAAAAGCAATGAGGTTGTTCATAAAAAGGTCACTATTGAAACACCATATGCTCTATGGCGCGGCGGTACTTATGTTTTTAATGAAATTCCGCTTAAAGAGGTGATGTTAAATTTAGAACTTACTTATGGCCTAGAAGTTAGATATTTATCTGATCATTTAAAAGATATACCCATATCGGGTGGTATACCTAATCAAAATTTAAAAATATGCATTGCCGCAATTGAAAAGGCAACTGGAACTAGAATCATTAACAAAGGAAATATTTTACAAGTACAAGAAAACCCTATTTATTAACTAAACTATTTATTTATGAAAACGAACAAACTAATGAGAATGCTGATCGCAGTATTGCTTTTTTCTAGCAGTACTAGTATGATTGCATCCAATGAACTCAAAAAAGAGGTGACTCTAAGTGAGTTTCTAAATAAGATTAGTGCAAAGCACGAAGTGTTTTTCACATACAACCCTACCCTGGTTTCTACCACCAGTTTAAATCCTGAGGAATATGAATTTCCTTTATTGGATAAGATTATCAATAAATTGGAACGTAAAACAAGTTTCGATTTTGAATATTTAGGCAACAAATATTACGTGGTTTACCATAAAAAAGCAGAAAGAGCGAAGGTTTTAAAAGTTAATTCTGTGAACAATGATATTACAGCCTTAACACTAAATGAAGTAATTCAAAATAGTATTTCTGGTAAAGTTACCGATGATTCTGGAATGCCTTTAGCAGGAGTGAATATTATCGAAAAAGGAACTACCAATGGTACTACTTCAGATTTTGATGGTAACTATTCGATAGATGTTACCGATGACACAAAATTGGTATTTAGCTATATAGGTTTCGCTACTCAAGAAGTATCTACAGCTGGGAAAAACATTATTAATGTTCAGTTATCTGAAGGTATGCAATTAGACGAGTTTATTGTTGTTGGTTCTCGTACAGCACCAAGAAGTAATGCTGACACACCTTTACCTGTTGATGTTATTGGTGCTAAAGACCTTACTTCTACAGGTCAGGTTACTTTTGATAAAGCCTTACAATATAGAATTCCTTCATTTAATACGGTTCAGACTCCGGTAAACGATGCGACCTCTTTATTAGATCCATATGAAATTAGAAACATGGGACCTAGTAGAACGTTAATTTTGATTAACGGAAAACGTAAAAACTTAAGTGCCTTATTATATACTCAAACATCACCAGGACGTGGTGAAACCGGTGCTGATATTTCTGCAATACCAACAGATGCAATTAAAAGGGTTGAAATTCTTAGAGATGGAGCATCTGCTCAATATGGTTCTGATGCAATTGCCGGTGTAATGAACATTATACTTAAAGATTCTCCAAATGACGGTTCAGCAACAGTAAGAACAGGTATCACTTCAGAAGGTGATGGCGAAATGTTCGGGGTAGCGTTGAATAATGGTTCATCAATTGGTGACGATAAAGGGTTTGTCAACTATACAGTTGATTTATCTAAGGTTAATCAATCAAATAGACCAGGTACAGTTGATGCGGCTGGTGAAGCAGGTGATTTTGGAGCTGACATTGCAGATGTACAATCGTTCTTATCAAGAAGACCTGATGCTGGAAACATTAATGGATCTCCTGAAACAGCTGCAGCAAAATTTTCTTTAAACATGGGTTATGATTTAAGTGAAAATACTTCTCTTTACGCAAATGCTGCCTATGTATACAAATCAGTAAATAGTTTTGCAAACTACAGAACTCCTTACTGGAGAACAGTAGATGACTTTCCATATTTAGCTGATTTTTTCCCAGGGGACAATCCTAATACCGCAGGTGGTTACGATGGTTACGTTCCAACTTTTGAAGGTTTATTAAGTGACTATAATGGTACTGTAGGCTTCAAATCAACTATCGACGATTGGAATATTGATGCTAGTTTTACTACAGGTGGAAACACTCAGACGTATAAAGTAAATCAAACTCACAACAGAAATGTTGTTTACTCTCCATCAACTTGGGTTGATGCTAACGGTAACGGTTCTGTTGATGATGGCGAACTTACCGAAGGATCTCAATTATACAGAGAGAACAGTCAACAATCTTTTGATCCAGGAGGAACTAAGTTCTCTCATAATGTTGGTAATATCGATATTTCAAGAATACTTTCTGATAAGGTAAGTATAGGTGTTGGTGCAGAGTTTAGAACAGAAACTTTCGAAGTTATAGAAGGTGAATTAGCTTCTTATGACGGTGGTGGTGCAGATTCATTTGCAGGTGCTTCTCCTCAAAATGCCGGTAAATTCAACCGTTATAACATCGGTGGATATTTAAGTTTAGATTATGATGTGTCTGATGCCTTTTTATTAAGTGGTACTATCAGATCAGAAAACTATTCTGATTTTGGTAATGCTTTTGTTTACAAATTCAGTTCACGTTATAAAGTTAACGATGCTTTTACCTTAAGAGGGTCTATATCTTCAGGATTTAGAGCTCCTACCTTACACCAAATTTATACCCAAAAAGCACAGTACAGTTTTGTACCAGGACAAGGTATTCAAGTTGGTGGTTTAATTAACAACGTATCTACACAAGCCAAATTATTGGGTATTCCTCAATTAGATGCTGAAACTTCTACCAACTTTACTATTGGATTTGGTGGGAAAATTGAAAACAAATTCAGCTATACATTTGATTATTACAACATCGCCGTAAAAGACAGAATCGTATTAGGCTCTGAAATAGGGCCAAGTGGAGACCCAACAAACCCACTTGATATTCTTTTAAATAATAACAATTTAAGTGATGTAAGTTTCTTTTCAAATGCAATAGACACTAAAACTTCTGGTATTGATGTGGTTCTTGCTTATAAAGGAATAGAAATAGGTGAAGGTAACCTTGATTTAAATTTATCTGGAAACTACACTATTCAAAACGAAAGAGATGGAGCTGTAAAAGATGTACCATTAGTAGCAAATTCAGGTCAATCTGTAGTTAATGAAACTCAAGAAGCTTTATTCTTTACTTCTAGACCAAAAACAAAATGGATTTTAGGTGCTAATTATGACATCAATAAATTTGGTTTTTCTTTGAATAACACTTATTTCGGAAAAACAACTTTTCAACAACAAGGTTTGGACAATAATTTATTCACAGAATTTACTCCAAAAATTGTTACAGACTTAGGTGTTAACTTTAGTGCGACCGACAAATTAACGTTGGCATTAAACATCAACAACTTGTTGAATGTTTTACCTGAATGGAGTTTTCAATCTAAAAATGCAGCAGGCGATGCTATATTGGCCGATGCAGCTCAGACGCAAAATCAGTCTAACTTAATTACCTTCAATCAACGTTATTCTCAAATGACATATGATGGTTATCATTTTAGCCAACTAGGTACTATGTTCAACCTTTCGTTGAACTATAAGTTCTAATATTAAAATCATATTTATTGTAAAAAGCTACCTATATTTAGGTAGCTTTTTTTTGTGATATGGGTGAGTTATATAATGAAAACCTAGCTTGGGTTTACGATGAAATTTATCAAGGTTTTATTGATTATAGTGCTGAATACGAATTTTACAAGTATTTGTGTAATGACTACAATTGCAACCGAGTATTAGAAATTGCGTGTGGCACAGGTAATTTAGCAAAATCATTTACTTCAGATTTTAGCACGTATGTTGGCTTAGATTTTAGCGAATCGATGCTCAATATTGCAAAGGAAAAATTTCCTGCTGGAAATTTTATCCAGGGCGATATGCGGCATCTAAATTTTGTCAAACACTTTGACACTATACTCATTACGGGCAGATCTACAAGCTATTTACTTAATAATACAGATCTAAAAAAAACTTTTAAATCTGTACACAATGCCCTTGAAGATAAAGGTATTTTCATATTTGATTGTATCAATGCTAATTTATTTATATCATATATTATAAAAAATAGTAGTGTAGTTCATAAATCAACCTACAATAAGAAACAATTTGAAAGAGATTCTTATTGGGTTAAAAACAAAAACAATAATTATCATCTAATTGATTGGAAATCTACCTATTACCAATTAAATGATTCCGAAAAAAAGGTATTGGGCGAAGACTCAACCCTATTTAGGGTTTTCTCCATAAAAGAAATAACCGAAGCATTACAGCATTCCGGATTTAATATTTTAGAAATTAAGGATAGAGAAACTTATGCTTTTGATACCAATGTATATATCTGCCAAAAAAAATAAAGATATAAAACTTATTATTCAGGGTGCATAAAACGTTGCTTTGCCAAAAGCTCTTCTTCTGATTCTACATGATCATCATCAGGCACACAACAGTCAACAGGGCATACAGCTGCACATTGTGGCTCTTCATGAAAACCCATACACTCTGTACATTTATCTGGTGCTATATAGTAAACTTCATCACTAATCGGCACCTGAACTTCATCTGCATCTACTTCTTTACCGCTAGGCAAAACAACTTTACCTTCTAATGATGTACCATCGCTATAACGCCATTCATCAGCACCTTCATAAATTGCAGTATTGGGACATTCTGGCTCACAGGCCCCACAATTGATACATTCGTCAGTTATTATAATTGCCATAATTTCTTCTTCATTAAAATGCCCAAAAAAGAACGGGCATGCTTATTTTTGCACAAAGGTAATCCCTACTAATTGAGTATACAAATATAATGACCCATCACAACCTTACTATAGAAGCTTTTGTTAAACTTGGAGATTTTCTAAGAACATTTTGTGAATTTATAAAATCAGACAAAAATTCTGAATATATAATTAATGAATGGACTGCATCATTTAAGGCTGAAATTGAAATGGCCAAACATTATAATGGTTGGTTCTCAGAAGAGAATTGCATTTATGCATTTCAAGAATGGGGAAATTTATTGTCAAGAGAAAATCTCGAAGCTTGGTTGAAAAATTATGATCTAACAAGCAACAAAGAAAAGGTAGTTGCCCTAATTATGGCTGGTAACATTCCACTCGTTGGGTTTCATGATTTATTATGCGTGCTAGTTACGGGCAATAAAGCTTTGGTTAAACTATCAAGTAATGATCAGAAATTAATTCCCCTAATAATTAATTATCTAAAAAGTATACAGCCATACTTTGAAGAAAGGGTGAATTTTACCAAAGAAAAACTTGAACATTATGATGCTGTAATTGCAACAGGTAGTAATAATACGGCAAGGTATTTTGAATACTATTTTGGCAAAAAACCACATATTATTAGAAAAAACAGAAATTCTATTGCCGTTTTGAATGGAAATGAATCAGGAGAAGAGCTAACCGCTTTAGGTGAGGATATTTTTAGATATTTCGGTTTAGGCTGCAGAAGTGTCTCTAAAATATTCATTCCCATCAATTATGACATTGATACTTTTTTCAAGGCAATATTTCCATATAACCACATTATAAATCATAATAAGTATGCTAACAATTATGATTACAATAAGGCTGTTTATCTCATGAGCGAATTTAAAATATTGGACAATGGCTTCCTTATTTTAAAGGAAGAAGATAGCTACGGATCCCCTATCGCATCACTTTTCTATGAGCATTATGAAAATTTAGAAGAGTTAAGATCAAAATTAAAGCTAGAAAAAGATAAAATACAATGCATTGTTTCATCAGGTTTTGTAGATGACGAAATTTCATTTGGACAAACACAAAAACCGTCTTTATCTGATTATGCTGATGGAATCGATACGGTTAATTTCCTGTTGGGAACATCATAGAATTAAATACCTTTCAGTATCGTAAATTCTTGAAAAAATCCTGACATTTACATCTTTAAATTACAATCAAAATGAAAAAACATAATTTTAGCGCAGGCCCTTGTATATTACCGAAAGAAGTATTGTTAAAGGCTTCTGAAGCTGTTGTGGACTTCAATGGCTCTGGACTTTCCCTTATCGAAATTTCACACAGAAGCAAAGATTTTGTCGCTGTTATGGAAAATGCTAGGTCATTAGCCTTAGAATTACTTGATTTAAACGATAAAGGTTATAAAGCCCTTTTTCTACATGGTGGCGCCAGTCTTGAATTTTTAATGGTAGCCTATAATCTTTTAGAAAAAAAGGCAGGTTATCTAAATACAGGTACTTGGAGCGACAAGGCAATTAAAGAAGCTAAATTATTTGGTGAGGTTGTTGAGGTTGGTTCATCTAAAGATGAAGATTTCAATTATATACCAAAGGGTTATTCAGTACCTGCTGGACTTGATTATTTACATATTACGTCGAATAATACCATTTATGGAACTCAATTCAAGAAATTTCCAAAAACTGACGCTCCATTAGTGTGCGACATGAGTTCAGATATATTTTCTAGAAGTTTAGATTTCTCTCAATTCGATTTAATATATGCTGGGGCTCAAAAGAATATGGGTCCTGCAGGTGCAACTTTAGTTGTTATTAAAGAAGATATCTTAGGAAAAGTATCAAGGAAAATTCCTTCGATGTTAGATTATCAAGTACATATCAGCAAAGACAGTATGTTTAATACACCTCCTGTTTTTCCTGTTTACACTTCGATGTTAACCTTAGAATGGCTTAAGGGTCTTGGTGGTATTGCGGCAATTGAGGAAATTAATGAAAAGAAAGCCAGATTATTATATTCAGAAATAGACTTAAATCCTGTCTTTGAAGGATATGCAAATATTGAAGATCGTTCGCTTATGAACGCTACATTTAATTTAACAGATGAAAGCTTAAAATCCACTTTTGAAAACATGTTAAAGGAAGCTGGTATTATTGGACTAAACGGTCACCGTTCGGTTGGTGGGTATAGAGCTAGCATGTACAATGCACTTTCTTTAGAAAGCGTAGGTGCCTTGGTAGACGTCATGAGTGAAATGGAAAGAAAAGGATAATTAATATAATTGTTAATTAACGTAATAAGTATTTCATTCAATCATAAAACAATAATTTTACTATGAAGATTTTAGCTAATGATGGCATTTCCAAAAATGGCATTGTCACAATGGAAAAAGCCGGATTTGAGGTATTAACAACTACTGTAGCACAAGAACAATTAGCCAATTATATAAATGAGCATAAAATAGATGCTTTATTGGTTCGTAGCGCAACTAAAGTTAGAAAAGAATTAATTGACGCTTGTTCTACATTAAAACTTATTGGCCGTGGCGGTGTTGGTATGGACAATATAGATGTTGCCTATGCAAAATCTAAGAATATTCATGTAATCAATACTCCTGCAGCATCATCAGAGTCAGTTGCTGAATTAGTATTCGCTCATCTTTTCGGAGGTGTTCGTTTTTTATATGATGCCAATAGAAATATGCCATTAGAAGGTGACAGCAATTTTAAAGAATTAAAAAAGTCCTATTCAAAAGGTACCGAACTAAGAGGTAAAACTCTTGGTATTTTTGGTTTTGGAAATATAGGTCAAGCTACTGCAACGCTTGCTATAGGTGTAGGTATGAATGTTGTCTATTGTGATCCCGAGGTAGAAAATGCAACTATTAAACTAACATTTTTTGACGGACAAAAAGTAACCTTCACACTGAAGAATACTGAAAAGTCTGAATTGATAAAAAATGCCGATTATATTTCATTACATATACCTGATCAACAGAATTATGTAATTGGTAAGGAAGAATTTTCACAAATGAAAAAAGGCGTAGGTATCGTAAATGCCGCTCGAGGAGGAGTTTTAGATGAAGTTGCTTTAGTGGAAGCATTAGAGAATGGTACGGTGTCCTTTGCTGGCCTTGATGTTTATGAGTCAGAACCTAAACCTGAAATGAAAATTCTCATGCATCCTAGCATATCACTTTCCCCTCATATTGGTGCTGCTACATTAGAAGCACAAGAGAGAATTGGATCAGAATTGGCCGAACAAATAATAACGATATTAAAATAAATGCTTATGGCATATTTTAGTAACTCTTTTTGTATTTTACGGCATAAACATTAAATTAACTATTATAATGGCAGGATTATTAGATTTATTGAATAGCCCAATGGGTCAACAATTAATTAGCGGAGTAGCAGGTCAAACAAATCAACCTGAAGATAAAACCGCAAATGTACTTAGTATGGCTATGCCACTAATATTGGGTGCAATGAAAAAAAACGTTTCTACTCCCGAAGGTGCTCAAGGTTTAATGAGCGCATTATCAAGCAATCATAGTGGAGGAATTTTAGACAATATAGGCGGTCTTTTCGGCGGTGGTGTTGATGATAGTGTAATATCTGATGGCGCTGGCATTTTAGGTCACGTTTTTGGCAACAAACAACCTCAAGTAGAAAATGCATTAAGTCAAAAATCAGGCTTAGATGCCGGTACTGTAGCTCAAATATTAAAAATCGCTGCTCCTATTGTAATGGGTTACCTTGGTAAACAAACAGCTCAGAGCAATGTAAGTGACGGATCTGGTATGAATGCTTTGTTAGGAAGCATGTTAGGTGGTCAACCACAAGAAAACCAAAGCTTAATCACTACACTATTAGATGCTGATGGCGATGGCAGTATTTTAGATGATGTTGCCGGTATGGTAATGGGATCAAACAAAAAATCAGGTGGTTTAGGAGGCCTATTAGGAGGACTATTCGGTAAATAAATCGATTTTTACAATTTAACATAAGCCGTTTGCTACCGCAAGCGGCTTTTTTGTATCTTATATTTTATGAAAAAGAGAAAAAATAAATCCATCCTACTTAATTTCATTATCATTCTTATTTTTGCCATAATCTTAATAAGCTGTGGGTCAACTAAGGAATCATTATCTATTTCAAATGATGAAAAAAAAGCTTTTGAACTAGTTGAAGGTGATACTATAACTATTTCGAGTGACAAAACTGAATATGAAATTATAATCATTGAACCAGGGTTTTATACTTGGCTAAACTCTATAGCCAAACCTGAAGGTTATTATTCTCAAAGTTTTCTCGAAAATCGAAATTATTTAATGGTATTAGAATGGAACCAAAGAGTATTACAACCTATGCGGTATAACCCGAATTTATATGAGCTTCAGATTGACTATTCTCAAAATATAGATTATGGCTATGAAGTAAATTATAAACTCTACAATTACTTCATCTATTTTCAAAGAAAGTATAATCAACGATTGGGGCCTTTTATCCCACGCATATAAAAAGTATATTTACGCGCTTTAAAAATTATTATGCAAAAATTAAAAGAACGCTGGGGTGTTTCCAGTAATTTTCAATTAATAATCATTTTCTTCGTTTTTTCGATAACAGGCTCTTCCTCTGTTTTTGCTGCAAAGCCATTTTTAAACTTGATAGGATTACAACAAGCAAATTTTCCAGATGCTTGGTGGGGAAGCACATTATACTGGATTTTACGAATTCTATTAATTTTTCCCTTTTATCAAGTACTATTAGTAATTTATGGTTGGCTATTTGGTCAATTTAAATTCTTTTGGGGCTTTGAGAAAAAGATGCTCAAGAGAATTGGCCTTGGGTTTTTCCTAAGTTAATTTAATAGTTTCTTAACAGGTCTTTCCAAAAAGCATTGATTAGATTTGCAAAGATGAGTTTTTCAAAAAACAAATTTATAAACCCGATTATAGCCATCATTTTATTGGCAGGCTTATTTGGACCTTACTTTGTGAAAATTTCGCATGCACTATCTGAACATGAAGAATTACATTGTGTTTCGAAAGGTGAATTACATATTCACGCCGTAGAGTTTGATTGTGATTTTGACCACTATCAGTTATCATCTTTTTATTATCCAGAATTCGATTACCCGCAGTTTATTGAACTAGCTCCTATTACAGAGGCTATTATTAACAACTACTACTTTTTAAGTAAATATCAACAACTTCATTTTGTATTAAGAGGACCTCCTTCTTGTTAATTATTTTTTTAACAAAAAAAGTCTAAAAACCTTAATACAATTTAATATGAAAAATATTTATATTACGATGCTATTGGCATTGTTAGTTCAGTTTACATTCGCTCAAAACACCTTAAAAGGCAAAATCACTAATCAAGAGGACCAAACACCTTTAGAACAGGTTTCTATATATTTTCCTCAATTAGAAAAAGGTACGGTTACAAATGCTGATGGTTTTTATGAAATTAATAATTTACCATCAGGAAAGTTCAAAATCGTAATTTCTTTTATAGGATTTCAAACCTATTCGCAAACCGTTGATTTTTTAGAGCCAATAACCCAATTATCACTTGAGCTTATGCCTAGTGCCATTGAAATGGAAGAGGTCATTGTTTCTACTCCCTTTCACAAATTACAACGCGAGAATGTAATGAAAGTCGAAAGAACCAGTATAAAAGATCTAAAATCTGCAGGAGCTGTAAATTTATCTGAAGGTATTACCAATATTCCTGGAGTAGAAAGTGTTTCTACCGGAGTCGGTATAGGAAAACCTGTTATACGTGGCCTAAGCTCAAATAGAGTTTTGACTTATACACAAGGGATACGCTTAGAGAACCAACAATTTGGTGATGAACACGGATTAGGAATTAGTGATGCAGGTATAGAAAGCGTTGAAGTTATAAAAGGGCCAGCCTCTTTGTTATATGGTTCTGATGCCCTTGGTGGTGTACTATATTTAAACCCTGAAAAATTTGCCAACTCTAATGATGTAGAGGGTGACATAAACTTAAATTATTTCACCAATACCGAAGGTTTAAATGGAAATGGCGGATTTAAAGCGTCTTCTGAAAAATTAAAATTTTTAGTTCGCTTAGGTGGAAGTTCACATGTAGATTATAAAACTGGAAATAATGAACGAGTAACAAATTCTAGATTTAACGAAAAAGATTTAAAAACCGGTTTAGCATATCAACTTACTAATTTTAAAACTGAGTTACGTTACAATTATAATAATTCTGAATTGGGTATACCCGAAGAAATAAGAGAACAATCAACTGAGCGCTCTGCTATAGAACCATTTCAAGATATTACCAGTCATATTTTAAGTTCGAAATCAAATATCTATTTCAACAATTCTAGCCTACAAGCTATTTTAGGTTTTACTAGAAATGATAGAAAAGAATTTGAAGACCATGACCTTGGGGCGGAAGGGAATATAGAGGAAACGGAGCATGAAGAAGGAGAAGCGCCTGCTCTAGACATGAAATTAGAAACCTTTAGCTACAACCTACAATACAATTTGGCTAAGATAGGAGCTGTTGAAACAATTATCGGATTACAAGGAATGAACCAAATTAACAGCAATTTTGGTGAAGAGGTTTTAATACCTGATGCTACAACCAACGATATCGGGCTTTTGGCCACATCACATGTTCATTTGAACAAAAGTGATGTACAACTCGGAGTACGTTATGATAAAAGAACTATTGATTCAGATGAAAATGGCCTTGTTGGTGATCAAAACTATATTGAAGCTATAGATAGAAATTTCAATAGTTTTAATATCGCTGCAGGTTATAAGGTAGATGTTTCTGAAAATTTTATAACCCGTTTAAATATCGCCTCAGGATTTAGAGCTCCTAACTTGGCCGAGTTAACTTCAAATGGTACACATGAAGGAACAAATAGATATGAAATTGGAAATGCCAATTTAAATAATGAAAGAAATGTGCAAACAGATTTATCATTAGAATTTAAGAATGAGCATTTTGAATTTTATGTAAATGGGTTTTATAATTCCATTTCAGATTATATTTATTTAGAACCAAACGGTACTGCTATAGAGGGTAATGCCGTATATCTTTACCAACAACAAGATGCGAATTTGTTTGGTGGCGAAGCAGGTCTACATTATCATCCACACCCATTAGATTGGCTGCATATGGAAAGCAATTTTTCTACCGTAACCGGTCAGTTAAAAAACGATGGTAATTTACCTTTAATACCAGCAAACAATTGGGCAAATACCTTACGATTTGAATTTAGTAAGATTAATAAAGACTTTGATAACGGCTATGGTTTTCTGACTTTGAAATCGTTTTTCGCCCAAAATAAAGTAAGTGATTTTGAAACTTTTACAGATGGGTATTCGCTATTGAATTTAGGATTGGGAGCTACTGTTACAATTTCCAATCAACCAATTGATTTTAAATTAAGCGCTAATAATGTTTTGGACAAAGAATATATTTCACATTTATCGAGACTAAAGAGTGATGGCATTTCAAATATCGGAAGAAATATTAATCTTGGAATTAGCATACCTCTCTAATATTATAATAAAGAATGTAAAAAAGCCCCATATATATGGGGCTTTTTTTAAAATATCACTTACCCTCTAATTGATACCAGTCAATATTAGTCAACGGTGGTCTTCTTCCTTTTTCTAAAACAGGATAATTTTTCGTCAAATAATCTACAATCACTTTTTGATTTTCACCTAAAGGCCATAAACCCTGAGTTTTCTGCATCCATCGTATGGTTGCATTCCATTGCTCCTCCCCCATTCTATTTTGAATAATCAACTTAGATGAGTGACACGAAGTACAGTTCGTAATTACTGTTTGTAATCCGTCCGCTTCAATTAAACCTGTTCGAACATGAATACCATCTTCAATTAATTCTGGTTCTTCTTCACCTATTTCAACTTCAGATTGTTTTGGTCCAAAGAAAATAATAGCCAAAGCCCCAAATAGTATAAAGCTTGTAAAAATCAATAATATAATCTTAAATATGGGCTTAAAAACGATTCCATCGTTATTTTCCTTCTCTTGCATTACACGACTTTTATAGCAATCCTATGACAGGCATTATTCAAATAACCTTTTGGGTTCCAACCAGGCAAAACCATCGGTTGCTTATTACCGTTAGAATCGGTGGCTCTAGCCCAAATTTCATAATATCCTATTTTGGGAAAAGATACCGTTGCATTAAAATGTTGCCATGCCAATCTATTCACAGGCTTTTCTAAGATGGCAGATTTCCAAGAAGTTCCATAATCAATGGAGTACTCCATCTGATGTATACCCAATTCACCCGCCCATGCGTGTCCGTTTATTTTTACTGGTTTTCCTTCATTAATAATTGCTCCAGACTTTGGATATGTAATTAATGATTTTACAGGCATAGATTCAATGATACACATATCTTCATCTGCAACAGTTTCACCGGGCGCAACAGTTTCACAAGGTACTCGGTAAGAACTACCTTGCATTTTTTCACCATCATGCACCTTATTTCTAATACTAATGGTGTGCAACCATTTACCTGAAGTTGAAGCTGGCCAACCGCCACAAACTAATCGTAATGGAAAACCGTGTACTAACGGTATAGCTTCTCCATTCATAGAGAAGGCCAGTAATGTTTCATCTTGTAATGCCTTAGACATAGGTATTCCTCTTGAAATAGGTTCTTTAGTAGGGTTTCTACTTAAATGCATATCTGCAGCGTGATAACCAATGTAAACCGCATTATCCTTTATTCCTGCATCAGCTAAAACATCCTTTAGTCGAACCCCGGTCCATTTAGCACAAGAGACTGCACCAATGGTCCATTGATTACCTTTCGCTGGCGGATTGAATTCACTTCTTCCATTACCACCGCATTCCAATGTAAGCTGATAGGTATGATGTTTAAACTTCGTTTTTAAATCGGATAAAGAATAAGATTTCGGTTCAACTACCGATTCACCATCAATCTTAAGTTCCCAAGAACTCTCTTCAATATTTTCGGGTAGTAGTCCATTATTTCGAATGAACATGTATTTATTTGGAGTAACAGTATCATTTAATAGATGCGCTTGTGCCTCCATATTCCACGGTTTATCGTTTAAAACGACCATGGCTTCATCTTTTTTAAATAAGGCAAATGGGTCTATTTCCTGTAGCGCTACCGGAATATAACCTTTCGGTATTAACTCTTTATAAACAATATCAACACCAAGTAAAGTAGCGAGTGTACTTAAACCTGATTTTGCAACAAAACTTCTTCTCTTCAAAACATACTAGATTTGAGATAAAGTTAAGTTATTTAGTAAGAAAATATGCGCTATTTAAACTTCAATGGTCTGCTCTTTTTTGACGCCTTTAAAAACATAGGTATATAACCACATTAATGTAAATGACGGTATAATGTCAAAACCCGGAATAATTTCTTCAACGAAATTAAATATACCAGCGGCCTGCCCTACTTTGCCTTTATACATTCTGGTCATTAGCCAACCGGAGAAAGGTGCCCACACAATGTCTGAAAATTCACCTAAAAATGGTATAGCAAATGATAGCATACCTATACCATCAAAAAGCAACCCCATTAAAAGTTGCTTATATTTTTTATTCTTTGAAATTGACATACTTAAAAAGTAGTTATTCTTTAATTGGAATGCAACAAAGATGCCATAATTTTAAAATAAATAATTACTGAATGTGACCTGTTTTAAGAAAGTTTGGTGCCAATTAATTTAAGAAATTCGTTTCTTGTCTCGATCTTTTCGAACTGACCTCTAAAACCAGAAGTGGTAGTAACAGAGTTTTGTTTTTGAACACCTCGCATCATCATACACATGTGAGAAGCTTCAATTACAACTGCAACACCCTTAGGTTTTAATGTATTATTAATACATTCTAAAATATCATGGGTTAATCGTTCTTGTACCTGTAGTCTTCTTGCAAAAACATCAACAACACGTGGTATTTTACTAAGACCAACTATATGACCATTGGGAATGTAAGCAATATGTGCTTTACCGAAAAAAGGAAGCATGTGATGTTCGCATAAAGAATAAAGTTCAATGTCCTTTATAATAACCATATCATCATAAGACTCTTTGAACATTGCCCCTTTTAGTATATCAACCGCGTCCTGTTGATAGCCTTGGGTTAAAAAAAGCATTGCTTTGGCAGCTCGTTCTGGTGTTTTTACCAAACCCTCTCTACCAACATCTTCGCCAATTTCGTTAATAATTGAAGAATATCTACTTTTAACTTCGTCGGTAATCTCAAGATTGTATTCTTCTAAATTTCTATAAGGGGACATACTCTTTATTTTATGTTTAATATATTTATACTTATCTTAAACAAAATTAATGTTTTCTTTTATCAACAACATTAAAATTATCATAAATACGAAAAGCAAAACTACTTAATTTGAATTTTACATATATTTTAAAATTCCATCTATAAAGTAAAACCTAAATACAATTTTTACCATGCTCCTTTTTCATTAATTTTGAAGATATCAATAAATTAAAATAACACAACCCATTTCAAATGATAAAAGCTTCTAACATTCATAAGTATTACGGCAAGTTAGAAGTATTAAAGGGCGTAGACCTTCATATTAAAAAGGGAGAAATCGTTTCTATAGTTGGGGCTTCTGGCGCAGGTAAAACTACCTTATTACAAATTCTTGGCACCTTGGATGTTCAATCAAATAAAAGTGATAGTACATTATTAATCAATAGTATTGAAACCACTAACCTAAGTGATAAAGATTTAGCCAAGTTTAGAAATGAACACATTGGTTTTATATTTCAATTTCATCAGTTACTTCCAGAATTTAGCGCAATAGAAAATGTTTGCTTACCTGCATTCATTAAAAAAACGCCTAAATCTGACGCTGAAAAAAGAGCTAAAGAACTTTTAGATTTTTTGGGGTTATCTCACCGATATAATCATAAGCCCTCAGAATTATCAGGAGGTGAACAACAACGTGTAGCTGTTGCACGTGCGTTAATAAATAACCCTTCTATAATATTTGCAGATGAACCAAGCGGTAATCTAGATTCTGAAAGTGCAGATAATCTTCATAAATTATTTTTTGATTTAAGAGAAAAATTCGGACAAACTTTTGTTATTGTTACCCATAATGAAGAACTAGCTGAAATGGCAGATCGTAAATTAACTATGGTAGATGGCAAAATAGTAGATAAAGCAGTAATAGAGGCATAACGAAAATTGTATGCTTGAAGAACTTATTGCATTCGTTAAGAAACCTATTTATGAGCAAGATGTGAATTCACAGACCGCAGATAAATTGAGGTTGTTTACTAAACTATTAGTATTGGCACTTGGCTCAAGTATTCTTTTGTTAATTATAGCGAGCGTAATTCAAAACATATTTAATATAGAAGTAGGTAAGCATGCCATTGATGATTTATTCGATAATAATTCAGAAATTAAAATCTTTGTCTTAGCTGTTATCCTTGCTCCTTTTCTTGAAGAATTAATTTTCAGAGGTCCTTTACTATTTTTTAAAAATTCCAAGTATTTTTCTACCGCTTTATACATATTTACGATTGCCTTTGGTCTCGTACATATTAGTAATTTTGAATTGACAACTCAGGTTTTATTACTTTCTCCTTTACTGGTTGCGCCACAGGTTAGTGTAGGTTTCATACTAGGATATATTCGTGTGAAATTTGGATTAATTTGGTCAATGGCACTTCATGCCTGTTACAATATGGTACTAATAATTCCTTTATTACTAGTTAAGTTTTTAGATATTCCAATAGAATGACAAAACATGAATTAAAAGTATTTCTAGATGAAAAGGTTATTCAATATAATAACCCTCAATTTTTAGATACCGATCCCATTCAAATACCACATCTATTTATTAAAAAAGAGGATATAGAAATCAGTGCCTTTTTAACTGCCACTATAGCTTGGGGCAATAGAAAAAGTATCATTAATAATTCTCACAAATTAATGGAATTAATGGGGCATAGTCCTCACGACTTTGTTTTAAACCACAACGATGATGATTTAGATAATTTGGCAAATTTTGTGCACAGAACTTTCAATGGCAATGACTTAAAGTATTTTATTCAAAGCCTTAAAAACATTTATTCAAATCATAATGGTTTAGAGGGCATATTTACTGAATACCAAGAAAAGACTTCTTTGCAACCTTCTATTGCTAAATTCAAAGAATTATTTTTTGAATTACCATTTGAACAGCGCACTACTAAACATGTTTCTGACCCTTTAAAAGGTTCAGCTGCGAAAAGAATAAATATGTTTTTACGATGGATGGTAAGAGATGCATCAACACATGTAGATTTTGGTTTATGGAAAAATATTGACCCTTCAAAGTTGTCATGTCCATTAGATGTACATTCGGGTAATGTAGCCCGTAAACTTGGTTTACTAAAACGAAAACAAAATGATGCCAAAGCACTTGCCGAGCTAGATAAAAATTTAAGAAAACTGGATCCAAAAGATCCAGTTAAATATGATTATGCATTATTTGGTTTAGGTGTTTTTGAGAAATTTTAATTACATTTTTAAAGATTTAACGATAAAAAAGTTACTAGAATTAATGAAATAATATTTTCAGCGTATTCAACTATCCTAAAACTAGGATTAACATTATTATTCTTATTTTCGTTTATCAACAGAACCTTAGAAAACCATGAAAAAAATTTTACAATTATCCCTTTGCTTGGTAACTACCATTACCCTGGCACAGTCTAGAACATTACCGATTGACACCGTTATTACTACACAGCACAATGCTACTATTAACGGCGCAACTTTTTCTTACACTGCGCAAACAGGAACACAACCTGTATGGGATGAAAATGCAAAACCAATTGCCTCGTTACATTATACCTATTACACAAGAAATAATATTAAAGACCGTGCTTCTAGGCCTTTATTAATTTCTTTTAATGGCGGACCAGGTTCTGGCTCTGTTTGGATGCATCTTGCATACACAGGCCCTAGAATATTGAAAATCGATGATGAAGGCTATCCAGTTCAGCCATACGGAGTTAATGAAAATCCGTTTTCAGTTCTTGATATTGCGGATATTGTCTATGTGAATCCTGCTAATACTGGTTATTCTAGAACAATTCCTGAATCTGGGGATGAAGTAGACCGTAAAAAATTCTTCGGTATCAATGCAGATATTACTTATTTGGCAGAATGGCTGAATACGTTTGTAACCCGTAACAACCGATGGAGTTCGCCCAAATATTTAATTGGCGAAAGTTATGGTGGTCCTAGGGTTATGGGTCTTTCATTAGAACTGCAGAATAAGCAATGGATGTACCTAAACGGTGTAATTCTAGTATCTCCTGCCGATTATAAAATTTTACGAAACGAAGGCCCAGTGGCAGAAGCAATAAATCTTCCTTATTTTACGGCTGCAGCTTGGCATCACAAAGCATTACCAACTGAATTACAAGGGAAAGACCTTTTGGATATTCTCCCAGAATCAGAAGACTATACAATTAATACCTTGATTCCTGCATTGGCAAAAGGAGGATTTATATCTGATCAAGAAAAAGCATCAATTGCTAAAAAGATGTCCTTTTACTCTGGCTTGGAAACGAAAGATATAATAGATCAAAACCTTTCTGTACCTACCTCTTTTTTCTGGAAGAATTTATTAAAGGAAAAAGGCGGTTATACCGTTGGAAGATTAGATTCAAGATATTTAGGCATGGATAAGCAGCTTTTGGGCATGCGACCTGATTACAATTCTGAGTTGACCTCTTGGCTACATAGTTTTACCCCAGCAATAAACTATTACTTACAAGAAGAACTGAAATTTAAGACCGATGTAAAATATAATATGTTCGGCCCTGTGCATCCTTGGGACAACTCTGACGAGAATACCCGTGAAAGCCTAAGACAGGCCATGGCACAAAATCCATATTTAAACGTAATGGTACAATCAGGTTATTATGATGGTGCAACAACTTATTTTAACGCTAAATACCTAATGTGGCAAGTAGATCCAAGCGGAAGAATGAAGGATAGGTTTAGCTTTAAAGGCTATCGTTCTGGTCACATGATGTATTTAAGAAGAGAAGATCTTAAATCTGCAAATAATGATATTCGCGATTTTATCGAAAAAACTATGACTAATGGTGAGAGTGCTAAATACTAACGTATAAGTTTACTTTTCCATAACCGTTTTAGACATTCCTAATAAAGACAAAGAATTAATTTCAGCGTTTTCTATTAGGAATGTTTTTTTTATTTCTAATTCAGAATAGCCGACAGCTTCTTTAAAAAGCTTATCTCGTTTGCGCTGCTTTCTTTTTTTAAAAATATCGATGGTAACCCCCACTGTTGCCCCACCCAACACAGTAGCTAACAAATCGGCATTGTCCCAACCACCATATTGCTTTTGGTCAATACTTTCTTTTGCCAAGCCAATAAGTAAACTACCTCCTATAGCCCCAATAAAGGTCCAAGTTCTATCGCCATCTGAAATTTGACTAGCTACTCCTGCGCCAACTAAACCATATAAATTGCCTCCGAGAAAGTGAAGCACCTTATCTTGCTCTACTTGACTATAAGTGCTTTGTAGCGATATTAAAACAAAGAAGAAAGCAAATATTTTTTTCATAGTTGCCAAAGATAGAGATTCTAAAACATTGGTCGACTTAAAAAAAGGTCATGATCACTAAACTAAATCTATACTAATTTTAATTTATAGTATCTTAGAATTTTTAAAAATATATGGAATTAAAGAACTTTATTAAAAGCTTAAAAATCATGCACCTCTTTTTGGTTGCTGGTCTCAGCATTTTTACCATTTGGGTCATACTTCAAATTAACAGCTTTAACACCAGTACTAATGGTGACAATTTGTACTTATATTTAGTTCCCGTTCTCGCCTTGTTGGGTTATTTTGGAAGTCAAATGATTTTTAAAAAAATGACAGCGAGAATAAAATTAGAAAGTCAATTAACGGATAAATTGAAGAAATATCAATCTGCATTGCATCTTAAATATGCTCTTATTGAAATTCCTGCTTTTCTAGGCCTTTTTGTTTATTTTAATACTGGCAATGCCTTACCTGTTGTAATCACTATATGTTTATTGGCTTATTTATTCGTACAAAAACCAAATAAAGAAAACATAGTCAATAGCTTACAATTAACTTCTGAAGAAAAAACTCTAATTCAAAATTCATAACAATATTCAATTAATGAAAAATTTAAATAATATAATATTAGCCTATATGTTATCTCTTTTTGGGTTAACTCATTCATATTCACAAGATTGGGCCGACTTAAATCGATTTAAAGAGGAAAACACCAAAATACCAAATGTTCTAGAAAATGAAAATCGCATCTTATTTATGGGGAATTCCATTACTATCGGCTGGTTAAATCTTAGACCAGAATTCTTTGCAAATAAACCTTATGTTAACCGTGGCATAAGTGGCCAAACTACTCCACAGATGTTGGTGAGATTTAGACAAGATGTAATTGATTTACATCCGAAGGTAGTAATCCTATTAGCTGGCACTAATGATATTGCTGGTAATACAGGACCTTCGACATTAAAAATGATTATGGACAATATTAAAGGAATGTCTGAAATGGCGAAAGTAAACGACATCAAGGTTATTCTATCTTCTACCCTACCTGCATATGATTATCCATGGAAACCAGGTTTAGAACCTTCTGGCAAAATTATCGCCCTAAATAAAATGATTAAGGAATATGCAGAATTAAAAGGTCATATTTATTTAGATTATTTCTCTGCCATGGTTGATGAACGTAACGGATTACCTAAAAAATATGCTGAAGATGAAGTACACCCAACCGTTGAAGGCTATAAGGTAATGGAACCTTTAGTAGAAGCTGCAATCGCTAAGGCTTTAAAGTAAAAAGGCGATAAGTCTCACCATAATTATTATGAAATCAATTCTCTTATCTGTTATTATTATTATTATTATTTCAAGTTCATGTGTCAATAAAAACAATAGCGTTCAAGACAAAGAAGAAATAATTGCTGTTTTAAATCAGCAACAAAAAGACTGGAGTAATAATGATTTAGAGTCTTTTATGGATGGGTATTGGAAATCAGATTCACTTTACTTTTATAGTGGCAAAAAGCTGAAATCTGGTTGGGAAAACACATTAAATAGTTATTTAAAAAATTATCCCGACAAGTCTTATTCAGGTACTTTAAAATTTACTATTGCAAAAATTTCTGCCATTACTCCTGATTCTTACTTTGTAATGGGAGAATATAACTTAACACGAGAAGTTGGCAATGCAACAGGAACGTTTATGATTATTTTTAAAAGAATAGATGGAGAATGGAAGATCATTGCCGATTCTTCTTGTTGATTACTTAAAGTAGTTATCTTTTGATTATTTTTGGCAAATTTTGATTAAAAGATAAAATGAAAAAAGCACTAACCTTATTGGTCACTTTGGCCTTATCCTGTAACTCTTCTCAAAAAACGGTTAAAGAAGCGACTACTGAAACTGTTTCAAATGAAGTGTCAGAAATTAGTTTTGCAGAATCCATTACCGAAAAAGAATTAAAAGAACATTTATTCACCTATGCATCAAATGAATTTGAAGGAAGAGAAACTGGTGAGCCAGGTCAAAAAATGGCGATAGCCTATATCAAGACCGAATATGAAAAATTAAAAATTCCTGCTGCGAAAGCCGATGGTGAATATTTTCAAGAAGTACCTTTAGAAATAAGGAAATTACCTATAGGTAAAATAAAAGTAGAAGATAAAGACTTTCCTATTGGCGAGCATGTTTTAACTTTTTCCGCAGCCAATATCTCTACTAATGAAATTGCATATGTTGGATATGGTATCGAAGAACCAAATTACTCAAACTACAAAGACATTAATGTAGAAGGAAAAATTGTATTACTTAAAGCAGGAGAACCTATAAACTCTGATGGGACCTACAAAATTTCAGGAACTAACGAAGCTTCTATATGGAGCAACATGTCTGAATCACTTACTAAAAGAATTCAAATAGCCGTTGATAAAGGCGCTACAGGAATTCTTTATTATGATACCGACAATTTTAACAGATATAAACGCAGATTCGAGTCTATGAAAACGAACAACAATGACCGAATGGAACTTGTTGATACTAACACACCAGAGTTTTATAGCCTATACATAGATCAGGTGTTGGCTAAAGACATATTATCATCAATTGATACTGATGACACTTCTAAAGTACTTATTAAAGCATTGCAATTAAGTTTTGAAAGTTCTAACGATAAAATAACCTCAGAAAATGTAGCGGCACTTATTAAAGGAACAGAGAAACCAAATGAATACTTAGTGATATCCTCACACTTAGATCATATAGGCATTTCTCCGAATGGCGACATAAATAATGGAGCCGATGATGATGGCTCTGGAACCGTTGCTTTATTGGAAATCGCAGAGGCATTTAAATTAGCATCGGATGCTGGTAAAGGACCTAAAAGATCAATACTATTTTTACATGTTACTGGTGAGGAAAAAGGACTGCTAGGCTCTCAATATTATACAGATATGGAGCCTATTGTTCCATTAGCGAATACCGTAGCAAACCTAAATATTGACATGATTGGTAGAATAGACCCAAATCGTGAAGGAGACCGCAACTATATTTATCTTATAGGATCAGATAAATTGAGTTCAGAGCTTCATCATCTTTCAGAAGAAGTGAATACGAAATTTGCAAATATTGAATTGGACTATACCTATAATGATGAAAATGACCCTAATCGTTTTTATTACAGAAGTGACCACTATAACTTCGCAAAAAATAATATTCCAATTATTTTTTATTTTAATGGCACTCACGACGACTATCATCGACCAAGTGACACACCAGATAAAATAAATTATGACTTATTACAAAACAGGGCACGACTTATCTATTATACTGCTTGGGAGATTGCCAATAGAGAACAAAGAATTATAGTAGACTAATTACTATCAAACAAAAAGGCCTGTTAAAAAGTTAGTTAACAGGCCTTTTTGTTTAAATTAAACATACTTTGTTAATAACGGATATAAAAACAAAAAAGCCTTAGAATAAATCCAAGACTTTTAGTTTGCTCTAGGGTGGAAGACCGGGTTCGAACCGGCGACCCTCGGTACCACAAACCGATGCTCTAACCAGCTGAGCTACAACCACCATTTGTAAGCGAGTGCAAATGTAATTTTTTTAAATAGTACTCACAAATAATAAATGATATTTGAATAAATATTTCTATTATAATCATGCTTAAAAATTTTCTAATTAAATTGTTAAACATTTTCATAAGCTTACTTTTTATAATTTGACAATTAATGATATTTAAACTTACGCGTAAATACATTTTTTTACTTTTCGCCTTTATATGCATTAATGTCAATACGACTGTTGCACAAGTGGATAGTATTCAGTTTTTTAAAGAAAAAATAAAGACATTCTCTCAAGGTTCAAATAATTCAGAAAATAGTACTTCCTACATTGACCTCATTAATAATTTATCATATCAATTAAGATATTCTGGTTTAGATACCATGAAAATTGTTACAGTAAGAGCTTTAGAACTAAGTAATTCAATTAATTATAAAGAAGGAGAACTAGAAGCTTTAACAAATTTTTCTGCATTTTACCTATATCGAGGGGATACTAAAAATTCTATAGAATACTGCCAAAAATTATTAAACGATAAAGAATTGATAGATTATCCAATCATAGGAATGAAAGTTTATAATCATTTAGGTCAAGCATATTTCATTAAACAAGATTACCCTTTAAGCTACACTTATTTTTTGCAAGGTTTGGCACTTGGTGAAAAGCATAAAAATGAGTTCTATACCTTTTTAATGAACATGAATTTAGGCACCATGTTTAATCTTTTAGAAGACTATGATGAAGCCATGTTATTTTACACATCTGCTTTTGAGTCATCAAAAAAAACAATGAATGCGAATATGGATGCTATGTTGTCAAGCAATTTAGCTTTTCTATATATTCAAACTGGGGATTTTGATAAAGCGAAAAACTACTTAAATAAAAGTATTGATTATTTTGAATATTCCAAAAACAAAGAATGGTTAGCATTTTCTCTTTCTACTTTAGCCCAATTATACTTGAAATTAAAAAATTATAATGATGCCATAAATAACTACCAAAAAGCACTAAGTGTTCACAGTTCTGATACTGATATAAAAGGAAGAGCAGATATTTATTATGGCTTGGCTAGGTCATATTTTGAGATTAATAACCTTACGAAGGCTGAAGAGAATATAAATAAAAGTCTTAGTCTTTATTCATCATTTAATCTTAATACTGGTTTAGAAAAATGCTATAGAATCTTATATCAAATTAAAAAAGAGCAAAATCAAATATCAAAATCTTTAGAATACTTTGAATTAACTGAAAAACTGGCTAATGACATTTTTATAGAAAAAAATAAAAGAAATTTAAACATGCTCAATACAAAGTTGAATTTCGAAAAAGAAAAAGATGATCTGAAAGCAAAAAATGAATTAGCAATTGACCAACAACGAAAATATGTAAAATGGTCATTGGCAGCCTTGTTAACATCATTTATAATAGTTTTAATAATTTTAAATTCTGTTAAAAGAGAAAAATTATTAAACAGGAAACTTGAGAATCAAGCTATCGTTTTAAAGGAAAACCAAAAAACCCTTTCAAATATTAATCAAAATCAAGACCGTCTTTTTTCTATAGTAGGTCATGACTTACGTGGGCCAATAATTTCACTAAAAGAATTACTTATTTTATACATAGAAGATCCAGAAGGCAAAATGTATTTTGAGAAATTTGCTCCTCAGTTAAGAGATGATTTAGAACAAGTTCAATTTACTATGGACAACCTTCTGCATTGGGGGAAAAATCAAATGATAGGAAGTTCGATTAAATTAGAAAGAATTTCTGTCAGCCATGAGATAGAGAATATCTTACATTTCTTCAACAAAGAAATTAAAAAGAAATACATTAAAATCGACAACCAAATAATCGAAAATCATTGCGCCTTTGCAGACCTCGACCAATTTAATGTGATTTTCAGAAATTTGATAAGTAATGCTATAAAATTCACTCCTAACGAAGGTAAAATAACCCTTACCTCTAAAATAAAATATGCAAACTTATTAATTAAAATTTCTGATACTGGTGTGGGAATGAGTGAATTGACATTAAGTAAATTATTTAAAGACACTGAACATATATCGACTTCAGGCACCAATTTAGAAAAAGGCACAGGCCTTGGATTACGACTTGCAAAAGAAATGATTATCAAAAATAATGGGGAAATATCTGTAAAAAGTAAAATAAATGAAGGAAGTCATTTTATTGTAGAACTACCTTTGTCAATTACTCGATTTTAGTCAATAATATTTGAAAAACAATCTTAATAGTTTGTACTCTTCTCTTATGTGTCAACACATTAATATTTATCGATCAATCATATCTTCTAGAGAATCTATTTTGCTAATAATTAGGAGTTAAAACAATAATTCTTCGATGAAATACATCATTAAATCGATAAAACACACAATAATTGACGTTTCACAACAATAATTGCTAATACCATAAGTTCTATTCTAAATTTATGAATTCAATAGTAGAGCTTATCTATGATTAGTAATATTTCAAGAACGTTTTTATTTTTCGGCCTTAGCAGAAGCTGTCTTCTTGTAATATTACTTTTCAGTTTATCTAACAATACTTTATCTGCTCAAGTTTCTAAAAGAGATAGCCTTTTAAGACTTATAAATCTAAGCAAAACTCAAGCAAATAAAAATTCAAAAGATACCCTATATATTCATAACCTTATCGAACTAGCATCTGAATATCGGTTTCATAATTTAGACAGCTTATTATCCTTAAGCAAAGAAAGTCTTAGTCTAAGTAAAAACAAAGATTACATAAACGGAATAATTCGCTCTTATTCTAATTTTGGCAGTTACCACTCGAACAAAGGTAAAATTGATGAAGCGATTTCATATTTTAAAAAAGCTTATAAGCTTTCAAGTCAACACAATAATCTTTATTTAAAAGTAAACGCCTTAAATGACCTAGCTAAAGAATATGGTTATAAAGGAGATTATGCACTTTCTTTAAAAAGATATTTAGAAGCTATTGAAATTGCAGAAGAATTAAATTATAAAAAATTGCTCTCAATTGTAAATGAAAACATAGCTCATCTATACCTTGAGCAAAAAGATTTTGAACAAGCAATGGTTTTCTTTAAAAAAGCGAAAGCATTTAATAAAGAAATCGGTAATCCCATTTACATGGCCGAAACCATGAGTAATATAGCTTCTACCTATGCTGAAATGAATGAACTTGAGTATGCTATGTTCAATATTAATAGCAGTATAGCCATTTTTGAAAAAGAAAGGATACTTGATTGGTTGGCATACTGTTATGAGGTTAAAGGCAAGATTTATTTGAAAAAAGAAAAAAACACTTGGGCTCTCTATTGGTACAAACAAAGTGAGTTGCTACATCAAGAAATTGAAGATGACAGAGGTAAAATTGATTTATTAAATGGTATGACCCAAGCTTTTTTAAACCTAAAAAAGGATAGTATTGCAGAGGTATATTCTTTAAATTCGTTTGAATTATCAAAGAAAATTGGACTTCTCACAGGAATTAAGGATTGTACCTACCAATTATTCGAAATTTATAAAAAGAAAAAAGAATTCCAAAAGTCTTTATGGTATCATGAAATCTTTCAAGTAACGTCTGAATCTTTAGCCAAGACAAGCAATGAGAAAGCTTTGAACATGTTAAAGACAAAAATGGAATATGATCAACAAAAGCAACAGCTAATAATAGAAAATGAAAAAACATTAGCAAAAAAAAATATTTACATCTACATATTTATTATTATTCTAATAATCTTTTCTATAATAGTATTCATAATACATAGAAACGAGCAGGTACAGAAAAAATTAAATTTAGAACTACGTTCCAATAAATCTGACTTAGAAGAGAAACAGGCGTATCTCAACGAGTTAAACCAAACTAAGAATAAATTATTCTCAATTATAGGGCATGATTTAAGAGGCCCAATTGGTGCCTTTCAAGGGCTTCTAAAGTTATTTAAGGAGGGTGAAATGACGAAAGATGAATTCTTAAATTTCGTGCCAAAACTTAAAGTAGATATTGATTCTATATCTTTCACTTTAAATAACTTATTATCATGGGGGCAAACCCAAATGAATGGATCAACCACCAGACCATCGTCAACCAAACTAGATGGCATCGTTGAAGAAAATATTCAGCTTTTATCTGAAATTGCAGAATCTAAATCTATTAAATTAATTAATAGAATTGAGACAAATTGTCAAATTTGGTCAGACCCTAATCAGGTTGATATCATCATTAGGAACTTATTAAGCAATGCCTTAAAATTCACACCCAATAACGGTCAAATTATTATTGGGGCTATTCAAAAACTAAAAACTTGCGAAATTTACGTAAAGGATAATGGTATGGGTATGACCGAAGAAACTATGGCTAAAATTTTCCAAAAAGATTCTACCCATACCACTTATGGCACAAACGACGAAAAAGGAACAGGTTTAGGCTTATCTTTATGTAAAGAAATGGTTGAAAAAAATAATGGAAAAATATGGGTGCATAGTGCTTTAGGAAAAGGTTCTAGTTTCTATTTCACTATTCCAAGAGTTATACAACCTGTTAAAAAATCTGCTTAAATTAAATGTTCTAACGAATCTACAGCTATTACTCTTTCAACTGTAAAACCTTCGCCATAATCTACACCTATTAAACGACCTAAATCTTTAGCTCTATAATGTACGCTTTCGATAAAAGTTTTACTACTTATAGGTGTCTCTGGCTCGTTACTATTAGGATCATGAAATTGAGAAGTATATGCTAATATGGCATTTGTCTTAAATTCAATAAAATCACTTATATCAACCACAAAATCTGGAGTCAAATTTTTCCATTGTATGTAATGATAAACTAGTTTAGGCCTCCATTCTACTTGATTCTCCCCTCCTATTTTAGTTTCAATACGCCTTAATCCACTTAAAAAGCATGCATCACTTACTAATTTACTTCCCTTACCGTGATCAATATGTCTATCATCAATAGCATTACATAAAACAGTATGAGGCTGGTACTTACGAATCATTTTAATTATTTCAAATTGATGGGTTTCATCATTGACAAAAAAACCATCTCTAAACTTTAGGTTCTCACGCACGGCTACACCTAAAACTATAGCCGCAGCAGCAGATTCCTTATCTCTAATTTCCGCTGATCCTCTTGTGCCCAATTCTCCACGGGTTAAGTCAACAATTCCGACTTTTTTACCTAAGGCTATCTCTTTGGCAATTGTACCACCCGCTCCAAGTTCTGCATCATCGGGATGCGCTCCAAAAACTAATATATCCAACTTCATGCTTTCCTTTTTTTATCTAATGATGCTTATGCTATCTTTTTAATAGCTTCTAGGGCCTGTCTAATATCTTGTATCAAATCTTCAGGTTCTTCAATCCCTACAGAAAAACGAATCAACCCATCAGCTATACCTTGTTCTTCACGTACTTCGGTACTCATTAATGCATGAGAAGTTTTAGTAGGCGATATTACCGTACTTTCAACACCAGCTAAACTCATCGAGGATTTTATCAATTTTAATGATTTTTGAAATAGAGATGCATCTAAACTTGAATTCAATTCGAACGATAACATTCCGCCAAATCCTTTCATTTGTTTCTTTGCAATTTCATGATCTTCATGCGTTGGCAAACCAGGATAATAAACCTTTTCTATGTCTTTGTTCTCTTGAAGAAAATATGCCATAGCAAGCGCATTATCATTTTGGGCTCTTACACGTATACCCATGGTCTTCATACTTCTTTCTAATAGCCAAACGGTATAATCACTTAAACTACCTCCGAAATTTTTTGCCAGATGGAAAATACGCTCCATATTCTCTGTGGTAGAAGCAACTGCCCCTGCACAAATATCAGAATGACCACCCATATATTTTGTAGCGCTATGGATTACAATATCAATTCCAAAATCAATAGGATTTTGGTTCACGGGGCTCGCAAATGTGTTATCGATCATAGTTACTAATCCGTGCTTCTTAGCTATAGTTGCAACCGCCTTCAAATCTGTAATTGTTAATAATGGATTTGATGGTGTCTCTATATAAATTACCTTGGTATTCTCTTTAATTTGTGCCTCAAAAGCTTCGGCCTTCCATCCTTCAGTAAAGGAATATTCAATTCCATATTTACTGAATTCTTCATTTACCAAGTTATACGTACCACCATATAAAGTTTGCTGTAATACTACATGATCACCTGCCTTCAAAAATGCCATTAATGATGTACTAACCGCCGCCATACCACTACCAAAAATAAGAGCTGCTTCTGCATGCTCTAATGCTGCTACTTTCTTGCAAAGTCCTTCTTGATTTGGTGTATTGAAATATCTTGGGTAACGCTTAACATCAACATCTTCATATGCATAAGAAGTACTCATATAAAGTGGTGATATCGCCCCACGATGTTGTTTGTCCTCTAATTCACCAACGTGGGTACAAATGGTGTTCAATCCTTTTTTATTCGAATTCATATGAGAAAATTATAAAAAATAAAGGTAAGAAATAGTCATTAAAGAATTTTGATGTACGAACCCAAGGTTTACTATCTAATAAATATTATTCACGACACTGTAATATTATTTTATAGGACATAAAATTAACGTTTATCAATTTTATCTGTAAAAGAAATTGAATATGATTCATGTAAAAAATAATCTCTTTAAATATTAGTTCATAGTTTTACATATAGTTGTTAAAATTTTAAATTAAAGACCACAATAATATTGTAAATAATTACACCCCATAAGTTATGATATCTAGAAAATTAACATATATACCTTTTATTTTAATATTGCTTATCGCCTGTAAGAATCAAAAACCTATAGCTATAGGGTATCAAGGTCAAGGAAAGAGCGCCATTGTGTCTACTTTGTCTAAACCGGTACAAAAACAGTGGAAAGGTTATTGGTCTTTTGAAAATGACAGTCTATTTTTTAGTAATGATTTTGAGAGTGGTCGTTTAAATGGGATCACTTCTGATGGCGAAAATCATTATACTGCGTTGATAACAGCAGAGAATACTCCGGTAAATGTGAGTCCGTGGTATGCGTTTAAAGTTTGGTCTAACACCCCTAAAACGATTACCATAAAAATGACCTATCAAGATTCGAGAAGTAGGTATTATCCTAAAATCAGCACTGACGGAGAGAACTTTACTCCCCTGGACAGTGTGAATTTTACAGTGTTAAATAAAGGCACTGGCACATTCGGCATCAATGCCGCACCAGAGTTTGTAGAATTAAAAATTAATGTTGGTGTAAAACCGACCTATATTACCGCTCAAGAACTATATGGATCAACCAGAACAAAAAAATGGATAGATTCTTTGTCCACAAAAAACTATATCTCCAATTATGCAATTGGCGAGAGTAGAGAGAAAAGAGCAATGAATTTATTGGAAGTCAGTAATGGACCACATAAAAAAGCTGTAATGGTAATTTCAAGACAGCACCCACCTGAAGTTACAGGATTTTTAGCAATGAAATCTTTTATTGAAACCCTAGCCGGAGATTCGCCTAAAGCTCAAAAATTTAGAGATAATTATGATTTATTTGTTGTCCCTTTGATGAATCCTGATGGAGTCGATAATGGTAACTGGCGGCATAACATGGGTGGCATTGATCTTAATAGAGATTGGCAAGATTTTAATCAACCAGAAACAAGAAGTGTCAGAGATTTTCTAGTGAAAAAGGAAAACGAAGGATACGAGTTTGTTTTTGGAGCTGATTTTCATTCTACTTGGGATGATATTTATTACCCTATTGATTCTACCATCATTGGCAAAAAAGGAGATATCGTTTTTAACTGGATTGATAACATTACCAAACGCCTGCCTCAAAAACATACCAATATTAAACCATCAATCGAAATAAAACCTACCATGGTATCACGTAATTACTTCTATGTTAATCATGGTATGCCTGCTATTGTTTTTGAACTAGGCGATAATACGCCAAGAGACTTTCTTAAACTGAAAGGTAAAATAGCCGCAGAAGAATTAATGGATTTGTTGTTGGAATAATTTACTTACCAAAATTCACTTTATATCTCCAGTAACTAATTCCGCCTAATGCTAAAACACCTGCTACAAGGTAATAAATAAACATCGGTGTAATTACTTGTGCGCCACTGGCATAGCTATGTAAACCTACCAAATAAAAGTTAACTCCAAAATAAGTCATCATAATACTACCAAAAGCTACAACGCTCATAAAATTAAAGGTCCATTTTCCTCTTAAACCAGGTACTAATCGAGTGTGTATTACAAAGGCATAAATCATAATCGAAATAAGGGCCCAAGTTTCTTTTGGATCCCATCCCCAATAACGCCCCCAACTTTCATTTGCCCATTGACCTCCTAAAAAGTTACCAATGGTCAACATAACAAGTCCTGTTGTAATAGCCAATTCGGTTATTATCGTCAATTCTTTTATATTAATTGCCATACGTTCCTTATTCTTCTTTGTGGTCAAAATCATTAGAATTAACGAAACTAGCCCCAATATCATACCAACGGTTAAAGGCCCATAACTACCCACAATTACGGCAACGTGAATCATTAACCAATAGCTATCCAATACAGGTTGCAAATTGGCAATCGAAGGATCAATCCAACTCTGGTGTGCAATCCATAATAACATTGCAGTAACAAAGGCAGAAGCGGCAAAGGTCATATCACTTTTACGACCTAATGCCAAGCCTATACCCATGGTGGACCAGGCTACATACAAAATGCTTTCATAAGCATCGCTCCAAGGTGCATGACCAGAAATATACCAACGTAAAACTAAACCGGCAGTATGCCATAAAAAGAACATAATTATGGTTCCTTTAAAGAAATATATAGCCACACGCCAAATAGAGCGGTCTTTAAATATTTGAAAAATAAGTGTAAAAAACATTAACAGGCCTACCAAGGCGTAGTACTTATACAATCTATTAAAAATGTTCAATCGATTATAAATTATCTCAGTGTCAATTTTATTTTGCGATGGTAAAACTTCGCTACCATGATTCAACTGGTTTTGTTGAAACGCTGCCAACAATTTATCCGCCTGTGTGTAATCACCACTTTGTTGCGCTTTACCCAAAGTCATTAGGTAATAAGGCATAGCATTTTTCACGAAATTAGCATAGAGAGAATCCCTTATCTCGTACTGCCCTCCCCTAAATTCTATGGCCGAAATCCATTTATTATTTTCATCATCCAATAAGGGGAATATTTTAACAATATCTTGACCTAATGCTTGGTTCAACAAACTCAATCGAATATTGGCATCTTTAAAATCTTGTTGAAATTTATTCGGATTAGTTGTAGATGTTGCTTCAACTAAAAACGGCTCTAATTTATACTGCCCTTTTTCATCAAAAAAATCGGTTGCTTTAACATATTTCTGTCCAGATGGAATTCCAATTATTTTCCTGATACTATCATTCTGAGCTTTTTTATCCAAAGCGATAAACTCTGTATTATACCATACTGCAGGGTTCATCATCATAGATAGTAAAATTTGATCAGAATTATAATCCAAATACGTATCCTTAAGACTTAATTTTCGAAGTAATTCTGATGAAAAGGTATTGATAGGCTTCATTCGCCCACCATCATCTTGTATGACCAATTTGCCAAATTTATCAGCATGCTCTTTAGCAACCATATTTGATTTCAACAAAGAATCGATTTGCATTTTGGTCGGTGCCGGCTGATGCCCATGCCCATCATCAACAGAATGTTGGTCTTGCCCATATGAAGAAAAAGAAAACGCCATTAAAAGAGCGATGGCACCAAACATTTTTTTCTTTTTCACTTTTATATTATCTAAAGAGTCTGCTAAATCTTTAAAACGCGTTTTACCAAAAAACATAATACCCATCAACCCTATATACAATAGAAAATAACCAATGTACGTAATCCAAGTACCCCAAAAATCATGGTTTACAGATAACGTTGTTCCTTTTTCATCAGGATCAAAACCAGATTGAAAAAAACGATAACCTTCATGGTCTAAAACATGATTCATAAAAATATCGTAATCAAAAGGACGCTCATCAGCAATCGTTACTCTACTCATAAAAGAAGCATAGCCTTTTTCTGTACCAGGATATTTTTCGGCAATAAAGTCATTCAATTTAATACCGAAAGGCAATTCATAAATTTTAGAACCATATCGAACTGAAAAATCTAGCCCACCTACTTTTATTTTTTCACTAAAATCTGACGGTCCCTTACCTCCTAAAACTTTTACTTGTTTGGTTTCTCCATTTGCAGAAACATCCAGTATCATTGCATCTTGGTCAAATTTAGTTTTCTCTGCATCAGGAATTTCAACGATACCATACGATCCACGAGTTAAAGAATCTGGCAGTACAAATTGCATACCAGCAGTATTATAGAGCGAACGTAGTTGTAAGGGCTGTAAACTATCTTTTACCAAAATACCTTGAAATTGGTCTGCCATTCTCATAAAATTACCTTCGAACGGAGCCAATATCTGATAAATAGAATCGGTAGTTTTTATATTTATAGCACCTTCCGTATTATTATTCAAAGCAAATAACACATTGTGTATACTAGCTACTTTACCATCTTCTAGATAATGCTCATGACGTTGACCGTCACCGGCTTCTACAATTTTTAGGTAGTTTTTACCTGATGGGTCAGGCAAAAGGCCTTCTTTAGCACCAGAAATAAAATCAACATAAGAAACTTTAAAATCTTCTCCATTAAAGTCTTCCTTCCATGGTAAGTTAGATTTTATAGCTTCAGGAGTAACAATCAAATCATCTTCCAATACCTTTCTACGTGGTTCTCCTTCAATATCACCATCAACATATACCGTTAAATAAGTTTTATCGGAATAAAAAACCTTTTCTGTTTTTCCTTCACGAATCGGCATCATCCCTTCAAAACTTATATATCTGGTTACAAAAGCCCCAATAATAATTAACACCCAAGAAAGGTGAAGAACAAGAACTGGCCATTTTTCTAATCGCAATAAACGATATCTAGAAATGTTTCCTAGAAAATTAATCACGAAGAATACCATTATGACTTCGAACCATAAGGCATTATAAATCCAAATACGTGCAGTTTCTGTGCTATACCAACTTTCTATGAAAGTACCGAATGCCATTGCAGTTGCAAAAACAATAAACAGAATTGACATTAAACGAGTAGAAAAAAATATTTTTTTGAACATTTCCGTCATTGAAGCGAGGCGTTGATTTTCAAGATGCAAAAATAAGGTCTTTTCATCATTTATGTGTGCCTTTTGTTGCTTTTAAACAACCTGAAAACTGTTAATATTAATACAACGCTACTTCAATAAACTTTGTATTTTTGCGGCATGATATCGGTCGTTATAGTAGGAACAGGCAATGTCGCTCAAAATCTTTTTCAAGCTTTTGACAAAGTTGCCGATGTGGAGATAAAACAGGTACAAGGAAGAAATGAAAATCATTTGGCCTTTGCCAAGGATAAAGTATCTATTAACACAGATTTTACTCAGTTACCTTCAGCAGACATCTATATCTTAGCTATATCAGATGATTCTATTGGTTTAGTAGCTGAAAAATTTAAAGATATAGATGGCATGATTGTTCATACTTCGGGTGCAACATCTTTAGAGATTTTAAGTAAATGTAAACGAACTGGAATTTTTTATCCCCTTCAGACATTTACTAAAGGTAAAATCATTTCTTTCGAAAGTATACCCATATGTATTGAGGCGAACAATAAAAAAGACCTTGATCTTTTACGAAATTTGGGAGAAACTCTAAGCGATACTGTTATAGAAGTAAATTCTGAACAACGTAAAATTTTACATGTAGCAGCAGTATTTGTAAATAATTTCACCAATTACATGTATACTATTGGTGCAGAAATTTGCAAAGAAAACAATATCGATTTTAAACTATTACAACCCTTAATAAAAGAAACTGCGGCTAAACTAGATGATTTAACCCCATACGAATCTCAAACTGGGCCAGCAAAACGTGGCGACCAAAAAACATTACACAAACACTTACAATTAATTAAAAACACACATCAAAGGGAGCTTTATACCCTATTGAACAACGCAATTAAAGAGAAACATGGAAAAGAGCTATAAGGAGTATTTGAAAGACATTACAACATTCGTTTTTGATGTAGACGGGGTATTCACGGATGGAAGTCTTTTAATTACTACCGATGGTGAAATGCTTCGTAAAATGAGTGTTAAAGATGGTTATGCCTTAAAAGTTGCTCTTAATAAAGGATATAATGTGTGTATCATAACTGGTGGCACCAATGAAGGTGTTCGCAGCAGATTAAAAGCACTTGGCGTAACTGATATCTATATGGGTGCCCACCATAAAATTGATGCTCTCGAAGAGTATATGGACATTTATCATATTGAAGCAGAAAACATTTTATATATGGGTGATGACATACCTGATATTCCACCTATGAAAGTGGCAGCCTTGGCCACTTGTCCTCAAAACGCGGTTGCCGAAGTAAAAAACATAAGTAATTACATATCACATATTAATGGAGGTCATGGTTGCGTTCGAGACGTTATTGAACAAGTTTTAAAAGTGCGTGGCGATTGGATGAGTCATTTTAGCGCTGCAAACGATTAATTATGTTGAAAGAAAAACTTAAAAAGCATAATGTAATTTTGGCTTCAGGGTCCCCAAGAAGACAACAGTTTTTTAAGGAAATGGAACTGGATTTTGAGGTACGGCTAAAATCGGTAGAAGAGGTTTATCCATCTAAATTAAAAGCGGCTGAGATATCAGATTATTTAGCTAAATTAAAGGCAAGTGCTTTTAAAAATGAGTTAGAAACTAAAGATATATTAATTACGTCAGACACGGTGGTCTGGTATAATAACGAGTCATTGGCAAAAGCAGCAAATAATACTGAGGCTGAAGTAATGCTTAAGAAATTATCTGGAGATTGGCATCAGGTAATTACTTCTGTTTGTTTTACTACAATGGAACGACAAATTATATTGAATTCAATAACTGAAGTTAAATTCAAGAATTTAACGCACGAAGAAATTCAGTTTTATATTGAAAAGTTCGCTCCTTTTGATAAAGCAGGTGCGTACGGTATTCAAGAATGGATTGGCTTAATAGGCATTGAAGAGATAAAAGGCTCATACACTAATGTAGTTGGACTACCAACTACATTAGTGTATGAGACATTAACTAAGATGGTAGAGTAAAATTAAGATTAATACTTTAAAACATAGTGATAATGAATAATCTAAAACACAATTCGATACTTAACATTATTTTCGGAATAGTATTATTACTAGCCTCATGCAAAGAAAAATCTTTAGAAAAGAGCGATTCGGTGACTATAGGTACCATGGAAAAAGAAACCCAAGCACCTAAAAAGCAGCTTTCACAAGAATTCAAAGATTATTGGTACAATGGCACAGCAGAAATAACATCTTATTCATTACAACAAGCTAGGTATGGCGAAATAAGAGAAGGAAATGCTGTTATGATATTCGTTACCGAACCATTCTTACCCGGCCTACAGGTGAAAGCTGATACTAACGATAGTAATAATATTCCCGTACTTAAACTGAATGCTACTAAAAATTATATCACAGGAATTTACCCTTATTCCATTATGACAAGCAGTTTTTACCCTGTTCATGATAACCAACATGCGCTGAAACTTTCATTTTCTTCTCAAGAATGGTGTGGTCATGTTTATGCCCAACTTAACAACAGGGAAGATTTTGAAATTATGTCACACTCCTATTTTGGCTCTGAAGCAGATCAAGATTATCATTTAGGCAAAGCTAATCTTGAAAATGAACTTTGGAATAAAATCAGAATCAATCCTGCGGATTTACCTATTGGTGAATTGACAATGATTCCTTCCTTAGAATTTGTAAGGTTAACACATAAAGAACTTAAGGCATACAAGGCAATCACCACCATAACGAAAGCTGATGATATATATACATATGAAATTACCTATCCGGATTTAGAACGTACTTTAAAAATTAATTACAGCAGTAAATTTCCTTACACGATTGAAAGTTGGACGGATACTTATAAAGATGGTTTTGGAGAAAAAGCTAAAGTTTTAACCTCTACAGCAACAATAATTAACAGGATTACAACACCCTATTGGCAGCAAAATTCGAATAAGGATTTATCTTTGCGGGACAGTTTAGGATTATAACTTTATGAAAAACTTTATTGCCAATCATCACAACGAGCTTATCTATAGCCTTGTTGTTTTTATCGTTATTCTTATATTAAAATTTCTTTTTTCCACTGCGGTAAGAAAAGTTAGCAAAATCAGTGATTTCAATCCTGTTCGCACCAATTTAATCCTCAAATTCATTAATATTGGGCTAACTATTATTGCTGTTGTCGCACTCACTTTAGTGTGGAGTGTAAATTATAAGGATTTAGGAGTTTTGTTATCCTCGGTATTTGCTGTTATAGGTGTTGCACTATTTGCACAATGGTCAATACTTAGTAATATCACCGCAGGCGTTATCATCTTTTTCTCCTTTCCTTTTAAAATAGGAAACACCATCCGTATTTTGGACAAAGAATTAATCGACCCAAA
The DNA here is from genome assembly GCF_963974015.1 of uncultured Maribacter sp. Lineage (GTDB taxonomy): Bacteria > Bacteroidota > Bacteroidia > Flavobacteriales > Flavobacteriaceae > Maribacter. Next base: position 499 of record NZ_CAXBBZ010000002.1, on the reverse strand, counting down.
TTCGACGGAGCTAGATTCTTTTGTAATTGAAGATATTAGGGCTTTTCACCTTCATTTAAGAAGAAATAATGGGGAGATTCTTACCTATCCAAATAACTTAGTTCTTCAAAAAGGTGTTATTCTTATTTCAACCTATCGCCAAGGTGAGTTTTTAAATACCGATGAAGATGAAGAACCAACAATTTGATTCTGTTAAAGAAGTCGTAAAAAAGCCCTGTTAGGTACTAATCTTATTATATTTGGATTTACGACCAAAACCATCCAAAAATGCGCCAAATATTAGGGTTGATAACCTGTTGCCTATTTGTTTTAAACACTCTTTCCTCTCAGGTACCAAGAAATAGTTCGCCTGCAGATATTTATCATTCCATTGAAAAATTGAACTTTTTAGGTTCTGCATTATATATTGCCGCTCACCCAGATGATGAGAACACACGTTTAATTTCCTTTTTATCAAATAATAACAAGGCAAGAACAGGATATCTTTCGTTAACAAGAG
>NZ_CAXBBZ010000001.1:0-1001332 GCF_963974015.1 uncultured Maribacter sp. | reverse complement strand
CCGTGAAAATGTTGCAATCCTTCTTTTATTTCGTTAACTTGTGCTTTCATTGTTCATTTATTTTAAGTGAATAATTAAAAGAGGGCACGAACTAATTGAAAACTGGTATCTGTGCCCTCTTTGATTTTTATGTTTACTTATCATTTTTAGACCCAAGCAAAAGGATTTCCGTTGCTACAATTTCAGTATAGTATCGTTTTTCGCCTTCGTTGGTTTCATAAGAGCGTTGTGCCAATTTGCCTTCGATGGCAATTTGTTTTCCCACTACTGCATATTTTTCAATGATTGTAGCGAGTTTTCCCCAAGCCACCACACTATGCCAATGAGTTTCCGATTGCTTCTGCCCTTTTGAGTCTTTGTAATTTTCATTTGTAGCCATAGAGAACTGTGCTACAATTTTTCCATTTTCAAGATTTGTAACTTGTGGGTCTTGCCCAATGTTTCCAATTAACTGAACGTGATTTTTAATAGTTTTCATAATAAAAGTTTTAAAAATTATTAATAAAAAAGGGCGCAACTTTCGTGAGGAACGCCATCTTTAATTCTAATGATTACTTGTCTTTACTTCCAAGCAAAAGGATTTCATTCGCTTCGATTTCGGTAACATATCTTTTGATGCCCTCTTTGTCCTCGTAGCTTCGGGATTTCAATTTTCCCGTAACACCTACTTCCTTCCCTTTACCTACAAATTTTTCGATAATTTCGGCAGTCTTGCCCCAAGCTACAACCGTATGCCAATTGGTTTCTGTTTGCTTTTCTCCTTTGGCATCCTTGTAATACTCGTTAGTTGCGATTGAAAAACGGGTTACTTTTTTTCCGCTTTCAAGGTTCGTGATTGTTGGCTCTTGTCCAACGTTTCCGATTAACTGTACGTGATTTTTTAGAGTACTCATAATAAAATATTTAAAGATTAATTAAAATGCTATCCGAACCATTCAGACAGTTTATTGTTATATTTTTTTGAAGTGATTTACTTATTATATCTTGAGCGTTTTCCTTTTTTGTTTTTTTTGGTGCCGCTTCCTTTTTGATGTTTTTGTAAGATTTCATAAGATTCATTTTAGATTTACTTCCCATAGCGCCCTCGCTGTTACCTTTTTTTGTTGCTGATACAGTTTCAAGATTTTGAATTGATAAGGACTTATAAAAAGTGAAGTGCAACGCAACGGTTTATGCAGTCTGTTCAAGTTCAAAATGTTGGTATTTTGCTGGCGAAAAAAGGTTAGGGCAGCGAGGGTGCGGAAGTATTTCTAAAGACTCTTGTGAAGTTCAATAACATTGGAAGTGGCACCAAATGATTAAATGGAATTCCGATTTGGCGGACTCCGTTCACGATTTCGGATTGGGAATGAAGCGTCTCGCTCCAGCGCAGCGGATCGGGTTAGCGAAATGGAAAGTAGAAATTGGGGATGGTGTCCAAGACTTTCCTAGAGAATCTCTTTTCCCGGAATGTAGTTTTTTGCGTAATGCAGGGGAATGTGCTGAACGGGTTATGAAATTCGTATTCAATAAAAGATTAATATTACTTTCGTGAGTAGTTAACTCACTCTACAAAAAGTTCTTTCCGATTATTAGATTAAACATTATTTAATAATATCTGGTAGTAAAAGGGATGCTTTTCTCTGTAGTACGCTAAATGACTTTCACCACTTTCAATAGTGTAATTTTCACTACTTAATTGATAATGTTCTTCTGCTTCTTCTATTGAAATGTTCGGTTTTACAGCTATACTTTTCATAATGTTAAATTATTTTGGTTAAACAATATTTGAGCAGAAACCAAACGGAAGCTAAAATCACAGCTCAAAAGGAAACGGAATAAATAAGTGATGGTAGAAGCGATGGCTTTATGCCGTAGTCTTTTGATGGGTGTATTTTACGAGTTTACCTTGCGTGTATATTGTATGATAATTAACTTCCTTTTTTAAGCGGACTTGATTCTCGATTTTGGCTGGGGAATGTTGTGTTCCTTTCCAGCATAGCGGGAAGGGTTAACGAAATGGAAAGTCAAAATTGGGGATTGGGTCCAAGATTTTTTATAGAGAAGCTCTTTGCCCGAAATGCAGCTTTTCGCGAAATGTAGCGGTAAAAGTGCTGAACGGTTTGCGATTAATTATATCATGTTATCCTCAAAACTAAATTTTGGTTTAACATTCTGTTTATAATGCATTTGATAAGCTTACGACTATAAATATAGTTTTATGACTATATTTATAGTCGTAATTAAAATATAATTATATATTTACCAAAAGACTAAATTAACAAATGTCGCGGAATAAGTGATTTAATATGTTTACAAACCTGAAAAACCAGCATATATTAAAATATCGACATTGTTACAATTACATGAATAAATCGTCTTTATGACATCAATCAAATATTAATCATAAATATTAAAACAATGAAATCATTAAAAATCTTCAATTTCACATTACTCCTTTTATTTTTATTTTCAAACACGGTTTTCTCACAAGAAGCAGAAAATCCAGTAACCGAAAAAGCGTTACAAAATGAGATTCTTAAAATGGACAGTTTATTTTTTAATGTCGCATTCAACAAATGTGATTTAACACTCTATAAGAAAATAATGTCTCCAGACATTGAGTTTTACGATGATCGTTCTGGACTTAATACTTCTTTTGATGTTGAAATAGCCTCCTTTAAAGACCGATGTTCTAGACCTTTCGCCGTGACCCGACAATTAGTTAGTGCTACGGTACATGTTTTAGGCGATTATGGTGCCGTAGAAATTGGTGTCCATGAATTTTATGAGGATGGAAAAAAAGTACAAAGAGGCAAATTTATTATCATCTGGGAACGAAAAGACGGATCTTGGATTATAAAACGAACCGTGAGCTACGACCATGAGCCTGTTTAAAACCAAATCTTTCTACGGTTATTGCCTATTCTTTTTATTGCTGCTTGCCTGTTCTAATGAGCAAAAATCAAACAGCAAAATTACTGTCTTTAAACCGAATTATAAAAAGACATTAGATAGCATTGTCCCAAAACTTATGGCTGAATATCTTGCTCCAGCTGTTGGCGTGGGCATTATAGAAGACGGTAAGATTGCATTTGTAAAAGTGTATGGAGACAATGAAAAAGGGCATAAAGCACCAGAAAACACTATTTTTAATATTGCAAGTATTACCAAACCTGTTGTAACGGCCGCCATTTTAGAACTGGTTGCTCATGACGATTGGGAATTGGACGAACCCTTATTTCATTATTGGACAGATCCTGATGTGGCTGATGATGCCTATGCCAAATTGATAACTACTAGACATTGTTTATCGCATACCACAGGGTTTAAAAACTGGCGTTGGGATGAAGAAGATGGGAAACTGAAATTCAATTTTAAACCAGGAACCAAATTTCAGTATTCTGGTGAAGGCATGGAATATTTGAGGCACGCTGTTGAAAGCAAATTTAAAATGGGGCTGGAAAAGATTGTGGACTCTTTGGTCTTTAAACCGCTAAAAATGAAAGATGCCAAAATGGGATGGTTAGCAGATAAAGATACTGCCCGATTTGCAAAATGGTATGATACAAGAGGAAATTTACATCCCATAAACTACAAAATAAAAAAGATTAACGCAGCAGATGATATGCTGCTAACCGTAAACGACTTATTACTTTTTGGCAATGCCATTATGCATAAAAAAGTAGTTGATGGTGTTCTATATGATGAGATGATAAAACCTCAATCAGCCATAAATGATAAATTGAACCAAGGCTTGGGTTGGGTGGTTTACGATAAATTGAGCAATGGAGAATATATTATTAACCACGATGGTGGCGACCCAGGTGTGGTCACGACGTTGATACTATTTCCAAAGAACAAAAATGGCATTGTCATTTTTGTTAACAGTGATAATGGTGCCAGTATTACCAACAATATCAATAAGGCAATCATAACCAACGGCATAGAAGTGATTGAAGGCTTGCATTGGAACACTAAAATTCCGGATGTTATTAAAATAAGTGACAGCATTCTTAAAAAGTATGTAGGGACTTATAAAACAAACCGAGATTTTTCAATACGGCTTCATATAGAAAATCATTCTCTATATTCGGACAGCGATGTTTTTCCTAAAGTAAAATTATATCCGATGGCTAAAGATGAGTTTTATCCACTTCCCTTTGAATTGTACTTTAAATTTGTTGAAGAAAACAATAAAATGAAATTGCAATTTCTCTCAAGTAATAAAACGGTTCAGTTAGAAGGCGAAAAACAATAAATCGATAAAAGTTTTACAACAAAGTTCGTAGTTCATTGTGAAGGGATTTTCAATAGCCGATATACCGACGTTCTACCCTATTAAAAACTGTCTAAAAACTTTAATTCAGCATCTCAAAAAAAGCATAAATTTTATTTTATGACTATAAAAATAGTAATATAACTATATTTATAGTCATACTTTGAAAATAATTTATATATTTGCCGTATGAATGAACTAACAAAAGCCGAAGAGCAAGTAATGCAATATGTATGGAAGCTTGAAAAAGCATTCCTTAAGGACATTGTAGAACAGTTTCCAGAACCTAAACCTGCATATACCACTATATCAACTGTGGTAAGGGTTTTAGTAAAAAAAGAGTTTTTAAAATTTAAAACTTATGGTAAGATTCGAGAATATTATCCATCGGTTTCAAAAGACACCTATTTTAAAAGACATATGAAGGAGGTGATAGGCAACTTCTTTAGTGGCTCACCAAGTAAGTTTGCATTGTTTTTTGCGAATAATGAAGATTTAAATCTTACAGAAATGGAAAAAATGAAACAAATGCTTGAAGATAAAATTGAAAAATTAAAGGCGAACAATGAATAACATGATTTTATATCTCATACAAGTAGCCACGGCTTTTTCGTTGCTTTATCTTCTTTATATCGTGTTTTTAGATAAACTGACCTTTCATAATGTAAACAGACTTGTTTTGCTGTTGTTACTTCTTGTTTCAATTATTATTCCATTTTCAAATAATCTATTTCCTTCCATAACATCAAAAATCATAGAAGTTCCTTTATTTGAGCAGGTTGATTTAAACATATTTAATAAGCAATTGCAAGTCATTGAGCAACCTTTGATTGACTCTTCTTTTAATTATTCTTCACTATTGATTACAATATATTGGTTAGTGTTTTCTGTATTCCTTATCAGATTTTTGGCCACAGTAAGGCATTTATTTGTATTGAGAAGTCATTCTAAAGTTCAACAAAAAAAAGGATACCAATTAGTTATTTCAAAGGTTCCTGAAATATTCTCATACTTCAATTGGGTTTTTATTCCTGAAGATAAAATTGATCACTATGACAAACAAATCATTGAACACGAAAAGGCACATATTCAGCTAAAACATTCGTGGGATGTGATTCTAACCGAAGTATATATGACATTTTTCTGGTTTAATCCGCTACTCTATTTCTATAGAAAGTCATTAAAAGCCGTACACGAATTTCAAGCAGATAAAGGCGTGCTTCAAAATGGCGTTAAAACCTCTCAATATCTGCAATTACTAATGCAGAGCCTTGAGGTTCAAAAACCTAACAACTTATATAATTACTTCAATCAACCCATACTAAAAAAACGAGTAACTATGTTGACGAAACCTAAATCTAAGCTTATGTCAAAATTGTTGTATTTCTCACTTTTACCAGTTTGTGCATTACTCATTTCGGCATTTACCAAACCAATAATCGAAGAGAATTCGTTTATGAATGCTTTAGATATTTCTGAATTTGTAATGACTCCTCCTTCGCTATTTCCTGTAAAAAATGCTTTAAAAAAAGATATTACTGCACATTTTGGAGATAAGCGGAAAAATCCTAAATTAAATCAAGGAATTGTTCATACAGGTATAGATATAAGAGCAAAACAAGGAACTCCAGTTATTGCGACTGCGGATGGTGTTATTGCTAAAGCTTCAATGGAAGGCGATTGGGGAAACTTAATCATAATGACTCATAGGGATGGCTATGAAACTTGGTATGCACATTTAAATGGATTTAATGTTAGCGAAAAGCAAATCATAAAAAAAGGGGATATTATTGGTTATGTTGGTAATACAGGTAAATCTTCTGGGCCACACTTGCATTATGAAGTAAAGAAAAATGGGAACCATTTAAATCCACTAGATTTTATAGAATAAGGGTCTCTCTCTCTCTCTATACATATCATTTAAATTTTAATATGGTCTCTTGACCAAAATAAAGTTCTCTTTTTTAAGCAGAATAGGATAATTACATCCAAATTTTTCACAAAATTATTTATGAAATCATCAATTCAATTATTCCTTATTTTCTGTTTTTCAAATAGTATTTTTGCTCAAAATACGACTGTTTCAGGAACTATTAAAGATAAAACTGCTGTTCCTGTGGCTTATGCAAATGTCATATTTAAAGTTAAAGATAATCCCCAAACCATCTTCGGAACTTTGGCAGACGAAAATGGCAATTTTTCAATAGACGTTCCAAAGCGAGTCTATAATTTTGAAGTCTCTGTAATTGGTTTACTGCCTACTAGTTCATTACTTGATCTAACAAACTCCAAAAGCAAAAAGAATCTTGGCGATATTATCATTAATACAGATGTTGCATTAGATGAAGTTGTTTTGACCGCTGATACACCTAACTATAAAATCGAATTGGACAAAAAGGTCTATAACGTGTCCAAAGACCTGTCCGTAAGTGGTGGAAGTTTAATCGACGTGATGCAGAACGTCCCTTCTGTTCAAGTTGAAGTGGATGGTAAAATGAGTATTAGAGGCAATGGTAGTGTGCGTATCTTAATCGATGGTCGAATTAGTGGTTTAACAGGTACAGCGTCACTATTGAGAACGATTCCAGCAGCTTCTATAGATAAGGTGGAAGTGATTACAAATCCATCCTCAAAATATAGTGCAGAAGGTTCTGGTGGTATCATTAATATTGTTTTGAAAAAAGGAAAGAAAAAACGTTTGAGCACCAGTTTCGAGGTGTTTTCCGGTATGCGCTTAAACTCTGGAACCAACATTAATATTAACAAGGCAAATGAAAACTACTCGTGGTATATTAATACGGGTTTGGGATATTCTGAACCGAAAGCTACAGGTTCAATAGCATTAACTAATTTTGAAACTTCCCCTTCGGAAAGTTTTAGGTCTTCAGAACAAATACTCAAACAGTTTTATGCTTTGAACAACCTTGGTGGCGACTATAAATTCAATTCGAAACATTCCGTTTCGGCAGACTTTACCTATCGACTGGCAAACTTAAATACCATCACTTCTATTGGGTATGAAGATTATGACGATAACAGCTCGTTTGCTACTTCAGAGCGTTTTGATTCCGAAAAATTTAAAAACAACTTCTTTCAAGTTACCAGTGAATATAAAATAAAGTTAAATGACAGCGGTTCGGAACTAAAGTTAAGTGCCCTAACACAATCATCTACTGAAAACGGCAACTCAACTATTTTAGAAAAAACCACATTTCCGCATTCAGGAATTGATGCTAACGATCTTATAGAGAACAACATCAAAGACAAACGATTTACGGTGGCTTTAGATTATGTGCATATTTTAAAAAATAAATCACAATTAGAGTTTGGTGCACGAAGTAGGTTTACCAACATAGAGAATGACTATGCAGTTGTACGTATAGAAAACAATATATCAACTACAATTAATGAATTTACAGATAAAACCAACTATGACGAAAATGTTACAGCATTTTATGGGCAGTATGCTAAAAGCTTTAAAAAAATCAAATTTCAAATAGGTGTAAGAACCGAAACTACTAACATTGACATTACATCAAATTATAATACCGAAAAAGTAACGAGGAACTATACAGATTTATTTCCTTCCAGTTTTTTGAATTATCAGTTTAATGATGATAATAGCATTCGGTTTTCAATATCGCGAAGAATACAAAGACCAAGACGGGATGCTATTGTTCCGTTTTCTTCTTTTAGCGATGCCAGAAATATTTCTGTAGGGAATCCTGAATTAAATCCATCCTACGTAATGCTAACAGAATTAGCATTTGAGTCAAAAGTTAGCAATGTGTTTTCAATAGTCCCAGCGCTATTTTTCAGAAAAACAAATCAGGTGATGGATTACTTTATTCAAAAAGAAAACATCTCTATCAATGGAACTACTGAAGAAGTTTTTGTTAGAAGAATTGTCAATATCGGCGATGATAGAACTTACGGACTTGAACTGGGTTTTAGCTATAAACCCTTAAACTGGTTTAGTGTTTACAGTGACATAACGCTCAATGGTTACAGCCAAAACGGAAGCTACGAGGCTACCGATTTTGATGTTAATGGTTTGGCATTTGGTGGCAGATTACATCTTGATTTTAGACTGTCCGATTCTTTTAAATTTCAATTTCAAAATAGATTTAGAGGTGCAGACAACAGAGGTCAATTTTCTCGAAAGGCTTTGTACAGATTGGATTTTGGAATGAGCCAAAGCCTGTTTAAAAACAATGCGTCATTGAGTATTAACTTTAAAGACATTTTTGATAGTTGGGAATGGAATATTAAAACCAGAGGCGAAAACTTTAAGCAGGACATAAAATCGCAAGTTCGTGTACCACAATTAAATGTGTCTTTTATTTACAGATGGAATCAAAAGCGATACCAAGGTAAAAAGGGACAGCAATACGATAGATTATAACACTAAAACCATAAAATAATGAAACAGCTTATTACAACAATCGCTTTTTTGATAACAATACACGTTTTTCGCCAGTCCAAAGTAAGTTTCACTTTTGATGATGGTGTAATAGGTGACAGACCAAATTACACCTTTGAGGAATGGAACGGAATGCTTCTAAAAAAACTAAACGATGCCAATATAGAGGCGATGGTTTTTGTAACAGGAAATGATAAAAAAGGGAAAAAAGGGAAAAAACTATTGGAAAGTTGGAATGACAATGGCCATAAAATTGCCAATCATACATTTACGCATCCAAACTATAATGCCAAAACAACTACGATTGCCGACTTTAAAAGTGATTTCCTTAAAAACGATAAAGTGATAAGTAAATACTCAAATTACGTCAAGTTTTTTAGATTTCCGTATTTGAAAGAGGGTAATACGAAAGAAAAAGTAGATGCGTTTCGCGAATTTCTAAAAAGTCAAGATTATAGAAATGGTTATGTTACTATTGATGCTTCAGATTGGTACATTGATAGTCGATTGATAAAACGATTAAGAGAAAACCCACTTGCAGATTTAAGCGATTTTAGAGAGTTCTACTTAAATCATATTTGGGAACGCGCCCAATTCTATGAAAAATTATCTTTTGAGATAAATGGTAGGCATATTAAACACACACTTTTATTACATCACAATTTAGCAGCAGCTTTATTTCTTGATGATTTGATAGAAATGTTTAGATCTAAAGGTTGGGAAATCGTTTCGGCTTCAGAAGCTTATGAAGACCCCGTATATAAAACTGAAACAAACTTTGCAGGCGAAAGTCTTATTTATGCACAAGCAAAAGGCTCTGGAAAGTATGATTCAATTTTACGCTACCCAGCAGAAGATAGTAGATATGAAAAAGACAGTATGGATAAATTGGGTTTATGATTTGATTTACTTTTTTACAATAAAGAATCATACTGATTCCTAATTGTGTGTTTTGATGAAGCGGACTTAATACACGGTTTTGGCTAGGGAATGTAGCGTTCCTTCCCAGCGTAGCGGGAAGGGTTAACGAAATGGAAAGTCGAAATTGGGGATTGTGTCCAAGACCTTTGTAGAGAAGCTCTTTTCCCGGAATGTAGCTTTTCGCGAAATGCAGGGGAATGGGCTGAACGGATTATGAAAACTGTATATCCTTTTGAAGTAGAACGTCAAGCGGACTTAACTTTAAAGATGTAGGCTGAAATGGAGTTTGACCATTTCCCGATTTTCTCGGGAATGAGTGGGCAAGTGAAATGAAAGTCGGAAGCTTTATAGTTGTGTCCAAGACTTTTGTATAATGAAGCGCTTTGCCCGAAATGTAGCTTTTTCTGCGGAATGTAGGGGAATGGGCTGAATGGCAGTATTAATATCGATTCAATTCATCATCAATATTTAGGTTTCCATTTCCAATTACATTTAGGCGAAAACAATTCTGGATTGAAATAGATTTCGCTAATCAAATCAAGAAACTTGTTGCTTCTCAAAAGTCCACCGCAATGTTCTGGTTCTGTTGCGATAGTAAATCCTTTTAAACGTTCAAAAATCCAATGAATTAATGGATTGTCCTTATCTAACATTGTACGTATTTCTTGTTCCTGTAGATAGGTAAATTCAAAAGAACCATCACTTAAGCCATTCTTTATCGAAAAGAAGTCCAAGTCTATATCAAAAAATACAGATGTTTCTGAAGAATTCAATAGGGCATCCTGTAAGGCTTTATACGTTTTGAATTTTTTAATTGCGTGTCTGTTTCCATAAGTATCTATCAGTTCTTCATCTTTCCAAGTATCTTGACCTAGTTTTTGTCTACAATGCACGTATATGTCTCCAATCAAATTGAGATAGGCCGCACATAAAATATGACCATCATTATTGCCAGCAAGTTTTGCCCACGAAAACAGAGATACTTCCGCATCACTTTCTAAATCCAATTTATCTAACCATTCCCTTTCTGTTTCACAAGGGTAGCATAAATCTTGGTGCCAATCTAACGAAACTAAACAAGGTGGCTTACTACTTTCATCTTTACGCCTCCACTTGTTCCAATAGAAGAATGCATATCGGTGTTCTTGAAATAATGCAAGTTCAATAGCTTCAGAATTATCAATAGGATGTGCCAATATTTGTCTCAAAGCTCCTGGTGGTTCTATGTGATATGGATTTCTGAATTTAATCATTTGCTCTATTTTCAAAAGGTTCTATACTATTTAAATCATCTTTTATTCCCTGTTCTTGGTAGGGTGAAACCATATTGAGCTGAACAACATCTCTATTTACCTTCCAAATCAATTCAGTAGCAAAGGCCAAAGTGAGTTGGACAGACTCAAGTGGGTTCTCTTGCCTATCGTCATTCCATTGCTCTCTGTGAGTCGCATTTCTTTCTTGTGTCAAATCTATAACTGATGCATATAGCTTCTTTTCTTCATTCATTAAATCTAATTCAAGTCTATCAACATCATCCTGATTTAATGTATTATATTTCAATATTGGTAAGTCCGATTTAGGAATTACAAACAACACATCCCTAAAGAATCTTGAAGGTAGATTGATAATATGCTTTAAATAACCAAGATCAGTCCTTATACTATGACTTACAAAATTTACACCAATTATTAGGTGAGTCGAATTTTTGTATTTCAACTGTTTAAGTGCTGCTGGAATCTCACTTCTTTCGATTAAATAGCGACGTGTTCTTGCTGTTAGAAAAGAATTAGGTATATATCTGTTAAGCACTTCTGAAACTATGAGTTCTCCGAAGATAGTATCATAATTCATATGGGGAATATCTCCTTCAGTAAGTGCCTGCTTTTGCATTAATCTTTTAGTTCCTTGAAGACCTATCCGAAGTATCTCTGTTTCTGAAGTTGTAAAATCAGTACCGTTTATGATTGGCTTGTAAACATCAAAAGCATTTGCAATTAATTGTGTGGAATTTGCTTTAAAATTGGTAATCTTCTGGGGGCTCAATACCGCAGAAATTCGTTTAGCAACAATGGCCTCTTCAATATTCTGTGCCAATTCAACTGTGAAGTTATCGAATGTAGCTTTAAGTTCTGTTGTTATTTCATAACCTAAAGATTTTAGAAGCTCTTGTTCTTCCAAGATTTTTTCTAGACAAAACTCAAAATACTCTATGGAACCTTTCCATTTAAGTAATTCAACAACAGTATCTGGCATTCTTGGTTGTTCTGTACTTCCTCGATTGGTATAATTAATTTGAACAAAATATTGTCTAACAAACAAAAGAGCAACGTATTTACATATCCAAAATGTTATTTGTCTGGATATTCCTAGATTGTCAACTTCTGGAAAACGATATTTAAAATCGATAGGTGTTCTATCCTGTATAAATCCGTCTTTAAAATAAGCGAACCAATAAAACACCTCATACATAGAATTAGGTAGCAGGTAATATTGGACAGGTTGACTTTGGGTGTAGTTTAAAATTCTCTTTAGAGCCTCCTCGTTATTCTTGTAGAGAAGTAACCCACCCAATACAATATGAAACTCAAAAAATTCGATTTGTTCTCTTTTTCTGAAGTCAATAGCATCTTGATTATCATAACTACGAGTCTCTATATTATAATCTCCTTGTATGCTTTCTAAACGCATACTATAATATTGATGTGCTGTGCCCCAATGCCGGACAATCAATTTAGCCGAATCTGAAATTAATACGATATTTCCCCACATCCACGAATAAGTAGTAGGCGATATAGGTATTTGTTTAAAATCTTGACCAAGAAGCCACCAATTAGAAACAGAATTTAAAGTTACTGCGTCTAACTCTTCTCTTGGTTTTCTAAGTTGTTTTTTTATAATGTTTCTATTTATAAGATAAAAATCTATTGGGTATTCAATAGACGAGTTTGAAGAATGCTTATCTCTCATCTCTAAAAATTCCTGTGTATAAAAACCACTCAGAGTTTCGAGTAAATGCTCATCTTCATTTTCTACTGCGAAAGTTGTGAACTCATTGATTGTTTTTAGCAAATAAGTCTTATATACGCTGTCGCTCTTTTTATATTTATACTTTGAAATTAATCTAGTCAAAAGTCTAGTTGGTTTTCCAATGTATAAAGCAACTTTATCTACCCAAATAATTAATGAAATAAGAAGCGAGGCTGTTAAAATAAAAACAACCAATTTATTACTATGTGCTAAAAAAGGAAACCAAGGCTCAAACTCAAATATTAAAAACAAGAAAGAAAAGAATGTTGCAAACAGTAACCACTCGAAATAAGTAACAGGTCTTGAACGATACCAGAGTTTTGGGCCTAAACTTATCTGAGGAAATTCTTTCTCAAATACTCTCGATAAATAATTCGATTTGTACTTGCTTCCAATATTTGATATTTTATCTAAAGTAATAGGGTATGCTAAACCAATAATTGCTATGTCAATTGCAACGCATATTTCAATAATATATTTAAATTCCATTTGCATAAATTTATAATAGTTCCACTGCCTTGTACCAATAATAAAAGATGCTCTTATCCGGTTGCCGTTTTAATTTGTTCAAGAACGCCCAGTCTGCTTTTTCAATGGTAAGCTCGCTAATGTCCTGTCCTTTATGATATTCAATTTCTTTAATTTTCGGTTGTAACAATATGGCATTCAAATAGGCTACTCTGGCCGAAGCTGCCATTGCTTCTTCTATCCTGAAATGTCCAGTCATTAGAAATGCACTACCGAAACTGCGTATACCCATATTCAAATCGGCAAACTTCTTTTTCGATTCATTAGTCGGATTACTTTCCCTTCTGGCAATAATAGCACAGGTATTTATGGAATCCCATAGAATATCAGTTTCTTTGAGGTTTCTGTTACCGAAATCTTTATCGGAACTTCTATAGGATAGTTCTGCCATCGCAAAGGCGGAAAAACTTTTCTTTACTATAGTCATATAGGTAATGCTCTCAAACAATTTCCCTAAATCAAACAATTGCTTACAGATTTCCATTGTAAATAACTGGTCGCCCTTATAATATGGAATACCAATGGTCTCTGGCGCAAAAGCAGTAAGCTTGTCCCCACAGATGGAATTTACCGAAGGTGTGGTGATTGATATTATAGGCTTATCAACCGATAGCCAAGAAATCTCAATGGAAGATTCTATAATCTCTGGATAGTGTGGACTGTCAAAAAGAACATCCAAAAGAATGGTTCCTGGAACGTTCGTGTTGTAAACCGAATCAAATTCAAAAGTATAGTGTGCCTTTGGAACGCCTTCTTTATAACTTCGACGTTCATTCAAAGTGTGGCTTTTAAAATGAGAATTGGCGACAACTGCATCAAGAATTTTTTCCAATGGGTCACGCTTTATACTTGAAATGATATCGATATCTATTGAAAACCGATTGCCTTCTTCAAGCAAAAGAACAAGTGATGTGCCGCCTTTAAAAACAAAATCAAGTCCTTCTATCTTTAGATGTTCTAACAAAGAAAATGCGTGAACCATTTTTTCCAATATGGTCACGTTAATGCCTTTATGTTCTTTTTTTGCTCGGAAAATATCCAACCATTCTTTTGTGAAGCTTTTGTTTTCAATCATAGATTATGTCCTCTAAAATATTCGGTATGTGGTTATTCATAAATTGCTTGATTTCCTGTTCTTTCTTTCGTCTTTTCGCATAGCTAAAGAGCTTTGTGAAATTAATACTGTATCGCTCAAGTATCTTTTCATAAATATTTATGAGTTCAGAGCCTTGGTAAAAATGGTACAGGTTTTCATCGGCAAACAAGTCCACCATTATTTTTTCAAGCGTGGCGACTGGAACTACATTTTTTTTATCTTTCAATTTACTTATCGGTGCTCTGGTGACGAGACGTTTTATGACCACGGGGACAGCACTCTCGGAAATGTAGAATTCAATTTCCTTGTTATCGGGATTCAAGAAAAAATCCATTTTCAAGGAATCATTTAGATAATAGTATAGTGATTCTGTAAATTCCTTTTCCACTTCTACTACAATCATTTGATTGGATACTTGATGCTGTGTAAATTCATTGAGCCATTGGTTCTCCCATATAGCATATTGGATTTCCTCAAACCGTTCATTGGTCTTACTTGCTATTTTTAGAACACTATCAGACAGTACTGGTTTATACTTGGGTTTATAGGATATAACATACAATCCACGCCCAATAGTTTTGATGATGTCTTTTTTCTTCAGGTCGTAAATGCGCCAACTAAATGTACTTTCCTTCAAATCCGGTTCAAGGTCCAAATAGAACTGAAATAGCTGGTTCCTATCAAAGGAACTTTGCTCTTTAAACGCTTCTATAAGCTTGTTTTCTATAATTTTTGGCATAATACAATATCAAAACTTTGCCAAAAATACAAAAAAGTGGCGAATATTTGAAAACTAATTATCGCCACTACATCAATAAAGTGGTAAATATTTGAAACGAGCTATTATTGAAAAAGAAAAAATCCAGTTTGAGGTACTGGATAAACCTTTATTTAATTTATGACATAGCATAGACTTCATCGAACAGCTTTTTATCCAACCGTTCTTGTTGGCCAAAGCTTTTCTTTAAGACATTATGAAGTACTGAATTAAAAGCATTATAGCCCAGCCAAAGATTAGGTTCTTCATTGAGCAACAAGGCTTCATAGTTCAAGATTTCGATGACCTCACGAGACTTTTTCGACGGGTCGCTATTCTTATCGCTACATTCATACCGGAATAATTTCGTTTTGTCAAGAATCGCTTTGACAAATTCCTGTGTATCGATGATCTTAAATTCCTTCATCTTGTCGAACTTCTTGGTAATGGTGTAGAATTCATTATCCAGAAATTTATCGAAAAGATTGATCAACCTTGGCATAATCAAGTGTGTATTGTTCTTACTGTGTTTTATGGAAAACTCGATTTCTGCCTGTGACACGTGCAGACCGTTTGAGCACACTTCTCTATAAAACCCGAAGTGTCCAGAGGTCTTTTCACTTCCGTCATACGAGTTTTTAAATCGAAGCATCGGTAGTATCAAGTCCTTATCGTTCTTAACCGTAAACTGGCTTTTGTCGTCGATAATAAAGTCGGTAATGAACGACCTGTCATTTTTGTTGATGGTGCGTTTGTGGAAGTTCAATTGTGCATCGGTCAGCATTTCTTCAGCTTTCTTGAAGAAAAGTTGATTTGGAATGTGGCCATAGCTGTTCGAGACAACATTGACGATTTTGCCATTAGAGATGATGACATTTTCAAGCCCTCGTCGGGATTCCATCTGGGTCAGACTTTTTAAGGATTTCATTTCTGATGGTACGAAGATTTCATCCTGTTGCAAATTTTTTAAATACATAGCTTTTGAATTTAGATTAAACAATATTTGAGCAGTACCCAAACGGAAGCTAAAATCTCAGCTCAAAAGGAAACGGAATAAATAAGCGTAGGATGTTGCGTTGGCTTTATGCCGTAGTCTTTTGATGGGTGTATTTTACGAGTTTACCTTTGCGCTAACTATTGATTGATAACCCCTTCCTTGTAAATACATCTTTTAAAAAACTATCATAAAAAAGAAAAAGGGCCAGCACGAATGCCGACCCTTCTTCAAACAACAAAAGCTAATCGTTGAGTTCCTGAATTTGCTTTTCAAGAACTGTGATGCGCTCTTTCAAACGTTCCTCACGTTTGTCTCTCTTCTCGGCATATTCCTTTTCTATGCCGGCAATCTTGGATTTGTAATATCCTTGCATTGCGTTGTAGAATGAAATGTTCGTCAGATTATTGACGTGATTGCTTTCGCCAAAATGCACTTGCTTTGTGAGCATATAGCGTATCAACTTGTGAAAGATTTCTTTTTTGAACTTCTTCTTGAAATTCTCAACCATTTCAACTTTGGTCATCTTTGAAGTGTCGCCCAAGAACTTTGAGAAATACTTTTGTTGGCTCATATAGTCCACATTATTCTCAAATAGCGATATCGAGAATGCCACCATTTCATCTGTTGAAAGTGTCTTCTTGGTATCAATGTATTTCGTCTCACGAATCATTTCTACAACTTCTTCAAACTGCTTGTTGTTCTCTATTTGCTTCTTCCGGATTTCCCTTTCGTTGATTTTTACGATTTGTTCTTCAGGCGTACAATCTGCCATTTTTCTGTTGGCCAATGGTGCCGAATATTCCGTAGAATCGTTCTTTGATTTTTCAACAATCTTTACAAAAATTTCTTTGTGCTGGAATGAATCGGGATGGAACACAATACCGTTTTTAAATCCATCTTCTTTTGCTGAATTGAATTTTTCCAATGCTTCTTTATAATTCTGCATTGCTTCATCCAATTCTGCTTTTAATTCATCTTCAGAATAATCGTAATGTTGATATTCTTTCTGAATAGCCTCGATTGTTGGCTCAATCGGATTCTCTATAATTTCAACATCGTCCAATAGATAGACTTTCAATCCGTTCTTTTCCAATTGGGATATAATGAGCTGATTGTTTTCGTCATCTACCCAATACTGTCGTATTTCAGGGACTAAAAGGATATTCTCTTGCTTGGATTTTTCAATCAGGTTCAAAAGCGATTTGCTTTTCTTCGTTTCAAAACAGGCTGCTTTTGTACAGACCATTTTTCCTTCGCCGAAAAGATTGCCTTGATTTGCTGCATTGAAAGGACATTCTACACAAGACCCAACTTTTGGAACCAATTTTTTGTCATATATATCAAAAGATGCTTTTTCCAAATCGTAGGTCTGGTCTTTAATCATCCTGTTTATCTGATGCGCATTAAAATCCTCGCCCATCGTTTCCAACATCATCTGTTGCTCTTCCGGTTCAAAGAGCGCGACACCTACACCCAAGGAAATGGTCATTTCGCCATTACGGACAAAGTGTTTAAAGCCTTCTATCAAACCTGCCAGTTTTAGTCGTTGTCTGATAAAGTTATCCGTTCTTCCCAATCGCTTCGCTATTTCGGTAGGCGCATATTTCTCATTTAGGTAAGTAATCGCCTCAGCTTCTTCGGTAGGCTCAACATTCTGTCTTTGCAGATTTTCGATGATTTGCACTTCCAGAACATCATTGTTCTCATAAGTCCTCACGATACAGGGTACAGTCTTCTTTCCTGCTAATTTACTTGCGCGATATCGGCGTTCGCCCATCACGATGACATAATGGCCATTTAGTTGCCTTACCGTGATTGGCTGCAACACACCGTGCTTTTCGATACTCTCAGAAAGCTGCTTTAACGCATCCTCGTTAAAGGTCTTTCTTGGTTGCTTTGGGTCAGGCTTGATTTTGCCCAATGGTAAGTTCTGAATTTGAAGTGCGGATGATTTCTTTCCGTTTACTTCTTTCTTGGCAGTAGATTTCGCTCTACTGCGCTTCTTTGTGGTACTCGCTTTTGTTGTCATAATACTCAAATTTTTGATTAAACAATATTTGAGCAGAAACCAAACGGAAGATAAAATCTTGGCTCAAAAGGAAACGGAATAAATAAGCGATGGAAGAGAAGTTGGCTTTATGCCGTAGTCTTTTGATGGAAGTATTTTACGAGTTTAACTTGCGTGTATTTTGTATGATAATAAACTTCCCTTACGAAGAAGTAAGGTCGTGATTAGATAAAATTTATTATTCTGATAGTAAATTCATAGGGTTTAAAAACAAATAGAAGAATTTAACATCAATAAAAATGTTGCCTTCAAAATAGCAAAATGTTGTACCTATGTTGTACCAAGTCATAAAAAAAGCCGAGATTTTCATCTCAGCTTTTTTAGTACCGAAGGCGGGAATCGAACCCGCAAGCCTTGTGAGCAATGGATTTTGAATCCATCGTGTCTACCAATTCCACCACTTCGGCATATTTTTTTTCCCTTCTCAAATTTGGATTTTGAATCCAGCGCGTCTACCAGTTCCGCCACTCGAGCATTATCGTCCACTTGAAACGATATCCTATTAAAACAGGACTGCAAAACTAAATAATAATTTTGTCACTAACACCAAAAATATCAAGATTTATGCATTAGCAACCAATTTTAATTTTTAAATTTGCACCTCCTTAAAAACAAAGGCTTCAACAATTTATCGAAGCAACTATTTGGGAAACAACAATTAAAGACATGCCATACCAAGTTCCACAACCGAAAATATTTGCTTGCACACAAAGTAAAATCTTAGGCGAGAAAATCGCTAAGGCATATGGAATGGAACTGGGCAATGTATTGTTCTCTCGTTATAGTGATGGTGAGTTTCAGCCTTCTTTTGAAGAATCTATACGTGGTACAAGAATCTTTATTATAGGCTCGACACACCCAGGTCCTGAAAATTTAATGGAAATGTTATTGATGATCGATGCTGCAAAAAGAGCATCTGCACGTCATATAACAGCGGTAATGCCTTATTTCGGTTGGGCTAGACAAGATAGAAAAGATAAACCTAGAGTGCCGATTGCAGCAAAGCTTGTTGCTAAAATGCTCGAAACAGCAGGAGCTACTAGAATTATTACAATGGATCTACATGCAGATCAGATACAAGGGTTTTTCGAAAAACCTGTAGATCATCTTTTCGCATCTACTTTGTTTTTACCATACCTCAAAAACCTTGGTTTAAATGACCTTACCATAGCCTCTCCAGATATGGGTGGTTCAAAAAGGGCTTATGCCTATTCTAAAGCTTTAGATTGTGATGTAGTTGTATGTTACAAACAAAGAGAAAAGGCAAATGTTATTTCCCATATGGAACTTATAGGTGACGTACAGGGCAAAAATGTAGTTTTGGTGGACGACATGGTTGACACGGCAGGTACGTTGACAAAAGCAGCAGATTTAATGATGGAGCGTGGCGCTATTAGCGTAAGGGCTATTACTACACATGGCTTACTGTCCGGTGATGCATACGAGAAAATCGAAAAATCGAAACTAACCGAATTAATTATTACTGACTCTATTCCAATAGAAATAAAAAGTGATAAGGTAAGAGTTTTAAGTTGTGCCAATCTATTTGCAGATGTAATGGACAAGGTTCACAATAACAACTCTATTTCTTCTAAATTCTTAATGTAACAAGAAGAAAAATTTAAAATAGAATATTAATTTTTAATACATATAATGAAGTCAATTACAATTAAAGGATCAGAAAGAGAAAGCGTAGGCAAAAAGGCAACGAAAGCCTTACGTAATGCTGGAAAGGTTCCTTGCGTAGTATACGGAGGGGATAAACCATTACATTTTTCAGCAGATGAACTAGCGTTCAGAGACTTGGTTTACACTCCAAATGCACATACAGTTGCAATTGAATTGGATGGTGGAGCTTCTGTTAAAGCAGTTATGCAAGATATTCAGTTTCACCCGGTAACAGACAAGATCATTCACATTGATTTTTATCAATTGTTCGATGATAAAATGGTTACTATGGATATTCCTGTACGTTTAGAAGGTAACTCTCCAGGTGTTCGTAATGGTGGTCGTTTATTATTTAGAAAACGTAAACTTACAATCAAAGCATTACCAGCTAAATTACCAGATTTCTTTGATATCGATATTTCTAAATTGAAAATCGGTCAAAACATTTCTGTTGGTTCATTGTTAAGTGATGATTTCAGCATTCTACATCCTGATACCACTGTTGTTGTACAAGTTAAAACCGCGCGTACTGCCGTTGCTATTGATGATGAAGAAGAAGATGGAGAAGAAGGTGCTGAAGGCGCTGAAGGTGCTTCAGAAGAAACTGCTCAAGAATAGATATCTTTTTTTAAGATTTACTACTAAGCATCCCGATACGTGTATCGGGATGCTTTTGTATTTTTATTCCATAATTCTAAATAGCTATGTTCGGTTTTTTAAAATCATTGTTTACAAAGCAGACCATAATTCAAGAAGAGAAAGATCCCATGAAGAAATTTTTAATTGTTGGCCTAGGTAATATAGGTGATGAATATACGGAGACCCGTCACAATATTGGTTTCAAAATATTGGATGAAGTGGCGCAAGCAAACGACTTTACTTTTGAAACAGCAAAACTTGGTGATATAGGGTCATATAAAATTAAGGGTAGAACCGTAATTTGCTTAAAGCCTTCAACCTATATGAACCGTAGTGGCAAAGCATTGAAGTATTGGATGGATAAAGAAAATATTCCACAAAGTAATGTTCTTGTTATTACAGATGACATCAATTTACCTTTTGGTACTATACGCATTAAAACAAAAGGAAGTAATGGTGGTCATAACGGCTTAAAGGATATAGAGTTATTTTTACAAACTATAACCTACAACCGATATCGTTTTGGTGTAGGTGCAGATTTTGGCAAAGGCAGACAAGTAGAATACGTATTAGGACAATGGGACGATGAAGAAAAAGCATTATTACCAGAGCGATTAAAAAAATCAACCGAAATAATTAATTCATTTGTACTAGCTGGTATTGCTCGCACAATGAATCAATATAATAACACATAATCTATAGTACTTTAAAATTATATATTCCTGAATTAGATTTATTGCCTTGAGCATCAATTACAATTATACTCCAATAATAAACAGTATTCGCAGTGACCGAAACCTTTATACTATTTACTGTAGGCTGAAGTGTTCGAATTAAATCGACAGGAATTGCTTCTACCGAAAAATAAACTTCGCAACTAACGATATCGTTATCTAAATCAGATACTGTCCAAGACAAAGTAACTTCGTTGTTAATGTCTTTAAATACATTTTCTGAAGATACCGGACTCACATTATTGGCAGGAAAAGGCGCAAATGTAGTTCTTGAACCAGAATTATAAAAATTCCAAATTTCACTAGATACCGTTTGGTCTACCTGACTATTTTTTGAACGTACTATCCAAGAAAATTGCTCTCCTTTTGCCAATGGCAGCTTTGCAGATGTAGTTGATGAAGTAATAGTTTGCACTGTACCTGTAGAGGTATTCGTCACTCTTAATTCATATGTTTCGGTATTATCTGCTTCAGACCACTTAAATTCTACCTGGCTAGTTTCCGGGCCTAAGCTTAAACCAGTAGTGCATTCAGAATTTTCCTCTGGAAATACCAATTGCACAGCTTCCGGAGGTGAGGGCGTTCTCTTCTTTTTACAGCTTGTAAAAGCCATCATCACACATATACCTAAAAACAAAAAGCGCATCATTCTTTAATTATTTTAGAGGTTCCTTTGACCGTCTTTCCTTCATATTTCAGGTAATAGATTCCAGTAGATAATAAACTTAAATTTAACTCTATGATACCTTGTTGTACGTTTTCGGAAGAACTGGAAATTAATCTACCATCAGCACTAAAAATGCTCACTATAATATCTTCTTTTCTGTCACCTAAATAAACTTGAACAAAATCAACTACAGGGTTTGGGAAAACTATTGGCTTCTCAAAAAAGCTAATTTGTTCTTCATAAATTCCTTGACATGGAATATCAGTAGACACCTTTAATGTATTCAATCCTTTTTCTAAATCTAAAACCACACTAGACTCTTCGGTCTGTATTGAAATTCCATTTAGCTCTATGGTATACAAAGAAGAGCCTTCCATTTCAAGGGTAATCTGTGTACCATCCAATGTAATTTTAGATGTAACGCTTAGCGGATCAGGTTCTGCTATTTGAACTTCTAAACAATATTCATTGTAAGAAATACTTCCATCTGTACCTATAATACATAAGGAATACGTACCAGAACTTAAATTTGCCAAATTAAAGGAGTTCGAAAAATTCTGAGTTATATCAAGTCCATTCCCTAAAACTCTTATTTGATAATCAAGGGCCAGTTTCGGAATTACAGATAATGCACCATCATTATTTTCCCTACATGTTTCACTAACCAAGCTTATAGTAAAATTTTCTGCTGGAAAACGGTATATAGGGCATCCAGAGGCATCTACTTCTAGACCAACCGGCGTACCAAGACAAAGGTCGTCACCGTCATCAAAAACGCCATCGTTATCATTATCTGGCCTAAAGTCACCCTCTACACAAACTTCAAGAGCAAAGGCTTTTAAGCTACCACCATCTGAAGGTGCATTATCTCGAATTTCTAAAACCCATTCTCCCAGTATAGACTCTCCATTAAAATCACTAAGACTACCTAGCGGTTTTACCATACCACTTATACCTGGATCAATCGAGCAATTGAACGACGGACTATCATCATCAAAAGTAGCATTTATATTTTGCGATTCACCACAAGAACTAGAAACCAAAGTAACTACAGTACCCGTTGGTGATGTTAGGCTAATGACCAAATCTGCTAAAAAAGTATGATCGAGGTCTATTACAACATTCATATCGGCCACAGGTAGGTCTTCATAGAATACAATTTTAGAGCTGATTACCGGCGTACCACTACTTGAAATAGAAATAGGTAATGCTGTAGCATCTTTTGTCGTGCAATTAAACTGTATGGTAGAAAAGCTAAATGCAGCACTGAAAACTCCTTCGCCACAATCATTTTTTGGTTTTACCCTCCAGAAGTATTGACTATTATTACCTATTTGTACTGGGGAATATGTATCTGTATTCACGGTAGCAGATTCTATAATGTTTGAAAAACCAGCATCAGTCGAAATTTCGACATCATAAAGTGTATTGCCCAATGCCGCATTCCATTGTAAAATAATATCCCTTGAAGCATCTACAAAGCCGTCTAGGGGAGACAATAACTGCACCGCCTCAAAATTATCATCATATACCCTTAACTGAAGAATAACTTCTTTAGTGACCGTCGCAGAAGTAGCCAAAACTCGAACTGGGTATGTACCAACAACTAAATTCGAAATACCTTGAAAATCAATAATAACAGGTGTATTGGTAAAATCAGCAGATACTGGAGTAAACTGCGCCGTTAAACCTGCAGGCATATCAATAACACTGAACGTACTCTGTTCATTAAAGCCTAAGCCCAACTCATACGTAAAAGGAATACTAATATCGTTCGGCTTACAAACATCATATACAACCTGCTCAAAATTCAATACAATTTCTGAAGGTGTTATAGAAAAATCAGCAGCGTTAACCGCAAAGAAGATATTATTATCAGCCTTTACCATGATACGACCGGCGCTGGCCGAAATATTTGGGATAATCACACTTTGACTTCCATCGTTTAAAATATTTTCAACCAATGTTATAGGATACGTAAAACCACCATCTATAGACAAAAATACTGATACCGTTTCAGCATTAATCGGTGCTATGTTGGTATTGGCTACATCCCAAGAAATCGTCTGTACCGATCCCGCCTCAAAAGTTAGTTCTGAAGTTTGTGAAGTGACTACAAATGGCCCCGCTTCATTTATCACGGACACCTGTAGCTCATCTGAAATTGATTGACCACCATTTAATGCATTATCGCGCACTGTCAACGAAAAATTCATTTCACGACCTATATTAGAGAGTGTTTCCCAAGCATCGCCTACTGTAGGCGATATTTGTGTCAATTGCCCGTCTAAAATTCGAGTCAAATTTGGGAAATAACGATGCGGCAAAAGGCTCGGGGGTAAGGACCTAAAATTAGCTCCTGCCGGATTATTAGGTCCAAAAGTAGCTTGGGTGACCACACCATTATCTATCTGCTCCCAAGTATAACTGAGAACATTCAAAGCATCGACATCGTTTGCTACCCCCGTTAATACGAAAGGTGTTCCTTTAGGTATGCTATAGTTAGACAAAGGAAGTAACGATGGCGGTGAATTGGTCAATACTTGAGTTTGCCCACAAGAAACAGTTTTTAGATAATCCCTTATTTGCACCACACTCACATAATGAAAATAATCATCACTATTGGCCGCCACATTATTATTACCGGTAATACCTGCGTAGCCCATTATAGTTGTACCACTAGCTGGCTCTACCTGCACTGTGGTACCTTCAGAAATATGTGAAAAAGAATGGTTTGCACCAAATTGATGCCCCATTTCATGTGCAACCAAATCAATATCAAAAGCATCACCAGTAGGCGATGACAAAGTCGTATAACCACTACCCTTTCTATTATCTGTACAAACCGCCCCTATAAAGCCAGAATTACCATCTAAAGTATTATCCTGTTGGTTAAACAGATGCCCTATGTCATAATTAGCTTCACCTATAATACTGGTAAGTGTATTTTGAACTTGAGCACTTAAACTACCAGTGTATGGATCAGTCTCTGGATCAGTATATATCACCAAATCCGTATTATCGATTAATTCAAGTGTAATTGCCAAATCACGTTCAAAAATCCCATTTATTCTTGTCAAGGTCGCGTTAATTGCGGCGAGAGCATCAACCTTTGTACCACCATGAAATTGGGTATATTCGCCAGAAGCAGAAACTGCGACCCTAAAAGTTCTAAGGGTTTGATCATCGACTAATTTTGCAGTTAAATTCTGCGAATATTCCATAACCTCTGGCATGGTACTACAAACAAAGTTAAGATCACTTTTTTCTTGTTCGGCTCTTCTGTAAAGAACATAGATGTCATCGGTTGACTTTTGCATAAATAGTGCTCCGTTTTCCCCTGGTGTACTGATCATACTTTGAATGCCCTTACCTGAAACACTAAAACGAACTTGCTTGGAAGAGTTATGTAATGCTACACCTTTAAATGACTTTATAGTAGGGTACTTCTTTGCAAGACCTTCCGAAAAAACATTGGCCTCTTCCACCTCAAAAGGGACCAAATTACCTTGCTCATCTGGAAAATAAATTATTTTAGAACTTGATTTTACAGATAGCGTATTTAAAAATTGTTCTTGATTCAATGTAAATGCCCGACCTTTATCTACGCGTAAACGTTGCTTAGAAAATTGTTTAGCGCTTGCATTTAATTCCGTATTTTTCCAATATGTAGATTGAGCCAGCCCATAAAAGGAAAGAAATAGTATGGTAATTGAAAAAACTAGGCGTAATTTTACAATCATTAAGAGGCTTTTATCTCAAATCAAATATAAGTCTTTTTATTTTCTATCATAGGTGATTACAGTCCGCAACATTTCCAAATATAAAGAAGAATATCCCACAGTCATTACTATTGGCACTTTTGATGGGGTACATATAGGTCACCTAAAAATACTTAATAAAGTCATAAACCATGCCAAGAGCACAGAACTAAAATCTGCAGTACTTACCTTTTTTCCTCATCCAAGAATGGTTTTACAGAAAGATACCGATATTAAACTATTGAATACAATAGACGAAAAGATTAGCATCTTAGAACGACTAGGATTAGATGTTTTAATTATTCATCCGTTTACAGTAGAGTTTTCTAGACTTACCGCTACAGAATTTGTTCGTGACATTTTAGTGAACACATTGAACATTAAAAAAGTAATTATCGGTTATGATCATAGATTTGGTCGCAATAGAAATGCCAATATTACAGACCTAATTGCTTTCGGAAATGCGTTAGATTTTACCGTAGATGAAATTCCTGCACAAGAAATTGACGACGTATCTGTAAGTTCAACTAAAATCAGAAAAGCCTTAGAGGATGGGGATATAGATACGGCAAATAGTTATTTAGGCTATGATTATATGCTTACAGGTATAATTGTAAGAGGAAAAGGAATTGGCAAGCAGCTAGGCTACCCAACAGCAAACCTATCAATTGAAGAAGACTACAAACTTATACCTAAAAATGGCGTATATATAGTTAAAACTAAGCTAGACGGAACCACGGTTTATGGCATGATGAATATAGGCTTCAACCCAACAGTAAATGGTACGGAAAAAACTATAGAAATCAACTTTTTCGACTTTGATTCCGATCTTTATGATAAAAAGATACAGGTAGATATTTTAGCGCGCTTACGTGACGAACACAAATTTGAATCGATAGATGGTTTAAAAGAGCAATTGGCAAAAGACAAAGAAAAATCTCTCCAATATATTCAGCGATAAAATGTTTAACAAGTTATTATTTCAAAAGATAGATAATAGCTCACTGATCATTTTTCGCATGTTCTTCGGCATTTTAATATCTCTTGAGTGTTTTGGGGCAATCGCTAAAGGATGGGTAAAACGAAATCTTAAAGGCCCAAAAAAAAATTCCATTTTAAGATTTTTATTGGTAACACCCATTACCTGGTTCAGGCATGTATTCCTATTTTGGTCTTATGGGAGTTTCCTCCAAATTTAAATCTTTGGATTTTCTAAAAAATGGCAAAGATGTTTCGATTTATTTAGAAAACTCAAAAGTTAATATAAACGCTAAGTCATTGTCCCTTTTATAGTATCTAAAAAAGATTTATCCTTAGAATCATGAAAACGGTTATAGTATCATACATGAATTATACTAGAATTTCACAGTTCTCTGACAAAGTTGAAGCGGAATACCCCAAGGATCTCGTAACATTACCAAATGACTACCATCTTCCTTTAAAATTTCATCAAAAAAACTAGCACCAGCATTAAGTAATCGTTGTTTGTCCTTTTCTGCATTTTCAGATACAAACGCTACATGGAACGTTAAAGGGTGCCTATTACTAAAATCCTCAGCTAATTCGTCTTCTCGTTTATAAAATTCAATAACTACGCGATGCGTACTGTCGGCCAAAAATGTCATGTACGGAGATTCGCGCTGCTGGTTCGCTATTGTTAGCCCTAAATGGGTACAGTACCAATTAACTACCCCTTTAATATCAACCACATTTAATGCAAAGTGTTCAAAAGTCATTTTAATCGATGATTAGACCATAAAAGTATCTAATTTAAAACTAAGATTACCGTAAATTTGCAGTCAAATACAACCTAAAATGTTACAATTACAGACCATACGGGAGAATAAAGAAGAAATTCTCCTTGCCCTTGGAAAAAGAAATATTGACGCTCATACCCTCTTGGACAATGTTCTTCAATTGGATGAAAAAAGACGTACTACTCAAACCCAATTAGATAATGTCTTAGCTGAATCCAATTCCCTTTCCAAAGAAATTGGTGCATTGTACAAAACAGGTAAGGCTAAAGAGGCCAATATTTTAAAAGAGAAAACAGTCCATTTAAAAGACGAATCCAAACAACTGGGTGAAGATTTGAATACTGTCGAAGAAGAGCTTCAAGCATTGCTATATCAAATACCAAATGCACCACACACCTCTGTTCGAAAAGGTTCATCCGAAGAGGACAATGAAGAAATTTTTAAAGAAGGTGAGATACCTACCTTAGATGCAGACGCCCAACCACATTGGGAATTGGCTAAAAAATACGACATTATCGATTTTGAATTGGGAGTAAAAATAGCAGGAGCCGGATTTCCCGTATACAAAGGAAAAGGAGCCCGTTTACAGCGAGCATTAATAAATTACTTTTTAGATAAAAATACAGAAGCGGGTTACACCGAAATTCAAGTACCACATTTAGTGAACGAACTATCTGGTTATGGAACAGGGCAATTACCTGATAAAGAAGGGCAAATGTATCATGTAACAGCAGATGACCTTTATTTAATACCTACTGCAGAGGTACCTGTTACCAATATTTTTAGGGATGTAATTGTAAATGAAAGTGATTTTCCGATAACCTATACTGGCTATACACCATGTTTTAGGAGGGAAGCAGGTAGTTATGGTGCCCATGTACGTGGTCTGAACCGTTTACATCAGTTTGATAAGGTTGAAATTGTTCGTGTAGAGCATCCAACGAAGTCTTATGAAGCTTTAGATGGTATGGTAGAACATGTAAAGAATATTTTAAGGGAATTAAAATTACCATATCGTATTCTTCGTCTTTGTGGTGGTGATTTAGGGTTTACGGCCGCTCTTACTTTTGATTTTGAAGTGTTTTCTACAGCCCAAGACCGTTGGCTAGAAATTAGTTCTGTTTCGAATTTCGAAACCTATCAGGCCAATAGGTTAAAATTAAGATATAAAGATGAGAATGGTAAAAATCAATTAGCACATACCTTAAATGGTAGCTCATTGGCTTTACCTCGTGTTTTGGCAGGTATTTTAGAAAATTACCAAACCCCTGAAGGTATTAGAATACCAGATGTATTAGTACCTTATTGTGGATTTAATATGATTGATTAACCACATACTTGGGAGACTAATAATGCTATCTATGATGGTATTATCTTGTTCTATATCTGGATTATTTCTAAAATGAATTCATATGCTAGTGGTATTTACTCATTTACCGTCCCATTTCGGTAAATCACCCAGACATGACTTTATTTTAAATTTCCTGAACAAAAAACCCCGTACCCATTTTCTCTCTGCTCTCTAAAAATTCATACAAAGGTTAGATTAAATAAATGTATTTAAACTCATTAAACTATTTTAGAGGTATTTCAATAATTCTCATCGTTTTTGGACATTGTTTAGGTCTAGCTGATTTTTCTTATGATTCCGTCTTAGGTAATACAATTCATAACTTGACTCTAGGAGGTACGTCTTTTTTTGTGTTTATTTCTGGTTTTTTGTTTCATCATATTTTTTACCCAAAATTTCAATTTAAGCGGTTTCTAATAAAAAAAACTAAATATGTTTTATTTCCATACCTAATATTATCAACACTTCCAATAGCCTATTTACTTCTTAGAATTTGTATTGCATGTATTTCATCATCAAGCTCTATTACAAACCGTTATAATGAACTTTTTTCCTTTCCAATATTTCGTCATTACCTCACTGGAGTTGATAAAAGTTTTATTGGCTATTGGTATATTCCTTTTATTATAATCATTTTCCTCCTATCACCTCTTTTTGTCAGGTTCATAAAACTTAATTTTAAAACCCAGATATTAATTACCATTTTGCTCCTAATTTGTTCGATTTTTATGCACAGGGGTATGGATTTAAATGCCTTTTCTGTTTTTCAAAATGTTTTATTCTTTACACCTATTTATTTATTTGGTATTATATCCTCAGAAAAGAAAGATGTTATTTATTCTAAATTAAAGGGAAATGAATTCTATATCTTAATTATAGCTTTTACTCTTGCATTATTTCAGGCATATATTGGGGAATTGGGGAATTATCACAAATCCCCATTTATTTATAGTGGGATGGATTTGATGATAATACAGAAAATTCTTCTATGTCTCTTTTTTATGGTTTTTTTAAATCGTTTTGAAAATTATAAACTTCGGTTTTTTGAAATAATAGCTAGCAATAGTTTTGGCATATTTTTTATTCATGGGATTGTCATTACTGTTATTAGTCTTATCAAGGAGAAATTAGATTTTTCATTTACCCCAAATTCATTTATAATATATTTCATCGTTGCATCAATTGTATTTCTCCTTTCCCTAATTGTAACTTTTATTGTAAAAAGAATTTTTCCAAAATATAGTAGATATCTAATTGGTAGTTAATTGATAATATTCCTTTCTTTATTGGTTTAGCTTAAGTAATGTATATTACGAGACTTGCCAATTAATAAATTATAACGATATCTAAACTATGGAATACCATACAACAGCATACTCAGCCTCAAAAACAAATGCTACAATAGTCATAAAACAATCAAGCATTGAATTTGGGATTACCCCAGAAACAGATGATAGCCTACCAAACCCAGCAGAATTATTTTTAGGTTCATTTTCGTCTTGTATCCTTAAAAATGTTGAGCGTTTCTCCATTCTTATGCATTTTGAATATACCTCTACTGAAATTTCGGTAAAGGCAACACGTTTAGAAAAACCTCCAAGAATGGACGAGATAAACTATGTACTAAAAGTACATAGCAAAGACAAGAACTTAAATATAGACTTACTAAAAAAGAATATAGAAAAGTTCGGGACCATTTACAACACCATCAAATTATCTTGTGCAATAAATGGCAGCATTGAAAAAATTTCAGATTAGAAAAAACGAAGGTTTTGAACCGCCTATTTTTACAACATAGTCGGCCTCATAAATTCTTTGAACTAACAACTTGAAAATGAATTTTCATGAGAAAAATTTAACTAAAGAGAGACACCAGTATTACGATAGATAAATACCAAAAAATGAATTGGATTTTATTAATAATTGCAGGTCTATTTGAAGTTGCTTTTGCATTTTGTTTAGGAAAAGCAAAAGAAACTTCAGGTAATGAAATGTACTTATGGTATGTTGGGTTTTTGGTAGCCCTTGCCATAAGTATGATACTTTTAGTAAAAGCGACACAAACCTTACCAATAGGAACAGCTTACGCAGTGTGGACAGGTATTGGTGCCGTTGGCACAGTATTACTGGGGATTATGGTATTCAAAGAACCTGCCACTTTTCTTAGACTGCTTTTTATCACTACTCTAATTGGCTCTATTATTGGTTTAAAAGTAGTATCTCATTAAATTTAAAGCGATTAGAAATATGGCAATCAATAAATAGACTTATGATTTAATTTTTTAAGATTATAAATAGAATATCTGATTATCATGAATAAAAAAGTTACAGATTATCTAAATGGACTTACCCAATGGAAAGATGAACTTACCCGACTTCGAGAGATAATTCTTGACTGTAACTTGGTAGAAGATTTTAAATGGATGCATCCATGTTACACGTATAAAGGCAAAACATTGTATTACTGCATGGTTTTAAAGAATATAGTGCCCTACTATTTTACAAAGGAGCGCTTTTAAAAGACCCAAAGAAAATACTGATCCAACAAACAGAGAATGTACAGGCCGGTCGACAAATTCGATTTATAAATTTAGCAGAGATAAATCAATTAGAAGTTATGTACTGGAAGCGGTAGAGCATGAAAAATCTGGTCTGAAAATACCGATGAAAAAAGTTACGGATTTTACTTTTCCTTTAGAACTAAAGCAAAAATTTAAAGAAAATCCTGAACTTGAAACTGCCTTCAATAATCTTACTCCTGGGCGAAAGAAAGGGTATCTACTACATTTTTCTCAAGCAAAACAGTATTCAACGCGACTATCAAGAATAGAAAAAAATACCAAACGAATTTTTAATGGTAAGGGATTAAACGATTGTATTTACGGGCTTTCTAAACGAATGCCGAATTGTGATGGTTCTCATAATCAACTCTCTTCTAAATAAATTATTTTACACTCGTGTTGTTATCAACATCTTTATAACATCTTATAGCATTCTACGTATCTTTGAATATGCGTATCTTAATTTTCCTTATTTCGTATTTATCACTGACCACTTTTGCTTGGGCTCAAGAAGATTTTTTGGCAAAGCAATATTTCGCTGATGGCGATTTTGAAAAAGCAGTGGTTTTCTACGAGAAATTAGTAGAGAAAAATCCGCGGCGAACAGAATATGCACAAGATTTAGTCGCCTGCTACCAACAATTAGAACGCTACGAAGAGGCAGGTGAATTTATTAAGACACGTTTAAAAGACCGCAACCCCTACCCCACTTTGTTGGTAGACCTAGGATACAATCATGCCCTTCAAGAGCAGCCAGAGATGGCGCAAACGTATTATAATCAAGCCTTAGATATTATTCCTAAAAATCCAAATTACGGTTATGCAATCGGTCTTCAGTTTCAAAAGTATAGCCTTTTAGATATGGCGATTAGCGCTTTTGAAAAATCAATGCAGCTTAACCCAGCATTAGATTTCAATTTTCAATTAGCGCGTATTTATGGCGAGCAAGGTAATGTTGAAGCAATGTACAATGCCTACCTGAATTTGGTTATGGACGGAAAAACTTCAAAATCGAATATTTTAAGGAGTATCGATGATTTCGTTTCAGAAAATTCTGAGGATACCAATAATATTCTATTAAAGAAAGTACTACTAGAACGAGCTCAAAAAAAACCTGATATAATATGGAACGAATTACTTAGCTGGCTTTTTACGCAACAAAATCAATACAGTAGTGCCTTCAGACAAGAAAAAGCCATATTAAAACGTATAGATGGTAGTTCTACTGTACGATTAGAAAATTTGGGTGATAATGCTTTAGAAGCTGAAGATTACGAAGTCGCTAAAGATATTTATAGCTATATCATCGATAATACCAACAATGAGATTACCAAATTAGATGCGGAATTAAACCTAATCGATATTGAGTTAATAAATGCCTCTCAAGGTCAATTAGAAACGATTAAAAAGAGATATGATCAACTTATAGATATCTACGGTTACAAGGCACAGACCCTTCAACTCCAAGTAGCCTATGCAAATTTTCTCACGTTTAAAAAAAATGACCCACAACCGGCAGAAAAGCTATTAAAAAATAGTCTTGAACTTCCTTTAAGTGACCGAGGAACTGCGTATCTAAAATTAGCTCTGGGTGATATTTTGGTCTATGACAAAAAATTCAACGAAGCACTAATTTATTTCTCGCAGATACAGCAAAAACTAAAGAATGACGTACTAGGGCAAGATGCCCGCTTTAAAGTTGCCCAAACAAGTTTTTATAAGGGAGATTTTGATTGGGCATTGACCCAGTTAAAGGTTTTAAGAAGTTCAACTTCACAATTAATAGCCAATGATGCGATGCAATTGAGTTTGTTGATTTCAGATAATTCCTTAGAAGATTCTACACAAACAGCTTTAAAAAAGTATGCACGAGCAGATTTTCTATCTTATCAAAATAAAACTGATGATGCCATAACTACCTTGAACGATATTCTTGAAAACCATAAAGGCGAAAAAATTGAAGACGAAGCCTTACTTAAGCAGGCTGAGTTGTTCGAATCACAAAAAAAATACGACGAAGCCCAATTAAACTATCAAAAAATAATCACTTTTTATGGTAATGGTATTTTGGCCGATGATGCATATTATGCTTTGGGCGAGCTTTACAGAAAAGTTTACAAAGACACAGCAAAAGCTAAAGAACAATATGAAAAAATAATTTACAATTATCAAGACAGTTATTATTTTCCACAAGCACGAAAGAACTTTAGAATATTAAGGGGCGACTCGATTAATTAAAAACATCCTCACAATTATATTTAAGATACTGTTCATTTAACCTTGTATCTGACATTTGATTTTACGGAATAATCTGAATTTAACATATGTACATTTATAACGTAACCACCAATATTGAAGAAACCAGTCATGATTCTTGGGTAAAATGGATGAAAGAAACTCATATACCAGAAGTACTATCTACCGGTAAGTTTCTAAGTGCAAAATTCACAAAAGTATTGATTGAAGAAGACATGGGCGGTTTCACTTATTCGGTTCAATATACTGTAAAGGATAAAGCTACTTTAGAACGATATTATGAAGAAGACGCTCCTAAATTAATAGTAAGTATTCAACGTAATTTTGCTGGAAAATTGGTTTCCTTCAAAACTGAATTAGAGGTTATAGATGAATATTTTGTGCAGCGTGCAACTGCTACACACTACTTGTTCACCTATGGTACATTGCAAGAAAGAGAAGTACAATTAGGTGTTTTTTCAAGACCCTTAGCTGGCTTTGAAGATGAATTACCACTGTATATTCTTTCGGACAAAAAAGTAGCAGACCTATATCCGACGTTGTATCACACCGGACAAAAAGAAGATTCTATTAAAGGGCAAGTCTATACCTTATCAAATCAAGAATTAATGAAGGCCGACACATATGAAGGTGAAGCCTATGAACGAAAACAAATTCAATTGTCATCTGGTAAAAATGCATGGGTATATATTGCAAAATAAGCTTGGTTTAAGAACATAATATGGGAACGAAAAGGAAAAAGAATAAAAGTGATGGGTATGTTCATAAAAAGCATCAAGAGAAAGGACCTGTAAAAGCCAAGAAATACTTAGGTCAGCATTTTTTAAAAGATGAAGATATTGCCGAACAAATTGCCGATACACTTTTACAAAAAGAATATCATAATGTTATAGAAATAGGTCCTGGCACAGGGGTTTTAACCAAATACCTACTTCTACGAAACAGCAATTTAATAGCGATGGATTTAGATTCCGAGTCTATTAAATATCTAAATGAAATCTTTCCATCAGAGCATCCGAAGGCATTTGAAGGTGATGGCTCTTTTAAGGTCATTGAGGCCGATTTCTTGAATTTTGATATTTCAACTTTATTTGGCACAGAGCAATTTGGTATTACAGGGAACTTTCCATATAATATTTCCACTCAAATTGTTTTTAAAATGCTAGAATTGAGAGATCAAGTTCCAGAATTCTCCGGCATGTTTCAAAAAGAAGTGGCCCAACGTATTTGTTCTAAAGAAGGTAGCAAGGCTTATGGCATTCTATCAGTTTTGGTTCAAGCATTTTATGACGCAGAATATCTTTTTACGGTACAACCAGATGTATTCGACCCACCGCCAAAAGTACAATCGGGCGTATTACGCCTAACACGTAAAAAAGACTTTGAACTTTCTTGTGATGAGCAACTGTTTCATAGAGTTGTAAAAACAGCTTTTAACCAACGTAGAAAGACTTTACGTAATAGTTTAAAAACATTTGCACTATCAGATATTCTTAAAGAAGATACTATATTTGACCTAAGGCCAGAACAATTGGCCGTAGCGGACTTTATTTCATTGACGAAGAAAATAGCGGATGATACCCTTTAAACTTACAGAAGAACTTGTTACTGAAATAGAACAGCACATTGAAAATAAAAATGATGCTGGACTAAATGCTATGCTTGCAGATGTGCATTATGCAGATATTGCAGAAATCATAAATGAACTTGATGATGATGAGGCTACCTACCTCATTAAATTATTAGATAGCGATAAAACCTCTGATATTCTTACAGAGTTAGATGAAGATGTTCGTGAGGCGATATTGGGCAACCTTTCCTCGAAAGAAATTGCAAGCGAATTAGACGAGCTTGATACTGATGACGCGGCTGATATTATTGGTGAACTACCCAAAGAGCAAGTACAAGACGTTATCTCTAAAATAGAGGATCGCGAACATGCCAAAGACATTGTTGATTTATTACGCTATGCAGAAAATTCTGCAGGTGGTCTTATGGCGAAAGAGCTTGTAAAGGTTAACGAAAATTGGAACGTACTGACCTGTGTTAAAGAAATGCGGGCACAAGCCGAAAACGTAACTCGTGTTCATTCTATTTATGTTGTAGATGATGAGGATAAACTAAAGGGACGTTTATCGTTAAAAGATTTATTGACCACATCGACCAAAACACACATAAAGGATGTTTTTATACCTAATGTAGATTATGTAAATGTCAATGAAGATCCTGAAGAGGTAGCTAGAATAATGAGTAAGTACGATTTGGAAGCCATACCCGTAGTTGATGAAATCGGCAGACTTGTAGGGCGTATTACCATTGATGATATTATTGATGTTATTAAGGAAGAAGCCGAACGTGATTATCAAATGGCAGCTGGTATATCGCAAGGTGTTGAAGCGGACGCCAGTATTTGGGAACTTACCCGTGCACGTTTACCATGGTTGATTTTAGGTCTTTTTGGAGGTGCTGCGGCGGCTGTAATTATGGGTGGTTTTGAAGAAATGTTCAGAGAATATACCGTTTTGTTCTTGTTTACACCTTTGATAGCAGCAATGGCCGGGAACGTAGGTGTTCAATCTAGTGCCATTATTGTACAGGGTTTAGCAAACGATGATATTAAAGGAAGCATAGGTAACCGATTAATTAAAGAAATGCTTCTGGCACTATTAAACGGGTTTATTCTATCATGTCTCTTGTTAGTATTTACTTGGGTCTGGAAAGGGGACTTCTTAACCTCTTTGGCAATCTCTATTTCACTTATTGCCGTAATCGTCGTTGCAGGGTTTATCGGTACATTCGTGCCTTTATTTCTTCACAAAAGAGGTATTGACCCAGCAATAGCAACAGGACCTTTTATAACCACCAGTAATGATATTTTTGGGATTCTAATTTACTTTTCTATAGCTAAACTCATTTTAGGTATTTAATAAACCCTGATTCTTGTTTTTAGAAAACCGCTACTTTACGTATCTTACTTTGTACAACACTCGCTATTGGTTTACAGCAGTTATGAGGTATTGTTATGTCAAATCAAGAATTTATATTATTCATAGTTTTTAATCTAAAAAATGAAAAGCATAAATCTTAAAGAAAAATATGAGTTGGTCGATGCCTATTGGCATCCACATCAAATTGGCATTGTAGATAATATGCAAGTATTGTTGGCAAAGTTAAAAGGGGAATTCGTATGGCATGCCCATGAAAATGAAGATGAACTATTTCATGTTATAAAAGGTACTTTGTATATGCAATTTAGAGACCGCATCGAAGTCGTGAACAAAGGTGAAATAATTATCGTTCCAAAAGGGGTCGAGCATTGCCCAAGCACAAAAAACCATGAAGAGGTTCAGGTCTTATTATTTGAAAAATTAACTACAAACCATACGGGAAAGGTTGAAACTGAATTAACACAAACCGTTTATCCTAAAATATAATCCCCTAATAAATGAAAGTATTACACGTAGATATTAACCACCCACTAATTATTGAACAATTTTCTGAATTAGGTTTTCAGAACGATGAAGATTACATCTCCTCTAAAAAAGAAATCGAAAACAAAATTGAGCAGTACGATGGTTTAATTATTCGTAGTCGATTTACTATAGACTCTGAATTTTTAGATAAGGCGAAGAACCTTAAATTTATTGGTCGATTAGGTGCAGGACTTGAAAATATTGACACAAAATACGCCAAATCACGAGGTATATTTCTTGCTGCAGCACCAGAAGGCAATCGAAATGCAGTAGGTGAGCATGCCATGGGTATGTTATTGTCTCTATTTAATAAGTTAAATTCAGCGGACCGAGAAGTTAGAATTGGAAAATGGGACCGCGAAGGCAATAGGGGTTTAGAATTAGAAGGTAAAGTAGTTGGTATTATTGGCTATGGCAATATGGGCAAAGCTTTTGCGAAAAAACTAATAGGTTTTGATGTTGAAGAGGTTATCTGTTATGATATACAAGGCGGCGTAGAAGATGAAAATGCACGTCAAGTTGGTATTATGGAATTTCAAAACCGTGTTGATGTAGTAAGTCTACATGTACCTCAAACAGAATTGACAATCGGAATGATTAACTCTGAATTTCTAGAAAAGTTTCAAAATCCTATTTGGATTATAAATACCGCTAGAGGAAAATGTATTATAACCTCAGATTTAGTGGAAGCCTTGAAATCTGGTAAGGTTCTAGGTGCAGGGTTAGATGTTTTGGAATATGAAAAAGCTTCTTTCGAAAATATGTTTTCAGAGAATAGTTTACCTGATGCATTTCAATATTTAATAGACTCAGACCAAGTAATACTATCACCACATGTAGCAGGTTGGACGGTTGAAAGCAAAATAAAATTGGCCCAAACTATAGTCAATAAAATAAAAGCAAAATTTATAGTTTAAAATGAAATATATCGCCAATTCACCTAACGACTATATTGACCAACTACCTCAAGAACGTCGTGAAGTAATTGAAAAAATACGTGCTGTGATAAAACAAAATTTACCTCAAGGTTTTGAAGAACAATTGAGCTATGGTATGCTGGGTTATGTTGTACCGCACTCTTTGTATCCGGCCGGATATCACGTAAATCCAGAATTACCATTACCATTCATCAACGTAGCTTCACAAAAGAATTTTGTAGCTCTATACCATTCTGGCATTTATGCCAACACTAATTTACTAGAATGGTTTGTTGCCGAATATCCGAAACATAGTACCCTAAAACTTAACATGGGTAAAAGTTGTATTCGGTTCAAAAACCTAAATGATATTCCTTATAAACTAATTGCAGAATTATGCACAAAGATG
This sequence comes from uncultured Maribacter sp., assembly GCF_963974015.1. GTDB lineage: Bacteria > Bacteroidota > Bacteroidia > Flavobacteriales > Flavobacteriaceae > Maribacter. The sequence goes on along the minus strand of NZ_CAXBBZ010000001.1, from coordinate 963,064 downwards.
ACAACTAAGGAATGGATTACCTTATGTGAGAAAAATGTAAAGAAATAAAATACTTCGAAGCATATAAAATAGCGTAATCATGAAAAAAAGAGTTACAGGATTAGGAGGCTTCTTTTTTAAAACAAAAGACCCTAGCAAGGTAAAAGATTGGTATAATAAACATTTAGGACTAAATACCGACCAATATGGGAGTACTTTTTGGTGGAAAGACAAAGAGGGTAATGACTGCTCTACACAATGGAGTCCGATGAAGGATGACACTACGTATTTTGAGCCTAGCACATCTACTTATATGATGAATTTTAGGGTCGAAAATTTAGTAGAATTAATACAAGTTTTAAAAGAAGAAGGTGTTACGGTAGTCGGTGATATTCAGGAATTTGAATATGGAAAATTTGGCTGGATACTAGATCCCGATGGTAATAAGATTGAACTTTGGGAACCTATTGATAAAGCATTTTTATGATGTTCAAATATTTGCTACATTTATCATTAACATTAACCACCAAATAACAACTAAAATGTCAGACGAGAATAGAGATTTAGGAGATATGGCCGAAGATGCTTTTGACAAAGCTAAAGAATCTGCAAAGGAATTTTCAGATGATGTAAAAAAAACCTTTGACACCAACAACCCTGATAGCGGTAAAACTGTGGCAATAATTGCTCATATTACTTTGATCGGGTGGATAGTTGCTATAATTATGAACAGTAGCAACAAAACTGAGCTAGGTAGCTATTATATAAGGCAAACTTTGGGTATTTGGCTTCTTGCCCTCGTACTTAGTTGGATACCTATCGTAGGGTGTTTTGCGTTTTTAATATGTGTAGTACTCATAGTAATGAGTGTAATTAATGCCGCTAATGAAAAAAAAGTTCCAACTCCTGTAGTTGGGGAGTATTTTCAAGATTGGTTTAAAAGTCTATAAAAAAATAAGTCGGGTAAAATTATATCCGGCTTTTATTATTTAATTTATTATCGTAATATTGCAATATATAAATATGATATGGGCGTTACTAAAACACAAATATTTAATATAGAGCAAAACGAATTGGCAGTCATTTTTAAGGTATTATCTAATCCTGCTCGTATTGCCATCTTACAATATATAAGTCAGCAAGACTCTTGTATTTGTAATGACATCGTTGATGAAATAGGACTGGCACAGCCAACCATTTCACAGCATTTAAAAGAACTAAAGAGTATTGATCTTATAAAAGGAGAAATCGAAGGTAAGAAGGTTTGTTATTGTATTAATCTAGCGAAATGGACAGAAATACAGGCCCTTCTTAACTCCTTCTTCAATACAACCAAAAGCAATTGTTGTTAATCAAAATTTCAAAACATGAAAACAAATGAATTTCTAGCCTTATTAAAGGAACACACAGATAAAAGTTTAGTATTTGAATATGCACCTGGTTTATTGGTTGGTGCAAATTACCATATTACCGAAGTAAAAAACATTACTATTGATTCTGTTGATTGTGGCGCAGGTACAGATTTTTGGAAAGAAACTATTATTCAACTTTGGGAAAGTCCGGAAGAACTAGGAAAAAGAGACTACATGTTAGCAGAGAAGGCATTATCTATATTAAATAGGGTAGATAAAATAAAGCCTATGGTAAAAGATGTTGAAGTTAAATTCGAATACAGCAACGCCTTATTTCATACTGCTCAGTTATTTGTTTTATCCTATCAAATTAAGGATAATAATTTACTTTTCCATTTAGGAGTCGAAAAAACAGATTGCAAGGCTAAAGAAACTTGTGGCGTGCCTGAAACTGTAGAAGTTATGGAATCTTCATGCGCACCAGGCAGTGGTTGCTGCTAATCAACACCGCTATGAATAAGATAACTATTAGAAAAATGTCAGCAACAGATTGGGACTCCGTTGCTGGTATTTACAAAGAAGGTATCGCTACCGGTTTCGCAACATTTGAAACTACCGTTCCCTCCTTTGAAACATGGGACAAAGCACATATGAACTCGTGTAGGCTCGTAGCTGAAATTTCCAATACCATCTTGGGTTGGGTGGCACTTTCACCTGTTTCTAACAGATGCGTATATGGTGGGGTCGCAGAAGTCAGTGTTTACATTTCAAAAGCAAGTAGAGGCAAAGGTATCGGTAAATTATTGTTAAAGCATTTAATAGATGCTAGTGAGCAAGATGGCATTTGGACATTACAATCAGGAATCTTCCCTACCAACCATGGCAGTATTAAGGTGCACGAAGCTGTAGGCTTTAGACGAATAGGTACACGTGAACGTGTTGGAAAATTAAATGGAACATGGATCGACAATGTGCTTTTTGAACGAAGAAGTAGCTTGGTCGGTGTAGATTAAATTACTCCTTCTCATGATTTTGAGCTTCTTGAAGTCTACGTTCCAATTCAGCCTGAAATTCTTCCATTACCGGTTTAACGGTACTTTCAGGTAAATCTGCAATCTTAATATACATTAAACCATCAACAGAATTGTTAAAAAGAGGATCAACATTAAAAGCAACTACCCTTGCGTTTTGTTTAATGTATTTTTTAATTAATACAGGCAACCTCAAATTACCTGGCTCCACCTCATCAATCAATCGGTCGAACTTATTTAAATCTGCCTGAGTTTCATCAAATACAAACTCTTTATCGGCATCATTAAGTTTTACCTTAAATTCTTTTTTTGGCCGTATATACTGCGCCACATACGGATCCCAGTAATTAGATTTCATAAACTCGATCATCAATGATTTCGAGAAATTTGAAAACTGATTACTTATACTTACCCCACCAATTAGGTATTTATGCTCAGGAAATCTTAAGGTAGTATGTACAATGCCTTTCCAAAGTAGAAATAAGGGCATTGGTTTTTGTTGATATTCTTTTGTGATATATGCTCTACCCATTTCTATAGAATGTTCCATCATATCATATAATTCTGGTTCAACTCTAAACAAATCTTGAACGTAGAATCCGTCAATACCATATTGTGGAAAAATTTCAGAACCCATTCCCATTCTGTATGCGCCGACAATACATTTCGCCTCATCATCCCAAAGAAATAAATGGTGGTAGTACGAATCGAAACTATCTAAATCTATCGCCTTATTGGTACCTTCACCAATAGCTCTAAAAGTAACTTCTCGCTGTCTTCCTATTTCCTTTAAGATAAAAGGCATATCCTTTTCCTTAGCTAAAAACACTTCGTAATTCTTGCTTTGCAATAAACGACAATCTTTTTCCCTAAGCTTCTCAATCTCACCTTCCATTACCTCTTTCCGAACAGCTGTAGCTATTTTCTTAGGTTGCTTAGGAAGTTTAAGAGAAGTTGGTATTTGGTCTATTAAACGTTCTTTTTCATATGCATTCGATAAGATATAGGTCTTGCGCCGTAGCAAATCTGTATATTCTTCTAAACTTTCTTGCTCCTTTTGGGTAGCGACAGAAATTGGCTGTCCTATTCTAACTTTAATAGGCCTATTTCTTTGAGTAAAAACTTGAGAAGGGATCATTGCGGTTCGTAATGAATCGCCCAATTTGGCGATACGATAAAACAGCCCACTATTCTTTGCATGAAAATATATAGGTACTACTGGCACATCTGACTTTCTAATCAATTTTATGACGGCCTCCTCCCAAGGTTTATCAACCATCATTTTACCTTCTTTAATAGTAGATACCTCACCAGCAGGGAAAACGCCCAATACATGACCATCTTTTAAATGTTGAAGTGTATTCTTAAAGCCTGCGATACTGCTTCTTGCGTCTTTATGGTCGGTAAAAGGATTTACCGGCAAAATAAAAGGCTCTAATGGCACCATCCTTTGTAACAGAAAATTAGCCATTATCTTATAATCAGGCCGTTGCTTCACCATTAACTTAAAAAGTAAAATACCATCAATAGCACCTAAAGGATGATTGCTAATGGTAACATATGGCCCTTCTTTTGGCAATCTTCTATAGTCTTCTTCAGGTATTTCGTAGTCAATTTCAAAATGCTCTAATATGGCATCAGCATAGGCTTCGCCTTCTAAATGAGCAATTGAATCATAATACCTATTGATGCCAGATAATCGGGTTACCTTTAATAAAACCCAACCGATAAAAGTACCGAATACCCCATATTTGGTTAGATTAATAGCCTTGGCAACTTCTTTAGCTGTAACTAAACCCATATATCATCCTCAATTAGACTGTAAATATAGGAAAATAGCAGTAGTAGCTTCGCTTTTAAACAAGGTGAAATTAAAAGGTAATTACTTTACAACTAGCTGCACGGTTTCTGTTCCTCGTTGCTCTAAAAGCAACTCATTACCATTCTGTAATGATTCTAATGATTGGGTATCAAAATGACGAATAGTATATAAGGATACATTCTCATGATAGGCTACCTTAAACTTACTTTTCAATTGCTGAAGCATCGCATCTAAACCTCCAAACTTATTATCTATACAAACCGAAAAACTAATAGCAGAGTTCTGAATGAGATCTACTTTAATCTTATGCTGATGAAATAACTTGAAAAGTTCGCTGATACTATCCTCTACTATAAATGAAAAATCCAGCGAAGATAATTTTATTAAAACTTGATTCTTTTTAACAATGAAACACGGAACCTTTGGCTCAATACCAACACCCTTACCAACAGTTGTTCCTTTATTCGTAGGGTTTATAAACGATTTCACGTGTAATGGAATTTCTTTTCTTTGTAATGGCTGCAATGTTTTTGGGTGAATTACCGACGCCCCGTAAAAAGCTAATTCTATTGCTTCTCTGTACGAGATATTGTTCAATAATTGTGTTTCTTTAAAATACCGCGGGTCGGCATTTAAAACACCAGGTACATCTTTCCAAATAGTTACAGAGTCTGCATTTAAACAAAACGCCAAAATTGCTGCCGTATAATCTGAACCTTCTCGGCCTAAGGTAGTCGTGAAATTATTATCATCACTACCCAAAAACCCTTGAGTTATATTTAAAACTTTCTTGTCTATTTTGGTCACATTCTCTTGTGTACGTTCCCAATTCACGGTGGTATCTCTATAACTACTATCTGTTTTTATGAAGTTTCTTACATCTAACCAATTATTTGAGATGCCGATTTCTTTAAAATATGCGCTAATAATTGTAGTTGAAATCAATTCACCATACCCTACTACTTGATCATATACAAAATTGTAATTAGGTGATTTGTTCCATACGAGAAAACCATTTATTTCATCAACTAGAACTTTAATATCCTTGTAGATCGAATGTTGAGCATTTGGAAATAATTCAGAGACTATACCAAGGTGGTAATCTACCATTTCTGCAACCTTCGATGGTATGTCTTTTTTATCATTAAAATATGCGTTTATTATATCTTCCATGGCATTTGTGGTCTTACCCATGGCAGAAACAACTAGCAAAGTATTTTCATACCCTACTTCTTTTAGAACCTTAACAACATTTCTTACTGCATCTGCATCTTTAACCGATGCACCACCAAATTTAAAAACCCTCATAGCCTTCTTTTGTCTTAAATCAATCTGTCTTTGTTTACGCTATTGCGTTTAAATAATTTTTTATACCTACTTCATCTAACTGTACCACATCCCAATCTCGCATTACGTTCGCTCCTTTACTTTCATAAAATCCGATTGCAGGTTCGTTCCAGTCTATTACCTCCCAGCTAATTCTCTTAACACCCAAGTCATTCCCATATTTTACTACTTCGTCTAAAAGTGCAGTACCTAAACCGGTACCACGCATTTCTTTGGTTACGATTAAGTCTTCTAAATGAATAACAGGTCCTTTCCATGTAGAATACCTTGGATAGACCAATGCCATACCCACAACCTTTTCTTCCTTTTCAGCAACAAAGCAATGAAACAACTTATGCTTACCAAAACCATCTTCCATAAGATTTTGCTCACTAATTTCTACCGCATTTTCTTCCTTTTCAAAAGTGGCTAATTCATGAATCAATTGAAGTACTTGCTTCATATCTCCTTTTTGGGCAGTTCTGATTGTATATTCCATAATTGTTACAAATAAAACACAAAGTTATAAATTTAAAAAATGAAATTAAAACCAAACTTGAACGTTTAACAAAATATCGGATATTTGTATATAACTATAAACCAAAGAATGTTACCTAAAAAAAATCAAACCCTTGGAGAGTTTATCATTGAAAATCAAGATTCTTTTCAATATTCTTCAGGAGAACTTTCAAAACTCATCAATGCCATTAGATTAGCAGCGAAAGTTGTAAATCATGAAGTAAGTAAAGCTGGTTTAATTGACATATTAGGTGGGGTCGGCGAGACTAATATTCAAGGAGAGGATCAGCAAAAATTAGATTTATTTGCGAATGAAAAATTTATTCAAACCTTAAAAAATCGCGAAATTGTTTGCGGCATTGCATCAGAGGAAGAAGATAGTTTCATAAGCATCAACAGTAATGATGATAATCATCAGAACAAATATGTTGTACTTATCGACCCTTTAGATGGGTCTTCGAATATTGATGTTAATGTGTCTGTTGGGACTATTTTCTCTATATATAGAAGGATTACGCCTGTTGGCACGCCTGTTACCATAGAAGACTTTTTACAACCCGGCAATAAACAAGTCGCTGCAGGATATATTGTATACGGCACTTCAACAATGTTGGTCTATACGACCGGTGACGGCGTAAATGGTTTTACTTTAAACCCTGCCTTGGGTACTTTTTACCTGTCGCACCCCAACATGAAATTTCCAGAAGATGGTACTATCTATTCTGTAAATGAAGGTAATTATGTCCATTTTCATAAAGGTGTAAAAGACTATATTAAATACTGTCAGATGGAAGAAGGCGATAGACCTTACACGTCTAGATATATTGGTTCGCTAGTTTCGGATTTTCATAGGAACATGATAAAAGGTGGTATTTACATGTACCCGAAAAGTAGCATAACCCAAAGTGGCAAACTTAGGCTGTTATATGAATGCAACCCAATGGCCTTTATAGCCGAACAAGCGAATGGCCTTGCAATTGGAGGAGTAAATCGTATTATGGATATTGAACCCACTGAATTGCACCAGCGCGTTCCGTTCTTCTGCGGAAGCCGCAATATGGTTGAAAAACTTCAAGAATTTTTAAATAAATATCAATAAAAAAAGGGAGCAAAATGCTCCCTTTTTTTATTTTCTTTCTTTTGGTACGTTAGTGATTAACAAGGTATAGATAATCGTCAAAATCTATTTTACCACCAAAAATTTCAATAGAACGCTCAATAACTTTATCAGCTTTTTCACCTGTAAAGCCCATTCCAATGGCATATTTTTTGACCAAAATCATTTCCTCATTATCTATTCCATGATCTGTATAAATAATACGAAAGAAGTCAAAAAGCCTTTCTAAACGCTTTTCTGCATCGTGGGAAGCATCTATCGGGTATTTATTTTCCTTTTTCATTACCTCCTCAAATTCTGATTTGGTAATGTCCAATTTAGTTGCGAAACGATCTAACATATTTTTTTCTTCAATACTTAGTTCACCGTCAATGGACGCTAAAGTTGCTAAAGCGGCAAAATGGGCTAAATTTCTTCTATGCTCACCACTTGTATATAAATCTGCAAAAGACATATCTTATTTTTTAATTATTGAGCAAATATAATTTTTTTAGAGGTCAAAGTTTACATCTGGCACAAGTTTGTTGTTTTCAAAAAATTGTAACTTTCGTAGGCTATGAAATCACCCCTTTTACAATTTACTAGTAATGGCATATACTGTGAAAAGGCCCAAATTTACCTCGATCCTTGGAAACCTGTTGACAAAGCCATCATTTCTCACGGCCATGCCGACCATAGTCGGTATGGACATAAACAGTACATTACACACCATAGAAATGTTCCCATTATTTCACATCGATTAGGTGAAATCAATGTGGTAGGAAAAGATTGGGGAGAATCTTTTACCATTAACAATATAAAATTTAGTCTACATCCAGCAGGTCATATAATTGGATCTTCTCAAATACGTGTAGAACACAAAGGTGAGGTCTGGGTATTTACCGGTGATTACAAAACGGAAAATGACGGAATTTCAACTCCCTATGAACCCATTAAATGCGATACGTTTATCACCGAATGTACTTTCGGATTACCAGCTTTTAAATGGACGCCACAAGTTGAAGTTTTTGAGAATATAAATAATTGGTGGGCAGAAAATAGAGCCGAGGGCAAAACATCCATACTCTTTGGCTATAGTTTAGGCAAAGCACAGCGATTATTGAAATACCTGAATACAGACATTGGAGAAATATATACACATGGCGCTATAGAAAATATGACCGAAGTATTGAGACCATATGTAGATTTTCCGAAAACAACACTCATCACCAAGGAAACTAAAAAAGAACAACTGTTAGGAAATATAGTATTGGCACCACCAAGTGCTCATGGTAGTACTTGGATTAGAAAAATGGTCCCATACGTAACCGCGTCAGCTAGTGGATGGATGACTTTTAGAGGTGCCCGTAGACGTAGGGCCATAGATAAAGGCTTTGTACTTAGCGATCATTGCGATTGGCCCGGACTTTTAGAGAGTATTGAAGCTACTAGAGCTGAGAAGATAATTTGCACACATGGATATACGGATATATTTTCAAAATATCTACGTGAGCAAGGTTATGATGCCCGAACCGAGGCAACACAATATGGGGAGGAAGAAACAGAAGCTGCCTTAGCTTCAAAATCTACCGCTACAGCATGAAAAATTTTGCACTCCTCATAAAAATATTGGACAGTACCAACAAAACTACGATTAAGGTACAGGCATTGACCGATTACTTTCTTAAAGCTAACGATGCCGATAAAGTATGGACAATTGCCATACTCTCTCACCGCAGGCCACCACGACCGGTTAATTCGACCCTTCTTAGAACTTGGGCATCAGAATTAGCACAAATTCCTTTATGGTTATTTGAAGAGAGCTATCACATTGTAGGTGATTTGGCAGAAACTATTGCCTTGGTCATACCTACGGCTAATCAATCTTCAAATAAAAGTCTGACCATATTTTTAGAGGAAATGATTGCCTTAAAAAAGAAGACCGATAATGATAAAAAAACCTATATCTATGAAAACTGGAAAGTTCTCAATTATTACGAACGCTTTGTTTTCATAAAATTAATCACTGGCGGATTTAGAATTGGAGTCAGTCAAAAATTAATGACCCGTGCTTTGGCAAAAGCCACTGAAATAGATGAAGATATTTTGGCCTACAAATTAATGGGTAATTGGGACCCGAACACCATCACTTTTCAACAGCTTGTACTTGAAAAAAATGAAAGTGACTATCTCTCTAAACCCTATCCTTTTTACCTAGCGTATGCTATAGAAGGGGAAGCTTCAGATTTAGGTGACATTCAAGAATGGTCAGCAGAGCATAAATGGGATGGTATACGTTCGCAAGTAATCTTAAGAAATGATGAATTATTTGTTTGGAGCCGCGGCGAAGAATTGGTAACCGACAAATATCCCGAATTTGAAAAATTTATTGGCACTATACCAAATGGTACGGTCATAGACGGCGAAATACTTCCTTTCCCTAAAGGAAACATTGGCGCGTTTAACGATCTACAGACCCGTATTGGCAGAAAAACTATATCCGCGGCATTATTAAAAAAAGTACCCGTTATTTTAAAAGCCTATGATGTTTTAGAATGGAAAGGAAAGGACATAAGAAAACTCCCTTTTATTGAACGTAGAGAAATTTTGGAGGAATTATTTAAAATGGTAACCAATGAAAATAATCAAAACAAGGTTATAGAGGGAAGCCAAATTGATATTCCACTTTACTTATCTGAAGCAATGCATTTTAGTTCTTGGGATGAATTAGCGCAGGAAAGAGACCGTTCTCGTGAAATGCATAGTGAAGGACTTATGTTGAAAAGAAAGGATTCGCCGTACTTGGTAGGACGAAAAAAAGGCGACTGGTGGAAATGGAAAGTAGACCCATTAACCATAGATGCGGTACTCACCTACGCCATGAGAGGTCACGGAAGAAGAAGTAATCTTTTTACCGATTACACCTTCGCCCTTTGGAATGAAAACGAGGAAGGTGAAAAAGAATTAGTCACATTTGCTAAAGCTTATTCTGGATTAACGGATACGGAATTTGGAAAGCTGGATGCCTGGATTAAAAAAAACACCTTAGAACGATTTGGTCCCGTACGTAGCGTTACTCCTTACCATGTTTTTGAAATTGCTTTTGAAGGTATCGCTTTATCAAAACGACATAAAAGTGGCATCGCTACCCGTTTCCCAAGAATGTTACGATGGAGAAAGGATAAAAATATTCATGAAGCGAATACTCTTGAGGATTTAAAATTATTAATCCCCTAATGAACAGAGAAAAACTCTACGATATCGCTAAAAATTGGTTCCAAGAACAAAATTGGAAACCTTTTAAATTCCAAAAAGACACTTGGAAGGCTTTTCTACAGGGTAAAAACGGGCTATTAAATGCCCCAACAGGCAGTGGAAAAACTTACGCGCTCTGGTTTCCCATAGTTTTAAATTACATTAAAAACAATCCAGATTACAAGACCAAACACAAAAAGGGTTTAAAAGCTATTTGGATTACTCCACTACGTGCACTATCTCAAGAAATAAAACAGTCGGCAGAACGTATTACACTGGATCTAGGTACACAAATGACCGTTGGTATTCGCTCGGGAGATACTTCTACCAAAGAGCGGGCACAACAAAAAAAACAAATGCCAGATTTGTTGATCACCACACCAGAAAGTTTACAGCTATTACTGGCAACTACTGGTTATGATAAAATTTTTAAAGATTGCACCGCTATTGTTGTTGATGAGTGGCATGAAATTCTAGGTACTAAACGAGGTGTACAAATGGAGCTTGCCCTGTCCCGATTAAAAAATGTTTCTCCACATTTAAGAATATGGGGGATATCTGCAACCATAGGTAATTTGGAACAGGCTCGAGATGTTTTATTAGGAATTGAATCACATGCTTTGGACAACTCCGTTCTTATAAAAGCCGATCTCAACAAAAAGATTACCGTCAAAAGTATCATTCCAAAAAAAATGGAAACCTTTCCATGGCGTGGTCATTTGGGGCTTCATTTGCTAGAAGATGTTATCCCCATAATCAATTCTAGTAAAACCACTCTACTGTTCACTAATACGCGGAGCCAATGTGAAATTTGGTTTCAGAAAATATTGGAAAAACACCCTGAATATGCCGGTGAAATGGCAATGCACCATGGTAGCATAAATAAAGAAACCAGGGTTTGGGTAGAAAATGCTATTAGAAATGAAAGTTTAAAAGCAGTAGTGTGCACCTCAAGTTTAGATCTGGGGGTCGATTTTGCCCCAGTAGAAACTGTTATACAAATTGGGGGACCAAAAGGGGTTGCCCGTTTTCTACAACGTGCAGGTCGCAGTGGCCACAGTCCAGGAAAGGAAAGTGTTATTTATTTTTTACCCACACATGCCATAGAATTGATAGAAGCGTCTGCATTACAAAAAGCGGTAAAACAGAACACGGTTGAAGATCGCATGCCCTACCTCAACAGTTACGATGTGCTTTTGCAATATTTGACCACCTTGGCAATTTCAGACGGATTCTACCCAAAGGAAATCTATAAAGAGGTTAAAAAGACTTTCTGCTACCAAGCCCTTACTGAAGATAAATGGCAATGGTTGCTGAACTTTTTGGTCATGGGGAGCCAAAGTCTGCAGAGCTATGATGAATACAAAAAAGTAGAAATAGAAGATGATGGTAAATTCAAAGTGAATAATCGTGGTGTGTCAATGAGGCACCGATTTCAGATCGGCACCATTGTGGGTGATGTCAATTTAGCTGTGAAATATCAGAAAGGGGGCTACATTGGTTCTATTGAAGAATTCTTTATATCTAAATTGAATAAAGGTGATGTGTTCACTTTTGCAGGCAGAAACTTAGAATTCATCCGCATTAAGGAAATGACAGTACAAGTACGGAACTCCAATAAAAAAACCAATAAAATTTCTAGTTGGATGGGTAGTCGCCTAACCCTATCGGCACAGATGTCAGAATTACTGAGAAATGAGCTGTATAGCTCCGGCGAAACTCTAAAAAATCAATCTGCAGAAATAAGAGCATTGGCACCGCTTTTTGAGCGGCAACGAAGAGACAGTATAGTACCGAAACCGTCAGAGTTTTTAATCGAAACTTTTAAGACCCGTGATGGCTATCATCACCTATTTTATCCTTTTGAAGGTAGATTTGTCCACGAGGCTATGGGCAGTTTATTGGGTTATCGCATTAGCTTGCTTTCGCCGATCACTTTCTCACTAGCATTCAATGATTATGGTTTTGAACTGTTATCTGACCAACCAATAGATATTCAACAAGTTCTGGATAATGATTTGTTTACCACAGATTTCATGTCAGATGATTTGCAAAAAAGTCTAAATGCAACAGAAATGGCACGCAGAAGGTTTAGAGATGTTGCTATCATCAGCGGCATGGTTTTTACCGGCTACCCAAAGAAAGGCATTAAAATGAAGCATTTACAAAGCAGTTCTCAATTACTGTTCGATGTATTTAGAGATTATGAACCAGATAATTTATTGTTTCAACAAGCCTTTACCGAAACTTTTGAACATCAATTGGAAGAAGGTCGTTTACGATTATCTTTAGAACGTATTGCTACACAAGATATCGTTTGGAAAGAGTGTGCAAAGCCTACACCTTTTTCATTTCCGTTAATAACGGACCGTATGAGTCGCGAAAAATTATCAAGTGAAAAATTGGCTGACCGTATTAAAAAAATGGCGGCTTTATTGATGAAGAAATAGGTAATTTTGCATTCATGACCCATTTGATTTCTCTTCATGAACAATCGTTTGAAATGCACTTCTCTGGCGCATTATTCTGGAAAGGGCAATCAATGCTGTTAATCAGTGATGTTCATTTGGGCAAGGTTTCACATTTTAGAAAATATGGCGCTGCCGTACCACAACAAGCGGTACAGCAAAATTTTGATGCTTTGACCTCGGTAGTGGAACACTTTGAACCCAAAACAGTTCTTTTTTTAGGCGATCTATTCCATTCTACCCTAAATATAGAATGGACTTTGTTTGAAGATTGGGTACAATCAACCAATGCAGAAATTATTTTGGTAAGCGGTAACCATGATATTATCTCTCCGCTTAAATATGAGGGATTGCATATAACAGTAATACCTGAGCTTATTTTAGAGTCTTTTCTATTAACGCATCACCCAGAAGAACGGGATGGTCTATTTAATTTTTCGGGACATATACACCCAGCAATTCGCTTAAGAGGTTTGGGAAGACAATCTGTAAGACTACCATGCTTTTATAAAAAGGACCATCAAATGATACTACCGGCATTTGGGGAATTTACGGGCACTTATACACTAGAACCGTGCGATAATTGTGAAATTTTCGCCCTTTTAGGTGACGAAGTACTGCAAATACCTATAATAGAAGTGAAAAAGAAACGTTACCACCGAAAATAGTTCGTTTAATGTGATAAAGAACATAACTTTATAAGATAACCCGAATAGCTTTACTGTGATGAAAAAGATACTATCCGTTCTTAATTTGGCATCTGTTATTTTAGTCATTGCCGTAAACTATATTTCTCAGATAATGCAGTTTAACGGCACAACAATTGGCGAAATTAGCTCAAGGTATGTCAACCTGTTTACGCCCGCTAGCTATGCCTTTGCCATTTGGGGAATCATATTTCTAGCATTATTGGCCTATGGCATTTTTCAGGTTCGAAGAGCTTTTTTCAGTAAAAAAGAAAGCATATTCATTGAACAAACAGGATACTGGTTCATTCTTGCCAATATTTTAAATTGTTGTTGGGTATTTGCCTTCGTTTATGACTACACAGGCCTTTCGGTACTTATCATGTTCGGTATTCTCATCTCACTTATAAAAATAATATTGAACACGAACATGGAGCGCTGGGATGCTCCCATTACTACCATTGCATTTGTTTGGTGGCCAATTTGCCTTTATAGTGGATGGATTTCTGTCGCCACCATCGCTAATATTTCAGCATATTTAAGCAAACTTAACTGGAATGGCGGTTTATTTTCTGAACAGGCCTGGACAATTAGTATGATTGTGGTGGCTATAACCCTTAATTTATTAATGATTTGGAAAAGGAATATGCGCGAATTCGCTTTAGTTGGCATATGGGCTTTATTCGCTATATATATTAGACATGAAGGCTATTATAATTCTATCGCAAACACAGCTTTGATTGGAAGTATCATTCTTTTTATAGCTATTACCGTACATGCATTTAAAAACAGGAGAACAAATCCGATTAAAAAATTCCAAGAACGTTTTAATAGTCTCCCCTAAACAATTGTTTGTATTATAATCGTTTTTATATCATTTAAAATTCATACCCAAACCTCAAAATAGTATACTAAAAATTACGCCCAAATCGTTCCTTAGGTATTCTTATATTTGCACAAATTTTAAATTGTTGAGTCATTCCTCTATCCAACAACAGTACAATCAGTCTCCCCAACTAGGGAAACTGCAGAAAACTATTGCCGATTCTGAAAATTCGGGAATAAAAAACATTCAATTAAAAGGGCTTGTAGGTTCATCTCTATCCTTTGTTTTAGCAAATGTTTTTAAAGATTCAGAACGTCCTTTTCTAGCCATATTCAATGACAAGGAAGAAGCCGCTTATTACTTAAATGATTTAGAGCGCCTTATTGGCGAAGATGATGTTCTTTTTTACCCAGGTAGTTATAGGAGACCCTATCAAATTGAAGAAACCGATAATGCCAATGTTCTTTTACGTGCCGAGGTATTAAATAGAATAAATTCTAGAAAAAAACCGGCGGTTATTGTTACGTACCCCGATGCGCTTTTTGAAAAAGTGGTAACGCGTAAAGAGCTTGATAAGAACACCTTAAAAATGAAATTAGGAGATACGCTCTCCTTAGATTTTTTAAATGAAATCTTATTCGAATATAAATTTAAGCGGGTCGATTTTGTAACCGAACCCGGCGAATTTTCGGTACGGGGCGGTATTGTTGACGTGTATTCGTTTTCTCACGATGAACCATATCGTATTGAGTTTTTTGGTGATGAAATAGATAGTATTCGAACCTTCGATGTTGAAACACAACTTTCTAAAGAAAAGGTAAAGTCAATAACTATTGTGCCGAATATGGCCAACAAATTTTTAACGGAGAAAAGGCAGAGCTTTTTAACCTATGTTGCATCAAAAACATTGGTTTTTGCAAAAAATACTGACTTGCTATATGACCGTTTAGATGATTTCTTTGAAAAGGCAAAAGAAGCTTTCACCAAACTCTCGAGAGATATTAAACATGCAGAGCCAGAAGAATTGTTTATGGGTGGTACAGAATTTAGAAAGCACCTTTCAGATTTCACCCTTTTAACCCAAAATTCTAAACGCAACTCTGAATCTCTGATAGAATTTCATATTAAACCTCAACCTTCATTCAACAAGAAGTTCGACTTGCTCATCGAAAATCTTAACGGTTACCGTGAACAAGGGTATACCAATTATATTTTTTGCGCCAGCGAACAGCAGGCAAAACGATTTCATGACATTTTTGAAGAAGTAAACGAGCAGGTCCATTATCACATTATTGTATTTCCATTATTTCAAGGTTTTGTCGATGACGACCAAAAATTAGTTTGCTATACCGACCATCAAATTTTTGAACGATATCATAAGTTTCATGTAAAAAACAGTTATGCAAAAAAGCAAGCCATTACATTAAAAGAACTGAACAAACTTGAAATAGGTGATTATGTTACTCACATTGACCATGGTATAGGTAAGTTCGGTGGACTTCAAAAAATAGATGTAGAAGGCAAAAAACAAGAAGCCATAAAACTGATGTATGGCGAGCGTGATATTTTATATGTAAGCATACATTCATTACATAAAATTTCGAAATTCAATGGTAAGGATGGTACACCACCAAAGATTTACAAATTAGGCTCTGGTGCTTGGAAGAAAATTAAGGACAAGACGAAGAGTCGAGTCAAGAAAATTGCCTTTAACCTTATAAAGGTTTATGCAAAACGAAGACTGGAAAAAGGATTTCAATACAACCCGGATAGTTACCTACAGAACGAACTAGAAGCCTCTTTTATTTATGAAGATACACCAGACCAAAGTACGGCTACCGAAGATGTAAAACGGGACATGGAAAGTGAGCGACCTATGGATCGTTTAATATGTGGAGATGTAGGATTTGGAAAAACCGAAGTTGCCATTCGAGCCGCTTTTAAAGCCGTTGATAACGGCAAGCAGGTAGCGGTTTTAGTACCGACCACAATTTTAGCATTTCAACATCACCGTACTTTTACGGAACGTTTAAAAGACATGCCAGTAACGGTAGATTACTTGAACAGATTTCGTACGGCAAAAGAGAAAAAAGATACTATAGAAAGACTAGCTGCCGGTAAGGTCGATATCATTATTGGTACACATCAGTTGGTGAACAAGAATGTAAAATTCAAGGATCTTGGTCTATTGATAGTTGATGAAGAACAAAAATTCGGTGTTGCCGTAAAGGATAAACTTAAATCCATCAAGGAGAATGTTGATGTACTCACCTTAACCGCAACACCAATTCCTCGTACACTTCAGTTTAGCTTAATGGCTGCTCGTGACCTTTCTACCATTACGACTGCCCCACCGAATAGATATCCTATTGAAAGTCAAGTTGTGCGGTTCAATGAAGAAATAATTCGAGATGCCATTAGTTATGAAATTGAACGAGGCGGGCAAATTTTCTTTATCCATAATCGCATTGAAAATATCAAGGAAGTAGCTGGTATGATTCAGCGTTTGGTACCCGATGCAAAAGTAGCTGTTGGTCACGGGCAAATGGAAGGAAAGAAATTAGAAGCCCTTATGCTAGGTTTTATGAATAGCGAATTCGATGTTCTAGTTTCTACGACCATTGTAGAAAGTGGTTTAGACGTTACCAATGCAAATACCATATTCATCAACAATGCCAATAATTTTGGTTTAAGCGACCTACATCAAATGAGAGGTCGTGTTGGCCGTGGCAATAAAAAAGCATTTTGTTATTTCATAACTCCGCCTTACGAAGTAATGACAAACGATGCCCGTAAACGAATTGAAGCTCTAGAGCAATTTACCGAATTAGGAAGTGGTTTTAATATTGCTATGAAAGATTTGGAAATAAGGGGTGCAGGAGATTTATTAGGAGGTGAACAAAGTGGTTTCATCAACGAAATAGGTTTTGAAACCTATCAAAAAATATTAGCAGAAGCTATTGACGAACTGAAAGAAAATGAGTTTAAAGACTTGTATGACGAGGTTGAAGGTCCGCATGAGAAAATTTTTGTCAAGGAAACGCAAATCGATTCAGATTTTGAATTACTCTTCCCAGACGATTATATTAACAATATAACTGAAAGACTTACCTTATACACTGATTTAAATCAAGTTAAGGATGAAATTGCTCTTCAAAAATTCGAAGCACAATTAGTAGATCGTTTTGGTGAATTACCAGATCAAGCAGCAGACTTATTAAATTCTGTTCGTATAAAGTGGATCGCAAATAGTATTGGTTTGGAGAAAATAGTCATGAAACAAGGCAAAATGATTGGTTATTTCATTAGCGACCAACAGTCAGCCTTTTATCAGACACCTAACTTTACAAGGGTTTTACAATATGTTCAAGCGCACGCACAGCAGTGTAAAATAAAAGAGAAACAGACCCGAAACGGATTACGTTTATTATTGGTTTTTGAAAACATACGATCCGTAGATAGGGCATACTTGGCGTTGAAGCCATTCGAAATAAAAGAAAAACAAATTGTTTAAAATGAAATTTGATATATCTGAAAAATTGGCAATGGTCAATGTAATAGATTCTGTAATCGTGGCAGATGGTGAAGTTCATAACGGCGAAATCAATGCATTGAGCAAATTGATGGAAATCATTGATTTTGACAGTAATTTTTTAATTCAAGCCCGAACGATTGATACCGAGCAAAGTATTGTGATTCTTAAAGGAATGCCACAAGAAAAAAAAGATAGGCTTGTGAAAATTTTAGAAGATGTTGCGCTATCTGATGGTTTCTTTCATGATAAGGAAAACGATGTTATAAATCATATTTATAAATCTATCGGTATTGCGAAAGTGCATAAGAATTAACAAAAAAATGAGTGGTAATATTGGCCTTAAAGAAGCAATGTCCATCGGCATCGGTGGCATGGTGGGCGGTGGTATCTTTGCTGTTTTAGGATTAGCCGTTTCACTAGCCCATGGTGGCACACCAATCGCTTTTCTTGTTGCAGGTATTCTCGCACTTATCACATCATATAGTTATGTAAAACTTTCTCTGGTTTACCCTGATAGAGGGGGAACTGTAAAATTCATAAATCAAGGTTTAGGAATAAACGTTTTTAGTGGCGGACTTAATAATCTACTTTGGGTCAGTTATATAATAATGCTTGGGCTTTATGCATCTGCTTTTGGGTCTTACGCTCCAAATCTTTATTCTGTTACGAACAACACTGCTTTAGATTCGCACATATATGCTAGCGGAATAATACTATTGGCCACTGGTATAAATTACTATAGTATAAATGTTGTAAGCAAGATCGAGTCTTATGCCGTTTTTATAAAACTTATTATACTTATTGGGTTTATCGGTATAGGAATCTACGGCCTAATTGGTAATCCTAATTTAGAGCAGTTCAACTTCACACATTGGGAAAGTCCGCTAGACCTTTTTACAGGAGGCATGGTTATTTTTGTTGCATATGAGGGTTTTGAACTTATTGCTAATTCTGCTTCAGATATTAAAGACCCTAAAAAAAATATCCCAAGGGCATATTATTGGTCGGTGATATTTGTTATTCTACTCTACATCGTTATAACTATTGTTACCATAGGTTCTTTACCTTTTGAAAAAATCGCCAATGCTCAAGACTATGTATTGGCAGAAGCCGCAAAACCAATGTTAGGCGAAATAGGTTTTACTATAATGACCATAGCTGCATTGATTTCAACATTTTCAGCCATTAACGCATCTCTTTATGGCGGCAGTAGAGTTAGTTATGAAATTGCAGAAGATGATGAATTACCTCACGAATTAACGAGTCAGTTATGGAACCAGCCAGTCGGATTGATGATAACTGCCGTATTTACCTTACTATTGGTAAACATGTTGGATTTAGAAAGTATTTCAACTTCTGGAAGCGTTGGTTTTCTACTTATTTTCGCCGTAGTAAATTTTAGTGCGTATAAATTATCGGCAAAAATAAAAGCAAAAAAAATCATTACTTTAACTGGCTTTGTACTTTGCCTACTTGCTTCTTCAATACTTATCGTTCAACAATATGCTACGAACAGAACAGGCGTCATCGTTTCTTTATCTATAATAATCGCTTGTTTTCTGATGGAGTTGTTTTACAAGAGGAGTCGCAATAACAACTAACTAATCTAATACCTCAATCTTTTCATTTTGCACTTGGCGCTAAAAAGAATTATGTAATTTCAAAAAAATTCTTAACTATTGTATCTTAACGAAAGAAACTAATTTTAAATAATACGTACGTTGAGCGAAGTAAAAATTTCATCTCATGAAATGAGAAGGGTTTTAGAATCTGCATTCCACAAATATTCTTTCTCAAAAGAACAGGCCGAAATATTGGCGAATACACATACCGAAAGTTCATTAGACGGTGTTGATTCACACGGTATTAACAGAGTGCCTATATTTTTAGATTATGTTAATAAAGGTCTGGTAAAAATAGATTCCATCCCAACACTAATAGCATCAATGGGAAGTATTGAAAGATGGGACGGTAACCTTGGCTCAGGTATTTTGAATGCTATCTCCTGTACTGACAGGTCGATTTTATTAGCAAAAGAACATGGCATGGGTATGGTAGCACTACGCAATACAAATCACTGGATGCGTGGTGGAACTTATGGATGGCGAGCATCTGAACAAGGCTGTATTTCAATTATGTTTACCAATACCACACCCAATATGCCAGCTTGGGGAGGCAAAGAAAATAGAATAGGAAATAATCCTTTGGTTATTTCTATACCTAGAAAAGAAGGTCACATAGTTTTAGATATGGCACTCTCGCAATTTTCATTTGGCAAAATGGAGAACCTGCATTTAAAAGGTGAACAATTACCATTTCATGGTGGCTGGGACACTAATGATCAACTAAGTAAAAACCCTAAAGATATTATGGCTTCCGGGCGTGCACTACCTATTGGGTATTGGAAAGGCTCTGCACTGTCTATGGTTTTAGATATGTTGGCTACCTTGTTATCCGCTGGAAATTCTACCTATAAAATTGGTCAAAAAGGTTCTGAAACTGCTGTTTCACAAGTGTTTTTATGTATAGACCCAAGTTTTTTCACAGATAGTGAATTACAGGAAAAACTAGTGAATGAAATCATACAATATACTCATGATGTTCATCCTATGAAAAAGGGAGGTTCTACATTTTATCCTGGTGAACGTACTTTAGCCACTAGGGAAAAAAATAATAAAGAAGGTATGCAAATTAGTGCTAAAATATGGGAGCAAGTTCTCTCATTGGCAAAGTAATCAAATTGCAATCACCTTATAATTTTTAGTACTTTTAGAAAACACTCATTCAACAATCTAAAATGAAAAAACTATCCTTCCTTTTTATACTGTTCTTATTTATATCTGCCTGTAAAGAATCTCCAAAAGAAATGGTGGGTGCAGAGCCAGTAATCATAACTCCTTCGGCGAAGGCAAGAATAGATTCAGTACTTCAAAATTTTGTAGATGCTAAAAATATTGCGGGCTTATCAGCACTTATTTTTGAAGAAGGTCAAGAAGTATATTACAATGCCTTTGGCTATGCAGACCTAAATGCAAAAAAACCAATGGACCGGAATACAATTGTTCAAATTTATTCCATGACCAAACCTATTACGGGTACAGCATTAATGACCCTTTACGAACAAGGTAAGTTTAAGTTGGACGATCCAATCTCAAAATACCTTCCAGAATTTTCAAATATGACTGTTTACACAGGTGTAGATTCAAACGGAAATGTGATGACCGAACCACTTAAAAGAGAAGTGAGTATAAGAGATATTACTAGGCATACCGCAGGTTTTCCTAACAGAGCAGACATTCCCGGACTGAGTGAACTTATGATAAAAGCTGATGCAATGAATCGCGAAAATACCCTAACCCAAATGGGTGAAAAAATGGGAAAAGTTCCATTATGGTTTCAGCCAGGTACACAATGGGAATATGGCCCATGTGTTGATGTACAAGCATTATTGGTAGAACGTATAGCAGGCATACCTTATGGGGAATATGTCAGAAAAAATATTTTAGACCCACTAGAAATGAGTGAAACCAGATATTATATCCCTAGTGAAGATAGAGACCGTTTTGCAAAACTATATATAAGAAAAGGTGAAGGTGAATTAGTTCAAGATTCTATAACCTACAGTAATTATACTGAACATTGGCCACTTACCCGAGGTGGTTCTGGTCTTACCTCAACTTTAGACAATTATATGCGTTTCGCCCAAATGCTAGTTCATGAAGGTAGTTTAGATTCCGTTAAAATTTTAAAACCAGAAACTATTCAACTTATGGCAACAAATCAATTGGCAGATAGTGTTACCGAACGTTCTTGGTTACCTACTAAAGGCCAAGTTGGTTTCGGTATCGACTTTGCCGTACGGGTAGCACCACCAAAAACACCTGAAGAAAATAATGGCGTAGTGGGTGAATTTTACTGGGATGGAGCTGCATCTACTTTATTTTGGGTAGATCCAGTTAACAACTTAACCGCCATTCTTTTTGTACAGCTTTTCCCTTATGACCAAATAGGTCTTCATAAACAGTTTAGAGATGCTGTATACGGCCCATATTCGTTTGGAAAATAATACAAAGTTCTATCCCCTTATAAGTTTTAATAAACTTCTAAAACTCGTTAATAAAGTACATTCAAAATTTCTGGGGTTTTGCTTATCTTTCTACTCTAAAAATAAAACATGAAGTTTGAAGAGTTTGTAAAAGCAGCCTTTGTAAAGATGATATACGAGGTTATACAGGCAGACGGTAAAGTTCACCCCGCAGAATTAGAAATACTAAATGAACTTAAAAAAACATTAGGTTTTGATGATGCGTTTTTAGAACGAACTAAAAAGCTAGATTACGATAATGCTCTTGTTACCCTTTATAACATAAGTCATGAGCAAAAGAAAGCTTTGGTGAAAATTTTAGACGAGGTAGCCATATCTGACGGGTCGGTTCACAAAAAAGAAATGGCCTTAATCATAGATACATTCATTAACATTGGTTTAGGGGAAGAAACAGAATAGCAGTATGGAATTTACAAGAGAGGAAAAATTAGCTGTAGTTAAAATGGTAGATTATGTAATATTAGCCGACAGTAAAGTAGATCCTGCTGAAATGAATTTACTTACTCAATTAATGGTACGATTTAGTTTTGATAGCTTTTTTATTGGGCAGGCGAGAAATTTAAATAAAGACAAAGCTTTTAAAACTTTAAGTCTAATGTCTTTGGGCAAGAAGAAAATATTGGCCCAACTTTTAGATGAAGTTGCCATATCCGATGGCTTTGTTCATGAAAAAGAAATCATTAAAATAACAGAAGCTCTTGGCCACATGGAAATTGGCAGAGAGTTATCATAAAAGAATTCAAGTACCAATCGATTAACTTAGCCGATTAACCATTGTAGCTCATTATCAACTAAAAGTTATTAAACAAGACCTTTAGCACATCAAAATATAATTGTTTTTAAGAAATTCTGGTCCGATAATTGTTTTTCCTTTTCTATGAAAGTTTTTATTATTTACTGCATCTTATTTATTTCAATTGGGTTAAACGCTCAAGGTTCTATTTCTGGTAATTTCTCTCCTGCAAAAGATTTCAAATGGTTAATAGCCTATGAATTGACCCCAGGTGGTGAACGATACACCGCAGACACAGCAGTAAAAGACGGTTCTTTTAGCTTAGAAATGCCTATTAATGCACAACCCGGAATGTATAGATTGGTGTATGCCGTACCACAAAATGAATTTTATATTGATGTTATCTATGATAAAAAGGAGGAGGTAAAATTCAATTATAACATTCAAGACGGATTAACAATTACTAATTCAATAGAGAATAAGTGGTTCAATGAATATTTTTCTAAAATCAAAATAGCCCAAGACAGGCTAATGGATTATTATGAAAAAGGAAATGAATCGAAGAGGGATTATTCTGATATTATTAAAGAGTTAAAAACCATTCAAAAGTCCTACGAGGAAAACCATGCCAATACTATAGCCCATAAATTCATAAAGGCGAATAGGTCTTATCTTCCCGAAGATTATGAAGATTTAGAAACATTTCTAAAACATAAGAAGGAACACCATTTTGATAATGTAAATCTAAACGACCCAATTCTACAAGGCTCTAATTTTCTCACCGATAAGATTGCCAGTTATATTTTCTCTGCCATACCAACAGATATTGCAACCCAAGATGCAGTAGAAATAGAAGTAATTAAAAATGTAAAAGCTGTTGCTGACATTATTAAGAACACTCCTATAAACTTTCAAACAAAGGCCTTGCATCAAATTTGGGAAATAGCCGAAGCAAATACTATGGGTTCTGTGCAAGATTATACGTTCACAAATCATTTAAAAAAATTAGCTATTACCAATGGAAATCAAAAAATCGTTGATGATATTGAATCTGCTTCGAGACTTAGAACAGGAGTGAAATCACCCGAGATTACTTGGGAAACAAATGGAAAAAAATATGCTCTTTCTACTATGGAAAAAGCAGAAAACTACTTATTGGTATTTTGGAGCAGTACTTGTTCACATTGTCTTAAAGAACTACCAATATTACATAAAGAGTTAAAGGGTTTTGATTCTTTAAAAGTACTAGCCATAGGATTAGAAGATGACGAACTAAATTGGAAAAAGGTATCTGCTACCCTACCCGATTTTAGCCACGCCATCGCTCTTGGAAGATGGGAAAGTGATTATGCCAAAACTTTTGGTATTCAAAGCACTCCCACTTATTTTATTTTAGATAGCGAAAAACGCTTTATCGCAAAGCCTGAATCGGATAAAGAAGTTGTTGAATTTTTAGAAAATTAAAGCGACTTTAAATCTTTTATAGTTTTGAAAGCTATATCAACTTGTTCATCGTTCACAAGAATGGTAAACTCATTTGTAGTAGAAATAACTTCGTAAAGTACAATTCCTTCCCAAGCTAAACGTTGAAATATGAAGTAGTAAATACCTGGAACAGAAACGTTTTCTGCTGGTAATTTCACCGTTATTGATGAGAGTTCTTCTGCTTTTTGAGTGCATTTTTCATCTTTGAACAATCGCTCAACGGTCTTGTCCATCACATTACTAATAACAATGTTTATTTCATTCACACCTCGACTAGAGGTATAAAAAACATCTTGGTTATTGTTGATTTCTTCAAGCAACTTGGCTTGATGTACCAATATCTTATCCGAAGCTAGAAAAGTATAATCTGTAAGTGAAGAACGTACGGTAATCTCGCCTATATTCTTTAGAACCTTTAATATCTTATGGGTCGCTCTAAATTCTAGATCATCAGATAATCTTTTTAATGCCATTACGATGGCGCCATTACGAATGTCTTTACCTAATTCGTGTTCAATTTCTGGTTTTACTATTCTTGATAATGATGTAAGGTTGATGATACCTTGTGCTAGAGCACTTTGCAGAAATGGTTTTTTCTTAATGTACTCTTCTACGACTGATGAGATTGTTTTCATTGTACTAATTGGTTGTTATGCAAATATAACAACTTGTTATAAATAAAACAAAATGTATTTAAATAAAATCTACTGATCCGGTAGATTACTTAAAAATGATAGAATGCAGACTCTAAATGCTCTAGTTCAAAGCGACGTTTATTCTTAAGAATCGTAATAATATCAAAGCGAACATCAACATCCAAATCATTATCGGTCACATAATGATTTGCAGCCATCACCAACAACTTGATTTTCTTTGGAGTTACCGTTTCTGCTATATTCTCAATATAATCAGATTTTCTAGACCTCACTTCAACTATAGCCAAGAGGCCTTTCTTAGCTGCTATAATATCAATTTCAGCCTGTAGGTATCTATAGTTCTTATAATTAATAGTATATCCTTTTTTTATTAGATAGTCAATCGCTATTTGTTCGCCTTCTTTACCAAATTCATTATGTTTTCCCATAATAACCCCTCAATATTGTGCAATTCATCGAAAATACCAGTCTTTCGACGCTTTTTTGTTAATAAATATCGTTATTTAGATTTTGAGTTTCGAAAATATATAGTTTAAAATACTATACCAAATTTCGAAACGTTTAGATTAAGAGCCCCAACTCTGCGAACCGTAATACAAACGCCTTTTTTTAAGATTATGGAATATTTCATTAATTGTAATACTTCTACTCTTGCTCCGTATACTGCTAATTTAGACCAATTAAGAGCATCACATTTATATAGAAGACTAGGATTCAGTGCCTCGGTCGCTACTATTGATCAAGCTACAAGCCAATCTGTTGCAGCTTTAGTAGATAATTTAGTAGATCAAGCACTAAACATGGCACCACTACCAGCACCAGCATGGGCGAATTGGACCAATGCCAATTATCCTGAAGATGACGATGCCCGTAACCAATTGAAGAATCAGCAGAAATCTGAATTTCAATTAGATTATGCGAATGGATTATTAAATAATAATCTAAGAGATCGGCTAAGCTTTTTCTGGAGCAACCATTTTGTAACAGAACTAGAGGTCTATAATTGTAATTCTTATTTATATGAATACATCAATTGTCTACAGCGAAATTCACTAGGTAACTTTAAAACTTTTGTAAGTGAAATAGGGTTGACCAATGCCATGTTATATTATTTGGATGGAGTATTCAACAATGGTAACAATCCTAATGAAAATTATGGCCGTGAGTTATATGAGCTTTTCACTCTAGGTGAAGGCAATGGATATACAGAAGAGGATATTATAGAAACTGCTAGAGCCCTAAGTGGTTATGTTGAACGCAGTGATATAGGCTGTTCACCAGTAACTTTTGATGCCACTAAACATGATGCAGGATCCAAAACTATTCTAGGGCAGACCGGTAATTGGGGTTATGATGATGTTATCAACATTCTTTTTGATCAACGAGCACCAGAAATAGCAGAATTTATCTGTCGTAAATTATATGAGTTTTTCGTGCACCCAGATTCTAAAGATGAAGCAAATAATGCACAAACTATTATTGATGGTATGGCAGCAACCTTCGTATCTAATGACTTCGAAATCGCACCTGTCTTACGACAGTTGTTTAAAAGTCAACATTTCTTTGATGACGAAGCAATTGGTGTAATCATTAAAAGTCCGATAGATTTTTATTTCAATACCTTAAAAGAAACTGATTTCAGCTACACAGATACAAATGTTGCCGAAATGGTCAACTACAGTGCTCTGCTGAGCCAAGAAATATTCGAACCTTTTGATGTGGCCGGATGGCAACGTGATAGATCTTGGATCAATACCAATTTTATGATCGGGCGTTGGCTTACTATTGAAAGTATATTGGAAAATTTTTATATGGCCGATAATGAACAATTTAGAAGATTAGGGTTAGATATCTCCGGGAATGCCGGTTTAACAAGTACTAATCCAGATACTGTTGCTAGATTAATCATTGACTTTATGCTCCCCAAAGGACTTTTAGATGAACCTGAATACGCAAAAGCATTCGCAATATTCAGAAGTGATATTGAAGAAGTATACTATGAAGGTGGTAACCAAGAATCTTGGACATTGGGTACTTGGCAACAAGCTCCTTTTCAAGTATATCTCCTATTACAATATCTAGCTAGACAACCTGAGTTTCAATTAAAATAACACCTACAGTTATGTGCAATACACACCACTCCCCATATAAAGGTCTTCAACATGAAGGTCATGATGACGAACATAAAACATGGAGCCGCCGCTCATTTTTACAAGCAATGGGCATTGCCGGTTCTGGGTCTATGATGCTCGGCGCAAACATGTTAACAGCTTCAGCGCCATCACCCTTAACAGCAGGTATTGCTGCTGCTGAAACAGACAATATTCTGATATTAATAAGGCTATCGGGGGGTAATGATGGACTAAGTACCGTTATACCTTTAGAGCAATATGACAGCTATGCCAATGCACGACCAAATATTTATGTTCCTGAAAGCAAAGTATTAAAACTTACCGATGAATTTGGTGTTCCATCTTATATGAATGCTTTGGCGCCCATGTGGCAAGAAGGTCAATTTAAGGCTGTACATGGTGTAGGATATGAAGGGCAAAGTCTTTCACATTTTACAGGTTCTGATATTTTTGCCAATACCGATATAGAGACAACAGGATTTAGTGGATTAAATACTGGATGGATGGGTAGACATTTCGAAAATATTTATCCAGATTACTTAATAAACCCACCAGCAGCCCCTGCAGCCATTCAAATCGGTCAATTCGGTAGTTTGGTCTTTCAAGGTGACGAAACTAATTATGCATTTGTAACCTCGAACATAGATCAATTGGAGGAAATCGCAGAATCTGGAGTTGTATATGGTTTAGACGATTCACTTTTTAACAATTGCATGTATGGTGACCAACTTAAATTTTTAAGAGGGGTTGCCAATACGACGTACGAATACTCAGGACTCATTCATGAGGCTTATGAAAGAGGACAAAATCAAGTAGAATATCAAGAAAACGGCTTTGCACGCCAATTGGCGCTTATAGCCAGATTAATAAAAGGAAACTTAGGCACAAAAGTATTTATGATTTCAATGGGCGGGTTTGACACCCATGGTAACCAACCTCAAGCTCATGCGCGATTAATGACAACTTTATCGGTTGCAGTTAACAATTTCTACGAAGATTTAGCATTTACGCAACAAGACGATAAGGTATTGAGTATGACTTTTTCAGAATTCGGTCGACGTATTTTTGAAAATGGTTCTAACGGTACCGATCATGGCAAAGCATCCCCAACATTATTCTTTGGTTCAGGTTTAAATGGTAGTGCTTTTGTTGGCGACCACCCAACATTAGATGACCCAGACGGACGTGGAAATTTAGAGTATACGATGGATTTCAGAGACCTATATGCAACAGTTCTTGCAGAATGGCTTTGTGTAGATGTTCCTTTAGTGGAGGCACATTTATTGAACTACAAACCTTATGTACCCGTTGATTTAGGCTTTAGCTGTAGTGGTGAAGCGTTCCCAGAAATAGCATATAGCGATGGTGAGGTTACGCCACCTGTAGCACCTGAGGAAGAAGCTGAAACACCTTTTAATCCAGATTTGTTGAATGCCGTTGTTCACAAACCATTTTATCCAACGGATAGTACACCACATATTTATCTAGAACTGCCTTTTTCGGCACACGTAGATATTCAACTTTTTAATATCCTCGGTCAACGAGTCGGCACTGTTTTTAATGAAATGATGTTCGAAGGGTCTACCGAAATAAATATACGAGAGCGCATGCCCGAACAACTATCAACCGGAAAGTACATATATCGTATTAGTGTACAGAATCAAAAGATGAGTAAATCCGTGATGGTAGCTTAAATTGTTTCCCACTTTTATAAAAAGACCCTATTCAATATGTGTGAATAGGGTCTTTTTATTTAAGCTGATTTCGATTTGTCATTCTTCGTTTTAAAAGACAGTTCCTTTTTTACTCTAT
This sequence comes from uncultured Maribacter sp., assembly GCF_963974015.1. Lineage (GTDB taxonomy): Bacteria > Bacteroidota > Bacteroidia > Flavobacteriales > Flavobacteriaceae > Maribacter. The sequence continues at coordinate 934,246 of NZ_CAXBBZ010000001.1, read as the reverse complement.
GGTTCTTATCCTTATGCACCAAAGCGATATTGTTTAAATCGGCTTCTACATTTTTTACGGCTTTCTCTATCTTTTGCAAGCCTTCAGCGAATCTTAAATTTTTAGGATTGCCAACACTCATATCATTTATATTTTTGTAATCAATCAAGTATTTTCTTACAATAAAACAGTTTTTATAAATCCTTCGTATAAATAATCGATAAGACACACTGTTTATCATCTATTTTAATTAAAATATTACCATTTAATCTATTTAAGTGCTAATTACAAATGGTAAGTATTTGGTGATTCTCCCATCAAATTCTGTATTTTTGTAGCTTAATTTATTTTGATGTCCGATATTAAATCACCCACACGATATACCATAACAGCAGCATTACCTTACACCAATGGTCCTATACACATTGGTCATTTGGCAGGTGTTTACGTACCAGCGGATATTTACGCCCGATATCTTCGTTTAATAGGAAAAGATGTAGCCTTTGTTTGCGGAAGCGATGAACATGGTGTTGCCATTTCAATGAAAGCTAAAAAAGAAGGTGTTACACCAAAAGATATTATAGATAAATACCACACAATAATTAAGCAGTCTTTCTTAGATTTCGGAATTACGTTCGATAACTATTCTAGAACATCTGCACCTATACATCATGAAACGGCATCGGAATTCTTTATAAATCTTTATGAAAAAGGCGATTTTATTGAAGAAACTACAGCTCAGTTATATGATGAAGAAGCGCAGCAATTTTTAGCAGATCGTTTTGTAATCGGTACCTGCCCCAAATGTGGTAATGAAGAAGCTTACGGCGATCAGTGTGAAAATTGTGGGTCTAGCTTAAATGCGACCGATTTAATAAATCCCAAATCAACTATAACAGGTACAATACCTACCACTAAAGAAACGAAACACTGGTTTTTGCCTTTAGATAGGTATGAGGAGTTCTTAACCGACTGGATTTTAAAAGGACATAAAGACGATTGGAAACCGAACGTATACGGTCAATGTAAGTCATGGATCGATGGTGGTCTAGAACCAAGAGCGGTAACCAGAGATTTAGATTGGGGTATACCGGTACCTGTAGAAGGGGGCGAAGGCAAAGTACTTTATGTATGGTTTGATGCACCTATCGGATACATTTCATCTACCAAGGAATGGGCCGCACGTGAAGGCAAGGATTGGGAACCATATTGGAAAGATGAAAACACTAAATTGGTTCATTTTATAGGAAAGGATAATATCGTTTTTCACTGTATCATTTTCCCATCGATGTTAAAGGCTGAAGGAAGCTATATTCTACCTGATAACGTTCCTGCCAACGAATTTTTAAATTTGGAAGGTAACAAATTATCGACCTCGAAAAATTGGGCGGTTTGGTTGCACGAATACTTAATTGATTTTCCAGAATTACAAGATTCGTTACGTTATACGTTAACAGCGAATGCCCCAGAAACTAAGGATAACGATTTCACTTGGAAAGATTTTCAAGCCCGAAATAATAATGAATTGGTTGCTATTCTAGGAAATTTCATAAACCGAGTAGTTGTATTGACCAATAAGTATTATGACGGAAAAGTACCAGCTGCTGGAAGTTTATCTGATGTTGATACAGAAACCCTTGAGCAACTTCGCAAGTTTCCAGAAACTATCTCTAGCTCAATAGAGCGCTATCGATTTAGAGAAGCCGGACAAGAATTAATGAACCTAGCGCGTTTAGGAAACAAATATTTGGCCGATGCCGAACCTTGGAAAGTAATTAAGGTAGATGAAGAGCGTGTAAAAACAATCATGAATGTTGCTTTACAAATAGCAACAGGCTTGGCCGTTCTGAGCGAACCATTTTTGCCATATACCTCCACTAAGCTTAAAAACATTCTCAATATAAAGTTGAGTGCTGTAGAAGGCCTAAGTTGGAAATCAGTTTCAACAATCGAAACAATTCTCCCTGCAGACCATCAGATCAATCAAGCTGAATTACTTTTTAGAAAAATCGAGGATAGTGAAATTCAGGCACAATTAGACAAGTTGGAGGCCACCAAAAAAGCGAACGCGAACGAAAATAAAAAACTAATGCCCCAAAAAGATACCATTACCTTTGATGATTTTTCTAAGCTAGACATGCGTGTAGGTACCATCATCGAAGCCGAAAAAATGGCTAAGGCCAAAAAGCTTTTAGTTTTAAAAGTAGATACCGGTTTAGATGTACGCACTATAGTTTCCGGTATTGCAGAAAGTTTTACTCCAGAAGAGATTGTAGGCAAAAAAGTAACGGTATTAATCAATTTAGCACCTCGTGCCCTTCGTGGCGTAGATAGTGAAGGAATGATTTTAATGACCGAAAATACCGATGGAAAATTGGTATTCGTGAATCCTGATGAAGATGGAGTAGGGAATGGTTTGGGTATTAACTAATCTTTAGCTAAAAAAAATTAATACAAAACCACTTTTCTTGAATAAAAACATCTATTTATTTATATTATTTGCACTTACACTTATTGCTAATTCAATTGGTCAAGAAACGTTATCTTCTTTTGATATTAAATTAAAATTTCCAAACCAAATAGAACCTTTGGTAATACCCGATTCTAAAAGTAATATTCATTTTTTTTATGCCTCAGAAGATAAAATAACCCATTTAGTTCATAACACAAGAACAAAGGGTCAATCCAAAAAAATATATTCCAGACCTTCAAACATTTTTCCTAGGCTACATGGATTTAGTATTGAAAAAGATGATACTATCAATTTGTTTTTCTCAAATTATGAGAACAATGGTTTTCTTTTAATGTCACTTAATGAGAAAAATGAAAAAATATACGCCAAACAATTCCCATTACAATTTGACAAAAAAGAGCGTTTTCTTGAAACTATAAATCATGAACAAAGGTTTCATATGTTAACATATGTCAAAGGCACCTCAATTATTAAAAGATATACCTTTTCTAAAGAGGGAAGCACAAGTACTATTTATGATTTAAGCGAGTATATCTTTTACAATTCAAATGAGAACGAAGTCCTTCTATCAAATATTATCACATCAAATAAGGATTGTTCTATAATACAAGAGAACATTCCACTTTCAATAGAAATTTCATCTAAAAAGTTAAAAATTTATCCATATGACAAACAACTTTTATTGTCATTTGACCATCGCCTAACTGGCACAAAAATTCTTAGACTAAGCTTATTGGATAATAATTCTGAATCCATATTTCTTAAAACTTCCCTAAAAAAGGATGCCAATTTTATAAAAAAAAGTAATTCATTTATTCTGAATAATAATATTTATCAATTAAGGGTATCAAAAGATACCCTTCTATTTGAAATAAATAATCTTTTAACCAAAGAGCAATTAAAAACTTTTTCCTTTAGTAAAAATGACACTATAGATTTCAAAAATGGCCCTATTTACGAACAAAGTGATGTACCAACATTCTTTATTCCCAAACGCTCGGTAAGTAATAGAAAAGTTATTACAAACACTAATGAACTACTAAGAAAACTATCTAATTCAGATGTAGGCATACAGGTATTTAACAAAGAAGACATTTTAGATATTACCATTGGTGGCGTTAATGTGACACCAGGTAAAATAATGTCGATAATAAATACATCATCCATCTCAATTATTAATTCATCATCGTCATTTTCACCTATACAAAATATGTCTCATACCACGATGCCATTTAGCTATAGTTTCCACTCCTATATAAACAGTAAATCCATATTTTTTAAAAGCTTATTACAAGACCACACGTTAAATCATATACCCTCTAATTCTTCCAATATGCTTAACAATGTATTTGATAAGATGTCAATGCGATCCCGATATCTCAAGAATTCGGTCTTAAAGAATAAATTAGCAATTGAAACCTTTTTTAAAATGGAAGACTTTTTTGTTTATGGCTATTATAACAAAAAAGAGAAGACTTATAATCTAGTGAAATATAAATAATAGCAAAAAGGTCTAATATATTCAAAGACTATGAACCTACTCCCCTACATCTTAAAACACACGCAACTTCCCGAAAAAGGGATTCAAAACACGATTGAACTTTTAAATCAGGATTGTACAATCCCATTTATTTCAAGGTATCGAAAAGAGAAAACAGGCAATCTAGACGAAGTTCAAGTTGGCGCCATAGTACAGTTTAAAGAACAGTTTGAAACACTTGAGAAACGTAAAAAAGCAATAATAAAGGCAGTTGAGGAACAAGATGCCTTAACCCCTGAACTTCATAAGAAATTTGAAACTGCAGAAGATATCACGCAGTTAGAAGACCTTTACCTTCCCTTTAAAAAGAGTAAAAAAACCAAGGCCGAAGTTGCACGTAAAAACGGACTTGAACCATTGGCAAAAATCATCATGGAACAACGAAATGATGATATTGAATTTACAGCATCTAAGTACCTGAGCAACGATGTAGAAAACGAAGATGATGCCCTTGAAGGTGCTCGACATATCATATCTGAATGGATTAATGAACGAACAGATATTAGAAGTCAAATACGGTCTCAATTAGCCCGTTTCGCAATTATTTCCACCAAGATTATTTCCACCAAAAAAAAAGACGAAAAAGCACAGAAGTATCGCGATTATTTTGATTGGAGCGAGCCTTTGAATAAATGCCCGTCGCACCGATTATTAGCCATTTTACGAGCCGAGTCGGAGAAATTCATCCGGGTTAAAATTGAGTTGGATGACGAACGATTATTAGATCGAATTGAAAATAGAATTATCAAATCTAATAACGCTTGCGCTACCCAAATTAAATTGGCAATCGCCGATGCCTATAAAAGATTATTATTTCCATCATTATCCAACGAACTATTAAAAGCTGCAAAAGAAAAGGCAGATGATGAAGCTATTAGTGTATTTTCCAATAATCTAAGACAATTGCTATTGGGGGCACCTTTGGGAGAAAAACGAATACTTGCTATTGACCCCGGTTTTAAATCGGGCTGTAAGGTAGTATGTTTAGATGCTCAAGGCAATTTAGTTCATAATGAAAATATCTATCCGCATGCACCGCAAAACGATGCAAGCGGAGCCATTAAAAAATTGAGTTCATTAGTTAATGCCTATAAAATTGAAGCCATCGCCATAGGTAATGGCACGGCATCTAGAGAAACCGAACATCTAGTCAAAAAAGTGATATTCAATAATCCGGTTGAAGTATTTGTAGTCAGCGAAGCTGGCGCATCTATTTATTCTGCATCAAAGATTGCACGTGATGAATTTCCAAATTACGATGTTACCGTACGTGGTGCTGTTTCGATTGGGAGACGTTTGGCCGACCCACTTGCAGAACTGGTTAAAATAGATCCGAAGTCTATTGGTGTTGGCCAATATCAGCATGATGTAGACCAAACTAAACTAAAAAATTCGCTTGACGTCGTAGTAGAAAGTTGTGTAAACTCTATTGGAGTAAATATAAATACAGCCAGTGTTCCCTTATTAAGTTATGTTTCAGGTATAGGGCCAAAATTGGCTGAAAACATTGTTATCCAAAGAAAAGTAAAAGGCGCATTTAAAAGTAGAAAGGAGATTATGGATGTTCCTCGCTTAGGTGGAAAAGCATTTGAACAAGGAGCCGCATTTTTACGAATAAAAGACGCTGATAACCCTTTAGATGATTCTGCGGTGCATCCAGAAAGCTATGCTATTGTTAAACAAATGGCTAAAGATAAAGGCACCGAAATTCTATCCTTAATCGGCAACAAAGCATTACTTAAAGAGATAGAATTAAAAAAATATTGCACCGAAAATGTTGGTCTACCAACTTTAGAGGATATTCGTTCAGAATTAGAAAAACCGGGATTAGACCGCCGGGAAAAAGCGAAAGTTTTTACCTTCGACCAAAACATTAAATCGATTACCGATTTACATAGTGGTCAATTACTACCCGGTATCGTTAACAACATTACCAATTTTGGGTGTTTTGTAGATATTGGCATTAAAGAAAGTGGCCTGATCCATGTCTCCAACCTTTCAGATTCCTTTGTGAAAGATGTAAATGAACATGTGCATCTTCATCAACAAATTATCGTAAAAGTTTTGGATGTTGATGTTCCAAGAAAAAGGATTCAATTGAAGCTTCACAAATAATAGAGGGGATGCTTAAAATAGCCTACCATCCCATTTATAAACATCCATTGCCAGAAGGTCATCGTTTTCCTATGATGAAATATGACCTTTTGCATCAGCAATTGCTTTATGAAGGTACGTGTACAGATGCTAACTTTTTCGAACCTGAAATTCCTAATGACAAGTATATTGTAGCCGTTCACGATCCTGAATATTTTTATGATTTGTTGAATATGAAAATTTCAGCAAAAGTGGCACGAAAAATAGGCTTTCCCCTTTCAGAAGATTTAGTGGAACGTGAACGCATAATAGCAGATGGTACATTAAAAGCCTGTGATTTCGCTCTTCAATATGGAATTTCAATGAATATTGCTGGTGGCACACACCATGCATACAGTAATCACGGGGAAGCTTTCTGTATGTTAAATGACCAAGCCATTGGCGCAAAATACCTATTGAACAAAGGCTTAGCAAAAAAAATACTCATTGTAGATTTAGATGTTCATCAAGGTAATGGAACCGCTGAAATCTTTCAAAATGATCACTCAGTGTTCACCTTTTCAATGCATGGAGAAGCAAATTATCCATTTAAAAAAGAACAATCAGATTTAGATATTCCATTACCTAAAGGTATCGATGATAAAACGTACCTCTCCATTCTTAAAGAGAACCTACCCAAATTAATAGATACAGTTCAACCAGATTTCATCTTTTACCTCAGTGGTGTTGATGTTCTTGAAAGTGATAAATTGGGTACTCTTGGACTATCATTAGAGGGTTGTAAACTTCGAGACCAGTTTGTTCTTGATACTTGTATAAAATTAAAAATACCTGTGCAATGTAGCATGGGTGGTGGGTATTCCGAAGACATTAAAATTATTGTGGAAGCACATGCAAATACGTTTCGATTGGCGCAATCTCTATATTTTTAGATAGGTTTTCTAGGCATAGAACTCAAAATTAATTGGTACAGGTTATTTTTAAAGTTGATAGAAGTTTAAATTTACGGCATGAAAAAGTTAGTCATACTCTTTGTTCTAATTTGTAGCTCAACTTTATATGCCCAAAATATAGCTACAGATTCAACGCTGACACGATGGAATATGTTTACCTACGACGTTGGTAATATGTTCAAAGGTGTTGGTTATTCTTATGCAAGACCGTTACATTGGCAAGGTCAACAATGGGCACAATTTGGTGCTGTTGTTGGCGGCACTGGTTTAGTTTATATAGCAGATGATAACACATCAAGGTTTATTCGAAACAACAGGGAAGGTGTTCCACAATTCCTACGTCAGTATGGAGAAACTTATGGTAGTCCAGAAAATAATTATATAGCAACATCTGGTGTTTACTTTGCCGGATTGATTACAAAAAATGAAAAATTACGTCGCACAGGGGTATTGTTAGTCTCGTCTGCAACCTCTGCCGGGCTTTTACAACAAGTGTTAAAGTCAGTTGTAGGTAGGGCAAGACCTTTGGCTAATTTAGGTAAGGACACATTTGACCCTTTTAATTCGAGTAGAAACTTTCATTCTTTTCCATCAGGCCATGCATTATTGGCTTTTACCAATGCGTATGCCATTGCAAAACAATTTAAAAATCCTTGGGTAAAAGCTGGTATTTACACCGTGGGTGCCATACCGGGCATATCGAGGGTTTGGGATGGTCAACATTGGTTAAGCGATATGGTTTTTGCATTCGCAATAAGTATAGCTACTGTTGAATCAATAGACAGATATCTAGACAAAAAGTATGACGAGAAATATAACAACCAACAAAAATTGGTGAGTTGGAACTTAAATTTTGGTCCGGGTCAAATGGGTGTAACTATCAATTTCTAACTTAGCTTAAATTCTAACTACACTTAATTTTCTTCTTCATATACAAATCTTATTGAAGTTTATTTAAACTTTCAGTACATTAGTCCTACACCTGAAAACCGAACTAATGAAAATTCTGATTAATTTTTGTTTTGCCCTATTCACAATAGTTTGTATCTCTCAAACTCCATCCCTAAAAAAATCACCTGTATTAGAAATTGGGAATGCAAAAGATGTAGGCATGTCACCAGAGCGTCTTTCAAAAATAGACGCCATGATTTCAGCAGAAGTTACTAATGGCAATATCCCTGGGGCTGTTGCTCTAATTGCACGTAATGGTAAAATTGTGTTTTATAATGCTTACGGAATGGCAAACAATGATGCAAAAATTCCGATGAATAAGGATGCTGTTTTTCGTATTGCATCCCAAACAAAGGCAATAACCTCAACAGCCGTAATGATGCTATGGGAAGAAGGTAAATTTCAGTTAGATGATAAAATATCACAATATATTCCTGAATTCGGTGAGGCTCAAATACTAGATACCTTTAATGAAGCGGATGATACATACACTACAAAACCTGCAGAAAATCAAATCACCATACGAGATTTATTGACCCATACATCTGGTATTGGTTATGGAGTGATTGATGGAGATGAACGATTCAAGAAAATTTATGCAAAAGCGGGAATTACCGATTTATTCACAACAGAGAAAATAACCATTGCCGAAAGTGTGAAAAAATTGGCAGCCCTACCATTACATCATGAACCAGGTGAAGCATTTACCTATAGCGAAGGATTAGATGTTTTAGGATATTTTATCGAAGTTATTTCTGGTGTACCGTTCGATGAATTTCTCAAAACTAGAATATTTGAACCACTTAATATGAAAGATACTTGGTTCTACCAACCAAAAGCAAACTACAATCGAATGGTAGCTGTCCAAAAAAAGGAGAATGACCAATGGATAAAGTATCCCATTACCTTTTATGACACCGATTATCCCATAAAAGGAGCAAAAACTTTCTTTTCTGGTGGTGCCGGCCTTTCAAGTACCGCTAAAGACTACGCTACTTTCTTACAGATGTATCTAAACGAGGGTGAATTGAATGGAGTGCGCTTATTGAGTAGAACCACGGTAAGAAGTATTTTAGGCAATCAGATAGGAGCTATTTGGGATGGGCCTAAAAACCACGGACTAGCATTTTCAATAGTAAATGAAAAAGGTGAGATTTCAGGTGGACTAGGTAGTGACGGAACATTTGAATGGGGCGGTTATTTTAACACCCAATATTTTGCCGACCCAAAAGAAAAAATAATTGGTATTTTAATGAAACAAACCCAAGGCCCTGTTGATGATAGTACAAGTTGGAAATTTAAGCAAATGCTTTTTTCCGCTATCGATAATTAAGCTCTTTAAGAATCGAGCAAATACAAGCCTAATTTAATTTTCCAATACGGTATTTGCTCTTCAAAGAATTCATAGTAATCTTTTAAGCCAGTGGCATCAGTTAGTTCAGATTTTGCATTTTCTATTTTTGCTACTTCCTCAACACTTACAAATTGATTCAAATCAAGCTCCTCACCTTCCGCATGTTTTTTCATGAGGTGACCGTAAATGGTATTCTCAGAAAGGTTTCTTACAATTGCAATTTCTGTAACTGTTAACCCGTCAGAGAATAATTCGAAAGTTTGCTCGTGCGTTGCTTTTTTTGATTTTTTTGCAGGAGCATGTTTGGCAATTTCCTTAATAAATATATCGGCGTACTTTTCTAATTTGGCTTGCCCTACACCAGAAACCTCCAAGAATTCTTTTTCATTTTTAGGCAACTTGAGTTCCATATCCTTTAAACTGGCATCACCAAAAACAACATAAGCTGGCACGCCTTGATCCTCGGCAATTCGCTGTCTTAAAAGCCGAAGTTTTTCGAAAAGCCCTGTTTTTGGAGTTTTGGTTTTGGCTGACGTTTTTTTCTTTTCCTTCTCTGTTTGCAAGATGGCCAATTGAATTGTTTTATTGGAAAAGAGTACCTCTTTAGCTAAAGGTGTTAATCCCAATCTTGCCCCTTCCCTAAAATTAATATCCAACACGCCTTGGTTCAATAACTGAATAACATACTGTTGCAGGTCTAACCAAGACACGTCCTTTACGGCTCCATATGTTTTAACATTCTGATATCCTCGTTCTAATACTTGGGCATTTTGTGCTCCCCGCAAAACATCTATGACCATCCCCATCGGCTCACGTTCTCGTAATCTTGCAACGGCAGAACACACTTTTTGAGCTAGTAAAGTGGCATCAAAATACGCTGGAGGACTTGCACATATATCACAGTTACCACAGCCCTTGGTTACCTGTTCTCCAAAATAGTTCAATAACGCTATACGACGACAGCTTAGCGCTTCTGCAAATTGCTGCATACGGTCTAATTTGGCATATTCTACATCGGCATTCTCACTTTGCGAAATAAATCTACGTAGCTGTGCCACATCGGCAAAACTATAAAACAACAATGCATGGGCAGGAAGACCATCTCGGCCACCACGACCAATTTCTTGATAATACCCTTCTATATTTTTGGGAAGGTTATAATGTATCACCCAACGCACATTACTTTTATCTATTCCCATACCAAAGGCAATCGTCGCCGCAATTATAGGAACTTTATCGGTTATAAATTCTTCTTGCACGGTAGACCGTTCTTCAGAAGACATACCGGCATGATAGGCCTTAGCTTTTAAACCGGCCTTTTGCAGCTTTTCAGCGATTGCCACCGTACTCTTTCGGCTCAAACAATAGACAATGCCGCTTTCATTTGGTCGGTCTTCCAAAAAATCGAGTATATGCTTAATTCGGTCTTGAGCAGGTTTAACATCCAGGTATAAATTAGGTCTATTAAAGGACGCCAAATGTCGTTCTGCATTCGGAATTTTTAATTGGTCGGCAATATCATCTTGTGTCGTTCTATCAGCCGTTGCCGTAAGTGCCATTACAGGAATATTTGGAAAACGTTTTTTTAAACTACCCAACTGCGTATAGGCAGGTCTAAAATCGTGCCCCCATGAAGAAATACAATGTGCCTCATCTACGGCAAACAAACTAATCTTTAAATTTTCTAATATAGAATCAAAGAAGCCTAAACTTTCTGGAGCTACATAAAACAGTTTCAATTCGCCCTTTTCTAATTGCTGCAAAATTGCCTGTCTAGTTTCTTCTGATTGGGAACTATTGTAATAGGCCGCAGCAATACCATTGGCCTGCAATACATCAACCTGGTCTTTCATTAAGGCGATCAGCGGTGATATTACAATCGCCGTACCTTCTAAGGCCAATGCCGTCAATTGAAAACACAATGATTTTCCTCCTCCAGTCGGCATAATGGCCAACACATCTTTTTTGCTAAGGGCATCTTCTATTATCGCCAATTGATTCGGCTTAAAGGAATCATAACCAAAATGGATTTTTAATAAAGGGAGTAAGTCTTGCTCTGTAATTGTCATATTTTGCAAAAATAGTGTTTGAAAATGTCTTTGTGAGCGAAGCGAAGCAATCTGTTGTATTTGCATTTTGAACCTACAGGTCACTCCGCCATAACTCCTCGTGAATTAGGCATTCCCTACTTCCCCAACATCAACAATTCATTACACCTAATTTCGGTAATGTATCGTTTCTCACCTTCTTTAGTTTCGTATGAGCGATGTGTAAGTTTCCCTTCGATAGCGACTTGCTTTCCTTTAGTCAAATAATTCTCCACAATTTCTGCAGTCTTTCCCCAGGCTACAATATTATGCCATTGTGTATCATCAACTTTTTCACCCTTTGCATTTTTAAAACTATCGGTAGTGGCAATTGAAAATTTAGCCAATTTTGTACCTCCTTCTAAGTTTACAATTTCTGGGTCCTGACCCAAGTTTCCAATCAATTGTACTTTGTTTTTTAGTGCGTTCATCTTAAATAATTTTATCGTTAAACAATTTATACTATCAAGCCTCGCTGACTCAACACTGCAAACCTAGAACAGCATTGAAACATTAATCGGTTTGTAAGCGTTTACTATCGTTTGTTATCGTTTACAGTCGTTTAAAAACTTTTATTAAACTTATTATCGGGAACTATATACTTGTTTACACTTAAAAGGAAAGTTTTATTTCGGATGCTATATCCAATATTTTTTTTCGGCTGATTGATTACTACTTTTATTATGATTACTATATCGCTAAATCAATATAGCAGAGCATAACTTTTTTCGTATAACAATATTCCGAATATCAATGAGCGTGTTGCATTGTCAATGAATCGTTTTCTTAGGACGTTTCCAAGACTGTACGGTCAGAACCGATGCGGGTGTTTCTAACTAATTTCCAAGACCCTTTATGCATTGTCTTGCTATCTCTATAACCTCGTTATTGTCTAAATTGTGTAGTGGTTCTTTTTGGCAAGAAACCCATCCAATATTTTCTTTTGATTTAAACGAAACAATGCCATTTTCATATTTCACTTCATATTCTTTACTTCTAAATTCTATTTTATTTTCCATAACAATTAGTTGTTTTTATTAGGATTCCAATTTAAGCCCTTTGTTAAATTCTTATTGAAATCTGACATAGGTTGCTCTATTGGAGTAGGTTTTGGTAATGGTGGTGGTGGTGGTAACTTTTCACCTCTATTTATTTTAGATACAACCCTATCAAAATCAGAAACGAACTCTTTATCTTGCTTTATTCTAAATTTTTGATATTCGCTTTCCGCAAACTTTTTAGCTACATCCTTTCTTATTTTACCAGCATCATCTAATAAATCATAATCATTGAACTTTAAAAAAGAATCTAGCTTATCGGCCCATTCAGCCATTGTCATTGTCTTGCCTCTCTTAGCCTGAAGTTCGGCAAAATCTAAATACATATTCACTAAGGTATTTAATTCTCCAATCTCTTCCTTTTTAAGATAATTCTTAGCTACTGAAACATCAGTCTTAATTATTTTACCACCTTTTTTTTCATTTTTCCAGCTAGTTAAGCCCATATTAGGCTTTTTTGAATCAGCTCTAAGTTTTATAATTTCAGGTGCGGTATGATGCGTTATCGCAAACTCAAGTTTGTTTTGTACTGTGGCAAAAAATAACCTTGTTATCTCGGCTTTTGAGTCGTAATCAATTGAAGTTGCATACAAGTCTGTTATTTTTTGATAAAATCTCCTTTCAGAAGCTCGTATCTCCCTGACAATTTCAATTAATTCATCAAAATAGTCTTTGTCAAAAAGATTCTTACCTTGTTTTAATCTATCATCATCAATTGCAAAACCTTTAACTAGATAGTTTTTTAAAACACTACTGGCCCATATACGAAACATTGTAGCTTTTTGAGTGCTTACACGATAACCTACAGAAATTATTGCATCTAGGTTATAAAATTCAATGTTTCTTTGAACATCCCTATTACCTTCTTTTTGAACTGTCAAGATTTCCTTGACAGTTGAATATTTATTTAGCTCACCCTCTTTAAATATGTTATTCAAATGAAGGCTGATATTTTGCTTAGTAGTATCAAAAATATCAGCCATACCGTTTTGAGAAACCCAAACTGTTTCATTCTTATCGTCAAGTATCACTTGGATATTGGCAGTACCATTATCCGAGGTATAGAACATAAATTCTGTGTTCTCTAAACTATGCATTTATCAATTTTTTATAGGTTATTCTATTCTCGGTGTTCTGTAAAAGTAAATTAAATCTCATTGCTTCGCTAGAAGTTCTTGAATTGTAACGGAATACAAATTCATCAACATATAACTGTAAGTGCTTTTTAGAGGTGAAATGGTATATTCCAAAAATACCTCTCTTTAATAAAGACCAAAACCCCTCTATTGTGTTTGTGTGTACTCTACCTTGTACGTATTGGAATTGGCTATGCTTTACCACTTGGTGGTCGTATACTTTTTTTAAACGCTTATAAGATGTGTATTCATCAGTATAAAGTTTAGCAGTTTCTTTTACGCTTTTAAGTATTTCAGTAGATAGCGTTTCATAAGTAGTATTAGGTATTTGCTTTGCGATTACTTTACCGCTTCTTTCTACCATTCCTAAAACTGGTGTTTTATCATCACTAGTGCCTTTAAACTTCTTGTTAGCGTGTCTGTTTTTGTTCTTACCGACTACGAAAGTTTCATCTGCTTCAACTTCATTATCTAATTGAGTATCATTGTCGATACCAAAACATTGACGAATCCTAGATAACATGAACCAAGCTGATTTTTGTGTGATGTTCAAATCCCTACCTAACTGTAAAGATGAAATACCTTTTTTGTGAGAAGTAACCAACCATATACCTAAGAACCATTTTTGAAGCTCTATTTTGGTATTATCAAAAATAGTGTTGGTCTTTACGTTGAAATACTTTCCAGTATTCTTACATTTATATTTGTTCCCCTTACAGTTATAAACCTTAGATTCAGAATCGAAAGGACTTACTACGTTTCCATTCCATCTTAATTGCTCTAAATGGTCAATGCAAGATTGTTGATCAGGAAAGGCTTTGATTAAGTCTAAAATCGAATTGAAATCTTGGTTGATCATAACTGTATTATTATACAGCTAAGATAAGTAGTTAATTACACTTATCCTAGTTATTTAGTGTAAATAAGTTCTAATAATGGAGAAACTGATTGACTTATTTAATTTAATATTTTTTGATGCTAAAAAATCGATTGGCGTAAGAGTAGGTAATTTCGTAATGGTTATATTGTTTGCGCTTTTTTTGGATTTTTGCTTTCAATTTACTTATAGAAGTTTTGAAACGTCAAAGCTTGAAAACCTAGAACGAATAGCCAACCTTAAAAATTCATATAAGAATGATGATGATGTTTATAAGATGCTATTGGATAAGGAAAAAGAAATTTTAGAAGGAGAACACTATTATCATTTCTTTTTATCTTCTTGGTCATCTTTATTAGAACTCAGTAAAGCCCAACAGCCCCCTAAGAAAACAGCAGAAATCCAAATTGACAGTCCTAAATCTTCCATTACTTTATATTTTTTAAGTTCTTCTATAATATTCGCACTTGTTTCTCTTTTATGTTTTTCTGCGCCTGTATGGTCAAATAATTATGACTATAGCAACATCAGGGATTCTTTTACATTAGGATTTGTTTTTTCAGTTATCTGTCTGTTTTTAACATTAGTCACTTCATCTATTCCTATAATTTTTGATAATAATATTTGGGTAAATTATATTTTATCATTTGCAATTCAAATCCTGTTTATTTTAATTATAGCCGCTATGGCAACAAGATTGAGAAGAAGAAAAAAAGAAGTGTAAAGTGATATATAGTTCCCTTATTATCAATAACCTACATATTTAATAATACATAAAAAATATTTCAAATTAAATAAAATTGTGTTCTTTAAATGAGAATTAGAGGTATAGAATAAATTTTCAACGTATCATGAAATGAAATAAATTTCAAAGTATCGTAAACATTCCATATATTTAAGTGTAATTTAAACACTTTAATATGTCGACCATGCCATTAAACCTCACAAAAAGTTTCGTTTTTATCGCAACACTTTTTTTCACCTCAGCAACAATAGCCCAAGACGGAACAATCTATCCACTTGCAGCCCCTGATGAACCAACGGCCATTCCACTCAATACAGGTGGCGTCGAAAACCAGCCTGCTTCTGAGACCTGGTTTCGCCAATGGGGAGACCCTATGGCTCGAAATATAACAGAGGCAACCTTGACCCCCTTTTTACCCGATCCTGACAAGGCTAACGGCACAGCGGTAATCGTAACTCCAGGTGGAGGTTTTATGTGGCTCTCTATGGGCAATGAGGGCTGGGAAGTAGCGGAAGCACTGGCTGAGCAAGGTATCGCAGCGTTTGTTTTAAAATATCGCCTTAAACCCACCGATGAATCCCTTGAAGATTTTAAGACTTGGATGAATCGTCCGCGACCAGCACCATCAGAAACTTCGGATACATTGAAAAATACAACACAACCAAGCACTCGGCAACGTGACTTATCCGATCAGTTAGAAGATGCAGAAGCGGCTTATGCCATGATAATAGACCGAGCTGATGAGTGGGGGGTAGATATAAATAGAATTGGAATGATCGGCTTCTCTGCCGGCGCTGGACTTACCATGCATTCAACCCTAAATTCCAAGACCATGAAGTTGGCTTTTATTGGTCCTATCTATGGAGGTATGGGACCTGTAGATGTTCCTAAAGATGCACCACCTATGTTTAACGTTATTGCTACGGATGATTTTCTTTTCCTGGGACAATTTGGAGTAATTGAATCTTGGTACAAAGCAGGAATTCCAGTTGAGTTTCATCTTTACCAAAACGGGGGCCATGGTTTTGGCCTAGGGAATCCCAATCGAACAAGCAACCGTTGGTTCGATTCCTTTATGCATTGGCTTGAGGTCAACAAATTTCTAGAAGCCACTACTGTTAAGAAATCAAAGTAAATTATAATATTATTAAAAACATCTTAAATATACATTGTTCATTCAACTTTGAAAATAAGCATAGAAATAATTGAAAATATCTTCAAAACTATGTTGCTTTTGCGAATTTCATACGGACTAAATACAAGTTTATAAACCTGCTATTTATAGTCCGTATGATATTCAAATTTTAGGATTTCTCTTAACCTTAATAAGTCAGGTTTTTCAGGATACTCTTTTAAAAGCTTATTCAATTGTTCTTTTGCTTCAGTACAGTCTTTAACCTCAATCTCACATCTATAACAGTAGGCAGAAGCAAGTCGATAATTTATGTCATACTCTTTTGGAAAAACTTCAAGGGCTTTTTTATACTGATATATGGCATTGTACCACTTTCTTTTTGCCAGCCATTGATCCCCATCAGCTATTAATTCTAAGTATTGGTCTGTTCTATTCTTCAGCTCTATTTGTTGCGTTTCACTGTTAAAAATAATCATATCTTTAATTATGATAGAAATTAGAAGACCTATAAACATAAGAGATGCAGCGAATAATCCAGCGGTAATGTAATCCTCTTTTCTTCTTTGTTCAAGTACTTTTCTACGAATTTCTGCTAATTCTTTCTTTGTTGCTTTCTTGATATTAATTTTACCTTCTGCAGCCTTTAAATATTCTTTTTTTAAGTTTAAAAAGGAATTTTCCGGCCGAAAAAGTCTATTCCTTCTGAGTAATTTTTTATTATTACTCAAACTGGTTATCATTCCTTGAATACTCCCTCCTCCAGCCAAATTTTTTTTATTTATTGTTCTATGTACTTATGTAAGGTGTCTTAACCTATTGTATGTAAAACGTTCTTTATTAACCATAATACAAATAATTTATGGTTTCTTATATAGCTTAAATTATTTGTGGCATTCGAAACAACCTTTCTTTTTAGAAAAAACTGGAATAGGAATAGCAAATAGCATAAAGTTTACCATAGATATTTTTCAATTAGTACACTTAATTTTAGAATCGAAATAATCTGTTCTTATATCTGGGTGTTCACTTATTATGCTCTTTGCTTTTTCAAGATCAACTTTATTTACCTGATGTTTTATTCCTTCCAAAACATTTGAGTAAAAATTATGCACTTGAATTTTCATTTCGTCTTACAAAAACCATTCAATACTAAAAGCCTCTAACTTGCTTTTATCAATTATATCATGTGGAAAAGTATATGTTGTAAAATAATTGGTTGTTTTATCCTTTATTTCAACGTTTAGGAATAAGACATAATTTGCTAACTCTACTACATTGAAACTTTTAAATCTTATGCAAATAGTTAATCAATAGATTTTATAATTGGTATCACTTCTCTATTTTCTGGAGGATTCTTAATTCTTACGTTGATTTTATTATACACCCATGAACCATTAATCCACTCTGCTGAAATATCAAGCATGGCCTTTCCATTTTTTCCAAATATCTTAATCGTGGATTCCACGAATTTATTATCATTTGAATAGTGTATCGCCCCATTCAAAATAGTCATCTTTCCCATAGGTTCAATTTCACCCAATACTTCTCTAACCCTACTATTGCTTTTCACTTTCTCCATCGGAATTGCATAAAGACTAGAATCGGCATAAGCTTTTCCATAATCGCCAAAAAGACCGATTAAACCAGATGATGACCATAGAAATATATATAAAAGAAAAATTAAGAGCACTGGCACAAACCATTTCCAATTCCTCTTAAACCAATTATTCCTAATTATCAATTCATTACTCATTGACTCATTTCAGTTTATACTTTTACAGGAATGCCAAAACATTTAGTTTTCTCTAAATATGTTAAAAACCAATTCTTTGGTCAATTGTTGTCCTTTTGCTTTTTCACGAACGGATTCGTAACTAAACCTAAAATCGCAACCCGTTTTATATTCGCTACAACCATAAGCTGTTTTTCCTTTAATAATAGTTCCTTTTTCACATTTTGGACAACTATTTTCTTCGGATGAGCTTGTCGAATCGGGAACATTTTTAGCGTTTAACTGCTTTTTAGGTTCCAATTTTAGTTTAAAATTTTCATCAAGTCTAACAAGTCCTTCAATAGCGGCATTATGAACCTTAAAGCCTTTTAAATTTACGGTCGACCCTTTTTGCAACAATCTTATATATTGTTTTTCTGAAATGGTTTTACCTTCAAAAATGAACGGAATAATAAAATCGCAGTTCTTTTTAAATTCTGAACAACCATAAGCATTTTTTCCTTTAAGAATAGACCCATTCTTACATTTTGGACATTTTTCGGATGCTATCCCTGAAGTTTTTTTAGCTGCTTTTTTCTTTGTACCAACAGGCGTATTATGTACTGCCGAAATATTAGCTTTTTTAGTTTCACTTCTAACTTCATATACCAAACGATCAACCATTTGTTTCATTTGTTTAATAAAACTTCCGGCATTAAACGTTCCTTTTTCAATGTCTTTTAACTGTTTTTCCCACTTACCTGTAAGCTCGGCAGATTTTAATAATTCATTTTGAATGGTATCTATTAATTGTATGCCGGTATCGGTAGGCACTACTTGTTTTTTATTTCTTTTTATATATTTTCTACGGAATAAAGTTTCAATAATATTAGCACGTGTAGAAGGGCGGCCAATACCGTTTTCTTTCATAATTTCACGAAGTTCATCGTCGTCAACCTGTTTCCCTGCTGTTTCCATTGCGCGCAGCAGTGAGGCCTCGGTAAATTGGTTTGGTGGTTTGGTTTGCTTTTCTAAAAACGACGGTTCATGTGGTCCTCTTTCACCTTTTTTAAATGTTGGTAACATTCCAGATTCCTTAGACGAAGAATTTGGAGTTTCAAAAACAACACGCCAACCTTTTTCTAAGATCTCTTTTCCAGTAGTTTTAAACTTTATTTTTTCAGCTTTACCAATAACCATAGTATTCGAGACTTTACAATCTGGATAAAATACAGCGATAAAACGGCGTACAATAATATTGTAAACCTGTTGCTGGTTGTATTGCAAATTCATTTGCTGCCCGGTTGGTATTATTGCGTGGTGATCTGTTACTTTACCATCATCGAAAACTTTTTTCGTCTTCTTTAACTTTTTTCCATGCAGAGGCGCTGTTAAAGCTGCGTAATTGGTTAATTTTTTTAGTATTCCAGGTACTTTAGGGTATACATCATTTGGTAAAAACGTGGTGTCAACTCTAGGATACGTAACTACCTTTTGTTCGTATAGTTTTTGGACGATCTTTAAGGTTTCATCAGCGCTAAAACCAAACTTAGTATTACAATAGACTTGTAAGCCAGTTAAATCAAATAGCTTTGGGGCATATTCATTGCCTGCCTTTTTTGTAGTAGAAACAATTTCAAAATCATATTCTTTTACAATTTTCGCCAACTTCTCTCCATCTTCAACTTTAAGAAAACGCCCTTCTTCATAGCTAAATAAAATATCGCGATAAAGCGTTTGCAATTCCCAATACGGTTGTGGTTTAAAATTCTCTATCTCCTTAAACCGGTTAACTAACATAGCTAATGTTGGTGTTTGCACACGACCAACAGATAATACCTGCTTGTAACCACCATGTTTTAAAGTGTACAAACGTGTTGCATTCATACCTAAAAGCCAATCTCCAATAGCACGAGAAAAACCTGCATAATATAAATTATCGTAATCTGCAGATGGTTTTAAGTTTTTGAAACCTTCTTTTATGGCTTCGGTTGTAAGCGAAGAAATCCAAAGCCGTTCTACCTTGCCTTTGTAATTCGCTTGATTTAAAACCCAGCGTTGTATTAATTCTCCTTCTTGCCCAGCATCACCACAATTTATAACAACATCTGCTTTATCGAATAATTGTTTTATAATTTTAAACTGTTTTCGAATACCAGCATCTTTTGATATTTTGGTTTCAAAATGTTCTGGTAGCATTGGTAAATTGTTTAGATCCCAACTTTTCCAATGCGGCTTGTAATCGTTTGGCTCCTTAAGCGTGCAAAGATGTCCAAAGGTATACGTTACAGCGTATCCATTGCCTTCATAATACCCATCACGTTTGGTGGTAGACCCAAGAACGGAAGCAATTTCTCTCGCTACAGATGGCTTTTCGGCAATACAGACTTTCATTTTTTCTATTTAAAATTTAAAAAATCGAAGTAAGTTGTAGACTGTTTAGTTATTCGCTATCTATTAATCCTTTTTTTGAACTTTGGAAAACAAGTAATAACTAGCTAAAGATATTATATTATAAAAAGTTCAATCTGCCGATTGAATGATTTTTATTCCATCAAAATAATTTCCTGCTTGCAAACCGATTTTTAGAGTCCTTTCAGAATTGGTTTGGTTTTCGAACATTGTGATACTTATTTCCGTTGCGTTTTTCCTTTCCAATTTAAAATCCGGATTTATTATAACGAAATTTTTAATTGTAGTGTCCGTATCACTAAAATCATAAGTTTGGCCTTTATCCGAATATATCTCTGAAATCCACCACCCCTCTCCTTCCGTCGTAATTATTGCGCTATTTTGTTTGGAGTCGAATTGAAATTCTTTCTGGGAAAGCTTAATGTTGTCATCCCATTTTCCAATTTCATCATTAGAACAAGAATAGCTAAGCAGTAGTATAAGAAATACAATAAATAGATTTTTCATGCCGTTTAGTCTGCTGCTATTAAGAATTGATTTTTGAACTTTTTTTAAAAAGATTTAAGCCAATATTTAAAGAACTTTGAAAATTTGGAGATAAAATTGTGAAGTAGTATCGATTTCAAAAATTCTCATTTTATGAATTCCTTTTGGCTCATAAACAGGCATTTTAGAATTACCGGAAACTGGTAGTGGATAGTTTATTGAACCAACTGCAGCTGAATTTTCAACTATCTTGACAAGATTCGAATAGGAATCAAAATTATTCTTCCTTGTTCTTTTTCCAATGATATACGGTGTAGTTGCAATAGTGCTCCAGTCATATTTAAGCAATCGATTATCCTCCTTATCAACAGTGTTTGTTGAATCTTGTGATTGCATCATGTAAATTCCAAACAGTGCGATGATGCTTAAATAAAATGATTTTTTCATATCGAAATATTTTTATTATCGTAAGTTAATAAATGACAATCCTTTAATTGAGCTTTAAATTTAAAATCTGATAGAGAAAAATTTGTTATTGACTTTATATTCAAAATTGGTAATATTGATGATTATATAAATGAATGTGTTAGCCAGAATAATTTTAACGATGTAGCTAAAAGACATGAATTTGTAATTTAATTCTTGTTATCATTCCCTTTCTCTATACTTCCAACCTTTATTGGTCTTATATGTATTAAATTACCGCAATGAGGACAAGCAAGCTCATTATCCCATTTTAAGCGCTCATGCATGAAATTGGTTACATTATTTTTTACGATACAACCACCAATTCATATCTCTTGTTAGTTCAAAACCTAATTTCTCATAAAGAGGAATTGCTTGATTTCCTTTGTTTGTATGTAAAATAGGCGTTTTATTTTCTTTTAAAATTTCTTTTGTAGTATGGGCAATTAGCTGTTTTGCCAATCCTTTTCTCGTATAATCAGGATGCGTTACAACGGCGCTTACTTCTATAAATTGATTCGTTTGCATTCGTTGACCGGTTATCGATACTAATTTACCGTCCTTAAATATGCCAAAATATTTACCCATTTCATAAGTTCTCTTCCTATAATAACCAGGCATCACCAACCAAATTAAATCATAAATCTCATCGATAAATTCATGGTCTAAAAGCACAATGTCTTCGAATATTTGAACTTCAGTTAGCTCATTCAAAACCATCTGACATCCATCAATTTTCTTCTCTAAGAAGACTTTATTATCATCTATAATAGGTGTTTGATTCTCTGAAACAAAAAAGAAATGATCCGTAGTTTTTAAATATTGATTTGAAGCTTTGGCCGTTTTAGTTTCATCTAAGAAAGAACCAAAGGTACAGACCTCTGGGTTATAAAATTGAACTCCATCGAATTCTACAATAAATTTTTTATGAGTCTCATTTAAGGAATGCCACACCGGGTTTTTAAGTTGTTCTTCTAATGCTATCATTAGAATAAATATAAAAAAGATTAAATGAGAATGAATCGTTAATTAAAACTTTAATAGCAACCATCCTGTTTTAATAATCAATTCTGCTATATCTACATCAAATACATATTCTAAGGAGCAAATTCAAAATCCATTACCAAACATTCTTGATTACCTGTTTCAATTCTACTATTATTCTCATAAAACTCCTTTAACAATTTAATCAATATATCAGTTGAAGCTACGTACAAGCTATTAAGTTCTTGAACATTAAAATGACAATTTTTAACAATTCGATGTACACTTAACTATCAAAAGAAACATTTTTTCCATACCTTAAAACTTCTAAAATTTTATTTGCTATGGAATTGAATTTGGTAGATATAGAACGAAAAGTTTTAACCTTAATTCCACCATGTCCTTTTGTTGCCCTATATTTAAAAAAGCATCTGGAATGGAAAAAAATAGTAATGCAAGGTGTTAACATCGGTCAATAAATCATGGAAAAAGAAATTACCAAAGAATACGCTAAAGGTGAGTTCATAATTGTTTGGAAACCAAAAAAATGCATCCATTCAAAAGTATGTGTCCATACCCTTCCCAAAGTATATAAACCAACTGAAAAACCTTGGATAACTCCTGAAAATTCTGCTATCTCAGACTTAAAATCACAAATTAACAATTGCCCAACTGGGGCTTTAACCTATTACATAAAAAACGAAATGAACGAAGAAAAGGAATCAACTGAAACAAATGTTACTCAAATTATTGTTGCTAACAACGGCCCTTTAAAAATCAAAGGTGATTTAGAAATACAATTGGCGTCTGGAGAAATAGTTGCCAAAGAAGGTACTACCGGCTTTTGTCGTTGCGGTGTTTCTGAAAACAAACCATTCTGTGATGGATCACACAGAAAAATTGACTTTGTCGGATAAGATTATAAATAGTAAAACTTACGAATGGATTTAGCCATACACAATTGGATGCGTGCAGAATCTTTGGAGCATACACTCAATAGAATTAATAAATTAGATTATACTCATATAGAAATACAGGGTGCCCCAGAAAGTTATGACACCCAAAAGGCACAATTGCTTTTAGACCTCTACGGCATAAAGTGCTGGGGATCTGTTACCCTTATGCTTGAGCAACGAAATTTATTGGCTAAAGATCCGGCTCAACGCAAAATGTCAGTTCAATATGTGAAAGACGTTGCCAAAATGGTCTATGATTTAGGCGGTTCGGTCATTTCATTAGTGCCAGCAACTGTTGGGAAAATAGTGCCCGATGCCAGACCGGATGAGGAATGGGAATGGGCCGTTGAAGGGATTCAAGAAATTTACAGATACACAGAAGACCATGGGCTGAAAATCGGAATTGAACCAATCAACAGATTTGAAACCTATTTCATTAACCGAGGCGAACAAGCTTTGGCATTGGCAGAAGCTGTTGGTCAGAACTGCGGAGTTTGTCTAGACACTTTTCACATGAATTTGGAAGAGGAAAATATGTTCAATACCATGAAAAAAGTCGGCAAACGACTTGTTAATTTTCATGTGGCCGACAACAATCGTATGGCACCAGGTATGGGACACCTCAACTGGCCTAAAATTATTAGCACGCTAAAAGAAATTGAATATGACAAAGTGCTCTCGGTAGAATTTTGTTCGCCATTAGACCGTACGCCAGCCAATCCGTATCCGAATTCAATTGAAACAAATCCCGAAGGCCTAACTGCTGAACAAAAGAAGTTTTTAGAAGACCATGGTAGTTCTGCCGTTACCGATGAGTTTTACACCATGCTTACCAAAAAATCAATCGACACCTTAAAAGACCTTATTAAATGAAAATTACCAATGTAGAAGCGTATTGGTTACGTTGCCCTATACCAAAAGAGAAACAACACTTCTCTGATTATGGCTTACTTACAAATTTTGATATGACCTTGGTCGTAGTTACTACCGATAGCGGACTACAAGGTTTTGGAGAAGCAAAAGCAGCTGTTGGATCATCAGGTTCATGTGCTTCAATTGTAAGCTGCATTGAAAATGAACTTAAACCACAATTGATAGGTAAAGATGCCCGAAACATATCTCGAATATGGGAACATATCTATAATGGAACAAGAGACCATTACTCGCTTTCTCGCGGACGAAAATTCCCGATTTTAGGTAGAAGAGGATTAACCATTTCTGCCATGAGCGGAATTGATACAGCACTTTGGGATATTAAAGGCAAAGCCTTGGGTGCACCTGTAGTTCAATTACTAGGTGGAAGTTGCCGTGATAAAATGCCAGCTTATGCAAGTGGTGGCTGGGCAAAAGCAGATGCCATTGGCGAACAATTATTAGGCTACACCTCAAAAGGATTCAGTGGTGTAAAAATGCGCGTTGGTATTATGGACCAAACCGTTGCCGAAAGTATTAAAAGGGTAATAGCAGCAAGAGAAGCGTTGCCTGACCATATTAAATTAATGACTGATGCACATGGTACTTTTAGCGTACCAGAAGCCAAACAATTTACAAAAGGGGTAGAAGATTGTAATTTATACTGGTTTGAAGAGCCCATAAGTCCCGATAACAAAATCGGTACTGCAGAAGTACGTGCAAATACCTTTATACCTATTGCAGCTGGGGAAAGTGAATACACCGCTTTTGATATACGTGATTTAATTACAGAACGAGCGTTAGATGTTTTACAACCAGATTGTGCAATTATAGGAGGTATAACAGAAGCTATGCGTGTATCACAATTGGCACATACCTATCAGTTAGAACTGGCTCCGCATTGTTGGGGGTCTGCCTTTTCTTTTATGGCAGGACTTTCAGTTGCCTTTGCATCACCTTCAGCAAATGTTATTGAATTTTCATTAGGTGGCAACCCTATGATGTACGATTTGGTGCAAGAAAATATAACCGTGGATAAAGAAGGTATGCTCCCCGCACCAGAGAAACCAGGCTTAGGCCTTACCCCTAATTGGGATTTTGTAAAAGACTTTAAACAATAAATTATGGCAAAGGCAGTACATATAAATCACGTAGCACTCGTAGTTAGCAATTTAGAAGAAGCTTGTAAATTTTATGAAGAGGAATTGGGTTTGGAAGCTATTCCGGCATTTTTGTTCGACTACCCAACGGCATTTTTTAAATTTAATGAAGAGCAGCAATTGCACTTAACAGAATGGGAAGATACCTATTCATTTAGAGGGCATATTTGCGTACAGGTAGATGATATTAATACTATTTTCTTTCGGATGAAGGAATTAGGTGTTATTGATATTAAACCATGGGGGAAAGTACGTCAACTGCCTGATGGTGCCATTCAAATGTTCGTTCGTGACCCGTCGGGGAATTTAGTGGAATTATCTTCTGTTCCTGGCGATTACATTGATCCAAAAATATTCGAAGACGAATTGTTCAAAGAAGGAATTTATGTATCCGGAAGAAATGATTTCCGTGGTTACAAATCTAAAGACGCCACCCTTTATCATAAATCTGATGAGTAAGAACATTCTTTTATTAGAAACCGTTGCAGATGAGGCAATGCAACTATTGGAAGCTGCTGAGAATATTCAGATTTTGAAAGGTTTTGATGAAACAACGCTACAGCATCATATTGCAAGGGAAAGAATCGATGCAATAATCACGCGAGGTAAAGGTCAAGTTCGTACCGATTTAATGGGTAAGCTTACCGATTTAAAAGTAATTTCTAGATGTGGCGTAGGGTTAGATAATATTGATGTATCAGAAGCCACCAAGAGAAATATAAAAGTAGTAAACGCACCTAATTCGAACGCCGATACCATTGCAGAACATACCATCGCTATTTTATTAATGCTTCAGCGCAATTTGTATAACGCCATTACCATGGTAAAAGAGAATAGATGGGCCGATAGAGGTTCATATATTGGTGATGAAAGTCACGGTAAAACCTTGGGTATTATCGGTATGGGAAATATTGGTAGAAAAGTTGCGAAAATTGGAACATCTTTGGGAATGAACGTTGTGTATTGGAGTGCCAAAAAAGAAGAAGTCCCCTACCCTTTTTTAGATTTTGATGCACTTTTAAGCACATCAGATAGTATTAGCCTTCATCTGCCCTTGACACCAAAAACAGAGAATTTATTAAATTCTTCGGCATTTTCAAAAATGAAATCTAGTGCGTTATTAATAAACACCGCAAGAGGTGGTATCATAAACCAAAAGGAATTGTACAGTGCCTTACAGAATAAAAAAATAGCAGGTTTCGCAGCAGACGTTTTAGCACAAGAACCGCCCGATACCAACGACCCACTTTTACAATTGGATAATGTTTTAATTACTGCACATTTGGGCAGTTTAACAAAAACCACCTACACAAAAATGTGTACCATGACTGTTGATAATACCTTAGCCATTTTAGCAGGTGCACAACCTATGGCCAATTGTATTTACAATAGAAATGAATTGAGTACCAACTAGAATACTATGAAAAATTACAAAAGTCTACTGTTTATCGTTTTACTGATTAAACCAATAATTGGGCTATATGCTCAACTTACGGTTAACCAAGACCGTTTAGAAAAAAGAATAACCGAACTAGCCGAATTTGGAATTCAAGAAAATGGAGAAACAGAACGAGTAGCTTTTAGTGATGCAGATATTGCCGCGCAAAAATGGGTAATCTCGCAATTAAAAGAAATGGGCATAGAAACCCATATCGATTTCGCCGGAAATGTAATTGGTATTCGAAAAGGAACCAATGCTTCTAAAAAGCCTATTTCATTTGGGTCACATATAGACCGTGTTCCACATGGTGGAAATTATGACGGCTGTGTTGGAAGCATGGCCGCCTTAGAAGTTCTAAAGGTGCTTGATGAAAATAAAGTGAAAACAAAGCATCCTTTAGAAATTATTATTTTTTCAAATGAAGAGGGTGGTGTTGTAGGTAGTAGAGCAATTGCGGGCCATTTGAACAAAACTGCCTTTCCTGTTAAAAATTCTACAGGGTATACCATTGGCGAAGGCATGATGCGATTAGGTGGTGACACCACCAGACTTGCAGAAGTCGCACGAAAAAAAGGTGCTATCGCGGCGTTCTTAGAATTACATATTGAGCAAGGTGGCATACTAGAAAAAGAAAATCTTGATATTGGCATTGTAGAAGGTATTGTAGGTCTAAAATGGTGGAATGTTGAATTCAATGGTTTTGCAAATCATGCAGGCACCACACCTATGAATGCGAGACAAGATGCCTTATTGGCCGCAGCAAAATTTATCGTTGCGGTGAATGAAGTTGCCACAAGTCTTGAAGGCGCACAAGTTGCCACCGTAGGTAGAATTTCTGCGGTGCCGGGTGCCCCAAATGTAATTCCAGGAAAAGTTGTTACCAGTTTAGAAATACGTGACCTTTCATCTGAAGTTATTGAAAAAGTATATCAAGAAATTGAAAAACGAGCTTTAGAGATTAGTAAAACATCTGGTGTCGAAATTGAGTTTTTCGCTTTGGATACAACGGCAGACCCAGCAATTATGGACACTTCTATTCAGAAGGAGATAGAAAAAAGTATCAAATCGCTTGGGCTAAGTTATAAGTCTATGCCAAGTGGTGCTGGCCATGATGCTCAAGACATGGCATTAATTGCACCTACAGGAATGATATTCGTTCCGAGCAAAGGTGGCATTAGTCATTCGCCGAAAGAATTCACTTCCGCTTCAGATATGGCGAACGGCGCTAATGTGTTATTGAAAACTATTTTAGCGTTGGATAAATCCTTATAATTTTAATCACTTTCAGAACACTCTTTATTTTTCAATAGTATTATCTTTAGTAAAATCTAACCAAAGAACATTTTCTAATGAAAAAACTATTATGTCTTTTAGCTGTATCATTAATGCTATGCAGTTCTATTATTACTGCACAAACCCAAAAAGATATTGTAGAGGCCATTGAAAAAGAAGGTATAGAAAATTCCCAATTAGAACAATTGGCTTACGAACTAATGGACCTGAACGGGCCAAGATTGGTTGGGACTCCCGAAATGAAAACTGCTCATGATTGGGCCATTAACACCTATAAAAAATGGGGCATTTCTGCAGAAAACCAACAATGGGGAACTTGGAAAGGTTGGCAACGCGGCATCACCCACGTAGATATGGTTTCACCGCGTTTAGCATCACTTCATGCCACACAATTGGCTTGGAACCCTGGTACAAGTTCTAAAGGTGTAACTGCCTCTTTAATTTCGTTACCGAGCTTTTCAGACTCATTGGCCTTTG
This sequence comes from uncultured Maribacter sp., assembly GCF_963974015.1. GTDB lineage: Bacteria > Bacteroidota > Bacteroidia > Flavobacteriales > Flavobacteriaceae > Maribacter. The sequence goes on along the minus strand of NZ_CAXBBZ010000001.1, from coordinate 905,567 downwards.
AAAAATGGCTACCTAATGTAAAAGGTAAAATTGTAATGATAAGCATGTTACAGCCTACAGGTCGACCAGATGAAAACTGGGAAGAATACGCAACCAAAGAATCCTTTGAAAAAATGAAAACGGAACGGGATTCTTTGGAAAAAATCTGGAGGCAGAATATTAATAATACAGGCTATACCAGTAGAAATATCAATGCGGCCTTTGAAAAAGCAGGTGCCTTAGGTATTGCCCAATCAAGATGGTCAGAAGGTTTTGGGGCGAATAAAATATTCAGTGCAGGTACCGAAAAAATTCCTGCAGTAGATATTTCGTTAGAAGATTATGGCATGTTATATCGAATGGTTGAGCATGGAGCTAATCCGCAGATAAAAATAATAGCCGAATCAAAAGATTTAGGCAAAGTACCCACCTTCAACACCATTGCAACTATACCAGGAACAGAATTCCCAGATGAGTATGTAATTCTATCGGCACATTTCGATTCTTGGGATGGTGCTACAGGTGCCACCGATAATGGAACAGGAACAATCACCATGTTGGAAGCAGCCCGTATTCTGAAAAAAGTATATCCTAATCCTAAACGAACCATCTTAATTGGGCATTGGGGAAGTGAAGAACAAGGATTGAACGGTTCCAGCTCTTTTGTAGAAGATCATCCAGAAATTGTTGCAGGTGTACAAGCTGTTTTCAATCAAGATAATGGTACTGGTCGCGTAGTTAATCTTTCAGGTCAAGGATTTCTTCATGCGTATGATTATTTAGGGCGTTGGTTAGAAGCTGTTCCTGAAGGGTATAAAAACGAAATAGAAACTACATTCCCAGGTTCACCAGGCCGTGGAGGTTCTGATTTCGCTTCCTTTGTTGCAGCCGGAGCTCCAGCTTTTTCATTAAGTTCCCTAAGTTGGGATTACTGGAACTATACCTGGCATACTAATTTGGATACATATGATAAAATCGTTTTCGATGATGTTCGTAACAATTCCATTCTAACGGCAATCCTAACGTATATGGCTTGTGAAGACCCAGAAAAAACATCCCGTGAAAAAGCGGTTCTTGGCATCAATTCCAGAACCGGAGAAAAGATGGAATGGCCAACACCAAGAACTCCCAAACGCAATGGCGGACAAGAATAAAATTTCAAAATAAAAAGACCAAAAACCAACCACAATATGAAAGCCATCAAACTTTTACTACTACTGCTCTTTATTTCTCCTCTAGCGTTACAATCGCAACGTAGAAAAAATAAGGTCACCGAACCAACAATTAAATTAGAAGATTCCCTTTTTCAAGGAATAAAATGGCGGAATATAGGTCCGTTTAGAGGTGGAAGAAGTGTTGCATCGACCGGAGTGGTCGGTCAACCGATGACCTATTACATGGGTACCGTTGGCGGTGGAATTTGGAAAACTACCGATGACGGTATTACATGGAACAATATTTCTGACGGATTCTTGAAAACTGCAACCGTAGGGGCAATTTCAGTTTCTGAAAGCAATCCGAATATTGTTATCGCCGGCATGGGCGAGCATGCCGCTAGAGGGGTAATGACCTCTATGGGCGATGGTGTTTACAAATCTACCGATGCAGGAAAAACCTGGAAACACATGGGACTTGATGAGACCAGACATATTTCTGATGTTATCATAGACCCAACTAACCCTGATATTATTCTTGTTTCAGCCCAAGGAGCACAATATGGCCCATCTTCGCAACGTGGTATTTATAAATCTATTGATGGTGGTGATACTTGGGAGAATGTTCTTTTTATAGACAATATTACAGGTGCTTCTGCACTTTCTATGGATATGACCAACCCAACAATACTATATGCTGCCATGTGGCAACATAAACGTTTTCCTTGGACGATGGAATCTGGCGGTAAAAATTCGGGTATCTATAAATCTACCGATGGTGGTGATACTTGGAAACAATTAACCGAAGGGCTTCCAAAAGAAATGGGGAAAATTGGAGTATCCGTTTCAAGAGCAAACCCAGAACGGGTGTTCGCCGTAATTGAAGCTGAAGGTGAAAAAGGAGGTGTTTATAGATCTGATGACGCAGGTAAGAAGTGGACATTAATTAATAAGGATAGAATCAATATTACACGTTCATGGTATTACATGGAGATTTTTGCGGATACACAAAATGAAAATATTGTTTACGTACTCAACGCTCCTGTAACCAAATCAATTGATGGTGGTAAATCTTTTTCTCCACTATCCACTCCGCATGGTGATAACCACGATTTATGGATCGACCCCTTAAACAACCAGCGTATGATCAATTCTAATGATGGTGGGTCTAACGTTTCCAACAATGGTGGTAAAAGCTGGAGCACGCAAGAAAATCAAAACACAGCACAATTCTATAGGGTAATCACAGATAATCTAGTTCCATATAATGTTTATGGTGGTCAGCAAGATAATTCTACAGTGGCCATAGCATCTAGAACCAATGATGGAGGTATCGATTGGAAAGATTGGTATGCAGTTGCTGGTGGAGAAAGCGCTTTTTTGGCCTTTGACCCAGACAATCCGCAATTAATTTATGGTGGCACCTACCAAGGTAATATTGATAAGTGGAATGCAAGTACCAAAGAATCTAAACCTATAAAAGAATACCCAGAACTAGGTTTGAGTATCTCACCCGAAAATGCAAAATATCGCTATAACTGGAATGCACCAATTATTACATCGCCCCACGACAGAAAAACAATCTACCATGGTGGTAACGTTGTTTTCAAATCAACAGATGAAGGTCATAGTTGGAAAACTATTAGTCCAGATTTAACCCGGAATGAAAAAGACAAACATGGACTTGGTGGCGGACCATTTACGAACGAAGCTGCAGGTGGTGAAATATACAACACACTTACCTACCTTACCGAATCTCAACATGAAGAAGGTGTACTTTGGTCAGGCAGCGATGATGGCTTGGTACATGTCACAAAAGACGGTGGTGTAAATTGGACCAACGTTACGCCAACGGGTATAAAAGAAGGTATTATTAATAGCATTGAAGTATCGCCACATGACCCAGCAACCGCCTATATTGTGCTTATGCGGTATAAGTCGATGGATTTAGACAACTATATTTTTAAAACCACTGATTACGGAACAACGTGGACGAAAATTATTAATGGAATAACTGGTGACAATACCTTTACCAGAGTTGTTCGTGAAGACAAAAAGGTAAAGGGATTACTTTATGCAGGTACCGAAACAGGCCTTTTTATCTCTTTAAATGATGGACTACTTTGGCAACCTTTACAACTAAATCTGCCAGTGACCCCTATAAATGATTTAACCATTCAAGATAATGATTTAGTTGCCGCCACAGCTGGTCGTGCATTTTGGATATTGGATGATTTGGCTTCATTCCAAAATATAAAAACACCCAAACAAGAAGTATCTATTTTTCAACCCAAAAACACCTATTTGTTTATAGGCGGGTCAAGTGACAAACCTATTCCCGGTGTAGGGAGTAATCCTAAAAGTGGGGTTACTTTTGATTATTATTTAAACCAAAAACAAGATAGTACAGAACTAAAATTAGAGGTGTTAAAAGATGGCGAAGTCATACGCACCATTACCAATCAAAAACCGAAAGATTTTAAATCATGGCCTGGGGGTCCATCTAAACCTGATGTATTACCTTCTAAAAAAGGATACAATCGATTTACTTGGGATTTTAAAAGAGAGAGTTTGCCAGCGGTTGATAAGGTTTTTGTTCTTGGTGGGCATGATGGTTCTACAGTAGGCCCAGGAGAATATAGCTTAAAACTAACTTTAGGGACAAGCATCACAGAAACTACCGTGAAAATTTTACCGCACCCGAAAGTGAAAAGTAGCCTAGCCGATTATGAAGAGCAACAAGAACTTTTAAAGACTATAGAATCCACTGTGGTCGACATACATAATTCAGTTAATTCAATGCGTTCGGCAAAGGCACAATTGAAAGATTACGCTAAACTTCTAAAAGATAATGAAATAGCTGAATCCCTATTAAAACAAGGAGATTCTTTAGTGAAACGAATTACGACTTGGGAAGAGAATTTAATACAACCCGATCAAAAAACTTTTCAAGATGTTATCAATTTTGAAAATAAGTTAAATTCACAACTATTAAATTTAAGGGGCTACATAGATGTAGTAGAACCAAAAGTTACAGCAGGCGCCAAAGTTAGATTACAAGACCTTTTAACGCAATGGAGAGCGTTTAAAACAGAGCATAGTGCCATCATTAATACAGAAATGGCAGCATACAATGAGACGTTTAGAAGTTTAGAAATTCCGGCATTAATATTATCCAATAAAAAATAGATACGTCGTAGTGAATAACTTAATTATTGACACAACTTATAAAGGAGAAGATTTTACCAAAACTCGTTTGCCCAGAGCAGAGTATGAAAATTGCATTTTTGAAGGATGTGCCTTTTCCGAAGGATATTTGGACAACCAGATATTTATGGAATGTGAATTTATAGAATGTAATTTAAGTAATGCAAACATTGTAAATACAACCTTTAAAGAGGTGAAGTTTTCATATTGTAAACTTATGGGAGTGGCTTTTAATACGTGCAATACATTTTTAATGGACATATCTTTTTTCAACTGTAATCTCAGTTATGCAATTTTTAATGAATTGAAACTTGTAGGGCAGTTCTTTATATCGTGTATACTGAATGAAGCTGAATTTTCAGATTGCGACCTTAGTAAAGCGAACTTTGACTCGTGCGATTTAAATCGTACTATTTTTTCAAGAACAATTCTTGAAAAGACAGATTTTAGCACTGCTTCAAATTTTAGTATTGACCCAGAGAATAATAAGATGACAGGAGCTATTTTTTATAAAGATGGACTGTCCGGGCTTTTGCAGAAGTATAAACTTAAGATTAAAACCTAATGTCAAACAAAGTACAGTACACCATATAGCAATCATAAATTCAGACTGATCCATTTCCAAGCAATTCTATACAGCTGTATTAGGGTTGAAGGTAATAAGGGAAGTATAACGCCAAAATCTTAAATCATAAAACTTGATTTGACCTTAAATGGTGTACTTTATTAAATTGTTTTCCTTTCCCAATCCTCCAAAACGACCATCGAGACCAGAATCGTGCGGACTCAGATACTTAGCCTTTGAAGTAGATGATTTAGATAAAATCATAGCTCATTGTAAATCATATAATGTAATTGCTGAGCCCATACGGATTGATGATCTATGTACTATATAAATTAAGGGCTGTTTCTCGAAAAATTTCTCTTTGTTCTGTATTTCGTTAAACTTCAATTCTTTACTACCTACATAAAACAATCTATTAGAAATCAATTCTATACTATATATTTTCAGATTATTAGATAAAACTGAAACTAGTACAAAATCCACTTCGTTCAATTCTAAAATTTCAACCACTCTCGCCTTATTGGTCACATCCATAACAAGATCTACCCCCGAATTAATCTTCATAAAGTCAGATAAAAAATATGGCATAACATATTTACCGGTAGAAACTATAGATATTTTGAGCCTTCCAGAAAGTGAGCCTTGGTATGCCAAGGTCTTGTAATTAATAGCATAAACCTCATTTAGGATTTTTTTCGCTGCCAAGGCTATTTCCTTTTCAAAATCTGTGATATAAAGCTTTCTACCTACCCCCCTCGGTCAGCAGAATAAGAAACTGGTCTTGAAAATTTTTTAACTGAATAGAAACTACAGGCTAGGTCAAATGGAGCTCCTCAGAAGCTTAAGTAATACTCTGTATTTGAGCTATTTTCAAAAATATTTGAAGTTGGCGCAAAGTATAATGCATAAAATATATTTATGTATTATATAATTAATATAAATAAAAATTTATAATTAAAATATGTAATCTTTGCCCTAGAAAATAGTAACTAATCTTTAAAGTCTTAAAAAACAACTAAATGGAAACAAATAAATTAACCTCAACAAAAAAAATTCAATTGATCAAAGGTGAATTCACTTCGTCCGAAGCGAACGATATTATTATGTCGCTCATCGATGAAAAAATCAACTTTCACAAATTACAAAGGCTCCAGCTTTGGGAAGGAAATCACATTTGTAAAACAGACCTTTTGGACGGTCGAATCAAAGAACTTCTAAAAGAAAAATTAAATACCAAAGAGTTCTTAGTAGATACCAAGGAAATTGGTAAGAAATATGTAATCAACGGGATTTTGGAAATCAAGGTTTCTGAATAAAAATTAGTATCGAATTACACAATCAAAATCCTATTTATTGAACCTTTTAACTACATCTTTCACTAAAAAATCGAACATGCAATTTTCAAAATCTACTATTCTACCGGTAATGGGCGTAATCTTACTTGCATTATTAATTATAATGTCCTACGTAAATGAAGCCATTTTTTTAGACCGTATTTTAATCTGTAGCGTCATTTTAAGTTTCGTATTTATTGCCAAGCTGGGCCAAAATATAAAATAATAAATCCTACATCCAAAAATTAAAAATTCTTATACAACCTGCACATGATTCTTGAAAACAAAATACAAGAAAAAACGATCTTAAATAAAAGTTACATAAGCCATACTCCCCTTTCTATTTTTCTTATAAATGTTATTCCGATTTTTTTATGGTTAGTATTCATTGGGAATATTATGTACACCTTATATTTTTTTCCTTCAATACCCGAATGGTCTAAAGGAACTATACTACGAATTAATGGTTTCACTATTTTAATCTGGACCACCGTCACCTTCTTCAGTGCCATTGTAAGTAGTTATGCAAAAACCTATCTACAAGGCTTTAAATATCATACCAAATTCATGTTGCTATGCATTGGGTTTACGCTTTCTGTAATGCTTTTAGTCATGTCTAATCATGTATTACTTTTATTATTTAGCTGGCTGATGATGGGCGGTTTTATGTCTTATTTAATCGGTGTAGATTCTGAATGGGGAGAGGCGCGGGAAGCTTTAAAATTTACTTTCCGTTATTTTCTTACTGGCAGTTTGTTCCTTAGTTCTGGATTACTATTATTGGCCTATGAAAGTGGAACCTTTACCATAAGTAAAATAATTCCAATACTAGAGAATCTACCACAGCACATCGTTTTAATGGCAGCTCTTTGCATCATTGTTGCAGCTTTTATACAATCTGCCATATACCCATTCCATCGTTGGTTACTTTCATCTATGACCTCGCCCACGCCTGCATCAGCACTAATGCACGCTGGTTTTGTAAATGCATCGGGAATATTATTAGCATTATTTTCTACCTTAATTTTCACATCGAACACATTAAATGTCCTATTGATTGTTGGGGGACTTACCGCAATCATTGCTCAGTTCACCAAGCTTTTACAAGTTAATGTAAAACAAAAACTGGCATGCTCTACCATAGCTCAAATGGGCTTCATGATTATGCAATGCGGGTTGGGCTTTTTCAATGCGGCAATAGTACACTTAATCCTTCACGGGTTTTATAAGGCCTATCTATTTCTATCTTCTGGGGAAGAAATCGCACATTCAAAACCGCGAACCCCATTAGAAATTAAGATAAGACCGCTACAAGCAGTCATTGTAATTTTATTTGGAGTTCTTGGAGCCGTACTTTTCATTTTGCTTACAGGAAAGGGAACCCAACTAGACAGCAGTATTTTCCTAACCTTAATAGTAGCGATTACGGTAGGTCAGGTCACCTATAATATCGTCAAGGAACAAAGTCTATCAATTTCAAAAAAAATCATTTTACCGCCCATACTTTTTTTCTTGGGCATAGGAATGTATGCGATACTATATAATGCAGTAACCCTAATACTAGCAGACATGCCAATGATTGCAGTACCCTTGCCTCTTTCTTCTCTACAGGTAGTTTTCGGCATTATTTTCTTAGTAGGGTTTTTCTTTATGAAACTGGGGGTTTACCGCAAGATTCCCTGGCTCTATATAAAACTTCTCAACTTATCTCAACCCTATAAAAAATCCATTTTATATTATAAATCAAACTTCTAATGAACCATCAAAATATTCTAAAAAGTATCGAAGAAGCCTCTAAAATTTTTGGGAAGACTTGGCCATTGTACTCCTTTGTGACCTCGAATCCACTTTCGGGGTATGAAAAGTCGCCTTTTAAAGTTGCTTTAAGCAATGCCAAAAAACTTTTGAATGCAAGAGTTTTTCCAGAAGCTATACTCTACCGACAAGCATGGGAAAAAGGAGAAATTGCAGAGAAAAATATATTGCACCTTCTAAAACAGAACGGGCTCGCCAATACTCCAGAATTCTACCTTCGTCAATTGGAATCGCAAAAACGGACAGAGAAAAAAAACAACTTTCACAGATTGGATAGAATTATGGTGAAGTGGTTATCCGCTTTTATGGATGAGGGCCTGGCAGAATGGGATATGCCAGGTAAGGAAAAAGGTTTTTATAATGCGTGGCGTTCCTTGGCACTGTACGATGACGACCTGATATTACTAAAAAATACGGATATTCCAAAAACAAGCTCTGAAGCCTTAGCACATGTTTTAAAAGACTATATAAAAGATGAGTATATTAATATTTTAGTTTATCATTTAGCTGCTTTACCTGGATGGACAGGGTATATTAACCACAGGTCTGAAACTAATTCACTTTGGCAGCAGAAATATCCTATAAATATAGAGGATTATTTGGCTGTACGGTTATATGTAGCCCAACAGCTTAAGGTCCCTATTATTCCGAAAAATGATGAGCCAAAAAAGGATGGCAGCATAGAATTAATTCAGTATTTATGGTTAAAGGCCTGGGAAAAAAGTTGGCAAGACCAATTGGTATATACTTTAGAAGAGAAATCTAAAGAAATTAAAAATAATAAGCCAAAAGTAAAATCTCCAGATGCTCAAATGGTCTTTTGTATCGATACTAGATCTGAACTTATTAGGAGGCATGTGGAAACTAAAGGTAATTATGAAACTTTTGGATATGCAGGATTTTTTGGGATCGCAATGGACTATAAAGATTTAAACAATGGCCTGTCTCGTAAATCATGTCCACCAATTGTGTCTTCATCATATCAAGTTTCTGAAATACCACAAGAGAGGAAAATAGAAAAGGTACTAGCGTATAAAAAGAAAAATGAAATCTTCAAATTCGGAGAATATTTTCTATCTCGAATGAAGAATATGCTACCCTCAGCTTTCGGATATGTAGAAGGGTCAGGATTAATTTATGGCCTTTCAATACTGGCACGCACTCTTGTACCTGGTTATTCTTATAAACTCAAAATAAAAAACACATCTTCATTTGAGCATATCTGCGAACCAAAAATCAATAGTATAACTGCTGACCACCCTAATCATGCTATTCCTTTAGATGAACAGGTGGCTATTGTAAAATCCGCTTTTGACCTAACTGGTTGGAAATATTTTTCGCCTTTGGTACTTTTTGTAGGCCACGGAAGCCATTCCGCGAACAATCCGTTCGGTTCCAGTCTAGATTGTGGTGCATGTGCAGCTAGTCCAGGTAGACACAATGCCCGTATGCTGGCTAAGTTGGCAAATCTTTCTGAAGTTAGATTGGCACTCCTAAATAAGTATAATATTATCATTCCACATACTACAATATTTCTAGGAGCCGAACATAATACCACTACAGATAAGATTGACATTTTTGATACTGAAGTACCTAATTCACATCAAAAACTACTACTAAAAGTAAAATCGGATTTATTCAAAGCACAAAAAACAGCAACTCAAGAAAGACTCGGTGTTGATAAAAATAGTATTTCTAAAGCCCAGCAAAAAGCTAACAACTGGGGAGAAACTAGACCAGAATGGGGCTTAGCCAAAAATGCAGGTTTCATAATAGCCCCTAGGAATCTCACTAAAAACGTCAATCTTAATAGCCGCTGTTTTCTTCACTCCTACGACTGGGAAATGGATACCGAAGGTAAGGCTTTGGAAAGTATTCTTCAGGGACCCATGGTGGTCACTCAATGGATTAACAATCATTATTATTTTTCAACAGTAGATAATGACAATTTTGGTGGGGGCACAAAGATTACCCACAACATAACGGGAAAATTTGGCGTGGTTCAAGGAAATGGAGGTGATCTTAAAATGGGGCTTCCTTTACAATCTATACGCCAATCCGATAAGGAAATGTATCATCAACCTCTGCGTCTAACAGTACTCGTACAGGCACCGGTAGACCGAGTCCAAAAAATTCTTTTACAAAATGAACATCTAAAAACACTTTTAGACAATGAGTGGATATATTTACTAGTTATGGACCCCTTGAAACAAAATGCGGTATTGAAGTACGAAAACGGCATGGAATGGATTCCTATAAAGGAAAAACGATTTGATGAAAAAAAATATCGTTCAGAAATAGAGCTAACTATATTAGATGGCAATCTAGTATAAAATCTAATTCACAAAGAAGGAAAGAAGGGTATCTAATTAAAATTCGGTATTATTAATAAAAAACCACGGCTAAGGCGGTGGTTTTTTATTTGGTTATTTTCTTTTCAAGCAGGTATTACTAATTATTGAAAATTATATTTCTACATATCTATTTAAAAATAAAGTAAAAACTAAAAATGTATGAAATTTTAGAAATCATTAAATATCAAAGAGCAAAATATGAGTATCATTATCTTTATAAAGATAAATAAGCGCTTGCTAATACCTAAAAACTATAGAACCTTCATAAAAACAGAAATATTGTAACTTGTTACTATATACAAACGTATATGTGTCATTTAAAAATGTTACCGAAAACAGTCGATGAATACATTAAATTTCACCAGAAAAAGCGCAGGTAAAGTTAAAAGTAATACAATCTTTTCTAGGTAATATGGTGTTTAAAACGGCTACTATGAAAAAATTCACCACTCTTCTCTAAAGTTAAAATTGAGGCAAGTTAACTACTAATACTAAAAAATAATTATTGAACGGAAAATACACTCCGATGGAAAAGAAGATTATTTAGTGGTTTTAAGAGAAAGGTATGGGCAACTCAAAAAATCTTTAAACCTTAATTCAAAATTGTCTCTAGAACAAAGAAAATCATATTTTAAAAAATGAAAGAAAGAATTCTAAACATAAACTTTTCTAAAAGCATTATTAAAGAAAAAGACCGTCAAAAGCTTAATTGAATGATAAACAAAGTACACCATATAGCCATCATAAGTTCAGACTATGAGGTTTCCAAACAATTCTATACAGATGTATTAGGTTTGAAGATAGTAAGGGAAGTATACCGAGAAGAGCGTAAATCATATAAACTCGATTTGGCCTTAAATGGTGAGTACATCATTGAACTGTTCTCTTTCCCTAATCCACCAAAACGACCATCAAGACCAGAATCATGTGGACTACGACATTTAGCATTTGAAGTAGATGATTTAGATAAAATCATAGCACATTGTAAATCATATAATGTAATTGCTGAGACAATACGGGTTGACGAGTTCACTCAAAAGCGATTTACGTTTATTGCCGATCCAGATGACTTGCCTATAGAATTTTACGAAAAGTAGACGAAGGCGTTTGTAAACGTTTAATTTGTATATTGGTACAAATACCTGAATATGAAACTTATACTGCTATTCTTCATTAGCGCCACGTACTTGATGCACGCTCAAAATACAGTGTCTTTTGAAGAAGGAATGACAAGCCCAGAATCCAATCTTAAAAATATAGAATGGTTAACAGGTCATTGGAAAGGAGAAGCTTTTGGCGGTATTGCCGAAGAAATATGGAGTCCGCCATTAGGCGGTGTCATGATGTTTTCATTTCGTCTGGTGGCAGATGGTGCCATTAGTTTTTATGAATTTGGGCATATACTTGAAACAGGCGGTACATTAATTCTACAACTAAAGCACTTTAATGCTGATTTAACTGGTTGGGAAGAAAAAGAGGAAACTATAGATTTTAAGTTGATAAAGGTAGAAGGCGACCGCTTTTATTTCGATGACTTCACCATAGAACGCATATCAGATAAGGAGATAAACATGTATGTAGAGGTAGGCGAAGAAGAAGGCACCTCTAGCGAGGTAAAATTTAATTACCACAGACAGTAAATATGGAAAAGAAAAAATGTTTGGAATGTGGAAAGGAAGTCATGGGACGTATAGACAAAAAGTTCTGTAACGATTACTGTCGTAATGCCTACAATAACAAGGTTAATCCAGATAGTAAAAACCTAATTCGAAATATTAACAATCGACTTCGAAAGAATTACAAGGTTTTAGATAGTTACAAACTCACCGATGGTAAAACCAAAACAACAAGAACCCGTTTGCTGGATAAAGGTTTCGATTTTGATTATGTCACCAATCTTTACACGACAAAAAAAGGAACTACGTATTATTTTTTATATGACCTTGGGTACCTTCCTTTAGACAATGATTTTTTTATGATTGTGAAGCGAGAGTAATTAGTAAAAAAATGGCACTCTTACGAGTGCCTTTAGCTATTAAAAAAATAAAAATAAAACTATTTCCAGTTATGACCGCTTAACTTAAGTGCTGCTATAACAATATCTTTTCTACTAATTTGACCTACTAGTATACCGCTTTTCATAACAGGTAACCTTCTTCTATTATGTTGTGCAAAAATACCCGCAGCATCAAAAATTGAAATATCATGTGGTATCGTCTCCACAGATTTAGTCATAAAATTTTCAACACTTTTATCTAAAATGGGTTGGTTAAAATAGCGACTTTCAGAAATTTGCTTCATACAATCCGCTTCTGAAATAATACCAACTAAAAACCCATTATTGTCCAAAACGGGCCCACCTGAAATGTGGTGTTTTGCAAATTTTTCCATTACAGTCAAAATAGACTCATCTGGCGAAAAAGTGATTAACTTAGTCGTCATGTAATCGGCTACCAAAATTGGGGCCTCAAATTCTTTTTTAAATATCTTTCGAACACCTTGAAAGCTTTTGATTCCCATAACAGTTTATTTAGAGGTTGATTACTAAAGATACTAAAAAATATCACTTTTACTAATAAAAGTCGACAAACTCAACTTATTTTTTAATAATTTATGACTTTATAAAAGAATATCATAATGATGAAAAAAACACCAACCATTCTAACTTTACTCATAGTTATTCTCGCAGTCTATTGGAGCTTTCGTGCCCTCTTGCCCCAATACACAACAGATAATGCGGTTGTAGAAACTGAATTCTCTACAGACAGAGCCTTGGTACATGTTAAGGAAATTTCAAGAGAACCACATGCGGTTGGTTTTGCCGCTCATGCTAAAGTACGCTCATATGTCGTCGCAGAGCTTCAAAAATTAGGCCTCGAAACATCTATACAAGAAGGGTACACTGCAGGTGATTGGGGAAATCTCAGCAAAGCGGAAAATATTCTTGCACGTATTAAAGGTACAGAATCTGGTAAGGCTTTATTATTATTAAGTCATTATGACAGCAATCCGCATTCATCACTCGGCGCAAGTGATGCAGGTAGCGGAGTTGCCACTATATTAGAAGGCATAAGAGCTTTTCTGAAAACAAATCCAAATCCTAAAAACGATATTATCATCCTTATATCCGATGCTGAAGAATTAGGTTTAAATGGTGCGGACCTGTTTGTCGACGAACATGAATGGCTCAAAGATGTTGGCCTAGTTTTAAATTTTGAAGCACGTGGTAGTGGTGGTCCTAGTTACATGTTGATGGAAACTAACCGTGGCAATAGCCGATTAATTTCAGAATTCATTACTGCGAATCCTAAATTTCCAGTAGCAAATTCATTGGCCTATAGCATCTATAAAATGTTGCCAAATGATACGGATTTAACCGTGTTTAGGGAAGATGCCGATATAGAGGGTTTTAACTTTGCTTTTATCGATGATCACTTCGATTATCATACTGCAAATGACAATTATGAACGAATGGATAGAAATACCTTAGCGCACCAAGGCAGTTATCTAATGCCCCTATTGAATCATTTCAGCAATATTGATTTAGGGAATTTGAAAAGCTTGAATGATAATGTCTATTTTAATGTGCCGTTTTTTAGAATGGTCTCCTACCCTTTTACGTGGATTATGCCCATGCTAATTCTAGCAGTTCTATTTTTTATTATTCTTTTAATAGTAGGTTTTAAAAAGAGAGTGTTAAATGGTAAGGACATTTTAAAGGGCTTTATACCTGTATTATTCTCGCTTGGCATTAACGGTATCGTTGGTTTTTATAGTTGGTCGATACTTAAATGGCTATATCCAAGCTATAAAGATATTTTACATGGTTTCACTTATAATGGTCATGCTTATATTATCGCATTCACTCTTTTCGCACTAGGCACATGTTTCTATGCATACTATAGGTTTAAAGTAGTGAAAACAGCCAATTTATTAGTGGCACCTCTTTTTTTATGGCTCATAATTTGCGGTTTATTAGCGGTCTATCTTAAGGGTGCTGCATTTTTTATTGTGCCATTATTTAGTTTTTTAGTTGCTCTTTATGTACATATCAACCAAAAGAATCCGAATCCATTTTTGTTGGTATTTTTGGGTATACCTGCCTTATTTATTCTATCGCCATTCGTTAAAATGTTCCCTGTTGGTTTAGGTTTAAAAATGATGGTTGCCACAACCCTACTTACTACTTTGATATTCTTTTTATTATTACCCCTTATTACAAAATATCGACAAAAAGCGGCATTAGCTTTTCTTAGCTTTTTGCTCTTTGTAGGTTTTATGATATCTGCTCATATGCAATCTAATTTCACAAAAGAAAGTCCGAAACCTACCAGCTTACTTTATGCCTTAAATGTTGATGAAGAAAAAGCCATGTGGGCAACCTATGAAAATGTTCTATCTGATTGGACAACTCAATATATTACCGATGAAAATTATGTAGATAGTACCTTAATCAAGAATACGATTAGCAGTAAATATGGCTCAAATTTCACCTATACCAATAAGGCTCCGTTAAAGGATGTGCCATCGCCAAACATCGATATACAATTAGATACGGTAATTGGTCCGATTAGAAAGCTTAGGGTTTGTATTTCACCTAATAGAGCTATTAATCGTCTAGAAGTTTTTACTAATGAGGTTGATATTTTAAAAGCTGATGTCAATGGCATAGAACTATCTGAATATTATTTAAAAAATAGAGGGAATGGAAAATTGATAACTCATTACATCAGTGATATTGTTCATACAGAACTAAACTTAGAAATTCCCTCAGAAGCAAACTTAGAATTAACAATCTATGAGGCGTCTAATGATTTATTGACTAATGCGTTGTTTACCATACCTCAGAGGAAAGAGAATGAAATTCCAATGCCTTTTATACTTAACGATGCCATTTTAACCATTAAAAAAGTAAAATTTGACTAAAAACATAGGGATTATTGGTTGTGGATGGTTAGGACTTCCTTTAGCGGAAGAACTTCATAAAACAGGGTATAGTATTAGGGGAACAACCACTTCAGAAGAAAAGATAGCATTATTGAAATCAAAGGGGATTCAACCTTTTAAAATATCAATTTCTGAAGATGGTATCAATGGCCCTATTTTAGAGTTTCTAAGTACGTTATCAGTACTTATCATTAATATTCCTCCTGGTTTAAGAGGTAAGGGACCAAAAGAAAGTTATATAAAAAAAATAAAATTACTACATGCCGCCATTAGAAAAACAGAAATTAAACGAGTAATTTTTGCGAGTAGCACGGCTGTTTATGGAGAAGCTGATGGCACGGTTACAGAAAAAACTAAGCCAGTGCCGAACACAGCATCTGGAGTTCAGTTATTGGAGTGTGAAAATCTATTGCTAAATGATGAAAAATTACAAACTACCATTATTCGGTTTGGTGGATTAATTGGCCCCGAAAGGCATCCGATTACCATGCTATCGGGCCGGGAAAATCTTAAAGGTGGCAATGCACCCATCAACCTTATTCATTTAGATGATTGTATAGGAATAATAAAGTCTATTATTCATCATAATCATTGGAATGCGATTCTCAATGCTGTGTATCCACAACACCCAACCAAAGAAGAATATTACATTAAGGAAGCATTAAAGAGAGGGATAGCTCCACCACACTATGAATTAGAAAACAACAAGACATATAAATCAATAACTACATGTAGTCTTTTTCTTATTAATAAATATGATTTTCTTACATCAATAAATTAACCATTTACAACACTTGCATTCATTTTCACAACATATTGAACATAAAATTGTTAATATACTATTGATTTTCAGTTACTTACGAAGTAATGACATATCTTTAAATAACAATTTAAATCCAAAATGTCATGAAGAAAGAAAAATTAAGGGAGAGGGTTTTAGTTGAATTAGAGAAGCTCATCTCCCTAAGTTGTAAGAATCCTAACGGTTCTAGAAAGTACGAGCAATTACATGTCGCATTATTAAAAAAGTACTATAATGCTACTAATGTAATAATAGATTATCACCGACATAGAATAAAGATGGAAGTTATACAAGATGATAGTTTGTATGACCCAAAAACGGTAAATACCTATTTGCCCACAATTTATACCAATTTACTTTTTAATAGTTTAAGTAAATTTTTGAAATCTTGTGTTGAAAGAGATAGAAAAAGCATAGGTTTTTATTCACAACTTTTAAACTCTTTTAGAAAGTCTAATAATACCATTGAATTGGTTTAAACGTTTAAAAAACATTGATTTTAGAAGGCGCCTTATAGGCGCCTTTTTCCTTTTTCAACATTTAAGGCTTTCCTTAACAGGATCATACAGATTATTTTAATAGTTTAGCGCACTTTAAATAGAACTAAAAAGATGAAAAAGACAGTTTTGATAGTATTAATTGCCACATTATTTTCTGGCAATTTTGGATATTCACAAACGAAGACAGAATTAGAAAAGCATTATCAAGCATTTTATGACCAAATGCGTCTACAAGGTGATGTAGATGGTGTTATTAATGCCCTTACCCACTTGAACGTACTGTCTCCTTCTAAAGAAAGAATGGATACCCTCGCTTATATATATGCTAATGATAATCAGCATTTACAGGCATTAAATACTATCGGTATAGAAAAAGTTGATACTGATTCTGATCTTGCTGTTCAAGTTAAAGCGATTTCTTTAAAAGCCTTAAACCAACCAAAAAGAGCATTAGAGCAATTTGAAATTTTGAATGTTAGAGAGCCTAATGCCTATTTGGCTTATGAATTAGCAGATTTAAAAGTTCAATTAGGTGACAATGCAGGTGCCATGAAAAATGTCGAATATGGTCTTGTAAATGCAACTGATGACATGAAATATGCCTTTTACGAGCGCCAACAGCCCTATGAAGTTCCTTTAAAAGCAGCCTTTATGCATATAAAAGGTCTTATACAGTACAACATGGACAAAAACAATATAGATCAAGCTATTTCGACGATTGATCAAGCTTTACAAATGGACCCGAACTTTAATTTGGCAAGTTTAAGCAAGCAAGCTTTAACATCAAGAAAAGATGCTCCTGAAGAGAAAAAATAATATCAAGTTATAGGACTAAAAAAAAGCGGATCCAATGGATCCGCTTTTTTTTATTTCATTTTCAACTGTTTCAGTAATAGACTATCTTTTTCACCTTTGAGTTTCACCAACTCATCTACATTTTCATTAGGCACTGCTATAGAAAGTACATAATGAGCTATTCTCCATTTTCCATTTACTTTTTTCAAAACACCAGAACCTCTACAAATTTTCATTTGCGTATCTAAAAGCTCATCGAACCAAGCGATATTTGCTTCGCCGTTTACATATATATTTCGCTCTACAGCAGTAAAGTTCCAAGCCCTACCCTTATCAAAATGAGGCTTAGCATAATTTATAAACTCATCTCGCTGCCAATTTTCAGTTGCATCTGTTCCAATAAATACAGCATATTCGGTCATTAGTCCAAAATACGTATCAAAATCAGCCGACCCAGCAGCTGCATGCCAATCGTCCAAAGCTTTGGTAATTAGAATTTTTTCGTCACTCTGCCCAAAAAGCACAGTACCCATAAACAGAATTAATACACTAATTTTCTTCATTTGCACGTAATTCATCTGGCAGTGTATTATTTACTACCACATTAAATTGATTTCTAAGGTCATTGAAAGCGGTTATCATTTCTACCAAAGATTCTTTGGTATTTTGACGATACTCTAAATCACCTTTTGTTTTTAAGACGTATGTTTTAAAAACCTTTTGTCTCCCTTTAATTTGAGGTATATCAAAAGCAGTAGGATAAATACCCACTTCCATTTTCTTCTGGTTTTCGACCAACTCATCAACTATTAAAACGAAATCTTCTCTATTTTCAGTTGAATAAATCTTATCGAAACTTCTTTCCAAGGCAATAAAATCTTTCCATTCATTAAGTATGGTCTGTGCTTTTGAATCTACACTTACTTTGATGGGAAGACTATCGGTAACATCCCATTGCGATTCCTGAACATTTTCTGTTTCAGAAACAGCTTCTTTACATGAAGAAGCCAGAAGCACAGCTATTAAAAAAAAAATAATTTTGGGCATAAGCGAATGTACAAATTTTAAGAAAAGGTATCTTTATCTGATATTCATTTAACGCTATTTTAAATGCCAAAATACATATTGATTATTGGAGCTTGTGGTCAAATTGGAACGGAACTCACTTTAGCCCTCCGGGAAAAATACGGAAACGACCATGTCATCGCAAGTGACATTAGAGAAGGTAATGACGAACTAATGCAGTCCGGACCCTTTGAAATATTAGATGCCACCAACTATGATAATCTAGAGGAAGTGATTGCCTACTATGATATATCTGAAATTTATTTAATGGCTGCCATGTTAAGTGCAACCGCAGAAAAATTTCCGATGCGTGCGTGGAACTTGAATATGAATACGTTGTTCAACGTACTTAATTTAGCAAAAGAGAAAAAAATCGATAAAATTTTCTGGCCGTCAAGCATAGCCGTTTTTGGGCCAAATACCCCTAAAGAAGATACTCCTCAAAACACTATAATGGAACCTAGTACGGTGTATGGCATCAGTAAGCAATCTGGAGAACGTTGGTGTGAATATTATTTCAACAAGTTCAATGTTGACGTGCGTAGCATTCGATACCCTGGACTTATTAGTTGGAAAACAATGCCTGGTGGCGGAACAACCGATTATGCCGTTGAAATCTACCACAGAGCTTTATCTGAAGGCTCTTACACCTGTTTTCTTGAGCGAAACACTAGGCTGCCAATGATGTTCATGGACGATGCCATACGTGCCACCTTACAGATCATGGAAGCCCCTGAAAATAAAATTAAAGAGCGTTCTTCTTACAATTTGGCAGCCATGAGCTTTACACCTAAAGAAATGGCTGAAAATATCAAAGCAGTTATACCTGAGTTTAAAATAGACTACGAGCCTGATTTTAGACAGGCCATTGCCGATTCTTGGCCAAGCAGTATAGATGACTCAAATGCACAAAAAGACTGGAATTGGAAGGCCGAATTCGACCTTCAAAAGACTACAAAAACCATGTTAGAAAATTTGAAAAACAGGGTTTAGCCTGTTTTTCAAATTTTTAATTACTGTATTTCAATCGCTTTTCAATCGCAACAATCATAGCATTGGCGATATCCTTACCTGTAGCGTTTTCAATACCTTCAAGTCCTGGAGAGGAATTCACTTCTAACAACAATGGCCCTTTATGAGACCTAATAATATCAACACCGGCAACTGCCAAGTTCAACACTTTGGCCGCTTTTAAGGCTAATTTCTTTTCTTCGGTAGTAATCTTTATTATCGAAGCTACACCACCTTGGTGAATATTGGCCCTAAATTCACCTTTTTGAGCTTGTCGTTGCATGCTGGCGACAACCTTACCGTTCACTACAAAACAACGAATATCCTGGCCGTTGGCCTCTTTAATGAACTCTTGCACCAAGATATTGGTATTCACACTCTTAAAAGCATTGATAACACTCTCGGCCGCCTTATTGGTTTCTGCCAAAACCACTCCCTTACCTTGGGTGCTTTCTAAAAGTTTTATAATTAATGGGGCACCATTAACCATTTTTATCAAGTCTTTCGTATCCATCGGTGATTTTGCAAAACCTGTAATAGGAATATGGATATCGTTATTGGAGAATAACTGAGATGCAAAAAGCTTATCGCGAGATTGGGTAATCGCTTCAGCAGAATTCTGACAATACACCCCTAGGTTTTTAAATTGACGAATCAATGCACAACCATAGAACGTAACCGCAGGTTTTATACGTGGTATTACAGCATCGAAATCTTTAAGAATAGTACCTCCACGATATCTAATTTCTGGAGAATGTGCATCAAGTTTCATATAGGCCTGCTCCACATTTAGAAAAACAATTTCATGTCCCCTCGCCTCGGCTGCTTCCATCAACCTTTTATTACTATATAATAAAGGATTACTGGCCAAAAGAGCAATTTTCAATCCTGACTTTTCCTTAAAATAAGGCGCATACATTTTGTTGACCTCGGCATCTTCAAAAGCCTGTAGTTGATAATTAACCGCAGGATTTACTATAAAACGTTCGTTGAGGGCTTCTCTACCTAATAACATTCGAAACTCCATCGTATCTCTATTGGCCAATGTAAGCTCAATATCAAAAGTCGAATCACCAATGGTAACAGGTGTCTTTATAACCAACCGTACTTCAGATATACCTGAAGAACTTTTTACCATCCGACGATCAACCAATCTTGCCTGGCATTCGATTGCAATACTCCGATTTTCTTGTAATGGGCTCACTTCAAACTTCACCCATTCGTTAGCCCCTCTATTAACTATTTTTATATTGGCAGCCTGTAAAGAAGATGTTTTTGCGCCAGAATCGACCCTTGCTTTTATAGCTGGTATACCCAACTCATTAAAAACACACCACTCTTCACTACCTATAATCTGTAAATTATCCAAATTGTTATTTTTTGACTCCTTTAAATAAGGAGTTTTTCTTATTTCTTTTTTAACTCAAACAAATCTGTTCTTCTATCCTTTAAATTGCGTACCGCGCCAAATTGATTAAGCTCTCGCAATAGGTCAATATCCACATCTGCAATTAAAATCATTTCTGTATTTGGGGTAGCTTCCGCCTTAATACCATTGGTTGGAAAAGAGAAATCGCATGGTGTAAACACCATAGACTGAGCGAACTGTATATCCATATTCTGAACATTTGGCAAATTGCCAACACTACCAGCAATGGCTACATAGCATTCATTTTCAATCGCACGTGCTTGTGCGCAATGGCGCACACGTGAATAACCGTTTTGAGTATCGGTCAGGAACGGAATAAATAAAATGTCCATGCCTTCATCTGCCAATAACCTACTTAGTTCAGGAAATTCAGAATCATAACAAATCAAAACTCCTATTCTACCACAATCCGTATCGAAAGTCTTGAACTGCGTACCTCCTTGCATTCCCCAAACCTTTGCCTCGTCTGGGGTAACGTGCAGCTTTTCATAACGTTCCATACTACCATCGCGTCTACATAAATAACCTACATTATAAAGGCGGCCATCTATCATTTCAGGCATACTACCTGAAATAATGTTGATATTATAGGATATAGAGAATTCAGAAAATTTCTGAACTATGGCTTGGGTATGTTTAGCGAGCTCTCTAATAGCATTCGCTGTAGACATATGATTGTTACCTGCCATTAAGGGAGCATTAAAAAATTCTGGAAACAGAGCAAAATCCGACCTGTAACCAGAAACAGAATCTATAAAAAATTCCGCTTGCTGTAAAAGTTCCTCCAAGTCTTTGTAAGGGCGCATTTGCCATTGAATCAATCCTAAACGAACAATTGATTTTTTGGTAGCCGCCTTTTTATTTGGTTTTTGATAATAGATATTATCCCATTCCATAAGAATAGCAAAGTCTTGAGAAGCTTTATCACCATCTAAATACCCTTTCATTACTTTAGCGGGATGAAAGTCATTACTGATTTGAAAACTCAGTACTGGATCATGAATTTCTTTACGACGAACCTTAGCAATATATTCTTTTGGCGAAAGTTCTGAAGCATGTGAATGGTAGTTAGGCATACGACCACCAAATACAATACTTTTTAGGTTCAACTTCTCACATAGTTCTTTTCTATAATCATACAAACGTCGACCTAAACGTAAGCCCCTAAAACTAGGTTTTATAAAAACTTCTATACCATAAAGCACATCACCTTCATTATTATGGGTATCGAAAGTATATTTACCAGTAATTTGTTCGTATGTATGATTATCGTCGAACGCATCATAATCTACAATTATAGACAACGCTACACCAGCAATTTGTCCATTGATTTTTATGACTACTTGGCCTTCTGGAAATTTATTGATTAAAGATTTTATATGCTCCTCTTTCCAGTATGACCCAGGCATACTAGCATAAGCAGAAATCATTGCTGCTTTAAGCTCTTGATAATCATCAAGATCTAAAAACTTTAATTCAATATTTTCAATTTCATCAATTTTCATATAGGTGTTGTAAATACAACGGTGTTAAGTTTAAAATGTCTGTATATCATATAATCCTTTTCCGGAATACAAATAGCAAACCGGAAAAGGAATATTTTAATCTTATTTAAATGTCTTTGTAGTTCTAACTAGGTATTAAAGCTAGTCTTCATCTTGACCATCGACCATATCTTCTGGATCTGGCTCTACTACTGCTGCTGGATCATCATCATCGAAATCTTCATAATCATCTTCGTCATAATTCTCCATAGTATACTCAAGCTTAGCGCTTATCTTCACTAAATACTTGGTATCAGCAGTTAACACCTCAACAGCTTCAATACGCTCTCCTTGTCCATTTCTGAAAGAGATAATATTACGATCATCGTAACCGTCAGGATATTTATCTACCAAAAGTTTAAGAACTTCTGGAGTCAATTTTTTAAAGTCTACAATGACTCTGTTTAAATGTGCGTTCTTGTCCATAATTACATATCTAAAAGGTAAGCAAAAATCAAGGGTGCAACAATAGTCGCATCACTCTCGATAATATATTTGGGAGTATTAATGTCTAATTTACCCCAAGTAATCTTTTCGTTTGGTACAGCACCAGAATATGAGCCATAACTGGTTGTGCTATCACTAATTTGACAGAAATAACTCCAGAAAGGTGTATCTGTACGTTCCATATCTTGATATAACATTGGTACTACACATATTGGGAAATCGCCTGCAATGCCACCACCAATTTGAAAGAATCCGATTCCGTTTTTAGAATTGTCGGTATACCAATCGGCCAAGAAAGTCATGTACTCAATACCCGATTTCATAGTACTTGCCTTTAATTCTCCTTTCATAACATAGGAAGCAAAAATATTACCCATAGTACTATCTTCCCAACCTGGGCAAATAATAGGCAGGTTTTTCTCTGCAGCAGCATACATCCAAGAATCTTTAAGGTCTATTTCGTAATATTCCTCTAATACTCCAGAAAGTAACATTTTGTACATAAATTCATGAGGCAAAAAGCGCTCACCTTTATCATCTGCATCTTTCCATATTTTAAAGATATGCTCTTGTAATCTTCTAAAAGCCTCTTCTTCTGGAATACAGGTATCGGTAACTCGATTTAAACCTTTCTCTAACAAATCCCATTCATCTTGAGGCGTTAAATCTCTGTAATTTGGTACACGTTTGTAATGAGAATGTGCTACCAAGTTCATAATATCTTCTTCAAGATTAGCGCCAGTACAAGATATAATTTGAACCTTATCTTGACGAATAACCTCTGCGAAAATTTTACCTAGCTCAGCTGTTGACATTGCGCCTGCTAATGAAACTAGCATTTTAGCTCCATTATTTAGTTGCTCTTCATAACCTTTGGCAGCATCTACCAAAGCCGCAGCATTGAAATGTAAATAGTATTTTTCTATAAAATTGGTGATTGCACCTTTAGTCTTCGTCATCTTCAAATTTTGAATTCGTATTTGATTTATAATCTATATCGAAGGTATTATCATACTCTTGATCAATATCTTGACCAGCAAATTTATAGCTAAGCATTTTGTAATATAATTTAGCTGCTAAGAAATCTGATGATTTATCATTTTTATTCGGGCAAAGTTCTACAATATCAAAACCAACCACATTCTTATCTTCGAAAACTTGCTTTAAAAACTCTAAAGTCTCATACCAAAGTAACCCGCCTGGCTCTGGTGTACCTGTAGAAGGCATAATAGAAGGGTCAAAAGCATCTAAATCTAATGTTATAAAAACATTTTCAGTCATGGCTTCTATCACCTTATCCGTCCAATATTCATCATTCACCATATCATGGGCAAAGAATGTTTTTTCTTCATCCATTAATGTTTTTTCGATAGCATCCATAGAGCGAATACCTACCTGTACCAAATTTGTAGTCTGGTTGGCTTCATATACAGCACATGCATGATTATACTTTGTGCCTTCATATGATTCTCTTAAATCTGCATGTGCATCAATCTGCAACACAGTTAGATTATCAAAACATTCATTAAAAGCACGAATTGAACCAATGGACATAGAATGCTCGCCACCAAATAACGTAACAAATTTATTACGTTTAATAAAGTCTTTCGTGATTGCATGTACCTCATTGACCATAGCCTCAGGCGAGCTGTTTTCGGTTATGGGGTCAGTTAAATGAATTCCTTGTTTGTAAACTTCAGAATCGGTTTCAATATCATACAATTCCATGTTTTCAGATGCTTCTAAAAAAGCTTCTGGACCTTTGTCCGCTCCTTTACCCCAAGTACTGGTTCCATCATAAGGAACAGGAATCAAGATAATTTTGGATTTTTCTAGTTGGGCGAATTCATCGGCAATACCGGCATAATTCTTAGATGTACTCATGATATTTCAGCTATTGTTAAGTGGTTTTTTAGAAAAATTTTTCAATTTTATATACGTAATTCTATATTTAACGGTCTTTTAAATCTACTTATTTTTATTCATTATAAGCATCAACATCATAACCTAATATACCTAAAAGGTCTTCTGCTTTTTGCTGCCCTCTAAAGAGCTTATAAGTGAAATTACCATTTTCATCTTTATCTATCAAAATATGTTTTGGCTGAGGAATAAGGCAGTGTTGTAAACCACCATAACCTCCTATTGATTCTTGGTAAGCACCAGTATTAAAAAAGCCTATATATAAAGGTTTATCTTTTCTATATTTTGGTAAATAAATAGCGTTCATGTTTTGCTCACTGTTATAATAATCATCACTATCGCAAGTAAGGCCTCCTAAAAGTACACGTTCATATTCATCATTCCAACGATTAATAGGCAACATGATAAATCTTTTGTTTATCGCCCAAGTGTCTGGTAATGTAGTAATAAAAGAAGAATCAATCATGTTCCATTTTTCACGGTCGTTCTGTTGCTTTTGATACAAGATTTCGTAAATAGCTCCACCACTTTCACCTACGGTAAAACTACCGAATTCGGTAAAAATATGTGGCACCGGTACATCTGCCTCAGAACATGTAATACTTATCTGATTTAATATTTCATCTATCATATATTGATAGTCATAATCAAATTGCAGAGAATTTTTAATAGGAAAGCCTCCACCAATATTTAAACTATCTAAAGAAGGGCAAATTTTCTTTAAACGAACATATACCTTAAGGCACTTTACTAATTCGTTCCAATAGTAAGCATTATCACGAATACCGGTATTGATAAAAAAGTGAAGCATTTTAAGCTCTACCTTATCATTGTCTTTTATTTGATTTTCATAAAACGGAACTATGTTTTTATAGCCTATACCCAATCGAGATGTATAGAACTCAAATTTAGGCTCTTCTTCAGACGCAATTCGAATACCCACTTTAAAGGTGTCATTTATAGCGTCGGCCAATAAATCTATTTCTTCATAGTTATCAATAATCGGTATACAATTCTGATGGCCGTTATTAATTAACCTAGCAATATTCTCTATATATTTTTCACGCTTAAACCCATTGCAGATTACATAAGTTTTATCCGTTAATTTACCATCTGCCTTAAGTTTTTCAATAATATTGATATCAAAGGCTGATGAAGTTTCCATATGAATATCGTTTTTTAAAGCCTCGTGCATTACATGCTGAAAATGAGAACTTTTTGTACAATAGCAGTAGTGGTACCTACCCTTGTAATCATTCTTTTCTATGGCATTCGCAAACCAGTTTTTGGCTCTTACAATATTCTCAGAAATTTTAGGGAGGTAGGTAAATTTTAAAGGACTACCATATTCCTGTACTAAATCGTGTAAAGGAATACCGTGAAATTGTAAGTGTTCACCATCTAAATTAAACTCTTCTTGAGGAAAATAATAAGTTTGATCAATAAGATCAATGTATTTGGTATTCATGAAATTGAATTATAATGATTTTTTATAAAAATAACAACTAGCCTACAGTTTGAAAGTTAAGAAAACGTAACCATCTAATGGAAAATCAAACTAGAATTTGCTTTTGTGTGGTAGGAATGAAGAAATAATCATGCTGACTTTGCACGATTGTTGAAAAAGGATGGGATGTTAGCTTTACTAGTCTAAAACCAATGTTATAAGCTATCTGTTGAAAATATTTCCAACTTCCCCTAAATCCAAACATAAAAAAATCACACATAATGTTCAGCTAAAAGCTTGAAATCTCTAACACTCATAATAGCGTATTAGGATAGAACAAATGAAATCAAAAAAAATGAAAAAACAAGCGTTTTCATTTTTTTTACGATGAGCTACTTTATTGAAGTATTAAATTCGTAATAATACTTTCAAATATCATGTAACTAGTTTATTTTTAACACATTAAAAACACTTAAAGCGATGAAAGAAAAGAGAAAATATACCGTATTGAGTTGCTCCTTACTCACTTTACTGTTTTTGACGGCCAATTTTATCGCAAATGGTCAGATATCTGAGAGGATTTATGTTGACACTTTAGAAAATACCAGCTCAAAACGAATACACCAGGTAAAAATACTTGATGATTATTTTATCTATACCGCTTATGAAAATGAACCCGCTAATTTCATAAAAACATTTGGTGGTTTTTTTACCATAGAGAAGACTGATGCTAAGACTCTATTGGTCGTTTTACTAGAATTTAACTCTAATTACGAACAAGATTCTATTAGGCAGCTAAGTATACCGGTAAAAATGATTGGAGAAAAATTACAATTGAACTGGTTTGAAGAACTGACTTTAGAACCTATTGAAACAAAAACTCAAGATTTAGATGGCGAATGGCTTTTTGCAACTAGAGGCCCTGATACAGGTCAAGAAAGGCGAGGGGAAGAAAGCTCAAGAAAAACCTTAAAATTTCTAAAAGATGGTACGTTTCAGTGGATTGCTTACGATACAGAATCTTTTCGATTTTCAGGTACTGGCGGAGGTAGTTATAGTTCGAAGGATGGTGTATATACCGAACAGATTGAATTTTTCTCTAAAGACAATTCAAGGGTAGGCGCTACACTTGAGTTTAACTATGAGCTTAATGAAAATGACTGGCACCATACAGGCAATAATAGTAAAGGAGAGCCTATGTATGAGATATGGGCAAAACGTGAATAAATGGTTGATTTATATTTAAAAGAATCTTTTGTCGCGCTTTAAGCGTAAGTGATTGCTTTTATAAAAAATGAAACTCAAAAACATAACTCACAAAGAATGCTTTGTTTTTATGTTCGCAATTAAAATTAATAGGATGCTTACCGGAATAAGCAAACTACCTAAGGTTAGAGTCAAAAAGTAACCATCTCCTATTTGTAGGCTTAACAACCCCGCTAAACCTTTATAGAAAATTAAAAATTCGGTCATTATAAATCCTGTTAAGTAAACTACATAACCTAGTCTTGATATATGTAACAACTTATAAAAATCCATGAGTAAGAATAAGCTTAAGGTTACAACACCCAAAAATGTCCAATGGAGATAACCGATTGTAAAATCAACATAAGATGCTGCCAAGTTTGCAAAGAACGGAATTGACGTTATTAACTGAAGTATCATTTTGATTAGCAACAATACCGAAACAGTAGTCAATAATTCAAATTGAAAATTCGAATATAATTGTTTTAATGTCGACTTTTTTGTGGAAATATATTTAGCTAAACCTAAGACTGCTATAATCTGAATAACACTCCCCAATCCTCCTAAAATATTGAATAAAAAAGAAGGTTTAGTCCATAAAGCAGATAAAGAAAATGTCAATATGATTCCTAAATTAAAGCTCCAGAAAAAGCGTCTGAACACATTTTTTGGTAATTGAATATTGTTTTGCTCCAGCAGATAAAGTAATAGCCCTATTAAGGCTAAAACCATCCACCCATTATATTGAAAATGCAAATAGAAATAGATGGCCATTCGGTACCAAATAGACTCAGTACCAATTGTGCTCATTATTGCCCCTAAGGCCCAAGGCCCTATACTAGAAAGCACCATATAACCTAAAGCTATCTTAACACATTTAAACGAATTTGGGTCTTTTAATTCTTTCTTACCATGTTTTAATATAAACCAAGTAAAACTATATGATGCAAATAGAAATAAGGTTGAAAAAACAATAGAAAGAGCCTTATACCCTATAAAAGGAAAGGTCACCAACATACCAACAATAGTAATTTGAGTAAACCAAAAAATGTAGCGGTACTTAGAATAATAGGAGGCTTGATCTATATATGTTTTATAAATCAATGTAGTCAATGCCACATATACCCAACCCAATAATGCTATGTGCGAATGGCCATGTACTACAAAGCGGTAATTGATTGGGATTTCAATTGTATAAAATGCTCTTAAAACAACACCTAAGAGAGCTGCCAATAAAAAATAGATTAATGCAACTCTACTGTGCTTTTTTAATACTAACATTCTAAATAATTAAGCTCTTTAAAAATCTTGTCGCTTTGCTTTATAAGACAATCTCCAAATAGGTATCACCGTCCAGAGTACTAACATGAATATAGAAATAAAAAGACCCTTATCGGTTCCGAAAAATTGTTTAAAAACCGCACCTGTATATCCTAAAAGAGCAGAAATATCCAACTTTAAAAGAATCAGTGTTCTTGATAAATCTATAGGGTTGAACATTGTTGCAACCAATGAAAAAGTATCTAAAGGATATTCTTTAAAAATGATAAGTGACATTAGAAAAAGGCCATCATATATAACTGCCATAAATAACCACAACAATACCGCATAACCAAATCCTTTTATTTTATTTTCGTTAGATAGTGCTATGTTAAATGAAAGTGCTGTAAATATTAAAGTTAAAAATGCACCCGTAACCAAAAGCAATGAAAAGTCGAAAATGGCATCACTTTTAAATAGTCCATAAAGCACAAAAGGTATCCCAAGTCCTAAGACTAAACTCAACGTCAACGATCCTGCCACGCCTAAATATTGTCCTAAAAAAATTGAGGAACGTTTAATTGGCTGCGCCAATAATAGCTCAATGAATTCTTTAGAATTATAATAATACATAACCCCAAAAATGGTTCCTATCAGGGGTACTAGAACTATGATAATATTCATGAGTGTAATAACCGCTTTTGAAACATCGTTGTTTAAAAAGAGGAGTACGAACCCTAAAAGCAAATAGAAAAGAAAATATACGTAGCTCCATCGGCTACGAATTAAGTCGTAAAAACTATACTTTAATATTTTAAGCATTGGCTGGTGTAGTTGCTATGGCCGCAATGGCGTGTTCTAAATCGGTTTGATCGGTCTTTTTCTTCAATTGCTCAATACTACCCTTAAAATAAATTTTGCCTTCTAAAAGGTAAATTATTTCATCTGCCACTTCAGCCACAAACTGCATTATATGTGAGGTAATAAGAATGGTTTTTCCATTCGCCTTTTCTTTTTTTATCAATTCTTTTAATCGAATTAAAGAAGCAGGATCCAACCCTGTAGTAGGTTCATCTAAAATAAGCAAAGGGCAATCGAACATAAAAGCCAGAACAATATTTACTTTTTGTCTGGTGCCACCTGATAGGGTTGACAATTTTTTATCTAGAAAAGAATCTAGCTTAAAAAGCTCAATTAAAGTTTGCTCATCACTAGGTCTTTGTCGAATGTCTTTGATCATTCGAATCAGTTCTTTTACTTTTAGGTTACCTGGAAAGTTAGCAATTTGAGGTAAGTAATCTATCTCTTGCCGATATTTCCAATTCTTCTTAATTGCTATTCCCGATACACTGATATCTCCTTTATTCGGCACCACCATACCCAAAATACTTTTAATCAAAGTAGTTTTTCCAGAACCATTAGGACCTAGTACTGCAAAAATGCCACCTTTATCAATAGTGAGATTCAGACCAGAAAGGACCTCGTTCTTTCCAAATTTTTTATATAGATTTTCGACCTGAATCATAGTGTTTTCATCATTAAAGGATTTTTATCTAAAAGGTTATCGGGCGTAAATACTGGTGAAACTTTTTCTGAAAAATCAATTATATCCATAAAGAGACTTCGTAATAAAACAATAGTCTCGGGTGTATTATTAACGATATAAGAAAAGAGTTTTACTGGTCTATAGGGAATATCACCGATACCATTCTTATCCAAATCATAACCCGTGTATTCGCTCCAGTAATTTTGGTCGAATACATTATCGTTCAACTTACTGTTATAGGAAATATCAAATGAATTATATAGAAAATTATTTTTGGTAAATGTGTTTTCGTAACATGCCCCAAGCACTTTAACGGCCCATCCGTTTTTTAGGAAACTATTATTCTCATACCTTATTCTGTTAGAGCCTTCAATATTAATACCGATGGTGTTTTCTTCAAAGGTATTACCAGATATTTCAGCATCATTAATCTCTTTTAAAAGCATTCCAAAAGCAGCAGTTCCCCAATTTTTGCGAAAGGTATTGCCAATCATTTTTATCCGTTTCGAGAACATTACCGCCACCCCTGCCCCATTATTTTCAAATGTATTATTTGTGTAAATGTCATCGTTAGAAAACATAAAATGGAGTCCGTAACGCAAATTATCTGTGCTTAAATTGTCCTTTATAACGATGTTATCAGAAAATTCCAAATAAATGCCATCACGAACATGCTGTACAATATTTTTTTCGACTTCAACATTCTTACAATACCAAAGCTGTATACCATTACCAGAGTTATACTCGTCTACCGCATCACCTATTATTTTATTATGATATACTTTACCGTTATTTGATTTTTCTAGATAGATACCAAAAAACAACTTTTCCAATACCACATTTTTAATCATGAAATGTTCACTTTTTACTACCCTAATTGCGGCATAATCTGTAGTATAACTTGTACCTACATTGATGATAAAAAGTCCATCTATAGTTACATTGTCAGATACAATTCGAATTATTTCACCTTGGTCTTCACCATCAACTATTGGGTAATTTAAACCTATTAACGTCAATGGTTTATCTATCAGAATATTAAACTCTTTATAGGTCCCTTTTTTAATCAATAATGTATCGAAATCAGATGCCATGCTTACCCCTTCTGTAATAGATTGTATAGTACAATCTGAACAAATTGGTAGTGTTCTAGACCAACCCATGGAGGTAATAAAAAATGAAATAAAAAATATAAGGAAATACCTCATAATTTAATGATCAAGAATTTAGAATTAAAGGATAGCATAATTATTACTTGCTTAAAAGTATTGAAACTTAACCGAGATTTTTAGTATATCTTCTGTATTGTTAATCAAATCTTGCTTTTAGTTCTGCCCAGTTAAAAAGTTCACCGTCATTGGTTAATTGTGCTTTCTGAGCAGCCTCTTTTGAAGCAAACGCAGTCAAATATTCGCCCATAGGGCTTGGTATATTCTTGCTAATTAAATAGATTGCTTGAGTAGCGTCAAGCATCTTTCCGGGAGCATTATAATCATTTACCAAAAACACAGCTACTGTTGAAGGGTCAATTTCCTTTAAATGGTTCAACATACATTCAGAAGCATCAAAAACATAACTTCTACCTTTTTGTGTCATAAACTGTGCTGCATGCTGCTTATCAACAATGGTCATGCTACAAAAATGACAGCCGTCTGAACCATACGCTATTTCTTTCGGAGTACTGTTACAGCTCGTTAGCATCAGACAAAAGGCACTTATTAGGATGAAATAATTTTTCATAATTTTGCTAATTTATTATATGCTAACCCTAAGTTTTGGAAGTATTTTTCTTACCTACAAGAAAAGCAACCACAGTAAGCATCATCCCAACAAACATCATCCATGCACCAGTTTTTGGCAAAGAGGTGACTTGAAAATTCAACATATTGGCATGACCAAATAATGGCGGCTTATATGTCATAGGTGTGCCATCAGGATTTGCCATTTTCATAATAGCGTGAGGGTCTAAAT
Organism: uncultured Maribacter sp.; assembly: GCF_963974015.1. Classification (GTDB taxonomy): domain Bacteria; phylum Bacteroidota; class Bacteroidia; order Flavobacteriales; family Flavobacteriaceae; genus Maribacter. The sequence goes on along the minus strand of NZ_CAXBBZ010000001.1, from coordinate 873,227 downwards.
TAGTGCCATAATCTATCATCCAAGCATTAAAATCATACATTCCTAAAACACCCAAAACTGACATTAAAAGAAACCATCCTATAAACCATTTATAACTTACCTTACCAATAAACCCTAAAAAGCCAATTAATACACCTAAAAACACCATAGCACCAATTACTTTAGGAAAAGCACTGAACTCCCACATTTCTTCTGGCTTTGGTATGGTTTTCATGCCGATATAATGATTTAGGCCATCGATATTGACTATATCGAACTCATTAAAACCTTTAATGCCATCTATAAAAATATTCATCCCTAGAGGTTCTGGATATTGTGGAGCACCTAACATAATATTCCACAATGGAAAAAAATACAATCCTAATAGAAATAAAGGACCTACCATCATTATTATACTAGCTTTTTTCATTGTATCACACTTTAAAATTCAACATTAATTTTGTTGTGGAAGGTTGTATTTAGTTGTAAAAAAAGCGGGCAAATTAAATAACGTACCCGCTTTTCGTTTGAAAAATATTCTTAAAGAAGTTTGACTAATCCTCACCCAAAGACCAAGAAAGCTCAATATTTGAATCTGCTGGAGACACCCTTACGTAACCTTGCATTTCTTGGTGCAATGCCGAACAGAAATCTGTACAATAAAATGGCCAAACACCTGGTTTTTTGGGTTCCCAAACCGAACTTTTTGTTTGGCCTGGCATAATTAATAACTCAGAAGTATTCTGACCTATCATTGCGAAACCGTGCGGTACATCAAAGTCTTGCTCGTGGTTTGTAATATGGAAATACACTTTATCCCCTACTTTTACACCTTCGATATTATCTGGAGTAAAGTGACTACGTATAGTAGACATATAGATGTGTACTTCATTGCCCTTACGCTCAACTCTAGCTTGATCGGGAGTTAGTACTGCATAAGGATGCTTATTCTCATCTAAACGATAGATTTTTTTAGATTTCGGAGCCAATAATTCTGCCGGAATACCCGCTGCATAATGCGGCTCACCATGGGTTGGAAAATCATAAAGAAGCTCCATTTTTTCACCAGAAATATCATATATCTGTGCTGAATGTTCCATCTCTGGGCCTACAGGTAGGTATCTATCCTTAGTAATTTTATTCAACGCAACTACATACTTACCAAATGGTTTTCTTGAGTTTCCGCCAGGTATCATTAAGTGTCCTACAGAATAATACGTCGGTTTTCTGTCAATTACTTCCCAAGTACCCAGTTTCCATTTTACAACTTCAGAAGAAATAAAGAACGTAGTATAGGCATTTCCTTTTCCATCAAACTCGGTATGTAATGGACCTAAACCACCACTTTTAACAACACCAGCCAAAACATCCTCGAACTTCAAGATAGGAATACCGTATGCTTCACCATCGAACTTTTTACCTTCAATAGCAGCTATCATATTGTCAAATGAGTGCACAGTTAGATCTGCAGAAAGTTTACCATTTCCAATGATGTATTCTCCTGATGGATCTACATCACAACCGTGAGGAGATTTTGGTGTAGGTAGAAAAAATACAGCCCCAGGCACATCAAGTGGATTTACCGTAAGCACCTCTTTTTTCATTGTACTTGTTGCAGTATGCGTAGACTCATCATAAAGGTTGTGTGCATAATTTGCCGGCACTTTTTTACCACCACCATTATTTACATACTCTTCCACCATCTTCCAATTTATTGCAGCAATAAAATCCTTATCATTTTGAGAAGAATTAACTTCTTGTAACGAATTAGCTTCCTCAGTATTATAAGTTGTAAAGAAGAACCAACCGTGAGATTTTCCCCGACCTGGATGAGATAAATCGTAGTTAAATCCAGGCATTATTATTTGAAATTTAATATCCATATGGCCATGTTCTGGATCAACGCTTATAAAAGATAATGCTCCTTGAAAATTTCCTTTATATTCATTAATAGGCATATCACGTTGTGGAATAGGCACAGAAAAACGTGTTCCAGCAACTACATATTCTGTATTTTCAGTTACGAAAGACGAACTATGATTACCTGCACTATTAGGAACTTCAATAATTTCTTCCGTCTCAAATGTAGTAAGGCTTATACGTGCAATTCTTGGTGTATTATTACCATTAATAAATATCCATCTACCATCTAACTCTCCTTTAGTTTGTGAAATATCTGGATGATGAGAATCATCCCAAGGTACAAATCCATGAGAAGTTTCTAGCATAGGTTTGGTTTCTTCAGAATAACCATAGCCGGAGGTAGGGAATTGTGAGAAAACAGGTATTTCTTTAAACATACGACCAGACGGTAAACCGTACACCGTAAGGTTACCACTATAACCGCCAGACATAAAGGCGTAAAACTCATCGTGTTCACCAGGTGCTACATAGACTTTTTCAGCATTACTCGAATTAAGTGCTCCACTAGATGAGTTCCCGTTTTGATTACCGCAACTAGATAGCATCAAAGCCGACCCTAGTAACGCAAATAATTGATATGTATATTTTTTCATTGTGTATTTATTTTATCTGTATTAAAGTTGTTATGATTTAATTAGAAGGAGGCAAAATGACTTTATCTACTACGTGTACAATTCCATTACCAGCAGGTATGCTCGCAATAATTTTAGCGCCGCCAACATATACATCGTCACCTTTTACTTCCACAATGGCATTTGTATCATCTGCCTGCCCTAATTTCTTAAACTTTTTTAGAAACTCTTTGTCATAGTTTCCGGCCGTAACATGATGTTTTAGAATCTTCGCTAAAGTTTCTTTGTTTTCAGGTTTCAATAAGTTTTCTACAGTACCTTCTGGTAGCGCATCAAAGGCAGCATTAGTGGGTGCAAATACCATTAAAGGACCTGCGTTCACTAAAGCATTTTCCAAACTTGCAGCTTGTACCGCGGCCACCAAGGTGGTGTGGTCTGGTGAACCTATAGCTATTTGCAATACGTTTGGTGTTGAGCCATCATCTTCAATAAAGGCTTGTCCTTTTTTATGAGTATCAGCCGCTTCATTTGTTGCAGCAGAAGTACTCGTGTTGTCAGTCTTGGCTTCATTCTTACAGCTGTATATTAATGACAGCATTAAAAATGAACCGAATAATAATTTTAAAGTGGTTGATTTCATAATATGTTGATTATAAGGTTCTAAAATATTCTAATATTGAACGGGTTTCTTCTACCGTTAAATTTTGGTTAGACATAGCTGCACCATTAAATTCAATTAATAAATCTTTAGCACATCTATCTTGTTCTGTCATTAACTTAGGATCAAGAATCATATTCATAATCCACTCTGGACTTCTTCTTTCTAGGATACCTATTGGTGATGGACCAATAAATCTCTTGTCTAACTTATGACAGGCCGTACAGTTAGTTTTGTAAAGTGCTCCACCAGCGGCAGCCATTTCTTTATTAATTTCTTCATCAAGGGTAATATCCTTAATTTGACCTACTCCTTTATCATCAAGTGTAATACGTTGTGATGCTGGAACTTCATCTGTTGCTGGAGCAGTTTCTGTAGATTTTTCGGTAGACTTTGAACGATCTATACCAAAGCCTTCTTTCTTTTCTTCTTTACCTCCACAACTAATTAATAGTAAGATTGAGGCGATTAAAATAGGGTGATGTATTCGAATTTTCATTTGGTTATATTTAAAGTTGCTTCAGCAAATATAATAATAAAAGATATAAAGGTCTTATTTTATTTTATATCTTTCCGTCATAAAAGATTTTTAATAATATGCGACAATAACTTACCTTCGTATGGAAATGTTATCAAACGCCAGCAAGTATGCAATAAATGCCGTTTTGTTTTTGGCTCTCGACGCTCATAAAGACCGTAAAATAGGGGTTAAAGAGATTGCTGCAGGTATTGATGTACCCGTGGCTTTTCTTGCAAAATTGCTTCAAAATTTATCTCGTAAAGGGGTGGTATCTTCAACCAAAGGACCTAATGGTGGTTTTTATTTAACAGAAGAAAATAGATTACAGAAACTTTTGGTGGTAATAGATCATATTGATGGCCTATCTAAATTAAAAGAATGTGTACTAGGGCTTTCAAGTTGCAACAGCGAAAAACCTTGTCCTATGCACACCCTTGTTCAACCTCTTAGAAAAAAATTTTTATATGAGCTTAGCAACAATTCCATTTCAGAATTTGCGGAAAAAGTTCAAAAAGGGGAAACATTTCTTAACTATTAAGTCTAGACAGCAAAAAGGCATTCCAATCTTTTTATAAAAAATTCTCGGGTTTAATAATTCCAAGTTTAGTGTAAGTATATTTTAATAAAAAGTGACCTCGGCAAGAATCGAACTTGCATCTAAAGTTTAGGAAACTTCTATTCTATCCATTGAACTACGAGGCCAATAATTTAAAGTGTGCGTAAAAATAGAATTAATTTAAATATCACAAATATGAATTATACCTCATTTATTTATTCTTCATAAACCTCAACGATCATCTCAACTTCAACTGCCATGTTCCCTGGTAAAGACCCCATGCCAACTGCAGCACGTGCATGTTTTCCATTTTCACCAAAAACCGCTACCATTAAATCAGAGTACCCGTTGATTACTTTAGAATGTTCTGTAAAATCAGGTGTTGCGTTGACCATACCGTGAACTTTAACTATCCTTTTAATCTTATTCAAATCACCTAATTCCATTTTTAAAACTGACAGTTGATTGATACCAACTTCACGAGCTGCAGCATAACCCTCATCAATGCTTAAATCTTGTCCTAGTTTGCCTACTATATTCTCACCATTGGCTTGTTTTGGTCCTTTACCCGCTAAAAACAAAAGATTACCACTCCTTACTGCATGAACATAATTTGCCACAGGTATTCCTTGATCTCTCAGCTTTATACCCAAACTATCTAAATTTGCTTGGGGGTTATAATGTGCATCTACTGTATAGGTAGAAGTTTGTATTTCTCGATTTAGGCCCTTTTCAACATCGGCACAACTAAAAAACAAAACAATAGTTAGTATACAAACGTAGGTTTTCATAGATATTCGATTAAATAGGATTATTAAGGTTACAAGTTAGTTAATAGTTCATAATCAAAGAGATAAAGTATATTATTACCCCATTTAGCATTGCATAAAATCCATAAAAACTTTCACAAATACTATTTTTTGTGCAATATGGCGCACTTAAGATATCATTTTAATAAAAAAGCCCTGATATTATTTCATTTTTATTAGTTTAGCAGTTAAACCAACAACAACTAAATCAATACAAATATGGAAAGTTCTAGTACGACTTCTAATGTAAATGCCAATAGACTGTTTTATGCCAGCTGTTTCGCATTAATCACGACAGCCTTCTCTTTTGCTATAGCAGCGGGGATTTTGGATCAATTAAAAACAGAATTAGAATTAACCGCAAGTCAAGCAGGTTTAATTACCTCAATGTGGTTTGCAGGATTCCCAATTGCAATGGTAATAGGAGGACTAATTTATCATAAAGTAGGTGGTAAAATTATAATGCAATTTGCCTTCTTTGCACATACAATTGGTATTTTATTATTAATATTCTCCGGAAGTTATGTTGGCTTATTAGTAGCTAACTTACTCATTGGGTTAGGAAATGGTTGTACCGAAGCAGCTTGTAATCCTATGATAGCCGATGCATATAAAGGAACCAGAATGAGTAAGATGCTAAACCGTTTTCACATGTGGTTTCCGGGCGGTATTGCAGTAGGTAGTTTACTATCTGGGTTTATGACAGATTTTAATATTATCGGTCAAAGTCAAGTTTGGTTACTTTTAATCCCAGCAGTTATTTATGCCTATTTGTTTTATGGACAAACTTGGCCTAAAGCAAAAATAGAGGAAGCTGCAACCCTAAGTGGAAATTTAAAAGGTATGCTTACCCCATTATTTGCATTTATCGCAATTTGTATGGCACTTACAGCTATCTCTGAATTTGGACCAAATCAATGGGTTGGTCTTATATTATCAAAAAGTGGGGCAGAACCAACATTAATTTTGGCATTAACAGCAGGTTTAATGGCAATAGCAAGATATTTTGGAGGAGATATGGTAAAAAGGTTCGACCAAACAGGTGTATTATTAGGATCTGCTATTTTGGCCACTTTAGGTATTTATCTATTTAGCACACAAACAGGTGCTATGGCTTACGTCGCAGCTATTATTTTCGCATTAGGAATTGCTTATTTCTGGCCAAACATGATTGGACTAGCAGCAACAAAAACTCCTAAAACTGGCGCCTTAGGCATGTCTATAATAGGTGCTATTGGTATGTTTTCAACTTCAATTTTTCAACCTATCATTGGTGGATGGATTGATGCCGATAGAGCAGCTGCCTCAGCTCAAGGATTTACAGGAGATGAACTAGAATTAGTCTCTGGACAGGAAACTTTAGGTACAATGGTACTATTCCCAGCTATATTGATAGTCCTTTTCACTATACTCTACTTTTGGATGAAGAATAAAAAAAGTGAAGTAGAAGTTGCTACAGCATAATGCATCTTTTAACTATAAAAAAGGCCGAACAAGTAATTTGTTCGGCCTTTTTTATTTTAAGCTTTTTAAAGTCTTATTCCAAAAGCAACTCTAATATCTGTATTGCTGCATCGCTAATTTTAGTTCCTGGTCCGAATACTGCAGTTGCACCAGCCTCCTTCAAAAATGCATAATCTTGTTTCGGCACTACTCCACCAACAATAACCATAATATCTTCACGGCCGTAGTTTTTCAATTCTTTGATAACTTCTGGCACTAAGGTTTTATGTCCCCCAGCAAGTGATGAAATCCCTAGAATATGCACATCATTTTCTACAGCCTGTTTCGCAGTTTCTTTTGGCGTCTGAAAAAGAGGTCCAATATCTACATCAAAACCTAAATCGGCATACCCTGTAGCAACAACCTTTGCCCCACGATCATGGCCGTCTTGACCCATTTTTGCAACCATAATACGAGGTCTTCTACCGTCTTGCTCGGCAAAACGATCTGCTAGCTCCTGCGCCTTTTTAAAATTTCCGTCTTCTTTAATCTCCCTTGAATACACACCAGTAAATGTATTAATGATTGCTTTATGTCTGCCATACGCCTTTTCTAAAGCACTACTTATCTCTCCTAAGGTTGCTCTTTCCCTGGCTGCAGCTACCGCTAAAGCTAATAAATTTTCTTCCGAATCACTACCAGCCAATTTATTTGTTGCCGCCTTTGAAATGGCATTTAAGCATGCCTCTACTTTAGTAGTATTACGTTTTGTTTTTATCTCTTTTAATCGTTGTAATTGCTGCCTGCGTACTTCTTTATTATCAACTTCCAATATTTGAAGTTCATCTTCGGCTGACAATTGATATTTATTAACCCCAACAATTACATCTTGAAGACTGTCAATACGCGCTTGCTTTCTTGCTGCAGCTTCTTCTATACGTGTTTTCGGAATTCCGGTTTCAATTGCTTTGGTCATTCCACCAAGGTTTTCGACCTCCTGCATTAGTTCCCATGCCTTATGCGCTAAATCATGCGTTAATTTCTCCACATAATAACTGCCTGCCCAGGGATCCACCGTTTTGGTAATATTGGTTTCGTGCTGTAGATATAATTGGGTTTCCCTTGCAATACGCGCAGAGAAATCGGTAGGCAATGCTATCGCCTCATCTAAAGCATTGGTGTGTAAGCTTTGTGTTCCGCCGAAAACTGCCGCAGAAGCCTCTATGGTAGTTCGCGCTACATTGTTGAACGGGTCCTGTTCAGTAAGACTCCAACCACTCGTTTGACAGTGTGTTCTAAGCATTAATGATTTTTCACTCCTGGGGTCGAATTTCCTAACCACTTTAGCCCATAACATTCTCGCAGCTCGCATTTTGGCAATTTCCATAAAATGATTCATACCAATACCCCAGAAAAATGAAAGACGAGGAGCAAAGTCATCAATTTTCAAACCTGCTTCAATACCTGTTCTAATATATTCCAATCCATCAGACAAGGTATATGCCAGCTCTAAATGCGCCGGTGCCCCAGCTTCATGCATATGATACCCAGAAATACTAATACTATTGTATTTAGGCATATACATGCTCGTATATTTGAATATGTCTGCAACCAACTGCATAGATGGTTTTGGCGGATAGATATATGTGTTGCGAACCATAAACTCTTTAAGTATATCGTTCTGTATCGTACCCGATAATTGTTCTAACGAAACACCCTGTTCTTCGGCGGCAACGATATAAAAAGCCATGATAGGCAATACCGCCCCGTTCATGGTCATAGAAACCGACATTTCGTTTAGAGGAATACCATCGAACAGAATTTTCATATCCTCGACGGTATCTATTGCCACACCTGCCTTACCAACATCGCCGACAACACGTTCATGGTCACTGTCATAACCTCTATGTGTGGGTAAATCGAACGCGACCGATAATCCTTTTTGACCAGCTTTTAAGTTTTTCCTGTAAAATGCATTACTCTCGGTAGCCGTTGAAAATCCTGCATATTGACGTATCGTCCATGGGCGTTGTACATACATAGTAGCATAGGGCCCACGAAGAAAAGGCGGCATACCAGCTGCAAAATTTAGGTGTTCTACCTTGGCTACATCTTCCGCAGAATATCTTTTTTTTATTCCTATGGTTTCTGCTGTTTCATAAACCGTATTCGATGAGTTTGACTCCCCTATTTTGGAAGTATGCTTATGCGAGTTCTTTAAACTAAGTTGTTGCAGGTCCTTTCTACTCATGTGATAAACGGTTTTGCTCCAATTCTTCTGCTAAACGCTTTTCAATAATAGGTGTGATCAAAGTTTTTCTAGGATTCTTCTTTAGAAATGGATAAATCTCCAATTCCCCAGCCATGCTATCATTAGCATTCTGATATGCATTTGTCCCTACCAAAACAGCTTTTTTATTATCAAACTTTTCTTGTTGCTTTTTCGCACTATCAGCTATCCTATTCTGTATGGAATGATTTTTTAATTGTTTAAGAAAACCACCTTCCTTTTCAATAGACTTAAATAGAATCAAAGCCTTTTCTGCCAATTGATTTGTTAGGGTTTCTATATAATAACTTCCCTCAGCAGGGTTTTCGACCTTATCAAAATAGCTTTCCTCTTTCATCAACACTAACTGATTTAGAGCAATGCGATTTGCGAAATCATTATCTTTTTTATAAATGGAATCATAAGGTAAATTGTAAACGGTATCAGAACCTCCAAGAACTGCAGACATACATTCCGTTGTCGTTCTTAGCATATTAACATTATAGTCAAATATGGTTTTATTTCGTTTTGATGGTATGGTAGAGATGTGACAACGCGGAGAAATCTCATATGCTTCAGTAAGAACTTTCCAAAGTTTTCGTAACGCCTTTAACTTTGCTATCTCAAAAAAATAATTGCCCCCAACTGAAACCCTGAATTCTATATTCTTTAACTTCTGTAGGTTTCCATTCTCATGCAATATGTTTACATACTCATTGGCATGTGCTAGTGCATATGCCAATTGCTGAGTAATATCTGCCCCTGCATTTTCATAAAGCGTAAGATCAACGCTTACTAAATTTTCAATATTCAAATCTAATAATTCGTTAAAAACAGTGAAATCTGAAGTTAAAGAATCATACCAATTGCCAGACCTAGCTAAATGGCCAATGGGATCAATTTGAAAATAAACCTTTCTTGAATTTGAAACTCCTAAAACAATCTTCTCTATATAATCTTTAGACAAAAATTGCATATTTAAAGACACACTTGTTCTATTTAAATCAATATTGTTCAAAAGTTTTACAACATCAATTGTTTCTGTAGTAATTACAAAATGTAAAACTTCAGCACCTTTCTTAATTAATTTATGGGCTTTCTCATTAGCCATTATAGCATTACCTGCGTAAATGGATTGACCTATTCTCCAAGGGGTAGCCGACAAAGACTCTACATTAATATTCCCTAAATCGTCGGCATGGTAAAAAGGTTTTACCTTAATTCCTTCAGGAGAATCCCAAACAACCTCTTCATTGTAATCTTTACCTTTTAAGTCATATTGAATTTTTTGTTTCCACTCTTTTGCAGAAACCTTCCTAAAATTTTCGAATAAGGTTTCACCCTTCATATAAGACGGAGTTAAAATAAGAAACAAGTTATAATCATACGTATTTAAAAACCTCAAACATCGCTTATCAAAGATACGATAAGTAAATTGTGTTCAATAAAAATGACTACTCCACAACCTGGACGGAATTCAAATTCTGAATATCCGAAGTCTCAATTCTAGAAAGTTCCTTTAGTTGTCCTTTTTCGAACATTGCGGGTAGTTCCGTTAAAGGAGTGCCAACAGGCGCTTCCCAATTAATATAATCTTGAAAACGAATACCATCAACGGTTCTTGGGTTATAAGCGCTCCTAAATCGTACGCCGCCGTCATTAACGCTATAACTGTATGCTAAATAATTTATGTAATGCGATTTTTTATTTATCCAGTACATAAAAACATCATCGAAATCTTTACCACCACCTACTTTACCAAAAGTGACCTTAACTACGTCATAATCTTCCCCTTTAATAATCGTCTCGCCTACCCCTTCCTTTTGAACGGCTTTATCATTTAATTTATGCGGTAATGTAGCAAAATAAATAACTGAGTTCAAAGCTTCACTGTATTTGGCAATATCCTTTTTCGATAGTTCTACCAACTCATTATTTACTGTTCTGGTAAACTTCCCATCTTGTAAAATATCTTCAATTCTATTACCTAAACTATCCATTGAACTTACCTGATATTTAAATCCGTTTTTATTATCAAAAGAGTATAGCTTATCTCGAAAGGCAAATTGATAGTGTGCAGAATCATATAGCGTTCCACCATGCGCTATAATTGCCTCGTTTACTATAATTTGTGTATTCCCATCATTTAGTTCATTAGGAGACTTTTCTATTTGTGACATATTTTTATCACTTTTTTGAAAGTCTTTACACCCTACTGTTACTAACAAAATAACAGTTGCCATTAAAAATTGTCGATTCATATTTTGAAAATTAAAATTGCCTTCTAAATTTTTTGCCGATAGAATTTTATTTGTCGAACAGTTATACCAATCCTAACCTCTCAAAGGTATTGTTTAATAGCATTGGGTACCGAAGACGCAAAAAAACGAACAATTCAACAATACAAACTTATGAAGGAAAATGGGCAATAAAAAAACCTAATAATTATCAATTCTATTATTGACAACTATTCGGTTTTAAACGTCTATACTTCACCTATAAAAAAGTAAGACATGAAGTATACCAATTTATTGATTTACTATAAAAGCGTGAATTACCCCTGGCAACCATGCTAGTAACGTTAATAAAACACTTATTAAAAGGGTCGTACCAATACCGTGTTTCATAAAAACAGCCAACGGCGGTAAAAGAATATTTAAAATTATAGTTAATAGCGACATTTTTTAGTTTTTTGATTCAGATAAATATAGCTGTATTAAAATGTTGCCATTAATTCGAATCAATTGATTACTAGCTTAAAAAAATAATTCATTTTTCTAGCAATGATATACGTTTCTACCATAAACACTTAAACTACTGTAGACAAAAAAACCATTTAGGCTATCGGTACAGCACATTTAGAAAAAGTAGAAATGTATAGCAAAAAGGCGTTGATACCTTAAAATTTATTGAAAAAAAGTCGTGTATTTTTTCTTAGGATTTCAGCTCGAAGACGTTGGTGAAATCATATCTATAAACAGTAACCACTGTTTAAAAAATACTTCTTGGGTATTTTATTATTCAGATTATGAACAAACTCATTAAGTAAAATAGTTAGTTGGTTTTTCATAAACCCTATAGCATATATTATGACATAGGGTTTTATATTTTAGGAGTTTATTGGATGCTATTATTTCATCAAATTGATTTCTGATATACTTTTAATTCGATTACGTTCTAAAAAGGCATCAATAGTTTCAAAATGCTCTATCACCCTTTGGTCTTTAAATTCAAATACCTTTTCAGAAAGGCCTTGTAAAAAATCGCGATCATGGGAAACCAAAATCAACGTACCGTCAAAAGTGGATAGTGCTTCTTTTAAGACATCTTTTGATTTTAGGTCCAAATGATTGGTAGGCTCATCTAGAATTAAAAGATTTACGGGTTCCAATAATAATTTAACCATCGCCAAACGGGTTTTTTCTCCACCGGAAAGCATACTTACTTTTTTATCTATATCATCACCACTGAACATAAACCTTCCCAAAATATTCTTTATCTGATTACGAATATCCCCAAAGGCTACTTCATCTACTGTTTGAAAAATGGTCAATTCAGGATCTAGTAACGAGGCTTGATTTTGGGCAAAGTATCCTACTTTTGCATTATGGCCCAATTGGCAAGTTCCTTCTACTTCAATCTCACCTAAAATAGCTTTGATCATGGTAGATTTTCCTTCTCCATTTCTACCAACAAAGGAAACTTTTTCACCCCTTGCAATAGACATGTTCGCATTTTTGAATACCACTTGCTCTCCGTAAGATTTAGAAACATCTTTAACAGTTACAGGGTAATCACCGGAACGGGGTGCTGGCGGAAAACTCAATTTTAAAGATGATGTATCTATTTCATCAATTTCTATGATTACCAGTTTTTCTAACATTCGTTCACGAGACGTTACTTGATTTGTCTTTGAGTATGTTCCCTTGAACCGTTCAATAAAGGTCATATTATCAGCAATGAATTTTTGCTGTTCTTGATAAGCTTTAATTTGATGAGACCTACGGTCTTCTCGTAATTGCAGATAGTGGGTATAGTTGGCCTTGTAATCATAAATACGGCCCATGGTAACTTCAATAGTCCTGTTGGTAATATTGTCAATAAATGCCCTATCGTGTGAAATCACCATTACGGCATTGGCTTTATTGAGTAGAAAATCTTCTAACCAAATCACAGATTCAATATCTATATGATTGGTAGGCTCATCTAACAAAATAAGATCAGGTTTTTGTAGCAAAATTTTGGCAAGTTCAATTCTCATGCGCCATCCACCACTAAATTCCTTTGTCTGTCTTGTAAAATCTTCCTGTTTAAAACCTAGACCTTTTAATGCCTTCTCAACCTCTGCATCATAATTTACATCTTCTAGTGCATAAAATTTTTCACCAAGATCGGATACCTTCTCAATAATGCCCATATAGGCATCGCTCTCATAATCTGTTCTAGTCTCCAATTCTTTGTTAAGCCTATCTATTGCATCACGCATTTCAAAAACATGCTTAAAAGCCTTAGCAGCTTCCTCGAAAACGGTACACTTATCCTCTGTCAATAAATGTTGTGGCAAATACGCAATTATGGCATCTTTAGGCACCCTAACATTACCACGATTTGCATTTTGTTCCCCTGCAATTATTTTCATCATGGTGGACTTACCTGCACCGTTCTTGCCCATAAGTGCAATTTTATCGGTAGGGTTTATTACAAACGACACGTCACTGAACAAAGTAGTTCCACTGAACTCTACAGCTAAATTATCAACTGAAATCATAGTTTGAATTTTAACACTGCAAAACTAGGAATAAGGAATGGGAAGGACATCTTGGTTTTAGAAAAAATAATTAGACAATATTTAAGTCACCAAAAAACAAAAAAACCTTATCATTTCTGATAAAATTTTGCTTTTTGCTCCCTACTGTGGTCTACTTTTTAATCATTAAAATTAAACAAAGAACTTAGAGTAGGTCAGTTTTTTTCCAAATTTTAAATATCATTAATCTTTTATAATTTAAAATTACTAAGGACTTTATTTGAATAAAATAGAATCATAAAACAAAAATCACCAACCTAAAGAACCGATAGAATTATTGACCAGAGAGGAAACGGCTAAATGCCTTAAAATATCACTTTCAACATTATGGCATTAGAGCAAAAAAGAAATTTTGCCTTCTTATGGAATTGAAAATAGGGTGTATTATAAGAGGAGTGAAGTTGAATCTGGCTTAATTAGGGTTAATTAGATTCAGTTTTATCCTTTGTGAAATTGCTTTCCTGAATTTTATGTAGGAATTTTATTGTTAGAAACTCATGTTTATTGAGTAAATTACTCTTTTATAAAATTCACCTGAATGCATGAGTTTTATTCTTAAACGGGGGTATATAGATGTATTTTGCATCTATATAAACAAGTTGTAGCCAATTTGAGAAAAATGACAATCCGAGAGATATTAAATACGACAGAACACAGACCTTGGAAAATCCCAAATGAAAATTGGAAATTTTATCAAGAGTGGAATAATGCAATATTTCTTCATTGGCAAGTTGAATTATCCGAATTGAAAAAGTTTGTCCCAAAGGAACTTGAAATTGACCTTTTTGATGGAAAACCTTGGATTTCTGTTGTTGCTTTTACTATGGAAAAGATAAGACCAAAAAACCTACCTGCTTTCCAACCGATTTCGGATTTTGATGAAATTAATATTCGAACTTATGTAAAATCAAATAACAAAACTGGAGTGTATTTTTTGAGCATTGAAGGCGGAAAAAGTTTGTCTTGTAAAGTTGCGAAAGGAATGTCTGAACTTCCATATAGATTTTCAAAAATAAAACGAACTGAAAACCAATACGAATCTAATAACTCGGAATTTAATGACAAATTGAAGATTCAATTTGAGATTGGAAAAGGAATTACGGAGAAAACGGAATTGGAAAAGTGGTTAACCGAAAGATATGCTCTTTTTCAAGACACAGAAACGTCTATTAACGAATTTGAAATCCACCATTTAGAATGGCCAATTAATAAAATTGACTTGAAAAATTTAGAAATTAATTATCCTAGATTTGACAAACTAATAAAAAACGAACCTGACAAAATTCAATACTCAAAAGGAGTAAAAGTAATTGCTTGGGGAAAGAATAAAAAAGAAAAAACTAGCTACAACACCGTATAAAATTAATGGCTAGTTCACGCCTACTTACGAAAATCCTCGCGGATTTTCTATCTGGTGTTTATTTGCTAAATTAGGTGCTTAAACACGCCACTAATCTTATACAATCACGTTGCCAGTAATTTAAGAAAATCCGTAAATAAATTGAAAAATCTGTCATATTTCAAAAACTCTTGTCACTAAATAAGTAGAGAGTAATAATGAAAGATAAAAAACCAATGACAGAAACATTTGAACAGGTACTTGAGAATAATAAAGAGAAAATTTATAGAATTTGTAAAATCTACGCAGTTTCCCCTTTAGAACCTCAAGACCTTTTCCAAGAAGTAATTTTTGCAATTTGGAAATCTCTTTCAACTTTTAAAGGCAATTCGAGTATTGACACTTGGATTTACAGAATTACACTAAATGTCTGTCTTCGCTCAAAACAAAAATCAGAGATAACTTATGACAAGACACTTCAATTAGAATCCATTCAATTCATTCCTGTCGAAATTCCTATTAAGAATAATCAGCAAGAAAAGTATAACGCTTTGACTTCGTGTATCTCAAAATTAAACAATGAAAATAAATCAATCATTATCCTTTATTTAGAAGAATTGAAGTATAAAGAAATTGCTGAAATAACCGGATTAACAGAAAATCATATTGCAGTAAAAATGAAAAGAATTAAAAAAATCCTATTGGATTGTATAACGAATAAAATATAATATTATGTGGAATAGTGAACAGAAAAATATTTGGCAAGACATAAAAAATACTTGGAATGAACAGCCTCAATCCGAAAAAATTAATATTCAAGTATCACAGCTCATAAATGAGTTTAAAAGTAAAGTAAGTCAATTCGAGAAAGATTCGATTAATTCAGACATAGCTACTTTGAAATTAAACTGGGCTAAAACGAAAAGGAATAACGTCAGCCAATTTGAAAAAGATTCAATAAAAAAGGACATCAATATTATTTCGGAATTTATTAAGAAAGTAATTAATAGATTTAAGAGATAAAAACTACCGCTAACACCATATAAAATTAATTGCTAGTGCATGCATACTTACGAAAATCCTTGCTGATTTTCTATTCTGTTTGTATTTGCTAAATTAGGTGCTTAAAAACGCGGCTAATCTTATACAAACACGTTACATAACAAGATCAACATGAGAAGAATTATCTTTCTATTTTCTTTTATCATATCTATCTCAAATCTAAAGGCACAGCAAAAGGTTAGCTATTTGCTTGACACGCAAGCAGATTTAAATAAGGTTACTATTCAAATCACATTTGATGGGTTATTGTCCAGTGATGCCCATTTAGTGATTCCAAGAAGTGCCCCGGGAACCTATATTCTAACCAACTATATAGCCTTTGTGGATGATGTTGTCGGTTATACAGATGTAGGTGAGCGGTTACCAGGAATAATTGGGGACGGAAGCTTCTTTTCGTTTGGAGAAGGTAATGACCTTCTGAATAAGGTGAGTTATACGATCGACATACAAAAAATGGAAATTGATTTATTGGATGCCTCCACGAGTTCCAAAGCCAGAAAAGACTATATGGGACTGTTCGGCTATTCAGTATTTGGATTTATTGAGGGAATGGAAACAAAGGCCATCAATTTAATGATCAATACCGACTCTTCATGGCCTATTTTCAGTACGTTAAGACCTGATACCAAAAGACAATACGGAACGGATAGCTATGAGGTTGAAAACTATGCCGAACTGGTTGATGCCCAGTATCTATTAGGTAAGGCTGTTCAGGTAATCCGTGTTGAAGAAGCACCAATTCCTTTATTTGTGGCATCCTTTGCCGAGACAACTGTTGATTTGGAAGATATAATGAACAAAGGCTTACTATCGCTGGAAAAACTTGCTGATTATTTTGGATACATTCCAATGCCTCATTATACCTTAGTTTACGAGTTTCTGAACCCTATATCAGCAAGACATGACTACGGCTTCAATATGGAGCATTTAAACAGTATGACGGCACACCGTGATATTTCCCAGGAATATGATACCAATAGAGAAATTGGGAGTATCACACATCATATAGCACATTCATGGGTTCCATTAAGGTCTTGGGGAGAAGGGTACCGACCATTTGCATGGCAAGTGGCCCCTCTAATCGAAACAATCTGGCTAAATGAAGGATTTATATGGTATGTTTCTTTCCAGCAAATCCTCAGCGACGAGGGAAGATTAAATTGGTGGAAATCCAACATAGACAATGCTCCGGATTATATTAAAAACAAAAACTTAAAAGAATTATCTCTTCTGGGCTCAACCCAATATGCCTCAGATTTTAGAATAGGGAAAAACCTTTTTTCCAGAGGAGCTTTAATGGCTTATGATTTAAATGACTTCATTCAAAAAGAAACCAATGGAAAAAAGTCCTTTAAGGATGCTATTCTTGGATTGCTTAATTGGTCAAAAGACAATCAAAGAGCATTTAAATACAATGAGATTGAGTCTATAATGTCTAAGGCCTCTGGTGTGGACTTAAGTCCGATATGGAATAAATGGCAAAATGCCCCGGAATAAGTAAAACGTTAAGTAACATTTTGTATAAGTAATGGCAGGCAATGTAACAAATATCAAGATTTGTAGTCCGCTCAAAAGGCGTAGCGGTTAGACAGGGAAGTGCCACGCAATCTGCCACTACTCATACTATTTACCGTTACCCAAGTTTTCTTGAAATCCTCTCCATTTCAGCACTAACTCTCTTCTGAACAACCTTACCATAATACTCTTGAGTTATTTTCATACTGGAGTGACCCAACAATTCACTAACTATCTCCATAGGAACGTCATTGTTAAATGGGGTTTTAATGAGTATTAATGATGCTAGTCATTGTTTTAGATCAGATTACTGAACACCTTTATTGATCAAAAGATTAAACATGGTCAAGAGGTTATTCACATATATGGGCTTTGCATTAGTGGTTTTATTATTCTTCAACAGTTGCAGCAGTGATGATCCATTTGATTTTTCACTCGACCCTACATGCGGTCGAAATATCAGTTTTATCATTGAAGTATCTCCTGAAGGGACTGGAAATGTCAGTAAATCAGAATTCGTTTACTCAGAAGGACTAGATGGATTAATGCCCACTCAGGTAGTCGAATTCTTTGCCACTCCAAAGGAAGGATATCAGTTCAAAAAATGGGACCTGGATCCAATAACAGATAAAATAGAAAACCCTTTTTCCCTGGTACCTTGTAAAATGAGCTCTACTATCAAAACGGTAAGAGTTACCGCTATGTTTGAAAAAATAGAAGATTAACGGACCAATTCGGCTGTTATGGCAAAAATCAATATAGCTTCTTACTTTCCGTAGTATTCAGAAACCTTTACTTATTTGATGGGAACATCATTGGCTGAAAATACTTGTGGCCCTACTCATCTCCTCACTCTCTCTCTTCTGAACAATCTTCCCATAATACTCTTGGGTAATCTTCATGCTTGAATGACCCAACAATTCACTCACTATCTCCATAGGAACGTCATTATAAAGCAGCACAGTGGAAGCAAATGTCTTTCTAGCCATGTGATGACTAATAGATTTGTTAATCCCTACTATCCCGGCAATTTCCTTTAGGTAAGAATTGATTTTTTGGTTACTGAATCTAGGAAGAGCATAGTCCCCAACATCCCGATATTTACCCAGAATCATTTTAGCCTTAGGAGGCAATGGCACCGAAATTAGTTTGTCAGTCTTTTCCCTTTTCATACTGATCCATTCATTGCCATCAAAACCCTTTATGATATGCTCCTTTCTTAGGTTGGACATTTCATGATATGCCAACCCTGTATAACAGCAGAAAATAAATAGGTCCTTGACCAATTAAAATCTAGGCTGTGAAATGGTGATCTTCGAGCAACTTTAATTCATCGGCTGAAAGGAATATCACTTCTTTCCTGACCCGACCGGGCTTATGCATTACAAATGGGTCACTTACAAGATATCCTTCGGCTACGGCTATCTTAATAGGTTTCCTGAACCTTTGTATCGACTTGTTGATTGTTACCTGTCTTTGATTCTTGACCGTTTTAAGGTAGTATTCAAAATCATTTAAAAAGGATTGGTCCAACTTTTTCAAAGGATAGTCCTTTATTGATATGGCGTTTCTGCGAAAGGAAAATATTGTGGACGGCAGAATCAAATTCCAGCCTAAGAAGACATCCAAAATGTACGATATCAAAGTCACTGAACAAATGCAGGAGATTTTAAAATTCTATATCAACAAAAAGAAACGGAAAGACTTTATTCTTCCAATTCTAAAGAGAGATTCGCTAGAACTTCAATACAAAGATGCGCAATGGGCATTAAAGAATTATAACAAAGGCCTTAAGAAAATTGCGGAGCTTTGCTAAATTGAAGAGCGTTTAACCTCTTATGTATCAAGAGGAGCTGAATGTTCTCTAAAAATCTTCAAATAAATCATATACTCCACTAATTAATAAGTCTCGTAAAAACATATTTAACGAGACTAATAAAAGACACGGCGAATGAGACACATTACTCATAAGTCGTCCAGACTAGGCAAAGTATCCTATAAAACGGCCGTTTAATGGGCCTAAAGAAGCGAAGTAGATACCCAACTAATATAAGCGTATAGGTAAAATTTAATTCAACATACGAAACTCACTTGGTGAATGCCCAACCTGTCTTTTAAACAAACGACTAAAATGTTGTGGATACTTAAAACCTAATTCATAGGCAATTTCACTCACCGATTTGTTGGGGTCGAAAACGCGTTCTTTCGCCACGGCGATGAGCTTGTTTTGAATGACTTCTTGGGCCGACTTTCCAGTTTCTTTTTTGATTAAGTCCCCAAAATAATTGGAGGACAAATGCAACTGGTCGGCAAAGTAGCTCACAGAAGGCAAACCCTCTTTTTGTGGTTTTTCTGAGGTAAAATAATCGTTCAATAAAGCATCGAACTTTTCTAGGGAACTTTGGTGTGCAGAATCCCTCGTAAGAAATTGTCGGTCATAGAAACGCATACAGTAATCCAAAAAGAGTTCAATATTGGCTACGATTAATTTCTTACTGTGCTTGTCTATCGTCTGCTCCAACTCAAACTGGATTTTCTCCAACAGACTCAAAATCACTTTACGCTCTTTTGCCGAAATGTGCAATGCCTCTTTTACGGAATAGGCGAAATAATTGTAGGTATGAATTTTACGTCCCAAATCCGTGTTGGCCAAAACATCAGGGTGAAATAGAAGCGCATATCCTTTCGGGACATAATTGGGTTCGTTTTTGGTCAATTCCACTTTTTGGTTCGGACCAACAAAAACCAAGGTGCCTTCGTCATAGTCATAATCCTTACCTCCATATTTTAATTTACATCCTTTGGCATCCTTCAAGAAAATCGCGTAGCAATTAAAATGTAGTGCGTCATGGTCATGAACGGTTTTTGCTTTTTCATCCACTGTTTTAAAATCGACCAAACCTACCAAAGGGTGTAATACTTCCTTATCTCGTAATTTGAGGTAATCACTTACGGAATCGATACGATACGCATTTTCCATTATCCAAATGAATTTAAGTTAAAGATAAGCTATTGATTTCCCGATAATCCAACTACATATTAAAAATCCGTAATAGTGGTATGAATATCCGTAATATAGGTAAGTCATTTGTTTTCAATGGATTGTACTTTTGAACATATCGATTACAATTTTAAAACAGCACACTATGGGAAATTTATTAATCGGACTCTTTTTAATTGTAATTTGTTCACCATCATTTGCCCAAGAGGTAACAACGGAAGAAGAAATCACAGCACTTTCCATGCAGAAATGGCAATGGATGGCCGATAAGAACTTGGATAAACTAGCCACCCTATTTCATGATAAGTCCAAATTTGTTCATATGAGCGGCTCTTGGAAAAAAGCCCGAGAACTCGAAATCATCGAAAGTGGAAGCATTTGGTACAAGAATGCCGATGTGCATGATGTCGCTGTAGAGATTTTTGGAGATGACACCGCTGTTCTTTGGAACAGAATCACCCTAGTCGCACACGTTCGGGGCAATGATGTTTCCAATGAATTTACCGTAACCGAATTCTATAAAAAAGAAGTGGAGGATTGGAAATTGTTGGACTTGACCTTCAGCAAGGTCAGGGATGAACATAAAATTGAGCATTAATTTGTAACTTCAAAGAAACATTTTTCATCATGGCAACATATACCTTAAACATCAACGGAGAAACAAAAGAAGTTGACGTCGACCCATCAACACCAATACTTTGGGTACTACGTGATCATATCAAATTGGTCGGAACAAAATATGGCTGTGGCATTGCCCAATGTGGGGCGTGCACGGTACATCTAGGCGATACTGCCGTACGCTCTTGCCAGCTTACTGTTTCCGCCGTGGGCGACCAAGAAATCACGACTATTGAGGGACTCTCAGAAAACGGTGACCATCCTGTGCAACAGGCTTGGTTGGAAGTCGATGTTCCCCAATGTGGCTACTGCCAAGCGGGTCAGATTATGACGGCTTCGGCTTTGTTGAAGAAGAATCCCAATCCTTCCGATGCTGAAATCGAATCGGCCATGGATGGTAACATCTGCCGATGTGGTACGTATACACGAATCAAAAAAGCTGTGAAAATGGCTTCGAAATCCGTGGTTTAATCCATCCAAAAAAGAGAAATCCAATGACAGCTATAAAAACAAAATTCGGAAGACGTGCCTTTATCAAGAACACGAGTCTTGCCAGTGGTGGAATGATACTTGGCTTTAATCTGTTGGCCTCTTGTAAAGACAAGACGGTCGCAGAGGTTATGCAAATGCCAAAGGAGTGGTTTGAAATCAATAGTTACTTAAAGATTGGTGATAACGGTTTGGTAACGGTGTATACCCCCAACCCTGAATTCGGTCAGAACATCAGAACTTCTATGCCCATGCTGGTGGCAGAGGAGTTGGATGTGGATTGGCAAAGCGTTCTGGTTGACCAAGCTCCTTATCACAAAGAAAAATTTGGATTCCAATTTACAGGTGGTAGCCAAGGAATTCGCAGACGATGGGAATCCCTGCGAACAGCTGGGGCAACGGCCAGGCATATGCTTCGAGAAGCAGCGGCACAAACTTGGAACGTGCCTCTAGAAGAAATTACTACGGAGTCCGGTGTATTGCAGCATACGGCTTCCGAAAAATCAGTGGGTTATGGTGAAATGGCAGCATTGGCGGCAACATTGGAAGTCCCCGAAGAAGTGAATTTGAAGGAGGTCAAGGATTTTAAAATCATTGGTACGTCCCGCAAAAATGTAGATGCAAAAGACATTGTGACGGGCAAGCCCATGTTCGGAATGGACTACCATAAAGAAGGCATGTTGATTGCCATGATTGTACATCCTCCGGCCTTTGGTATGACTTTAGATTCGGTAGATGGAGAGGCCGCGAAAGCCATGCCGGGCATCAAAGATGTGGTAACGATTAAAAGTTATAAAGAAGACTTTCAAAAAGCTGGTTTTGATACCAATGCTTTTCCCGAGTTGGTGGCCATCGTGGGTAACTCTACTTGGGAGGTCCTACAAGCCAAGAAGCAATTAAAAATTGACTGGAAGCCCATTGAAGCATCTACAGAAATCGTAAAGGGATTCAGAGGCGAACAAACCGTATATATCCCGGCAGAATTGGAATCTACGACGAGCCACAAAGCACAAATGGCCAAGCTAGCTGCAAAACCGGGTAAAATAACACGTAAAGACGGTAATCCAGAAAAAGCATTCAAGGAGGCTGCAAAAGTCTTGAAACGAAGCTATTCCGCGCCCTTTTTAGCGCACAATACCATGGAACCCTTGAACGCTTTTGCCCATGTACAGGGAGACAAGGTGAAGCTTGCAGGACCCATGCAAATTCCTTCCTCGGTGGTACCCGCGATTAGCAGTAGCCTGGGAATTCCCGAAGAAAATATTGAGATGGACATTCCCCGAATGGGAGGTGGATTTGGCCGTAAAGCCTATGGACACTATGTGTTGGAGGCGGCATTAATTTCACAAAAAGTGAATGCGCCCATAAAATTGGTCTATACTCGTGAGGACGATATGACCAACGGCATTTACCGTCCTACCTATCAAGCGACCTATCGTGCCGCTTTTGATGCCGATAATAAGTTGACGGCATTGCATGTAAAGGCGGGCGGAATACCTGAGAGTCCTTTGTTTGCGAATCGTTTTCCGGCAGGGGCCTTGGACAATTATATGGCCGAAGAGTGGTCGATCGATTCGAATATCACTATAGGGGCATTCCGGGCGCCACGCTCAAATTTTATGGCGGGTGCCGAACAAGCGTTTTTGGATGAGATTGCGGAGACCCTAGGCAACGACCCGATTCAATTTCGGTTGGACTTGCTCAAACGTGCCAAGGATAATCCTGTAGGGGAACAGAACGATTATGATGCTGACCGCTACGCGGGAGTTCTTGAACTGGTTCGGGAGAAATCAGGCTGGACAGAAAACGATTCGAGTGTCAACAGAGGGGTTTCGGCCTATTTCTGTCACAACTCCTATGCTGCCCATATTTTAGATGTCACTATGGAAGACGGGAAGCCCGTGGTAGAAAAAGTATGTTGTGCCATTGATTGTGGTATTGTGGTCAACCCCGATGCTGCCAAAAACATGGCGGAGGGAGCGATTACAGATGGTATAGGAAACGCCCTTTTTGGTGAACTGACTTTTGAGGAAGGCGTGCCTACAAAGAACAACTTTCATACCTACCGCATGATTCGTTCCAGTGAAGCGCCTAAAGAAATCGATGTGCATTTTGTGCAAAACGAAATTGAACCTACGGGTATGGGCGAACCGCCATTCCCTCCCATTTTTGGGGCGGTTGCCAATGCATTATATAAAGCTACAGGACAACGACACTATGAGCAGCCCTTTGTAAAGGAAAAGCAAGTGGTTGGTTAAACTTCAAAACAGCATCTATTCCATGGCAGCAGCAAAAACCAAAATCGGAAGACGCTCATTTATCAAAACATCGGCTTTGGCGGGTGGTGGACTCCTGCTAAGTTTTAATTGGTTGGCATCGTGTAAAATGACTCCCGAAGAAGTATCCACTTTGCCCAAAGAATGGTTTGAGCTCAACGGCTATTTAAAAATTGGAGACAACGGATTGGTTACCATCATGTCTCCCAATCCTGAAGGGGGACAAGGTGTAAAAACGTCCATGCCGATGATCGTAGCGGATGAATTGGATATCGATTGGAAAGATGTTATCGTCGAACAAGCCCCATTGAATACGGAACTATATCGACGTCAATTTATCGGTGGCAGTCAGGCGATTCGACAAGGTTGGGAAAGTCTTCGAATGGCGGGGGCATCTGCACGACAGATGCTTAAAGAAGCCGCTGCCCAAGCTTGGGAAGTTCCAGTTGCTGAAATCACTACCGCCGCGGGTAGGTTACAACATGGGTCAAGCAACAATTCTGCCTCTTATGGTGAAATGGCTTCGGCTGCCTCAGGAATTCCTGTTCCCGAAGAAGTGGTGTTGAAGGAAATCAGTGATTTCAATATCATCGGGACCTCACAGAAAAATGTAGACGGACAAAAAATCGTTACTGGAAAACCCTTGTTCGGAATCGATACCTACAAAGAAGGTATGTTGACCGCGATGATTGTACATCCTCCTGCTTTTGGATTGCAGTTTAAGTCTATGGATGCGACTACGGCCAAAGCAATGCCCGGCATTCAAGATGTTTTTCCCATCAAAGTATTGAACGATAATTTTACACGACAGCATTTTGACACCTGCGCCTTTCTTGAAGTAGTAGCGCTAGTGGGAAATTCTACTTGGGAAGTCATGCAGGCCAAAAAGACCTTGACTGTTGAATGGGAAACTTTTGAAACCTATTCCGAAGAAAGACAGCCGTATAGTGGACCACAGCAAACCCTGACCATTCCTGCGGGCCTGGAAAGTACCGAAATCCATCGAAAAAAAATGACTGAAATGGCTTCTGCAAAGGCAAAAGTGGCTCGTAGAGATGGTAATCCGGAAGCAGCATTTCGAAACGCGGCAAAGGTGATTGAACGCACCTATTCCGCACCATTTTTGGCCCATAATTGTATGGAACCTATGAACTTTTTCGCTGATGTAAAAGAGGACAGTGCGCAACTGTCCGGCCCATTGCAAAAAGCGGAACTGACGGAACAGACTTTGGCCAAGCGTTTGGGCATTCCTGTAGAACAAATTGATATTGAAATGACGCGACTCGGCGGCGGATATGGCCGACGGTCGTATGCGAATTGGTCTGTGGAAGCTGCGTTGATTTCCCAAAAGATGAAGGCTCCGGTGAAGTTGGTTTATACCCGTGAGGATGATATGACCGGCGGTATCTATCGCCCAAGCTATCAAGTCACCTATAAAGCTGCTTTGGATTCCAAAAACAACCTAACTGCGATTCATATAAACGCAGGGGGAATTCCTGAAAGTCCCTTGTATGAGGACCGTTTTCCTGCCGGTGCGGTGGACAACTACCTAGCCGAAAGTTGGACGATAAACACCAACATTACGATTGGCTCTTTTAGGGCGCCACGCTCAAATTTTATGGCTAGTGCCGAACAGTCGTTTTTAGATGAGTTAGCCGAAACCCTAGGCAAAGACCCCATCGATTTTCGATTGGAACTTTTGGAACGCGCAAAAAACAACCCAGTTGGAGAAAAGAACGATTATGATGCTACGCGCTATGCCGGCGTACTGCAATTGCTAAAGGAAAAGTCGAATTGGGATGCTTCAGCTGACAATGCACACCGTGGCGTAGCAGCGTATTTCTGCCATAACTCCTATGCCGCCCAAGTGTTGGATGTGACCCTAGAAGGTGACAGACCTGTAGTTCAAAAAGTTACTTGTGTTTTGGATTGTGGCATTGTGGTCAACCCTGATGGCGCAAAAAACATGGCCGAAGGTGGCATCGTAGACGGAATCGGCAACGCCCTTTTCGGAGAACTGACTTTTAAAGCAGGTGCACCTGAAAAGACAAATTTCGATAGTTACCGTATGATTCGAATGAGCGAGGCACCGAAGGAAATCGACGTTCATTTTGTTGAAAACAACATCGACCCAACAGGATTGGGCGAACCTACCTTCCCACCAATTTTTGCTGCATTGGCGAATGCTTTGTATCAAGCAACGGGCAAAAGACATTATCGACAGCCTTTTGTTGCCCAAAAGAACTTTCTAGGATAACAAATTCATGGGCAAGGATGGTCTCGAAAAACGAACGTTTTTTGGGAATCGACCCGTCTTTCCAGAGGGTCTCATTAACCTTCGATTAGCTAAGACCATTAAATAAAATTAAAATATTGATCATCTATTTCTCACATATCCTGTATTATTTTCCAATAGAAATAGAGATTTGGAATTAACTAAAAATGAATTAATATAACACAATCTACTTTAATCTAAATACCCCTGAATTTGATATTATTGTTTTGAACTGTAACCTTACAAAAAAGTTTTGAATAGTAATACTTTTATTTATCCCGCATCAAACGTTGAAGATTGTTTTGCAGCCAATAGCCAAACATTTGTAAATTTCTTAGGTATCCAATCCTTTTTATCAATGGGCAGATTTGCAGGTTGCTGCAACTTCCTTCCCACAACTATGGAAATGTTTTCGTTTAGCGTGATAGTTTCAATAATTCGTTCCACTACGGGAAATCGATGTCCACTATTGATCAGTACAATAATTTCTTTTGCAGGTACATTTTTTCCATTGGTAATGTTACGACATTATTTGGAGACCAAATTTTTAACAATGAAGTTGAATTGACTATGTCCAGCTATTCCGACCAATATTTTTCCAGCCTTCTTATTTCCTCTTCATCTTTTGATTGACTTAATGTGAGTAACGTCATCAAAACTAATAATAGTGGTAAAAAATAATTATTTTCTGATATAAGATCTTCCTATAGAATTTGAATTTAGAGCCTGTTTAAATTTGTATGATTGAATTTTTGTATAGCCTATTTTGATGCAGAACGAGGCAAAATTGAAAATAATAGCTGGGCTACTTGATGAAATTCTAACGAAATAATGCGCAAAAAGAGGCAGAGAAAAACAATTTATGGAAACTTAATCAGGCTCTTAATATTTCTAATCATTGACGAACTTGCAGCTTAGCTAAACTATTTTCGAAAAGAATCTGAAATAAATGTCATGAACTCAGGCATTACATTTCGCCAATACGACCAGTCATGTGCTCCGTTCTGTATTCTGAATTCGTGCTCTACACCCTTATTTTTTAGTAAAGTGTGTAACATAACGTTGTTAGGCGACAAATAATCATCGTCCCCACAACTTATATACCATTTTGCCTCATTCACTTTTTCTGTGGACAAGTTTTCAAAATATGAGTACACATCATAAGGTTTATACCAATCGATCAATACTTTTTCGCTGACATTTGGAAACTTTCCTTTTAAATATTGCTTATCATATTTTCTCACTGCCCCACTTAATGCACATACTACCGAGAATTTATCCGGTTGATGCAGAGCATATTGTAAAACGGCGGCTCCTCCTAATGAAGCTCCAGCAATGGCCCTACTATCTTTCTCGGTACGGCAACGGTAATTTTCTTCGATATGTGGTATCAATTCCTTGAAAAAGAAATCCTCAAAGCTAAAATCGCCTTCAGGATCATTGAAATAACTAATTCTTTTTGACCCGTAATTCGCATCTGGGGTCACCACTATCATAGGTTCCATATCTCCATTTGCAATGGAACTATCCAAATATTTTTTTAAACCACCGTAATAGAACCAAGATCTTTGGTCCGGAATTGTGTTACGAGGTCCGGCAGGGTGCAGTAAATAAAGTACAGGGTAGCTTCTATCAGAAGAATTATAACCGGCAGGTAAATAGATGGAATATTGGCGATCCATTTTTAAAATGGTACTGTGAAGGGTTTTTTCCTCGAAAGCTTCTCCAAGATTTTGAGCCTGTACGGAAATTGCAACAAGTAAAAAGGTCAGTAAAATAATAAAATGTTTCATAATAAATTTAGTATAGTTTGAAAGTTATTGTAAATCTAAAAAAAGGTTTTAAAGCAGAGTGGGTATAGTTTGAAGTAAGATTATCCGGTCTTTTTTTCCCGCTTTTCATAAGACAAGAAAATGTTAATCCAGATATTTCTAGAAATTCTTAGAATAATAGGTAGCGCCATAACCATTACAGCGACTATAATGCAATATGTTGTTATCAAACCCAAATCAAATACAAGATATCCCAATACAAACGCCGCTGTGGCGAAAGCCAGTCCAACAGGATAACTTACATACATTGCCCCGTAGAAAAATGAAGGTTCAATTTTATATTTGGTGTTACAATCACTACATCTTTCTTTCATTTTCAAAGTACTGCGAAGTTTATATGTGTTACTTTCCATGTACATACTTTCATTTTGACAAACAGGACAAGTGCCCGAAAAAATACCGTAAACCTTTGTGCCTTTCAGAAATTCCATAGCTACTTTTTTAAGTCAACTCATGCATAAAATATTCTCACTACCATGTTCATGATAAAAAGCAAAGGTAGGATTGTAAAGTATTTACATGTTTACAGGATATTCCCCAATAATTGTACTTTTAGGACATTATAATAAAAATTTTACTTTTGATACCCATCTTGAATATTGAGCAGTTCGATAGAGTAATACATTCTAATGATGTATATAGTAATGAATTGAGCGACCATTTAACGAAAAATAAAGAAATAGTACATAGTGCCCATAGACATGATTTTTTTCTATGTGTATTCTTCACCAAAGGCACCGGGATACATGAAATCGATTTTAACAATTTTGATATTCAACCTGGCTGTGTCTTTTTTTTAAAACCTGGTCAAACACATCTATGGAGATTTGATAGTGACCCCGAAGGATTCATCTTTTTTCATACTAGGGATTTTTTTGAGTTCGGATTTTCAAATGCCAAGTTAACCCAATTCCCTTTTTACTATTCAGATGAAAACCCACCAAACCTTCAGTTGAAATGTGATGATTTTAAATCGATCAAAGGGCTTTTTAAGGAAATAAATGATGAATATTATAAAGATGCAATGTATAAGGAGCAAAAGTTGTCTAGTCTTATTAATCTTATATATATCGATTTGACCCGTCTCTATACCAGCTTTGAATCATATAGAGTTATAGGTTCAACAGTTTATTTGAGTTACTTAAGAAAGTTTGAAGAGTTAATTCAAAAGTATTACAGAAAAAAGAAATCCGTTGCATTTTATGCCAAAGAGCTTAATATCTCATCGAAACATTTGAACAGAATTACCACCAATACCATAGGCAAGACACTATCTGAAATAATTAATGGGCGGACTATCTTAGAGGCAAAGCGTCTTTTGGTACACTCAGAAGATTCGTTAGCGGAAATTTCCGATAGCTTAGGGTATGAGGATTATGCCTATTTTTCGAAGGTTTTTAAAATGAGAACAAAAACAACACCGTCTAATTTTCGTGATAATTATAAAAAACAAAATCCTTAAAATATAGTTCTTTTTTGTTTTTTTAATTATTAAAATCCATTCTTTTAATTTCATCTATAGTCTTTCCAGACCTCAGTAATTCTAAGATTTCAAAGGAAGCCTCATTCTCAACTATCAAGCCATTCGATTAACATATACTAGTTTCATAATAACCATCATTCTTTTCGGACCAACGCACGTCATAGGCATAAACAATGTACTCCTCGCCAACAGTAAAATCATCTCCACAATCTCCATATCCAAGACCCGTTATAATCTCTATTGATTTACCATCAAAGCCCTTTATGATATGTTCCCTTCTTAGGTTTGCCATTTCATGATATGCTAATCCCGTATAACAGCAAAAGATAAAAAGGTCCTTCACTAATTGTAGCCTAGGTTGAGCGAAACAATGATTTTCCAACTTTACCAATTCTTCGGTAGAAAGGAAAATAATCTCTTTTAATACTCTTCCTGGTTTGTGTTGTATAAATGGGTCTTCTCCAAATAACCTTCCGCTAGAGCTACCTTAATAGGCTTCCTGAATCGTTGTATAGCCTTGTTTATCGTAATCTGTTTCTGATTCTTGACAGTTTTAAGATAGTATTCAAAATCATCTAAAAATGATTGATCTAACTTGTTTAAAGAGTAATCATTTTTCTTATACTTCGACTTAATAAATGCTGCCACGTCAGTACAAACGTATTCTGACTTCTTCCAAGTAGACAATTTGATATCTTTTCCTACTAGCTTTGATTGCTTAGGTAAAAACTTATCAAAATAGGATATTACATACTCATTCTTCTTTTCCGTTTTGCCTTGGTACTTTGCAAGGGTTTTCTCAACTCCAAATGTATCATCCACTAGCTACAATTATAGGTATGCCTTCTTAATATTTACTGTAATAATCTCTAACTGCAGATTGATTTGTTGATTTGCAACGGTTCTTGAACTGGCTAGCTGCTTCTTAGCATTCCATTCGAATGGGGCAATAAACTCTCCAGTTGAGAATTGTTTCCTTCTTTTCAAGTAAGTGATTCTACAATAAATGGGGCAGGTTCCTTGCTTGTTGGTTTTTTCTTTTTTTAACAAGAACAGGACCGATAAATTTCTTTGATTCATAACCAATTGGTTTTTATGTTAAACAATTGGCATGCAATTCGGAAAGTGGGGTACCTGAGATTTTGAATGGGGTACCTAATTTCAAGTTTTAAGTTGACAAGTTGACTTTTTATTGGAAAGAGCTGATTTAGCCTAAAACTATCGCAAAGCACCGTCAGTATTGACTAAAAACAAAAAATCCAACCTAAATAAATAGATTGGATTTCGTTTTTTGCTCCCCCTCTTGGGCTCGAACCAAGGACCCTCTGATTAACAGTCAGATGCTCTAACCAACTGAGCTAAGGAGGAAAATAACCCGTTTTAGTTTCCTAAAGCGGGTGCAAATATAGTAGTTTTTTGAAACTCGCCAAATAAATAAATGCTGTTTTTTTATTTAAATAACCATTTATATAAATCGTTACCATTTGCGAACAATAAAAGTGCTATTAAAATAAAGAATCCTGTGATTTGAGCGTACTCTAAAAACTTATCGCTTGGCTTTCTACCAGTGACCATTTCATATAGTAAGAACATTACATGACCACCATCTAAAGCAGGAATAGGCAAAATGTTCATAAACGCTAGGATAATAGAAATAAAAGCTGTTGTAGCCCAAAATGCAGGCCAGTTCCATGTATCTGGAAACATACCCCCTATTGCAGCGAAACCACCAACCTCTTTATAGGCACCAGTATCTGGGTTGAATATTTTCTTCATCCCTTTGATGTAGTCTGTAAGTGTTTTAACGCCTTTGTTCCATCCTGCTGGTATAGACTCTAAAAAGGTATAGTTTAAAGTTTTAACTTTAAAATAACCTTTCTCTGCATATTCCTCCATAGTATCGAAACCAAGAGACACACCCAATTTACCTTCATCTGATATTTTTGCTTGTAACGGAACATTGGTTCCATTACGTTTTACAACCAGATTTACGGTTTTTCCCTTATTTTCTTCCAAGTAAGGGGACACTTGATCTAAATATTCAACAGCAGTACCTTCAATCTCAATTAATGCATCTCCCTTTTCAAAGCCCGTTGTTGAATTTGGGGAATTTTTTGGAACACTATTTATAATAAAAGGACTTCTTTGACTTATAAACCTGGCATTTTCTTTGTTAGCCGATATCGTTTCAATAAAATCTACAGGAACTTTCTTTTCAATTTTATTGCCGTCTCTTTCAATGGTGAATTTTTCACCGTACACCAATTCGTAAGGTATCGTCTGTAAGTTCTCTACTTCTTTACCATCAATCGTAACAAATCGGTCTCCTGTTTTAATACCTAACGCATCTCCTAAGTTTGTATCTGTTACCCAGACACCATCTTTTAAACCATCATTTGAAATATACTGCTCACCGTAAGTAAAAGCTAAACCGATAAAAATTATAACGGCCAGTACGAAATTAACAGTAACACCACCTAACATAATAATTAAACGTTGCCAAGCCGGCTTACTTCGAAACTCCCACTCCTTCGGTTCTTCGGCCATGGCCTCTTTATCCATGCTTTCATCGATCATACCAGATATTTTCACATATCCGCCTAAAGGCAGCCAACCAATACCGTATTCCGTCTCTCCTATTTTTTTCTTGAAAAGCGCAAATTTCACATCAAAGAACAAGTAGAATTTTTCTACTCTTGTTTTAAAATATTTTGCGGGTATAAAATGACCTAACTCGTGTAAAACTATTAGTATAGAAAGGCTTAAAAAAAATTGTATCGTCTTTATAATTATGGGGCTCATTCTTTTTTCCTGAAAATTAAAATCGGACAAAAGTACATTTTTACAACCGCTTAAAAAAAGAAACAGGCAAAGGTCGAGATATTTTAAGAATAATTTATCAGGTATAGACGCCAATTCACTTGAAAGCTATTGTGCCCTAACGTACCTTTACAAAAAATAAATATGCGGTCTTTCTTCGCTAAATTCAAGTTTTTTGGTTTGGTACTCCTATTAATTTCAGGAGTTATCGTGTACCTTTTTTACAATGCCCTGGTACCTAAAAAATTACTTCCTGTATATTCACCAGCCATGGTAAATTCAGAATTAGTTTCTGAAGAAATTCAACATATTAGAAAGTACCATACTATTGGAGATTTTTCGTTGACTAATCAAAACGGAAAAATTATTACTCAAGAAGACTACAAGGATAAAATTTATATCGCCGATTTCTTTTTCACCACTTGTCCTACCATCTGCCCTATAATGACCAAAAACATGGCAGATATACAAAAAGAAATTATTGGTGACGATGACGTGCTACTTTTATCTCATTCTGTAACCCCAGAAATAGATTCGGTAGCTCAGTTGAAAAAATATGCTGTTGAAAAAGGTGTTGATGATAGTAAATGGAATTTGCTTACTGGTGATAAAAAACAAATTTATGACCTTGCGCGTAAATCCTATTTGGCCGTTAAGACCGATGGTGATGGCGGACCTTTCGATATGATACATACCGAAAATTTCATCCTTGTAGATAAACAAAAGCGAATACGTGGCTTTTACGACGGCACCAATAAAGAAGATATAAAACAACTTTTGATCGACCTTGAAATTCTTAGAGCGTCCTATCAAGAATAAATCGAATACTACTGAGTATAAGGCATAGAAAGTCCGTTTATTTTAAGAGGATATTAATCCCTAATTAAAATATTTCCTTTACTTTTGCCTTACTTATAATGAATCTAAATAAAGATTGGAAACTACCGTTGCAGATTTAAGGAGAGGCCAAAAGGGAATTATTAAAGAATTCACTGAAGATTTTTTGCCTATAAAATTACTTGAACTTGGTTGTTTGCCTGGTAATGTAGTAGAACTGGTACAAGTAGCACCATTAAAGGATCCTATTTATATTAATGTTAATGGATCTCATATTGCCATTAGAAGAGAAATGGCACTTCATATAGCTCTTGAAATCATTGAAGACAATGCGATCGTATGAGCAAACAAATCAATGTAGCCCTAATAGGGAATCCTAACACAGGTAAAACATCGGTTTTTAATCAATTAACCGGTCTCAACCAAAAAGTCGGTAATTATCCTGGTATTACTGTTGAGAAAAAAGAAGGTATTTGCAAATTACCTAGAGGTGTAAAAGCGCACATATTAGATTTACCCGGTACCTATAGTTTAAATACCACCTCATTAGATGAAAGTGTCGCCGTAGAACTTCTCTTAAATAAAAATGATAAAGACCACCCAGACGTTGCCGTTGTCGTTTCCGATGTAGAGAATTTAAAGAGAAACCTTCTACTTTTCACCCAAATAAAAGATTTAAAAATACCTGCCATCTTAGTAATTAATATGGCCGACCGTATGTCTCGAAAAGGGATTACGATAGACATTGATTTATTAGAAAAGAAACTGAACTGCAAAATTGCTTTGGTAAGTACCCGAAAAGAAACAGGTATTGACAAGCTTAGAGAATTAATTTCAGATTACAAAAATCTTTCAAAGGCACAAAATGTAGATACTTCTGTAATTGCCCCAGAATATTTTGATAAACTTCGAGAGACATTTCCTAAAGAAGATGTCTACAAACTTTGGTTGGTCATCACACAAGATGTCAATTTCATGCCTTTAGAAAAGAAGTTATTTAAAGACGCCTCCTCTTTTGCGACCAAATCGAAATCTGAACTAAAGCGGCTTCAACAAAAAGAGACCATTTTAAGATACCAGTTTATTAATGGAATTTTAAAAGAAACTTATAAGGTCGATGTTAATGCTGCCAAAGGTTTTAGGGCAACTTTAGACAAAGTGTTGACCCATAAAGTATTTGGATACGCCATATTCTTATTAATTCTATTGACTATTTTCCAAGCTATTTATGGATGGAGCGAATACCCAATGGATTTGATTGATGGCTTTTTTGCTTCTGCCACAGAATGGGTAAAAGATACGCTACCGCCAGGCGTGTTTACCAACCTTATCGCTGAAGGTATTTTAGCCGGCATTGGTGGCATCGTAATATTCATTCCACAGATAGCTTTCCTATTCCTCTTTATAGCATTACTTGAAGAGACAGGCTATATGAGTAGGGTGGTTTTTTTAATGGATAGAATAATGCGTCCTTTTGGTTTAAGCGGTAAAAGTGTTGTGCCCTTAATTTCAGGTACTGCCTGTGCAATACCCGCGGTAATGGCTACGAGAACAATAGAAAACTGGAAAGAAAGGCTTATTACCATATTGGTTGTCCCTTTTACAACATGCTCTGCTAGACTACCTGTTTATTTGATTATTATCGCATTGGTCATTCCTGAAGGCAGCCTACTGGGCTTAAGCTACAAAGCCCTGACTCTTATGCTTTTGTACCTATTAGGTTTTGGGGCTTCCATTTTTTCGGCACTTATCTTAAATAAGATATTAAAAATTAAGAGTAAATCATTTTTTGTAGTTGAAATGCCCAATTACAAATTACCATTGCTTAAAAATGTTGGGTATACAGTTCTTGAAAAAACTAAAAGCTTTGTTTTTGGAGCGGGTAAAATCATTCTTGCCATTTCAATTATTCTATGGTTTCTAGGTTCCAACGGATTTTCTGATGAATTCAAAAATGCAGAAACAATTGTAGCTAATAGGGTTAAACAACAAGGTTTTAGCACTAGTAGTGAAATATATTTTGAAAACAACCAAGATGATTTAAATACTGGTTTAGATGCCGAGTATACAGCACTGCAACAGAAAGAACTTGAAGAGCGCGCCATAAGCCAAGAGATTGCAAGCTATAAACTAGAACATTCTTACATGGGCTACATGGGAAAAGCAATAGAACCCATTGTCAGACCATTGGGCTATGATTGGAAAATAGGCATTGCAGTACTTACTTCTTTTGCTGCAAGGGAAGTCTTTGTAGGCACCCTTGCAACAATTTACAGCGTAGGCAATGATGAGGAAGAAACTATTAAAAATAGAATGGCTGCAGAAGTTAACCCGATAACTAAAAAACCGCTTTTTAATTTGGCTTCTGGTATTTCCCTACTTTTATTCTATGCTTTTGCCATGCAATGTATGAGTACTTTAGCTGTCGTAAAAAGAGAGACAAATTCTTGGAAATGGCCAGCAGGACAACTAGTTTTCATGAGTCTTTTTGCGTATCTTGTTGCTTTAATAGCTTATCAATTATTAAAATAAAATGGACACTTTACAACACATATTAGTTTACATAACACTAGCAATTTCTGTAGGTTATATAGTTTCCAAATTTTTTCTGCCAAAATCAATTTGGTCAGGTAAAAAGTCTAGCTCAAAAGCATGTGGGCAAGATGATTGTGGCTGCCATTAAGTTTGATTTATTCTTCATTGTACGTTGAATAAAATTTAATATTTAGTTAAATAAATTCTAAAACATTCCTAACGGTTTCTAAAACTGTAACGTTACTATCATTGGTTCGTCTAGATTGCGTTGCAATAATCGAACCTATGAATTCAAAAAGACTACTCGTATCACTTTATATCGTTTTAATCGCTAGCACATTTAATATACATTCACAGAGTTTAAGTGCATTTGTAATAGATAGCGTAAGCCAACAACCCATACCCTACGCTACTGTTCAATTAAAAGAAAAAGGGGTAATTACCAATGAAGAAGGTAACTTCAATTTTATATTAAACGAAACTATTTCAGAAACTGACTCCTTAATTATTTCCTCGATGGGTTATGAAACCCTTGCAAAACCAATTTCAGAATTCAACAACAATAGAATTTTACTTAAACCAAAAGCTATTGAACTTAAAGAGGTTATTGTCTCAAACAAGAATTATACAGCTGATGAAATAATTGATTTGGTAGAGGAAAACATGGGAAAAAATTATAGCAATGATCTCACTAAAAAAAGACTTTTTCATAGAGAGTCTAGTTTTAATCGTTGGACACAAAGCAATTTTAAGGTCAAGAAATCTACAATTGATGTTTTAAACCAGAAATTCATAGACAGTGTAATATCGAGTGTGCCGAAAAATGATAGCTATTATTCTGAAATAGTAGGTGACCTTTATGGTAATTACGACACCGAAGTACAGAAGTTGGATTTATTAAAAGCATCAAAACTATTCGACAAAGAAACTGAGATAGATTACGAAAAGTTAGAGAAAAAATTTAATGAAATTCTCAAAGAGAATGTAAAACCAGGGTCTTATTTTAAAATTAAATCTGGACTTTTATCATTCAAAATAGATACTGATGAAGTAAATCAACTATTTGAAGAAGATGTTGACTCTACAGATGTTGTATCACTAAACAAAGAGCTTGAAGAAAAAAAGAAAAACAAAGAAGAGGAACAAAAAAATTACGGTAAATGGAAAAGGAATAATTTAGCCGGTATTTTAAGCACACTACCTACACAAGAAGATTCAGATTTAAACTTTATATCAAAATCTAGAAAATACGATTTCACGTTACAAGAATTTACCTATTTAGGAAATGATGCCGTATATGTAATTTCATTTCAACCTAGTGGTTCTGCCAATTTCGAAGGCTCATTGTATATAAATGCAGATGATTTTGCCATACTTGAAATAGATTATATAAATGTGAAGCCCATTAATAAATTCAATTTACTAGGAATTTCGGCTAACAAGTATCTATCAAAAGGAAAAATAATTTACAATAAAGGCTCTAATGGTTTTTATGGCCTACGGTATTTAGAATCTGAACTAGGTGAACGAGTTGGGGTTAGAAGACCACTAAAAATTATTGAAAAGAACAAAATAGTAAAAGGTAAAAACAAGCAGAACGAACTATCTGGCGATATGGACTTTGTTTTCAATAACGTAGTAAAAAATGAAGTTATCATTTTTGAATCGGAAAGTATTAGTCAGGCTACTTTTGATGCTTTTACCGAAAACAATGCCATATCACCAATGTATATGCCCAAATATGACCCAGAATTCTGGAAAGGATATGCAATTATGGAACCAAATACAGCTATAAAAGAATTTACCTCTACATCTTCAGAATAATCTTAGATTAAATTTTTAATAAAGTGATAAAGCAATAATCCCCAACCTATCACTAACAAGAGTCCACCCAATGGAGTAATAGGACCAAGAATTTTGAGTTTTTTTCCTTTTGCGGCGCTAATACAAAGACCGTAAATACTAAAGGAGAAAAGAAATGTTCCAATCATAAAACAGAACATCATACTTTTCTCTAATGAGCTTTCTAGATTGAGATTAAAACTGAGCATTAGAATCAACAAAGCATGATACATTTGATATTTTATACCTGTTTCAAAACTGCTTAACTGATCTACTGAAAATATTTTTTTTAGTAAATGGGCACCAAAGGCACCAAATATTACCGCCAGCATACCTAACAATGCCCCTACTAACTGTGCTACTAAAACCATATTGTTTTTATTTCAAAGATACTGTCATCGCCTTTTAAATTCATATATTAACACACACATTATCCTATAATTATGAAAAAATCAATATTAGTACTGCTAATAGCAGCAATGGTTATCTTAGGTAGTTGTGGCACAACAAAAAAGACAAATAACAACACAGATTCTACTTCATTAAATGATGAATTAAAAGATAGAAATAGAGCAAATGTATCTTTATTGCAGCGTATAACCCAAATGCGGGGTGTTGTACTTCATAATAATTTACCTGTCATAAATAAAACAGCCAATTCATTCGCATCAGCAGGAAATCAAGAACCGTTATTCGTTCTCAATAATCAAATTATTGGCAATTCTTTTTATTCGATTAATGGGATTATTGATAATTATAATGTGAAAAAAATTATCATTCTAACCGGTGCAGATGCCGCCAGTTATGGTTCTCAAGGATCGAATGGAGTAATAAAAATAGTAAGTTATTAATAGGAACTACTGAAGGCTAATTTTCATTTCCATATTAGAATTAAAGGTAAATACACACTCTTCAAATTTTGGTGGACCGAACATTTTCATTTTACCATTCGAAAAGGCAACTTGTTCTTTAGGGATGCCGAGTATATTCGTATCTAGGTTTTTATTATCATTCGCATCGTGAAAAATTGCAATGGCATATTCACCATCTGGCAAATCAGTTATATGAAAAGCCGTGTTCCCTTTGACGGCTTTCTCTGAGCCAGATTTATATACCTTATCAAACTTTAAAAAAGAACTTTCATTGGTGTAAATAGCGAAACATATATTCCCTTTTTCAGAAGCTACACCATCAATATTCAAACTAAGGCTGTGCTGTGCACTTATGGCATTTGAAATCAAAACAAAAAGGAAGGGCAATAATAAATTTTTATGTATCATACTTCAAAAATTCAATTTTAAAAGTAATTCCAATTTTGATGCCATATTGTTTATTTCAACTAATTAGGAGTACGTAGTGAATTCATTTTGGCGGTTAACTCATCTAAAAGATTAATAGTTTCTACCGAATCTTTCAGATTAAAATATAAATAAGTCGAATCTTGGTACACCAATTTCACTTTCTGCTGACCTATGTTATCGACAAATACATGAACTTTCTTATCTGTTAGCGAATCTTTAAACTCCCTAAAAATTCCTTTCTCTTTTTCTAGGGCCGAAAAACCATTTAAACGCTCCATGGGAGGAATTCTTTCAACCATGACCACACTATCTAATTCGTTGTAGGGAATCTCTACAACATAAAAGCCTGATCTCAACTTTAGACTTTGGCTATCATTACTAATCCAGTTTTTAAAGTGCAGTATTAATATTGTAGCACAGAGAATTACAGTTACTATTAATAGAACTGTCCAAACCCAATGTTTCTTAGTCAAGTGCATATGTTCTTAAAAAATATAATGTTATAACCTCTAATTGCTTAAACGGTAAAAGTGCTATTAAATTACTATTACAATGACAAACACATTTAGGGTTTTATTTAGAGTGATTTTATTCTATAAACCCTAACCTAAACCAACATCTAAAGTCATCATGATTATAAAGCCTCCGATGAAACCCATTGTAGCAATATCGGTGTATTTGTCTTGCTGGGTTTCTGGTATCACCTCTTCTACTACTACAAAAATCATGGCGCCTGCAGCAAATGAAAGTGCATAAGGCAATATAGGCTGAAAGGTCATTACGGCCCAAGCACCTAAAACGGCGGCTACAGGCTCTACAAGTGCAGATGCTTGACCAAACATAAAGCTTTTAGTTCTACTAAGTCCATGTCTTCTTAAGGGCATGGCAACAGCAAACCCTTCTGGGAAATTTTGTAATCCTATACCAAGTGCCAAAGCGACAGCACCACCAATTGAAGCACCATCAAAACCAGCTGCTACCCCACCAAAAAGCACACCAACGGCCAATCCTTCAGGAATGTTATGAAGAGTTATTGCCAAGGTAAGCAAGGTCGTTCTATGCCAAGGTGTCTTTACTCCTTCCGCTTCACTTTCTTTAAAATTGATATGAAGGTGCGGTAATATTTTATCCAATCCGAAAATAAATGCAGCCCCAAGTAGAAAACCAACAGCTGCCGGAATTACTTTTACAAACCCCTCTCCAGGACTCATTTCTATACCTGGCGCCAACAGACTCCAAAAACTGGCTGCTACCATAACACCCCCTGTAAAGCCGAGCATACCATCTAAAACTGCACGATTTAGCGTTTTAAACAAAAACACTAATGCAGCGCCAGCTGCAGTTAGTCCCCAAGTAAATAGCGTCGCATAAAATGCAGCTAAAACCGGGTCTATAGATTCAAAATAACTGATTATTTGTTCCATAAATTAAAAATTATTACTAATAAAAATTATTACTCCTCATCTACAATCTCTAAAAATAAATTTGATGCAATCTGTTCTGAAATACGAATAGGACCAACTCTTGTTGAAATGGTAACTGAGCCATCGAATTCTTCTCTATCCAAAATTTTAAATGTATCGCCTAAAGCAATATTATTCTTATCCAAAAACTTCAAAAAAGCAACAGATGAATCATTTACACCGACACATACACCTTCACTTAAAACAGGTAATTCGCTAATCAATTTCTTAACCGACTTAGTGAAAAATCCTTCTTTATTTGGTATCGGATCACCATGTGGATCCACCTTCGGAAATCCTAAGTGAGCATCTAACTTATCAATTAGCGCATCACTCTTTATATGTTCTAGTTGTTCTGCCACCTCATGAACCTCATCCCAAGAAAAATTCAATTTATCCACCAAAAAAACCTCCCATAGACGATGCTTACGTATAATGGAAAGTGCCACAAGCCTGCCTTTTTCAGAAAGTGATACACCTTGGTACTTTTTATATTTTACCAATGATTTCTCGGATAATTTTTTAACCATATCGGTTACCGACGATGGCTTGGTCTGCATTTGTTCAGCGATGGCGTTGGTGGCCACTGTTTTGCCATCTATTTGACTTAGATGATAAATCGCTTTTATATAATCTTCTTCTGATAAGGTCATTTCAAAATAATATAAATACAAAAATACATTTTTATATATAAAAACAATTTTTTAGGTTTGTCTAAATTTATTTTTAGATGTTTAAAACTATTATTTTAGTGTTTTCTATTTTAACTTTTTCGAGCACCTACGCACAAGAAGCGAACCTATATGGTTCTGTAACATCTGAAAACTCCCCTACCCCTTTTGTGAATATTTATTTAAAGAACACTGAGTTAGGCACTTCCTCTAATGAAAATGGATGGTATGAATTAAAAAATATTCCCCCTGGAAAATACACGCTCATAGCATCTACCATTGGCTACATACCTTTTAGCAAATCAATTATTGTAAAAAAAGGACAGGAACAGCTCATAGATATCGATCTACAACCTTCGATAGAATCATTAGACGAAATGGTAGTTACCGGTACTTTAAAACCAGTCAGCAGACTTGAAAGTCCCGTTCCTGTTGAAGTATACAAACCTACTTTTTTTAAGAAAAATCCAACGGCAAGTATTTTCGAAGCTTTACAGAACGTAAATGGCGTAAGGCCACAAATAAACTGCAATGTGTGCAACACCGGTGATATCCATATTAATGGTCTTGAAGGTCCTTATACTCTTGTACTAATAGATGGCATGCCAATTGTAAGTGGACTTGGAACTGTATATGGTTTATCTGGCATACCTAACTCACTTATTGAGCAAATTGAAATTGTGAAAGGGCCTGCTTCTACTCTTTATGGTAGTGAAGCTGTTGGCGGATTGATAAATATTATTACCAAAAACAACCTTACCGCACCCATTTT
Organism: uncultured Maribacter sp.; assembly: GCF_963974015.1. Taxonomy (GTDB): domain Bacteria; phylum Bacteroidota; class Bacteroidia; order Flavobacteriales; family Flavobacteriaceae; genus Maribacter. The sequence continues at coordinate 831,560 of NZ_CAXBBZ010000001.1, read as the reverse complement.
CTCAGGAGATAGTTTTATAACTGATTGGGGAGAATACAATCTTGATATTGGCACTAAAGTAAATCTCGACAAAAAAACCAGTCTATTATTAGGTGTCAATTATTTTAAGTATGATAACCCGATTGATAATAACGGAGATAATTTTACGGATCTCACCTTGCAAGACCGAATATCTATTTTTCAAAAATGGAATTTTACCAGAAAAAAATCACGTATTCTCTCATTGGCCGGTCGATTTTTTTATGAAGATAGATGGGGAGGAGAATTACAATGGACTCCAAAATTTAGAGGTGGAGATGAAATTTATGGAGAAAGCATTTATACCCGCAGATGGGAAGTGTTAGGCAAATACCAACTCCCTTTTGAGGAGCAATTTATGTTTTCATTCTCGTATAATGACCATAGTCAAAACTCTGTTTATGGTGATGTTTCTTACTTAGCTGACCAACGTATTGGTTTCACTCAGCTTACTTGGGATAAATCTTTGGGTAAGCACAGTATATTGGCAGGGGCTGCATTACGCTATAATTATTATGATGACAGTACACCAGCAACATCAGATCCAAACGGCAATAAGCCCGATGAGGTAATTATACCAAGTATTTTTCTGCAAAACGAGATTACATTTAACAAAAAACACGCTTTACTTTTAGGTACTAGATATGACTATGATGAAAGACATGGGGCTATATTTACACCAAGAGGTGCTTATCGATTTAAATTTACCGATAATGACATTCTACGATTAAATGCTGGCACAGGTTTTAGGGTCGTAAATTTATTTACAGAAGAGCATGCCGCGCTTACTGGTTCTCGTGAAGTCATAATTACTGAAAAATTAAAACCAGAACGTTCTTTCAACGTAAATCTTAATTATCTAAAAAAAATATATGGGGATAACGGTACTTTCTTAACACTAGATGCATCCTTATTTTATACCCATTTTCAAAATATTATTATACCCGATTATGATACTAATCCTAATCAAATTATCTACGACAATTTAAATGGAAAATCAGTTTCTAAAGGGATAAGTGCCAATGTCGACATCTCTTTGCCAATTAGCTTTAAAATAATGTTTGGCGGCACATTACAAGACGTAAGCAATATCGAAAACGGAATTACCAAACGACAAATTCTTACTGAGAGTTATTCGGCAAATTGGGGATTTAGCTACACCATTTGGCCATGGAATTTAACTTTAGATTATACCGGCAATCTTTATGGCCCAATGCGATTACCAACTTTAGGTGACAATGACCCAAGAAGAGATTTTTCACCTACTTGGAGTATACAAAATATTCAATTCTCGTATAGTGGAATGAAGAATTTTGAAATTTATGCTGGAGTAAAAAACCTTTTAAACTGGACTCCGAATAACGGTAATCCGTTTATTATAGCCCGTGCAAACGACCCTTTTGATAAAGAAGTTACTTTTGATACTAATGGCAATGCAGTTTCCACTTCGAATAATCCTTATGCGCTGACTTTTGACCCCACCTACGTTTATGGCCCCAATCAAGGAATCAGGTCTTTTCTTGGAGTACGCTACGCATTGAATTAACACCAAAAGACTATTGCTAATTCGTATTTTTGAGTTTATAGGGAAATCTGACCCGACAAATACCTTGAAAGATTCATGAACAAGTACGATTACATTATTATTGGTGCTGGCGCATCTGGCTTATTGTTAGCAGATGCTATGGGAAAAGATTCTTTTTTTGCGGATAAAAGGATTCTTGTTCTTGATAAAGATGCCAAAAAAACCAATGATCGCACTTGGTGTTATTGGGAAAAAGATAAAGGACAGTTCGATGCTATTGTTCATAGGCAATGGAGCAAAATTCATTTTGAAGGAACTCAAATTTCGAAAAGAAACAAAATAGCACCCTACTCCTATAAAATGATAAAGGGTATTGATTTCTACAATCACTATTTAGATAGAATTGACGGTTATAAAAACATTACTTTTAAACAAGATGAAGTAGTGAATTTACAAGAAACAAGTAACGAAGTAACCGTTAGCACCTTAAATAAAAGTTATGTTTCAGACTTTATATTTACAAGCCTTTTTGATTATAAAATGGCTACCCAGCAAAAGAACTATCCTGTTTTACAACAACATTTTGTTGGTTGGGAGATAAAAACCAAAGACCCTGTATTTAATGCTTCCGAAGTTACATATATGGATTTCTCGATACCTCAAAAAGGGAATACCCGATTTATGTATGTATTACCATATTCAAATAATACTGCATTAATTGAGTATACCCTATTTTCAGAAAAATTACTTCCAAAACAAGAATATGAAAAGGCCATAAAAAATTATATATGGGATAAGTATAAATGTAAAGACTATACAATCATTGATAAAGAGTTTGGCAGCATACCTATGACTGCCTATGATTTTAGAGAACATCATTCAGGTAGAATACGATATATAGGCACTGCTGGTGGCTGGGCCAAGCCCAGCACAGGGTATACTTTAATGAGCACAGCAAATAAGGTGCCTCAGCTAATTAACCATATTAAGAATGGAAAGCCATTAAAAAATTTAAAATTAAAGAATAAATTTTGGTATTACGACCTCCTATTTCTTGATGTATTACACCATGACAATGCAAATGGCTATAAGGTCTTTGAATCGCTTTTTAAATCATTGAGTCCTCAAATGGTCTTCAAGTTTTTAGATGAGAAAACCAATTTATGGGAAGATATCATCTATATAAATGCCTGCCCTAAAACTCCTTTTATAAAAGCTTTTTTTAAACGATTATTCTAAACCGATCTATTCATTAAATTCTCACCGAACTTTTGCAACAAGTCTTTCTTATCATTCTCCAATTCAATATTATCCAGCACTTGAAAAGCCTTTGCAGTGTAGTCGGCAATTGCAACCCGTGTAGCTTCGTCTGCTTTGGTTTTTTCAAAAATAGAGCGAACAGCATTTACTTTCGTTTCTGACTCTTTAGGTTGTATAGAGTATAAATGTTCAAGCTCTTTTGTCATCATTTCTGAACCCGAACTCATGGCCTTTAAGTAAAGAAAAGTTTTCTTATTTTCAATGATATCACCGCCAACTTGTTTACCAAAAGTTTTGGGGTCCCCGAAAACATCTAAATAATCATCTTGCAATTGAAAGGCTATACCTAAGTTTAACCCGAAAGCATACATTTGTTCTTGAGATTTTTCAGATGCACCAGCAACGATAGCTCCCATTTTTAATGCTGCTGCAACTAAAACCGCAGTTTTATACTCAATCATTTTTAAATATTCTGGCAACATAACATCGTCGCGAGTCTCAAAATCGACATCATATTGTTGTCCTTCACAAACTTCTAAAGCCGTTTTACTAAAAAGTTGCGCCAACTGCCTAAAAATTAGAGGTTCATAATTTTCAAATAGCTGGTATGCCATAATCAGCATAGCATCTCCAGATAAAATACCTGTATTTATATCCCATTTTTCGTGCACAGTTATCTCGCCCCGTCTTACAGGAGCGTCATCCATAATATCATCGTGTACCAATGAAAAATTATGAAATACTTCTACTGCCAAAGCTGCATCCAAGGCTTTTTTATAATCCGTATTGAAAATTTCGGCTGTTAGCAATACCAAAATAGGTCTAAGTCTTTTACCTCCTAAGCCTAAAATATAGGTGATAGGTTCATACAGGTTTCTCGGTTCTTTTGTAAGCTTTTTAGAATTTAAATAATTGATAAACTCTTCTCGATATTCATTTATAGAATGCATTCTCGCAATTTTTATCAAAAATAGAATAAATATGTTTTGTAATAAGCCCTTTTAATCATTGAAGGTTAGATTCTTGAAGACATACATCATAGAAAAGAAGAAAGTATAACTATCTGAGGTTTTACATGAAAAATAATTAACCCATAAGCAGTTATCAATCTATAGAGAATTACGTTTAATCAATTTTGAAGGCATAATTACTTGAGTGGTATCTTCATTTTTTAAATGTTTAGCTGCCATTTTAGCCATCTCTTTAAAATCAGTAGAAATCGTTGTAATTCCACCAAATACTATCTCTTTGGCAACATTATCATTCTGAGAAAGGATACCAATATCTTCGCCGATTTTATACTTTTTCCGAACGCAATCTCTTAAAATGTGCCACAAAATAGTATCTCCTAAAACAAAATAAAGAGTACCCTTATGGGCCGTGCCTAAAGAATAATTGTTTTTTACCGTTCCATTAATATTATAATCTTTAAGAAATCTCTCGAATGCTATCCGAATGGAAATTGGAGAGTAATCACTTTCTTCGTTAAAGTATAAAATAAGGTTTTTATATTTTTTAATTTCGGGGAGTAATTGCACTAACGATGTATAAATGACTTCTTCGAATTCTTGAGAAATATAGGAGAATGATTTGCCTAGATCTAAATACCTATCGACCAATAATAATTTTTTTGGATCAATACTTTGTAGTAACGGTACAACCTTTTGGTTTTGAATAGGGGCAATTACATACATACCGTACTTACCTTTAATATTGGTAAGTATTGTTTCAAAAATGGTTAAATTATTATGATGGAAAAATACATCGATTTGAAATCGTTTACCCATCTCTTTCCTAAATGTTTTGTAAAATTCTTCCTGATAACTTTGGAAAGCGAATAATAGCAAGGCCATTCTTTTGGTAATATTCGTTTCTTGACTTATAACAAAATAGCCCTTAAGCTGCCTAGACTCTATTAAACCTCTGTTCTTAAGCTCTTCGTAAGCCTTAAAAATGGTTTTTCTAGCATAGCCAATTTCTTCAACCATGTTATTAATTGAAGGTAATTGATCGCCAATAGATAAGGTGCCGTCTTCAATTGACTCTATAACGCCTTGCACCAATTGTTCGTGCTTGGATAGATTATTGTATTGGGTTAAGCTTAAAATTCTTTTAACAATCGACATATAATACAATTATAAACTATCGAATATACAACATAATCAAGGTTATCAAGGTGTCACAAAATCTAGTAGTGCCTTACACTGTAGGAATTTTATAATAATTCTTATTACTGAAAAAAATTATCAATTGGTATTAAACTTGAGAATACTTGTTATTGCCGCTCCAGCACAATTGGCATTGGAATGCTTTCCATATTCGTTGGAAAATATTAAATTTTATTAAGCATTGTTTATTAAAAAATAAAATTGAACAAATACCATATTATTATATTTTTATAACATTTTTGACAAATTCAAAATATATTAAAGTTTAATTTATATAATTAACATTTTATTATATATTTGTTCATAGTAGCATAGTGTATCATAGTCTCCATATTGGAACAATGCTCTCAATAGAATTACGATACCTATGATTACAAAATAACTAACAACCCATAAGAACCTATTTTTATGAATCAACTAATTAATTTTCCTAAGTTTTTCATGATTCGAAGTCATGCAATCTTAACGATGGTTTTCTTTTTTGGCGGGCTCCTCTTAACGAGTATACACGCGCAAGAAGTAAAAGTATCGGGTACCGTAACATCAGCTGCGGACAACATGCCATTACCTGGCGTTTCGGTCATTGATGCAAAAAATCCTACAAGAGGGGTACAAGCAGATTTTGACGGAAATTTTACGATCACTCTAGACGATGGCAATACCAGTTTGCGCTTTAGCTATATTGGTTTTAAGTCTGCTGTTGTTCCAGTTAACAATCAAAGCACTATTAATATTTCTCTAGAAGAAGATGTGGCAAATCTAGAAGAAGTAGTTGTGGTTGGGTATGGTACTCAAAAGAAGGCTACGGTTACCGGTGCGGTTACAGCAGTTCAAGGACCAGTTCTTGAAAGCTCCCCTGCTATTAGTGTCTCTAACTCCCTTGCCGGTAGATTACCTGGGGTAGTTATCATCCAAACAAGTGGAGAACCCGGTAATGACCAATCTACCATTAGCATTCGTGGAACCAACACATTAGGTAACAATCAACCATTGATTGTTATTGATGGTATTCCTGATAGAGATGGTGGTATTGGCCGTATTAATTCAAATGATATCGCTAATATTTCAGTTTTAAAAGATGCTTCTGCTGCTATTTATGGTGCTAGAGCAGCAAACGGTGCTATTATTGTCACTACAAAATCCGGAAATTCTGGTAAAATGGAAGTGAAATATAACGCTGATTTTGGTCTTACCAGACCAACAAGAGTTCCTGAAATGGCAAGTGCTGTGGAGTATCAGACTATCATGAACGAGTTAGCTATTTATAACAGTAATATTCCTGCAGGTCAATGGGGTGCTGCAAATAGCGCATTTCAAAATACGGGCAGTTATACTATTCCTGGAAGTAGTCCGGCAGAAACTGTAAACGCAGCTTTTAGTCCTGAAACAATAAATAATCATAGAACCAATGCTGATCCATGGTTATACCCAGATACAGATTGGTTCGGTGCTACGTTTCAAGATTGGGCAGAACAACAACGGCATAATCTTTCTGTAAGTGGCGGAAGTGAAGACCTCAAATATTACGCATCACTAGGCTATTCAGATCAAGGTGCGATTTACAAAAATTCTGCAAACCGTTATCAGCAATATAATTTTAGGATCAATACCGACGCCAAGATCAACGAATATCTTTCCACTAAATTAAGTATGGGTTATAGAAAAGAATACCGAACATTCCCAACGGAAAGTGCTGGCGCCATTTTCAGGATGTTGATGAGAGGTAGACCCAATGAGCCTGCAGTTTGGCCAAATGGATTACCTGGACCAGATATTGAAAATGGACAACAGCCTGTAGTTATTACTACTAATGCCACTGGTTACGATAAACAACCAACCGATTATTTGCAATTTACAGGTTCTGTAGATATCAAAAACCCGTGGGTTGATGGATTAACCTTAACCTTGTTGGCTGGTGTTGATCAAAGCCAACAGCGCAGAAAACTATGGCAAACACCTTGGACACTTTATTCATTGGATCGTGCCAATTATATCGCAACCGGAGATCCAGTTTTAAGTGGAGCAATTCGATCTAACTTTACCGACCCCAGGTTAACACAATCTTCGTTAAACGTTTTAAACACCAACCTAACTGGTTTATTAAATTACGATAAAACAATAGGTGATGACCACACAATTAATTTATTAGCTGGTGTAACCCGTGAAAATTTCCAAGGAGAGTTTCTATCGGCCTTTAGAAGAAATTACTTATCCGCTGCTGTTGATCAAATAGGTGTAGGTGGTGAAGATGGACAGGTTACTGATGGTTTTGGGTATAATAGGACCCGTTTAGGGTATTATGGTCGTGCACAATACAACTTTAAGGAGAAATATTTGGCCGAATTCATTTGGCGTTATGACGGTTCCTATATCTTCCCAGGTGATGATCGTTTTGGTTTTTTCCCAGGATTCTTGGTTGGGTGGAATATAAATAAAGAAGATTGGTTCAATGTTGAGTCAATCGATTACCTTAAACTACGTGCCTCATACGGTCAAATGGGTAATGATCAGGTTTTCTTTCAAAATGAATTACAAGAATATGCCTATTTATCTATTTATGATTTTGGCAGTTATCCCATTGACGGTAACGTACAAACTACCCTTACGGAGCCATTATTGGCAAACCCTAGTTTTACATGGGAGCGGGCAAACAACCTCAATGTAGGTCTTGACGGTATTACCCTCAATGGAAAATTGAGCTTTACTTTGGAGTACTTCTTAAACAGACGAGATCAAATTTTGATTCAAAAAACAGGTTCCACACCAGGTTCTTCAGGTATTTCAGATTTATTACCCCCTGTTAATGCCGGTAAAGTAGATAACGAAGGTTTTGAATTTGCCTTAAATTATTATGGTGGTGATGCGGATAGCTTTAAATGGGATGTTGGTGTAAATGGTGGTTATGCTCAGAACAGTGTAGTCTTTTTAGATGAAATTCCTGGCGCACCAGATTATCAATTGCAAGAAGGCAAACCTATTGGTTCTTACTTAGTGTATGAATCTGATGGAGTTTTTATCGATGAGGCGGCCATTTCAAGTAATACATTAGATTACAGTGCTGTTAAACCACAATTAGAACCAGGAGACATGAAATTTAAGGACATTAATGGTGATGGCGCCATCAATGATTTAGACCAGGTTCGATTGGATAATAGTATTGTGCCAAACTTTAACTTTGGTGCAACCTTTAACGCCTCCTATAAGAATTTTGATTTATCGGTTCTTTTACAAGGTGCTACAGGCGCAAAACTACCGATCCTGACAGAATCAGGCGATATAGGTAATTACCTTAAATATAGCTTTGATAATAGATGGAGTCCAGATAACCCAAGTAGTGTACACCCAAGATTAGCAAGTAGGGGCGATACCTATTATAGTGGTGGTTCTTACGGCAACAACACTTATAATTTATATAGCAAGGATTATATTAGACTTAAAAACGTTCAAATAGCATATAATTTCCCAAAAGGAATGATTGACCAATTTGGATTATCTGCATTTAGGGTTTACATGAGTGGTCTCAATTTGGCGACTTGGGCAGCACAAGACATTTATGATCCTGAATCAACGAGTAATAGTGGGCAGTTTTATCCACAGCAGACCATTATTAACACAGGTTTTAGTTTAACATTTTAAAAAAAAAATCATGAAAAAAAGAAAATTAGTACTCTTAGGCCTATTAACGGTAGCCTTAATACCCATATCGTGTAATGAAGACTTTTTAGAGACACAGCCCTTAGATTCTATATCAGCAGATGCTACTTGGGCCGATGGTGCATTGTCACAAGCATTTGTATTTAATGTGTATTCATCCCTTGGCTATGGAGGGTTTGAAGAAGAAGGACTTGCATCTCTAACAGATGAAGCAATGTTTACACACTCTGGACGAGGTATCAATGTAATTACCGAAGGATCACTTTCCCCATCAGGGACGGGTAACGTAAATATTATACCTCAATGGAATGAATTGTATTTGGCTGTTCGTAAGGCAAATATTGCCATACAAGAATTACCAAACGCTACGTTCGATGATCAAAGCCTAAAAGATCGCTTACTAGGTGAAGCACATTTTTTAAGAGCCTATTATTATCATCAATTAATGCGTTACTATGGAGGCGCACCATTAATTGACAGGCCATATGGTTTGGACGAAGACTATTCAGCAGCAAGAGGTACATTTGCCGAAAATGTCGATTTCATCGTTGCTGATTTGGACCAAGCAATTTCTTTATTAGACGGAAAGGATTTTACCGCCGGTAGAGCATCTAAGTTAAGTGCTATGGGTCTTAAATCAAGAGTGTTGATCTATGCGGCAAGCGACTTACGTGATGGTCCGACAGCAAGTGCTAAATCGTCTGTTTTAGGAAGTTATTCCAACCTTGATTTAGTAGCGTATACATCTGGCGACAGAGCTGCACGTTGGAATACAGCTAAAGCAGCAGCTAAAGCTGTTTTAGATGAAACGACGGGTTATAAATTGGATTTAACCGCACCCGCAACTGCCGAAGAAGCTACACAAACTTATGTTTCGATTGCTATGGGTGGTGGAAGCGCAATAGGTGATCCGGCAGCAAGAGCAGAATTATTGTTTGAACGTACACATACACCTTTATTTACCGTAGAAAGTAATTGGCCTTTAGGTGGTATTCACCAAGGTATAAACAACGGCCCTAACGGTTATCATAACTGGGCAGGTAATACTCCTATTCAACAATTGGTAGATGATTATCAAATGATGGATGGTTCTGAATTTGACTGGAGCAATCCTGAGCATGCTGCGGCACCTTATGAAAACAGAGACCCAAGGCTTTCTGCAACCATTCTTTATGACGGTTCCGGATGGAAACCAAGACCATCAGATGTTGCAGCAATCGATCCTAATGATGAGATTCAAACCGGCACCTATGACGATGGTTCCGGCGGCATCATAAATGGTGTTGATATGCGAGACTCTCCTATTGAAAACTGGAACGGTAGTAGAACAGGTTATTATGTTCGAAAATTTATTGATGCAGATCCGGCTGTGGTAGACAACCAATCTAGTGCACAAGTAGTTCCTTGGCCATTTATCAGATATACTGAAATAGTTCTTAATTACGTTGAAGCTTCTATCGCTACTGGCGATGAAGGTGAAGCTAGAAACTGGCTGAATAAACTTCGTTTTAGAGCAGGTATGCCTGCAATTACCGCATCTGGCGCAGACTTGTTAGCAGCCTATATAAACGAAAGAAGAGTTGAATTGGCATATGAAGAACATAGATATCATGATGCAAGAAGATGGATGATAGCAGACCAAACTTTAGGTCGTGGCATTAAAGTGATGAAAGTTACTGCTACCCTAAAATCAGGTGCTACTCCAAGAACTCCATATCAATACGACCCAACAGTATATGATTATACTTATACCGTTGTAGATAATAATGATAATGAGACAAGAACTTGGGATGACAAAATGTACTTCATGCCGATAAGTAGAGATGAAATTAACCGTAATGAATTATTAGTTCAGAATCCTGGTTATTAAATAAATTTATTGTTGAGTTAGTTTTAAATTGAGTTAATGAAAAAATCTATCCCTTTTTGGGATAGATTTTTTACTTTTAAGCAAATGGCAAAAAATCTAGTTTCCTTACTTTTTATTTTATTTCTACTGCTTCAAAGTTGTACTAATAAGACAAAAAAAAACGATACGACTTCTAAGTTAGAAGCCGATGAAAAAGCATCGCTTTTTACCCTTTTACCTGAAGGAGAAACAAATATTTCATTTCAAAATACACTAAAAGAAGGGTTGAATGCCAATGTGTTAGTTTATGAATACCTCTATAATGGTGGCGGTGTGGCAACCGGGGATTTTAATGGTGACAGTCTACAGGACTTATATTTTACTTCGAATATGGGGGAGAATAAATTTTATATAAATGAAGGCGGCTTTAAATTCAAAGACGTTACTGGCACTTCGAAAGTAAAAGGAAGACCTGGCCCATGGAAAACCGGCATTACCTCCGCCGACGTAAATGGTGACGGAAAATTAGATTTGTATTTATGCTATTCAGGAGCTTTACCTGATGTTAAAAGAAAAAATCAACTCTTTATTAATCAAGGAAACGATGACAAAAATATTCCAATTTTTAAAGAGCAAGCTGAAGAATATGGGTTAGCAAGTGCGGCTTTTAGCAATCAAGGTTATTTCTTTGATTATGACAAAGATGGTGACTTAGATATGCTTTTATTAAACCATAATCCTAAATCATTACCAGTTCTAAATGAAGTAAGCACAAAAGAGTTTTTAAAAAAAGATGACCCCCTACAAGGCACACGCCTTTTTGAGCAAAGAGAAAACAAATTTATTGATGTTACCGAAAAATCGGGTATTAGTGGGTCTGCCCTAACTTACGGTCTAGGTATCGCTATAAGTGACATTAACAATGATGGTTGGCAAGATTTCTATATTTCAAACGATTATACGATTCCTGATTATTTATACATTAATAATAAAAATGGCACTTTTACTGACCAATTAGGTTCGCAAATGGGTCACACCAGTCATTTTTCGATGGGTAACAATGTAGCAGATATAAACAATGATGGCTGGCAAGATATCTTTACGTTGGATATGCTACCTAAAAATAATAAACGTCAAAAGCTATTATTGTCTCCTGACAACTATGAGAAATTCGACTTGAATATTAGAAGTGGTTTTCATCATCAGTATATGCGGAACATGATGCAATTAAATAACGGTGACGACAGTTTCAGTGAAATAGGTCAGCTTTCTGGTATTTCAAATACAGATTGGAGTTGGGCTCCCCTATTCGCAGATTTTGACAGTGATGGTTTAAAAGATTTATTTATCACCAATGGATATTATAGGGACTACACCAATCTAGACTTCATTAATTACATGGAAGATTTTGTGCAATCGAAAGGAAGGCTGCAACGTCAAGATGTTTTGGAGCTAATTAAAAAAATGCCTGCATCAGACTTGACAAATTTCTATTATACCAATACTGATGGCATCAATTTCAAAGACAACACTAAATTTGCTGGCATAGACCAACCGGCAAATAGTAACGGTGCTATTTACACCGATTTAGATAATGATGGCGATTTAGATTTAGTAGTCAACAACATCAACAAACCAGCTTTTATTTACCGAAATGATAGTTCTAAAAAGAAAAATACATTTTTAAATATTGAACTTAAAGGAGAAAACAAAAATACTAATGGTATTGGAACAAAAATCACTGTATTCTCAAAAGGACACATACAAGTTTTAGAACAGATGCCAACTCAAGGTTATTTATCAACCGTATCCTCAATAATGCATTTTGGTTTTGGCGAGAATGCTAAAATTGATTCATTACTAGTAGAATGGAATTCAGGTAAAAAAGAAACGCTAAAAGACATTTCAGCAAACAAATTATTGGTTTTAGAAGAAAGTAATGCTACAACATTAAAATCAGAGGCGGTCAACACTGACCAACTGTTTACGAAAACAGAATCTCTAATTAACTTTAAACATAAATCATCTATCAATAATGATTTTAAAAGGCAATCGCTTTTATTAAAGCAGCTATCACATGATGGTCCGGCAATGGCAAAGGCAGACCTAAACAATGATGGTCTTGAAGATGTTATAATTGGTGGTGGTGTAGGGCAAGCACCAAGTTTATTTTTCCAAACAAAATCGAAGAAATTCATTCAAAAAGATGTTCCCGGTTTTGAAGTGGACAAAAATAGTTTTGACGCTGATATTGCCGTATTAGATGCAAATTCAGACGGTAATTTAGACATCTATATTGCTAGTGGTGGTTATCACGATTTTTCTGAAAATGACCCCAAACTTCAGGACCGACTTTATTTCGGCAATGGAAAAGGCGATTTCATAAAAACTAAATCGGCTTTACCCATCATGCACGTAAGTGCAGGTACGGTTTCCGTATCGGACATCAATAACGACTCATTCTTAGATATTTTTATAGGCGGCTATGTCGTACCAGGTAGATATCCAGAAATACCAAGAAGCTTTATTCTAATTAACGATGGTAAGGGCAACTTTACAGATCAAACAAAAGACATTCAACCAGCTTTAGAATACCCTGGTATGATTACAGACGCCGCTTGGGCGGATATGGATGGTGACAAAATCGAGGACCTTGTAGTATTAGGAGAGTGGACTCCTATATTAATATATATAAACAAGAATGGAAAACTTTTGAATGAAACCAATAGATTTTTAAAAGAGCCCCTATCTGGACTATGGACCAGCCTTAAACTTACGGATTTAAATAAAGATGGAAAGCCAGATATCATTGCTGGAAACATAGGCACTAATACCCAATTTAAATTAAGCACTAAGACCCCTGCTGAATTATACTATTCAGATTTTGATAATAATGGCTCTATAGACCCCATATTAAATTTTTATGTTGACGGTAAAAGTTACCCATACTTAACAAGAGATGAGCTTTTAGGCCAGTTATCTGGTTTACGACAGCGCTTTACAAGCTATGAAAAATATTCAGACGCGGGTATGTCAGACTTCTTTAATGAAGCCGAATTACAAAATGCCAAAAAACTATCGAGTACGCATCAAGAGACTACCGTATTTCTGAGCACAGTAGGAGATAAGTACGAAATTGCAACATTACCCGTGCAAGCTCAATTTTCACCTATTTCAGAAATACTAACTGCCGACCTTAATAAAGACGGCATTATTGATATTTTATTTTTAGGTAACAATGATTATTATAAATTAAGAATAGGAAAATTTGACGCCAATTACGGCACTGTCCTTTTGGGTGATGGTTTAGGGAATTTTAACTATGTTACTCAAAGTAATTCAGGTCTCTCTATAAAAGGAAGTAACACCCACGCATTACTAATAAATGATGAATTGATATTCACCAGTTATGGGTTGTCTACCGAGACTTACAAACTCTTAAAATAGCTTTATTTATACAATGACTATTTCAAAAAAGAAAATAATAAATAGATTATCTCTAGTTCTTCTGTTCATAATGTCAATGGCATGTTCTACTATAGAACCAGCTAAACTGAGCGATAAAGATGTAGCAATGGAATGGGCAAATATGACTTTGTTCGTTACACGATACACACCTTCTAACTCCCCCACCTTTGCCTCAAGAGCTTTTGGTTATATTGGATTAACGATGTATGAATCAATTGTTCCTGGTTTTGAAGAATATAACTCTATGAATGGGCAACTAAAGGGTCTTGGATCGCTTCCTAAAATTGACCCTGCAAAAGAATATAACTGGGCACTTTCCTTAAATGCAGGGCAATCAGAAATATTAAAGAAAATATACGTACAAACATCCGAAGAAAATATTCAAAAAATTGATTCGCTTGAACAACTTGTTTTTAATCAATTTCAACAAGATATTGATACCGAAACAGTTTTGCGTTCTGTCGCATTTGGAAAAACAGTAGCCAATGCAATCTTTGAGTGGTCAAAAACCGATGGTGGTCATAGAGGGTATCTTCATAATTTTGACAAGACCATGGTTCACCCAGATAGACCGGGATCTTGGAAACCACCATTATTCGCACAATCATTTAGCCATCACCCATTACACCCACATTGGGGTGAAAATAGGACATTCGTTAATTTAAATGAAAAAGTTCAAGACCCACAAATGATTCCTTACGATACTGTTCCTGGTTCTCCTTACTACCAACAATTTAAAAATGTTTATACTAAGGATTTAGAATTGACCCAGCTAGAAAAAGAAGCTGCCATTTGGTGGGGCGATGACCCAGATGTGAGTTTTACACCACCAGGGCATTCCTATTACTTTGCAACTTTAGCACTAGATGGTCATGATTCTACAATGATAGAATGTGCACAAGTGTTTGCTCAAATGGGCATGGCCATAGCAGATGCCTTTATCAATTGTTGGAAATGGAAATATCAGTTCTTCACAGAACGACCAAATACTTTTATACCAAAATATATTGATGAAGAATGGGAGTCATTTTGGCCAGACCCACCTTTTCCATCTTTTCCATCAGGGCACGCAATTCAAGCTGCCGCTGCGGCCACTATTTTAGAACACAATTTCGGAAAAGAATTCACATTTACCGACAAGGCTCATGAAGGCAGGGAGCGAGATGAACAGAAAGAGACAGATTTTGTTATCAGATCCTTTGATACCTTCTGGGAAGCTGCCCAAGAAACTGCGGATTCTAGATTTTATGGTGGTATTCACACACAATTAGATAATGAAGTAGGCCTAGAGAAAGGGAAAGAAATAGCGAAAAATGTATATGCCTTAGAATGGAAAAAAGCAGATGAAAATTAATTTGACCTTAAATACGATACTCCTCAACCTCTTCTTTCTTTCTTTAGGATTGAAAAGCGTTGCACAACAAACATTTACCGACATAACAGAACCTTCAGGTATTGATCATGAATACCAAGTATACGAAGGAACATTTGGTGGAGGCGTTACGGTGTTTGATGTGAATAATGATGGTTTTGAAGACCTTTACATTACCGGCGGTATAAAATCGGATAGGCTTTATCTTAATAATGGCAATGGAACTTTTAAAGATATTTTTGAAGGCTCTGGATTAAAGGTGACGAATGAATATGTAACCCAAGGTGTGGTAAGTGCGGACGTTGATAAAAACGGGTATAGAGATTTATTCATTACAACAATTACTACTACAGATGGCAAAAATGTGATTCCTAGAGCAAAAAATCTATTATTCTTAAATCTAGGTGATTCTACTTTTAAAGATGCTACCGATGCATATGGATTAGAAGATTTAAACTCCTTCAGCACAGGCCCTAGTTTCGGTGATTTTAATGCAGATGGTTATCCTGATCTATTTGTCGGTAATTATTTTCAAGAATTTACCGGTAAGCTAGGTATTATTAAAGATGCAACCATAGTGAGCGCAAATCAAACAGCTAAAAGCTATTTATTACAAAATAACCATGGCGAAAAATTTGAAAACGTTTATGAAGATTATGAATTAGGCCATAAGGGTTTTGGTTTTGGTGGTGTATTCACGGATTATGACAATGACCAAGACCAAGATTTACTGGTGAATCAAGATTTCGGATATAAAGCAGTGCCAAATTTTCTTTACAGAAATGAATATCCAAGTGACCATTTCGATGATGTTAGCAAAGAAACAGGCATGGACCTAAAAATTAATGCCATGGGTGCCGCTGTAGGCGATTATAATAATGACGGGTGGATGGATTATTATATCACCAACATAAAGTTCAATATGCTAATGGAGAACCAGGGTAACGGTTTACCTTTTATTGACAAAGCAAAAGAACTGGGTACATATAATTTAGCTATTAGTTGGGGTGCAAATTTTGCGGATTTTGATCACGATGAAGATTTAGATTTATTTGTTTCAAATGGAGATCTAAACCCGAACTGCACACCCATGGGTAATTTCTATTTTGAGAATAACAAAAATACCTTTACTGAAAAAGGAAGAGAATTAGCCATCAATGATTATGGTATTGGTAGGGGTTCTGTGATTTTTGATATGGACAATGATGGGGATATGGATTTATTGGTAGTAAATCAAAAACCCATATTAAATTATCCTATACCGTCTACAACAAAGCTCTTTCGAAATGATTTAGCAAAAGGCAACTGGCTGAAAGTGGCTCTTAAAGGTCTAGAGGCTGAAGCTAATGGAATTGGTTCTAGGGTAACTATTATTGCCAATGGGGAAAAAATGATTCGCGAAATTGATGGTGGTGGATCAAGCCATCTTTCCCAAAATTCGGTGATAGCACATTTTGGCTTGGGTGCTAATGCAGTGGTTGATTCTGTAATTATAGATTGGACAGGAGGTAAGCAACAAATAATAACCCAAGTAGGCGTAAATCAACAATTAATGATAATAGAATCAAATGCTCCAACAAAAGACCAACCCTATTTTTGGTACTTTTTAGGTGCTATTCTAGTACTTCCAATGGCTTATTTTTTATATCGCAAAAGAAGGCTGGCAAAAAAATAAAAGTACTTTATTTCAAAAAAAGCAAAAACTTCCCCCCAAAAATGCAATAGGCTTCAAAATTTCCGTCTTTATAACTGAAGACCAATTGAAAAATCCTTGGATGGCATCCAATCAAGAAAATAACTCTAACCTGAACAGTTTCTTTGAAGAAGAATATAGCTCGCTTAGGAGCTATATTCAATCTAAAATCAAACAAACATCAGAAAGTGATGCCGAAGATATCATTCAAGAAGTTGCCTTACGAATTTTTTCAAGGCCATTAGATGCTTTGCCAATAAACAACATTGGCGGTTTTGTTTACAGTGCTATTAAAAATAAAATTACAGATGTAATGCGTAGCAAAAAAAAACGCATTGATAGCCATGACGAGTTAGAACAACTTTGGACAGAATTTACAAGTAATTTTTATAATGCCGCTTCACCAGAATATCCAGAACAGATAAAGGAAAAACTCAAACTTGCGATCATGAACTTAAAACCTGTTTATAGGGATATCATAATAGCAATTGACTTTGAAAATTACAGCTACAAAGAAATCTCACAAGAAACCGGTATACCACAAGGCACATTAATGTCTAGAAGACACAGAGCATTGTCCATTTTATTAAACGATATAGAAATACAAAACATTAAAAAACATAGTTATGAAATCTAAAATTGAAAAAAACATGGAGAAATCGGTCAGATTTTATGTATACAAAGCATTTAAAATAGTTTTCTTTATTATCCTTGGCTTGAGTATCGCCTTTTTGGTAGGATACATTGTAATGCGTTTATGGAATTGGCTTATGCCAGACATATTTGGATTGCCAGCGATTGATTATTGGAAAGCGGTCGGTATACTACTTCTATCTAAAATTATTTTTGGTTTTGGTGGTGGAAGTAGCCATAGTAAACATAAAAAAAACAAAAAGCGATTTAATGTTAACCCGTGCAGTTCAATGAGAAAGGATTTTTCTCAATGGAAATATTACGATGAATTTTGGGAAAATGAAGGTGAGCAAGCATATAAGAACTATGTGGACCGAAATCATACTATCGACAATTTGTGATAATTATGGGTGAATATTAAATAATTGTAAAACTTTGGAAACTTTTTTAGTTTTTAAAGTTTCCTTAGCTATCTTTGCCTCACATTATGAAAGACAAAATTAGAGATAAGGCAACGGAGCTTTTTTTGGAACAAGGTTTTAAAAGTGTTACTATGGACGATATTGCCAATGAAATGGGCATGTCCAAAAAAACAATCTATACAGAGTATGAGAATAAAACCAAACTCATAGAGGATTGTGTAATGAATAAATTTTGCTCTGTAAGCGATGGAATAGATAATATAGTTGCCTTGGGCAAAAATCCCATTGAAGAATTATATGAAATAAAAAAATATGTTCTGTCCCATCTAAACGGTGAAAAATCGTCCCCACAATTTCAATTATCCAAATACTATCCCCAAATCTTCGATACGGTAAAAGCCTTACATTTTTCTAAAATGCACGGTTGTATCCTATCCAATATAGCAAAAGGAATTGAACAGGAAATCTATAGAGAAAACCTAAATATTGAATTTGTGGCCCGCATATATTTTTCAGGCTTAAATAGCATCAAAGACCAACACCTTTTCCCTTTGCCTATGTTTCCAGTTTCAAAATTAATGGACACGTACCTAGAATACCATCTAAGGGGAATCGTTACGCCAAAAGGGCGTCAAATATTAAATGAAATCATCAATTCAAATCACGAATAATGCGAAATAAACTACTATTATTAGTATCCGTTCTAAGCCTTGGCATTGGCTATTCCCAAGAACAAACCTATAGTTTTACTTTAGAGGAAGCTATACAGTTTGCTTTAGAAAACAACTACTCCGCCATAAATGCTGATAGGGATCTAATTGATGCCCAAAAACAAAAATGGGAAACCATTGCTGATGGTCTACCACAGATAAGCGGTGCATTAAGTTATCAAAACCAGCTAAAACAACCGGTAAGTGTTATACCAGCAGAAATATTTGGTGGCGAACCAGGTACCTTCGCACAAGTTGTCTTTGGACAACCACAATCCGCAACAGCGACCGCTACCTTAAAACAACAAATTTTCGACGGTTCATACATTGTCGGTGTTCAAGCCACTAAAGCATTTTTAAGCTATAGTAATAACAACAAAGAGAAAACGGCATTAGAGGTTAGAAAACAAGTAGTTGAAGCTTACGGAAATGTGCTATTGGCAGAAGAAAGTGTTGAAATTCTGGAAAAAAATAAAAATACTCTTGAGAAAAATGTATATGAAACTTCGAAGCTTTACGAAAACGGACTTGGAGAACAAGAGAATGTAGATCAACTACAAATAACACTTTCTTCTATCGAAAATCAATTACAAAATGCCCTAAGGTTAAAAGAAATAACCCTACAAATGCTAAACTTAAGCATGGGTTTAGATTTAAGTGCACCTACCCAGCTTCAAGAAAATCTTGAAGACTTAACAGTATCGAAAATTGATATTGGGCTACTTAATTATGACTTTAATATTAATGAGAATGTCGATTTTAAATTAGCTGAAAATTTAAACCAACAACGCTACTACGAATGGAAACTAGCCAAAAGCCGTGCATTACCAACCCTAAACGCATTCGTTAACTACGGTAGTTCCGCTTATTCAAATACGTTCGATTTTTTCAGTAGCGACCAACAATGGTTCGATTCATCGATACTAGGATTTGATCTTAGTATTCCGATTTTTAGTTCCCTAAAAAGAAATGCAAGTACACAACGTGCTAAAATAGCTTTAGAAAAGGCCAAGACTCAACTAACAGAGGCAGAACAGCAAATTAGATTACAGTTAGATAATGCAAAAAACAACTACACACTTGCTATAGCCAATTACGAGACTGCAAAACAAAATCTTACACTTTCCGAACGAATCGAGAATAAAAATCAGATAAAATATAAAGAAGGTCTTGCAACAAGTTTTGAACTGAGACAGGCCCAAACACAACTATATACAACCCAGCAAGAATTCCTACAATCCATGGTAGAAGTGATTAATAAAAAAACCGAATTGGAAATCATATTAAATACAAAAGCCTAAATAATCAATCATTAAAAATATAATCATGAAGAAAGTAATAGTTTTATTAATTGTAACCATCAGCCTATTTTCTTGTGGCGGTGGAGACCAGTCGGTAAGTGAAATTATTGAAAAGCGTAACCTAGAAGAAATAAGAGCTAAGAAGACCGAAATCACTCTTCAACAAAATCAAATTGAAGCACAGCTTAAATCATTAGATTCGGCTATAGCAATTTTAGGTAATGAAGAAAAGTTTCCACTTGTTAATACATTAACTGCTAAGAAAGAAGTTTTTAATCACTATCTAGAATTACAAGGTGATGTCAGTACAAAACAAAATGTATTGATTTATCCAGAAATGGCAGGTACTCTTCAAAAAGTATATGTAAAAGAAGGCGATAGAGTATCTAAAGGACAATTATTGGCCACCATAGATGATGGGGGCTTGTCGAGTCAACTAAGTCAATTAAAATCTCAAGCTACACTTGCGAAAACTACGTTCGAACGACAAGAACGTTTATGGAAACAGAATATAGGTTCAGAAATTCAATATTTACAAGCCAAAACCAACTATGAATCATCAGAAAATATGGTATCCCAGGCGCAGAGTCAATTAGCAAAATCTAGCATTAGAGCTCCTTTTTCAGGTATCATTGATAATGTTATAAAAGATCAAGGTACCGTCGTCTTACCAGGTCAAGGTTCAGAAGTGTTTCGTCTTGTAAACCTTTCTGATATGTATATAAAAGTAGAAATACCAGAAACATATTTAGGTAGTGTTGTAAAAGGAAAAGAAGCATTGGTATATTTTCCTGTTTTGGGTGATAGTATTACCACGATGATTAGAGAAACAGGAAATTTTATAAATCCATCGAACAGATCTTTTGAAATTGAAATTCCAGTTCCAAATAAAGAAGGTAAGATTAAGCCTAATCTTACTGCCAAGGTTAATATAAATGATTATACCAGTGAAGACGCCATATTAATACCAACAAGTATTATTTCTGAAAATGCTGAAGGTGAACAATATGTATTCGTAGCAGAAGAACCAAATTCAGAAAATGAAGCAGTGGTACAAAGAATCATCATTACCACAGGTAAAACCCAAGGAGCGAAAATAGAAGTACTATCTGGCCTAGAAGATGGAGATCTTATTATTAAAGAAGGTGCACGAAGTGTAAAAGACGGTCAAAAAGTAAAAATAAAAAAATAGAAATCAATGAGCAAAGTACAAAAAAACGCTGATAAGGAATTTGGTTTATCGTCTTGGGCCATTGATAATCCGTCGGTTATCTATGTGATGATCGGTATTTTTCTATGGTTAGGGTTCAACGCCTATATGGCCATGCCAAGAGAAGATTTTCCAGAAATTGTTGAGACTAAAATTTACATAAGTACACCTTACCCTGGTAACACAGCTGAGGACATTGAAAAACTGATTACCGACCCATTAGAAGATAGGTTAAAGAACATTAGTAATGTTGTTGAAGTCACTTCTACCTCACAAGAAGATTATGCCATTTTAACGGTAGAATTCGATGAGGAAATTACAGTAGAACAGGCCAAGCAAAAAGTAAAGGATGAGGTAGATAGTGAAAAGGCAAGCGAAGACTGGCCTACCTTTAATGGCGCCAAAGTTGAGCCAAATGTTTTTGACTTAAACTTTTCTGAAGAAGTTCCTATTATGAACATCAACTTTACTGGTGACTATCCTGTAGAAAAGTTAAAAGAATTTGCAGAATACTTACAAGACGAAATTGAAGATCTTCCTGAAATCAAAAAAGCGGATATTCGTGGGGCTCAAGATAAAGAAGTAGAAGTTGCTGTAGATATCTATAAAATGATGGCTGCTAAAATTAGCTTTCAAGATGTTATTAGCGCCATAAGCAACGGTAACATGACAATGTCTGCAGGCAATCTTAAAACTGTTGGGCAAAGACGTACTATTCGTATCATAGGAGAAGTAGAAAGCCCAAATGAACTTAAAAGCTTTGTAGTTAAATCTGAAAACGGTGCGGTTTATCTAAAAGATATTGCCAGTATTAACTTTAAAGCAAAAGACAAAACAACTTATGCCCGTGAATTCGGTGATAATGTAGTAATGCTCGATGTTAAAAAAAGAGCTGGTAGAAATTCTATTTCTGCAGCCGATAAAATAAAGGAAATTGTAAAGAATGAGAAAGCGAATTACTTTCCACCAGACCTTAATATTTCTATTGCAAACGATTCCTCTACCCGTACATTAAATCAAGTAGATGACTTGGTGAACAACATAATTTTCGGAATCATTCTAGTAGTAACGGTTTTAATGTTCTTCTTAGGGTTTAGAAATGCACTCTTTGTTGGATTCGCCATACCTATGTCGATGTTCATGTCTTTTGTAATACTGTCATGGCTTGGCTACACACTGAATACGATGATTCTCTTCGGAATGATTATGGGTCTAGGTATGTTGGTCGATAACGGTATTGTAGTAGTTGAAAACGTATACCGTCTTATGGACGAAGGCATGTCTCGTATCGAAGCGGCTAAAAAAGGTATTGGTGAAATAGCCTATCCTATTATAATTTCTACGGCAACAACCGTAGCTGCATTTGTACCGCTAGGTTTATGGCCTGGAATATTTGGTCAATTTATGATCTATTTCCCTATCACACTTTCAGTAGTACTAGGTTCATCGTTATTTGTTGCAATTTTCATGAACTCGATGCTTGTTTCTAAATTTATGAGCACCGACGAAAAAGAACTTACTCTAAAGCAACTCATAAGAATGAGTGTTATTTTAGGTGTTTTAGGTACGTTAATACTAGTCTTTGGTGGAGTAATGCGCGGTTTAGGTTCTGTTTTAATATTAACCGGAATCATGTTTTGGGCCTACAAGTATGTAATTAAGGGCACTGCTATCAAATTCCAGAAAAAAACAATGTCCCGTTTTGAAAATTGGTATGAACGCCGCTTAAAACATGCACTAAAGGGTCGTAATGTTTACTGGTATTTCAGTATTACATTTTTAATGCTGATAGGTGTATTTATGCTATTCGGTATGTCGGTAGGCAGTGGCCGTACCAAAATCGAATTCTTCCCAGATAATAAGCCGAATGAAATTTATGTCTATGTAGAATATCCTGAAGGTACATCTATTGAGAAAACCAACGAAATCACCCTAGAGGTTGAAAAACAGGTTTATGCCATAATGGATGATGGGAAGTACAAAAAGAATGGTGAAAACTTTATGATGGCATCTGCTGTCTCTGTTGTAGGTGAAGGGGCAGGCAACCCCTTAACTGATGGTGGTTCTTCCGCAGAAATGCCACACAAAGGAAAAGTTACCGTAAACTTTAGTGAATATAAATATCGGGAAGGCCTAAATACAGAAGATATTCGTGGTCGCGTTCAAGCTGCCCTTCAAGGTATTTACCCTGGTGTCGCTATTTCAGTTGAAAAAGATGCGAATGGACCACCGGCAGGTTTTCCAATTAATATTGAACTAGAAGGTAACGATTATGATCAACTCATAAATACTGCAGAAGACATTAAAAATTTCATTAATACCAAAAATATTGCAGGTATTGAAGAGTTGAAAATTGATGTAAACAAAGGCAAGCCATCTATGCAAGTGATTGTAGATCGCGAAAAAGCAGGTGAATTGGGTGTTGCAGTAGGCCAAGTCGGTAATCAGTTAAGACGCTCTATTTTCGGAGAAAAAGCAGGTGTTTACAAAGAAGACGGTGATGATTATGACATTAACATACGATTCAACGAAGATTTACGGTATAATAAAAGTGCCTTATTCAATCAGAATATCATTTTTAGAGATCCTGCTAATGGTCAAATTAAAGAAATTCCGATTTCTGCTGTAGCGACTGAAAAGAATACCTCAGGATTCAGTGCTATTAAACACCGAGACGGTAAGAGAGTAGTTACTATTTATTCCGGATTAAAACCTGGTTTTACAGATGCAGGTGCTATTGTTGCTGAAATTCAAAGAGAAATGCAAAGTTTTAACGGCACTCCGGCAACAGTCAAAATAGATTATACAGGTCAGTTAGAAGAACAGGCAAAACAACAAGCTTTTTTGGTGGGTGCCTTTTTCTCAGGACTAGGTTTAATCATGCTTATTCTAATTTTCCAATTTAGTGGTATTTCAAAACCATTGATTATTATGATTGCCATTTTCTTAAGCTTTATTGGAGTATTTGGCGGTTTAATGATAACAGGTTGGTCTTTCGTAATTATGATGACCATGATGGGTATTATCTCTTTGGCGGGTATCGTAGTGAACAACGGGGTAGTGCTCCTGGATTACACTCAAATTTTGGTCGACCGTAAAAAAGTAAGATTAGGAATGGAAGACAGTGATCTTTTAACCATTGAAGATGCGACCGATTCCATGATTGTAGGTGGTAAAGCTAGACTAAGACCGGTAATTTTGACAGCGATTACAACTGTACTTGGGTTAATACCTTTAGCTATTGGCCTTAACATTGATTTCTTTTCGCTTTTCTCAGAGTTCAACCCTAAGATTTATATCGGTGGCGATAACGTTGTTTTCTGGGGCCCTTTAGCTTGGACGGTAATCTTCGGATTAATAGTAGCCACATTCCTTACCCTTATTATCGTACCGGTACTCTTTAACATTGTGTACCGTATAAAAATAAGATTGAGAGGTATGGGTAATACTAATGAAAAGAAAAAATTAGGCAGCGTTGCATAACCAATAAAATCTCTGAAACAAAAAAGCCCCGTATCATTTGATACGGGGCTTATATATTATTGTTCGTTGTTATTTATTACTAACAACTGGATCCTTTGCACTTGCTTTAGTAACACTAGCAATTCTGTTGTTATCAAAATTAACTTCGCTTTTCACATCACCTTCCCAAAATAACCATTTCCCAGATTTAACACCGTTCTCATAATTACCCATGGCAATTTTATCTCCTTTTTCATTGAACATTTTCCACTCACCTTCTAACCTCTCGTTTAAAAAGTAACCTTGTTGAGACACTTCTCCATTTGCATGAAAATATGTCGCCTTTACCATATCACCTTCTTTCTCAAAGGTTGGTTCTATTTGAGCATAAGCTCCAAAGGACAATGCCATTAAAGCTATCATTAGTATTTTTTTCATGATATTTATTTTTTTGATTAATTTATCGCTTAATAGTAACGTTACAAAGGTACATTTATTTTTAAATTAATCAACATTTAGGTAACTATTAGTTTACGTTAACTTTACATTAAACATATAATCATCTCCTTTTTAGATACTTACGAAAATTTCTGATCTTACTTTATCAATAGTACCCCAAATATAAAACCTGCATCTTAAATAGATCGTTTATGAAATAGACTTCTTAAATTTGCCCTTTCATTAAAGCAAGCATTATGTATAGAAGCCATTCCTGCGGGGAGTTAAGAGAATCACACATTGGCAAAACCGTTACCCTATCTGGTTGGGTAGCCAAGACTAGGGATAAAGGTTTTGTAGTTTGGGTTGATTTGCGAGATCGTTATGGTATTACACAACTTGTTTTAGATGAAGACCGTACTTCTAAAGAATTATTAGAGCAAGCAAGAAATTTGGGTCGTGAATTCGTGATTCAAATTAAAGGAGAGGTAATAGAAAGAGCTTCAAAAAACCCTAATATTTCTACAGGGAACATAGAAGTTTTGGTTTCTGAACTTACTATTCTGAATGAATCTAAAACTCCTCCTTTTACGATAGAAAATGAAACTGACGGTGGTGAAGACCTTCGTATGAAATATAGGTATTTAGATATCCGTAGAAATCCGGTAAAGAATAATCTCATCTTTAGAAGTAAGGTAACTATGGAGGTCCGTAAATTTTTATCAGGCCAAGGTTTTATAGAAGTGGAAACTCCGTACCTCATCAAATCTACACCAGAAGGTGCACGAGATTTCGTAGTACCTAGTCGCATGAACGAAGGTCAGTTTTATGCGCTGCCTCAATCGCCACAAACCTTCAAGCAATTGTTGATGGTTGGCGGTATGGATAAATACTTTCAAATCGTAAAATGTTTTAGAGATGAAGATTTACGTGCCGATAGACAGCCAGAATTCACACAGATAGACTGTGAAATGGCTTTTGTTGAGCAAGAAGACATCCTTAATGTTTTCGAAAATCTAACTAAATATCTTTTAAAGGAAGTTAATGGTGTAGAAATCGATTCTTTTCCAAGAATGACCTATGATGATGCCATGGCAAAATACGGGAACGATAAACCCGATATTCGTTTTGGTATGGAATTCGGAGAACTGAATGCCATCACTCAACATAAAGAATTTGGAGTATTCAATGATGCTGAATTAGTCGTTGGTATTGCTGTACCTGGTGCTGCTGAGTACACTAGAAAAGAATTGGATGCATTGGTAGACTGGGTAAAACGTCCACAAGTTGGTGCTAAAGGCATGGTCTATGCCAAGTGCAATGCTGATGGAAGTTTTAAATCGACCGTTGATAAATTTTATGATCAAGAAGATTTAGCCAAATGGGCAGAAGTAACTGGTGCACAACCAGGTGACCTAATTTGCGTGCTATCAGGTGATGCCAATAAAACAAGAACACAATTAAGCGCTCTTAGAATGGAGTTGGCTACGAGACTTGGACTTAGAAAACCAAATGAATTTGCACCATTATGGGTAGTTGATTTTCCGTTATTGGAACTTGACGAAGAAACAGGGCATTATCATGCTATGCACCACCCATTCACATCACCTAAACCTGGTCAATTAGATTTATTGGATTCTGACCCAGGTGCAGTACGTGCAAATGCATATGACCTTGTATTGAACGGTAATGAAATTGGTGGTGGTTCTATTCGTATCCACGATAGAGAAACACAAGCAACTATGTTCAAGCATTTAGGTTTTACCACTGAAGAAGCAAAAGCGCAATTCGGCTTTTTAATGGATGCTTTTCAATACGGTGCTCCACCTCATGGCGGACTAGCTTTTGGTCTAGATAGGCTTGTTGCCATTTTAGGCGGACAAGAAACCATAAGAGATTTCATCGCCTTCCCTAAAAATAATAGCGGTAGAGATGTCATGATCGATGCGCCTGCACCTATAGATCCCGCACAATTGAAGGAATTAAATTTGAAGTTGGATTTGAAATAAAATACACCATCTAAATAGTAGTTGAAAATCCTGCCTAGTGCAGGATTTTTTATTCACTTCAATTCGAGCAAAGCAATCACAACTATTTAAAATTCCTATGAATAAATAGAAGTGCTTCTATCATTAATTATATTTTCGTAACCGAAAGCACTCATTTATAGTTTTTTAGAAATACTCTTATTCATTTCTTAAAGAATCATAGCAAGTAATTAAATACCTTTGAACACCATTAACGATATGGTTGCAACATGCCCATTCAAAAAAATAAGATTTTAAGACGTATTTATAAGTGGAGGTATAAACATATCTCCCAGAAGACCTTTATCTATATCTTAAGTGTTGCAGTTGGTCTTTTGGCCGGTTTGGCGGCAGTGACGTTGAAAAACATTACTTATTTTATTGAGGCATCCCTAGAAAAAGGTATCATTTTTTCTAGTAATCAGCTTTATTTCATTCTACCTATAGTCGGCCTTACCCTTGTATATCTTTATGTAAAGTACATACATAAAGAAAAATTGAAACATGCCGTTTCGTCCATTCTATTCTCATTATCAAAAAACAAAGGAAATATTGACGTAAAGCAAGTTTACACACAATTGATAATTGCGCCTTTAACGGTAGGTTTCGGTGGGTCCGTTGGTTTATTGGGCCCGGCAGTAGCAACGGGAGCGGCCATTAGTTCTAATCTAGGTCGGTTGTTTCATATCAATTCAAAAACGCGTTCCTTATTAATTGCATGTGCCTCGGCGGGTGCAATTTCGTCCATATTTCAATCACCAATTGCAGCTATAATTTTTGCTGTCGAAGTATTTAGTTTAGATCTCACCATGATATCGATGCTACCGCTCTTACTGGCTTCTATAAGTGGTGTACTTACTTCCTACTTTTTTATGGGCAACGAGGTACTGTTCAATTTTACCATTACCGAATCTTTTGAAGTTAAAGACACGTTGTTTTATGTTCTGCTTGGCATCGGTACCGCTGTTGCCTCCATCTATTTTACAAAAATGTATTTTGGCATTATCAATCTCTTTAAACCATTGAAAAGTCCGAAATACCGGCTTTTAGTCGGCGGACTTGCCATTGGCATTATGTTATATATGATTCCGCCTTTATATGGTGAAGGATTTGTATTCATCAACAACCTTTTAATCGGCGATCATATTCAAGCGTTGGGCAAAACCCCTTTTGATGCTTATATAAGTAACATCTGGGTGGTTATTACATTACTATTTGGCATAACCATATTTAAAGCCGTAGCGATGACTACTACATTAGCGGCTGGCGGTGCTGGTGGTATTTTCATTCCAACAATGGTAATGGGCAGCGCATTAGGTAATGTTGTTGCCAAAATCATCAATAATTCTGGCCTAGGCTTCTCAGTATCTGAAAGTAATTTCACCTTAATAGGCATGGCAGGTCTTATTGCAGGGGTTCAGCATGCACCACTTACAGCCATATTCCTTATTGCCGAAATAACAGGTGGTTATGCTCTTTTTGTACCTTTAATGATAACAGCATCTATATCATATATAATCACAAAAAATACGATTGATTATACCATTTACACGAGAGAACTAGCAGAAAGTGGAGATTTGTTAACACATAACAAAGACCATGCAGTGCTTACCCTTATGGAATTGGATACCGTTATAGAAACCAACTTTAAGATTGTGCACCCAGAAATGACATTAGGCGAAATGTTGCACGATTCGGTTGCAAAATCGACCCGAAATATTTTCCCTGTTGTTGATACAAACCATAAATTTTTAGGTATTATTCTATTGGATGATATTCGAGAATTTATGTTCGATACTAAATTGTACGCTACAACAAAGGTTGACTCTTTCACCCATAAAGCACCAGACCATATTTATTATGGAAAGGACAGTATGCAAACAGTGATGCAAAAATTTCAGGATAGCGGTGCATGGAATCTTCCGGTGATTAAAGATGGAAAATATATGGGATTCGTATCGAAATCTAAGTTATTAACGGCATACAGAAGAGAACTAATAAAATTTACCAAGTAATGAAATATGTAATCACGGCAATTACGCTAATTTCTATCGGGTTGATTATCTACGGATTGAATCTTGATGGTGAACAAGAAGCAATGGCAAACAAATTTATAGGTTCTGGGACTTTAGGATTGTTTTTACTCGCGATGCCACTCTTCTTGATTAAAGAGAGTAAGGGCAAAAAGTTCAATGATTATATGTTAACCGATGAAAACGTTCGAAAAATGCAAGGAAAAAAACCTAGAAACACTGATAATCAAGATACTCCGACAAATTAATAATTCCATTTTATTCCAATCAATCCTAAAATATTGTAAATTAGAGTGTTAATATCTAAATTTTAATACAATGATTGGCACCGTCAAATTTTACAATGAATCTAAAGGCTTTGGGTTTATTACAAACGAAGAAACAGGAAAAGATATTTTTGTTCATGCCACCGCTTTACATGGAACAGAAATTAGAGAAGGAGATAAGGTGAGTTACAAAGAAGAAGAAGGAAGAAAAGGTATTGTGGCCGGAGAGATACAAGTACTATAAAAATATTCTTTTTTGCTTAAAATCAATATGACCACGCAAATGCGTGGTTTTTTATTTTAATACGTAAATATTACTTTCTTTTTTTTTGAAAAAATTGCTGTAGCAACATAGAAGCTTCATTTTCAAGAATTCCCCCCATTATCTTTGTTTTTGGGTGCAATGTTGTTCCCATTACCCCACAACCACGTTGTACATCTGCAGCACCGAATACTATTTTACCAATCTGGCTCCAGTATAAAGCACCCGCGCACATTTGGCAAGGCTCTAAGGTTACATACAGCGTACAATCTTTTAAATACTTCCCCCCCAAGAAATTGGCAGCAGATGTAATTGCTTGCATTTCTGCATGTGCAGTTACATCGTTCAATATTTCAGTGAGATTATGTGCCCTGGAAATAATTCGGTCTTGCACAACAATTACAGCACCTACAGGCACTTCACCGGCTTCTAAAGCATATTCTGCTTCTTGAAGTGCCTTTTTCATAAAATAAGCATCATCATAAGGTAAAACCATAGCCTCAAAAATACGATAGTTTCATTTTTAAAAAAGTATTTTTGTTGTCCATTATAAAGGTAATTTGAAAGCAATTCTAGAACATATAAATACTCCTCAAGACCTCAGAACTTTAAGCATTGAAGATTTAGGGCAATTGACCTTTGAACTTCGTGAATTCATTATAGACATCGTTTCGGCAAAAGAAGGTCACTTAGGTGCAAGCCTAGGAGTTGTAGAATTAACGATTGCCCTTCATTATGTATTCAATACACCAATTGACAAATTAATTTGGGATGTAGGCCATCAAGCTTACGGGCACAAAATACTTACCGGAAGAAAATCAACATTTGAAACCAATAGACAATTTGGTGGTATAAGTGGATTTCCGAAAATGGAAGAGAGCATTTATGATGCTTTTGGTACCGGTCACAGTTCTACTTCTATCTCGGCGCTTTTAGGAATGGCGCTTTCAGCTCAATTACAAGGAAATATACATAGACAACATATTGCTGTAATTGGCGACGCATCTATTGCTAGCGGTATGGCTTTTGAAGGGTTAAACCATGCAGGGGTAACCAATTCCAATATATTGATAGTCTTAAATGATAACGCCATGGGAATAGATCCCAGTGTGGGTGCTTTAAAAAAATACCTAACAAATGTAAAAACAGGAACCGCAAAAGAAGAGAATATATTCGAATGCCTGAATTTTCATTATACTGGGCCAATTGATGGTCATAATCTAACCTTATTAGTTAAAGAATTAGAACGTTTAAAAAAGATAGAAGGCCCAAAATTATTACATATAATTACGACCAAAGGCAAAGGGCTGAAGAGTGCTGAAGAAAATCAAGTAGTTTATCATGCGCCAGGTAAGTTTAACAAACAAACTGGTGAACTACAAAAGAAAGAAGCTCAGCAACAAGCTCCTAAATATCAAGATGTATTCGGAAAGACTTTGGTAGAATTGGCTTTGAAAAATGAAAAAATTGTAGGTATTACACCAGCAATGCCAACGGGTAGTTCTTTAAAATTCATGATGGAAGTCTTCCCCGAAAGAGCTTTTGACGTAGGCATAGCTGAACAACACGCCGTAACCATTGCTGCAGGTATGGCAGCTGATGGTCTTATTCCATTTTGTAATATTTACTCTACATTTTTACAGCGGGCCTATGACCAGGTTATTCATGATGTAGCTTTACAAAATCTGCCTGTAATTTTTTGCTTGGACCGTGCCGGATTGGTTGGTGAAGATGGCCCCACACATCATGGTGTTTTCGATATTGCCTATCTAAGGTGTATTCCAAATCTCATAATTTTTTCACCATTAAATGAGATTGAATTAAGAAATATAATGTACACAGTGCAATTAGAGCTCAATCATCCTATTGCGATACGTTACCCAAGAGGAAGGGGTGGTATTTTGAACTGGCAAAAATCTATGAGCAAAATGACCATAGGTAAGGGTGAACTTTTAAAAGAAGGTAGTAAAATTGCCATTCTAAGTACTGGACCTATAGGAAATATGGCATCTGAAATCATTAATGAACTTGGCTTAAATTCAGGTATTGCACATTATAATTTTCCCTTCATTAAACCTTTAGATGAAGAATTGCTCACAGAAATAGTAAAAAAATTCGACCATATTATCACTTTAGAAGATGGTTCTGCTATTGGCGGATTTGGTAGCGCCATATTGAAATTTTCAAATAATATTGGAATCCATAAAATTATTAAGATATTTGGCATTCCTGATTTTTTTATTCCACACGGTGATACCGAAAGACTATATAAAGAAGCGGGAATAGATAAGATGTCCGTAATAAAATATGTACAACAGTTTCTATGAGAAGAATACGTTCACAATACATTAAATTTATAGCCCCTTTACTTTGCTTAGCGTCATTTTGGTCTTTCGGACAAGACACAATTCCGGCACCTATTCTAGTAGATAGTATGGTCGTTGACAGCGTGGTTGTTGATACCATTGTTATTCGAAGAACGGTAGACAAAATTTATTCTCCGAGAAAAGATGTCAATCTAAAAATTCCAAATATTGATTTTAGTAAGACTAAAACATTACAAAAAGGTTTTAGCAGGTTTAGAGTGCCATCTTTTTGGGAAACAGAAAATAGTTTTGGTATAAACATAAGTGAAGTTGCTTTTGTCAATTGGAAAGCTGGGGGTGATAATGCCGTTAGTGGTCTAGGGTTTTTGAAATTTGCCAGGAAATATAAATTCAGCAACTTTCAATGGGATAATAATTTAGAATTGCGCTATGGCCTAAATGCACAAGATGGACGAAAACTTAGAAAAACAGAAGATGTAATTCGTTTAAGTTCGAACCTAGGTTTTCGAAAAGATACCATCAGTAGTTGGTTCTATTCCGTTCAGCTCAACTTTAACACCCAGTTTTCTAACGGCTATAAATATCCAGATAGAGATACTCCGATTTCAAGATTTATGTCACCTGGTTACCTATTATTCGGAGCAGGAACCTCATTTATTACTAAAGATCAAAAATTCAATCTGTATTTATCTCCACTTACTCAAAAATCGACCTTTGTTTTAGATCAAGACTTGGCCAATAATGGTGCATTTGGTGTAAATGAAGCAATACTAGATGCTGATGGAAATATTATAACCCCTGGTGAAAACCATCTACTAGAAATTGGTATACTTATCACCAATAATGTTAATTATAATGTTGCCGAAAACATCGAATTAAAAAGTAGGCTTAACCTATATACCGATTACATTAAAAGTTTTGGAAACATTGATATAGATTGGGAACTGAACCTAAACATGAAGGTAAATAAGTTCATTAGCACCAGTTTGGGCACACAGATGATTTATGATGACGATATACTTTTTGATGTCGTTAAAAATGAAAACGGCACTATTTTAAACCCAGGAACACCCAAAATACAATTCAAACAAATATTGACTGTGGGTATTCTTTATGGCTTCTAAAGCTGTTTTCCTTTAATTTTATTGTGAATATGAACCGCTGCACTATCTGAAAGGCTTGCAACATAACAGCACGTATTCAATAATATATCATAAATTGATTTATCTGTTTGTTGGTAAAACCCTGGTAGGGTACGTAACATTAGCTTGTGGTAATTAGATGCCTTATCGTGTTTTTTTCCGATTAAAGCACCTATGTAAACATCTAATATATCGGATATAATAGTATAGCCTGCGATTTCCTTTTCAACGACTTCTTGAGATTGATATATTTTTTTAACACTTAAACTAATGATATCCTCTATCTGCGCTTTATAACCACTTTTGGCCATAAGAGATACTTCAAAAGTACCATTCAAAATACTTTCTTCATTCTCTATAAAAATAGATACCGCATCTTGAATGAGTGTATTTATGGCTAAGGCCCGTAAGTAGCTTAGCCTAGCTTCCATATACTCCAAAGAATTATACTTATTGGTATTTATGGTATCCTTAACTAATTTAATTAAATATTCTAAAGCATAATCTTCAGATATAAGTCCTAAATTGATTCCGTCTTCAAAATCAATAATGGTATAACAAATATCATCGGCAGCTTCAACTAAAAAAGTTAACGGATGTCTCCCGTAAGATACCGTGCCGTTATTACTTCTCGTTGGCAAACCTAAATCTTGAGCTATTTCATCAAAAATATATTTCTCACTCTGAAAGAAACCAAATTTTTTATCACAAATATGTTTCGAAGGTTTTTTCGGAAGCGACTCTTTTGGGTATTTCAAGAAAGCACCCAACGTTGCATAACTTAATCGTAAACCTCCAAAAACTCCTGCCCTATCTTGAGTCATTAATCTAAATCCATTCGCATTACCTTCAAAATCTATAATATCTTGGTATTCCACTTCAGAAAGTTCCTCTCTATATTTTAATCCGTTTCCGGTTTTAAAATATTCGCCAATAGCTTTTTCACCACTGTGCCCAAAAGGTGGGTTACCGATATCATGCGCTAGTGCCGCTGCAGCAACTATAGCTCCGATATCATTGAATCTATACCCATGTACCTCTTTTAAATAGGGATGTTTTTCAATAATTTTCTTACCTGCGAGCCTACCCAAGCTTCTCCCCACAACAGATACCTCTAGACTATGAGTTAATCTAGTATGCACAAAATCGGTCTTTGATAAGGGAATAACCTGAGTTTTATCTTGTAGACTTCTAAAAGCAGAAGAAAAAATTATACGATCATAATCAACATCGAACCCTAATCGGGTCTCATCTTGCTCGTTTCGTAAACGTTTATTCTTATCTCCCTGCCTGCGTAAAGAAAGTAATTGCTCCCAATTCATGTATTCTCTTTTATAAGTCTGCAAGATACATTTTTTGATATTTCATAATAGAAATAGAAAAGCCAAACTAGAAATGAGTTGAACAATATCTTAACCATTAAGAGATACTTTAATAATACGCACCTAACCTTAACTTAACCTAGCTAGAGTTTCTTTGTTAAAGAAATTAAGAGCACTCTATGAAACAAGTATTTTTTCTTTTCACCATATTGATTTTCTCATTGTCTTTTGGACAGAATAACAGTTCTATACAAGGTAATATACTAGATGGCGAACTTTTTAACGAACCGTTATTAATGGCAACCGTCTCTATAGAAGATACTTCTAAATCTACACACACTAATTTTCATGGTATGTTTGAGTTTGACAACCTAACACCAGGAACCTATAACATCATAGTTCAATTTTTAGGCTATGAAACCATTAAATTACCTGTTACCATTGCTTCAGGCGAAACGACTAAAGTTCAAGCAAGCCTTCAGGCTAAAACTTTAAGCTTAATTGGCGAATCAAACATAAAAATAACCTCAAAATAATTTAAGAGTTACCTATATAAAATCAATAATGCATGAGGTTAATTTTATAAATACTCTGAAATAAATTAAAGATTACTTAATGTTAGCATTACAATTAGTTGATGAATAAAACTGACCTTCGTTATTGTCTTTAGACAACCCGATTTCTTATACTATTAGTTTTTGTCGACTAGTTTTTTGAAATCTTAAAGCTACCTTATTTAAGGTAGCTTTTTTATTTATACATCTCCTCACAGGCAACCAAAACACTTAAGCTTGTAATTCAAAAAAAATCTTCAATATTCTAAGTTTTAAGAATCACGCCAAATGTTAATATTAAGAATACATTAACTTAACATTGGTTTAAGTAATTTGCAGTCGACAAAAACTAATAAATAATGAAAATCGCGCCAATTTGGCTATGCCTGATATTATTAATTTCATCTAGTGCAATAAGTCAAGAATCAAACTCTCCAACATTTGGCAAAGGCTTGTTCAATTTAGTTGGTAAAGATAGTACGTGGACCATGAACGTGGGTGCGAGAATGCAAATCTTAGCAATAAGTAATTGGAATGCAGTTGATGGTAGTCTTATAAATCCTGAACAAAATTTCCTCGTACGTAGAGCACGACTTAAATTTGGTGGTTTTGCTTATTCACCTAAATTAGAATACAAATTAGAACTAGGTCTTTCTAATCGGGATATTTCAGGAGCTTCGCAGTATACTAGTAACGCACCAAGGTATATTCTTGATGCAGTGGTTAAGTGGAATTTTTACAAAAATTTTGTATTATGGTTCGGTCAAACTAAATTGCCCGGTAATATAGAAAGGGTGATTTCATCTGGCGATTTGCAGCAAGTTGATCGCTCCTTATTAAACAGTAGGTTTAATATTGACCGCGACATGGGCTTCCAGTTGAGACATAAATTCAACCTTTCTGAAAAATTCTTAGTTCGCGAAATATTTGCAGTTTCTCAAGGAGAGGGAAGAAATATTACAACGGGAAATCTAGGTGGCCATCAATATACAAGTCGTTTAGAATTACTTCCTTTTGGAGAATTTTTAAGTAAAGGTGAGTATAAAGGTAGTGATCTTAAGAGAGAACAAACGCCTAAATTAATGGTAGCAGCAACCTTTGATAGCAATAAAAATGCAGTAAAAACTAGAAGTAATCAAGGCACCTATATGTTCAATGATACAGGTCTATTTGAAACCGACATTAATACACTATTTATAGATGCAATGTTTAAATACAATGGGTATTCTTTTATGGGAGAATATGCCCATAGAACTGCTGATAATCCTTTAGCATTAAATTCAGATGGCTCGCTAACCGGAGATGAAGTACAAGTGGGAGATGGAATAAATCTGCAAACTGGGTATTTGTTCAGGAACAATTTAGAAGTATCTGGAAGATTTACCAATATTAAACTTGATGAAGAAATAACAGGAAGAAATCCGCAATCACAATACACCCTAGGACTTTCAAAATATATCGTAGGGCACAAATTAAAAATACAAACCGACCTTAGCTACCTTTCAGAAAAAGCTGGACAAGATGGCTTAATGTATAGATTACAGTTAGACATTCATTTTTAATAAATAATAACCTTTACGTAACATTACAGCGGAAAGCGATAATGATATTTGCAAATTCTTAGAGTACTATATTATGGACAATATTTATTTTTTAATGCTAATCGCACTAGCTATTTTGGCTGTAGCGGATCTTGTTGTAGGAGTTAGTAACGATGCCGTTAATTTTTTAAATTCGGCAATTGGTTCAAAAGCCATTTCATTTAAAACTATAATGATCGTTGCCAGTTTTGGTATTGCTGCAGGAGCACTATTTTCGAGCGGTATGATGGAGGTGGCCAGAAAAGGAATCTTCAATCCAGGTGAATTTTATTTCGATGAAATAATGTTCATTTTCATGGCGGTAATGATTACTGACATTTTGTTGTTAGATTTCTTTAATACCCTTGGTATGCCAACATCAACAACAGTCTCGATTGTTTTTGAGCTATTGGGTGCAGCTGTTGCAATGTCATTGATTAAAATTGGAGCAGATAATGGAAGTTTTACTGAAGTAGTTAATTACATCAATAATGACAAAGCCATTCAAATTATATTTGGGATATTACTTTCTGTAGTCGTTGCCTTTTCTATCGGGGCTTTGGTTCAATGGGTCTCAAGACTACTTTTATCCTATAACTTTGAGAAAAAACCAACATGGGTAGGTGCTCTTTTTGGTGGATTTGCTCTATCCTCAATTACCTACTTTATTCTAATGAAAGGTATTGGCGGAACTTCTTTTGCAGGTGAAAGCTATGATATTATTGGTGGTATTACAATAAAAGAATTCTTGGAGACTAAAGTAGTCGTCCTAGTACTGCTTAACTTTTTAATTTGGTCAGTTCTATCCTTCATTTTAATGAAATTCGCCAAAACGAATATTTATAAATTAATTATCGGGGTAGGCACATTTGCTTTGGCTTTAGCTTTCGCTGGTAACGATTTGGTTAACTTTATTGGAGTAC
Organism: uncultured Maribacter sp.; assembly: GCF_963974015.1. Lineage (GTDB taxonomy): Bacteria > Bacteroidota > Bacteroidia > Flavobacteriales > Flavobacteriaceae > Maribacter. The sequence goes on along the minus strand of NZ_CAXBBZ010000001.1, from coordinate 793,941 downwards.
CAATTGCTGCATGGCAATCGTATGAGGCTTGGATGGCATCTGGTGTAGCTGCATCAGAATTTAGTATGGGCATATTGGCGAAAAAAGTTCCCACCCCAACTTTGCTTTTATTCATAGCAGGTATGGTCATGGTACTTACTTTATGGTTTTCCAGTAAAGCTAAAAGTGTAGTTAAAACTTCTTTAGACCTTTCTAGTCAAGAAGATACCAAAGAAAGGTTTCAACCAAATTTTCTATCAAGAGGTTTGGTACGATTAGCTATAACAATTTCAGAATCGTTAACTTATATTCTACCTTTATCTTGGCAAACCAAAATTGACAAACAGTTCGAGAAACCTGTAATTGCTTTATCTAAAAATAAGGTACATGAATTACCTGCTTTTGATATGGTTCGTGCGGCTGTAAATCTTATGGTAGCCGGTATATTAATATCCATAGCCACTTCATATAAATTACCATTATCCACTACCTATGTAACGTTTATGGTAGCCATGGGAACATCTTTAGCCGATAGAGCTTGGGGCGCTGAAAGTGCTGTATATAGAGTTGCAGGTGTGCTTAATGTTATCGGAGGATGGTTCGGCACGGCAATTATCGCTTTTATAGCATCTGGAACCATATTAGCGCTAATTAGTTTTGGTAAAGGCTCTGCGATTGCAGTACTTTTATTATTGGCCATATTGCTACTAGCAAGAAACTATATTTCACATAATAAGAAGGCAAAAGAATTACGTGCAGAAGATTCCCTGAACAGAGCGGAGAGCAGTTCTATTCAAGGTGTAATTATAGAAAGCGCCGAGAACATTTCAAATGTTCTTAAAAGAACGAATAAAATTTACACGAATACCATTAACGGTCTAGCCAAACAAGATGTTAATTTGTTGAAAAAGAACAAAAAACAAGGAGAGAAACTCTCAAATGAAATTGATGATTTACGTGACCATATCTTCTATTTTATCAAAAATCTTGATGAAAATAGTATTGGCGCCAGTAACTTCTATATTAATGCACTTGGTTATTTAACAGATATAGCTCAATCTTTAGAATACATCGGAAAAGTTAGCCATAAGCATGTCAATAACAATCATAAAAAATTAAAATACAATCAAATAAAAGAGTTGAAGCAAATTGATTTAAAACTTGAGGAAATTTTAAATCAAACTCAAACAGCTTTCACTAATCAATCTTTTGAACAAATTGGACTTGTATTAAATCAGAAAGATGAATTATTCGCTATGGTGTCTGATAAAATTCAAACTCAAATTGCTAGAACACGTACAGAAGAATCTAGTCCGAAAAATACGACACTATACTTTTCTTTACTCTTAGAGACAAAAGATTTGATTACATCTACGATGAATTTGTTACAACAATACCATAATGAACACGATAGTTCTATAGCGCCTGCAACCATAGAACAACCTAAAAAGTCGTAACAGTATTTAAAATCTGAAATTATAAGTACCTTGTCATCACAAATAATATGACGATGAGGTACTTTTTTTTATTCTTAGCACTACAGGTAAATATTCTTGTTTATGCACAGGACATTAGTGGCGAACAACTTCTTGAAAAAGCTATAGCTTTTCATGATCCTAATGATAATTGGAAATCCTTTAAAGGTGAGTTGCTAATTGAAATGGAGAGTCCTAATAACGGTATAAGAAGCACTACAATACAAATAGACTTACCTTCTAACTACTTTAAGTCTACCGTTAAAAAAGATAATTTCACCATAGAATCTGAATTAAAGAATAAAGAGTGCAGTTTAAAATTAGATGGTAGCACTACTTTTTCAGCTAAGGTCAAGGATAGTCTAAAAATTTCATGCGATAGGGCTAATATGATGAAGAATTATTACACCTACCTGTATGGACTTCCTATGAAGTTAAAAGATCCAGGCACTATAATAGACCCTAAGGTTCAAAAAAAGACTTTTAAAGGAAAAGAATATCTAGTACTAAAAGCAGGCTACGAAAAAGAAGTCGGTAGTGATACTTGGTATTTCTATTTCGACCCAAAGACCTATGCAATGGAAGTGTACCAATTCTTTCATGATGAAAGTAAAAATGATGGTGAGTATATACTGTTATCAGAAATGATTACCGTTAACAACATTAAAATTCCAAAGGTTCGTGCTTGGTATTACAATAAAGAAGATGTTTATTTGGCGACTGATAAACTAGTAGAAGGAAAAATTCTAGACTAGCGATAAAAATTCATTTCATCCATATAAGTCCAAACTTCAGGCGGTAGCATTGGCTTTATATTTTTTCCTTTTTTATGCTCTCTTCTTATGAATGTGGAAGATATTTCCATTATAGGTGCATTAACGCGTTTAATTCTCTCATGTTGCATAAATTGTGATTCTACGGCCCCTTCTGAAATTCTTGGATACACGTAAATAGTATAGTTCTCTAAAATGGTTTCATAATTTTTCCATTTATGCAGACTTTTTAAATTATCCTCGCCCATAATCAATGAAAAGCTATAACCGGAAGAATATTTCTCATCTAAATGAACCAAGGTATTCACTGTATAATTTGGTTGAGGAAGGTCGAACTCAATTTTGCAAGGTTTTAATTTTGGATATTCTTTTGTAGCCTCGTAGACCATTTCATATCTATGATGATTTTCTAAAAGCGTTTTCTTAGTCTTAAAAGGGCTTTGAGGGGTTACAACGAACCAAACCTCATTTAAATCGGAAAACTCCACCATGTGGTTCGCAATGACTAAATGACCAATGTGAATAGGGTTAAAGGTTCCGAAATAAAGTCCCACCTTTTTCATCTACACTTATTGCTTCTCGTCCTGAATGAAAGAGGCCACCAAATCTACTGCTTCTTTTAAAGCAACATCTAAATCATAGTTTTTAATGATTTTGTCAAATTGAGGGGCTGTAGCCAATTCAACAGAAGCCTTTGCGATACGCATGTTTATTTTATCTTCACTTTCAGTACTTCGTTTCTTAAGTCTGATTTTTAATTCATCTACACTAGGCGGCTTCACAAAAACAGCCAAAGTTTTTTCTGGAAATTTCTTTTTAATTCGAAGTCCACCCACAACATCAATATCAAAAATAACATTCTTGCCTTCTGCCCATAAACGCTCTACTTCACTTTTTAAAGTACCATAAAAATTATCTCGGTACACTTCTTCCCATTCCAAAAAATCATCATTTTTAATATGATTTTTAAATTCAGAAACTGACATAAAATAGTAATGCTCTTTATTTTTTTCTTTACCCCTTCTTGGCCTTGAAGTCGCAGATACGGAAAAAGCCAAATTCAATTCTGGTTGAGCCAATAAATGACGTACGATTGTTGTTTTCCCACTTCCAGAGGGTGCAGAAAAAATTATAAGTTTCCCACCTTTCATCTATAGTACATTTAACATTTGTTCTTTAATTTTTTCAAGCTCATCTTTCATTTGTACCACTATCTGCTGCATTGGCGCATAATTCGCCTTTGAACCGATCGTATTGATTTCACGCCCTATTTCCTGTGAGATAAAACCCAACTTTTTACCATTACTATCATCGGATTTTAGGGTTTTTCCAAAATAATCCAAATGGTTCGCTAATCTTACTTTCTCTTCGGTAATATCGTATTTTTCTAAATAATAAATAAGTTCCTGTTCAAATCTATTGGCATCTACATCGGTCTTTAAATCTTGCACTGCCTTTTCTAATCGTTCACGAATTGTACTTTGACGATCAGGGTCAATCTTGATTACCTCTTCTAACAATTTATTCAATGAAGCTATCCTATCTAAAAAATCTTGCTCCAATACGCTACCTTCTTCAGATCTGAATTCATTTATCTCAACCAATGCACCTTGTAGTGCTAATATTATTGCTTCATATTCCTCTTCATCAATATCTTCTTTTGCAGTTTTCATAGCATCTGGAAAACGTAACGCCATTTCTAACAATTTAAGATCATCACCAGTAGCAATTTTTTTTAACTGTGCCATGTATTGTTTCACGGCAACCTCATTTACCTGAGAAGTAGTTTCATCTCCCGTTAGTTCAACATATAAGCTAAAATCTACCTTACCACGTTGTAGTGAGTTCGCGATAATCTTTCTAAGTTCAAGTTCCTTTTCACGATAACTAGAGGGCATACGCGCATTTAAATCGATGCTTTTACTGTTCAGTGATTTTAATTCTACAGTAATTTTTTTGTTAGGTAATTGAACTACACATTTTCCGAAGCCGGTCATCGATTGAATCATGAATACATTTTAGATTTAGACAAAGGTAAGATAATTGTTAAATGTAATTTTTATCATATCTCTGTCCATAATTAAAAAGGAGCAAACAAAAATAATCTCTTGTTAACTCCTATTTACTCTCTTTTCTGAACTAGATTATAGTTCTCTTACCCAAATATTTCTAAAACTTACACGGCTATCATCACCGTGATCTTGTAATAATAATGGGCCTTTACCATGTGCTGGATTCTTTGGCCACCCTATATAAGGAGTCGTTCCTTTTAATTCAACATGGTCTTGTACTAAAACTCCATTATGGATTACCGTAATATCTCCAGATTTTATTTTACCCCCATCAGCATTGAATTCTGGAGCATGGTAAATAATATCATAGGTATTCCATTCACCTGTAGGCACCGATGCCATTGCTAATGGTACATGTTGTTTGTAAATAGACCCTACCTGTCCATTTACATAGGTAGGATTATCGTTTTGATCTAGAACCTGTACTTCATAAATTCCATTTAGAAAAACACCACTATTAGCCCTGTGCTGACCCTCCAATTGAACAGGTAACGGTGATTTCCATTCAATATGCAATTGTACATCCCCAAAATTTTGCTTTGTCTGTATATTTCCAGTTTTATCATTAACTGTCATACTTCCATCTTTGTTCAAATGCCATTTAGCTGCTGTGCTATCATTAGAACTAATCCAATTATCCAAATTTGTGCCGTTAAAAAGCACAATGGCGTCACTTGGTGGGGCACCTAATGAGCCAGGTTTTACAACGGCCACTTTTGGCTCATAAAATTCTGTTTCTTCAGGCGTAGTAGGTTCGTCTCCCATATATTCTTCATAAACGATGACGTTATCTTCTGCAGTAGTTTTCTCATTCTCTATCGGCTCTACTTTTTCTTGACAGGATATTATGCCAAAAGATGTTATTAAAAGTAATAATGAATATTTATTTTTCATAAGTGGATATACTATTAAAGTTGTTTGATTTTTATATTTCTAAATGCCACTACGTTTCCGTGGTCTTGTAATCCGATTTTACCAGTTGTAAATTTTCCAAAACCTTCCCAGCCTGCAAATTTAGAGTCCGCCACCATAGCATCCCATTCTTCACCTTGTACAGGAAAAGCTACCATTTCAGTGCCATTCAAAATAACATTGCCCATATTATCTTTATGGTTTACTGTAATTACCATGGTATTCCATTCACCTATCGGTTTGGTAACATCTTCTGCTGGCGATACCATATCGTATAATGCACCTGCTTGATGCGTAGTGCCAGCTTTTGTATCAGGATGTTTATCATTATCTAATATCTGAACTTCAGGACCCGTTTGATAGCCGGTACTATATTTAGCATCCTCATTCACCCCCCAAAAAACACCACTATTGCCAGCTTCTGATATTTTCCATTCCAAAGAAAGAACAAAATCGGTATACTCATCTCTAGTAACAAGGTCATGATTTTTGTTATCTTCACCTTCTGATGGTGGAGTGTAGATTAAGGCATCACCATCAATCTTCCAAACATCACCAACGGTATCATTCTGAAATTCTTTCCATTTATCTAATGATGTGCCATCAAATAAAATTTCCCATTCACTTTCAGGCATTTCCATTTCCTCAACTACTGTTTCAGTTGTTTCCTTCTTTTCTTGTTTACAAGAGATGAAAAATATTAAAAACGCCATACTAACAATTACTTTTTTCATACTATTTCTATTTAAAGTCCTAACATTTTTTTCAACATCTCTTTATCAATTTCAGCACCTGCAAAATCATCGAATGTCTTTTCGGTAGCTTCAATTATATGGTCTTGAATAAACTTTGCACCTTCACGAGCGCCTTGTTCAGGACTCTTAATACAGCATTCCCATTCCATTACGGCCCAAACATCGCACCCGTATTGCGTTAATTTAGAAAATATTGTTTTAAAATCTATTTGACCATCACCCAAAGAACGATATCTACCTGCTCTGTTTCCCCAATCATTATATCCACCAAAAGCACCTTTCTTCCCTGTTGGATTAAACTCAGAATCCTTTACATGGAAGGATTTTATAAACTCATGATAATGATCTATATAGGTAATATAGTCTAACTGTTGTAAAACAAAATGACTTGGATCATAAAGAATATTTACTCTTTTATGATTACCCGTAGCCTCTAAGAAACGCTCAAAGGTATCGCCATCATGCAAATCTTCACCAGGGTGAATTTCATAACATACATCAACACCTTCCTTATCAAAGTGATTTAAAATAGGAGTCCATCTTTTTGCTAATTCCTCAAAGCCCATTTCAACCAAACCTGCAGGTCTTTGTGGCCATGGGTGCATGGTATGCCATAAAAGTGAGCCAGAAAATGTAGCGTGTGCATTCAACCCTAAACGTCTACTCGCTGTTGCCGCTTTCTTGACTGTTTCAACAGCCCACTTTGTTCTTTCTTTTGGCTTACCGTGTACCTCTTTTGGCGCGAAAGAATCGAACATTAAATCATATGCAGGATGTACCGCCACTAGTTGACCTTGCAAGTGAGTAGAGAGTTCTGTTATTTCCAAACCGTAAGAATTCACCTTTCCTTTTAGCTCGTCACAATAATCTTGACTTTCTGCAGCTTTATCCAAATCGATCAAGAAACTTTCCCAAGTAGGAATTTGAATTCCCTTATACCCAAGATCAGAAGCCCATTTACACATACCATCCAAGGTATTAAACGGTGCTTTACTATCTACAAATTGTGCTAAAAATACGGCCGGCCCTTTGATTGTTTTCATAAAAATATGCTATATGTTATTTGAATTAGTTCCTCTAATCAACACTTTAAATATGTCAAATTATCTTATATTTAAAAATTGTAACCCGTTAGTTACAATTCCATGAAGATTTGCTATAAATATAGGGAATACCAATAGAAAAAGATAAAAATTCAAGCATGAATCAAAATGAAATATTCGACGCAATTGTGGTCGGAACTGGTATAAGTGGCGGATGGGCAGCTAAGGAATTAACTGAAAAGGGTTTAAAAACACTTGTGTTAGAACGTGGTCGTATGGTAAAACATATTGAGGACTACCCAACCATGAACGATGACCCTTGGGATTATCCTTTGAAGGGAGAACTTTCTAAAGAGGATAAGAAAAAATACCATGTACAGAGTCGTGTTAATTGGGCGCCAAAGGAAGATGTAAAACATTTTTTTGTAAATGACCTAGAACACCCCTATGTAGAAACTAAACGTTTCGATTGGATAAGAGGATATCAAGTCGGCGGAAGATCCCTTACCTGGGGCCGCCAAAGTTACAGGTGGAGTGATATTGATTTTGAAGCCAATAAGAAAGAAGGAATCGGAGTCGACTGGCCAGTTAGGTACAAAGATATTTCACCATGGTATGATAAAGTAGAGGAGTATATTGGTGTTAGTGGTGAAAACTTAGGGTTGAAGGTTTTACCGGATGGAAAATTTCAACCTGCCATGAAATTAAATTGTGTTGAAGAAGATTTTAAAAAAAGCATCTCAGAAAAGTTTAATGATGGCCGTTTGATTACAATTGGGCGTACAGCACACATTACGGACCCTGATGCTACTTTTGAAGGTAGGGGCACTTGTCAGAATAGAGACCGTTGTTGGAGAGGATGCCCTTTTGGAGGATATTTTAGTAGTAATTCATCAACTCTACCAGCTGCTGAACGAACAGGCAATATGACCCTAAGACCTAACTCTATTGTGCATGAAATTATTTATGATGATACTACAAAAAAGGCGACCGGAGTTCGAGTTATAGATGCAGAAACTAATGAAAAACTAGAATTTAACGCTAAGGTTATCTTCCTTTGTGCTTCATCTATGGCTTCAGTAGGTATATTACTCCAATCAAAATCTGAACGGTTCCCGAATGGGTTGGGCAATGATTCTGATGCCTTAGGTAGAGGAATTATGGATCATCATTATAAGCTTGGAGCATCGGCCAAAGTAGATGGGTATTTAGATAAATATTACAAAGGACGCCAACCAACAGGATTTTACATACCTAGGTTTGTTAACTTAGATGAGAAGACCAAAAAGAAAGATTACCTAAGAGGTTTCGGCTATCAAGGAAGAGCAAGTAGGGGCGATTGGTCTGAGGCTATAGCAGAACTGAACTACGGTAAAGATCTAAAAGAGCAAATACTTAAACCTGGCCATTGGACTATTGGCGTAACCGGTTTTGGAGAGTTCTTACCTTATGATGACAATAGAGTAACACTTAGCCCAACTGAAAAAGATAAATGGGGCTTACCACAATTAGCATTTGATGTTGAATTTAAGGAAAATGAATATAATATGCGTGAAGACATTAAAACACAAATCGCAAATATGTTCAATGCTGCAGGATTTAAAGATGTGAATGTATATGATCAAAAAACAGGACCAGGCTTAGGCATACATGAAATGGGTGGCGCAAGAATGGGTCATAGTTCGAAAACCTCAATATTAAATAAGAACAATCAAGTTCATCTTGTACCCAATGTTTATGTAACTGATGGTGCTTTTATGTCTTCATCAAGCTGCGTAAACCCATCACTGACCTATATGGCTTTTACAGCAAGAGCTGCAGACCATGCCGCCGAACAATTAAAAGCAGGTAAATTTTCTTGATTATTATTTAAAATTTAAACTATATCGACAACTAATGCCGTTAGAGTAAAGTAAATATTAGCTTATGGAAAATGCTTCGGCCAGAAATATGTGGGGTAATTATTTAAGTGCACATTTAGAACATGCCTTTGAACATGCACCATCAACTACTTTTTTTGGCGATAATGAAATAGATGCCAATACGCTGGCAAACCTAACAAAACAAGGTGTGAAAAAAGCAACATCACATTCTTTATTAGGGTTACAGAACCGTAATGAAAAACTACCAAGAATAGGAGATTTTATCGTGGTTACGAATTGGACTGGTGAAGCCCAATGTATTGTAAGAACAACCGCAGTTAAGCTCAAGCCTTACTTTAGTATTGATAGCGCTTACGCCCAAATAGAGGGTGAAGGTGATAAATCACTTGACTACTGGAAAAAAACACATTGGGATTACTACACAAGAGAGTTACAAAAATTTGGAAGAGAACCTAGAGAGAGTATGATTATCGTTTGTCAAGAATTTGAAAAAGTTTATTGATCGATTATAATATTTTACCAAATAAAAAGAGCCGCTAATCGCGACTCTTTTTTATATTAATATAAGTTGATTATTTTTCTAAGGTAACCCAAGTATTACCATTTTTATGAGAATCTACCGTAGCCTCGATAAAATTCATTCCTCGAACACCATCTTTCATTGTAGGAAATTCGCCGTCATTATAGTTTTCACCTCTTATAGCCCTTGCAGCTCCTTTGTAAATATTTGCCATAGAATCAAAAATTCCTTCTGGGTGACCAGCAGGTAGTTTTGTTCCATCTAACGACAATTCAGAGTTATAGGCATGACCTGGCTTATACACTTGTGTAGGTTCTGTATCACTCAATTTATATAAAAAGTTTGGGCTTTCTTGTTCCCATCGAAAAGCCCCCTTCTCACCATATATAGCAATGGCCAAAGCATTTTCTTCGCCAGTGGCAACTTGACTTCCTCTAATAACACCTTTAACATGGTCACTCATACGTATAAGTACGGTACCATCAACATCCATTTTATTATCCTCATAAAGATAATTGAAGTCACAAAGCAATTCATTCACCTTAAGACCAGTAGTATATTCAACAAGGTTAAAAGCATGAACACCTATATCACCCATACATGAACTTATACCTGCTTTTTTTGGATCTAATCTCCAAACAGAAGACCTCTTCTCTTTATCATGAATAATGGTATTGATCCAACCTTGGTAATACACCGCATCAACTTTATGAATTTTACCTAAGGCACCAGCTTTAATCATTTCACGCATTTGACGCACCATTGGGTATCCTGTATACGTATGTGTCAAAGCGAACACAGTACCCGACTTTTCATGAGACTTTTGCAAATCCTTCGCCTCGTCCAAAGAAGTTGTCATTGGTTTTTCACAGATAACATGAAATCCATTGTCCAATAATTTTTTAGCCATTGGATAGTGCAAGAAGTTTGGTGTAAGTATCGAACATACTTGAATACGTTCATCTTTTGGCAACTTTAATTCTTCTTCTATTAAAGTATCAAAATCTTTATAAATTCTATTCAAAGGAACATCTATTTCCTTCGCAAAAGCCATATTCGCTTCAAAATCTGGATTGAATACGGCACCGGTAATTTGATAATTATCATTAATATGTGAAGCTACTCTATGTAGTACTCCTATTAGGGAATCGCCTCCCCCTCCTAATATTCCTAAGCGTATTTTCTTTGGCATTGTTTTCTGTTTAAGTTGAAAGTATATTTATATAAAACATCCTGATGGATTTATTTTTTAATTAAACTACTATTTTTTAAAAAAGATGAAACCTATTTTCTCTCTACAATTTTAAGGGGTTTAATTTAAAGAAATTATTTAAGACTGATAATCTATTTTCTCGGTTTTAAAGAAAATTGCAAATAAAAGAAAAACCACTAATGCAAAACCAGCTGGATATAACCAAATAGTTCCCCAAACGTGATTTCCATCATTTAACAGATAGGCTGTTGATATCTTACCGGCTACCCAAAAACCAATGAGCATACCCAATCCATAGGTTGCTAAAGTTATTAAACCCTGGGCGGAACTCTTAAATTTTTCCCCGGCTTTACTATCGGTGTAAATTTGACCTGAAACAAAGAAAAAATCATAACAGATACCATGAAGTGCGATGCCTATGATTAACATAAAGCCTAACTCCTCTACATCACCAAACGCAAATAGCAAATAGCGTACGACCCACGCAGCCATGGCTACAAGAATAGTTTTCTTAAACCCAAATTTGGTGAAAAAATAAGGCAACAACAGCATAAATGCTATTTCAGAAATTTGACCCAATGTCATTTTCCCTGTCGGATTATCCATGCCTACTTCTACCAAAAACGGATTCGCATTTTGATAATAAAAGGCCAATGGAATGCAAATTAAAACCGACGAAATAAAGAAAATCAAAAAGTTTTTATCCTTGAATAAACTAAGCGAATCTAATCCTAAGATTTCTTTTAGGTTAAGCTTATTGGCACTTTTGGCTTTAGGTGGCGTTTTAGGCAATGTAAAACTAAATACCCCTAGAATGCACGATGCAATAGCAGTCATTAAAAAAGTATTTCTCAGGAGTCCGTCCCCAATATTTTCCCCTTGGTCCCAATTAAAAATATAACTAATTGATAGTCCGGCAATAATCCATCCTGCTGTTCCAAATACCCTTACCATTGAAAACTCTTTGGCGGGGTTCTTCATTTGATTAAATGACACTGAGTTAACTAATGCCAGAGTGGGCATATATAGAATCATATAACCCATGACTAAAAGATAAAACGCATTAAATTCTGTACTTTGATACATGAAATACATGAGAACAGCACCTAAAAGGTGTAGAATTCCTAAAATACGTTCAGCATTGAAATACCTATCAGCAATAATTCCAATAACAAAGGGAGCGATTATTGCTCCCCAAGATTGTGTTGAAAATGCTAATGCGATTTCCCCATCTGTAGCTTTTAAATTATTTACGAGAAATGTACCAAGGGTAACAAACCATGCTCCCCAAATAAAAAACTCTAAAAACATCATAAAGCAAAGTTGTGCCCTTATTTTGTTCTTCATCTATCTTTTATAATGAATATAATCCAAGCCAACAGGAGTCAAACCATTGCTTTTAAATTCTACGGCTATCTGCCCTCTATGATTCGTAGAATGATTTACAATATGAAACAGCATATCTTTTAAGGTATTGGTAAAAAGTCTACCCTCAGAATTTTCATAATCTATACGTTTATCAAATCTGTCAGCATTGGTTAAAATTTCAAAAGAGCTGCGTTGATTCTCATAATGTATATCGGCCCAATCTTTAATATCATGTTCTTGCCAAACATCATACTCAGTTGCCTTTTGTAATATTCGAGCATTCCAAATATGATGTGCATTTAGTATATGACTAAATAAACTTTTAGTTCTTGGTGAAATTTCAGATAGTCCTAAACATTCATCGATCAGTTTTTTATTACACTGAAAATTGTAATCAAAAATTTCATTAAAAAAGGCCTTCATATTCGATTCAGTCTAGATTATTCTATTTCTTTTGCAGCTTTTAATAAAAGATCTCTGGTAGCAATTATTCCAGCTTCTTCACTTATTTCTGTACCTTCATACTCAACACCTATAAAACCCGTATAACCTGCTTCTTTTACTATTTTAAGCATTTTAACATAATCTATCCCTGTATCATTCCCATTCGCGTCAAAATTATTCGATTTTGCACTTACCGCTTTAGCGAATGGCATTAATTCTTTAACACCTTTGTATTTGTCATACTCCTTTAAACAATCCCAACTTTCTGGCTTACGTTCTATACAGAAATTACCGAAATCGGGTAAAGATCCGCAGTTATCCATGTTTACGGTTTTCATTACTTCTGCATGAAGTTCACCGTTAGATGATAAACCGCCATGGTTTTCTACCAATATGTTGATATTTTTGGTTTTCGCATAAGTAGCTAATTTTGTTAGTCCGTCTACAGAATTCTTGATCCATTCTTCTGGCACAGTACTACCATTTAGATTAACTCTAATGGCATGACATCCCATAGCAGCTGCCGCATCAACCCATTTTTTATGTTTTTCAACCGTTTCATTTCTTTCAGCTTCGTCGTTAACAGCTAAGTTACCTTGACCATCTATCATGATCAATACATTCTTCATTCCGTACTTTTTTGCCTCTGCATTAGATTTAGCTACAAAATTTGCCATTGCCTCTTCAGAATAATTTGCATCCGCCAATTCAGGATTATACAGTTGACTCACATACTCCAGTCCGGTAAATCCCCAATTTTTTGCTTTTTCGGCAAACGAATATGGATCTACACCGTCTTCATTAATCATTTTATGTATGGACCATTGTGCCAATGATAATTCAAAAAATGGCTCTGAGTTACTATCACTTTCAACGATTTCAGAATCTTCTACTTTTTCTTTTTTCGTTTCCTTACAAGCGTAAGTTCCTAGTAACGAGATTCCAATACCTACAGCTGAGGCAATTCGAATAAAATTTTTTCTTTTCATGTTTGGTAGTTTGTTGTTGTTTGAAATATAACCTTAACAGTTAGCGTTAAAATTAATAATTAATACATTAATCTAACTAGATTCTAATTTTAGCGAATTTCGCAAGAAGAATGGACATTAAATGTATAGAATTAATTTTATATTTAATAAATTTAGAGAATAAACAACTTTTATGAGCAAATTTTATTATAACGAAGAACAAGAGTCCTATGACGCCATTGTTGTAGGAACAGGAATTAGTGGTGGTTGGGCCGCTAAAGAATTATGTGAAGCAGGCCTAAAAACATTGGTTTTAGAACGTGGTCGAATGGTAAAGCATATAGAAGACTATGTAACTGCAAATAAAGATCCTTGGGATTTTCCGAATGCAGGTGCGCCAACAAAAGAAATCATTGAACAACAGCCTAAACAGAATAGAACTGGATACACCACAAGTCAAGCTAGCAATATGTGGTTTGTTAACGACAAAGAACACCCATACAATGAAACCAAACGTTTCGATTGGATGCGTGGTTATCACGTAGGTGGTCGTTCACTACAATGGGGCCGGCATAGTTACCGTTGGAGTGATATTGATTTTACTGCAAATAAGAAAGAAAATATAGCTGTTGATTGGCCAGTTCGCTATAAAGATATTTCACCATGGTATGATAAGGTTGAATCTTACATTGGTGTAAGTGGTGAAAACTTAGGATTGGAACAATTGCCCGACGGACAATTTCTTCCAATGATGGACTTAAACTGCGTTGAGCAAGAGTTTAGAGAAAAAGTTGCTGAAAATTTTGATGGTCGTGTGGTAACCGCTGGTCGTGTAGCACATTTAACCGGAACAAAACAATTCGATGGCAGAAGTAAGTGCCAATTTAGAAATAGATGTATAAGAGGGTGTCCTTTTGGCGCTTATTTCAGTAGTCTTTCTTCAACATTACCAGCTGCAGAGGCCACAGGTAATATGACGTTAAGACCAGATTCGATTGTACATGAAGTAATCTACGATCCAAAAACCAAAAAAGCTACTGGGGTCAAAGTAATTGACCGTGTAACCAAAGAAACATATGAGTTTAAAGCAAAGGTGATTTTCCTTTGTGCATCGGCCATTGCTTCAACATCAATATTAATGCAATCAAAATCTGATACGTTCCCTAATGGTATGGGTAACGAGTCTGACCAACTTGGTCGTAATATTATGGACCATCATCTAGGTGTAGGCGCTCGAGGTAATTTTGATGGTTTTGAAGACAAATTCTATAAAGGAAGAAAACCAAACGGGATCTACATACCAAGGTTTAGAAATTTAGGAGGTGATTCGAACACTACTGCATACAAGCGAGGGTTTGGATACCAAGGTGGCGCTTCAAGAGGAAACTGGGAAGACTCTGTTGCAGAATTTGCTTACGGGGCAGAAATGAAGGAGGCAGCATTAAAACCAGGAGGTTGGCAATTTGGTATGACCGGTTTTGGAGAAGTACTTCCTTATGAAGAAAACAGGTTTACTCTAGATTATGATAAACTAGATGATTGGGGTTTACCAACTGTTACGTTTGATGCAGAATTCAAAGAGAACGAATGGAAAATGCGAGAAGACATGAAACAATCTGCAGTCGACATGTTGACAAAAGCAGGCTTGAAAGATGTTACCCCATATGACAATCCTGGTGCACTTGGGTTAGGAATTCACGAAATGGGTACTGCTCGTATGGGTAGAGATAGAAAAACTTCTGTATTAAACGGAAACAATCAATTACACGACGTTCCAAATGTATATGTAACAGATGGTTCTTTCATGACTTCTGCAAGTTGTGTGAACCCTTCGTTAACATATATGGCCTTTACGGCTAGGGCAGCTAACCATGCCGCTCAGGAACTTAAAAAAGGAAATATATAATGGATAGAAGACGCGTATTAAAAAATATGGGACTGTCACTTGGATATATGGTGGCCACTCCAACCTTACTAGGTCTTGTACAGAGCTGTAAAAATGAACCTGCAATTACTTGGACACCAGAATTCTTAACGGAAGAAGAAGGAAGTGTATTGACCAAATTAGTTGATTTAATTTTACCAAAAACAGACACCCCATCAGCATCAGAGGTTCAAGTTGATATTTTCATCGACAAGTTTGCCAATGACGTAATGGAGAAAGAAAAACAAGATATGTTCAAAATGTCTATGGGGAAATTTATGGATAAGGCGTTAGCAGATTCTGGAAAGGAAAAAGCTGCAGATTTAACATCTGAAGATTTAGAGCCTGTATTATCTAGCTCATTGAAATACTCAAAAAATGATCAAACAAAAATGCTTGAATCTATAACAAGCTATTCAGAAGCTCTTGCAGAAGGCAAAACTTCTACGTTAGATGATGAAACTACAAGGTTTGCCTTTGCAAATAACTTACGTGGACTAGCAATTTGGGGTTACAAAGCTTCAGAATATGTTGGCGAAGAAGTTTTGGCTTACTTACCTGTACCAGGTGAGTACATCGCTTGTGCAGATGTTCAAGAATTAACTGGCGGCAAAGACTGGTCTTTATAAACCAATAAATTAATCAATTACAAACTAGCCAAGAGTCAGATTTTTCTATCTCTTGGCTTTTTTAGTTTTAATATTTAGAAAATGAAAAGAAGAAGCTTCATTCAAAAAACAGCCCTTAGTACGGGAGCAATAAGTTTAGGCAACACACTATCATTCGCCAATTCGATTATCGGTACTACGAATGCGCATCAATTCAATTTGAAATACGCACCACATTTAGGCATGTTCAAACATCTTGCCGGTGATGACCCTATCGACCAGCTAAATTTCATGGCAGATCAAGGTTTTACTGCTTTTGAGGATAATAACATGATGAAGCGAGATATAGCCCTTCAGGAAAAGATTGGTGAAACCTTAGTAAAGCGAGGTATGACCATGGGTGTATTTGTCGTAGATAAAGGCGGTAACATGGAGAATACTTTGGCAGCTGGAAAACAAGAACATCTTGATATTTTTTTGGATGGATGCAGAAGAGCTGTTGATACCGCAAAACGGGTAAATGCCAAATGGATGACGGTTGTGCCTGGTGGTTATGAAAGAAATTTACCTATAGGTATTCAAAATGCCAATGTCATAGAAGCATTGCGCCGAGGTGCAGAGATTCTTGAACCACACGGATTGACCATGGTGTTAGAACCATTATCAGATTCCCCTGATCTTCATTTACAGACCTCTGAGCAAACTTATTTAATTTGTAAAGGTGTAGATAGCCCATCGTGTAAAATACTGTACGATATCTATCATATGCAAAAAAATGAAGGCCATTTAATACACAATATGAACCTTACCTGGGATGAAATAGCCTATATACAAATTGGAGATAACCCTGGTAGAAACGAACCTACTACAGGTGAAATAAATTACCGAAACGTTTTTAAATGGATTCATGAAAAAGACTTTGATGGTGTTCTTGGAATGGAACATGGTAACTCTAAAGATGGAAAAGAAGGCGAGCAAGCAGTTATAGATGCATATAAGCATGAAGACAACTTTTTATAACCTCCCATAACTCTTTATCTTTAAAACCACCCCTCAAAGCAATTAGACAAGGAAAAAGAATGCATTTCATCGAAATATTATCTTTTTTCGATGAAATGCATTATATATTTGTAAGAATAAACTTACTTATTCGTTCTTTTGTGCATGTCCCAATACCTAAACACATTATTTGTCTACGCCGGTTTATTTCTGGCTTCCAAATTATCTTATTATATCTATAAGAAGACAAAAACCGATTCTTTTGAATTTTATCGATTAAAACTAATCTTTAAATGGATGAGCATTAAAAACGTCATAAGATTAGTATTTAACAGTCTATTTAATGACACTATAAAATTTCCGTAATCCAAAAGTAGAATTTATTCGTACATAACTTATAATTCAATACTTAAGCTATGGAAAAGTACGTCACCATTTTGATAATCTACGCAGCTGCCTTATTATTTACAACTGTGTTGAAGCCCTATCTCAAAAATGATAAATAAGAATCCCCTGACTTAACCTCGGCTTTAGCCGCAAATAAAAAAGCCTCCTTATTTAAGGAGGCTTTTTTATTATGTATTAGCCGGAATGCTTAAGAACCACACATTAAACAATCATCATCTGCTTGACCTTCCTTAGCCCTTGCAATCATTTCTTTCATCTCTTGTGGAGACATCGGCTTAATATCTATTTCAGCTTGTGGAGCAACCTTAGAAACAGTTGCTTCTGTACTTACAACCGCATTATTTACGACAGATGTAACCACTTCTGCTTCAACAGCCTCGGCTACTGGAACTTCCTTCTTCTTAGAGTTATCTAAGGTAAATTTAATTGCATCTACCGCAGCTTTGGTACGTAAGTAATACATTCCCGTTTTTAGGCCACTTTTCCAAGCATAAAAATGCATCGAAGTCAATTTCGAATAGTTTGCATTCTCCATAAATAAATTCAAAGATTGACTTTGATCAATAAAGTAACCTCTATGCCTAGACATATCGATGATATCTTTCATACTTAGCTCCCAAACGGTCTTATATAAATCTCTTATGTCTTTTGGTATCGTCTCTATATGTTGAATTGAGCCATTAGCGCGCATTAAATCTTGCTTCATGTTCTCGTTCCACATTCCAAGACCTACTAAATCCTCTAAAAGGTGCTTGTTAACCACAATGAATTCTCCAGATAGTACACGTCTAGTATAAATATTAGAAGTATAAGGCTCGAAACATTCGTTATTACCTAATATTTGAGAGGTAGAAGCTGTTGGCATAGGAGCGACTAATAATGAATTACGCACCCCGTTTTTCACAACTTCCTTTCTTAATTTTTCCCAGTCCCATCTTCCAGATAATTCGTCATCTTTAATTCCCCACATGTTGTGTTGAAATTCTCCTTTAGACATAGGCGAACCTTTAAAAGTAGAATAAGGACCTTCTTCTTTTGCCATTTCTACCGATGCTGTTACTGCGGCAAAATACAAGGTTTCAAAAATTTCTTGATTCAACTTCTTAGCTTCATCACTTGTAAATGGCAAACGTAGCATTATAAAAGCATCAGCTAAACCTTGAACTCCAAGACCAATTGGTCTATGACGCATGTTCGAATTTTCTGCTTCTTTAACTGGATAGTAGTTTCTATCAATTACTTTATTCAAGTTTTTAGTTACTCGTTTTGTAACCTTGAACAATTCTTTATGGTCGAATTCCCCATTCTTAATAAACATTGGCAAGGCTATAGAAGCCAAGTTACATACAGCAACCTCATCGGGGGAGGTGTACTCCATTATCTCGGTACATAAGTTAGAAGAACGTATAGTACCCAGGTTTTTCTGATTACTTTTTCGGTTGGCAGCATCTTTATACAACATGTACGGTGTACCGGTCTCAATCTGTGATTCTAAGATTTTCTCCCATAGTTCACGTGCTTTAACCTTCTTACGACCTTTACCTTCTTCCTCGTATTTAAGATACAGCTTTTCGAACTCCTCACTATGTCTATTATACAAATCAGGACATTCGTTAGGACACATCAATGTCCAATCTTCATTTGCTTCTACCCTTCTCATGAACAAATCAGAAATCCACATTGCATAGAATAAATCTCTAGCACGCATTTCTTCTTTACCATGATTCTTTTTCAAGTCAAGAAACTCATAAATATCAGCATGCCATGGCTCCATATAGATAGCAAAACTTCCTTTACGTTTTCCGCCTCCTTGATCAACGTAACGAGCGGTATCGTTAAATACCTGTAACATGGGAACAATTCCATTGGATGTTCCGTTTGTACCAGCAATATAAGAACCTGTAGCCCTTACATTATGTATAGAAAGACCAATACCCCCAGCAGATTGTGAAATCTTGGCAGTTTGCTTCAACGTATCATAAATACCATCAATACTATCATCTTTCATAGCCAAAAGAAAACATGATGACATTTGAGGTTTTGGTGTACCAGAATTAAACAATGTAGGTGTAGCGTGGGTGAAGTACTTCTTAGACATCAACTCATACGTTTCTATCGCAGAGTCCAAATCATTTAAATGGATACCAACAGATACACGCATTAACATATGCTGTGGACGCTCAGCAATTTTACCGTTCAACTTTAATAAATAAGAGCGTTCTAATGTTTTAAAACCGAAGTAATCATAGCCAAAATCACGGTTATAAATAATTGTAGAATCTAAAAGCTCTGCATTATCAGCAATAACCTTGTACACCTCGTCTGATAATAGTGGTGCTTTTTTACCTGTTCTTGGATTAACGTACAAGTAAAGGTCTTCCATAGTTTCAGAAAACGACTTCTTTGTATTCTTATGTAAATTTGAAACAGAAATACGAGCAGCCAATTTTGCATAGTCTGGGTGTGTAGTCGTCATTGTTGCAGCGATTTCTGCCGCAAGATTATCCAATTCTGAGGTCGTAACCCCGTCATATAGACCTTCAATAACACGCATAGCTACTTTCAAAGGATCTACAAGCCCATTAAGTCCGTAACATAATTTTCTTACTCGAGCCGTAATCTTGTCAAACATGATTAACTCTTTTCTTCCGTCTCTTTTTAATACATACATGTGGCTACTGTTATTTTTTAAAGGTTATCACTATTGGTCATCAAAGCCATCAAGATTTAGCTATAGGGTAAACGTAACTAAAAAATGTAGGCGAAAATTAAATTTGTTATTCTCTATAATGAGTAAAAATTCTTATCAAGTGTTCTGGCCATATTCAGGCTTTCATAAAATTTAAAAATCTGCATCGAAGCTAATTTTCTGATTTTCTTCATCGTTATTCATTACCCCTGCTTTTTGATATTCAGCAACTCTTTTTTCAAAGAAGTTTGTTTTTCCCTGTAATGAAATCATATCCATAAAATCGAACGGGTTTGTAGTATTATAAACCCTATCGCACTCCAGTTCAACAAGAAGTCTATCGGTAACAAACTCTAGGTACTGTGTCATCAATTTAGAATTCATTCCAATTAAACTTGCTGGTAACGATTCTGTAATGAATTCACGTTCTATATCTAGTGCTTCGGTCAAAATCGCAGTGATTCTCTCTTTTGGCACCTTATTGATTAAATGTTTGTTGTGCAAATGAACAGCGTAGTCGCAATGCATTCCTTCATCCCTAGATATCAACTCATTAGAAAAAGTTAAGCCTGGCATCAAACCTCTTTTCTTTAACCAGAAAATTGAACAGAAAGCACCTGAAAAGAAAATACCTTCAACAGCAGCAAAGGCAATTAGCCGCTCTGCAAAACTTGGAGACTCTATCCAATTCAACGCCCAATCAGCTTTTTTCTTAATTGCAGGAAAATTTTCCAAAGCCTTAAAAAGTATATTCTTTTCTTTCTCGTCCTTTACATAGGTGTCGATTAATAAAGAATATGTTTCTGAATGGATATTCTCCATCATAATCTGAAATCCGTAGAAAAACTTGGCCTCGGCATATTGTACTTCACTTACAAAATTCTCAGCTAAATTTTCATTTACGATTCCATCAGAAGCGGCAAAAAAAGCAAGAATATGTTTAACAAAATACCGCTCGTCCTCATTCAATTTATTATTCCAATCATTTAAGTCTTCACTTAAATCAATTTCTTCTGCTGTCCAAAAACAAGCTTCACATTTTTTGTACCAGTCCCATAAATCGTGGTGTTTAATTGGGAATATAACAAATCGGTCTGCATTTTCTTCCAATATAGGCTCTAGGGCTGTGGACATATAATTAAATTTTTAAAAATTAGTTGTAAAGAAGATGAATTCTACCTTCTTGTAGGGACTAACAAAGATTCAAAAATGCATTCAATTTTTAAAGGGTGTTTTAGCATTTAGGCAACAAAGTTTTTAACACAAAATGTTGAAATCTAGGCTCAGAGGTGATGTTCATTGCCTTAAGGCTAATCGATAATTCGAAGTAACTTTTTTTTAAAATTAAACAAAACAATTATAAACCAAAAAGTATAAAAAATCATACTAGGTGGTTTATTAATATTAACTAAAAGAATCTTAGGAATATGGAAGAATTGATAAAAATGTACGGCCCCTCTAATGCTCATATTATGAAAAATGCCCACCAAGACTAATAAAGGTAGTTCCCCCGAAACCTTTTCTTAGACTGTAATTATACGGATAAGCCGTAACCTTACTTATATTGGCGCTCAAAACATCAGAAATAAAATAACATACACTATTTCATAAAGAACCGTACTTATATTTATGCAATTATAATTTTATATCAGCACTAAAAGAACCTTTGATATTCAAAGATTCTCCATTTGCATTTTTAAACTGTACTTCTAGATTACCGTCAATGGTATCTTCATGGTTTTTAATAATTATGATACCACCTGTTTTAATAAAAAAAGGAAGCTCGTTCAGCCCATTTATATCTGCAAAACCATAAACACCATCAAACCCATTAATTAAGCCATTCAAGGTTTTAATTCTATAAAACCCCGTAAACGTTTTTTTCTGAGCAATCTTGTTAGACGCAATTACAAATTCGATTGTTTGTACTTTATCATTATTATTCGTGACGAAATTTAGTATTAACTCATTATGATTATTATTCCGTTCATCTAATTGTATGTTATTTTGAAAGGATGCTATCCCCTCAATTTTAAAATTATATTTACCAGTAACATTAAAATTACATGACCCACTTTTAAGAGCAGGGTAGTCTATAGTTGGCTTTGATCCACTAGAAAGCAGAAATAACGGTATAAAACCGAAAAAAAATAATTTTAGAGACTTACATAGTATTGGAATCATAGATTACACGTTAACATAAAAAAAATCATGGTCGAATAATCGGTTGCTCCTTATTTTCATTTTCGACTACCAAATTTTCGCTTAATTCATTATCGGCTTTCAAAACTTTAGAAGCCATCACCAACAACACTATAAATAATGCAAACATTATGCAGCATTTTCTCATGTTAATAAAATTTAAACTAATTCTAACTTGCTCCATAAAGGTAAATTAAGATGGAAAAAGCTACGTTAGTATTGTATAACCTGTCCTTTTTTTTGTGTAAACTGCCTTTACAAATTTTGAAGAGAACCACATTTCACATATTATGTAATCCTTTTCTTTCAAATAATTTAAAATACGAGAATTGTTACAGCATTATTACTTTTTCAACCGATTATACGAGAATTGCTTCCATTGATACAAATTTGTGCCTGAGAGCTAAACAACCCCCAATTTTTCCCTAACTTTCTATATTAATATATTATTAATATGCTACAGGCCGTAATTGTTGATGATGAAATAAAAGCATTGCAAAGTTTAACTTGGGAACTCACAAATTTCAGCGATGAAATTAATGTTATAGCCTCGTTTACCAACCCACATGATGCTTTAGACTTTCTAGAAAAAAACACTCCTGACTGTCTTTTTCTAGATATTGAAATGCCCACAATGGATGGATTTCAATTCATTCAAAAGCTTACCAACAAAAACTTTCCGGTTGTTATTACAACAGCATATAATCAATACGCCCTAAAGGCAATTAAAAATGAAGCTTTAGATTATCTACTAAAGCCTATTGACACAGATGACCTTGAAGAAACTATTACCAAAATAAAAAAGTTCAATAATAAAAATTTCTCTGTTGAAAAATTAGAGATGGCAATGCTCAATTTCAATTCAAGATCCATACATAAACGAATCACGCTCAATACAGATGGTAAGTTACTTTTTCTTGAGAGTGATGAAATTTTATACGCCGAATCTGATGGGAATTATAGTACTATATTTTTAACAGATGGTCAAAAAATTGTGCTCACAAAAAAATTGAAAGAAGTAAACGAATTATTACCGTCAGACTCCTTTTTTAGAATTCATAATTCTTATATTATCAATCTGAACAAAATAAAAGAATTCTTGAAAACTGATGGTTATGTGGTACTAAAATCGAACCATAAAATACCGGTTTCCAGACAAAAGAAATCAGATTTTTTAGATTTGTTGTAAACCCATTTATGTTTAAACAACTACGAATACATATTCCTAATTCTGAGAATTCAGCAAATAGCAATAGGCTCAACTTCCTATTTTGTATTTTGAGCACCCTATTTTTCATACAATACAACTATTCTCAAACCATACCTTCATCATTCAAAAAGAAGGTCGACAGCCTAATAACTGCAGCACCTGAAACTTATCAAGAAATCGATATAGTTTTAAGAGAATTCAGCAAAGACAGTACCCTAATTCGATACGTTGACAATATATCTGAAGATAAAGGGTATTTATATGGGCAAGCTTATGCACTTAATCAATTAGGTAGAATTTATAGTGATATTTCTTTATACCCAGAGGCATTAGATTTATTTCAAGATGCACTTAAAATCTCCGTCAATGCGAATAGTATAGAATTTAGGGTCTATAGTCTTAACATGACAAGCCTAGTATATAGCGAAACGGAAGCTATAAAATCTGCCCTCGACTACAGTCAAGAAGCACTTGAATTAGCTGAAACAGTTACTAAACCAAACAATGACCTAAAGCGAAGCAAAAATGTTTCACTTAATAGTATTGCTAATATTTATCAAATTTTAGGACAATATGATCTCGCCATAGAAAAATTCGAAAAGTTAATAATTCTTGAAAGGGAACTCGACAATAAATTAGGTCTTGCAATTAATCACCAAAAGCTAGGAGAGTGTTACGAAGCTCAAGAAAAATTAGAACCTGCACTTCAAAACTTCAGAAAATCTCTAGTTTACAATGAAATAATCGATTCTGAAAAAGGAAAGATTATCTGTAATTATAGCATTGCCCATGTTTATGTTCACAACGAAAAAATTAATGAAGCAATAAACATATTACAAACAAACCTACAAAGGGCAATTGCTTTCGGAGACCAAAAAATAGTCGCCATTATCTATAATAATCTTGGTTGGGCGTTAATCTATTTAGGGGATTATGACAAGGCAGAAACAAACTTAAAAACTGGGCTTGACTTGGCTAAAACCTATAATCTAAATGCTGAAATAGCCGAAGCAAATGGGTTTCTATCTGAACTTTGGATTAAGCGTGATGACTATGAAAAAGGTATGGGCTATTATAAAGAGTCTGAAAAATATGAAAAGCGAATTACAAACTCATTAAATTTGAGATATGTAAATGATGTGATTTTGAGGTATGAATCTCAAATGAGCGCTAATCAATTACAAAGACTCTCAGAAGAAAACGAATCCGTTCGTTTAAAACTTAGAAAAAATAGGACAATCTTAATCGTTATCGCAATCTTCTTAATACTATTAACAGCCATACTTTATATACTATACAAACAAAGTCAGTTAAATGCCGAGAAAAAATTATTGACTTTAGAACAAAGCATGTTACGAAGTCAAATGAATCCTCATTTTCTATTCAATTCTTTAAATTCAATTAAATTATATATAATAAATAACGAGAAAAAAAACGCTGTTCATTATCTAAATAAATTTTCGAAACTAGTTCGTAAAATACTTGAAGCTTCTTCACAAAGAGAAATATCATTAGCGGAAGAATTAGAAACGGTTGCTCTTTACATGAATATTGAAAACATTAGGTTTTCTAAAGAAATCAATTTTAATGTTTATGTGAAAGATGACATTAACACTCATAATATTAAGATACCCTCTCTAATTTTACAGCCATTTTTAGAAAATGCTTTATGGCATGGACTATCTTCTAAAGATGGAGTAAAAAATATTGACCTAGAAATCAAAAAAGGAAAAAACGGTTTTATAGAAATAATCATAACCGATAACGGAATAGGCCGTGATGCTGCTGAAAAAATTAAAGATAGTAAGGTTTTAAAAAGAAAATCGGTCGGTATTGATATAACTAAAGAGCGATTAGCAAATTTTTCGCGTGATTACGAGAACTATTTTCATGTTGAGATCATTGACAAGTTCGATGACGACACCAACCCAATTGGCACACAAATAGTTATTTATATACCAACTATTTAAGATGGTCTTTCGCCACCTCTTCTAACTCATTATACCAACCTTCACCAAATTTTCGAATTAAAGCCTCTTTTACGAATTTGTAAACCGGAACTTTTAATTCTTCACCTAACGAACAAGCAGGATCACAAATTTGCCATTTATGATAATTTACAGCAGTTAACTCCGTATACTCTTTAACCCTAACTGGATATAAATGACAGGAAACAGGTTTCTTCCATTTGATTTTACCTTGATTATACGCTTCTTCGATACCACATTTAGCAATTTTTCGCTCATCAAAAATAACGTAAGCACACTCACTACCATTCACTAATGGAGTTTCCCACTCACCATCTTCACCTTTTACAAATGCACCGTGTTCTTCTATAACCTTTATCCCTTCAGGACGTAAAAATGGTTTTACCTTCGCATAAATATCGACCATGATTTCCGTTTCAGAATCCTCTACTGGCGCACCAGCTTCGCCATCTACACAGCAACCACCTTTACAAGCGCTAAGATTACAAACAAAATCATTCTCGATGATTTCTTCTGATACGATAGTTTTTCCTAATTGAAACATGGCCTAATTTAAAGGTCGCAAGATACATTTTTTAAAAAGTAATGGTCTTAGAATATTTTAAGAATAAACGACAAAGTCGATATTTATAAACGTAAATTTGCAAAAATTTTCAACATGGAGTTTCATTTTGATTTTAGGGAAATTATTACAGCAAGTATGGTGCTCTTTGCTGTTATTGATATTTTAGGGAGTATTCCCATTATTATTGGTCTTAGAAATAAGGTTGGGCATATTCAATCTGAAAAAGCTTCTGTTGTTGCCGCAATTATAATGGTTGCCTTTTTGTTTCTTGGAGAAGAAATTTTAAATCTTATAGGTATTGATGTAAACTCATTTGCAGTTGCAGGTGCTTTCATTATATTTTTCTTAGCTATCGAAATGATTTTGGGTATCACTTTATATAGAGATGATGAACCCGAAAGTGCATCTATTGTACCTATAGCTTTTCCATTAATTGCCGGTGCAGGCACACTAACCTCTCTTCTTTCATTACGAGCTGAGTATTATGTTGAAAATATAATAATCGCAATAATCATAAACATTATTTTTGTTTTTATAGTTCTTAAGTCATCTGTTAAGATTGAGAAAATGCTAGGATCAGGTGGTGTTAATGTTATTCGAAAAGTATTTGGGGTTATTCTAATGGCAATTGCAGTAAAATTATTCGCAGCCAATATAAACCAGCTTTTCTAGAAGGGAAGAAGGTTGTAACTTTATAAAAAACAAGTTTATGAGCAAGACAATATCAATTATCTTCATAGCTATTGCAGTAGCTTTAATTGCCTATAACGTAACGATGGTAGATTTTGCCAATCCATTTGAGAAAGATAGTACTATCGCACTTATTGGTATTATGGCTTCGCTATGCGCCATTATACTTCTTTTAGTTTTTGTAACAAGCAAAAAGATTCAGGACAAAATAAATAAAGATTAATTATTAGCTTGAATTAAGCTAGATTCTTGTTGTTGCATTATATTACTATCCAATTCCAATACTTTCTGAAGCATAGGGTCTTCATCGGCCTTAATCTTCGCATGTATATTGGTATTGAACAATTGCTCTGCAATGCTTGCCTTTAAAAATCGCTTTATGCTTTGTTCATGGTCATAGAAATTCATCCTCAAATTTCTATTTACAGAATACTCTACGAATTTTTCAAAAAGTATATCATCAACTTTAAAATCGTTCACATACTCTTCTTGAGAATAGTTCGCATATCTATCACGATCCTCTTCTAAGTGTTCAAATACAAAAAAGGATAAGAAACCTAAGTTATCCATACTCTCTACAGCCTCTTCCTCATTACTGCCTATAGGTACGAATACATCGGGAATTATGCCACCACCACCATATACTACCTTGCCTTTTGGTGTAACAAATTTTAGAGAATCCGCTACTTTGATACTATCAACTGAAACCATCTCTCCACTATGAAATCTGTCTGTAAAGCGTTGGTAATAATCCTTAGTCCCGTTGGCATATGTTTTTTGAATGCTACGGCCCGTAGGAGTATAATACCTTGAAACTGTTAACCGTACGGCCGAACCATCACCTAGTGCCATTTCGCGCTGTACTAATCCCTTTCCGAATGAACGACGGCCTACAATAGTGCCAATATCATTGTCTTGTAAAGCACCTGCAACAATCTCACTTGCCGAAGCAGACCTTTCATTTATTAGAACATAGATAGGTTTATCTTCAAAACTACCTTCATCAGTAGCAAAACTCTTATTTATCTTACCTTTCTTATTCTTGGTGAACAAGATAAGTTTACCATCTTCTAAAAACTCATCGGCCATCTCTTCTGCCATTCCTAAGTAACCACCTGGGTTATCGCGTAAATCAAGCACCAATTTTTTAGCTCCCCTTTTTTGCAAATCATCCAATGAACTTTTAAACTCCTTATAGGTCGATTCGGCAAAACGATTCACCTTTATGTAACCTATATCTTTGGTAAGCATATAGAAAGATTCTACACTTTTTAATGGCACTACACCACGTTTAACCTCTATATTGAATGTTTTATTTTCTGCTTTTCTAAATACCTTTAGGTTGACCGTTGTGCCTTCTTTCCCCTTCAGCTTTTCAACAATTACTTCACTAGGAAAATCTTTACCGTACAATGTATCATTATCTGCCATTAAAATACGATCACCAGGTAAAATACCTTTCAAAAAACTGGGGCCATCTTTTACAGTTTTTATAACCGTAATTGTATCTTTATAAGCATAGAAATTTACTCCGATACCTACAAAATCACCTTTCATATTTTCAGACACACGATCCATTTCTTTCTCTGAAATGTATACCGAATGTGGATCTAGTTTTTCGAGGATGCTATTTACCGTAACATCAACAATACTATCGGTGTTAACATCATCTACATACTCATAATTAATGTAATCAATAAGTCTATTAAGTTTGTCCTTCTTAGAATTAGTAGAGAAAAGTCTTTCAGGCGAATCATTAAAACTAAGTTTTCCACCTATAAAAAACCCAACAGCTATGGCTGCGGCAATTATTAACGGCATTAGAAAACTATTTTTCTTGTTCATCATTAGTACAAACGTTAGATAGTAACATTTATTTCTGGCATGTGCTCCAATTCAACTCCCGCTTTTTCCAAGAATTTTAATCCGGAATCATCTTTATAACCAACCTGATATACTACACGTTTAATACCAGACTGATGAATTAACTTACTACATTCCCTACAAGGGGATAATGTTATATAAAGGGTAGCACCTTGACAAGATTGTGTTGAACTCGCTACCTTAAGAATAGCATTGGCTTCGGCATGTAGAACATACCATTTTGTATATCCCTCGTCATCTTCACAGTAATTTTCAAAACCGGTAGGTGTACCATTATAACCATCTGAAATTATCATTCTATTTTTAACAATGATAGCCCCTACTTGCTTTCTCTTGCACGAAGACAATTTTCCCCACTCCTTTGCCATTCTTAAATAGGCCCTATCGTATTTCAATTGTTTTTCTCTCTTCATTCTACTAGCTTTTCTAAAGCTTAATGCACTAAGATACCTGCTTTGTAAGGCAAGAACAATAACTTAGGGTTAAATTTAACACTCTTAAAATGGAAACGTTTGATATAATAACGGTAGTGTAATTAACATTATTAAAATACTACCTACAACAACGAATAAACTTTGTTTTACATGAAACATTGTTTGAATTACATAGGCCAGTACAAGAACCAACAAAACAATAACCACTTGTGAAATTTCTATGCCAGCGGCAAAACCGAATAAAGGCCCCAATTTTTCATCTGTTCCCATTATCATCATTTTAAAATAATTGGAAAATCCGAAGCCATGTATCAATCCGAAGAAACCGGTTGCCAATGCATGAAACCATATGGTTTTGGTTCCTTTTTGCACTTCCCTATCCATTAAATTATAAATGGCAGTACATAAAATGGTCACCGGAATCAAAAACTCTATCCAACTAGCCTCAATAAGTATTATTTCATAAACAGATAATACTAAAGCCAAACAATGGGTGATTGTAAAAACCGTTGCTAAAATCAATACATTCTTCCAACTTTTAAATGTAAAGGGAAGTGCTAATGCAGATAAAAATAAAATATGGTCATAAGCATTGACATCTAAAACATGCTGCAAACCCAATTGTATATAAAACCAAAATTCTTGCATAATAAGAGTTGTTTTTAAGTCTCCAATTAATTTAAACCTCGTTCTTTCTGAATAGTCTCGTATGCCGCTTGCACTTGTTTAAATTTTTCTTCGGCACCTTTTTTTATAGCCTCATCTTGAGTATTCACACGATCTGGATGATACTTTTTAGCCATTTCCCTATAAGCCTTTTTAACTTCCGCATCTGTTGCCGATTTTAGAACATCCAATATTTTATAGGAGTTATTGGCAGATTTAACGAACATTGCCTTAATACTGTCAAACTCATTTAATGCCACTCTAAGGTAACCAGCAATTTCCCGTATTTTTTGTATTTCAGGATTACTAATGCTACCATCTGCTTGAGCTATACCGAATAAAAAGTGTAGTAACTGTAGGCGTACCTCGTATCGTGTACGCTGTGCTAAAAACGCACATACCCGTTGTGCGGATATTTCACCCTTTTTATTAATTTCATTAAAGGTTCTAAAAATAGCATTGGCTTTATCTTTACCATAAGTGCTAACAAAATACTGACGCACGTAATCCATTTCAGATCGACTCACTTGTCCGTCTGCCTTTATAACGATAGAGCATAATGAAAGTAAATTCAACTCAAAATCTGCGGGTGACACATTAGGTCTTGTATACTCTTGAAAGACTGAACGTGTATTACTTTTATTACTGCCAAAAAAACCATCTATAATACTACCTGCAAAAAATCCTAAAACCGCTCCAGACAATCCTCTTAAAAAAAAGCCTATTACAGCTCCCAACCATTTAATCATTTCGTGTTCTCAATTTCGCCAAAGATAAAATATTACGAATAGAAAGTAAGGCCAATGAAAAGTTAAGGTGTTAAGCACCTCTACGACTAATTGGTTATCTTTGTAGTAGATTAATTTAAATATAACAATATGTACCCTGCAGAATTAGTAAAACCAATGAGAGATGATCTGGCCTCTGCCGGATTTGAAGAATTATATACAGCAGATGCGGTAGCAAATGCCATAAAAAAAGAAGGAACTACTTTGGTAGTCGTAAATTCTGTTTGTGGCTGTGCAGCAGCAAATGCAAGGCCTGCAGCCAAAATGAGCCTGCAGAATAGTAAAAAACCAGATTATGCCGTTACCGTATTTGCTGGTGTAGATACAGAGGCGGTGAACGCGGCAAGAAATCTTATGGTTCCTTTTCCTCCATCATCTCCTTCAATGGCATTATTCAAAGATGGTGAGTTGGTTCATATGATCGAACGTCACCATATTGAAGGAAGGCCGGCTGAAATGATCGCTCAAAACTTGGCACAAGCTTACGACGAGTTTTGCTAGAATTTATTTAGCATAAAATAATAGTCTCAAAAAAACCGCTCTAAATAGAGCGGTTTTTTATTTTTGCACTATGCAGAAGTTGATTTCATACCCCATAACACCCATATTTTTTATAGCCTTCGGCCTCTGTCTGCTTATATTTCATCCATTACAATGGTTAGGTTTTAAATTATTTGGGTATTCTGGCTTAAAACCAGTAGTCAGTATACTTAACTTTTGCTTAATGCGATGTACCAACATACTTGGTACTACGTATAAGTTTACCAACAATTATGATTTACCTACCAATAGGCCTCTAATAATAGTCACTAATCATCAGAGCATGTACGACATTCCGCCATTAATTTGGTATATGCGAAAACACCATCCTAAATTTGTCAGTAAAAAAGAATTAGGAAAAGGCATACCAAGCGTATCCTTCAATCTAGTTCATGGTGGCTCTGTTTTAATTGATAGAAATGATGGTAAATCTGCCATAATGGAAATAGGAAAACTTGGCACCTATATTGAAAAGCATAATAGAAGCGCTGTTATTTTTCCGGAGGGAACAAGAAGTAGAGATGGTCATCCAAAACCATTTAAACCTATGGGCTTGAAAATGCTTCTTAAAAAAGCACCATCTGCATTAATAGTTCCCATAAGCATCAATAATTCTTGGAAATTGGTGCGATTTGGCCAATTTCCTATGGGTTTAGGCGCCAAAGTAAGTATTGATGTTCAGCAACCTATTGAAAATAATGGTGATTTAGATGCGCTTATCGTTCAAATAGAGGCTTCAGTTACCAATGGCGTAAACAGTTTTAAATGACAAACTCTGAGATTATAGATGAAACTATCGTCTTTGTTAAAGAAACCTTGCGAAATGCAGAAGGGGGCCATGACTGGTTTCATATACAGCGAGTATTCAACAATACCATTCTTATTTCTAAAGAAGAGGATGTGAATATTTTAGTAGTGAGTTTAGGTGCACTACTTCATGACATTGCGGATGCAAAATTTAACGATGGTGATGAATCATTAGGTCCTAAAATGGCAGAAAATTTTCTACTCTCAATAAATGTACCAACAGAGATCATTAATCACGTTGTTAAAATTATTAAGTTCAGCTCCTTTAAGGCTGGATTAAGCGATGGTAAGATTAAAAAGAAACTATTTAGATCGAAAGAGCTGCAAGTTGTACAAGATGCAGACCGTTTAGATGCTATTGGCGCTATAGGAATAGCACGCACCTTTAATTATGGCGGTTATAAAAACCGAATGCTTTATGACCCTTGCATTGCACCAAATCTTGATATGACCAAAGAGGAATATAAAAATTCTACAGCTCCTACTATTAATCATTTTTACGAAAAACTATTATTGTTGAAAGACAAAATGAATACCAAAACAGGTAAGCGTTTAGCTGAAGAAAGACACCAATATATGGTAGATTACTTAAAGCAATTTTATTATGAGTGGAATCCCTTATCATTTAAAAAACAACCATAACGTTTATTTTCATTTTTAAATAAAATATTAAATTATAAAAAAGGGTTTCAATATAAATATTGAAACCCTTTTTAAGTTTTAAAAGCGTATACTTATTTCTGCGATAACTCTCTTGTTAACCAACCCCTTCTACTTGCAGTTGCAATAGCGTAAGGGGTAATCCAGAATAACCCGAAAGTATATAGAACACTATATGAATATGCCCAGAAAGATTCTATCAACGTATATCTCTTTGCGTAAAACAATACCGGAAAAGTAGATAATACCAGTATACTTACAAATGTAGAGCTTATGAATAGAAGTGGATGTGTAATTACAAAAACCATCATGAATAAAACAAATGGGTAGCATAATACAATTCTCGAAAATTGGCTAAAGAACAATAATCTTGTCCCAGCTTTTGGTCCCTTTCTAAAATTGGTAAATACATATTTAGACATTTGAATATTCTCACGAACATTACTTCTACCCCATCTAATAAACATCTTATATAATCCCTTGAACTTCTCTGGAACATTAGTATAAGCGAAAGCATTTCTTTGAAACAGTACATGAAATCCTTGTTTCAAAATCATATTCGTCATTGCCCTGTCCTCACCAATATCAGAAGGTTGCCCCATAAATGTCTGATTAATCCATTGCTCAAGACAAGCAAATACTGCTGTGGCCCGGTAAGCCGCTAGTGCTCCTGGCGTACATAATACAGAGTTTAAAGTGCTTTCGGAAGATCGTACAAATTCAAAACTAAGAGCAAAACTTACGTCTAACATTTTAGGTAAAAGAGCATCATTATTATTCAATACACGAATATTACCAGCAACTGCACCACAATTCTTATCAACTATAAAAGGGCTAACTAAGTTTCTAAGCGTATCCTTATCTACTATAGAATCACTATCAACTGTTACAAAAATTTCACCTGTACCCTCTTTAAAACCTCTGTATAGTGCATGACGCTTCCCCATATTCTTTGGCTGTTGACAAATAGAAACACGGTCGCCCAATTCTTTCTTAGCCTCTAACATCCAATTCCAGGTGTCATCTTTACTACCATCATCGATAGCCAATAACTGCACCTTATGTTCTGGATAATCACTTTCTGCTAAACTTTTTAAGGTTGCCCAAACTTGTTTTCCTTCATTGTATGCCGGCACAATCACAGTAACAGTTGGCAATTCTTCATTCGAGACTGATGGTATCGCCTTATACTTTAAAAATCTTATAAAAGTGTATATAAAAAAACTTAGTTTGAAAACGAAAAATACTGCCGCCACTACCATAAAAATTAAGCCAATTAAAGTGCTTCGTCTTTCTAAATGTAACTGCGTAAAATCGTTTTGTAAAATATAAGCTAGATAAGCTGATCCGAACATTAGCACAAATGTGCTACCCATTACAAAAATACCCCATGCATTGGCATTTTCTATTAGGTGTCCGATTTTAGCGAAAAAAGATTTCTTTTCGGTGTTAGAGTTTTTATTTTTAATAGTATTCATTTCGTATTTGGTAGTGTTCTTGGTTTTCATAAATGGTTCTAGTATTTGTCGCATACATGTGAAATACGTTCACATATCATCTTTGGATTTTATTTTAACAAAACTTTCTAAAACTTTTTTCCATTTACCAAATCTAATCCTGAATCAAGCTTATTACTGTTATTTAAATCAACGCCTTTTAAGAATTTTCACTGTTCTTGCTCTTCATAGTGCCTTCATTTAAATTCAGACAAAATGTGTGTTTCGTAACTAAAATAAAATGGCACAAAACCTAAATCTTTTCTGGTGCAAAATATAATAATTCACCAAAGTCATAATACGAAATGAAACAGCACCACCTTTTTAAATCTAAAAACTTTTTTAGTAACTTACTTGAGAAAGTATTAATAATCATTAACGTAACGAATGCTAAAAACACAAAACAGCTTTTTATATATAGGTTTAATTATCCTAAGTTTTGTCTCCTCTTGTAAACAACAGGTAAAAAAAGATTTAACCAATAAAGATCCTTTGATTATAAATCAACGTTGGTCAGAAGAAAAAGCAAATGCATGGGCAGCCAATAACCCATGGTTACGGGGTGCCAATTTTAACCCTAGCACTGCTATAAATCAATTGGAGTTTTGGCAAGTCGAAAGTTTTGATCCAGTAACTATTGATCGGGAATTGGGTTGGGCACAGGATATAGGCCTTAATTGTATGAGGGTCTATCTGCATCATTTAGCCTGGGAGATAGATAAAACTGGTTTTAAGGAACGCATAAATACATATCTTTCTATTGCGGAAAAGCATAAGATTGCCACCATATTCGTAATTTTTGATGATTGCTGGAATCCTACCTACAAGGCAGGGAAGCAGCCAGATCCAAAGCCTGGAATACACAATTCTGGTTGGGTAAGAGATCCAGGTGACCTGCTGTACACTTCAGATAACCTAATGCCCACGCTTGAAAGCTATACCAAAGATATCCTGACCACTTTTAAGGATGATAAAAGAATCATACTTTGGGATCTTTATAATGAACCTGGTAATTCAGATTATAAAAATAGATCATTACCACTTTTAAAAAGTGTTTTTGAATGGGCTCGGGAAGTTGACCCGAACCAACCAATTTCTGCAGGAGTTTGGAGTTTAGATTTACCAGAATTGAATAAATTTCAAGTAGAACATTCTGATGTCATCACTTATCACAACTATAATGATGAGATCAGTCACCAAAGCGCTATTGATTCTTTAAAAATTTACAACCGCCCTCTAATATGTACAGAATATATGGCTAGAAAGCACAACAGTTTATTCAGTAATATTATGCCCATTTTAAAGAATGAAAATATTGGCGCAATTAATTGGGGGCTTGTGGATGGAAAATCAAATACCAAATATGCCTGGGATGAACCCATTCTTGATGGTTCCGAACCAAATCTTTGGTTCCATGAAATATTTAGAAATGATGGCACTCCCTACCAACAAGATGAGGTTGAACTAATAATGGAATTAACGGAAGTTAAAAAGTAAGGTATTCGAAAAATAGTTCTGATTAATTGACATTACAATTTTTGATTCACACACAAAAAGTACCATAGCAGAATTTTAAGATGATACTAAATTACTGGGTTGCTAAATGTGAAAAACCATTATATTCATACTAAAGTCCTGTACAGATTAATCGCATTATGGACAGTAAAAATGACTTTCATAAGTAAATAAATTAATAATATGAACAAAATATTCTTTCTACTATTATTTACAATCTCCGTTGGTTATGCCCAATCCGAAGAAGAAGCAATTATTTCATTGTTGGAAAAAGAATCTGCTACTTGGCGTTCTGGAGATGTAAAAGCCCATTCCGAATGTTGGTCCATAAAGCCCTACAGCAGAATTTTGGTCTCTACCCAAGAGGGCAACAGTATTGACGTACCACCAGCCATCATGCTCAATCCTCCAGAAAATATGATAGGTAATGGTGGCACATCAAAAAACTCCAACTACAAAATGAATATCAATGGTGCCAATGCTTGGGTAAGTCATGATGAAGAATCGACCACGAAAGAAGGCGTAACCACCTATACTTTCGAAATTCGAATTCTAGAAAAAATTGATGGAAAATGGAAATTGGTAGGCCAATCGATTCATCCAAGAAAAAAAAATTAAATATCTTTAAACCTTACTAATCTTCCCTATAATTGACTTTCATGGGCAAAATGTTATAAATATGCTGGCTTGGTTAGGTTTACTTACCATTTTGTTGCTCTTGTTCTTGGTAATGACAAAAAAAATGGCCGCTGTGGTCGCTTTAATCTTAGTGCCCATCATTACAGCCCTTATGGCTGGATTTACAAGTGAAATAATAAATTTTATTACAGACGGGCTAAAGACAATTGCACCTACCGGTGTGATGTTCATTTTTGCCATTCTATTTTTTGGTATCCTTACCGATGCAGGTACATTCAAACCTATGATCAAACGATTATTAAAATTTGCAGGTAATGATCCAGCCAAAGTCACGGTAGCTACGGCTCTTTTGGCAATGATGGTGCATTTAGACGGCTCTGGGGCAGTAACATTTTTAGTCGCCATACCAGCATTTCTACCCCTTTATGATAGCTTGAACATGAAACGTACCACCTTGGCCACCATAACGGCATTGGCCGCTGGAACCATGAATATTTTACCTTGGGGCGGTCCAACAATACGCGCGGCTTCTGCATTGGAAGTTTCTGTAACTACTTTGTTTAATCCTATCTTAATCCCTGTAATTATAGGATTATGTTCCGTACTAATCATCGCCTATATGTTAGGTAAAAAAGAACGCAAAAATACGCCTGAATATATAAAAAGCCAAAAATCGGATACAGAACTGTCCTTTGATTCGGAGTTGGAAAGGCCTAGACTTTTTTACTTTAATATTGCCTTGATTCTAATTGCTGTTGCCTTATTAATTAGTGGTATAGCACCGCCACATATTATTTTTATGGTTGCGTTTGCCTTGGCTATAACCCTAAATTATCCAAACCCGAAACAACAGGGCGACCGAATTAATGCCCATGCAAAAGCAGCACTTTTAATGGCCAGCATCCTTTTTGCCGCAGGCTGCTTTACGGGAATCCTAAAAGGTTCCGGAATGATAGACGCGATGGCCGCAAGTTCTGTGTCTATGATAACACCGTCCATAGGAAGTCATTTGGCCGTACTAACAGGATTGCTATCCATGCCCGCCAGTCTGTTATTTGATCCAGATTCATTTTATTTCGGCATTCTCCCATTATTATCAACCACTGCATCCCATTTTGGAGTAGATTCTATTGAAGTAGGCCGTGCAGCCATTATGGGCCAAATGACCACCGGTTTTCCTGTGAGCCCGTTAACCGGCTCTACCTATTTGTTAATTGGATTGACAGGGGTTGAATTAGGAGAACATCAGAAAAAAACGATTCCATTTGCATTTTTAATAACCCTTATCATTCTTTCAGTTTCCATATTGATTGGAGCAATAACACTTTAAACATGAAAAAAATTAGAGTTGGTAGCGGGGCGGGATATGCAGGTGATCGTCTGGAACCAGCATTAGAACTTATAAAAAAAGGAAAGTTAGACTATATCTGTTTTGAAGGATTGGCCGAAAGAACAATTGCTTTGGCACAAAAAGCGAAAAAGGAAGATCCAAAAAAAGGGTACAACGAACTTCTTTTATATAGAATGGAACAAGTACTACCGTTGGCCATTAAACATAAAGTTAAGGTTATTACCAATATGGGTGCTGCCAACCCTTTATCCGCTATGGAAGATATTGCAAAATTGGCGCATAAAATGAATCTGAAAAATCTAAAAATAGCTGCTATTACCGGTGACGATATTCATGAAAACATATCAGATTACTTAGATTTTCCAATTATTGAAACGGGCAAACCATTAAGTACCCTAAATGAACAAATAATTTCTGCCAATGCCTATTTGGGATGTGATGGTATTGTAGATGCCCTACAGAATGGAGCTAACGTAATAATTACTGGAAGAGTGGCGGATCCGTCGTTATTTTTGGCTCCAATGATATATGAATTTGGATGGAAAAAACATCAAGCCGATTATTGGGGTACGGGTACTTTAGTAGGTCACTTATTGGAATGTGCTGGTCAAGTAACTGGAGGATATTTTGCCGATCCCGGAAAAAAAGAAGTTCCCGAACTATGGAATTTGGGTTTCCCTTTTGTTGAAATAGACAGTAATGGCCAGGGGTACATTTCCAAATTACAAGATGCCGGCGGTTTGGTAACCAAAGCCACTTGCACCGAGCAATTGCTCTATGAGATCCACGACCCTGAAAACTATATAACACCTGACTGTACAGCTGATTTTTCAAAAGTAATTTTTACCCCAAAAAGTAAGGATGTAGTATACTTTGAAGGAGCGAGTTCAAAGCCGGCCACAGCAACCTACAAAGTTAGTGTCGGCTATGAAAATGGGTTTATAGGGGAAGGTGAAATGAGCTACGGTGGCGCCAATTGTCTTAAACGGGCCTTGTTGGCAAAAGACATCGTTGAAAAACGATTGGGGTTATTACCCTTTTCAATTAAGGATCTTCGTTTAGAACTTATTGGGATCAACTCGCTTTTGCCAAATACAGATTATTCAAACGAACCTAATGAAGTACGACTCAGGGTAGCGGGTAAAACCATACTTAAAACCGAGGCGCAACAGATTGCCAACGAAGTAGAGACCTTATACACAAACGGCCCATCTGGAGGTGGTGGGGCAACAAAAAAGGTTTCTGAAATTATTGCCATTGCTTCTATTCTAGTGCCTAAAAAAGACATTCAAATCTCAACCACCTATACAACTCTATAGCCTATGAAACTTTGGGAAATAGCTCACGCCAGAACTGGAGACAAAGGAAATATAAGTAACATTTCACTTACTGTCCATAATTTGGAACATTTTAAACTCATCAAGGACAAGGTAACTAACACCCGTTTAAAACAATGGTATGGTGACCAAGTAAAAGGCGATATCATTCGATATGAACTCCCGCAGTTAGGGGCTCTTAATTTTGTTATGTATGATGCATTGAACGGTGGGGTCACGAATTCAACAGCCTTGGATAAACATGGAAAAACCCTTGGTGCACAATTACTCAACATGACAATTAATTAAATCTATCTACTATGCGTAAAATTGTACTATTAATTTTCACCGTTTTTGTATCCTTCACCCTATCGGCACAAAAAGAACAGGTCGGCACTGTTGTTAAAGACTCTTTATACTCGAAAAATTTAGAGAACCAGATGGGTGAAAATCCAAAGAGATCTATTTCGGTATACCTGCCACCCAATTACTCATCAACAAACAAAAGGTATCCAGTGATTTATTTCTTACATGGCTTTTTGAATGATGATAACCTCATCAATCCAATGAAAGACCTTTTGGACTATGCCTTGGCGGCGCAAAAAATTAAACCCTTTATTCTAGTAATTCCAGACCAAAAAACTACGTATGACGGTAGTTTTTATTCCAATACGGGAATATTTGGCAATTGGGAAGACTTCACCTCAATGGATCTGGTCAGTTATATGGATACCAATTATAGAACATTGGCCAAAAAGGACAGTCGCGGTATAACAGGACATAGCATGGGCGGCTATGGTGCCATCAAGATTGCTATGAAGCATCCAGACATATTTGGGGCTGTGTATGCAATAAGTCCAGGTGCACTGGCCATCGTTAGAGAATATGGACCAAATAGCGACAGTTATAGACAATATGATCAAGCCGCAACCATTGAAGACCTCTCAAAAACCTATTTTGGCAAAGTGATTCTGGCCTTTGCCAGATCATGGTCTGCAAATGCCTTAAATGGACCTTTTTATTGTGATGTACCCTTTTCTTATGAAGATAAAACACTAAAAGTACATGAAGCTATTTTAAAAAAATGGCATGCCAATATGCCCTTTTATATGGTACCCGATTATATAGATAACTTAAATAAATTAAACGCTATAAAACTAGATTGGGGACGCAATGCAGGTGAGCGGTTTACGATACAATGTAAAATGTTCAGTCAGGCATTGGAAAACGTAGGTGTGGAACATTTTTCCGAAGAATATATAGGTACGCATACCAGCAATATTTATACAAAAGAAGGCAGAATTCCTCAACAGGTTCTACCCTTTTTTGATTATTATTTGGACTTTGACTAAGATTTAATACAAGTATTTGCAAATACCAAATGATGTTTGAGTCTTTTTGAACAAGGCGGCGCACTAGAACAATTTCAGTTGACCATCTTTGTAGGCCTCGTGCATATTCGTATTCAATTTAGGGAATTTTTTATCCTTGAAGTACTTCATTTTAGCCAACCGTACCATATCATGGATTTGGGTTGCAATTTTACCTTCTCCTCTACTGCGAACACCAAACCTACTATCGTTTAAGGTTCCCCCATGACACTCTTGTATTTGGCGCAAAACTTTATCAGCTTTATCGGGCAAGGTTTTCTTGATCCAATCAGTGAAAATTTCACCTAGAGCGCCATTTAGTCTAACGATAGTAAAAGCCATTGACAAGGCCCCGTTTTCTGTTACCGCCTTTGCTAAACTCAAAATCTCATGACTATTTATTCCCGGAATAATTGGCGCTAACATCGCATTTACTGGAATGCAGTTTTCTGATAGAACCCTAATAGCCCCCAAACGTTTTTTAATAGTCGTGGTTCTTGGCTCTAATATTCTTCTTGTCTTTTCCGATAGAGATGTAATAGAAATATTTACACCGATTAAGCCAAATTCATTTAATTGTTTTAGAATATCTAAATCCCTTAGAATCAATGCATTTTTGGTTATGATACCGACCGGATGCCTATATTTTAAAAAGACTTCCAAACATTTACGTGTCAATTGAAATTCTTTTTCGGCAGGTTGATAACAATCCGTATTACCGGATAAGACTATGGTACAGGCTTTCCAACTTTTGCTTTTTAGTTTTTCTTCTAATAATTTTGGTGCATCATGTTTAACTAAAATTTTTCGTTCAAAATCAAGCCCGGCACTATAGCCCCAAAATTCGTGCGCATTTCTGGCATAACAATAAATACAACCATGTTCACAGCCTTGGTACATATTCATAGAGTAACTCATACCAACATCTGGACTCGTTACTTTGTTGACAATCGTTTTAGGAAATATAGGGATGTATTGAGTTTTATTAGCGTCTGCAATTTCCCCTTCTAACCTACAGAACTCCAAAAAATCATCACGGACCTCATAGCTATACGCAGAGAATTTATTGTCGGTATTCTGTTGTGCCCCTCGACCCTTCAGAAAAGAATTAGAATTCATTTTTTAGGATTTATTCCAAAAATATGGATATAATCCTAAAGTAAGATTTATTTAACAGCAACTTGAACTAGTTGTTTTTTAGTACCTCTTTTAGCATAGAAGGTAAGTTCATCTTTTAAATAGTCAGTATAGGGTACTGAAACCATTAAAGGGAGTCGAGCTTCAGTATCATCAATAACTTTGCTGTAGGTCATATGACCTTGTTCATCTAATCGAATTAGAAAGACATTTCTATTTCTACTCAAGCCTTGCTTGAACATGATTCTGTCATCACTTAATTGCTGAGGATTTTCTGCTGATGTGCTTATAAAAAAGTATGTAGTATCACCTTTTGTGTAGGCACTATAAGAAGCATACGCTCCATCGCCTTGTGTAACTTCTGTTTTATTAATATTTCGAGCCCAAACCAAATCTCCTGTCGAACTTAACTTCGCGCTGATGATATCATTATGGTGATACCTAGTTACCATCACTCGACCTCCACTTGAATTCGACTGTACGCTTGAACTAGTGAAATACTCTTCTGCATTAAAAAGAATGTTTCCGTCTTTGGTAACATCCATTCCTTTAAAAACTAAATCTTTAATCGCCTTATCATCTTCTCTACCAAATTTATCCAACATAAACTGCTCTGAAAACGGATTGAACTTACTCGTCTCCGTTTCTAAAGTAATTGGGTTTAATTTGAAATAAGAAATACCGTTGAATCGATTATCCTTACGATCTGCATAAAACCCAATGCACAATAAATCATCACCTTTAAATATTGGCTTCAAGGCTTCTGGAAATTTATTGGGAGTATAGAAAGATTGAACACTACGGCTATCTTTTGAGATACGAACCATTTCATACTGAAACTTACGTTCTGTGGCATTAAAACGTTTCTTTTTAAAGTAAGCTTTTCCTACAAGATAAACGTTTTGTAAATCTTTTGAGAATAGGATATTCTCGAAGGCATAATTCTTTTCCTCAACCTCATCAGAAAAATCATGCTCCATTAATTTAGTCAAGTTCGAATTGAACACATGAATTATGTGCTGATCAACCTTTTTCTTCTTGTAATGCGTCGTAATTGCAAATGCCGATTTATCATCGTTAAAAAGAACAGATGTCGTAAATCCTGAGGAGAAATTTCTATTATAAAAATTTCTATCTAATGGCTGTTCTACTGGGTCAGATTCAATTGACAGAATAGTCTCTTTTGTAAATTGAAACTGAGAAAACGGACTTCTATGTACTTCGTACTGGTAACTTTTATTTCTATAACTATATTCTAAAAACAATAG
The DNA here is from genome assembly GCF_963974015.1 of uncultured Maribacter sp. Classification (GTDB taxonomy): domain Bacteria; phylum Bacteroidota; class Bacteroidia; order Flavobacteriales; family Flavobacteriaceae; genus Maribacter. Next base: position 751,382 of record NZ_CAXBBZ010000001.1, on the reverse strand, counting down.
ATATACCTGCCCATTACGCACATAGGCATCAATAAAATTGGCGTCTTTTAGTTTGTAATTATATTCGGAAACTAGCTCTAAATCTTTATTATAATGTTCAATGAAATACCCTTTAGGACGCAGAATGATTCCCGTATAATATGCCCTTACAACTATAGTACCTTCATTGCCATCATCTGCGATGGCCAACATATTAGAATAGCGGTATTTATCATTGAATTTTTCGCCAATAGTATAAGTAACGGGTTCTTCTTGTGCTAAACCACTCAATGACCCAATAATTAAAAGAAATAAAAAAATACTTCGATTCAACATAACCAATTTGGTTTATGTCATGAACCCGGAAAATCTGCTTTTCTTTTCTCTAAAAAAGCGGTAGTACCTTCGGTAAAATCATCAGTTCCAAAACATGCACCAAAAGCCTCAATTTCCTGCTCATAACCATTTACAGTATTCTTAAAACCAGCATTTACTGCTTTTATTGCATAAGAAATGGCTACCGATGAGTTATTGGTAATCTTAGAGATAATCTTATGGCATAATGGCAACAATTCTTCTGGTGAAGTTACATGATTGACCAAACCATATGAATGCGCTTGTTCAGCGGTTATCATACCTGCGGTCATAATCATTTCCATTGCTCTACCCTTGCCTACTAACTGTGGCAAACGTTGTGTTCCTCCATAACCAGGTATTACACCTAAAGAGACTTCTGGTAGTCCCATTTTAGCATTTTCGCTTGCCACTCTAAAGTGACAGGCCATTGCCAGTTCTAAACCACCACCTAATGCAAAACCATTAACCGCGGCAATAACCGGAGTCGATAAATTTTCAATAAAGTCAAAAAGATTTTTTTGTCCTTTGGCAGCTAATTTTTTTCCTTCTTTTACTGAAAAATCAGAAAATTCTGAGATATCTGCTCCTGCGACGAATGCCTTTTCACCACTACCCGTTAATATTATAGCTTTTATCTTTTTATCCTTTTGCAATTCATTGAAAACATCTTGCAATTCGCCAATGGTTTTTTTGTTTAGTGCATTTAACTTATTTGGACGGTTAATTGTCACTATAGCCGTTGATGCAACTTTCTCAATTAAAATAGTCTCGTATGACATAGTAGTAGTTTTTGTCTTTTTATATATTTTCTTTCGGGAACTTTACACAAAACACGGTCCCTTTACCAGGTTGAGATGTAAATTCAATAGTCCCTTTATATGTTTCCACGATATTCTTGACCATACCTAACCCTAATCCCATCCCACTAGTTTTAGTAGTAAATTTAGGTTCAAATATTTTTTCCTCGTTTTCTTTTTCAATACCAATACCGTTATCAGCCACAGAAATTTTCACCATATCGCCCTCGGAAGCAACAGAAACCAAAACCCTTGGCGATGTTACATCAGGCACGGCCTGTATGGCATTTTTAACTAAATTGGTAACCACCCGTATTAATTGTGTACGGTCCAATTTCGCAATAATTTCTTCCTCATCGGCAATGAAATGAATATAATCCTCATTGAAAATATCCAAGGCCAACTTCACAATTTTTACAACATTCAGGGTCTCGTTTTGCTGTGCAGGCATTTCTGCAAAATTAGAAAATGCAGAAGCAATACTACTAAGTGTATCAATCTGTTGTATTAAAGTGTTTGAGTACTCTTTAACTTTCTCTTGAATTTTAGGGTCTTGAGGGTCGAATTTTCTCTCGAAACTCTGCACGCTCAAACGCATAGGGGTCAACGGATTCTTTATTTCATGCGCCACCTGTTTCGCCATTTCACGCCAAGCTTGCTCTCGTTCACTCTTAGCTAATTTTGCCGCACTATGACCTAATTCGTCGATCATTCCATTATAGGCCGAAATTAGTTTCTCAATTTCCTCCCCTGGGTTTTCTATAAATATTTTCTTATTCTGTTTGCTAAGGTCCGTACGTTCCATCATATCAGAAATAGTCTCTAAGGATCGGGTGATGTATTTTGAAATGAAGAAGGCAAATAAAATAGCCATGAGAAGCATGAGAAGGTACACGCCAGATAAGCGCATTAAAAACTCTTTCAGCTCATAATCATTAAAAGAATTATCTTCAAAATAAGGTAAGTTAAGTATACCTATCGGCTTAAACTTTTGGTCGGAAATATAGGTGAATGAAGCCTGGTACTTATCACCTGCCAAGGCATTTTCCCGAACATATCTCTTATTGGGGCTTATTTCTAATTTGTTCAATACCTCAGGGTCTAAACACATAGAAATGGAATCGTTGGCAAATTTGGGTCTAGAACTTTTTATAAGCTGCCCATCTAAGCTGTAAATATTAAAATTCATGTTCTGCACAACGGCAATCTCATAAATTTCATTTTTAAAAATAAGGTCTAGGTTTTCGGTAGTTACCGGATAGGTGGTTTTCTGAATGGCGAGGTCAATACTTTGGCGTATTTGCTCCTCTTTACGTTCCATTCTGTTTTCATGATAATCTTTAGACTGCTCACGGTATTGATACACCGTTACGCCTGCAATCAATACCGATGCGATAAGCACCAGAAAAATCATGGATAAGAAAATACGTGACCGTAAAGAAACCCTAGTTAACAAGTTGCTGTTATTTGGTCTAAAGTTAACAAATATCGCACCAAAAAAAATTCAAGTTCAATTACCAAGTTCAATCTAAAAATAGCTACTATAATAGTAACACCGTTTCATGAAGTAAAAAACTTCTGCTTTTTAAGCCTCAGAGTTCTTATTTCTAATTCTCTTATATAGCTTTATCCCAATCATCAAAAGTATTCCCAAAACAATAATCCCTACTATACCAAAAATCCAATTAAAAGCATGCTTTAAAATCACCAAGAATACAATTGCAAACAGGATTAGCGTAGCGCCCTCGTTCCAAATACGCATATAATTCGAGGTGTAATTAATTTCATCACGTTGAAACTTCCTGAAAATTTGATGGTTTTTTAAATGATAAAGAATCAATAATAATACAAAACCTAGTTTAACGTGCATCCATGGTTGTGTTAACCATCCAGGGTAAATTACTAAAAGCCAAATAGCAAAAAAAATTGCCAATATTGCAGAAGGCCAAGTGATAATGAACCAAAGTCTTTTGGTCATCAATTTTAACTGCTTAGAAAGGATTTCTTTTTCAGGTGATGGTTTTTGATTGGATTCTATATGATAAATGAATAACCTCGGAATATAAAAAAGCCCTGCAAACCATGTAATTACGAAGATGAGATGCAGGGATTTAATATAATTGTAATATTCTGTCATAATATGCTAAGTTCAAATACAGGAATCAAACTCAAGTTTAAAATTCAAGTTCAAAGTTAGCAAAAGCGAATAGATTCTTTATTATAATCTTATAGCTCCAATTCCAGCTTCCCACAATCTTTTATTATAGGCAGGAATAGCAGTGTTGATGAATTGATTGCCTTTTGATTTTAAACCTGACCATTGCGCATCTAATTCTGCTTTTCTGTCTATACTTGATTGGTTCAATCTTGGAATACTACTATTCGTCTGATTGATCATAAATATATATTCCGCTGAAAATTTATTCGGAAAATTCTCCACATCATCATAGGCTTGAGATTTACGTTGCACCATATCATTGTCCCACGCTTTTAGATCTGCTAGCAGTTTATCTCCTTCTTTCTTAACAGCAGCTTCGGTAACATTCTTTAATACCTTAGTTAAATTTTCTTGAACAGCATATAATTGATTAATCATGTTATGCATTGTAGTCAACTCAGCTTCAGCAGTCGTCATAAAAGCATCATACTCTTCATATTGACCAGGTTTCGTTTCATAGATTGGTACTTCTTTAATAGTCCCAGTTGTAGAAACAGATTGCCCATCAACCATTAATTTAAACGTATAAGTACCTGGAGAAACTTTGTGTCCGCTAAAACCAGCTTCTATATAGACATCTGGTATACCTGGCATAATTGGGTATTTCATATCCCATACAAAACGGTTCAACCCTTCTTTTTTACTAAGCACTGGTGCGGGTGGAGCTCCACCACCATTATGAGGTTTATAAGAAGGGTCTTTTTCTGAGCTAATAGTTCTTATAGTTTTACCATTTGAATCTGAAATTTCTAAGGTAATCTCAGTACTGTCCTTTAATTTAGTAAGCTCATAATATAGCACTATTCCGTTTGCCGGGTTGATACCTTCAAAAGTATCACTGCCTGTAAACTTATCTGAATTGCCATTTAATGGGCTACCCCAAGAGCCATTATAAGCATCTTTTGGTTTTAAAATTTGAAGTCCTTTTTTGGAAGGCTGATATTGACCCAATGCAACTACATCATCAAGAATCCAAAATGAACGACCCGAGGTTGCTACGACCATATCACCTTTGTGCATTTTTAAATCTGTAATTGGAGTATTCGGTAAATTCAACTGAAAAGGCTCCCAAGACTTACCTCCGTTCCATGATGTATATATTCCCTTTTCGGTACCGGCATACAAAAGGTCTTTTTTAAATTCATCTTCACGTACCACCCGTGTAAAAGCCCCGTAAGGAATACCGGAGTTTATCGCAATCCAGGTTTTTCCATAATCGGTCGTTTTATAAAAACCAGGAGTATAATCATTGAATTTATATCGTGTTGTAGCTATATAAGCCGTTGCCGCATCATGTGGAGACACTTCTATAGCGTTGATCAAACATTCCTTTAATCCTTTCGGAGTAACGTTTTCCCATGTTTCACCTCCGTTTTTAGTCAAATGCACTAATCCATCGTCACTGCCTGTCCAGATATATCCTTTTTCATGTGGAGATTCTAAAATATATGCCAATGTTCCATAATTTTCGGCACCTACTGCTTCGTTGGTATATGGTCCGCCACCGTTGCCTTGTTTTGCATCAATATCACGAGTTAAATCTGGAGAAATTTTATCCCAAGTCTTACCCATATCTCGAGTTCTAAAGACATATTGAGCACCGTGATAAAAGGTGCCTAATTCATGGGTTGAAGCTATTATGGGAGCATTCCAATTAAACAGATACTTCATGTTTCTAGCCTCACGACCTAAATACTGAATAGGAGCTTCCATAATCTGGGTTGAAGCTTTAGATTCCATATCCATAATTTCGATAGTACCTAAATATTGACCGCCCATAACATAACGCGGATTATCTGGGTCAAATGCTAAAAAGGCACTCTCACCTCCGGCAGAATCGGTCCAATCTCTAGTAGTTATGCTACCGCTACCTGTAGATAGGCTGGCGATTTTTACGGATGCATTATCCTGTTGACCTCCATAAATATTATAAGGAAACAAATTATCTACGTTAATACGATAAAATTGAGCAGTTGGCATATTACTTTGGGTAGACCAAGTTTTTCCGTAATCAAAAGAGACGGATGCGCCACCGTCATCTGCCAATATCATATTTTTAGAATCGTTGGGATTGATCCATAAATCATGCGTATCGCCATGGGCAACCTCAACATTCTCCCATGTTTTACCACCATCTTCAGAACGCAATGCTGGTGCACTTAACACATACACCGTATCCTCATCATTAGGATCTACAAACACCTCAATATAATACCATGCACGTTGTACCAATCTATTATCACCACTAGCCATAGTCCAGGATTCCCCTGCATCGTTTGACACGAAAAGTCCGCCTTTATCAGCATCTGAATCACTTTCAATCAATGCATATACTTTGTTGGAGTTTGATGGACTAACGGCAATTGCCATTTTGCCTTTTTCTTCTGGAAGACCTTTATGTATTTTCTTCCAAGTCTCTCCAGCATCGGTAGATTTATAGAGTCCGCTTCCAGGACCCCCACTTACTATCATATTCGGTTTACGCTGATACTCCCACATAGCGGCATACATGATTTCAGGATAATTTGCATCCATAGAAAGCTCAGATGCACCAGTTAATTCATTTACAAATAGCGTATTTGTCCATGTTTGACCACCGTCAGTTGATTTGTAAATACCACGTTCAGGATTACCTTCAAAGAGAGCTCCTTGAGCAGCTACATAAACGATATCAGGATTTGTAGGATGTATAATGATACGAGAAATATGTTGTGTCTTTTCTAGACCCATCTTTTTCCATGTATGGCCTGCATCTGTAGATTTATAGACGCCGTCACCATAGGATGTCATTACCCCACGTGGGGCATGTTCGCCCATACCAACATACACAATGTTCGGATTAGATATAGATACGGATACAGCACCTACAGAGCCTAATTCAAAAAAACCATCGGAAATATTCTCCCAACGCTGCCCGGCAGATTCTGTTTTCCATACTCCACCACCTGTAGTTCCCATATAATAAGTCATAGGGTCATCGACAACCCCTGTTGCGGTTACGGAGCGTCCACCCCTAAACGGGCCTATATTTCGAAATTTTAAAGGTTTAAAATAATCATTGGCTGTCTGTGCAAAAGTTATGGTGGCCAAGAGTACCGCCATGAAAAATAGTAGTTGTTTTTTCATTATAATTTGTTTGTTCTTTATCGTTGACTTTATAGATGAATCCCAGCTATTGCTAGAGAGGATTTATTTAATGTCCTATTCACTTTCTTCAATGAATAGATAATTCAACTTTAATTCATTAAATGCTGTATTAAATTCTTTCAATTCTGATGAGATCACTTCGTTAAAAATGTTGAGCTCGGTATTTATCTTAGCCGTTAGTTCATTCTTAACCGCGATATCTTGTTCCGTTGGAGGAAAATCATCTATTGAAACCAAGCTGTTTAAATGACCCAATTTGTTTGTCAGTTTTATAGGAAAATTTAATGGGTCCTGACCACTTCTGTTCTGTGTCTGGTACAATGCCTTTTCTACTTCACCCAACTTATCCTTCATTGCTTTAGCCTTTTCAACCAACTCTTTTGTTCGGTCATCATCTTTGTATTGTTCTTTGAAAGCATTTAATTGTTCCGTTACATTTCTAATCTTCTTTATAGATTGATGCGCATTTTCAATTGTGGTATTGATATCGGTAATAAAATCAAATTGTTTTTGCATTTCGGCAACCGAACTTTCTGCTCTTGGATCTGGTAGAATAGCAAAAGTCTCAGAGCTATTATTTCCATTAACATTTAGATGCACTTTATAGTTACCAGGTACTGCTTTTGCACCATCAAAACTGGCCCACCAAAAAATCATTCCTTCCAGTTTTTCTGCACCTTTACCACGGGTATCCCAAACAAAAGTATTACCGCCTTTTTTTACTTCCAACTTCTTCTCCTTTTTCTTGGCAGACGAATTGTAGTTTGCCAAGGTATCGCCAGCCATATTTGTATAGGTCAATTGAACAGTATCCTTTTCTGTATAATTTTTAAGCAAAAAATGTGTGATTACACCATTCTCTAAATTCTGCCCAGCTGTTTTAGAAGGCTTTTTAGATGCTCTCCCTTTTGTACGGTAAGACTCTCTTGGCTTAAAAAGAATCGTGTTTTGATTTTTCTTGCCTTCATCTAATTGATGTAGCACTGTTAAATCATCAATAATCCATAAGCTACGCCCTTGTGTTGCAACGATTAGGTTATCATCTTTAATAGCTAAGTCAGTAATTGGAACAATTGGTAAATTCATCTGGAATGGAGACCAGCTAGCACCATCATTAAATGAAATGTACATACCCGATTCAGTACCTGCATATAATAATCCTTTCTTTTTAGGATCTTCGCGAACTACCCTTGTAAAATGTTCTGCAGGAATACCGTTCGTTATTTTTATCCAAGTTTTACCGTAATCAGTAGTTTTGTACAAATACGGTTGAAAATCACCCAACTTATATCTTGTAGCGGCCACATAGCATGTACCTTCATCAAAATAAGATGGTTCTATGCTATTGATCATATTCCAATCAGGCATATTGGTAGGAGTAACATTATCCCATGTTGCGCCAGAATCTTTAGAAACATGAATTAATCCGTCATCACTACCTACCCAAAGAATACCTTCTTTCAACGGACTTTCATTCGCCGCAAAAATAGTACAATAATATTCTACACTGGTATTATCTTGTGTGATTGGACCACCACTAGAACCCAATTTTGTAGGGTCATTTCGAGTTAAATCTCCACTTAACACTTCCCAACTCTGACCTTCATTTTCCGTTACATGTACATAGTTAGAAAACGTGTACAGTTTTTTCGGATTATGTCTGCTGAACATAATAGGAAAATTCCATTGAAAACGATATTTCATGGCTTCTGCACCTGCACCCATTGGGTTATCTGGCCATACATTAATACCTCTAACGGTACCTTTATCATGATTTACACGAGTTAAGAATCCATCATAACTACCTCCATAAACGATGTCGTCATTTTTAGGGTCAACAGCTATCCAGGCCGATTCACCGCCGGCGGTTTCTTCCCAATTGCCATCACCAATAGAATTTTCATCACTTCTATGATCTATACGTAAAGTAGAATTGTCTTGTTGTGCAACATATATTCTGTATGGAAATGAATTATCTGTTGTTACTCGATAAAACTGTGCAGTAGGTTGGTTATAATATGTACTCCATGTTTCACCGCCATCATATGAAATTTGTGCACCACCATCATCGCCAATAATCATACGTTGCGAATCTTCAGGTGAAATCCATAAATCATGATGATCCCCATGAGGTGCATTGAATGTTTTAAATGATTTACCCCCATCTGTAGACTTGTGATAATTTACATTTAATACATAAACCACATCTTCATCTTGGGTATCTGCATAAACTCTTGTATAATACCAAGCTCGTTGTCTAATTTTTCTTTCTTCATTAATGACAGACCAAGTTTTACCACCATCATCAGAACGGTATAAACCTCCCTTTTCCTTGTTCTCTACAATTGCCCATACACGCTCAGAGTTTTTTGGAGAAACTGCTACGCCAATAATACCTAAAGTATCTTTTGGAAAACCTTCATTCTTAGAAATCTCTGTCCAAGTTTCACCGCTATCCACACTCTTCCATAATGCTGAACCCTCTCCACCACTAATTAAGCTATAAGGTGTGCGCTGCGCATGCCAAGTAGAAGCATATAAAATTCTTGGATTATTAGGGTCAAAAGTTAAATCGACAGCACCCGCTTGTTCGTTTACAAATAATACTTGTTTCCAGTTTTCTCCACCATCGGTACTTTTATATACTCCCCGTTCTTTAGTTGGTTTGTATATATCACCTAACACAGCTGCATAAACTGTATTATAATCTGTAGGATGAACACGAAGTCTTGGTACATGTCTACTTTTTTCTAAACCAGCAGAAGCCCATGTTTTACCACCATCTTCGGTTTTCCAAACTCCATAACCCGAGGAAACATTTCCTCGCAAGGTTTTTTCACCTCCACCAACATAAATTACGTTCGGGTCACTCTTAGCAACCTCAACGGCACCGATACTTCCACCAAAATAGCCATCGGATATATTGTCCCAAGTACGTCCACCGTCTAATGTTTTCCATACACCACCACCAGCAGCACCGAAATAAAATAAATTAGGTTCGCCAGGAACCCCGGTTACGGCAGCAGAACGACCACCACGAAACGGACCTATTAAACGATAATCTAAACTTGAATAGAGTTCTTCTGGGTAAGTTGGAGCATTATTTTGAGAATTATTCCTTCTTTGAGATAATAAGGATAAAGGCAATAGTAAAAGTACAAGCATGATAATGCCCGCCTTGGTAAGGTGCTTTTTCATTTTCTTAGTTTGATATTAGTCTATCCTAAAATTACACAAATTGTTGTGAAAATGTTGATTTTAAGATTTTATTGGCATTCCTCTAGAGGCACATTTATCAAATTATCAATCCATACATAGTTTCTATCATTAATATTCAAAAGATGTTCTAAAAACTCTATTTAATATATTCTAGCTATATGGTATATGCTTGGCTTTTTAAAAGTCAGAATGACAACTAAAAGAAACAGTTCAACAAAATTGAAAAAACGCAATCAATATTTAAAGTATTCCTATATTTAAACGAATAAACTGACAATTATGAAAATTAGACCACTATTACTTTCTTTATCACTAATAACATTTCTATTAAATGGGTTTGCCATTACTTCGATAAATGCTCAAACACAAGACTTTTTATACGGAGACCTGTTGCCCGATGCCCCAGAACTTAGTGCAAGAGGTGAGTTTAAAGTTGGTGTACAAACCATAAATCTTGTCAACAAGAATCAAGTTGATATTTTAAACTCAAAAGAAGGAAAAGACCCTGTATATGACAGACCCATAACCATTGAAGTTTGGTATCCTGCAAGTGTAGGTGATAATGCCAATACAGTAATTTACGACGAAGTAATGGGAACTGCAGGTGATACCTTAAGACCATTAACTCCGTTTACCTTTAAGGGAAGAGCATACAGAGATGTACAGCCGAAAACCGGCACTCAATTTCCTTTAGTGGTAGTATCACATGGTTATGTTGGCTCACGCTATTTAATGACTTATTTGACCGAAAACTTAGCATCTAAAGGATATATCGTAGCAGCTATAGATCATACCGATTCTACTTTTAAAGACGCCAATGCATTTCAAAGTACTCTTTTAAATAGACCAAAAGATATTCGCTTTGTCATAAACGAAATGGAAAAATTAGGAGCTCAAGGTTCCAAAAGCAACTTGGAGGGTTTAGTTGATGCAAATAACACAGCCATAATCGGATATTCTATGGGTGGTTACGGAGTACTTAATGTTGGCGGGGCAGGATATAGCGAAGCGTTAGCAGGATTTTTCTCAGGAATGACAGGTGGTAGCACTTCTATTTCTGTTAATACAGCTAGTAATGAAGAATATAAAAAACTAGCTGATGACAGAATTAAAGCTATTGTTGCCTTTGCACCTTGGGGAATGGAACGTGGTGTTTGGGATGCTGAAGGATTAAAGGGATTAAAAACTCCGACATTCTTTATTGCCGGTAGTCAAGATGATATTTCCGGTTATGAGAAAGGAATAAAAGCTATATACGAAGGAGCCGTAAATGCAGACCGATTTATGTTGACCTACCAAAATGCACGGCATAACGTAGCACCTAATCCTCCGCCAGTAGAGGCACTGGCGCCAGGTTTGCATATAGATGAGTATTTCAGGTATGCAGAACCTTCTTGGGACCAACGTAAAATAAATAACATCAACCAACATTTTGTAACCGCATTTCTTGGAAAGCATTTAAAAAATCAAGACAACTCCAAGTTTCTAGAGGTTCAAGAAAATTCAAACAAAAAAGATTGGACAGGTTTTAAGCCAAGGTCGTCTACTGGAATGGAGTTGCTACACACTACCCCAAACAACTAATTTCTTTGTCTAAAATCTAGGGACTTGACAGCTACTTCCTTTAGTAATTTCATATAGGTAATCTGATTGTTTATCAACCTGCCCAAGCTTCCGTATCAAAAAAGATTGTTACAGAAATTAATTGTGATAAGATAAAAATCATACGTGTGTTTTAAGTGTTTCTAAAGCTACCTACGTATGATTTTTTATTGGGTTTGGTTTTACTGCATTTTTTCAGAAACTAATGTTCTATTTACCTCTTTACGTAAATAATATCCGGTTACAATTGTAGCAAGTACATCTGCAATCGGGAAAGAGATCCAAACCCCTAATTCACCTAGATAAATTGGCAAAATAAGAATGAGTGGAATAAAGAAAAATCCTTGTCTACACAACGTCAACAATAAAGCTGGTACGGCTTTACCTATCGCCTGAAAATAGGCAGCACCAATTAATTGCAGCGCAATAATCGGTGTAGCTGCAAACACCCAACGCATGGCCGAAGGGGTGTTTTCAAGAACGAATTTATTCGTAGCAAGCTCTACAGAGCTCATACCTTGTTTATGGCTAAGAAAAAGTCCGGCAATCTCCTCTGGGAAAATCATCAATCCAGCAAAAACAATAGTAGCAAGAATTGCGGCATATTTTATTGCGGTGTAAATAGACTCTTTTACCCTATCAAATTTTCCAGCTCCATAATTGAATCCGGCAATAGGTAAAAATCCTTGTGTAACCCCGAAAACCGGAAAAAGAGCAAACATCAACATTCTACCGATTATGGCATAAACAGCGACCATAGCTTCGCCTCCTAAATCAAAAAGAATATTATTCATTAAAAGATAAATAATACTTACAACGGCCTGCCTTGATAGAGTCACAAACCCTAAGGAGCTTATTTCCTTAAGAATTCTAAAATTAATTCCGAAATCCTGCAGATTTAATTTAAGTTCAGAATGTTTGGAGAGAAAAAAATAAAGGATGTAACAAAAACATAAAAAATAACTAATTGTTGTTGCCCAAGCAGCACCTTCCATACCATAATCCAATACATTGATGAAGATATAATCCATTAAAAGATTACCTATGGACGGTATGATCATGGCGATCATGGCAAATTTAGGTTTGCCTTCAGCCCTAATTACAGCATTACCCATCATGTTCAGAGCTAATAGCGGCACCCCGTACAATACAATTACATAATAAATTTTGGCTAGTTCAAATATAGAACCCTTACCACCAAATGCCGGAATAAGGTTATCTACAAAAGCAAGGCCCAATGCAACCATGATGGTTGTAATTAAAATTGTAAAGGAGATTTGATTCCCAAAGGTTCGCAGTGCCTTTTTCTTATTGTTGGCACCCAATGCACGAGAAATAATACTGGCACCACCAATACCGATCGACATACCCAATGCACCAATAAAAAAAGAGACTGGCAATACCACATTTATTGCCGCAATTGCGATAGAACCGATCCAATTACCTACAAAGATAGAATCTACCAAAACATTGAGGGACATCACCAATATTCCAATACTGGCGGGAACGGCCTGTTTAATGAGCAAACTTGAGATAGATTCCGAGCCTAATTGTTCAGCGGATACATTTGCCATTTTTTAAGTTTATTGTTTGGCATTAATATTCCTTGAAAGGAATTTATGTAAACTCCAGAACCTTTGAAGTGATTTATATTTCCAGTACATTAAGTACTTGGTGTAACAGCCAATTTACCAGTGGCCTCCCACTCATTCACCCATTTAGCCATCACCTTTACCCATGCTTCATTATCATTCATACAGGGTATGTGCTTATACTTTTCACCACCAGCTTCCATGAACTGTTCTTTACCCTCCATGGCTATTTCCTCTAAGGTTTCTAAACAATCGCTAACAAAAGCGGGAGTAATGACTGCTAAGCGTTTTTTTCCTTCTTTAGCCAAACGTACAAATTCAAAATCCGTATACGGTTTTAACCACGGGTCACCAGCTAAACGAGATTGAAAAGAAGAGCTAACTTGTTCTTCAGGCAATCCTAAATATGCCTTAACCATTTCAGTAGTATCATAAACTTGATGTCTATAACAGGTATTATGTGCTACTGAGTTAATCTTACAACAACTACCATCAATTTTACAATGAAAACGTGTTGGATCACTTTTGCGAATATGACGTTCTGGAATACCATGATATGAAAACAATATGTGGTCGTAATCGAAATCTTTTAATCCGTCTTTAATACTTTCTGAAAGGGCTTGTATATAATCTGTATTTTTATAAAAAGCAGGTAACGTAGTTACTTCCATTTCAGGAAAATATCGCTGTTGTTCCTCTAAAACTTTTACCACAACTGTTTCAAAGCTAGACATAGCATAGTGCGGATATAAGGGAACCAATAGAACCTCATCTACTCCCTTATCCTTCAACTCTTGCAACGCATTTTTAATGGTCATTGTACCATATCTCATACCTAACGCAACCGGCATTTTTGTGTGTTGTTGTACTTTATTGGCAAAGCGTTCAGATAGTACTATTAGTGGCGAACCTTCCTCCCACCAAATTTTAGCATAGGCCTTAGCTGATTTCTTTGGTCTGGTTTGCAAAATAATTCCCTTTACAAGAAAAGCGCGTAACCATTTAGGGGCATCAATAACCCTTTCATCCATTAAAAATTCATCTAAATAAGGTTTTACATCTTTTGCGGTCGGACTTTCCGGCGAACCCAAATTGACCAATAATATTCCTTTCATAGCGTTAGTTTTTCCAAGTGCAAAAATAAGACAAGAAATACTACCTACATTTGTGAACCAAAAAAAGTTTCAAATCGATGCATAAGTAAAGTTGATAGTGTTTAACCTTTCCTATTTGCATATTTAAATGCCTAAATTTGTTCTTTACACACGAAAGCTACACTGAATGCAAAAATTAACCAATAATCCGATACTGTTAGCTTACATATTTGGTGCAATCTTAGTATTATTATTGCTTCAATTAATTACTGTTAAATTGTTAAGAAGGTTAGGTAAAAATCCTAAATATCTTCTTGATAAAGAGGATATTAAAAATATCACAAAGCCCATCTTTATAATATTTATTGCCATTGCAATCCGTATTAAACCGTTTCATAACCTTTTGGGGTTTGAAGAGATTACCTATCTGCTAAGTAAGATCAGTACTATTTCTATAATTTTTGCCTTTACCTGGCTACTAATAATTGGGCTGAAAATTACAAAGAGGAAAATCATTAAAAATTACGATGTTAATTCAGTCGATAATTACAGGGCACGTAAGGTCTATACCCAATTTAATATATTAGAGCGCATCATCATTTTCATCATCATCATCATAGGGGCAAGTATCGCCCTTATGAGTTTTGAGAGCATACGCGAAATCGGTGTTAGTATTTTTGCCTCCGCTGGGGTTGCAGGTATCATTGTAGGTCTTTCTGCCCAAAAAATGATTGCGAGTATTTTAGCGGGAATACAAATTGCCATAGCGCAACCTATAAAAATTGACGATGTGGTTATTGTCGAAGGTGAATGGGGTAGAATCGAGGAAATTACACTGACTTACGTAGTTGTAAATATTTGGGATAAAAGAAGATTGATTGTACCCACCTCTTATTTTATCGAAAAACCCTTTCAAAATTGGACGAAGAAATCGGCCGACCTACTAGGTACTATATATTTATATACCGATTATAGAGTTTCATTTGATGCCCTTAGAAAAGAACTTGAACGGGTTTTAAAAACTACCGATTTATGGGATGGAATAAACCAAAACATTCAAGTGACAGATTCTAAGCCTACTTGTGTTGAAATAAGGGCTATGGTAAGTGCACAAGATGCATCTACACTTTGGGATTTAAGGGTTTTTGTTCGTGAAAAACTAATTACTTTTTTACAGAAAAATTATCCTGAGAGTATCGTACATACCAGAGTACTTATGGAAAATAATACAGAAAAGAGTAATAATATATAATTCTATATCATGCGTCAGTTTTTACTACTACTAATAGTACTTATCAACTCTCAGTTAGGGTTCACACAACAAATCACCTGCTCCCCGAAGGACAAAGAAGCAGTTGAGAAAAAAATTAACGAAATCGATGGTTATTTAAATTCTGATTTTGGAAGCACAATAGTATCCGTTGGTAAAACCTTCATGAAAACACCATACGTAGCCAAAACTCTAGAAATTGGGGATACTGAAACGTTAGTAGTAAATCTGCAAGGATTAGATTGTACCACTTTTGTTGAGAATGTATTGGCGTTCTCAATGCTTCTTAGACAAAAAGAAAATTCGTTTGATGCATTTGTTGAAAATCTTGAAGTTATACGGTATAAAGATGGTGCTCTTAATGGGTACGCATCACGCTTGCACTACTTCTCTGAATGGATTGCCAATAATGCCAAAAAAGGAATTCTGAAAGATATAACTGGTGAAATTGGTGGTACAGAAATCACCAAGGATATTAATTTTATGAGTACCCACAGAGATTTGTATCCTTTTTTGGCAGATGACACAAATTTCGATAAAATAAACGCTTCAGAAAATTATCTAAATAGTCAGGCCATATGTGTTTTGGCACAAGACAAAATTGCTGAAAACGAGTACCTAATTCAATCTGGTGATATCATCGCCTTAGCCACCTCAATTAACGGATTAGATGTTACCCATACAGGTATAGCAACACGAGAAAAAGACGGTAGAATTCATTTACTGCATGCATCTACAGGTTCTATGGAGGTTGAAGTTTCCAAGTTACCTTTAGCCGATTATTTAAAAGGAATTAAAAGCAATACAGGTATTATGGTCGCTAGGCCTCTATAACTATTCTTTTAATTTCCTGTCAACGCAATTAAGTATTTCTTTGGAGTGGTATTGTATTTTTTCTTGAACGCTGCTATAAAATGACTTGCCGTACTATACCCAACCTTTAAACCTATTTCATTAACGTTATACTGTCCGGTTTCCAATAACCGTTTTGCGTAGTCCATTTTATGGTCGAATAAAAAACTGTAAACAGAATCTCCATAAATTTGCTTAAAGCCATCTTTCAATCTCTTTAAGCTTATACCGACTTCGCTCGCCAGCACTGTCAATGTAGGTGGCTCGGCCATATTTGCAAGAATGATATCTTTAGCTCGTTTAATTTTCTTAACATTTTCTTCATCCGCTAGATAAGGACACTGCTCTATATCTGCATTCGGACTCCTATTGAAATACAAAGCGATTAATTCATAAATCTTGCCTTTTACATATAACGCTTTTATTGATGGATGCAGATTGTAATTAATAATCTGACTCAATATAACCGCAATCGATGGTGAAAAAGGTTCTTGAGCGTAATACTTCTTCTCTTTATTATCTGTACTTAGAAAAGGAATATAATCAGCTTCTGCGGTAAATAGGGAATGAAATTTTCTTAAGGTCATTACAACTGAAACTATAGAAGATTTTGGCTCTAATTTTAAATCTAGCGGTAGGTCTAACTGCATATTATATAGTAGTAAAGAGTTTTCTTCTGTAACATTTAAACTATAACTACCTTGATTAAACGAAAATGTACCCTTACCCTTCAAACAAAAATGAAATTGAATAAATTTCTTATTAATTTCACGAGAATAGCTAACATTAACATCTTCCTCATTATGAAATTTAAGTACGTAAAATCCGTCTTCAATCAGTACCTCATCATATGACCTTTGAGCGTTATTTTTAACTTCCATTTTCCTAAAATAGTTTTGTATCTATTTAGAAAGCGTCTAAATAAATAGTTTGCATTTGTCTTAAAACCCTATAAAATTATGCTATTAAACTGATATATATCATTTTTCATCCAAAAATTCTGCAGACGACACTTATTGTACCGCAAGCGTTATTTTTATTAGATTGACAGCCATACTTTTGTATCCGCTTTATGAAGGACTATCATATTTCTAAACACAACTCCTTTTACACAATTGGCCTTAACTATAAAAAGGCTGATGCCGTTGCGCGTGGTAAATTTAGTTTAGATGAAGTTGCAGTCAACAAGCTTTTGACAGAAGCAAAGAATCAAGGTATTGATGGTCTATTAGCAACATCTACTTGTAACCGTACAGAACTGCACGGTTTTGCCCAACATCCTTTTCAACTTATAAAATTATTATGCGACCATTCTAACGGAACCGTTGAAGCGTTTCAAGAAGTTGCCTATGTGTATAAAAACAAAGAAGCTATCAATCATCTGTTTAGAGTAGGTACTGGATTGGATAGTCAAATTCTTGGGGATTTTGAAATTATCAGTCAATTAAAGCAAAGTTTTAAGCGTTCAAAAGAATTGGGTATAGCCAATCCTTTTATAGAACGTCTATGCAACAGTATTATACAGGCAAGCAAGCGTATAAAGAATGAAACCGAAATTTCATCGGGAGCTACGTCGGTTGCCTTTGCATCCGTTCAATATATTTTACGCAATGTTAAAAATGTATCAGAGAAGAATATTCTTTTATTCGGTACAGGAAAAATTGGTCGTAATACGTGTGAAAATTTAATTAAGCACACCAAGAATCCGCATATCACCTTAATCAATAGAACTAAAGGCAAGGCTGAGCAAATTGCTGGTAAATTCAACCTAATGGTGAAAGATTATGGCGATTTACAATCAGAAATAAGGAAATCGGATATTTTAGTGGTTGCCACAGGTGCACAAAAGCCTACGATTACCAAAGAATTGATTTATACGAATAAGCCTTTATTGATATTAGACCTTTCAGTTCCTAAAAATGTGGACGATACCATTTCCAATATGGAAAACGTAACCGTTATTCATTTAGATCATCTATCTCAAATGACCGATGAAACTTTAGAGCGTAGAAAACAATTTATTCCGGAGGCAGAAGCCATAAACGAAGAGGTAAAATACGATTTTAATCAGTGGCTAGAAACTCGAAAATTTGCCCCTGTTATAAAAGCATTGAAGAAAAAGCTGAAGACCATGAAAGATGAAGAGCTTGACTATCAATCTAAGAAAACAGTCAATTTCAACGCAGATCAGGCAGATGTCATTACAAATCGTATTATTCAAAAAATAACTACACAATTTGCAAATCATCTTAAGGATGACTCGGTAGATTCCAATTCAAGTTTAGAATTTATCCAAAAAGTATTTCAATTAGAATTGGACGAAAAATGAGTAAAGTAATACGATTAGGAACACGCGATAGCGAATTAGCGTTATGGCAGGCAAACACCGTTAAGGACCAATTACAAGCTTTAGGGCATATCGTTAAATTAGTCCCTGTAAAATCAACAGGAGATTTAGTCTTAGATAAACCTCTTTATGAGTTGGGCATAACTGGTATTTTTACAAAAACTTTGGATGTAGCCATGCTAAATGGAGACATCGACATCGCTGTTCACTCAATGAAAGATGTTCCTACAGCACTACCAAAGGGTATTGTTAAAGCTGCTGTTTTAAAACGCGGTAATTACATGGACATCATGGCATTTAAAGATAACGAGGAGTTTTTAGGATCTCGTGATGCCGTTATTGCAACAGGAAGTTTACGCAGACAAGCGCAATGGCTGAATAGATACCCGACGCACACTATTGTTGATTTAAGAGGAAACGTAAACAGTAGATTAGAAAAACTATATAATAACGAATGGAACGGTGCCATATTTGCCGCTGCCGGTTTAGAGCGTATTGGTTTAGAGCCTGAAAATACTATAGGACTAACATGGATGCTACCTGCTCCTGCTCAAGGTGCAATCATGGTCGTTGCTATGGAAAATGATGATGAAATTCGCGAGGCATGCGCACAATTAAACCATGAGGAAACGGACACCTGTGTTACTCTAGAAAGAGAATTTTTACGAGAACTTGAAGGCGGTTGTAGTGCTCCAATTGGAGCTTTATCTTACATTAATAAAGAAAATATTGTCACCCTTAAAGGCGTATTACTTAATGTTGACGGAAGCAAAAAGCTAGAAGCAGAATTAACTGCACCTTTAGGAAAACATAAAAATTTAGGTATAGACTGTGCTAAAAGTATTTTAGCAAGAGGTGGTAAAAGGTTAATGACCGAATTGGCTAATGCCGGTTTGGAAATAAATATTTTTTCTACCAAAAAATTGACTCCGCCACAACAACTTCTACTTAATATTTCGGTAAATGCAGATTCAGATGATTTTATAAAGATTAGTCCCAACCGAATTTCGCCGATTGTTTTAAAGAAGAAACACAAAAACGTGGTATTCACGAGTAAAAATGCTGTTGAAGCTGTTTTAACAAGTAGCAGCGCTGTGGAGCTTGATTTCGAAAATATTTATTGTGTTGGCAGAAAAACACGTCGATTTATTAAAAACAAATTCGGTAAGATAACGCATTATGAAAACAACGCTAAAGATTTAGCTAACCATCTAATAGAATTTATAGATGGTTCAGAGGTCACCTATTTTCATGGTAATTTAAGTCTAGATGAGTTACCAAGTATTTTAGAGGAAAACAATATAACCATAAATGCAATTGAGGCGTATAGAACTAAACTATCTGGCAAATCGATACCAGAAACCGTAAAAGGTATCATGTTCTATAGTCCATCAAACGTAGAAAGTTTTTTAAAGGAAAACTCAGCTGACAAAGTAGCCTATTGTATTGGTGAAACTACGGCAAAAGCCGCTAGAGAACACTTCAAAGAAGTAAAAGTTGCTAAAATACCTACCGTAGAAAGTGTTATAGATCTAGTAAACCAAGATTATAAGGATTAGCCTTTGGCTGTTGGCTTAATATAAAATTATTGACTTTACGAGCGTAGCCAAACATTCAAAGCTTCTCGCAAAGATGAACAAAGACAACCTATGAGTTTAAAAAACGACTTATTCTTAAAAGCCTTAAAAGGTGAAACCGTAGAGAGACCGCCAGTATGGATGATGCGCCAAGCCGGTAGATATTTGCCAGAATTTATGGCGATTAAAGAGAAGTATGACTTCTTTACTCGTTGTCAGACTCCTGAATTGGCATCAGAAATTACCGTACAGCCTATTCGCAGATACGGAATGGATGCCGCAATTTTATTCAGTGATATTTTGGTGATTCCACAAGCAATGAACATTCATGTAGAAATGAAACCGAATTTTGGTCCGTATTTACCGAATCCTATTCGCACTCAAAAGGATTTAGATAGCGTTATCGTACCAGATGTTCATGAAACATTAGGTTACGTAATGGAAGCTATAAAAGCGACCAAGGAAAAATTGAACGATGAAGTTCCTCTAATTGGTTTTGCTGGTTCACCATGGACTATTTTATGCTACTGTGTACAAGGTCAAGGAAGCAAAACGTTTGACAAAGCAAAAGAATTATGCTTTACACAACCTGTTGTTGCACATGAATTACTACAGAAAATAACAGATACCACTATTGCATACCTAAAAGCTAAAGTAGCTGCAGGTGTCAATGCCGTACAAGTTTTTGATTCGTGGGGCGGCATGCTGTCACCAACAGATTATCAAGAATTCTCTTGGCAATACATTCAACAAATTATCGATGCGTTAAAAGACGAAACTCCGGTTATCGTTTTCGGTAAAGGATGTTGGTTCGCCTTAGGCGAAATGGCAAAATCCGGTGCATCTGCACTTGGAGTAGATTGGACATGTTCTGCTAGGAATGCGCGATATCTAAGTGGTGGTAAAATTACATTACAAGGTAATTTTGACCCTGCAAGATTGTTATCACCGCCAGCTGTAATTAAAAAGATGGTCCACCAAATGATCAATGAATTTGGAAAGGATAGTTATGTAGTAAACTTAGGTCACGGTATTCTACCCAATGTACCTGTTGAAAATGCAAAGGCGTTTATCGATGCCGTGAAGGAATACAAACAGGTGTAATATATTTCATTACGTTAATACGTAATGTGTAGTCGAAATTATAGTAGAGCTATGAATTCATTTCAACTGTCAGATTTTGAAATAAACCCGATTTCAGAAAAAGATGGATGGCGTTTATGCGACTTCGTATGTGCAAATACAGATTATATAAAACGGTACTTTCCTAAGACCGTTGCTGCAAATTTGAATCCTACATTATCTAAAATCTTTGTTTTAGAAAAGGTATCAGAGTTTCTTTCCGGTAAAGAGTATTTGTTTACGCTCAAAGAATTGGAACAAAAAAAAATAATAGGTCTGGTCTATCTTAAAGAATTAAAAAGAGCAACTAAAGAAGCTGAAATTGCTTATTGCATTGCATATCCACATAAAGGAAAAGGTTTCGCTTCAGAAGCCGTTAAAACCATTTCAGAATGGGGATTTACAGAGCAACATTTAAAACGACTTAGAATAATAGTTTACAAATCGAACATTGGGAGTATTAAGGTAGCAGAAAATTGTGGTTATCTTTGGAAGAAAACGTTGGTAAAAGAACACACTCCAACTAACGAATACCCGTTAGATATGGAACTTTACGTCTTAGAGAATGAAAGATAAATTTTACGCATACATAGAACAACTTCAAGATACCATCACATCTAAATTAGAAAAGGTTGATGGAAAAACAACATTTAAGGAAGACGTTTGGGTTCGCCCGGAAGGTGGTGGTGGCCGTACCAGGGTTATTGAAAACGGAGCTGTTTTTGAAAAAGGAGGTGTCAATATTTCAGGTGTTCATGGGGAGCTTCCCGATAGTATGAAGGCTTATTTTGGTGTGAAAGATGCTAATTTTTTTGCTTGCGGATTAAGTTTAGTATTACATCCAAAGAACCCAATGGTGCCAACGGTTCATGCAAATTGGCGGTATTTTGAATTGTATGGAAATGATGGTGAAATTGTTGACCAATGGTTTGGTGGTGGTCAAGATTTAACACCGTATTACTTATTTGATGAAGATGCCGTTCATTTTCACAATGTATGTAAATCCGCTTGCGACAAACACAACGATACTTTTTACCTTACCTATAAAAAACGATGCGACGAATATTTCTGGAACACGCATAGAAATGAAGCCCGTGGTATTGGCGGATTATTCTTTGACTATTGCAAGGCAACCGAAGAAATGAATATGCAAGACTGGTACAACTATGTTACCGAAGTTGGCAATAGCTTTTTAAGTTGTTATGTACCGATTGTTATAAAAAGAAAAGACTTGGATTACACTAGGGAACAAAGAGATTGGCAAGAAATTAGACGAGGAAGATATGTAGAATTCAATTTAGTTCATGATAAAGGAACCCTGTTCGGTCTAAAGACCAATGGACGAATTGAGAGTATCCTGATGAGCCTTCCACCGCATGTACAATGGCGTTATGATCATCATCCTAAGAAAGGTAGTGAAGAAGAACGACTATTGAATGTATTAATGAAACCTAAAGAATGGGTTTAAGATTATCACTTTTACTGATCTTATTATGTTTAACAGAGTTCTGTACTGCCCAAAATTCTACCTATAAAGAGTCCTTTCCAGACAAAGTCACCCTTCGACTATCCTTACAGACAACTTCCAATAGTTTTACGCTTAGAGACAAGATAACGAGGGATAAAACCGAATTTATTCCTAATGACAAAAGCTATTTGGGCCTATCCGTACTATTTCGTTTTTTAGAGGTTGATTTTGGCTATGCACCCAATTTTTTGTCCGAGAATAAAGACAACGGTGACTCTAAATTAATTACGTTCAATATTAGAACATTTTTTGGGCAATACATGCAGACGGTAGACATTTACAAGCAAAAAGGATTCTTCATTAGAACACAAGAATTAACCCTGCCTATAGATGATTTAAAAACGTTCAAAATTGGCGGAACATCTAGCTATATATTTAATCCTGATTTTTCTTTTCGAGCTATAGGCTTTCAAAATGAATGGCAAAAAGAAAGTGTAGGTAGTTTTATACCTGGCATCTCCTATTATTACACCAAATTTAAACTTGAGGATCCCTTCTTAGAAAATCAACTGGAACATTCTTTTAAAATGGCCGTTGGACCTGGATACTATTACAATTGGGTGTTCGATGAAAACTATATTCTTTCAGCAGGTGCAACAGGAGGTTTGGGATTTAATCTCTCCAAATCTCAAGGAAAGACTTCCTTGAATGGACTTGCCCAACTAATTTTCAGATTAACCGGTGGATACAACTCAGAAAACTTCTTCAGTGGTATAAACATTAATACACAACTTCTAACACATACTTCTGCCGAAAATTTTGTTTTAGATGATTCTATTAGTTTTCTTGAATTTTATGTGGGATATAGATTTGACGCACCCAAAAAATGGGTTGCCAAAGCAGATGAGATAAGTCGTAAATTTGGAATAGACTAAAATTTTACCATGAAGCAAAAAATATATCAAATAGATGCGTTTACAACAAAGCTGTTTGGTGGCAATCCGGCAGCAGTTTGTATTCTTAAAGATTGGTTAGAAACTGAGCTTATGCAACAAATCGCTGCCGAGAACAATTTAGCAGAAACTGCTTTTGCGGTTAAAAAATATAATTATTATGAGATACGTTGGTTTACCCCTGAAATTGAAGTGGACCTTTGTGGTCATGCAACCTTAGCAACTTCTTTTGTACTATATAATTACTATGGTTTTAAAGAAAATACACTTCGGTTTATTTCGCCTAGAAGTGGTGAGTTATTAGTGCAAAAAAATGAAGTTGAACTTTTTACTATGGATTTTCCTACGGATGATTTAATCGCCGTTTCAGAGCAAACTGATATTTCTAAAGCCATAGGAAAGCAACCTTTGGAGACCTATAAAGGAAAAACCGATTATTTACTCATCTATAACTCTCAAGAAGAAATCGAGGCTATTAAACCCGATTTCCATTTATTAAATGAATTGGATTGTAGGGGTGTAATTGTTTCTTCAAATGGAAATGAAGTTGATTTTGTATCTCGTTTTTTCGCGCCGCAATGTGGTATACCTGAAGATCCTGTAACAGGTTCTGCTCATACTACACTTACACCATATTGGTCAAAGAAACTGAATAAGAAAACACTTACCGCAAAACAACTATCTGAACGTGGTGGCGATATACAATGCGAATATCTTGGAGAACGTGTAAAAATATCGGGTAACGGTGTTTGCTATTTAATTGGTGAGATAGAAATATAGCGCACTAATTATACATATTTTTATTTCCATGTAATCGCTTTTTTTGAAATCTCTTCAAATTGATATTTAAGATGTGAGAATCTTGCTTTTAGCAGTTCTTTTCTACCCTTTAAGGATCTCGTAAATAAAATTCTAGACCCGTCAACCTCTTTGTTCCAATATTTTTGAAAAAGCAGCGCTTCTGTTTTATTCTTACCACAATTTTTTGGCACCACGTAATAGCTACGAATACCCATTTTCCTTTTTATCCAATTACCATTTACCAATAAATATTTAGGATTATCAATTGGAGCGATGACTTCCTCTAAAAGCGATATAAATAAGTTGCTATCATGCTGACTTGCATCTTTCAAATAAATCGAAAATGACCCTTTTATATTTTGCTCAGAATGGATGATGGCATCAACAGATTCAAAGCTCAACACTTTAGAATCTAAAAGATAACCCAATAAAGCTTTCCCTATTTTCTTGGTTTTCTTGTATTGATTTCCAAATAGAAAATATAGTTTGAGTGCTTTAAACGTTTTTGGACCAAAACCTAAGAATAATGCTGCAAAGAACAAATACAATACTTGCACCATACCCTTATTTAAAACTGCCCCCATATTTTTTATTAGAAATTCAGGCACAAAGACCGAAACACCTAAAACAACTTCTAGCATTACATATTTGCGCGCATTTAACGCATGCATCTTTTTAGTCTTGGCATAGGGTTGCTCTTGACCGTACGGTATTTTAAGTTCCCGTACCAAAATATTGCCTTCTTCAATCGCTTCGTTCCATCGATTCTTGAAAACGGATTTTTGCTGAGACAACAACAACATATTCTTGTTAATCCTTGCTATTTCGGTAGATTCAGACCACTTCAAAGGTAATACCAATCGGTCTATTCCATTTGAGATATACACCTCGTCCCTTAACGAAACGCCCGTAAAGGCATCAAACCGTTGCTGTAGCTTTTCCATATCCTTTCCACCATCAATAGCCGTAGGATCTAAACAAGCCAAGTGCCAAATACTTCCTGTCTTATCGAGATTATTGGCATCTACACGTATGGCACGACCCCTCATCTGATTTGAAGACACGAACGAACCTACATAAGAAGCCAGCACTAAGGTATTTATACATGGAGCATCCCAGCCTTCACCAAGAAATGCCTTAGTACCAACAAGTGTCTTAATTACTCCTTCAGCAAACAGTTGGGTAACAGCTTCTGCAATTTTATTTTTCAAGGCATCGGGTACATGAATAAGAACATAACCTTCAGACCCATCTACATTTGCATTCGTTAGATTCTCATTAGTCAAAAGTTCCCTTAGTTGGTTTAACGCAGTCTCATGAATAATAACCAACGAACCCGTAAGAACGCCTAAAGAAGTTTTACCTACTTGTTTCGCTAATATATATTTAAAAATAGGAAGAACACCCAGCTTATTTAGAACGCTGGTTTCCCTCCCTTTAAAATTCAAAAACTCTTTACGAATAAAATCGGTTAAGATGACCGTTCTGGCATCTTCCTCTAGATGCTTATCTGTATGCTTTACAATCTGGAATATACTTTCAAGCTTGCTAGGGCTGTTAGACAAGTTTCTATATAAAACCTCATCTCCCACAAAGTTTACCCGTTTATGTTCTAAAACCCCAATTCGTTTTAACTCTTTTTCAATAGGCAACAACACCTCTTCAAAGGCTACGAATTCTTCTCGCTGATCTATGAGTAAATGCTGCAGCAGTACTTGTGCCCATTCATAATTGAAACTAGGAAAAGTGACATCGCTGTTTGAAAACCCTAATAGCTTAAGGTTTTCTTCATTTACGGCATAACCACAAGAATTTAAATAAATAATGATGGACGAAAAGAACCTAGGGTTTTGATAAATATATTCTAAAGATTCTTTTGGGGCGATATAAAAATCAAGGGTAATTAAACTTTCTTGTAATGCTGTATTAGCAATAAGGTTATTGGTAAAGTTTAATATCTGCTCACGATAGTTAACGATATACCTTATTTGAGCCTCTTCTGGTTTGGAGAAATAGATAAAGTCTTGATGCGGACAAAGATCTCCGTTCTTGATAAGATCTGGTACGGCAATTTCATCATCAATTGGTCCGCATAAACTAAAATAGCGATTAATTTCAGTAGCTGTACTATCATATGGTGGCGTCGCCGTAAGAGCAACCACGGTTAATCCTTCTATTTCCTTCAAATGATATAAACAATACCACCACTCGTTTTTAAGGTGATGTGCCTCGTCTAAAACTAAGGTCTCGATTTTATGAAGCTTGATAAACGCTAATAGCTGCTGTTTAGCGTTATCACCAAATGATTTTGATAACGAAAACAAGGATTGATAGGTAGAAAATGTAATGTGATCCGGAGATTTTATATTCAGTGAATAATCCTCAAATTTACCATCGACCGTAAAGAACTCCAACAATCTAGAACGCCATTGATTGCGAATGGTCAAAGTTGGTGACAACACCAAAGTCGGCTTACCGATACGTTTCAATATTTCTAAACCGAGTATTGTCTTGCCAGAACCTGGTGGTGCAATTACATGTAAATGCTCATCTTTTATATGTTCTTGAAAACCATCTAAAAACTCTTGTTGGTAGTTACGCCAGGTATATTTGAATTGTAAAATTTCACTGATTTTCTGCATCAAGGATCATTTAGCCGCTAAGCCTATAAAAATAAGTAATAACCGCTCTAGCTATTATTCAAATTCCCCTATTTTTGTAAAGCTTCAAGATACATTCGTTTTATTTGGTAAAGACTAGTTAGTTAAAGCGATAAAGCGTTTGAATATAAATATTCAGGTATGGCAAAAAAAGGCAAGGCTAAAAATACGGTGAACAAAGCAAAGCATGCCAAGCTAATGGATAGAAAGAAGAACAAATTGAAAAGAGAAGCTGCGTTAAGAAAAGAACGCTTAAAAGAAATCATTAGAAAGAGTAAAGAATCTGAATAAGCAATAAAATATAGTATTATGTACCCACTTATACGCCCAAGAAGATTACGTAGCAATGAAGCCATTAGAAGTTTGGTAAGGGAAACCATTATTTCACCGAGCGATTTTTTAGTACCTCTTTTCGTTGTTGAGGGCAAGGGCATTAAAGAAGAAATACCTTCTATGCCTAATTATTACCGCCTTAGCCTTGACAATTTAACAAAAGAGGTGAAAGAACTTTGGAAAATGGGTTTACACTCAGTTCTATTATTTGTAAAAGTTCCTGATAATTTAAAGGACAACAGCGGTTCGGAAGCATTGAATGAAAATGGTTTAATGCAATTGGCCATAAAAACGGTTAAAAATGCTTGTCCAGATATGCTCGTTATGACTGATGTTGCCCTTGACCCCTACTCATCATATGGTCATGATGGTATTGTTGCAGACGGACAGATTTTAAACGATGAGAGTGTTGAAGTTCTAGCGGAAATGAGCGTATCTCACGCCAAAGCTGGTGCCGATTTTGTTGCGCCAAGCGATATGATGGATGGCCGTATTTTAAGTATTCGTGAGGCATTAGAAGATGAAGGATATCTCAATACAGGGATTATGGCCTATAGCGCAAAATATGCCAGTGCCTTTTATGGTCCTTTTAGAGATGCTTTAGACTCAGCCCCCGTTGATATTAAAAACGTACCCAAAGATAAAAATACCTACCAAATGGATTTTGCCAATCGCTTTGAAGCTATTAGGGAAACTCAGATGGATATTGAAGAAGGTGCTGACATTGTCATGGTTAAACCAGGTTTGTGTTATTTAGACATTGTACGCGAAATAAAGAATGAAGTCGATGTACCTGTCGCCGTATATCAAGTATCTGGTGAATATGCCATGGTAAAAGCTGCCGCAGAAAAAGGATGGTTAAATCATGATGCCGTAGTAATGGAACAATTAACTGCCATCAAAAGAGCTGGCGCCAATGTCATCGCAAGTTACTTTGCGAAAGATGTAATACGGATTATGGGATAATTATTAGACCTTTTTTCATGAAAAAAATACATATAATACTTTTTGGTTTATTATATCTTGGGCTTAATGCTCAAGAAAATGATTCGAATATTTTAATGTTACCAAAAGGATCTACGTTACAAAAATCTACTTTAGCACACTTTGAATTAGACTCTATACACATTTACCAAAAGGTAGATAGCATTATAACGAATGGTATAAAAAACCATTCGTTTCCTGGGGCACAGATTTTAATAGCTAAGGCCGGAAATATAATATTTCATGAAGCATACGGTTACCACACTTATGATAGCATTCAACCTGTTGCGCTAACTGACCTTTACGATTTGGCCTCGGTTACCAAAATTTTAGGGCCATTACCTGCAATCATGAAATTAGTTGATGAGGGAAAACTAGATTTAGACAAACCTTTCAGCTCTTATTGGAAGCCATGGAAACGCCGGAAAGACAAAAGAAACATTACGCTTAGAGAAATTTTAGCGCATCAAGCAGGGCTTAAGCCCTATATTGTTTTTCTAAGTAAAACCTTAAAACATAACGGTCGGTTTAAAGAAAGATTTTTACGTGATAACGCGAGCGAAAAATTTCAGAATAAAGCTTATGAAAACATCTATGTAAAAAATAGATTTAATAGGAAAATGTATAGAATGATAAATCGTTCTGAAGTTTCAACCAATAAAAAGTACACATACTCAGGATTAACTTTTCTAATCTTTCCAGAGTTAATATCACAAATTACAGGAATACCTTATGAGGATTATCTGGCTCAGAAATTTTACAAACCACTTGGTATGAAAACTTTTGGATTTCTACCAAGCAATCAAAACTTTACCAACAAAATTGTTCCAACCGAAGTAGATACTATGTATAGACATTCTTTAACTAAGGGTTGGGTACATGATGAAAATGCTTCATTATTAGGTGGCATTTCAGGCAATGCCGGCCTATTTGGCACTGCAGACGATTTAGCAATAATTATGCAAATGTTTCTTCAAAAAGGAATTTATTCAGGTAGACGCTATATCTCCGAAAAAATAATGGAAGAATTTACCCGAACACAATATCCAGAAAACGAAAATAGAAGAGGTTTAGGTTTTGATAAACCATACTTGAACAATTATAAATTCTCTTTGCCAGATGCATATCCTGCGCCAGAGGTTGGTCAAGATAGTTTTGGACATGGTGGATTCACTGGAACCTTTGTTTGGGCAGACCCAGAGCATGAATTAATTTATGTTTTTTTATCAAATCGAGTGTACCCTACCAGAGATAATAGAAATATTTATGAACTCAATATCAGACCAGCTATTCAACAAGTATTTTATCAAGCATTCGATAACGCGATACAGCACAAACCTTATTAATTTTATTGATATCTTCGGTTCTTAAAACCATCTTATGGGACTTTTAGTATTTTACGCATTCGTATCCATCTTCTTTTCATTCTTATGTTCCATATTAGAAGCCGTATTGCTAAGCATTACACCAACTTTTATAAATGTAAAATTGAAAGAAGGTAAATCATTTGCCAAAACATTAGAAGTTCTTAAAAAAGATGTAGATCAACCTTTAATTGCCATACTTACCATTAACACAATCGCCCATACGGTTGGTGCAATTTTAGTAGGTGTTCAAGCTAAAGCGGCTTATGCCGAATTATATGGCAATGAAAGCCGTTCAGTTTTTGGTATTGAATTTACTGAAGACCTTATGGTAGGTGTAGTTTCTACGTTAATGACAATTCTTATACTAGTTGCATCAGAAATTATTCCTAAAACTATTGGTGCTACCTACTGGAAACAACTCGCAAATTTTTCAGCAAAAACCTTAAATATTATGGTAATAGGCTTAAAATATACAGGGTTACTCTGGGTATTACGTCTGTTTACGAAAATGGTCGGTGGTGGTAAACATCATGGTAGTGTTCTAAGTCGTGAAGATTTCCACGCCATGACAGATATGGCCCATAAAGAAGGGGTATTTGAAAAATCTGAATCAACTATCATAAAAAATTTACTGCGATTTGATGATATTCTTGTAAAGGATATTATGACACCAAGAGCCGTTATGAAAATAGCTTCTGAGGAAAAGTCCATAGCTGATTTCTTTAAGGATAATCAAAAATTACGTTTTTCTAGAATTCCTGTGTACACTGAAAATATGGATAACATAACCGGATTTGTATTGAAGGATAATGTTCTCGAAGAGATGATCAATCAAAACGGAGAGATTCCATTAAAAGAGATTAAGCGCGAAATACTTGTAACTCGAAGAAGCACGCCCATTCCAACATTGTTTGAAACTCTTATTCAAAAACGTGAAGCTATCGCACTTGTAGTAGATGAATATGGTTCTGTGAGTGGATTAGTAACTATGGAAGATGTTATTGAAACTTTATTAGGCCTAGAGATAATGGATGAGAGCGATAATATAGCAGATTTACAGGTACTGGCAAGAAAAAATTGGGAAATACGCGCAAAAGCTTCTGGAGTCATTGAAAAGCCAAGTGTTTCACCGGACGAATAAAAACAAAATTATATCAATGGACGACGTTGCATATATTAATACACCATTAGGGGTTGCCAAAATAACTGGAAGCTCTGAAGGCCTTTCCTCTATCATCGTCTTAGATTCCGAAGAACCAATTACTGATGTTATGCCAGAATCATTGGAGGATGCCGTTTATCAACTGAATGAATATTTTGAAGGTATTCGAACAGAATTTCAACTAGACCTAAATCCTGAAGGCACAGAATTTCAAAAAAAGGTTTGGTTAGAACTGCAAAACATCCCTTATGGAAGAACAGCTTCTTATATGGAACTTTCAAAATTGATCGGTGACCCCAAAGCCATTAGAGCTGTGGGAGCTGCAAATGGCAGAAACCCACTTTGGATTGTTGTTCCTTGTCATAGAGTTATTGGCAGCGATGGTTCACTTACCGGTTATGCCGGTGGCCTGCACCGAAAAAAGTGGTTATTGGATCATGAAAGTCCGCACAAACAACAGAGTTTATTCTAACCCACTATTTTTTAGAGATTACCAAACAAACTAGCTAGTTTGTTTTATCATTGAAAGAATCGTTTGTCGATTAATAAATAGGTTTTGGTCGATAAAAATTAGTTTTCCATCTTCATTTTTTTAAATCTTAAGTCCATTCGCAATTGAAAAACAGACTAGGTGGTCGGTAATCAATTAATCAACAAAATAGGTTGGAAGGAATTCCAAATTCCTTTGTACGACCAAATTACCTTCTAAAGAAACCAATAAAAAGCCTCCTATTTCATCCCCTACTTGATTTTGAAGCGCATATGAAATGGCAAAGAGATTTATATCTGAAAGATACTGACCAAATAATGGTCGTATACTTATTTCTTCATCTTCATTTACTTTATTGATCAATCCTACAATATCCAAAATCGTATTATCACCAGAATTCAAGTCTAGCACTGCAGGTCCGCTCTCAATTTCAAAAGGTTGTGTATAAACGTATTGATAATATAATTTTTCATCTACTATCGCTCCATTTATCGGACCCGCTTCAAAAGGTTGTGCCATTGGTAATACCGAGGTAGATATGCTAAGAAAGTTTAAAGTATCAAAAAACTCTAAATTGGTATTACTATTACCTTCTTGAGTCAAAATTGCCAAATTTCCCAAGTCTGTAATTAGAAAACTAGGTTTTCCCTTACCAAACTCAAACGTCTTCAATATAGCATTAGCATCTACATTATACACCGCTAATTTATAATTTTCACTACCCGTTAGATATGTAATAAATAAATTTCCATTATCATACAAAGGCTCAAACAACCTTGTAATTCCGAACTCTAATGATATGTCAAAACCCTGCATGTCGGCAAAAGAAACAACACGTAATGTCAAATTAGTAGAACCAAGAGGCTTATAAAGTCCAAAATAAACCGAATTCTCATCATTAATCCCCCAAACCAAAGACCGTTCAGCGCTAGTCATGTAAAAATCAGGAAAAAAACTTATTTTACCTGTGCCTAAATTCTTTTGAGCAAGAGAAATTGCACTATTTGAAAAAGAATAAAATGACAACGAACCCTCAAATTCTCGTAGAGTTAAGTAATTGTTCTGTATACCTAATTCACTCGAAAGATTGATTCGGGTTCCTGTATTATTTAGACTTTCATAGTCGTATTGGTAAACTTCCTGCAAGTCTTCACCTATAATGGTTAGATTAAAATCTTGACTTTCTTTTGTTTCTTGAACTTCGTCGTTACTGCACGAAAACAAAATAGCCGCAATGAAAAGAACTAAAACAATTAGGTGCTTATTACCGAAAATCATGGATATCTTTTGTGTTATAAAAATTAGCTAAATAGAATAATCGGCTACTATGTAATTGTAAGATTTCATAGCAATTGATATCCAGGCTTAAAGATACCATATTTTGAAACGAATTAAATGGGCCTTAGAATTGAAGAAATTATCTTAAATTTCTATTTCATAGTAATTTACATCTCTATGCTAAATAAGATACAACTAGAGCATATTCTATTTTTAGATATTGAAACCGTACCAGAAAAAAGCTCCTTTGACCAATTGGATGATACCACCCAACAACTATGGGCCCACAAATCGCAATACCAACGAAAAGAAGAATTTACTGCCGAAGAATTTTATGATCGTGCAGGAATTTGGGCAGAGTTTGGTAAAATCATTTGTATTTCTGTAGGCTATTTTAAATTTCAAGGAGAAAATAGAAGTTTTAGACTTACTACTTTTCACGGGGAAGAAAATAAATTATTGCAAGAATTTAAAACATTATTAAACGAGCATTTCAACCATCCTAAAAACATATTATGTGCTCATAATGGTAAGGAATTCGATTTTCCATATATAGCGCGTAGAATGATTATTCATGGCATTTCTCTACCTAATAAGTTAGACCTATTCGGCAAAAAACCTTGGGAGATTCCACATATAGATACCATGGAGCTTTGGAAATTTGGAGATTACAAACATTATACGTCGTTAAAGTTAATGGCCCATGTTCTAGGTATACCTTCGCCAAAAGAAGATATTGATGGCAGTATGGTAAAAGCGGTCTATTATGAGGAAAACGATTTAAAAAGAATTGTAAACTATTGTGAGTTAGACGTTTTAACTACTGCACAAGTTTATTTAAGACTACGAAATGAATCGTTATTAGAAGATGATGAAATAAAGAAAGTAGCCAAATAATTAATATGATTAAAACGGTATAATTCTTACTAAAAAACAAGAATCCGTACTTTAAAAACTGCATGAATGATGTAATTTTACTAACAGTGTACTTTGTTCTAAACCACTTTTAAATATGAAAAAATTCATTCTATTATCCTTTGTTGCCATAGCGCTATTCAGCTGTATGGAAGAAAAGGAAATCAGTTCTATAAATCCTGAAAATTGGTCTAAAAGAAAAATCACTTTAAACACTAAGGATTCACTGGAGTATGGAAAATCTTACCTTTCTATTTATTCTCAGATATATAGTAGTTCAGAGCATAAAACACACAACCTCACTGCTATGGTCAGTTTGCGAAATACAAGTGATATTGATACGATATATATCCTGAAAGCTGAATATTTTGATACACATGGCACTTCTTTAAGAAGTTATTTCAACCATCCTATTTATTTAGCCCCTTTAGAAACTGCTGAAATTATTATTGATGAGATGGATATAGAAGGTGGCACAGGGTCTAACTTTATTTTTGAATGGAACGCTCCAAAAGATGGTCCTGAGCCTTTGTTTGAAGGGGTAATGAATTCAACGGTTGGTCAACAAGGACTTTCATTTACAACACAATCTAGAAGAATAAAATAATATTAATACTTATAGAATTTTGTACTCTTGTTTACGTCAAAATCTTGAATTTGCAATACATATAATCCTGTAGGCAAATCAGAAACATTTATTCTAGAATTGGTAGCAGAATCCATTTTCAACTCTACACCACTTGTACTTAGTATTCTAAACACTGTACTATCGGTAGTTTTAATATTCAATTGAATCTCGTCAATTGCAGGATTAGGATATACACTAAAAGGAATTTCAGAATCAATACTTAACGTATTAAAAGTTTCTAAAACAGTTTTTTCACCTTGAAAGATAAAAGTAACTGGGTCGCTATATTCAGAAGCTATATTTTGAGAACAAAAAGTTCTAATTCTAAAAGAATATGTATTATCAACCATTAAGCCGTTCCAAGCAAAATTATTGATGGTAATGTATTCAGTAGACCATTCTTGTTGGTGAACTTCTTTATACTGTATTTCATAAAGTCCGTCTGTAGTAGCATCCCAAGTAAGGTCTACACTAGAGATTTCGGTTTTTTCTAAAGAAATTTGATCTGGGGCTTCAATTGAACAAGTAGTCATCATTACACCTGAAAGAATGATGGAAAAATCTTGTGTATTATTTTCTAATTCACCTTTATGAGTCACTGTAATGGTATACGTGCCGTTTGCATTTGGTATCTCAATACGTTCGAAAGGATCTACATTATTATCTCCTTTTATGGCAGCGCTACTAGCTTGCGCAGGATTTAATTTCCAAGGTAAAAAAGATTTACCGTTCTGAGTAATTCTAATATCAAGGTCATTATTCAATGCAGCAGTGGTATTGTTCAATTCACCTTTATTGATATAAGCTGATTCTAAATCAGTCCAAGAAATTGAAGCTATTAATGTCTCATTTCCTTTTGCAGAAACAGTCAATGAAAATGTTTCTCCGTTTTCTAATGACTCTTCGGCAACATGACTGGTAAAATCCTTATTATAAAGAAGCTCAGCAGCGCTCTTAGCATTCATAACGCCCCATCCCATTTTGTAATCAGGCCCTAATGCATCAACATCATCTGCTGTATGCAATGCCAAACCTTTTAGTGTAGCAGCTTTCATATAAGAACCATATAATTCTTCATTATACTGTTGCAACAATAATAAAGAACCTGTTACACCTGGTGTTGCCATTGAAGTACCCGAGGAAGTATTATAACTTGTATTACTATAAGAATCAGTAGAAAGTACTGATCCACCATTACCAGCGATATCAGGTTTAATTCTACCATCATCAACAGGACCAAAACTACTGTAAGCTGAAACATCTGCACTTTTCAAGTTACCATTTCCATCAATTTTAGAAATTACACCAGCTACTGTAATTCCATTTTTAGCTAATGTAAAACCTAGCAACACATCAAAACCATCTGCAGTTGTGCCGTAAATAGGTGACTCGTTGTCTCTGCTTTTTTGCGCATTACCTGCAGCAGAAACCATTAAGTAGTAAGGTGCGTTGTACATAATCTTGTCCCAATCTTGAGCTACTTTAGTATAAGCACCGAAATACCAATCTGGTACACGATCCGCTTTAATACCGTAAGAATGGTTAGAAAGTAAAAGTCCGTCAGCTGCTGCTTCAGTAACTTCAATTTTATCTCTTGTCCAATCGTGAGAAATAACACTTGCCATACTAGCTACGCCCTTTGCCTCTTTCTTATGACCAGTTGAGATAATACTACCAGTAACTCGGGTTGCATGAGAATCTACTTCAGTTTGATCATCACCAATTTTAATTCGAGTGGTATATTCAACATGATTTTCTAAAGCTACACCTGAATCCCAAACACCTACTTGCATGCCTTCACCATTTAAATGAAGACCTAGCATACCATTTGTATTTAAAGTGGAGGCTCTAGATATTAAACCAGCTTCGTCAGAATAGGTTTCATAATATAAAGGACTACCATCTTCACCTATTTCTTGTAATTCGATTTTTTTACCGTTTGCTAGTGTTTCCTTAATTTTCCAATTGTTCAGTTTTGCAACTTCTTTCAATTGTATTCTTTTCATTTTATAATCAGAAACCAAATTAGATTTGAAACTAGCCAACTCAATATTCTTATTATTAGAAGTTATCTTTAATCGTTGCTCTGTAGATTGGCCATTAAGGTTCATTACTGTTGAGAACACTGAAAAAAGTACTATTAGAATACTACTTGCGCTGTATGTAGAGTTTTTGGTATTCATCGTTAGGCTATATAAGTGTAAGATTTGGACTACAAATATATAAACCAGAAACTGTGTTCGATGAGTGAACACTTTTATTCGATGAATTACCTATACATTACGGTGAACCTGTTGTGAAAACATCAATTTATGTTGTGTAGGTTTTTTCTTTCTTTTTAAATATGTTATGAATTGAAGGTAAATACAGTATATACCGGAAAATGGTCACTATATCCACCCATATATCTATGTGACACGAAAGTTCTATAAGGAGTACCTTTATATTTGCCTTTCTTTTCCTTCAAAGATTTATGATCAAAGATACCGGCAGTATCAAAACTATGCGTGTTCTTTTCAAAGTTGAAGAATGAATTTGAAATCAAGACTTGGTCGAACATATTCCACTTCCCGCCATAGACAGAAGTCCCTCTACTGTCAGGAATGTGTAAAGTCTCCATAGCATTAAACAAACTTGTACCTTCCTTCAGCACTTGAATACTCTTTGAGGATGGGTCGTCATTAAAATCTCCCATTACAATAATGTTAGGCTCTAGCTCTTGCAACTTAATACTTTTAATATTTTGAATAATTTCTTCAGCAGCAATTACTCTTTTGTATTCAGTTTCAACATCACCATCTCGCCTAGATGGCCAATGGTTTACAAAGATGTGTACTAATTCTTTATTTAATTCACCCTTTACATAAAGTATATCTCTAGTAGTATCTCTAATACCACCAGCGTTATTGACCATTAGGGCTAAAGGTTCGGCATGTAGAACTTTAAAAAACTTTTTTCGATAAATAAGTCCAGTATCAATACCACGTTCATCTGGCGAATCGAAATGTATAAATCCGTAATCTAAATCCTCCATCGGGTCTGTATCTACAAGTGCCTGAAGAACACTATTATTTTCCGCTTCGGCAACACCAATTAATACCGGTGGATATGGATGTTTTTCTTCTCCAATTCTAATGATGGTTTTTGATAGTTTGGCCAGCTTATGTCGATATCGTTCTACAGTCCACTTTTTTATTCCGGTGGGGGTATAATCTCTATCTAAGGTATTTTTATTTTGTTCTGGATCAAATAGATTCTCTAAATTGTAGAATGCAATAGTATATCGTTGTTTCTTAGCCTTTTTTTTAAAAAATGGTATACGCATAAAGCTTTTTATTGGGTGAATAAAAATACGAAATAGCTTATGGCTAATTGCTTAATTTTGCACTTTACGGAATTATGATAGAAAAGAAGAGTATAGATTATGAAAAAGCGGTTCTTATTGGTATAATCAATAAAGACCAAAATGAGGAAAAGGTTAAGGAATATCTAGATGAGCTAGAGTTTTTGACCTACACTGCCGGTGGAGAGGTTTATAAACGTTTTACACAACGAATGGACATCCCTAACCCTAAAACCATGATTGGAACAGGGAAAATGGAGGAAATCGAAAAATATGTTGAAGAGCACGAAATCGGTTCGGTTATTTTTGATGATGAACTTACCCCTGGCCAACAACGTAACATAGAAAAGCAACTGCGCTGCAAGATAATTGATAGAACCAGTTTAATTCTGGACATTTTTGCGCAACGCGCACAAACTAGCTATGCTCGTACTCAGGTAGAACTTGCACAATATGAATATCTACTACCTAGACTTACCGGACTTTGGACACACTTAGAGCGCCAAAAAGGTGGTATTGGTATGCGTGGGCCTGGTGAAACGGAAATTGAAACGGATAGACGTATCGTTCGTGATCGCATCACATTGCTTAAAAAAAAATTGACCAAGATAGACCGCCAGATGGAAACCCAAAGAGGTAACCGAGGAGCTTTGGTAAGGGTGGCACTAGTAGGGTATACCAATGTTGGTAAGTCTACCTTAATGAATGTAATTAGCAAAAGTGACGTATTCGCAGAAAATAAACTCTTTGCAACCTT
This sequence comes from uncultured Maribacter sp., assembly GCF_963974015.1. Taxonomy (GTDB): domain Bacteria; phylum Bacteroidota; class Bacteroidia; order Flavobacteriales; family Flavobacteriaceae; genus Maribacter. Next base: position 713,070 of record NZ_CAXBBZ010000001.1, on the reverse strand, counting down.
AGATACTACAGTGCGAAAAGTGGTTATCGGTAATTTGCCTTTTCTGTTAAGTGATACTGTAGGTTTTATTAGAAAGTTACCTACCCAACTGGTAGAAAGCTTTAAAAGCACTTTAGATGAAGTGCGTGAAGCGGACCTACTATTGCATGTTGTAGATATTTCGCACCCTCAATTCGAGGAGCATATCGAATCTGTAAACAAGATTTTGTCCGAAATAAAAAGCTCAGACAAAAAAGTCATCATGGTATTCAATAAGATAGATCAATACGAACATGAAACAATTGATGAAGACGATTTAATTACTGAACGCACCGGAAGACATTTTACCATTACAGACTGGAAAAATACCTGGATGGAAAAGGTGGGAGACAGAGCACTTTTTATTTCTGCGTTGAATAAAGAAAATCTAGATGAGTTTAGAAAACGAGTTTATGACGAAGTAAGAGATATACATATAACCCGTTTTCCGTATAATAACTTTCTATATCCTGAACATTTAGACGAGTATTGATTGCCAATTACAATGTAAAATGTGTAGTTCATCGATGAAATTAAACCATTAATAAATCTCACCACATTTTAAGTTATGTTCACAACATAAATTATCATCAGCAAAGGTATTGGGTTAATTTTACCATGTGCTTAAGTGTTAGTGTTGACCCCAAATCAATATTTGACTTATTAAGACTAAAAGTAGAATCCCAAATTTTACGATAATTACTTAACCGAAAAAAGCCCTCTAAATAGAGGGCTTTTTTATTTTTAAAACTAAATTTTATAGTAGAATTTAGAATGAATAGTTTAAACCAAATAATAGGTAAGTCTGTAAATTGTTATCTACATTATCGAAAGTAATTGTAGGGTCTGGAGCTGGTCCTGTTATCGCCGCATAGTTCAAAGCTTCTTGTTTACTGTTACGTAAACCAAATTCAAAACCAAGACCTATACCATTCCACAACGTATATCCCAAACTATTGATCCAAGTAAAGTTCGATAAATCTCCACTTTTATAACTTTGAAATGTAGAAAAATTGGTCTTAAAGTTTATCGCTCCAATTTTTCTTGTGTAATCAGCAACAATTTTAGCCCCTAAAGAAGATTCAAAAATAGTATCCTCACTACTAAATACAAAGTTGTAGTTAAGTGGGTGTATAACTACTACAAGATCAGTAATCGGTGTCCAAGTTGCACCAACCCCTAAATCTAAATATCCTGGATCATTGAAATTGTCAAGGATAGTAGTACGGTATTCGCCTAAACCTGATATGGCAAATTTTTCGCTCAATTTACGACCATATAAAGATGAAATGGTAAAAACATCTGCTGCTTGTTTAAAGCTATCATCATCAGCAGGATTATCTTTATCGTCAAACTTTACCCATCCTAGGTTTATATTTCCTGAGTTTCTCCAGAAAAATTTATCTTGGTTAAGATTAGCGAATGCATTAACTGTTACACCAATATTACCGCTCGAATTATTTGGTGAAGCTTGCGCATACCAATTATTAAAGCTGCTGATATTGGCACCAATTGTACCAAAAGCACCTTTTTTCCAACCGGGTAATTTATCGATTTGGCCTTGTATAGCGTCAGCTCTACCTTGAATAACAGCTATCGAATCTTTTGCAGCACCTAATTGCCCTTTAAGCTCTTCCTCTGTTTGAGAAAAGCCCATAGTTGCAACAAATGCAACTGCTATGGTTAAAATAATTTTCTTCATAATAAAATGTTTATAGTTTATAGTGTCGCAAATGTAAGAATAGTTAACAAATTCCCTGAGCAGGAAATTGTTATTTTCTTTTGTATAAGGGTACTGAAGAACAAGCTTCCCCATACATAATAGACTTAGCAACAGGCCTTAACCGCTCTGCAATAAATAAATATGCATTTTCTGGAACGGGCTTTTTACTACATCCTTTAATGATAATCACCTTATCTTGAAACTCTGAAATATCTAATTTTTCAATGATAGATTGATAAATACTCGTTTCTAAATCGACCAAAGTACCTTGTATCGCCTTTTTCGAAAAAGCACTAAGTTTAATACTAATTAATAGGTAAGCCCACCCTGGGATGATCGCATCTGTAGAACATTGCATAGCTACATATGCACCTTCATATTGAGACCAGTCATGTGCTTCTACAGAAGCTCTAAAATCTTTTTCTTTTAGAATAAACCCCTCAAAAAGCCAATCCTTAATATCTAATACCATCCTATCCCCTTTTGGATAATAATCCTCAAGGTTAAAGGTGATTAGTTTACTTTGGGCAACTCTATTAATAATTTCGTCTTGCATAAAAATAGAATTAAAATCTAGACAGAAATCGACATTTAATTAAAGAAGTCCTAATTCTAGTTTTGCTTCCTCGCTCATTAAGTCTTGAGTCCAAGGTGGATCAAAAGTAATTTCAACCTCCGCATCTTTAATTGAATCAAGAGATTTAACCTTTTCTTCAACCTCTGCAGGTAAAGATTCTGCAACAGGGCAATTAGGCGATGTTAAAGTCATTAGTATCTTAACCTCGTTATCCTCATTGACCAAAACATCATATATCAATCCTAATTCATAGATATCGACTGGTATTTCTGGATCATATATTGTTTTTAAAATACGAACTATTTTTTCTCCCAAATCTGCACTATCCTCTGCTATATTTTCTTTACTCATAACGTTCTAATCTTCAATTTGTGTTTGATACGCTACTGCGTATAATTTTAATTGTTTGATCATGCTAACCAAACCATTCGCTCTTGTTGGCGAGAGATGTTCTTTCAACCCAATTTCATCTATAAACTGAGTATCGGCATCTAATATATCTTGTGGTTTTTGATTGCTAAACACACGTATTAAAATGGCAATAATGCCTTTTGTAATAATTGCATCGCTATCTGCAGTAAAAACCAATTTATTATTTTCTAATTCTGCGTGTACCCAAACCTTACTTTGACAACCTTTTATAATATTATCCTCGGTCTTGTATGCCTCATTAATTAAAGGAAGTGACTTACCGAGCTCAATCATATATTCGTAACGCTGCATCCAATCATCGAACATAGAAAACTCGTCGATAATTTCCTCTTGTATCTCTTTAATTTCCATTGCTTTATTTTATGCAAAAATACGATAACAATTGATGGATTTCAAAAGTTAACAGAAACGATAAATAGTTGTTTTACAACAACATGCTTTTAGCTTTTAACACCCCAGCGATAAGTACATCTACTTCTTCGCGTGTATTATAAAAAGCAAAGCTTGCCCTTACTGTACCAGGTATTTTATAGAAATCCATAATAGGCTGTGCACAATGGTGTCCAGTACGCACTGCAATACCCAGCTTATCTAAAATACTACCTATATCATAAGGGTGTATTCCTTCTATATTAAATGAAATAACAGAGGTTTTGTTCTTTGCGGTACCATAAATTTTGAGCCCATTAATTTTCAATAACTCCTGAGTCGCATATTCCAACAGCTCAAGTTCATACTTGGCAATTTCTTCGAAACCTATGGCATTCATATAATCTAAAGCTGCACCAAAAGCAATACCGCCGCATATATTAGGCGTACCTGCTTCAAATTTATGTGGAAGACCTGCATAAGTAGTTTTTTCGAAAGTAACCTCAGCGATCATCTCGCCCCCACCTTGATAAGGTGGTAATTTATTCAACCATTCTTCCTTTCCATACAACATACCAACACCTGTCGGTCCGCAAATTTTATGTGCCGAACATGTATAAAAATCAACATCGAGTTCCTGAACATCTGCCACTAAATGTGGAGCAGCCTGTGCACCATCAATTAAAACGGCCGCACCTACTTTGTGCGCTTTCTCAATTATTTCTTCAATGGGATTAATTGTCCCTAAGGCATTTGAGATATGATTACAAAAAACCAATTTGGTCTTATCTCTAAGTAATTCATCATAAACATCCATTCGTAATTCACCTTCTAGGTTCATAGGAATTACCTTTAATATAGCACCTGTGCGTTCACAAAGCATTTGCCAAGGCACAATATTTGAATGATGTTCCATTGCAGAGACCAATATTTCATCTCCTTTTTTAATCAAAGAAGAAAAACCGTTAGCTACAAGATTTATACTATGTGTAGTACCAGACGTAAAAATGATTTCGTACGACTTGGCAGCATTAAAATGCGTTTGGATTTTTATTCTTGCTTGTTCGTATTTATCAGTCGCTTCTTGAGAAAGTGTATGTACTCCACGGTGAATATTTGCATTGTAATTTTGATAATAATCTACAATAGCATCAATCACTTGCTGCGGTGTTTGAGAGGTAGCCGCATTATCTAAATAAACCAATGGTTTTCCGTTAACTTCACGCTTAAGAATTGGAAAATCTGCTCTAATTTTTTTAATATCTAACATAGTCAATCTTCTTATATACAAAGATACCAGATAATGAAAACATATATATTATTGGTACTTTATTTCGTTCTAATGCGGTATTAAATAAAAAGGATAGTTAAAAAATTAACTATCCTTTTATATATGAAAATATTATCATAGAACTTTACAAATCAAAACCAAGGTTCACCCCAAGTTTTTTAGCGATCAATTTATTAATTCTAGCTTTTAATTCAGGGATACGTACAGAAGAAAGCACATTGTTTGCAAAAGCATACATTAATAAAGCTCTAGCTTCCTTTTCAGGAATACCTCTTGACCTCAAATAGAACATTGCTTCTTCATCTAACTGACCAATTGTACAACCATGCGAACATTTCACATCATCAGCAAAAATCTCTAACTGAGGTTTTGTATTGATGCTAGCCTTATCGCTAATTAGTATATTGTTATTTTGTTGAAATGCGTTTGTTTTTTGGGCAATCTTATCAACGATAATTTTACCATTAAAAACTCCCGTTGAACTATCACCATAAATACCTTTGTAGTCTTGGTGACTTTCGCAATTCGGTTCAATATGATGTACCAAAGTATGATGATCCACGTGTTGTTTCTCACCTAGTATCGTTACACCTTTCATGGTAGAGTCGATATACTCCCCATTTTGATAAAAATTAAGATTGTTACGTGTTAATTTTCCTCCAAATGAAAAGGTGTGAACCTTAACAACACTTTTATCTTTCTGATCAATATATGTATTATCGATTAAAGATGCAGTTGCTGCATCATTCTGTATTTTATAAAAATCTACGATAGCACTTTTTGCTGCGTATATTTCAGTAACAGCATTTGTAAGCACTTCATTTTTCGTTAAACTCTGGTGACGTTCTATAATCTGAACTTCAGCATTTTCCTCTACCACGACCAAGTTTCTTGGCTGTAACATTAAAGAAGCTTCATTACCTGTAGAGAAATGTAAAATCTCTATCGGTTTTTTAGGCATCTTATTTTTTGGGATATAAATATATGCCCCTTCACGACTAAATGCCGTATTTAGAGAAGTCAAAGACTCATCTTTTGATGCTATTTTATTAAAATAAACATCTATAATCTGCTTATACATTGGCTTTGTTAATGCCGAACTCATTAAACAGATATCTACGCCATCATGTGTAGTTTCTGAAAGGTATGAGCTATATATACCATCTATAAAAACAATTTTATAAGAATCGATTTCATGTAGAAAATAACGCTTAACATCTTTGTATTCTATTGTATTTTCTTGTTTAGGAAAAATACTGAAATCAATTTTCTGTAAACTATTTAGCGACGTATACTTCCAAGCTTCTTCCTTTTTAGAAGGAAATCCTTTTTCTTCAAAATTTTTAATGGCGGCCGTACGTACATCATGTATCGGATGTTCGACATCCACGTTGTTCTCAAACGCCATAAAGGAAGAAATTAATTTATCTTTTAAATCCATACTTTTTCAGTTGGCAGTGCTCAGTCACAGTTGGCAGAAGATTCTGCTCACTGATCTTGCATACTGCAAATTATACTGTTGCTTCTTGTTTTAACCAATCGTAACCTTTCTCCTCAAGCTCAAGTGCTAATTCTTTACCACCAGACTTAACAATTTTACCATTGTGCAATACATGCACAAAATCAGGTACAATATATTCTAACAAACGTTGGTAGTGTGTAATTAAGATTACAGCGTTGTCTTTACTCTTCAATTTATTTACACCATTAGCTACGATACGTAATGCATCGATATCCAATCCAGAATCAGTTTCATCTAAAATGGCCACTTTAGGCTCTAACATTGCCATTTGAAAGATTTCATTACGCTTTTTCTCACCACCTGAAAAACCTTCATTCAATGATCTTGATAAAAACTTACGATCAATTTCCAATAACTCAGCTTTTTCACGGATTAGCTTCAACATTTCCTTTGCAGGCATATCTTCTAAACCTTTTGCTTTGCGAGACTCATTAATTGCAGTTTTCATAAAGTTGGTTACAGAAACTCCTGGTATTTCTACAGGATACTGAAAAGAAAGAAAAACACCCTTATGCGCTCGTTCCTCTGGAGAAATATCCTCTAAATCCTCACCATATAAATCAATTGAGCCTTCGGTAACTTCAAATTCCTCTTTACCAGCAATTACAGATGCCAATGTACTTTTACCGGAACCATTTGGTCCCATAATCGCATGCACTTCACCTGCCTTTACCTCTAGGTTTATTCCTCTTAATATTTCTTTCCCGTCTACACTAGCGTGTAAATTTTTGATTTTCAACATAATATGCTACTTTAAATATTCTGGTGCCTTAGGCATTTTATTAAAATCTTCTTTTGAATGCTGTATAAATACTTTAGCATTAACTTCTTTTGCCAAAGCCTCAAATTCTGTCATGCTATTTAATGTTTGCTCAACATCAAAATTAAAAATAGGAACCCCTCTGTGTTCTCTATTTTCATATAGGTGATACAGATCACCTGTTAATAATACTGGTCCGTTTTCAGGTAAATCTAATAACAAAACCTGATGGCCAGGTGTATGGCCCGGCATAGATTTTATTACTACTGTGCCATCACCAAATACATCATATTCACCATTCAGTTTTTCAATATTGGCCAGTTCTTTAATGGCATTATAAATGTCAGCATTATTCTTTTGCGTTTCTTCACTAGTTATAAAATAAAACTCAGTATTTTGAACCAACCATGTTGCTTCTTTAAATACATTGGCATGGCCACTGTGATCAAAATGAGTATGTGATAAAGCGAGATATTTTATGTCGGATGGAGACATACCTATACTTTTCAACTGGTTTACAACAGAGTCTTTTCTTGAAACTGTAAATGCTCCGCTAGGATCCGTATATGGTTCTCCCAATGCAATCAACCCTTCAGGCAAACCTGCATCCCACATTAAATTTCCTTTAGGATGACTAATTACATAAAAAGGATCCGCAAATTCTTTTGTCTGACCATGATAGGTAGTGTCTTGGGAAAATAATTCCAAGTTGTTCACTAGTACGGTACCCCCATTAAAGGTGTATAATTTCACCTCTGGCTTAACAACCTCTTCAGCAGTATTTGCATCTTTAGTTTCACTTTTATTTTCCTTACAACCAAAGGCCGCTATAATAACTAATATGATTAAAAACTTCTTCATCGTTATTTTAAAGACATTGTTCAATTTATCCTACAGAACCCTCTAAACTAATTTCCAATAATTTTTGAGCCTCTACTGCAAACTCCATTGGTAATTTATTCAGAACCTCTTTACTAAATCCGTTCACGATTAGAGCAATAGCTTTTTCAGTAGGTATGCCCCTTTGATTGCAATAAAATATTTGATCTTCACCAATTTTACTTGTTGTAGCCTCATGCTCTATCATTGCAGATTTGTTCTTCGCTTCGATGTACGGAAAAGTATGTGCCCCACATTCGTTACCCATCAATAGTGAATCACATTGAGAGAAGTTACGCGCATTATCGGCTCTACTATTTACTTGCACCAAACCTCGGTAGCTATTTTGAGATTTACCGGCAGAAATACCCTTAGATATAATGGTGCTTCTTGTATTCTTACCAATATGAATCATTTTGGTGCCCGTATCTGCTTGTTGGTAATTATTGGTTACAGCAATTGAATAAAATTCCCCGATAGAATTATCCCCTTTTAAAATACAAGAAGGATATTTCCAAGTAACAGCTGAACCGGTTTCAACTTGTGTCCAAGATACTTTAGCGTTCTTTTCGCATAAAGCTCTTTTTGTAACAAAGTTGTATACTCCACCTTTACCATCTTTACCGCCAGGGTACCAGTTTTGCACTGTTGAGTACTTAATTTCTGCACCGTCTAAAGCAATCAATTCTACTACCGCAGCATGCAATTGATTCTCATCTCTTGATGGTGCTGTACAACCCTCTAGATAACTTACATAACTATCTTCATCAGCAATAAGTAATGTACGCTCGAACTGACCTGTACCAGCCTGATTGATTCTAAAGTAGGTTGAAAGCTCCATTGGGCAACGTACACCCTTTGGAATATAACAGAAACTACCATCTGAAAAAACTGCGGAGTTCAATGCAGCATAAAAATTATCTCTTTGGGGAACTACAGAACCAATATACTTCTTCACCAATTCAGGATGCTCTTTTATAGCTTCTGAAATAGAACAGAAAATGATTCCTTTTTCCGCCAACGTCTTTTTGAATGTAGTAGCAACAGAAACGGAGTCCATAACTATATCTACAGCTACATTCTGAAGTTTCTTTTGCTCATCGACAGAAATACCCAATTTCTTATACATCTCTAGCAACTCAGGATCTACATCATCCATTGTTTTGTTAGGATCTGCCTTTTTTGGTGCTGAATAATAAGAAATAGCTTGAAAATCTGGTTTTGTATAATGTACATTGGCCCACTCTGGTTCAACCATTTCTTTCCAATACTTAAAAGCTTCAAGACGCCATAGTGTCATCCACTCTGGCTCTTCCTTTTTCTTGGAAATGGCAATAACGATTTCTTCGCTTAAACCAATAGGAAACGTTTCGGATTCAATATCTGTATAGAAACCATATTCATACTCTTTGGTTTCCAATTCTTTTTTTAATTCTTCTTCTGTATATGCCATATAGTTTAATTGGTCAATTGATTTTACTCAACTAACAATTATCGATTTATAATGAAAAACTCTCGCCACAACCACAAGTTCGCTGTGCATTAGGGTTGTTAAAAACAAAACCTTTACCATTGAGGCCCCCAGAGTATTCTAAGACCGTTCCTACTAAATATAAAAAGCTCTTTTTGTCTACAATAATTCGAACATTATTGTCCTCGAAAACCTTATCGGCATCATCCTTCTTGTTATCAAAGTTCAACTCGTAAGATAAACCGCTACATCCTCCACTTTTCACACCCACACGAACATAATCCGTTGTCGCATCAAAACCTTCTTCTGTCATAAGGTTGATGACTTTCTGTTTAGCTGTTTCTGATACTTGAATCATATATTAACTAGATTTAATCTAAATAGTTTACAAATATAGGTTATAAGTAGGTTTTTTCCATAGAACCTAACATTAATATAACGTATATAACTATTAAAGAATCTTATAATAAATGACTGGAATATACTATTTGATTTTAAGTAGAATTAAGTCTGCGTTTCCTTTAGAAGATATGGACCCAAAATCTGTACTTGAAGATTCGCCTACAATAAGAATGCTCCCGTCAGAATTTTCTAGAAGATCAAAACCAAAATCCAGCCCAGAACCTCCAAAAGATTTTTCCCAAACTAGCTCTCCAAAAGCATTGGTTTTAACTACCCAAATGTCATTTTCGCCCTTATTCAATGAACTGTCTTTATCATCGCTTTTGGTGTTGCCCGTTAGTAAGAAACCCCCATCTTTACTTTGTACTACAGCCTGTGCCAAATCGAACTGGCTACCGCCATACGTTTGTTCCCAAATTAAATTACCCTCTTCATCAAGTTTAATCATCCACATATCAGATTCTCCGTGGTTTAATAAAATATCGCCATTGGTACTAAAAGTATTACCTACTACTACAAAACCATTATCTGCCGTTTTAGCAATATCATAAGAAACCTCGATACCTTCACCACCAAATGACCGTTCCCAAATTAGATTGCCAAAAGAATCTACTTTAATCACCCAAAAATCGTAGCTACCATTGGTATTGCTTATATCAAAATCGTCACTCTCCGTAAAACCCGCCATCACAAACCCGCCATCACTTGTTTGCACGACCCCGTGTGCGCGGTCATTATTGGTGCCCCCAAAATAACCTCGCCACTGTACGGTACCTCGTTCATCTATTTTTGTTCCCCAAAACTCACCTACTCCATGACTGGTTAATGAGTTGACTTTTTCAGTATTTCCATCCGCCCTAGCAGAAGTTATATCTAAAAACCCCGTAAAAAAATATCCTCCTTGAGATGCTTCAAGTATATCGTACGAATGATCGTGACCTGAAAAACCGTAACTACTTTCCCATTCCAAATTTCCTTGAGCATCTAATTTTAAAATCCAGTTGTCATGAAAACCTTCGTTATTCGAAGCATCGCCATCACTACTCATAGAATAGCCTGTTAGAATAAAACCTCCGTCACTAGTTTGTGCGAGACTTTGTCCAATATCATCTTTACTTCCACCATAGGTCTTATTCCATTGCAAATTCGAATTTTCATCAAATTTTAATAACCAATAATCATTTTCTTCTTCAGCTTTTGTTGAGATATCACCATTAGTACTTCCTGTATATCCTAAAATTGCAAAACCGCCGTCAGGGGTTTTTATAATCGCCTGAGCACTTTCATTTCCACTACCTCCAAAATTCTTAATAAAATCGAGTTCTCCCTTAAATTCAGTATTCAATGACTCAAATGTAATTTCAGCTTCATCTTTTGCACAAGAAAAGATACTAAAAGCAAGTACTAGTAAAAACACCTTTCTCATGTTCAATTTGATTTTTGGATTATAAAAAATCCACTATTAATGTCACTAATGATAATATAACCGCTTTCAAAATAGGGGTAAACACTCCAAACTCCGGCAAATTGTGTATTATTATTAGACGGATAGGTATCAAAAAATGCCTTCTCAACTATTGTTTTACTTTCAATTTCTGTAATATCTAAAACACGGACACCTGCCGTATAATTTGCCAAGAAAAATTCATCTCCTAAAACATAACCGTTGTGGTCAATAGCGTTTGTTGGACCTAAGTAGGTATAGTGTAATACCGGATTCTCTAAATCAACCATATCAAAAATTAGGGTACGTGTTTTAAACCCTTGCCGCACCTCATCTAACTCGTCCCCCAATATAAAATAGCGATGATTCTCTGTAAACCAACCCTGATGGGTGTATCCGATATTTGGATAAGGCAATGTCGCCAAAGTTACGGGTGCGTTCTTATCTGAAATATCTACCACCACTACTTGATTCTCATTTGCACCTACAAATATTTCTGAACCTAAATAATTGGCATCGGGTCCATTATAAGTAATTACCTGTGCATCATGCGTGTAACCATTTAAACCCCAACCACCAGCTAAAGCAGGAACTATAGGGTTTTCAAGATTCAAAAAATGCACACCACCATTAAACTGGTCATCTCTATTCGTACCAACAGGATATGCAAAACCAGATGTTTCATTAATTACAATATTATGTGCATTACCCAAATCTGTATAACGCCCATCAGCAGAAAATTCCTTAGGAATATTACTTACGTTTCTCAATTTTTTTAAATCAAAAACTTGAACACCATGATCACTGGCCTCAGATACGATATACGCAAAGTCTCCATAGATTTTTACATCTCTCCATGGACTCGAACTTGTGGCAGTAGGTAGCTTACCTAAAAAAATAGGCTTTACTGCATCTGATATATCTATAAAAGCGGTTCCATTATCCAACCCGATCAAAGCATATTCTTTGCCACTTTCAGCATCCGTCCAACCCCAGATATCGTTACCTTCCTGAGCAGACATTTCACTTAGAGAAATATGGGCAACTAAATCATATCCATTACAAGGGTAAATACCCGCCATTCCATTTTCACATGGCACAATTGCGGTGGTATTATTTTCTGAAGTTGGCGTTTCTTCTACTTCTTCTTCCATTAGTTCGTTAACCTCAACTTCCATATTCTCATCAGAAGAGCATCCGAAAATCATAATGAATATTATAAACCAAAGCCCTTTTTTCATGTAATTGTTTTAATTTCAACACTTAAAGATACTAATTGCATTGTTTCAATAATCAGAAAACTACAATGACCTTCACGTAATTGGCTTAATTGGATTATCTTGAAGTCCAAATCATCAAACAACTAAAACAACTTCATTTTATGTCAAACAAAAAGACGAATTTAAAAAAGAACTCGCGTCGAAAATTTATAAAAAATACCGGTATGGCGGCGGCCGGATTCATGATTGTACCAAGACATGTCTTGGGCGGTACTGGTTTTATAGCTCCAAGCGATAAACTAAACATTGCGGGTATTGGGGTTGGCGGAAAAGGTCAAAGCGACATTGCCTCCTTTGCTGAGAGTCCAAATGTAAATATTGTTTCACTTTGTGATGTTGACGACAGACAAGCAATTGCCTCTAGGGAAGCATTCCCGAAAGCTAGTTATTTCAGTGATTTTAGAGAAATGCTAGAAAAAGAAGGAAACAATATAGATGCGGTTTCTGTTTCTACTCCCGACCATAACCATGCTGTTGCAGCTTACCAGGCAATGGCAATGGGAAAACATGTATATGTACAGAAGCCATTGACCCATGATATTTGGGAAGCAAGAATGCTTACCGAAGCTGCGAAAAAATATAAGGTTGTTACGCAAATGGGTAATCAAGGTGGATCTGGGGATGGTGTTCGTAAAATGAAGGAAATATATGATACGGGCATAATAGGAGATGTACACACTGTAAAATGCTGGACCAATAGAGCAATTTGGCCACAGGCATTACAAACACCTACTAAAAAAGACAGAATACCAAAAGGTTTGAATTGGGACCTTTGGTTAGGTACAGCAGCAGCACGAGATTACAATAATGCATATTTACCTTTTGATTGGAGAGGTTGGTCAGATTTTGGTACCGGAGCTTTAGGCGATATGGCTTGTCATATTATGGATCCAGTTTACAGAATATTACCAATATTGTACCCAGACACGGTAGAATGCAGTGTTTCAGATTCTTTTAGTGGAAATTTTGAATATAAAGATTACCCAAAAAGTTTCCCGAACTCTAGCAAAATACATTTAAGTTACCCAAGAACCGATGGAAAAGGTAAAATAAAAGTTACTTGGATGGATGGTGGTTTACTACCTGAAAGACCAGAGGAATTGGGCGATGATGAAGCTTTAGGAAACTGGGATGGTGGTGTACTATTTATTGGCACCAAAGGTAAATTGATGGCTGATTGTTATGGGGCAAACCCTAGACTGCTTCCTTTAAGCTTAAACGAACAATTCGAAGTAGAAGAAACTATTGCCCGTATACCAGAAGGTCATTATTTACAATGGGTAAATGCTTGTATGGCAGGTTATGGTAATGCTGAAACCAGTTCTTCATTCGATTATGCCGGTCCGTTTACAGAGAGTATTCTTATCGGTAACTTAGCATTGAAATCGTACTTCGAAGTAGACCCAACTGTAGAAAACCAAAGTTTTTGGGGCGGCGGTAAACAATACTACGGAAGAAAACGTTTACAGTGGGATGCGGCAAATATGAAAATTACCAATTTCGAGCCAGCGAATAAATATGTTAAGCGTACGTATAGAGATGGTTATTCAGTAGGATAGATTTTATTCTAAATTTAAGTATCAAGACCGAAGCTTTTCAGCTTCGGTCTTTTTTATGTTCTTGGTCTAGTATTACTTCTTATTTTTGCAGCATGCTAGAAGACAAGAATCAAGAAAAGACATCTTTAGAAAAATTAGGCGAATTTGGCCTTATAGAACACCTAACCAAAGACTTTAAAATTGAGCGAAAATCTACTTTAAAAGGTATTGGTGATGATGCTGCCGTTTTAGATTTTAAAGACAAAAAAACGGTTATTAGTACGGATCTATTAATAGAGGGTGTGCATTTCGACCTTGCCTACATGCCATTAAAGCATTTAGGCTACAAAGCAGTAATGGTAAATCTTTCAGATATTTATGCCATGAACGCCACCGCCACTCAAGTAACCATTTCTATTGCGGTTTCTAATAGATTTCCTTTAGAAGCATTAGAAGAACTATATGCTGGTGTAGCTACTGCATGCAAAAACTATAATGTTGATTTAGTTGGTGGTGACACCACATCTTCTAAAACAGGGTTAATGATTAGTGTAACTTCAATAGGTGAAGCCAACGAAGAAGATATTGCTTATAGATCAGGTGCCAAACCTAACGACCTTTTGGTTGTTTCGGGTGATATAGGTGCTGCCTATATGGGTCTTCAAGTCTTGGAGCGCGAAAAAGAAGTTTTTAAGGTAAACCCGAATAGTCAGCCAGATTTAGAACCCTATTCTTATATCGTAGAGCGACAGTTAAAACCAGAAGCTCGAAAAGATATTATTGAATTATTGAAAAAATTAGATGTTCATCCAACATCTATGATAGATATTAGTGACGGACTTTCATCTGAAATTTTACATTTAAGTAAAAGCAGTGGTTTGGGCTTCGATGTATATGAAGATAAAATTCCTTTAGATCCAACTGTAATTGCTGCCTGTGAAGAGTTCAAGGTAGATAGTACCCTTGTGGCCTTAAGTGGAGGCGAAGATTATGAGCTATTGTTTACAATAGACCAAAAAGAATTCCCGAAAATAAAGGGCAATCCTAACTTAACCGTCGTGGGGCATACCACGGGTAAAGAAGAAGGTGCTTTCTTGATTTCCAGGAATAATACGAAGATTCCATTAACCGCTCAGGGTTGGAATTCTTTTACTGAATAGAGAAACTTACTAAGCTACCTGCTGCTGTGTAGCGGTGTGTCTTCTTTGGTAAATATGCTCTAAAGTTCTGTTGATATCCTGTAATTCAGGTGTTAATACAGAAAGATTTCCACTAACATCTGTTGTTACTTCTTTTTGACAGTGAATACACTTGTATTCTTTGATATGCGAGGTCACTTTTTTTGAAATGGAGTAGTGATGGCCGAAAATGTTGCAGAATATTTTTTTCATGCTGTAGGTTTTTTTGCTAGAATTTCGATTTGGGTGATCGAGAAAATGCGATTTATAATTTAAGTTGAACTAACTAGAGAATTCGCTTACGCTAAATTCCCTTTTGTTAAAGTACTGTATATTAAACGACTGCACCACTAATTGTTGTGAGTGTTGCCTAACCTGTTGTCAATCTACTTTTTTTTGGTGTCTTGCCAAATCAAAAACAACTGCATGTCTGTTATTTCATAATCTTTCGCTTAATTTGTAACCATGTTTAAGAAGAAGGAAATTCTCGTTACAGCCTTTGCCCTTTTCTCCCTTTTCTTTGGAGCGGGCAATCTAATACTACCCCCTTTATTAGGTTTTAAATCAGGAAATCAGTGGCTAATAGTAACCATAGGTTTTTGCCTTTCTGCAATGGTGATTCCCATTCTTGGTATTTTGGCACATGCTAAACTACAAGGTACGTTGATGGATTTTGGAAAAAAGGTGTCACCCACCTTTAGCTTGATTTATTCTTTTTTCATTTATGCCATTGCCATTGCCTTACCAAGTCCAAGAACTGCTTCAGTTACCCACGAAATGGCCGTTCAACCTTATTGGGATATATCTCCTTGGTTTACCAGTAGCATATATTTCGGCCTAGTATTTGTCTTCGCCATGAATCGTTCAAAAATAATGAACATTCTAGGTAAGATATTAACGCCTGCAATTATCCTAATACTGATTTTTGTTATCGGAATAACGATTTTCTCTTACCCATTTGAATTCGGCACTACAACAATTGCCAGTCCTTTTACCAATGGTATTTTGGAAGGCTACCAAACATTTGATGCCATTGGTGCAGTAGTGGTAGGCGGAGTGATTATTATCTCTATAAATATTAAACATAAGACTGCCTCCTATACCGATAAAAAATCACTGATACGCAACGCCGGATGGCTAGCAGGTTTGGCCCTATTTTTAATTTATATGGGTTTAATTCTTTCAGGTGCGCTATCACATTCTGTATTTGATGCAGATACCACTAGAACAACTTTACTGTCTGGTTTGGCCATTAATAGCCTAGGTAATGTTGGAAATTTATTTTTAAGCATATTAGTAGGTATTGCATGTTTTACCACCGCAGTGGGTATAGTTACGGGAACAGCCGATTTCGTAAGGTCTAGATTTAATGATTCTCAATCGGCATATAACATAACAGCTGTTATAGGGAGTGTATTAGGTGTATTAATGGGCCAATTTAATGTAGGATATATAATCGCAATAGCATTACCATCATTAATGTTCATCTACCCTATAACCATCATTTTAATTTTACTAAATGTAGTACCAGAAAAGTATGCATCATCATTGGTTTTTAAAACTGTTACCATAGCGACTATCTTATTTAGTGTTCCAGATTTCTTAGGAAGTATTAGCGCAATTGCACCTGCTACAGATGCATTTTCATGGATACCACTTCAGCAATATAGTTTAGGTTGGGTGTTACCGGCTTTGTTAGTGTTTATATTGACCAATATTTTTACAAAAGCTAAATCAGCGTAAATTACAACTCTCTATTTTTTCGTTTTTTAGAATAGTAATAAAAGGCATACGCTATTAAAACCAACACAACAAATGGAAGGTAGGTTCCTATGGCAACGCCTATTTCATAAGAGTTATCAGGCGCTTCCCGCATTTTTTTTTCAATTTCAACAGTTTCTTGAAACAATAAAATTAACCCCATATTCTAAAATTCAATTTCTAAACTAATAGGACAGTGGTCACTCCCCATAATTTGATCATGAATCTCTGCTGATTTCACTTTGTCCCAAATAGATTCGCTCACCAAGAAATAATCGAGCCGCCAACCAACATTTCTACTTCTTGCACCACCACGCATACTCCAAAAAGTATACTTATCGAATGTAGTTGGGTGCAATTTTCTAAAACTATCCACCAAATTTAATTCATTCAGCATATGATCAAAACCATCAATTTCTACCTGTGTAAAGCCAGATGTTTTATTGTAATTACTCTTCGGGTTTGCCAAATCATTTTCAGTATGCGCAACATTAAAATCGCCCGTAATAATTAAAGGTTTCGTTTTTGAAAGCTCTTTAAGGTAATTCGTAAAAGCCTTGTCCCATCCTGCTCTATAATCCAATCGTTTTAATCCACTTCCGCTATTTGGTATATATACATTCACCAAATGAAAGTGCTCAAATTCAGTATGGGTGATACGGCCTTCTAAGTCATGCTCAGCAATACCCATGTCCCTTTTGAATTGAACAGGCTTTTGCTTTGTTAAAATTCCTGTACCAGAATATCCTTTTTTATCAGCGCTATTGGTGAATAGTTCATAGCCACTTATATCTTTTAATGCTTCACTTACTTGGTCGTCTTGCGCCTTGGTTTCTTGAATACAAAAAACATCTGCGTCAAAATCTTTAACAATATTTTCAAAGCCCTTTTTTACAGAAGCCCTTATCCCATTAACATTCCATGATACTAATTTCATTCTATGGTATTATCTGTTCATCAATTCTTCTATCTCATCGGCCTTAATAGGAATATTTGCCATAAGATTAAAAGGCTCTCCCTTTTGTTGAATTACTACATCATCTTCTAATCGAATTCCCATATTTTCTGCCGGAATATAGATTCCCGGTTCAACTGTAAATACCATATTTGCTTTCATGGGCGTTTTTAAAGCTCCATAGTCATGTGTATTCAAGCCAATATGATGACTTGTACCATGCATGAAATATTTTTTATACGCGGGCCATTCAGGATTCTCATTTTGTACATCGGCCTTATCCAATAATCCCAACCCTAATAATTCAGATGTCATTAATTTACCACATTCTTTGTGGTACTCAGCCCATAGCGTACCAGGAACCAACATTTTGGTGGCATCATCCTTTACCCGTAAAACGGCATTGTAAACCTCTTTTTGTCGTTTTGTGAATTTTCCGTTTACAGGAATAGTTCTAGTCAAATCACTAGAATAGTTTGCGTATTCTGCAGCAACATCCATCAAAATTAAATCACCACCATTACAAGCCTTATTATTCTCTAAATAGTGTAACACATTTGCATTGTTACCAGAAGCGATAATCGGTGGATACGCAAAACCTTTAGAACGATTACTAACAAACTCATGTACTAGTTCTGCCTCGATCTCATATTCCATGACCCCAGGCTTAACAAAACCCAATAGCCGTCTGAAACCTTTTTCCGTAATATTACAGGCCATTTGCATCAATTCTAACTCTTCGGGCTCTTTAACGCCACGTATTTCTTGTAGAATTGGATTACTTTTAGCAACTAGATGTGCAGGAAATTGTTGCTTACATTTTTTAATAAAACGGTCTTCTCGTGTTTCAGTTTCTACCGCCTGCCTATAATGCTCATTCGTATTAAAGTAGATTGTTTTGGCTTCGGTCATTAAATCAAAGAATGTTTTGTCAAAATCCTTTAACCATTGAATATTTTGAATACCAGAAACCTCTATTGCTTTTTCTTTGGTCAATTTTTCACCTTCCCAAATAGCAATATGTTCGTTTGTCTCCCTAACGAAGAGAATTTCTCGGTTCTTTTTATTTATAGAATCTGGAAACAGTACTAAAATAGTCTCTTCTTGATCTGCCCCAGACAAGTAGAAAATATCTCTATGTTGTTCAAAAGGCAATACACTATCGGCACTTATCGGATAAATATCATTCGAATTAAAAACGGCAATGCTTTTTGGTTGCATGCGATCCATAAATTTCTTTCGGTTCTTTATAAATAACGAATTAGGTATTTGATCGTATTTCATGAATTTACATTTTGATATAAAATTACGGATTATGTGTTGTTTCAATAGAAAATAAAGCATATAATTATGAAAGTCATACCCAACAATTTTATAACATTTAGATGTTAATTAGTTAACTTGTGAGTCTCAACCATAAAAACTGATAACTAATGAAAAATAGGCTACTTATTACAACACTATTTTTTTTAGTATTCTTATCTGCACAAGCCCAAACTGAAAGTTCTGTTTTTGAAAATTTAAAATTTCGATTTATCGGCCCTGAAGGCAATCGTACTATTGCTATTGCAGGAATACCAAAAGATCCAATGACCACTTATATTGGTGCAGCATCAGGGGGGTTATGGAAAACAACCGACGCAGGTAGTACTTGGAAACCAATTTTTGATGATCAAGAGGTATCTTCTATAGGATCTTTGGCGATAGCGCCGACCAATCCAGATATTGTGTGGGTCGGTACAGGTGAAACCTTTGTTATTAGACCAGCTCACTCAATGGGTGACGGCATCTATAAATCTATAGACGGGGGAAATACCTGGAAAAATATGGGTCTGGAAAAAACAGGTCGTATTGGCCGCGTAATCGTTCATCCTACTAATCCAGACATTGTATACGCTGCGGCATTAGGCCATACATATAGTAAACAACAAGAACGTGGTGTATATAAAACTGTAGATGGGGGTGAAACTTGGAAACGCATATTTTTTATAGATGAGAACACCGGTGCAGCCGAGCTAGCTATAGACCCACAAAATCCTGATCGCCTATTAGTGGGTATGTGGTCTATACAAATAAATACTTGGGGATTAAATAGCGGCGGTTCTGGAGGCGGCGTATATAGAACAACAGATGGGGGTGAAAATTGGGAGGCGCTAAATACAAAAGGACTTCCTGGAGGTAAAGAAAATCCCGTAGGTAAAACGGCGGTTGCCATTTCCCATTCAAATCCAAATATCGTCTACGCTCTTTTTGAAATTGATAGTCCGGCATTATACCGTTCCGAAGATTTTGGAGAAACTTGGACTTTACAAACCCGAAATCACGATATCGCAGAAAGAGCACCTTATTATACTCGAATGGCGGTATCTACCACAGACCCAAACGAATTATATTTTGCTAGTGTAAAGTTTAGTATTTCAAAAGATGGCGGAAAAACAATCAAAGGAGGGTATAGTGCAGGAGGTGATAATCATGATATTTGGATAGACCCCTCTAATGCGGATCGAATAATGGTCGCTCATGACGGTGGTGCAAGTATTAGTAGTAATCACGGAGAGACTTTTCAACGCATCGTGCTGCCTATCGCACAAATGTATCATGTTTCAGTAGATGATCAGATTCCCTATAATGTTTATGGTAATCGACAAGATGGCTATTCTTATAAAGGACCAAGTAATAGCAGGCAAGGCTATATTCCTTTAGGATTATGGCAAGGCGTAGGTGGATGCGAAAGCGGTTTTGCCCAACCAGACCCTTTTGATAATGACATTGTATGGTCTGGCTGTTATGATGGGGGATTACAACGCTACAATGCAAAAACAGGTCATGTTCGTGATGTTCGTGTTTGGCCAGAAGCAGGTTATGGCTGGGAGCCTGGCAAACTAAAGTATCGCTGGCATTGGAATTTTCCATTGGCCTTTTCACCACATACCGAACATCGAGTATATGTAGGAAGCCAATATGTTCATAAAAGTGATGATGGAGGTCAAAGCTGGCAAGTTATAAGTCCTGATCTAACGTTGAATGATAAAACACACCAACAAAATTCTGGAGGAATAGCCGTTGATAACCTGATGACCTTTGATGGTTCTGTATTATTCAGCATTGTGGAATCCGAGTTAGAACCTGGCATAATATGGACAGGCAGTAATGATGGGCAGGTTCATTTAACCAAAAATGGAGGTTCAAATTGGACTAATGTAACAGCAAATGTTCCAGATTTACCAAAGTGGGGAACTATTGCCAATATTGAAATATCACGTTATAAAAAAGGAACTGTTTATATTACTGTAGACTTACATCAAATGGGAGATTTTGATCCTTATGTTTATAAAACAGAAGATTATGGATCAACGTGGAAATTAATAAGCTCGACTGTCCCAAAATCGGTACATAGTTTTGCACATGTAATAAAAGAAGACCCTAAAAGGGAAGGCATGTTATACCTCGGCGTAGACAATGGTCTTTATATAAGCCATGATGATGGTGCTAACTGGATGCGTTTTCGAAACAACTTACCACCAGTACCGGTATATTGGCTTGAGATTCAAGAACGTTTTGATGATTTAGTTGTGGGTACCTATGGCCGTGGTTATTACATCTTAGATAATGTAGCCCCATTACGTGAATTCGATGTAGATGCAAAGAATAAATCAGCACATTTATTTAGTCTACGACCAGCATATCGGTTTATAGACCAACAAAGTATAAAAACGGATGGACCAAGTTTAAACTCCGGAACCAACCCTGCTTACGGGGCAGATATCCATTATTATTTACAGGATAGTACCAACCAAAAAGTAGAAATTCAAGTATTGGCCGATAACGATGAAATTATCAGAACCTTAAAAGGCAAACAGAATGCAGGTATACATCGAGTAATGTGGGATTTGAGATATGAACCCACTTACAAAGCGAAATTAAAGACAACACCACCTGGAAGACCATGGGTACAATTAAACGGTGAAGGTTGGCGACCTTTAGTTACTTGGGATTTAGATTTGTGGCGAGGTCAATTCGGCCCACGTGTGATACCAAAAAATTACAAAGTAAAACTGATTGTAGGTGACCAGGAATTTATTCGTGAATTAGAGGTTGTAAAAGATCCATATTCAGAAGCAAGTTTAGAAGAATTAACAGCACAAGTAGCATTCTCCTTAGAACTGCGAGATGCCATGAACCTCGCAGTTACCATGATAAACGATATTGAAACGATTAGGGCTGAATTGAACGAAATTATTCCCAAACTAGAACGTGGTACTGATCGTAAAAAATCTCAAGAATTAAGAAAAGAAGCAGAAACTATTGTTGCCTCGCTTTATGACATTCAATTAACCGGTGCGCGAGAAGATGCTTTTAGATCTCCCATGAAACTATATGGAAGACTTAGTGCCTTGGCTAGTGATATTGGCGGATATGGAGCCGATTTCAAACCTACAGATCAGCAGAGAGAAGTATATACTATTTTCAACAAACGATTAAAAGATGTGGATGCGAAATTCAAAAAATTTATAGATGTTGACATCAAAAAATTGAATATACAATTGAAAAAGAGTGAATTACAAATTAAAAATAACAAAAAAATAAAATCCTAACTCAATAAATCAAAAAATGAAGAAACCAATTTTTTTCGTCTTATTAGCCCTCATAATAAGTTCATGTAGTGAAACCAAAAAAGAAGAGTCACAAGTAGAATTATTTGCTCGAATAGATACTGAAATCAAAGAGAATTCAAAAGGCTATAGCACTCTAAAGGAGGCCACCGAAACCATAGGACATAGATTAACTGGATCATCCAATGGTGCAAAAGCCGAAGAATACACCTTTAATAAGTTCAAAGAATACGGCTTTGAAGATGTCGTGTATGAAACTTTTGAAGTTGAAGCATGGGCTCGTGGTGATGTTTCTTTATCCATAAACGATAAGCCTACAAAAGTTGTTACCCTAGGTCAT
Organism: uncultured Maribacter sp.; assembly: GCF_963974015.1. Taxonomy (GTDB): domain Bacteria; phylum Bacteroidota; class Bacteroidia; order Flavobacteriales; family Flavobacteriaceae; genus Maribacter. Next base: position 690,517 of record NZ_CAXBBZ010000001.1, on the reverse strand, counting down.
TCTCCTATAGAAGCTAATATAACAGGAGAAATTGTAGATATGGGTAATGGCTTAGAAGCGGACTATGCTGCCAACCCAGATTTGGTTAAGGGAAAAATTGCCTTAGCTTATATCAATATTTTACCTGAAAGTGTAGAAGGTTTGACCAACCTACACCGTAGTGAAAAAACGGCATTAGCAATAAAATATGGCGCCATTGGTATTATAATCGTTAATCAAGTGGATAACGGAGTTCTTTTGACCGGCACAGCCTCTGTAACAGGAGAGTTAATTCCGATTCCTGCAGTTTGTATCGGTAAAGAAGACGGCATGGCATTAAAAGAATCATTAAAAACTAAAAAAGCCAGTGCAAAAATAGCAATGACGAATACAAGCAATGTTATTAAAGCAAGAAATGTTGTAGCTACATTAGCTGGCTCTACAATTCAGGAAGAGCAAATTGTTATTGGCGGCCATTTAGATTCTTGGGATTTAGCAACAGGTGCCATCGATAACGGTATTGGATCTTTTGCAGTTATCGATATCGCAAGAGCTTTTAAGGCAAATAACCTACAACCTAAGCGAACAGTAAAATTTGTAATGTTCATGGGTGAAGAGCAAGGGCTTCTTGGTTCTAAACATCTAGTGGAAAAGGCTATTGAAAATAACACCATTGACAATATAAAGTATATGATGAATCTAGATATGTCAGGTAATCCTATCGGTATGAATGCTGGTGGAAAGTTAGATGACGAGAAGTTTTTTAATGATTTAGGCGCAGCTATTCAGCAACAAGATACCATCTATCAAAACACATTTTCTAACAAATCTGGTCTGCATAGCGACCACCAACCTTTCATGTTAGAAGGTGTTCCGATTTTATCTGTAACTAGTAATTTAGATCGTTCCATATATGGTTGCTATCATTCTGATTGTGATGATTTCAATTTAGTGAATGAAGATCACATGACCAATACAGCTCGTTTTGGTACGATGATGTTGTATTCTTTAGCAAATGCTGACAAATTACCAGCAACTAAAATGGACAGTGAGACTACCAAAGAATTCATGATAAAAAATAATTTAAAGGAGAAATTGATAATAGGTAACGATTGGAAATGGGAAGAATAAATTTCATAAAACTCATTAAAAGAAAATTGTTTAAGCAGGGTATTGTTCAAATAATGCTCTGCTTTTCTTTTTTAACAGGCTGCTCTCAACATTCGACGGAAACCACTGTTGATTATTTTGAATTAGTTCGCCCTGAATTTACTGGACAATTAGCCTATGAAACCGCAGATTTCATGGAAGACTATTGGCGTGTAGTTGGCAATTCAGGATTTAACAAAACTGTCTATCTCATTGCCGATACCTTAAAAGCCGCTGGTTACGTGTTAGAAAAAGATGCCGCAATTTCTGACCGACTAATCTATCGCATTGAAAAACGAGCAATGGAACATAACACTTGGGAACCCGTTTCAGCCTCGTTACAAATACTTGGTGAAGAAAAACCTGTATTGAAGTCGGAAACGAATAGAAACATGACCTATTTAAATTCGGCATCAACATCTAAAAATGGTATAACAGCTGAAGTAGTTTGGATAAAATCTATTGATGAGCTAGAAACACTTTCAGTAAGTGGAAAAGTGATTTTCACAGAAATGGGCTCAAGAAGACCGGCTAAACTTGCTTTAGAAAAAGGTGCCTTAGGTATCATTTCCTATAACAATCCTGATTATTTGCAACCAGAAAAAAACAAAACCTCCATACAATTTAGAAGTTTGCCCGATGAAGATGCTTCTGATTTTTGGGGTATCGCACTTTCCTACGAGGCAAAAGAAAGATTAATTGATCATTTGAAAAAAGGAAAGACCAACGTCTTGGTAAACATCCAAACCAAACGATACCCATCTGAAGAACTAACCGTTGTGGCAACTATTAAAGGAGCCAACAACCCAGATGAGCGATTGGTATTTAGTGCGCATATTCAAGAACCAGGGGCAAATGATAATGCTACTGGCGTAGGTGCTCAATTAGAAATGGCAAAAGTAGCTGCAAATTTATTCAAGGAGCATAAAATTGAAATTGACCGTAGCATGACCTTTTTATGGGGAGATGAAATAATTTCGACACGCAGATATATAGAAGAAGACCCACAACGTGCTAAGGGTATAAAATGGGGTATAAGTTTGGATATGGTCGGTGAAAATACAGATATAACGGGCGGTTCATTTTTAATCGAGAAAATGCCAGACCCTAGTGCTATCTGGACAAGAGGTAACGATAAACATACCGAATGGGGTGGCGAGGTTTTATCGCTAGAGGATATGAAACCACATTTCCTCAACGATTTTATCCTTTCAAATTTTAAAGAACAAGGTGAATTCGCAAATTGGAAAGTAGAAACGAATCCGTTTGAAGGAGGTAGTGATCACACACCATTTTTACAGGCCGATATTCCCGGACTTTTACTTTGGCACTTTACGGATCAATTTTACCATACTGATAATGACCGTATCGATAAAGTTTCGCAAGAAACCTTAAAAAATGTGGGTACTGCGGCTTTAGTCAGTGGATTGAAATTGGTGAATGCAGGTACGGCTTTTGCATTGAAACAAACCTCAATGTTAAAAGAGCAAGCCTTACTTCGTTTGTCGAACGAATTTGAATTGAGTAAAAAAGCAATTGATACTGGAGAGCCGTTAACTAATGAAATAGAAATTTTAAAAGCTTGGGGAATTTGGTATATAGATGCTATCGAGTCTGTTAATGATGTGAATCACACTTCAGATAGCGCTACTACAGATGCTATAGAAAAAGCACAAGCCGAAGTTGATTCAAAAACAAAAAAACTAAGTGAATCATTGACTACAATTGGAAAGCGGTAGTCAATCCTAAAATTGGCAAGGGGAAAACTAATCCTTAACTTACCATCAGCATTATCAAAAAAATGAAAATGAAACAATTCTACCTTATACTACTTGCCAGTATTTCAATTTCAACGGCACAAGTACAACCTACGGCACCACAAAAGGTTGATGAATCCCTCGCTGCCAAAAAAACTATGGAAGCCAATTCGCTCCTAAAAAATCTTCCTCTGAAAAACATTGGCCCTACAATAATGAGCGGTAGGGTGGCCGATTTGGAAGTCAATCCAAACGACCCTACTGAATTCTACGTTGGGTATGCATCAGGAGGTGTATGGCATACGCAAAATAATGGAACCTCTTTTATACCTATCATGGACAATGCCCCAACCCTAAACGTTGGTGATATTGCGGTTCACTGGCCTTCGAAAACCATTTATGTGGGTACGGGAGAGAATATTTCCTCACGGTCTTCGTATTCAGGTATCGGGATATTAAAAACGACCGATAATGGTAAGATATGGGAGAACAAAGGCTTGAAAGATGCACACCATTTTGGCCGAATCATTATAAATCCAAAAGACCCGAATGAAGTGGTGGTAGGGGTAACCGGGCATTTGTATTCGCCCAACGAAGAACGAGGTATGTATAAGACGAGAGATGGAGGTGATACCTGGCAAAAAACCTTATTTATAAACAATACTACGGGAATTATCGATGTAGCCTTTGCCCCCAATGATTTTTCAATTCAGTATGCCGCAGCTTGGCAAAAAGATAGGAAAGCTTGGAATTTTACAGGTAATGGAAATGCATCGGGCATCTACATAAGCACCGATGGAGGTAATTCATGGTCTAAAATTTCAACCGCCGAAAGTGGATTTCCGACAGGCGATGGGGTGGGTCGAATAGGATTTGCCGTTTATGATGAAAACACGGTTTATGCCGTTCATGATAATCAATTTCGAAGACCGAAAAAATTCGATGAAAATGAAAAGACTACTGGGCTTAGTAAGGAAGATTTTAAAACGATGTCAAATGCCGATTTTCAAAAATTGGATAATACCGAACTAGACACTTTTTTAAAGGACAATCGCTTTCCTAAAAAATATACGGCAACCGCTGTTAAGCAACTGGTTTCAAAAAATGAGGTGAAACCAGTGGACTTAGCACTTTATTTGGGAGATGGTGATGAAACCAGCTCTCCTGTTATTGGAGCAGAGGTTTATAGAAGTAATGATGCCGGAAAAACTTGGAAAAAACAGAACGAAGAATACATCGACGACCTGTTTTACAGTTACGGTTATGTATTTGCGCAAGTGCGTGTAGCTGCAAACAATAAGGATAAAATTTATCTTCTAGGGGTACCTATCATAAAATCTGAGGATGCAGGTAAAACGTATACGTCCATACAAAAAGAAAATGTGCATGTAGACCATCATTCCCTATGGGTAAACCCTAAAAGACCCGGTCATTTGATCAATGGAAATGATGGAGGCCTAAATATTTCCTATGATGATGGGGAGCATTGGATTAAAAATAATTCAGAACCAGTGGGTACGTTCTTTGCCATTAACATTGATCACCAAGAACCGTATAATGTATATGGTGGCCTCCAAGATAACGGCGTTTGGATGGGCCCTCATAATGCCGAAATCGATGCAAGCTGGCAAGAAACAGGGCACAACCCTTGGAAAGGGGTAGCCGGGGGGGACGGTATGCAAATTCAAATAGACCGAAGAAATCCTGACATCATTTTTACCGGATCACAATTTGGATATTATTCTAGAATAGATCTTAAAAATGATAAACGCACCTTTATTAGGCCCAAACACGAATTAGGTGAAAAGCCCTATCGCTTCAATTGGGAATCGCCCATTTTGCTATCACCACATAATCAAGACATCCTCTATTTTGGAACCAATAAATTGATACGCTCCATGGACCAAGGTGATACTTGGCAAGCTATTTCACCAGATCTTACTTCAGGAGGCAAAGAAGGAAATGTTCCTTTTGGCACCCTAACTTGTATATCTGAATCTCCTTTTCAATTTGGACTGCTGTATACAGGTAGTGATGATGGTATTGCGCAGGTATCAAAAGATGGGGGTAGTCGTTGGCAAATTATATCTGGATCCCTCAAAAAGGATTTATGGGTCAGTAGTTTAGTGGCTTCACAACATAAGAAAGAGCGGGTATATTTGGCGCTTAGCGGCTACCGTTGGGATGATTTTACAACCTACTTGTATGAAAGCAATGACTACGGTAAAACTTGGAAAAGTATCAGTGCCAACATTCCTAATTCTCCAGTGAACGTTATCATTGAAGATCCTGAAAATGAAAATTTACTTTTTGTAGGTACTGATAATGGGTTATATGCTTCATTTGACCAAGGCACATCATGGGAGGCTTTCCAAGATGGAATGCCAAGTATTGCCATACATGATTTGGTTATTCAACCAGAAGCAAAACACCTTTTAGTAGGCACACACGGAAGAAGTATTTACAAGGCAGACATTTCAAACGTACAAAAAATGACCCCTGAAGTCCTTCAAAAGGATTTACACATTTATCCGCTCGAAAACATTAAATTTTCTGAGCGCTGGGGCAATGCGTGGAACTCATGGTCAAAAGCAAGTACACCAGGATTAGATATAACTTTTTATTCTAACAGGGATGAGGTTTACCAAGCCAAAATAAAATCATACGATGATATTTTAGTTAGTGAGACCGATATTGTGTCTGATAAAGGAATCAACATTCTATCATATGATTTGGCATTCTCCAAAATTGGAAAATTAAACTACCTCAAAAAACATAAAACGGAATTAAAGACAGCAGATGATGGAAAGACCTATCTGCCCAAAGGTTCTTATTCTGTTGAATTAAAAGGAAACGGAAAAACGGAACTTGTCACTTTTGAAATTGAATAACCACTATGAAAATAGTTGATTGGAATCAATTACCAGAATTGGGTGTTAGCCATAATCCTGAGATAAAAAAAAGAACATTAATTGGTTATAATGAAATTCCTCAATTGATGATGTACGGTACAGCCGTCTTTAAACCTGGCCAAGAAGTCGAAATACATAAACATGACACCATGTTTGAAGTTTTTCATATTCAGACAGGTAAAGCCGTTTTTACCATTTCGGGCAAAGAATATGAAGTAGGACCTGGACATTGCATCACTATAGAACCCGGTGAATTACATGCGCAACGAAATCCGTTCAATACAAATGTCACTTGGACATATTTTGGTATTGCTATAGATTAAAATCTTACAAAAAACATATGGAACTTACTTTAGGGATACCTGCTTTACTATTCCCCGCAATTTCTTTGACCATGTTAGCCTATAATGCTCGATACCTAGCCATTGCTGCTCTAATTCGTCAATTGCATCAAAAATATCAAGAAACAGCTTCACCATCTATTGGCTTACAAGTTAAAAAATTACGCAAAAGACTAACCATAATAAAAAACATGCAAGCAACTGCTATATTCAGTTTTTTATTAGCTGTAATTACAATGGCACTCCTATTTTTTGAATATGTAATTTTGGCCAAAATAGTGTTTGGCATTAGTTTATTTGCTTTAATCATTTCCTTAGTTTTGAGTCTAATTGAAGTTCAACTTTCCACCAAGGCCTTATCAATTCAATTAAAAGATATGGAAAAATGAACCGAGTAAAAAAGCTTCAGTTGCTTAATCAGATCAAAGAGAATAGGGAATTATTATATCAGAAATGAATAAAGGAGTTCTTTTCAGAGTGGGAAGACGCCTCTAAAATTGTTACCGCAGCTGAAAACATATATGGCTTAGAAATTTCAATAAACTACATTGCCAATCGCATAAACAAACTATTATGTAGTACCGTCCAATTGGCTCAAGTTTTATCAAAACAGACATAAAATGACCTTTAAAAGTGTGGTAGGTCAAACCTCTGGCAGTTGGGCAAGTTTACTCTTAGAACAATTTTTCTTTAAAAACTCTATTATTCAATTCAAAAATTTAGATGAAGGCATGCTTTGGGCCATAGAAAAATCACAGTTCAAAACTTATCAATTATCACATTGGATTTTTGTTCAAGATTTTTAATCCTTTTAGTAGATTAAAGTTATAAATGTTCAACAGTATAAAATTGATTCTTAAAATGAATCTAAATTGACATACTAAAGCCCTTGAAAACTTGTTAATAACTAGCGTGTGATGTAAATTCGCGTATAAAATTAACAACTAATGAGCGGATTTTTTAAATCTTCGATTGGTAGAAAGTATGCAATGGCACTTTCTGCTTTCTTTTTAATGTTTTTTCTACTTCAGCATTTTGCAATTAATATTTTATCGGTTTTCAGTCCTAATGCGTTCAATGAAGCTTCGCATTTTATGGGTACTTTTTGGGCCGTACAATACCTTTTGCAACCTGTTTTAATCTTTGGAGTTATTTATCACTTTGTGATGGGTTTCATTCTAGAAATTAAAAATAGAAATGCTAGAGCAGTTAATTACGCTAAAAACAATGGTTCTGCTAATTCTAGCTGGATGAGTAGAAACATGATTTACAGTGGATTGGCAATTTTAGCCTTTTTAGTACTGCATTTTATTGATTTCTGGTTACCAGAAATCAATATCAAATATATTCAAGGCGATATGTCCGGAATGTTGGGAGACGGTGAAGGTTTTCGTTACTACGAAGAACTGACACATAAATTTGTAAATCCGATTAGGGTTGCTGCTTATGTATTGGCCTTTGTATTTTTATCATTACACCTTATGCACGGATTCAGTTCTGCTTTTCAGTCTGCCGGTGTTACATCGATGAGAAAGAAAAAGCTTCAAACTTTTGGTAAGGCATATGCTATCATAATTCCGTTAGGCTTTATTTTCATTGCCATTTATCATCATTTTAATCATTAATACCTTTTACTTATGTCTGTATTAGACTCAAAAGTACCTAAAGGTCCATTGAAAACGAAGTGGACCGATTATAAGAACCATATTGATTTGGTAAACCCTGCCAATAAACGAAACATAGATGTTATCGTTGTAGGTACAGGATTAGCTGGTGGTTCTGCTGCGGCTACCTTGGCAGAATTAGGTTATAACGTTAAAACGTTTTGTTACCAAGATTCACCAAGAAGAGCGCACTCTATTGCAGCGCAAGGTGGTATCAATGCTGCTAAAAACTATCAAGGAGATGGTGATTCTACTTACCGTTTATTTTACGATACGGTAAAAGGTGGCGATTATCGTTCTAGAGAAGCGAACGTTTATCGTTTGGCAGAAGTGTCTGGAAATATCATCGACCAGTGTGTTGCCCAAGGTGTACCCTTTGCACGGGATTATGGCGGACTATTAGACAACCGTTCATTCGGTGGTGTTTTAGTTTCGCGTACTTTTTATGCAAAAGGACAAACAGGACAACAATTATTATTAGGGGCATATTCTGCAATGAATAGACAAATTGCGCGTGGTAAAATTACCCCGTTCAATCGTCATGAAATGTTAGATGTTGTTAAGGTAAATGGCAAAGCAAGAGGAATTATTGCTCGTAACCTGATAACAGGGGAAATTGAGCGTCATTCTGCTCATGCAGTCGTTATTGCTTCGGGTGGATACGGAAATGTTTATTTCTTATCAACAAATGCCATGGGTTCTAATGCAACTGCTGCATGGAAAATACACAAGAAAGGGGCATTTTTTGCAAACCCTTGTTATACACAAATTCACCCAACATGCATACCGCGTTCTGGAGATTATCAATCTAAATTAACCTTGATGTCCGAATCATTACGTAATGATGGTCGTATTTGGGTTCCAAAGAATTTGGACGATGTAATGGCAATTCGTGAAGGCAAGAAAAAGCCGACCGATTTATCTGAAGATGAAAGAGATTATTACTTAGAGCGTCGTTATCCTGCATTCGGTAATTTAGTACCACGTGATGTTGCATCAAGAGCAGCAAAAGAACGTTGTGATGCTGGTTACGGAGTAAATGCAACCGGTGAAGCCGTCTATTTAGATTTTGCTTCTGCCATACACCGTTATGGTATAGAACAAGCTAAGATCCATAATATAGAAAACGCATCTAAAGAAAAAATATACGATTTAGGCAAGGCAATAGTGGAAGCTAAATATGGGAACCTTTTTCAGATGTACGAGAAAATTGTAGATCAGAATCCGTATAAAACCCCAATGATGATTTATCCAGCAGTACACTATACCATGGGTGGTGTTTGGGTAGATTACAATCTAATGACTACAGTTGAAGGCTTATACTGTATTGGTGAAGCCAACTTCTCTGATCATGGAGCAAACAGACTTGGAGCTTCTGCTTTAATGCAAGGTTTAGCCGATGGATATTTCGTATTGCCTTACACCATTGGCGATTACTTATCTCATGAAATTAGAACAGGGAAAATTCCGACGAATACCCCTGAGTTCGATGAAGCTGAAAAATCTGTAAACGATAAGATTAATTTCTTTATCAACAATAAAGGTTCTCATTCTGTTGATTATTACCATAAAAGATTGGGTAAAATCATGTGGGATAAATGTGGAATGTCTCGTAATGCTCAAGGTTTAAAAGAAGCTATGGCTGAAATTAAGGCACTACGTGAAGATTTCTACAAGAACGTAAGTGTTCCTGGAACAGCAAACGAACTAAATGCCGAACTAGAAAAAGCGGGTCGTGTAGCTGACTTCTTAGAGTTAGGCGAATTATTCGCTAAAGATGCTTTAGAAAGAGCTGAATCATGTGGCGGTCATTTTAGAGAAGAGTCCGTTGAACTTGATGGCGAACAAAAAGGAGAAGCAAAACGTAATGATGTAGATTTTGCATTCGTTTCTGCTTGGGAATTTAAAGGAGAACCTGCTGATGCAGTTTTGCATAAAGAACAGTTAGAGTTCAACGAAATCGAATTAAAACAAAGAAGTTACAAATAGTTGATGGTTGCTAGTTGCTGGTTTTTAGTATAAACCATCAACGAACAACGAACAACCAAAAACTAAAAAATATGAATCTTACATTAAAAATCTGGAGACAAAAAGACTCAAAATCTAAGGGTCAAATGGTCGACTATAAAGTGACAGAAATATCTGAACACATGTCTTTCTTAGAAATGATGGATGTTCTAAACGAGCAGTTAATTAACAAAGGTGATGAACCAGTAGCTTTTGATCACGATTGTCGAGAAGGTATTTGCGGCATGTGCTCAATGTTTATTAATGGTGAAGCACATGGACCAGATAGAGGTGTTACTACTTGTCAACTACATATGCGCATGTTCAAAGATGGCGACACCATTACTATAGAGCCATTTAGAGCGAAAGCTTTCCCTGTACTTAAAGATTTAGTGGTTGACAGAAGCTCATTTGATCGTATTCAACATGCCGGTGGTTATATTTCTGTAAATACATCAGGAAACACTCAAGATGCCAACGGTACACTTATTTCTAAGCATGCAGCAGATGAAGCAATGGACGCTGCTACTTGTATTGGTTGTGGTGCTTGTGTTGCAAGTTGTAAAAATGCCTCTGCAATGTTATTTGTAGGTGCAAAAGTTTCACAATATGCTTTATTACCACAAGGCCAGATTGAAGCCGTAGATCGTGTTAAAAATATGGTCGCGCAAATGGATTTAGAAGGTTTTGGAAATTGTACGAACACTGGGGCTTGCGAAATTGAATGCCCTAAAGGCATTTCTTTAGAAAATATTGCTCGTATGAACCGCGAGTATTTAAGTGCTAATGTAAAAGGATAAGTTCCATTTATAATAAATATTAAAAATCCCATGTCGAAAGGCTTGGGATTTTTTATTTTTAATACATGCCAAAAGATTACAAAGAAGAACGCATAAAAGTGCCACGATTTAATGAAGAATCTGGTTTCTTCACAACTCCACAGCGCTCCAAAATTATGGGCAAAATTCGAGGTAGAAACACCAAACCTGAATTAACCTTTCGTAAAGCACTATATGCTGCAGGATATCGATACCGAATTGATTATAAAAAATTAATAGGAAAGCCTGATATAGCATTGCCAAAATATAAAACCGTCATTTTCATAGATGGGGAATATTGGCATGGCAAAAATTGGGAAGAAAGAAAACCTAAAATCAAAACAAATAGAGAATTTTGGATTGCGAAAATTGAACGTAATATACAACGCGATAAGGAAGTTAATACAGAATTAACAAGACTTGGTTACACGGTAATAAGATTTTGGGAAACTGAAATCAAAAAGAACTTATCCAAATGTTTAGAAAAGACAACTACACATCTAAACTCGGTATATATGAGCACAAAATGATATTTTTAAAGTTCATTTAATAAATCTTTAACCCTTGGAAAGCCTTATTTAATAAGCTCTTAACGGAATTAGTCTTCTATACTTCGTAATTTAGTATCAAACAATATTATTAATCTTAAAAACTAAATATGTGAAGAGGATAGCAATATTAGCTACTAATGGATTTGAAGAAAGTGAATTAAAATCTCCTAAAGAAGCAATGGAAAAAGAAGGATTTACAGTTGAAATTGTAAGTCTTAAAAGTGGTGAGATAAAAGCATGGGCTGACGGAAATTGGTCGAACACCTATAAAGTAGATAAAACGATAAATGAAGTAAAGGCTGAAGATTATAATGTACTGGTTCTACCAGGAGGTGTAATTAATCCAGACTTGTTAAGAAGAGAAGAAAACGTCTTAAATTTTGTTAGGGATTTTTTTAAGATGAAGAAACCGGTAGCAGCAATTTGTCACGCACCGTGGACTTTAATTAGTGCAGGCGTCGTAAAAGGTAGAAAAATGACTTCTTTTAATTCGATAAAGGATGATTTGATAAATGCTGGTGCCAATTGGGTAGACCAAGAAGTTGTAGTAGACCAAGGATTTGTAACCAGTAGAAACCCTCATGATCTACCAGCATTTAATTCTAAACTAATTGAGGAAATAAAAGAGGGTAAACACGAAATGCAACATGCATAATTCTTTGTAACGGAATTGAGAAGCCCAACCAATAGGTTGGGCTTTTTTTTATGGGCATTCTCAAAATTCATACTTTTACTACTATGAATTATAGCCCTCTTTTAAATGCCTCAAAATTACCACATGTAAAGACTACTGTTTTTACCACAGTGGGAAATCTTGCCAGAGAGTATAATGCTATTGACCTCTCTCAAGGGTTTCCTAATTTCGAAACCGATGAGAAATTAAAATCGTTAGTAACCAAAGCCATGCACGAAGGTCATAACCAATATGCTCCTATGCAAGGTTATTATGGATTAAGAGAACAGATATCCGAGAAAATAGAATCGCTTCACAATAGCAAGTATTGCCCAGAAAGTGAAATAACCGTTACGGTAGGTGCCACAGAAGCTATTTTTAGCGCCATTACAGCCTTTGTTGGTAAAGGCGACGAAGTAATTGTCATAAAACCTGCATACGACTGCTATGAGCCCGCCATTATAGTAAATGGAGGTAAACCTATCTATGTACAATTGGATGCACCTGATTATAAAATTGATTGGACTGCATTTCAGCGTAAAATTACCGATAAGACCAAGATGGTGATTATTAACTCCCCACATAATCCTAGCGGTACAATCTTATCTAAATGGGATATGTTACAATTAGAGGCCATTCTAAAACCCACCAATATTATTGTTTTAAGTGATGAGGTTTATGAGCATATTATTTTTGATGACCATACTCATGAAAGTGCTTCGCGATTTCCTGATCTAGCGCTACGAAGTTTTGTATGCGCATCCTTTGGAAAAACATTTCACGTAACCGGTTGGAAAATTGGTTATTGCGTAGCCCCAGCTGCATTAATGGCTGAATTTAGAAAAGTGCATCAGTTTGCTGTCTTCTGTGTAGATCATCCGGTACAACGTGCATTAGCTACATATTTAAAAAACCCGTCGCACTATCTTGAATTGAACAATTTTTACCAAAAAAAAAGAGAATTCTTCTTAAACGGCATAAAATCGTCCAAATTTAAATTCAAACCCACACAGGGCACTTACTTTCAATTATTAGACTATACCAATATTTCTATGGAAAAAGATGTAGTTATTGGAAAGCGCTTAATTACAGACAATGGTTTAGCCTCCATTCCTATTTCCTCCTTCAATGTTGATAATAGAAATGATTATATGCTTAGATTCTGTTTTGCAAAAAAGGAAGAAACTTTAGAACAAGCTGTGGAAATTCTTTGTTCGCTATAACAGTTTACTAAAAACGAACTAGTTTAGAGCAGCGTTTACTTTCCTCATAAATTCTCCAATTTTATTCGGTTCTAACCAACGGGTAACTACTACTAAATCGTTTTCTTTATCAATAACAATAAAGTTTCCGCCAAAACCGGCTGCATAGTAAATATTCTCGGAAAGATTTTCCCAATGTCTACCTCCTTTCTTGTTCAACCACCACATATAGCCATAATTAACATTTGGGGTCGATGGCGTAGTAGCCTTTTTAATCCAATTTTCAGAAATTAACTGTTCATTCTTCCATTTACCATTATTTAAGAACAATAAACCAAAACGAGCCATATCCTCTGCATTAATGAATATTCCGGCACCAGAATGCCCACCGCCTGTAACTGATTTCATTTGTAGTCCGTCAATTTCTGTCCAAGCATGATCATACCCATACCAGCGCCAAGTTGAAGAAGCTCCAATCTTATCCATTATTTTCTCTTTAAGAACCATTGGCATAGGTTTGCGCCAAAGCTGAGTAAGGGAATAAGCCAACACATTTACGCGAACGTCATTATATTCCATAACAGTACCTGGTTCTTTAGGTATCGCAAATTTCCAATCATCTATATCACCTTCACTAGGTGGTCTATCGGCCCAATCTTTACCTCCCCATAATTCACCTGACCAAGCAGAATTCTGCTGTAACAAATGTTCCCATGTGATTTTAGAATTATGTGCGCCTTTAAAAGTATCATCCCATACATAATCACCCACCTTATCATTAGTACTAGAAAGTAATCCTTCGTCTTCTGCAAGACCAGCCATTGTGCTCAAAAAACTTTTAGTAACACTAAAGGTCATATCGACTCTTTTAGTATCTCCCCATTGTGCAATAATATATCCATTTTTAAGAATCATGCCCGCTGGACCACCACGTTTTTTGGTAGGACCCAAAATTTGATGAAAAGGTTCTTTTTCAAAACCTTTTAAAATTGCAATTCTTAAATCGCGTGAACCTGAATATTCGTTTGCTTCAGCAAATTCTATGGCTTCCTTTAATGGAGCATCCTTAATCTTAAATACTTTCGGGGATTTTTGCTCCCATGCTGTATTTACATCTGGAAAGTAATAATCTTGCGCATTTAGATTTAAAAAACCAATAAATGCAAAAAGAATAAGGTAATGTAGTTTCATTGCTGTTTGTTTTTTTGCTACAAGGTACTTAAATCGAAACGCATTAGCCAATCTGTTTGCTCATCTAAACCAATAAAATAGGGATGAGTGTCAAATTTTTTAAATCCTTGGCGTTCATAAAATTTTATAGCTCGTATATTCTCTTCCCAAACCCCCAACCAGAGGATTTTCTTGTTTCTTTTTAAAGCGATACTTTTTATGTACTTAAGAAATTGTTCCCCTAAACCACTATTCTGATATTTAGTAAGTACATAAATTCGTTCAAGCTCAATACTATTATCTTGTTTAATTTCTGTTTGTGCAATCCCAACGTTAAGTTTAAAATAACCTACTATTTCGTTATTGGACAGAGCGAAAAAAAAGTCGCTATTTGGATTTAATAATTCTTCCTTTATTCGCTCTAATGCAAAAGCATTTTCAATATAATTTTTGAAATCATTAGGATTATTATCCTTCTCAAAGGCGGTGACGAAAGTTTGTTCAGAAATTTGACGCAATTGCTGAAGATCAGTAAGAGAACATTTGGTATAAGTAAGTTCCATACTACTAAAATAAAAAAAGGAGCAAAGATATTTGCTCCTAATTGGGGGAAATAATACAAAATGGTTGATTTGGTATTTTGACTATTTTTAACATTGCTATTAATTGCAATTCAACTGATAATGTGTATTTTTCAATTGCAACTTTTTTCTACTGTTTTGCGGCGAATATTTTACCTTCCATTCTTACTAGAATAGTACCGTTTTCCGTTTCTTTCATTTCAATAAAATCAAAGGGGAAATCAGTACCTGGATAGCTAATCATATAAATATCATTATTTACACTCCATTTAAAATCTGTTGAATAAACTACTTGTCCATTTTTGTAGCCATGAAACCTACCTAGATAAACATCATTGAATATCCATTCTTCATTATCAACAACCAATTTATTAGTATTAGTTGCGGTTTTTACAGTATGCTTCCAAATACCAATAATAGGGTCATTATTTTCTTCAATTTTTGAACAAGAGGTAATTAGTACCAACAGAACGAGGCATCTTAATACATACTTCATTTTAGGTTAAGTTTCAAAAGCGATTTGGGATTCACTTTTTATTACATTTCAAAAATATGTAGTCTTTTTCTTACAAAATAATATTTGTGGTAAAAATCCTTAAACCTGTTGTGAACATCTTAGGTTGCATAGTAAATATATTTATATCTCAACGATATAATGGCAGTTCATACTAATTTTGAGCAATCAAAACACCAAAATTTGGCATAAAAAAAGAGCGCCTATTTTAAGTCGCTCTTTTGTAATTGTCTAAAAAGTAATTTATATCATAAACAACTTTTTTGTAAGTCTTAAAAATCCGCTAAAAAAATCATTACGATAAACTTGAACTTTTTCTTCAGCTGCGATCTGGTTAAATTGAGAATTCATTTAGGTTAAGTAATTAAAAGGTTAAATGGATTTTACGTTCTAAATATACACTGATTTTTCTCTTTTCAAAAAATTAATGTTGTGTATAGTATAATACATGTTGTGAAAAAAATGAAATGACTGTTTTATCGACAAACAGCATGGTGTTAAATATTTTTCATTTCTGGTATTTCACCATCCACAATTAATGCACCTTCCGTAGCTTCTATTATTTCTTCTACTGTTACCCCTGGCGCCCTTTCTAAAAGTAGAAAGCCACTATTTGTAACCTCTAGAACTGCCATATTGGTTACAATTTTCTTAACACAGCCAACGCCAGTTAAGGGTAAACTACATTTTTTTAATAGTTTAGATTCCCCATCCCTATTCGTATGCATCATAGCGACAATTATATTCTCTGCTGAAGCGACTAAGTCCATAGCACCACCCATTCCTTTAACCATTTTTCCCGGTATCTTCCAATTAGCGATATCACCATTCTCAGAAACCTCCATTGCACCTAGTATGGTGAGGTCCACATGTTTACCCCTAATCATAGCAAAACTAGTTACAGAGTCAAAATATGAAGCACCTGGCAAAGCTGTAATGGTTTGCTTACCCGCATTGATTAAATCAGCATCTTCTTCACCTTCAAAGGGAAAAGGACCCATACCAAGAATTCCATTTTCACTTTGAAATTCAACACTAATATCATCACGTACATAATTAGCTACCAAAGTTGGTATACCTATACCAAGGTTTACATAATAGCCATCTTCCACTTCTTGTGCAATTCTTTTTGCAATTCCGTTTTTGTCTAACATGATCTTATTTTTGACGTACAGTTCTTTTTTCTATTCTTTTCTCATAATCTTTACCTTGAAAAATTCGTTGAACGAAAATTCCTGGAATATGTATTTGATTAGGATCTAATTCACCTACGGGAACCAACTCCTCAACCTCTGCAACTGTAATTGTGGCAGCACCACACATACAAGGATTAAAGTTTCTTGCCGTACCCTTAAATATTAGATTACCAGCAGCGTCACCTTTCCAAGCTTTCACAAAGGCAAAATCCGCTTTAAATGCTTCCTCTAATATGTACATCTTACCATTAAATTCACGTACTTCCTTGCCCTCTGCAACTTCTGTTCCATAACCAGCAGGTGTAAAAAATGCTGGAAAACCGGCTTGTGCCGCCCTACATTTTTCAGCAAGTGTACCTTGTGGTGTTAACTCCACCTCTAATTCCCCACTGAGCATTTGTCGTTCAAATTCATCATTTTCACCAACATACGAAGACACCATTTTTTTAATTTGATGTTTCTGCAACAATAATCCTAAGCCAAAATCATCTACTCCCGCATTATTAGAAATACAAGTAATATCATTTACACCCAGTTTTACCAATTCGCTTATTGCATTTTCTGGTATACCACATAGACCAAAACCGCCTAACATAAATGTCATTCCATCCTGTACACCAACCAATGCCTCAGTTACGTTTGCTACTGTTTTACGTATCATTTCTTATTAAATTATCTTGTCACTAAAATACCGAATTTAAATGGATTAAATAAAAAAGGTCTTGGTATAAACCAAGACCTTTTTTATTTAATTAAGAACTTGGATTAAAAATCCAAGTCATCTAAATCATCTTCAATATCTTTATCTTCTTTGATATCTGATGTGAATTTATCGCAATCTATTTCGATTGACATATCCTCAGGTTTTTCAAAGTCATCCTTTGAAATACCAAGTTCAGGATCAGCATAATTTTTTTTCATATAAAGCCCCCAAATAGGTAATGCCATAGAAGCTCCTTGACCGTAAGTGATACTCTTAAAATGAACTGACCTTTCTTCACCACCGACCCAAACACCGGTTACTAAATTTGGAACCATACCCATAAACCAACCATCACTATTATTCTGTGTGGTACCGGTTTTACCTGCTATAGGGTTCGTTAATTCATATGGGTACCCGGTAATGATTTCATCATATTCCTTTCTAAATTTATTAGCACCTGTTGTACGTAAACGCGTACCTGAACCACCTTGAGTAACACCTTTCAATAAATCAACAATTGCATAAGAAACATCTTTACTCAATACATCTTTAGTCTCTGGCACATATTCATAAAGCACGGTACCATCTTTATTCTCAATACGAGTTACCATCACCGGTTTTACATATACCCCTTGATTGGCAAAGGCCCCATAAGCACCTACCATTTCATACACGTTTACATCTAAGGTACCCAAAGCAATAGCAGGCACCTCAAGAATATCACCAGTAAGCCCTAAGTTACGAACCATACTAACTACAGATTTTGGACCCACCTCATCTATTAACTGAGCGGTAACTGTATTTACTGAATTCGCCAAAGCTCTTTTTAAAGTATAACTGCTTCCAGAATATTTTAAATCAGAATTTCTAGGACACCATGGCTCCATATTTCCATGTTTCCCTGCTTCAATGCAATATTGAGTGTCCGGCCGTGTATCACAAGGCGATAATCGTAATTGGTCAATCGCCGCAGCATAAACAAAAGGCTTAAAAGTAGAACCTGCTTGTCTAGCACCTTGTATTACGTTATCATATTGAAAGTGCTTATAATTGATCCCACCGACCCAAGCCTTAACATGACCAGTTTGTGGCTCCATCGACATCATGGCTGTTTTTAAAAAAGCTTTATAATACCGAATGGAATCCATTGGTGTTAAAATTGTATCCTTTTCCTTGGTAGCGCTTTTCCAATCGAAAACCGTCATTTCGGTCTTTTTGGTAAATGATTCTCGAATTTCCTTTTCAGATTTACCCAAATCCTTCATGATACGCCATCTTTCTGATGTTTTCATCGCGCGTTCCAATATACCATTCGTCTCCTCCGGAGTTAAATCTAAAAACGGAGCTGTTGGATTTCTATCCGGTGTGTTTTGATGAAAAAATTCCGCTTGCAACTTCGTCATGTGTTCATTAACCGACTCCTCTGCATTCGCTTGCATTTTAGAATCAATGGTCGTGTAAATTTTCAGTCCATCTAAATACAAGTTATAACGTTCACGATCACCCTCCATGGCAGGCTTAGGATTTTTATCGATCCAATCTTTCATAAAGCGATGCAAGTACATTCTAAAATAGGTAGCTAAACCTTCTCTATGGCTTTCCGGATTGTAATTAATATCCATTTTCAAGGCCTGTAGTGAATCTTTTTCTGCTTCGGTGATATAATCGTATTTAGCCATTTGGCCAAGAACAACATTTCTTTTGTTAAGCGTAAGTTCTTCTCGTCTTAATGGATTGAACAATGAAGAGTTCTGTAGCATACCAACTAGCATAGCTGATTCTTCAACCTTTAAATCTTTTGGTTCTTTGCCAAAATAAATACGTGCCGCAGATCGTATACCATCGGCATTATTTCCAAAATCATAAATATTCAAATACATACTTATGATTTCTTCTTTGGTATAACTACGCTCTAAACGTATAGCCAATACCCATTCCTTTAATTTTTGTTTAATAGCATCTAATTTGCTTCGAGAACGAACGCCTACAAATAATTGTCTTGCCAATTGCTGAGATATGGTACTTGCACCACCCTTACTGCCTAAATACGCAAATGCTCTTAGAGTTCCTCTAGCATCAATACCAGAATGATCCATAAAACGAATATCCTCACTTGCAATTAAAGTATTCACTAAATTTTCCGGCAAATCTTCAAATTTTATATCGGTACGGTTATCATCTAGATAAAACTTACCCAATAAATTACCGTCAGATGAAATAATCTGAGATGCTAAATTAGTCTTTGGATTTTCTAAATATTCATAAGGAGGAAGCTCCCCGAATAGTCCCCAGGAGGCAGATAAAAATATCAAGGCCACAAAGGCTATACCTGATAAAAATAAAATCCAAAACCACTTTATGAATTTGGAAAAACTATTTGTTGTACTCTTCTTTTCCGTTTTTGCCATAACTTACGGGTTACTTTTAATTACTTCAATACCTACATCGGTAATACCTTCTAGACCAATAATTCCAGAAACATTACCGTTTTTACGCATCGCTTGTGAAACCTCAATAGTATATACGCCAGAAGACGAAAAAACGATGTTTTCCTTATACCATAATTTATTCTCCTTAATACTACCACTACCTTTGCCAAGCCAAGTGCCATCTGGTAAAGACATTGCATATTCTAATGTGTCTTTCGTTACTTCGCCCTCAGGTGTAGTTAGGGATGTAATTATGAATAAATTACTATACGGAAAAGTATTATCATTTCTAATATTGATAAATATATCATGCCCTTCTAGAGTATCCATTTCGGATAAAGTAAACTCAAGCACGTTATCTTTATTCCAAACACCATCTTTTATAGAACGGTATTCTGATTTAATAATATTGGTATTACAGGAAGCTAAAAGCATCACTGCCAAAAAACAACTTGATAAACTACGCATTGTTTTGATTTCTTTTTCGATTTCTGTTCTTGTTCTTATTTTGGTTTCGATTCCTACTTTTATTCTTGTTCTTATTACCAGTACCTTTAGGTCTGTCGAAACGGGTTAGGCTATCTTGACCAACTACATTCTCAAAAACTACTTTTTCTTCTACTTCTATTTCAATCGCATACATTTCTAAACTAGCGACTTTCTCCTTCTTTTTATTTTTCTCTAAAATCTCATTTACCTGATCCTTTGAAAGAACATGCCAATTACCTGGATCTTCTTTGTAAGAAAACCAGAGCATCTCTTTAAAAATATCGGTTTTCTGACAAAAGGCTAAACCCTTATCTGTAAATAATTTGGTGTCTTGTGAAGGAAAGTCTTTTAAGGCATCTAAATAAACATCAAGCTCATAGTTTAGACAGCACTTAAGTTTACCGCACTGTCCTGCTAGTTTTTGTGGGTTTAACGATAATTGTTGGTAACGTGCTGCAGAAGTACTTACCGATCTAAAATCTGTAAGCCATGTAGAACAACATAACTCTCTACCACAAGATCCAATACCGCCCAATCGTTGTGCTTCTTGACGATACCCGATTTGACGCATTTCGATACGAATACCAAATGCCTTGGCCATATCTTTTATTAACTGTCTGAAATCTACGCGTTCATCTGCAGTATAATAGAAGGTTGCTTTAGAGCCATCTCCTTGAAATTCAACATCAGAAATCTTCATTTGAAGTTTTAAGATAATAGCAATTTCACGAGCGCGCTTTTTTATTTCCTCTTCTCTATCTCTACATTTCTGCCAAATATCGATATCTTTTTGACTGGCTTTACGATACACTTTTGGTGCGTCGGGAGCATTAATCGCTTCCTTCTTTCGCTTCATTTGTACGCGAACCAACTCACCTGTTAAGGTGACCATACCTATATCATGACCAGACACAGCTTGAGTGGCAACAATATCGCCAATGGAAAGTGAAAGATTTTCTGTGTTTTGGAAAAATTCTTTTCTACTGTTTTTAAATCTTACCTCAACAAAATCAAATGGCCTTTCCCCATTAGGGAGCGACATGTTGGAAAGCCAATCAAAAACTGTTAATTTATTGCAACCATCTGTACCGCAAGTACCGTTGTTCTTGCATCCCTTTGGTTGTCCATCCTTACCGGTAGAACAACTACTACAACCCATATTATATATATTGATTTGGTCGAATTTTTAAAGATTCACCAAAAAAGGTTCATAAAAAACTTATAGGTAAAGATACTGTTTTTTTAATGTGAAATAAAAGACAAGTTAGTAGTATCGATATTCTGCAATCAATAACCAGTGGTCGATAAGTTGTATCCTATAGAATCAAAATAGTGGGAAATCTCGGCTTATTTTTAGTTAAACTTTAGGCTTCCCACAGTACTAAACTTAAAAAATTACTTTATTTCTTAAACTTTAAAACCTCTGAGCGGCCTTTCTTAAAAATTTTATTACTGACAACTTTACCTTTTCTTAGTGCCTTTTGCTCTTCAAAAGGTAATTCATGAACCTTTTTACAAGTATCAGAACAACAATCGTTCATTTTTTCAGCGCAAGATTTACACTGAATAAACAACAGATGACATGCTTCATTCGCGCAATTAACGTGTTCATCACAAGCCTCTCCACATTGGTGGCAATTTGAAATGACATCATCACTGATTCGCTCTCCCCTTCTATGGTCAAATACAAAATTTTTACCTCTGAACTTATTTTCTAAATTTTTATTCTCGACCTGTCTTGCATATTCAATAATTCCACCTTCAAGCTGATAAACTTGTTCGAAACCTTTATGCTTATAATAAGCACTTGCTTTTTCGCATCGAATACCTCCTGTACAATACATAACAAGTTTCTTATCTTTCTTGTGGTCTGCTAAATCTCGTTCAATAATATCTAGCGAATCACGAAATGTATCTACATCAGGTGTTACTGCATTTTTGAAATGACCGATTTCGCTCTCGTAATGATTTCTCATATCGACCAAAACGGTATCTGGGTCTTCGATAAGCTCATTGAACCTTTCTGCATCTACATGAATTCCCTTATTGGTAACATCAAAACTATTATCATTAAGGCCATCTGCCACGATCTTAT
Source organism: uncultured Maribacter sp. (assembly GCF_963974015.1). Taxonomy (GTDB): domain Bacteria; phylum Bacteroidota; class Bacteroidia; order Flavobacteriales; family Flavobacteriaceae; genus Maribacter. The sequence goes on along the minus strand of NZ_CAXBBZ010000001.1, from coordinate 668,287 downwards.
TTCGAACTTTTACTTTAAGCTTCAAGAATGATAGATTGTCTTGCTCAATCGCAATGTTCAGACGAACATTTTCCAAAAATGAAATGCTATCTAAATGCTCTTTAAAAATATTGAAATTTTCAGCAGGTACTGATAATTGAGCGTTTATACCTTCTTGAGCGACATAAATTCGACCAAGAACATCCATCCCATTCCAATGTATAAACAAATGATTTCTAAATAATTCGGTATTACCGATATGTGCATAGGTATAGAAAGATATAGTAAGACGCTCCTTACCAGCTTCTTCAATTAAAGCGGCTCTTTCTATTGCACTTAGTGTATTGTACAGTTGCATGCTATACCAATAGTTTTAAGTTATAGAAAAAATTAAAAAGCAAAAGTAATGATAATATAGAAAAATAAGCCTATTCTATTTAGCTTAACCACTTTGAATCAAAAAAGAGTCTTGAAAAATCAAGACTCTTTAATAACTATTCCATTCTTTTCTTTTTCATAGCATTCTTTCGAAATACAGAAAGGGAAATAGCCGCCAATGTTCATTATCACTAAAAACAAGGAAGAATAACCAATTAAGCCCTTCTATTTTTTATTAGATTATAATTACTTAAAATGGTTGCGTAATACGATTCAATATTATTCAAATCAAAAAAGAATTGGTAATTTAGCTTTCCAAAAAAATTAAAAATGAGTTCGGAAAAAGAAGCAAAATTAAAAGCATTAAAATTGACCCTTGACAAAATGGATAAGACCTATGGTAAGGGTGCTGTCATGAAAATGGGTGATAAGGTTGTTGCCGATGTTGAAGTGATTCCTTCCGGCTCATTAGGATTGGATATTGCTTTAGGAGTAGGTGGCTATCCAAGAGGCCGTGTTATAGAAATATACGGACCTGAATCTTCTGGTAAAACCACATTGACACTTCATGCCATTGCAGAAGCACAAAAAAATGGTGGTATAGCAGCTTTTATTGATGCAGAACATGCCTTCGACCGTTTTTATGCTCAAAAATTGGGTGTTGATATAGATAACTTAATTATCTCTCAACCAGATAATGGTGAGCAAGGTTTAGAGATAGCTGATAATTTAATTCGCTCTGGCGCAATTGACATTGTCGTTATTGATTCGGTTGCTGCATTGACGCCAAAAAGTGAAATAGAAGGAGAAATGGGAGATTCTAAAATGGGACTTCACGCTCGTTTAATGTCTCAAGCACTAAGAAAACTTACCGGATCTATAAGTAAAACCAATTGTACCGTTATCTTCATTAACCAATTGCGTGAGAAAATTGGTGTTATGTTCGGTAATCCTGAAACAACAACTGGTGGTAATGCCCTTAAATTCTACGCATCAGTTCGTTTAGATATTAGAAGATCTACGCAAATAAAAGATACAGATGGTAACGTACAAGGAAACAAGACTCGAGTAAAGGTAGTTAAGAACAAGGTAGCTCCACCATTTCGTACTACTGAATTTGACATCATGTACGGTGAAGGGATTTCAAAAGTTGGTGAGGTTATCGATCTTGGTGTAGAATATGAAATTATAAAGAAGAGCGGTTCATGGTTTAGTTATGGTGACACAAAACTTGGTCAAGGTCGTGATGCGGTTAAGAGTCTTTTGTTAGATAATCCAGAACTTTTTGAAGAATTGGATGGTAAGATACGAGAGGCAATTAATGCGCTGAACGCTAAATAAAGTTTTATTTAGTTAAACATAGTTGCCTTCTACGCAACCATTGCGCCCAACTTTCATCTTATAAGCAAGTTATTGTTCAATGAGAAAAAAGTTAATTTTGTTGGTGGTTACTCTGGCGCTCATTAACAATGGTTGCTCGATAGAAGATGATGGCGCCAATTTTCATTTTACAGCATTGGAAATTGTTGACGCAGAATTACCTGAATCCTTTGATTATAATCAGACCTATGAGATATTGGTAAACTATATTAAGCCCGATAGTTGCACTAATTATGAAGGTTTTGATGTTGTTAAAGATTCCTTGACGATTAGAAATGTTGTTGCCATTGGATCCGTAAGAACCGATATAGATGGTTGTACCTTACAATCAATAGAACAAACAGCGTCATTTAACTTTAAAGTAATTTACACTGACCCTTACACTTTTAAGTTTTATACAGGTGAAAATAGCGAAGGAGAAGCTCAATATTTTGAAGTACTAGTGCCAGTTAACAAACCTTAAAATAACCAACCATTTGTGAGTCTAGAAGAACTCATACAAAATTGTAAAAAGGGAGACCGTAAGGCACAGGAACTTTTATATAGAGCCTATGCCACCACTCTATTTGGTATATGTCTGAAATATTCTAATTCTAAAACCAACGCAGAAGATAACCTTCATGATAGTTTTATAACCATTTATGAAAAAATTGGTCAATACCAAGGTAAAGGGTCTTTTGAAGGTTGGATGAAAAGAATAACCGTTAATACGGTATTGCAGAAATATAGAAAGGAAGAGTTTTTAAACGTAGTTACTGATAATACTGAAGAAGAAGTTACCGTAGATAATGCTTTTAGTGATGTTAGCCTACAATCACTGTTAGCCTTAATTCAAGAATTACCGAACAAATATCGTGCGACATTCAATTTATATGTTTTGGATGGATACTCCCACAAAGAAATTAGCCAATTGTTAGGTACTTCAATTGGTACTTCTAAATCTAACCTTGCACGCGCTCGTACATTATTAAAAGAAAAAATAGAAACTAAAATAACCCAATCTATTATTGGGGTATTTACAATTATAACAATACATTTTTTATAATCGAATTGATTATAAACTGAAATCTTAAAAGATGCAGAAAAAGAAATTAGACGAACTTTTCCAAGACAAACTCTCGGACTTTAAACCCACCCCAGACAATAAAGTTTGGAGGGCTATTGATGCGTCATTGGAAAAAAAGAGAAAGAAGAGAATTATTCCTATTTGGTGGAAACTGGGCAGTATAGCTGCTACACTAGTTATTGGCCTTCTTGCGTTCAATCCGTTTACAGAGAACCGTACTTCGAATGAGATACTAGTAGATACTCAAAAAGAAGAAAAAAATACAGAGATTCAGCCTACTTCTAGAAAAAATACCTTCGTCGATACCCTTACTAATGATACTAAAAAGGCTCATGACGACACTAATCTAGTTGCTACAAAAACTGGAAATTCCAAAAAGACCATACAGTTTTCAGGCAAAAAAAATAATACTAATCGGTCTGAAAAGAATAATCTTTTAGTAAAAAACGAGGCAAATAGGGCAAAGTCTAACATTTTGATTGTAGAAAATACTTCAGAAAAAAAATTAGACAATGAGATGCAAAACAAAGCAACACCGATGAAAGATGGTATAAATAAATCAAAGCTCGAAACTTCAAAAACTACTTTAGAAAATAATATTACCAATAAAAAGTCAGATATAAGTTCTGAAGTTGCAATCAATGAACTTAACGATGAAAAAAAAGAAATAGCTGAAGTAGATAAAAAATCCATTTTCGAAGAAATCGATGATAAAGAAGAGAAAAAAGAAGATGTGGCAAGTAAAAGATGGTCAGCAGGGCCAAATGTTGCTCCTGTATATTTTAATGGCCATGGAAAAGGATCTCCTGTAAACTCAATCTTCACCCCTAACTCCAAGTCAGGAAATATCAACTTTAGCTATGGACTATCTGTCGCGTATGCCGTGTCTAAAAAGCTGACCATTCGTTCAGGAATTAATAAAGTTGACTATGGCTATGATACTGAAGATGTTGCTTTTTCGTCATCTATTAATGCAATATCTACAAATGGTCAATTAGCGTCAATAGATTACGCACCTACATCAGAAACACTTACCGTTTCAAGCAAAAAAGTAGCCTCAGAAAATTTTAGCACCTCTAACTCCGCATTAGATGTCACTGCTAAAAGCGCCACTAGAGATGGTTATATGTCGCAACAATTTGCGTATCTTGAACTACCAATTGAAGTGAACTATGCTCTAATAGATAAAAAATTCGGTGTTAATATTATTGGTGGTGTAAGTTCATTATTTTTAATAGATAATGCAGTTTCTTTAACAGCTGGGGAATTAACTACAGAAATCGGGGAAGCCAATAACATTAACGACCTTAACTTTAGTGCAAATATGGGCCTTGGTTTTAATTATAAATTTTCTCCTATGATTCGTTTCAACTTAGAACCAATTTTCAAATACCAATTAAATACATTTTCAGAAGTTGACGGTACATTTTTACCATATTCTATTGGAGTTTACAGTGGCCTTAGTTTTAAGTTTTAAAAATTATGATGAAAAAAATTCTTTTAATCTGTTTTTGCATATTTAGTTATACCATTTTTTCTCAAGACAATGAGACATCAACTAGCCCCATAGAAGATAGGAATGAACTGAAAATAAACGGACTCTTCTTAATTTTAGGTGCTGTTGAATTAGATTATCAATATTTAATTAATGATGAGTCTGGTATTGGTGTAGACCTTTTACTGGCTTTTGATGACGAAAATTTAGATTTAAACTATTACGTCTCTCCTTACTATAGACAGTATTTTGGCAAAAAATATGCTTCAGGTTTTTTTGTTGAGGCTTTTGGTATGCTAAACTCCGTCAATGATTTCACTTTTGACAATACATATGACCCTGCGACAGACATCTATTATTACGACGGTGGTTATGAAGAAAATATAATAGATTTTGCCCTTGGTATTGGCACCGGCGTAAAGCTTCTTACTAGAAGAGGATTTGTGGTAGAAATTGATTTGGGAATTGGTCGTAACCTTTTCAAAAACGATAGGGACTTTACCATTATCGGTAAAGGAGGAATCAACTTAGGGTATAGATTCTAACCATTAATAATTAAATCATTCAAGATAGTCTCCCTAACACTATTTCGTAAGATTGATGTATCTTCAGGTCTTAAGAAGTCAGTTGCAACGAACCGATGTACTTTTGCCCTACAATTACCTGGACCTCCACTAAAAAAGGTAAATGAAAATCTTTTCTTGTTATCATAAAATGTCATTGGCACTACAGCAATTTTATGGGCAATAGCCATTTTGAAAGCACCATCTTTAAAATTATCTAATACAACCTGTTCCTCCGGAACGCCCCCTTCTGGGAAAATACAAATACTCGATCCTTGCTGTAATCGTTTTTGAGCCCTTCTATACACACCGGTTCTACTTTGTGCATCATCTCTATCCACCATAATACATACACGTTTATAGAAAAAACCAAATAAAGGAATATTCACCAATTCTTTTTTACCTACAAATACAAATGGATTTCTACTAACCACCAGCATTAGCATAATGTCTAACATACTAGTATGGTTTGCTACAAGCATATAACTGCTTCCTTTAACTAATCGTTGATCATACTTAACATTTGGCCAACAGAACATTCCATATAGAATGGGTTTCGCCCATAGGTTTCGCGCCATCCAAAAAAATTGTGGATACCACTTTTCCCTTGACGCAAATAGGACTAGAAATGGGAAAAATATTAGAATAGGTACGGCCACCAAAACATGAAACCAAATACGGTATAGTGTTTGACCGGTTTGTCTAACGACTTTAAGCATAAATCAAAAGTAGTTATTTAGGTTAGTTTTTTTGTATTTGTTTTACCTTTGCTTTCTTAGAAATAAAGCAAATGGCAAGAATTTTAACTGGCATACAAAGTACTGGAACCCCTCATTTAGGTAATATACTAGGTGCGATTATGCCTGCGATAGAAATGGCGGAAAATCCAAAAAATGAATCTTTTTTATTCATTGCGGATATGCACTCTCTTACTCAAATAAAAAACGGCACTGAACTAAGACAAAACACTTATGCTACAGCAGCAACTTGGCTGGCATTTGGCCTTGACATAGAAAAAACTGTTTTTTATAGACAAAGTGATGTTCCACAAGTAACTGAACTTTCTTGGTATTTGAGCTGTTTTTTTCCATATCAACGACTAACACTTGCCCACTCGTTTAAGGATAAATCTGATAGATTAGAAGATGTAAATGCGGGCTTATTTACATACCCTATGCTAATGGCTGCAGATATACTGTTGTATGACGCAAATATTGTACCTGTTGGTAAAGACCAAATGCAACATATTGAAATGACCCGTGATGTAGCATCTCGCTTTCATGCACAATTAGGCGAAACATTTGTATTGCCTGATGGTAAGGTTCAAGAAGAAACGATGTACATACCGGGTACCGATGGTGCAAAAATGAGTAAAAGCAAAGGGAATCTAATCAATCTTTTTCAAACGGATAAGCAATTACGTAAGCAGATTATGGGCATACAAACCGATAGCACGCCTATGGAAGATTCAAAAGACCCTTCTACCGATAATGTATTCGCCCTTTATAAAATATTGGCTTCGCAACCGCAAATAGAGGAAATGAGCGCCAATTACTTAGCTGGAAACTATGGTTATGGTCATGCCAAACAAGCCCTTTATGAAGTCATAGTAAATAAGTTTGAGGCGCCACGTGAAAAGTTCAATTACTATATGAACAACTTAAACGAGATCGATGATGCTTTAGCTTTAGGTGCTGAAAAAGCAAAAAAAGTGGCCGACGGTGTATTAGAACGTGTTCGTGAAAAGTTGGGATACTAAGAAAAATAGGTTTCCTTTTAAATCCTAGTCTTATCTCTATTTACTTCGATTTAGTGCTCAAATAAATCGTTGTACAAGCAATATGTCATTTATTGTTATGGTTCCCCGTAAAAAACAAACCGAATAGTTTGTAAAGACTAAATCGCTTCGAACAATTTTCCTGGCAATGGCCGTATTACTCCCTTCATTTCCATATTTAGCAACGTTGAAGATGTTCTAAATATGGGTAATTCACAATCTAACGCTATACTATCTAATAATTGTTTTCCGTTGTTCTGTAAATATGTATAAATATCTTGTTCAACTTCATCCAACTCTATGAACAATTGCTTTTGAATAATTTTGTTTGGCTTTTGCTCTACTTCCCAATCTAACAAGTAAATTAAATCGGCGGCAGAGGTCATGACATGCGCTTTTTGTTGTTTAATTAAATTATTACAGCCTAAGCTATACTTGTCGGTTGTTCTGCCAGGTACCGCAAAAACATCACGATTATAACTATTCGCAATATCTGCTGTCACCAAGCTTCCCCCTTTTTCTGCAGATTCAACAACAACGGTTGCTTCACTGACGCCAGCTATAATACGATTACGCTTCAAAAAATTCTCCCGCTCCGGATTACTGGTACTCCAAAACTCAGTATAAAACCCGCCATTTTTCAAAACATCAGCCTGATATTTCGCATGAACCTTTGGGTACATTTGATTTAACCCATGCGCCAAGCATCCTATAGTTTGAAGTCCATTTTTGACTGCTTCCCTCTGAATACAAATATCAACCCCGTAGGCAAAACCACTAACAATAATAGGATTCAACGGAGCTACATCTGAAATGAACTGTTCACAAAATGCCATTCCATAACTAGTAATATTACGAGTACCAACTACACTTATAATCTTTCGATTACTTAAATCAATATTTCCCTTTTGAAAAATAAGTATGGGCCCATCGATACAATGCTTTAAATAATTAGGATATGAGGCATCTAGAAAATAGGTGCAAACGATATCATTTCTAACCATATAATTGTATTCAGCCTCGGCCGCTTCAAGATGTTCTTTTTCGAATAAATGCCTTATGGCATGTGTACCAATACCATCAATTTTTAAAAGGTTTCGCTGATTATCTTCAAAAATTGCAGATGGACTTCCACAGTGCGAAATTAATTTCTTCGCCAAAATATCGCCGATGTTTGGAACATGTTGCAACCGAAGTATTGCAATGAGTTCATCAGCAGTGTGTTGTGTAGTTTTCATTAATTGTTCACAAATTAGAGAAAAAAATATGTTAATAAAAAGTTACGAAAGAGGTTTTTATGCCCCCATATTTTTTTCATATTTGCGTAACAATGGTTTTAGAACATTATATAAGCGATTTATTGTACAGGTACAACTGTGTTGTTGTCCCAGGTTTTGGAGCATTCCTTGCTCAAAAAAATTCGGCTAGTATTAATCAAGTCACTAATACGTTCAGTGCACCAAATAAATCTATCGCCTTTAACAAACAACTCATCTCCAATGATGGTTTGCTAGTATCTTACGTGTCAGAATCAGAGAAAATCACTTTTGAATCTGCATTGTCCTCAATAGAGGAACAAGTTAAGGTTTGGAAAAATATCTTAGTACAAGAAACGTCATTAAACCTAAAGAATATTGGGTCCTTATCCAGAAATAATGAGGATAAAATATTATTTCAACCAGCTTCTGAACCAAACTACTTGACATCATCTTTCGGTCTTTCTAACTTTAATTCCATTCCTATTACCAGAGAGGTCCTAAAAAGGGAAATAGTTGAAATCGAAGAAAATATACCATTCGTTATTAGCCCGGAACGTAGAGAAAATAAAGGTTTTAGACCTTATTTAAAATACGCTGCTATTTTATTATTAGCATTTTCAACTGGAGTAACAGGTTATCGTGTTTTTCAACAACAACGTACCAATGAACAGGTTGCTAGGCAAGATGCTCAAGAATATGTAACCAAACAAATTCAAGAAGCCACCTTTTTCGACCTTTCTCCTTTAGAGCTACCAACCGTAACTGTTGAAGCAACTACCACAACATCACCAACTATTGAAGAAGGTGAAATGCATTACATCGTTGCTGGTGCGTTTAGAGTAAAAGCCAATGCCGATAGAAAGATAGAGCAGCTAAAAGCAAGTGGTTTTAATGCGGATTATTATGGTACCAATGACTACGGACTTCATATGGTAACCTACGAAAGCTATACCAATTCATCAGATGCATTAAAAGCGTTAAGGGAAATTAAACGTACCCAGTCTAAAGACGCTTGGTTATTATCTAAAAAATAAACCTATACACATTTTATAACTACCATTGATGCCCGTATCTTTGCGGAAAATTTCAATTAATGGAAGCAAAAACACCTGCAGCATCTCGTACCACAATGACCGATATGGTTCTCCCTAGTGAGACCAACGCACTGCAAAACTTATTTGGGGGCGAATTATTGGCGCGAATGGATCGTGCTGCTAGTATTGCCGCAGGTAGACACAGCCGTAGAATTACAGTTACGGCGTCTGTTAATCACGTAGCCTTTAACCTTGCTATACCCTTAGGCAGTGTTGTAACTGTCGAAGCAGCAGTTTCTAGAGCCTATAACACCTCTATGGAGGTGTACATTGATGTCTGGATAGAAGATCGTTATAATGGTAAGCGCACCAAAGCAAATGAAGCGATTTACACATTCGTTGCTGTTGATGAAACGGGCAAGCCTACTGAGGTGCCTGAACTAGTACCTGAAACGGAATTAGAAATATCTCGTTTTGAAGGTGCTCTTCGAAGAAAACAATTGAGTCTCGTATTGGCAGGTAAAATGAAGCCTGACAATGCAACTGAATTGAAAGCCTTATTTACTAAAAGTTAAAATTATCTGGATCAGGACCACTTCGTTGTCCTGTTTCTAAACTATCTAAAAAGTTAATATCTTCTTTAGATAATTCAAAATCAAAAATATCCGCGTTAGATGTAATGCGATTGATATGGACTGACTTAGGAATAGCAACCACACCTTTCTGTAAATTCCAACGCAAAATAATCTGCGCTACTGATTTTTCATGTTTTCTTGCCAAATAATTACAAATATCTAATTCAAAAATCTTGCCCTGCATAAATGGTGACCAAGATTCATATTGAATAGAATTTTTATTACAGAAATCTATCAAATTTTGCTGTACTAAAAGGGGATGAAATTCCATTTGATTCACCATAGGAACTATTTTGCAATCCTCCATTAGATCTTCTAAATGGTGCTTTAAAAAATTACTGACTCCTATTGCCCTAATCTTCTTTTGTGCATATAAAAACTCAAGGGCCTTCCAAGTTTCTTTGTATTTACCTGCCACTGGCCAATGGATCAAATATAAATCCAAATACTTTAAACCTAACCGATTTAAGCTCTCATCAAATGCCTTTAACGTAGACTCATATCCTTGATCAGCGTTCCAAACCTTCGTAACTACAAATATCTCCTCTCTATTAACGCCACTTTCTTTTATGCCCTGCCCTACACCTTCTTCATTTTTATAAGCAGACGCAGTGTCTATATGTCTGTAACCCAATTGTAATGCTCCTTTTACAGCATCTACAACTTCTTGCTCATTATCAGCTTGGTAAGTTCCCAGGCCTAAATATGGCATTTGTACACCATTACGTAAGGTAAAACTTCCTTGAATATCTGTAATTACCGGTTTATTTCGCATATCGAATAGTAGTTAAAGCCTATACACCCAATCTTCAGGGTTTAAGCGAGAGGTATCTTGATAAAGATAAAATTTAAGGCGAGTTTGGCCATTATTCCGGTTGGTATAAACAGTCCCGAGCTCCTCTTTACTAGCAACTTTATCACCTTTTTTAACATACAAATCAGATAAGTTGTAGTAGGTACTAATAAAATTTCCATGTTTAATTTGAACCCCTTTATTTCCTCCTGGAACAGCCAAAATAGCTATGACCTCGCCTTCAAAAATAGCACGTGCTTTTGACCCTTCGTCTGTTGCTATTATTACACCGTTACTTTGGTGTTTTATACCTGGGTAAACAGGATCACTATACACACCGAACCCTTGACTCTTTATACCCTTTTCAACAGGCCAAATTAATTTGCCTTTGTTTGCAGAAAAATTATTTGCAATGATAGTCGCCTCAGGGGTTAGGACAAACTTGCTTGAGTTTTTGGTAGTGCTTCCCGATTTTTTATTGGATGCCGCGATAGCACTTCTAATTAATCGTTCTATTTGCTGATCTATCTTTCGGGCCTCTTTCCTCTTGGCATCAATTGCGCTAGTATATTTAGATTCATTTTTACGAATAGTACCTAACAATGCTTTTTGTGTTTGTATTTCACCAAACAATTGATCTTTTGCTTTTTTATTTTGGGCCAATAATACCTCTTTTACTTTTCGCTCTTCGTTAAGGTCAGTATTTAAACGTGATAACTCCTCGGTTTTAGAAATAATCTGAGCACCTTGCTCTTTTCTGTAGTCTGTATATTGCTTCATATATTGAAGCCTCTTAAAAGCCTGAAAAAAGCTTTCGGACGACAATAAGAACATTAATCTATTTTGCTTAGACTTATTTTGATATGATTTCTGAATCATCTTGGCATATTCGTCCTTGATTTCTTGTAATTCAGATTTTAGCTTTCCTATATTTCTAATATTTGTATTAATTTGACGGTTCAACAAATTAGATTGTTGATTGGTAACACGAATTAATTGTTGACGCACAGTAATTTTCTTATCAAGCGCTTCCATTTGATCCAAAACATTTCCTTTTTCCTTCTTCTCAGCAAAAAGTAAACGGTTAATATTTCTAATTTCTGATTGTAGTTGTTCACGCTTTTCTTCTAAAGCCTTTTGTTCACTAGTTTGACCAAAACACGTCATAGCAGTGACCAACAACAAAAATAAAACGCCATGTTGTAGTTTAAACTGCATTTGATTATAGCTCTATTTCTTTAAAACCTTTTGGTATGGAATACGGAAAATTAACCGCGCCATTTAATTCAATATTCCTGAATTCTAGGGCTATATTATTCTCATTGTCTTTGGTAATCGCCCTAATCTTTATTTCATTTGGAAGTATCTCCTTATCTAAGATTTGGTAATTCTCATACGATATCTCTAACAATCTTTGCTCTAAAGGTTGAGAAAGTTGCTGTAGAGCCATTTTGTAATTTTTTGGCTCAATCCTAAATAAAGTTTTATATAACGTTCCTGGCAACTTAGGAGTTAGTCTGTATGATTCTTCGAATAGATCAATACCATATTTTTCTTGTCTCAAATCAACGATAGCTTGTCCGGTTAGCAGGTTCTGCAAAATTGAGAAATCAACCTCGGTACCCAATAATTCACTTAAATAGGAAAAATCCCCATCAAAGTATTCATTTTGCAATTTGTTATAAAACGAAACACGATCGGGTGTAATATACGCTTTAACGATACCCAATGGTGCACTCATCCAAATGGCCTTGTCCTTTTCCATTCGTATACTAACCGAAACATTCTGCGAAGATTCCCCATCTGAAAAACTGATTCTCACCTTACCATTGAGTGTTTTAAATTTAGCCTGATTTTGATAATGCGCTTTTATGACAGATTTTACCGATAATTTCTCATCTACAGTTCCACCCGTAACGACCTTTGCACTCTTACAAGAAGCCATTAGCACTACTGATGCTATCAACAATGTACGCTTTATGGTAATCCCCTTCAAAAACTTCATCATCTAAAAACCTAGTTTTATTTTACTAAGGTACATATTTGCCTTTGTCGTATTGTTGATTGCGGTATACGCATTGGCCAATTCCTTATAAATTTTATTTTCTAAAACAATATCATCAATCAAGTAATCTAAAGCTGTTTCCAAAATTTCTATAGCATCATTGTATTCTTGTGAACGGTTTAAGGCAGTGCCGTTCGCATAGTAAAAAAATGGCTGTGAAGGAAAATTTTCCATAGCCTCTTCTGACGTTGATAATAATTTATCCGCATCAAGATTAGCTATTAGCAACTCATTTATTTTCGACTTGTATTCTTCTACTCCATTTAAATCTTCATTAGAAAATTTCTTGCTGAGTACAGCTATTGATGAAATCTTTTCCCTTTGTATTTCGAGCGAATCCTTTATTCGTTGCTCTAGTCTTTCGATAGATTTAGTTGCCTTTAAATCCTTTAAAATAGATTGGGCAGTTACATAATCCCCCTTCAAAAAATAAATCTCTGTTATATTACTTTTCAACTCAGAATTATTAAAGGGTAATTTATCTATGATATCTTCTAAAACAGATTTTCTAGCTTCAACTATATTTATTAATGTTTCTGCGTACCAATAATTTTCTGGTTCACCTTGTACAGCCTCTATTGCATATTCTTGAGCTACTTCAAATTGTTTGTCATAAAGGTGAAATTTTGCCAATTCAAAAGAAACCACCGTATTTTCTGGCTGAAGCCGTTTACATTCTAAAAAGTAAGTTATCGCACGATCATAATTCCGAATTCCCATTTGCTTCAATCCCTCGAAAAAATTCTCTTGAAAAGCATCGGAATACTCTTCTAAAAATACTTCAGCACTTTGTTCAACCTCTATGTCTCGTTCTTCTTGGGCATAGATTGTCGTTAGTGAAAAAAATCCACTAATTCCAATCACCAAAAAGAACCACTTCTTCATATATCCCTTAAACGTATAATTATATGTTAAATAACTTATTTGACACCAGTGCTTCCAAAACCACCTTCTCCTCTTGCTGTTTCCGATAACGAATCTACTAGGCTCCATTCTGCCCTTTCATGTTTAGCGATTACCATTTGAGCAATGCGTTCACCATTTTCAATAGTAAAAGGTTCGTTGGATAAGTTGACCAAAATGACACCTACCTCTCCTCTATAATCTGCATCAATCGTGCCAGGTGCATTTAGTACAGTAATTCCTTTTTTAGCTGCAAGACCACTTCTTGGGCGCACCTGAGCCTCTATACCAATCGGAAGTTCCATAAAAAGACCTGTCGGTATAATTGTTCTTCCCAAAGGCTGCAAAATAACGGATTCTGAAAGATTTGCTCTTAAGTCCATACCGGCAGATGCACCAGTTTCATAGTTCGGCAAATCATGATTAGACTTATTGATAATTTTTATGTTCATCTGTTTAAATATAATTTTTTTAAGTTGTCAAATTCAAGTTTGTAAACCAAACCTAAGAACAACAATAACAATGGTATGCCTACAAAAAGATTTCTATCAAAAATGTAAAATGAAAGGATGGAAAACAAGATAGACACTACTAAATAAAAGCTAATTTTTCTGAAGTTATATGGAATAGGATAATACATGCGTCCGAAATAAAATGATAATAGCATCATGGTACCATATGCAGATACCGTAGCTACAGCTGATGCCATATACCCAAAATAAGGTATGAAAACAAAATTGATGATTATTGTAATAACAGCTCCGATCATTGAAATATAAGCACCATAAATCGTCTTATCGGTTACTTTGTACCAAACTGATAGATTATGATATATTCCTAAGAAAAAACTTGCCAATACAATCAAAGGTACAATTGGCATCGCCTCCCAATACGCCTCGTTTAATACTAATAATTGTTTAAGCACGTCGGAGAAAACAACTACTGCTACCAAAATTATACTACCCAAAACCACAAAGTAATTGGTAATTTGAGCATAGGCTTTTTGCGGATTTTTAGTGTCAGAGTGACTGAAGAAAAATGGCTCAATTCCCATTCGGAAAGCCGTAGCAAATAAGGTCATGAACAGCGCTAGTTTATAACAGGCGGAATACTTACCCATTTCGCTTTTTGCAATATCTACAGGTAATAATTCTGAAAGTAAATAACGGTCAAATACCTCATTTATGGTAAAGGCAATACCGGCAACCATAACAGGCATAGCGTATCTTACCATTCTTTTCCATAAAATGGCATCAAAGACATATGGTCGACGTATATAAACCCTAATCATAAGAAGTAGCGTAATCCCACTAGCTAATAAATTGGCTATTAAAATATAAGGTATTTCATAATCAGGTTTGTAAATCGAATTCAAAAATCCAGAAGCAGTTCCATCGGATATTTTAGGTAGTAGAATTAAGAAAAAGAGGGTAAGCCCTAGATTAAGTGAAACATTAAGTATTTTAACAATAGCATATCGCATTGGTTTCTCGTTAGCTCTCAACCATGCAAAAGGGATAATTGCTAGTGCATCTAATGCTAAAATACCCAACACATAATTCATGAAAGGCAAATCTATATTTAAGGCGTTTGATAGTTTTTCTTTAAAAAGAATTCCTATCAGCATCAATAAAAATGTTGAGCCCATTATTGAAAGTAATGAGGTGCTCACTACTTTTTTACGGTTATCTGCTTCTTTATAAAATCGAAAAAATGCAGTTTCCATGCCATAGGCAAGAAACACGTTGAAAATTGCGAACCATGAAAAAATAAGGGTTACTTCACCGTACTTTCCTGGCGCCATTACTTCGGTGTAAATAGGCACCAACAAAAATGAAATCATCCTTGGCAAGACAGTTGCCAAGCCATAAATAGCAGTTTGTTTAAAAAGTTTTTTGAGTGGATTCAAGTACCTTAAATTGAAGCAATAAATGTACCTATTAAAACCCTGTTTACAAAGTTAGTTTTTGTAAGTATAGATATTTATAAAAATAAGTATATGTCTTTAATTTACTGCTTAATACTAAAGTGTACGTAAATCTTAGTATAATAATGTTATTCTGGCTCAACATCCATCCGTTTTATAGCTGTGAATGCTAATATAAAAGCCGCTAACAAGAATAAAGATGCTAATGCATATGGAGCGCCAGGAAAATAAATAGAAGCCTCTGGGCGGATAAAATAATAAAATACCGGTGCAAAAATGAATTGCCCTAAAATGGCAGTAATACTTACCAACCCTGTAATAGACCCTTGCAAAATTCCCTGTTCTTTTTCAGATACCTGATTAGAGATTACCCCTTGTACAGTTGGGCCAGCTATACCGCCTAATGCATATGGAATTAAGAAGGCATACAGCATCCAAGGTTCAGAAGCTAGGGAAAAAAGGAACATTCCTACCGTCCACAGCATAAATCCATAAATAATGATTTTTCGTTTACCAAATTTCCTTACCAATACACCCACTAAAAACCCTTGTACAATAGCCACAAGAAGACCAACGACCATAAGTGATACGCCAATTTGACTCGGATTCCAATCATATCGCTCTATACCATAATATGACCATGTAGAAGGTAAAGCCTGTCCCGCTAAGTTTGCCAAAAAGAAAGCAGAAATCAATAATAATAACCCTTTATAGTTTCTCAAAGCCACTAAAGAAACCCCAGGAATCATTTTCGTGAAATTAATTTCTCGTCTATTTTCTAGAGCCAAAGATTCTGGAACAAAGAAATAACCGAATAAAAAGTTCGCAAATGTTAATCCTGCTGCGATATAAAAAGGTAATCTAATATCAATTTCTCCAAAAAAGCCACCAATACCTGGTCCAATAATAAATCCTACACCAAAAGCAGCTCCTATTAATCCGAAGTTCTTTGCTTTATTTTCCTTAGTACTGACATCTGCTATATAAGCTGATGCAACAGTAAAACTTGCCCCTGTGATACCCGCCAAAAATCTTCCTAAAAATAGCCAGGCTATGGTTGGGGCCCACGCATGAATCATATAGTCAACGCTCAACCCAAAAAGTGCAAGAAGTAATATAGGACGTCTACCAAATTTATCAGAAATCTCACCTAAAACTGGTGAAAACAAGAATTGCATCCCGGCAAACGCGGTTGTTAACCACATACCGTAGATAATTGCTATGTGATTACCTTCACCTGTCAATTCCATAATCAAATCAGGAATAATAGGAAGAATTATGCCGATGCCGATTACATCAACTAGAATGGTAATGAAAATGAATAGTAAGGCTGTTTTATTGGATTTCATGGTCAAGGCAAAAGTCGGATAAAAAAAGGAATCTAAAACCCATAAAAAATAAAACCCCACATTAATGTGGGGTTTTACATATTAGAATATTTTATAATCAAAAGATTGCTTTCTAAGCACGAAATAACTCTTAATTATTCAATGCTTCCGCACCGCCAACAATTTCTAAGATTTCATTAGTAATAGAAGCTTGTCTTGCTTTGTTATATTTTAATTTCAGTTGATCACGCATTTCAGTCGCGTTATCAGTTGCCTTATGCATAGCTGTCATACGTGCACCATGTTCACTAGCAAACGAATCTCTAATGCCTTTATATAATTGTGTCTTTAAAGATTTTGGAATCAATTGTTCTATAATTTCAACTTTTGAAGGCTCAAACGTATAATCTGCGCTCACAGTACCTTCAACTTCTAATGGAACAATCGGTAAAAACTGCTCTGTCATTACAATTTGAGTAGCCGCATTTTTGAATTTGTTATAGACAATTTCAATACGGTCATAAGATCCGTTTGTAAAAAGAAGCATTAAACTTTCTGCAATATCAGCAACATTATCAAAAGTTAAGTCATCATAAACACCACTATGATTTGCAATAACTTTAAAACGTTTTCCTAAAAAGTCATTTGCTTTTTTACCAACAGTAATAAAATCTACTTCCTTACCGGCATGTACATTATCAGCAAGATTAACCGATTGCTTTAAAATATTGGTATTAAAAGCACCACAAAGACCTCTATTTGAAGTTATGGAAACAACTAAAACCTTTTTTACAATACGATTATCGGCATATACACTACCTGAATCACCATCTAAACTAGCGCTTAAATTTTGAAGTAATTCGGTTAGTTTATCGGCATAGGGCCGCATTGCTGTAATGGCATCTTGTGCCTTCTTCAATTTTGCAGCAGAAACCATTTTCATGGCGCTGGTAATCTGCATCGTTGATGAAACCGATGAAATCCTATTCCGTATTTCCTTTAAGTTAGCCATACTTTAGAGTATTTAGTAATAAGTACAAAGCATATCGTTCAACATGGTTAAGCAAAACACTTTGTACTTTTTACTCAGTACTATGTACTAGGTTTATTTTTTATATTTAGCAGAAAGATCTTTACATACCGCGGTTAACGTATCAGTAACCTCATCTGTAAGTTTACCTGCCTTCAACGTATCTAAAACGTCTCTATGTTTTGCATTAAGAAATTCTAAATAATCACGTTCGAATTCTTTTACTTTCTCTACAGGAACATCTCTTAACAAGTTTTTAGAACCTGCATAGATAATTGCAACCTGATCTTCAACAGTAAAAGGATCGTTCTGAGCTTGCTTTAATATTTCAACGTTTCTACGTCCTTTTTCAATTACGTTCAAAGTAGCAGCATCTAAATCTGAACCAAACTTCGCGAAAGCTTCCAACTCACGGAACTGTGCTTGATCTAATTTCAACGTACCTGCAACTTTCTTCATTGATTTAATCTGTGCGTTACCACCAACACGAGATACAGAAATACCTACGTTAATAGCTGGTCGTACACCTTGGTTGAATAAATCTTGCTCTAAGAATATTTGACCATCAGTAATAGAAATTACGTTGGTTGGGATATAAGCGGAAACGTCACCTGCCTGTGTTTCAATGATTGGCAAAGCCGTTAAAGAACCACCACCTTTTACCATTGGTTTTAACACTTCTGGCAAATCGTTCATTTCTCTTGCAATAGCATCGTTATTGATCACTTTTGCAGCACGCTCCAATAATCTAGAGTGTAGGTAGAAAACGTCACCTGGGTAAGCCTCACGTCCTGGTGGTCTTCTTAACAAAAGGGACACCTCACGGTATGCTACGGCTTGTTTTGATAAATCATCATATATAATTAATGCCGGACGACCAGTATCACGGAAATACTCCCCGATAGAAGCACCTGCAAAAGGAGCATATACCTGCATTGGAGCAGGGTCAGACGCATTAGCCGCTACGATAGTCGTATAGGCCATAGCTCCCTTATCTTCCAATACTTGTGCAATACCGGCTACGGTCGAAGCTTTCTGACCAATGGCAACATAGATACAAAAAACAGGCTCACCTGCATCGTAAAATTCTTTTTGATTTAAAATGGTATCGATACAAACTGTAGTCTTTCCAGTTTGGCGGTCACCAATTACAAGTTCACGTTGTCCTCTACCAACCGGAATCATAGCATCAATTGCTTTAATACCAGATTGCATTGGCTCAGTAACAGGTTCTCTAAAAATAACTCCTGGTGCTTTACGCTCCAATGGCATTTCGTAAGTCTTGCCGGCAATAGGTCCTTTACCATCGATTGGGTTACCTAAGGTATCAACCACACGACCAACAATTCCTTCACCAACTTTAATAGATGCAATTCGTTGCGTACGTTTAACCGTATCGCCTTCGCCAACTGATTTAGAAGGTCCTAAAAGAACGACACCAACGTTATCTTCTTCAAGGTTCAATACAATACCTTCAAGCCCACCTTCGAACTCAACTAATTCCCCATATTGGGCATTTGCCAGTCCGTAGATTCTTGCGATACCATCACCTACCTGTAAAACAGTACCTACTTCGTCTAAAGTAGCGGTAGCATCAAATCCTGATAATTGTTTCTTTAAAATTGCTGATACTTCAGCGGCTTTTACTCCTGCCATTTTTAATTAGATATAAGATATTAGGCGATAGATGAAAACATCCTTAGCCTTATATAGTTATTATAGACTATTCGAAAATTCTCTTTTAATATTATTTAGCTTGTTGGCGATACTTGCATCATATTGTAAATCACCTATTCTTAAAATGAATCCACCTATGATACTTTCATCAATTTTATTCTCAATGGTTACTTCGTCACCAGTAATAGTAGCAACTTGCTTTAATACCTTTTTTTCCATTTCAGCATTTAAAGGTACTGCCGTAGTTACGTAAGCTACGCCTTTTCCTTTCAATTGCTCATTAAGAATAATATATTTTAATGCTACTTCATTCAGCATTCCAATACGCTTGTTATCAACCAACATGCTAATTGAACCCTCTGTAATGGCATCGCTACCCTTAAAGATTTCTGTTAAAGCATTCTTTTTTGATACACCAGATACTACAGGACTAGCAAGAACATCTCTTAACTCTTTACTATCGGAAATAGTAGCTGCGATTGAACGCATATCTTTTTCAACAGCAGTCAAGGCTTTCTTTTCCTTGGCCATATCCAATATTGCCTTTGCATAACGTAATGCTGCTCTTGATTCGCTCATTATATACCTTAGTTAAGTTTTAAATCGCTCAACAATGAATCTACTAGCTTCAATTGCTTTTCGCTACTGGACAACTCTTCTTTTATGACCTTCTCAGCAATGGCAACAGATAATTCTGCCACTTGGTTCTTAATGTCCGCAACAGCCGCTTTCTTTTCGCTTTCTATTGCCACTTGCGCCTGCTTTAACATTTTATCGCCTTCTACTTTAGCTAGTTCTTTAGAATCAGAAATCATTTTTTCTTTGATTTCACGCGCTTCTTTCAACATAGCCTCACGCTCTGTACGTGCCTCTTGAAGCATTTTTTCATTGTCTGCCTGCAAATTTTGCATATCGGTACGAGCTTTATCGGCAGCGGCCAAAGCATCTTTAATTCCAGACTCTCTTTCATTCAAAGAAGTTAATATTGGCTTCCATGCAAATTTTACCAATAAGAAAATCAAACCTAATAATAGTATAGTCTGTACAACAAACAGACCTGGTGAAAAATCGTTAATTAAAACTTCCATATCTTAATTTTTTAAATAGTAAATCAATAATTAAAAACATTTCCTGCAACCAACCGTTACAGGAAAATGTTTTTTGGTTTTTTTGTGTTCTTATTTTCCTAAGAACAATGCACCGAATGCCAAACCTTCCAAAAGTGCAGCGATAATAATCATCGCAGTCTGGATTTTACCTGTCGCTTCTGGCTGACGAGCAATACCTTCCATTGCTTTACCACCGATTTGACCAAGTCCAATACCTGCTCCGATTACGATTAAACCTGCTCCAATTAAATTGTAAGTTACCATACTAATTGATTTATATAATTAAATTAAAAAAACTCTCGTTAAATAAAATCTCCTCTTACATCTTCTGCATCAGGCAATTCATGACCCTGTGCATCATGCTCGTGTTCGTGATCATGTTCTGCAACTGCCATACCTATAAATAATGCCGATAACATTGTAAATATGTACGCTTGTAAGAACGCAACCAATACTTCAATTAAAGTGATGAAAAATGATAGCACCAAAGAAAGGCCTGTTGCGCCAACAACACCTAAACTATTCTTTAAGGTGAACATAATTGCAATTAAACTCATCACTACAATATGCCCTGCTGAAATGTTTGCAAACAAACGCACCAACAATGAAAATGGCTTTATTATAAATGCTCCCGCTAATTCAATAATAGCCAAAACTGGCCTAATTAATACAGGGACTCCAGGCATCCAAAGTATGTGCATCCAATAATCTTTATTTCCACTAACCGTATATATAATTAAAGTAAAGATTGCCAAAGCAGCAGTTACTGCAAGTTGTCCTGTCACATTAAATCCAAAAGGCGTTAATCCCAATAAGTTCAAAATCCAGATAAAAAAGAATACCGTTAAAAGATAACCAGTGAATTTTCTATATTTCTTCTCCCCAATATTTGGACGTGCTATTTCATCTCTAACATATAAAACCAATGGTTCTAAAACCCGACCAAAACCAGTTGGCACTTTCTTGCTTGTATATTGTTTTGCCAAAGAACTAAAAACAATCAACATAAAAAGACCTACCAATAATATACCCATTACACTTTTAGTAATAGAAAAATCTAAAACTTTATGTGCATTTGTAGCGTGATGTGTTTCGTCGAATTCAACTTGAGAAGCACCAGACTCCAGTTCATAAATCTTACTGTGAAGTTTTACAAAACTTGAACCATTACGCTCAACAATTACCTTACCATCATCATCATGATGAAAAGCAGAAGACATAAACGTTGCAAGACCATTACTAGACCATACGATTACAGGTAATGGGAAACCAACATGTTTACGCTCACCGTTAGAGGTATACGAAAACAAATGAAAGTCATGAGCATCTTTAATGTGATGCATAATGTATGCATCTACCTCATCTTTAGTGTCTACCGAAAGGTTTTGGTCCTCGTCAGACGATGCAAATCCTTGTAAGGAAAAACATAGTACGAAAAGTAGTGCTGTCGTTTTCAATGTTTCTGAAACTTTCTTCATTATATCTTTTTCAAAAATTAAGCTCTTGAAATTTTGCGCAAAAGTAGTTATATTAACCTAATCTACGCAAATTTAGAGCTTTAAATTTTAGCTTTTTTGCCTCGCATTATTTTTGAAATGAAAATCACTTCAAGCGGCAAAAATACAATAACAGGAATTAATAGAGAAGCCCTGTAAAAACTGGATAACAAATTCTCTCCTAAAAGTTGTGGATAAAAGAGGGCTGCGAAAACCACAATCTTAAAAACCAACAGTGCCATATATATAAATCCTAATTGCACAAAATACTTATCGTATTGAGCAAGAATGACAAACGCTAGTAGTAAAATTAGGGAAAAACTAAAATGAAATAGATATGCTTTCTTAAGAAGTGGTATAAAAAATTGATGCTTTTCCTCTAAAAGAAAAAGATGGAAAAAATAAGAAGTCGTGCCCACGAAAAGGAACACGACTATTATTATGAGAATATTTTTAAGCAATTGTCCTTATTTATTTAAGGTCATTACTTTTTTAATGACCAGATATATGGACAAAAATACGGCAAGTAAAGTAACTGTATCTTCTAAATATGTTTTTTCGAACCTAATATCTAACCATTCCCCTAAAAGATTGCCCAAGAAAATTGTAGCACCCATTTGAATGGCAATACCTGATAAGCTAGCGGCTGTTCTTAAAAGTTCGGACTTGTCATCACGAGGCTTTTGCGGTTTCATTACTGTTTGATGATTTAAATCCTACATTGTTACCCGAGCCTTTCTTACCACCCATTGTACATGAAGCGTTGAAGGTCGCACCTGGTTCAACAGCCAATTTACTTACTGTTACCGTACCTTCTATAACTGAAGATGCCTTTAAAGATAATAGGTCAGAAACTAAAAGTTCACCATTGAAGCTACCTTCAATGTCAGCATTCACACATTCTACTTTACCATGTATATAGCCATCTTTACCAATAACTACTTTACCAGATGTTTTTACATTTCCATCTAATTTACCATCGATACGAAAATCTGCTTCGGAAATTATATCTCCTTTTATCTTGGTATTCTTTTCAATTCTGTTGGGTTGTCCTCCTATTTCATTCATAGCCTTAGGTTTTTGTCTGTCTGAAAACATTGTTCACGGTTTTGGGGTTAAAAGCGTATTTCTATAATCTATTATATTCTTATGTACCTGTATAATCTTATAGTTCTCGGATAAAACTACAAAATTCTCATCAGCAACTCGGTAATCCTTATTTTTTTTTAGAAGCTCTGCATAGCCAAGTGCAAAATCTTTAGATTTAAAGCCATGTACAACCACAAATTGATCTTCGAGGTTATAAATATCTTTTGATACTATATTTTTATAACGAAGATCTTCGATGGACTTTTCTAACAATTCCATCAATTTTAACGCCTTTTGATTATTGTTGCGCTTAAACGGGAAAACTACTTTCCAATTTGATGTTCCTTTAGAATCTGTTTCTGGAGAAAATTCTTTAGGCTCTAATTTAGGTAACTGCTCCGCTACCATTTGCTCTGCCTTTTTGCCTTCCGGATTATTCGGATACGTTAATGCAACATAATTAAGTGCTTCTTTAAACAGTTCGAAACCCTGAAGCCTACCAATGGCATTTGCCTTCAACATTTCAAACTTAGGCACAATTGGATCTCCTGTAAATCTATTGATGTTCTCCTCGGCGCCCGTAATCACCTGTAAAAATTGTTGGTCCTTAAATTTTTTGAATAAATTTTCATATCGCTTTTCAGGACTATCGGAATTATCGGCCAATACCGCTTGCGGATTCAATAAAATCTCAGCATACCTAGAATCTGAATGGTTTGTAATTATATCATTCTTCATCGCATTCTTTAGCGGACTGTCGACCTCTTCATAGATCTTATAAAGATTGTATTTAGAGGGTAGAATCAACCGTTCTTCGGCATTCGATGATAACACATCTTCTAGCTTACCAGCTGCCAATAAATTTTCGTTGAACTTCTCTTTATAAATCAATCCCAATTGATAATTAGCAAAATTACGCTCTGTATTTAGGCTATCGATTACCGTTACATCAGTTGGTAAGCGATCCATATAATATTCGAGAGAAAATTTTTCGTCATCGCCGATCGTACGTAAACTATCAGTTATGCCAGTGGTATTTTGGGCAATATCATCTATAACATTCACTCTAGATTTATCTGACCAACGCCAATCATCAGTTAACTCACGGTTACCCCACTTATTCTTAAAATCGTTTTGTCCGTAGCCTAAACTGGTAATATTATAAAAGTAGAACTTCCCTTTATTTTCCTTACCCCCCTTACTTTTATTAAAGGCTGCGAAACCATCGGTAATTCTATCTTTTTCTTTTTTCTCGGCTACTTCTTTCTCTTTCTGCAAGTTTTCAATATACTTTCCAAAATAAGCCAATTGTTCATCTTTAGGCATTTTATAAAGTGTTATGACACTATCTGCGTATTGAACAATATCCTCATATTTTATTACATCTTCCAAGTTATCACGTTTCCTTTTAACGGAACGGAACTTTTTTGTATTATCATCAAGATTGGTAAGTACACTATCATAATATGCCCCTGCCGACTTGTAAATACTTTCATCAAAATTATACTCGGCCAAATTCTCATAATTGAGGGCATTCAATTTTGGTTTATTCTGTGTAGCCCTAAGTGATTTATTGAAATAAACCAACGCCAAACTATCTGATTCTTGCTCTAAATGAAATTCTGCCAACTGTCTGAAAATATTATCTAAAAAGGGTCTGTTCTCCCTATTCACTTCCATTTCAGTCAAGTACTCTAAAACCTCTTCCTTATTCTCGTTTGTAATTTTGGTATTCCTTAATTTTTGAATCTCAGCATTAATCATATAGACTCTTGGCGATTTCCTATTTAAATCAATGACTTTATCAAAAGCATAATTTGCACTGTCTTTATAGCCTAATTGATTATAAAGTTGCCCAATGATATAATAATACCTTCCCTTTTCAGGATTCTTTTTAGTGTAATGCGATGCAATTTTAAGGTTTTGTACTGCTGTATCAAGTGCGTTAAGATTAATAAAGGCTTGTGCCATCATCGATCTTGCATCAGCATACTCTTGATCCTTTAATTGCTCGAACTTCATTAAACGCTTAAGATTTTTTATTGCTAAATCTTCATTTTCTAAACGGATATTCACTTTTTCTCGCCAAATATTGGCTTCGTTTAGTTTATCGCTTTCTGAATATTTATTTAAGATGTAATTAAATGATTCTAATGCAGGAATATAACGCTCGTCAAAATAACGTGCTTTACCCAGCAACAAAAAAGCTTCGTCTATTTCAGGATTACGCTCTTCATCCTTAATATCCATACTATGGCGCTGAATGGCCTTAGTTGCTTTTTCTTCCGCAATAAGAAAATTAGGATTATTGTCTTCTGAATCAAGTTTTATCTCTCCGCTGACTTGCAAACGTTCTACCGGTAATACTTCAAAATAATCGTCTTGGTAGGTATCGTTTAAGGTGTTACGACCTTCTTCAAATGCAATATTACCATTATACAAAGTGTTGTACTTGGTATTTAATGCATGCCACTTGCGGTTTATAAGGGCGTCTTTTTTGGTAGAACATGCATTAAAGAGCATGCTGGCCAAAACACCGGATAAAATAAGTTTTTTTCTAAGGTTCAAAATAGATGATCTACGTATGTATATTTAACTTAAAAACAGCCATATTATTATACGGTTCATCGGTAAAACGTGTTTTTATTTTTAAGTATTATACAGTAAAACAGGCTTTCACATCTCACAAATACCGACTATGTAGTTTGTTTCAATTCTAAACCAGCGCTATTAATTAAAATATTAAACGATAATCGATACATTTTTAAATTCATCGTCATTTAAAGATGTTTGAATATTTTATGTTACAAAAAAACCGACCAGATGGTCGGTTTCTTGATTTATGAATGAAAATGTGATTTCTCGATTAAATACAGTATCATTTTACTAATCAATGCATTTACCCTGCAAAAAACACCTCTAATTCTTTTAATGTTTCGGTAGAAGTTTGAATATCCTTTACTACCTCTCCCTTATTTAAAACTACAATACGTTCACATACTTCTGTAACATGAATAAGATCGTGACTAGATACCAATACGGTAACATCTTGTTTTTCTGCCAGCTCCTTAATTATTTGCTTTAAACGTATTTGCGTAGTTGGATCTAAATTGGCGAAAGGTTCATCAAGTATAACCACTTTAGGATTTCCTATAAATGAAGCAACAATACCCGCTTTTTTCTGGTTTCCTTTCGATAGATCTCTTAGGTACTTTTTCTGTCCTAAAATCTCTCCATGAAAAAAATCTTGATAAGAAGCCAATAAAGCATCTACATCTGCTTTATTTTGCCCACGTAAGTCGCCGATGAAATAGAAATACTCTTCAGGAGTCAAATATCCAATCAAAAACGTTTCATCAATAAAAGAGGAAGTAAATGGTTTCCATTCTTCACTTGTATTGACTTGAACTTCATTATTAATAATATGGCCCGTTGTAGGCTGAATTAAATCGAGTAGAAGACTAAAAAGGGTAGTTTTACCCGCACCATTATTACCCACTAAACCAAAACTTTGTCCTGTAGGAATTGTTAATTCTCCAATAGTTAAAACTATTTGAGAACCGTATTTTTTAGATAAATTTTCTATTGTAATCATATCTTGAAATTCAAATTTTATTTATAAAAAATAGAAGATAATGTGAATTGTATTTCTAACTGCTCTTTTCTTTAAAGCCGGCAATCATTCCGTATTTTTTTCTTTTGTATTGTTCTGTAATTAAGTTCATAAAGTAATTCTTCATCGCAAAACCTAAAGCCCCTAAGACAGAAAGTACAATTACCGCTACTTGTAAGTTAAACACGTAATAAATTATGGAGAATAGTATAATCGGAACTACCAAAACAGGCAGCATAATTAGAAATTGTGTAGCGCTCGTGCCTTGCATATTCCCAAACGGACTCTGATCTAATTCGATCCGTTTTTTATTGAAAGACCCGAAATATAAAATGACCGGTATATTTACTCCTAAATTATACATTGCACATCCAAAATTAATAGCCAATGCCTCCCAACCAAAGTATACGTAGGGTATAGTCAACAGAAACATAAATACTACACTAACCGTTATCAAGATTACTTTTGACTCTAGGTACTTACGCATAGGTATGTTCTGAGACATCATCATACTGTAGTAGCTACTATCCCAAGCAGGAATAAACTGCCCGAAATTACTTAAGAAAATACCTGTCATAAAAATGCCGACAAAGGCTTTCATAGGCATCATGCTACTATAAACCTCAACCGTATAAAATACCAAACCATAAAAAACAAACAGAAGCGAAATAAAGACTTGTGACTTGGTTCGTTTATTACGCCAAATCATTTTTAAATCGAGTTGTAAGAAGGATCCCATTTCCCCAAAACGCTTTGTCCACGTCAAATCTGAGGTATTGGCCTCTACACTTTTCGCCTTTAAGGTGGCATCCAAGTAAATTTTGTCTTTTAAAAACTGATAATTCACATAATAGATACCTACAGCCAAAGCAATTGGAATCAAAACTGTTACCGGATATGCATATAGCGCATGAAAGACAGGCGCGAACAATTCTTTCACCGAAAAAACGTCAAAGTGATCTAGCCCATATCCTATTACAAGAATACTGGCGATACCAATCAGAACCTTTTCATTTTTATTGATCAATAGATTAACATAGTTAATACAAAGAACAATGGCCATGACTGCAACAACCCATAGCAGTACATTGAGTACAGGATAATCATTAAACAAGAGTACAATTGCAAAAGGAACGACAAAAAATAACGTCAGTAAATTATAAATTGAAGCAGCTGATCTACCTAAAATATAGTGGGCAATAGTGCTCTTCTTAACTGGTGTCGTCAAAAAAGGCTTAATGTCCATAACCGGTAATTTCTGCATAAAATACCGAAGGAATAATTCAATTAAGATCCAGTAAATGAAATATTGACCAATACTCCACATGGGGCTCTGATCTGGAAATATCTCTTTTAATATAAAGTACATTCCGCCTCCAAGACCGGCAAGTGAAAGGAGCATATACACTCCGAAAAAGCCCATCAAGATTTTTATGCCCAAGCTTTTGCCAAGATTGGAAGACCTAAAGAATGATTTCCATTGTAATGAAGTAAATTGTCTGAACATACTGTGGTTGGTTTTGGTGTTCAGGGTATTGGTAAGATAAATCTTGGGATTGTTACAAGACTGATCAAATTTATATTCCCAAATTTGACAAACCAATACATTTTGAAGCTACCTTTTCAGCGTAAAATGCCCTGTCATGACTTGATTATTGGCGTAATTGTATTTAAACCAATAATCTGATTCAGGTAGCGATATTCCGTTAGATTTACCATCCCATCCTTTGGAATCAGCACTCAACTGTTTCAAGAATTTTCCATACCTATCATAAATGAAAAGTTGAGAACCTGGGTAGAGCTCCGAACCAATAATATTCCAAAATTCATTGTTGCCATCTCCATTTGGGGTAAAAAAGCGTTGATAGCCAATGGCGATGATTTCTTCGGATAAAATTCTACATTCCTCCAAATCCCTAACATACACCGTGTATTTTCCAGGAAATACTTTGAATTCATTATTTACCTGAAAATTTTCACCATCAACAGAATACTCAAAAGGTCCTGTTCCAGTAGCGGTAACCGTAACATCAATTTGGTCTGAAAACCCCTTAGTTTCCACTTCCATACTTTCCGGTGCTCCAGAGGACAACACTTCAAAGGTTACGGAATTATCACAGCTTACCCCGTTCATGGTTTGGGACACCTTCAATTGATATTCCCCTAAGTCCACTACTTCAAAAAATCTGGTGGTACTTAGTTCAATACCGTTCGCACCTTGCCATGACCAACTCTCAAAATCCCCGCCATCGATGATCAAGTCCGGACTATCTGGGCATATCACATAACGCTCTTCCAAAACGGGTTGTGGTAATGGGTTTATGATAAGATTGAAACTAGTAACGTCATAACAACTATTTAATGAAATATGCTGTACCCTGGCCCAAAGTGTTTCATTATAAATGCTGTTTTGATAACCGTTTTTTGACAATGGGTTTAAATTGTCATTAGCTCCCTGTTCTGTGTCATGATAACTAACCTTATATATAGTAGCATCTTGACCGTTCAATACCTCAGCATCTTTTTGGCTTAGGTCAAAAGAATACACCCCTGATTCATCCATATCACAAATGATAAAATCGGAAGCAACATAAGCAGTTGGACTATCAAATACCCGAAGGTCAAAATCACCTATAACATAACAATTGGGGTTATTTGCATTTTCTAGACGGAAATAAACCATTTGTGGATTTACACTATTTTCAAAGCTTCCATTGATTCTATTTTGAGCAACATCGGCATCGGTTTGGTTCGTATAGAAGGAAACGGAAAGTCCATTATCTCCTGCTATAATTTCATCCACCTTCTGGGTAAAATCGAAAATAAATTGCCCGTCATTGTTGTCATCGCATACCAACCAATCCGTCACCGTTGGCACAATTGGGGTATCAAATATGTTCAGTTCAAAAAAAGTAGTGTCATAGCATGAAACATCCGAAGCATTGGCGACACGTACAAATATTGTGTTTTGATAGGCTTCGCTCAAGTAATTATTGGCATTCAAAGGGTTTGTACCTGCATCCGCATCGTTTTGAGATTCATGGTAGCTGATGTTCAAGCTACCAGGATTTTGCATGCCGATGATTTCAGCTTCCGCTTGGGTCAGGTCGAAAATGGCTTCGCCGTCGTTGTTGTCATCACAAAGGGACATGTCGTTCGGTTGGTTGGCCGTTACTCCCGGAATCACTTCAATATTAAAGCTACCCGTTCGGTAACAATCGGTATAGGTACTGTTCTGGAACCGCAAAAAAATCTCCTCCGTAGCTACCGTATTGGTATAGTTCAAGGGCAAGGGATTCGTTCCTGCATCGGCATCCACTTGTGAGGCATAATATAGAATTTCGAACTTGGTTTCATCCTGACCGTTGAAAATCTCCATATTCTTCTGAGAAAGATCAAAAGTGAAAAGTCCGTCCGTATCGTCCTCGCAGACCGTCCAATCGGTTATGGTATCTACCAACGGGGCTTCGCGTGCTATGATATTGAACTGGGTGGTGTCATAGCACTGTCCGTTGTTCGCATTGGATACCCTCACATACACAGGGGTAGTTCCATAATCAAAGGAATGAATGGGTTCCAAGGCACTGACATTGCTATCCGCATCGGCCTGGGATAAAAAATAGGCCACGCTAAAATCGTTGGGGTCCTGTGTACCCAACACGGTGGTATCAAAAGAGGGTAGGTCTATATTATAGCCACCATACGAGGTACATCCCACCAAATCCGCAGGAGGGTTGGCAACCGGGGTTTCATATATGGTAATATCCTTGGATTCCGTCTTTGTATCCGATGTAGTGGTAACCGTAACACTCACAGGGTAGGTACCTGCCGCTGCATAGGTATGTGTTGGGGTTTCCAAAGTGGAGCTGTTCCCATCCCCAAAGTCCCAAGCATTACTCACAATGGGGTCGGTGGAGGTCACCTCAAATTCGGTATCGTCCCCCAAACAGAAATTCCGTGCCCGCAAGCCCACAACGAAAAAAGATTGGATAAAGGGTGGTAACCCCAACCGACTTGAACCGCTTATTAATGGAACGGCATCCGGTACATAATTACAGGCCAGACCTCCCAAATTGGGATTATTGATGACACTCAAAGCGTTTTGACCAAATTCGGCCACATAAATTTTTCCATCGATACCTAGTTGCAACGCGCCTTCGTCGCCAGGTCTCATAGGGGCAATTTCCAGGCCCGAGGCCAAAATTGCCGGTGCCGAATAAGTAGAGATATCAAATTGATGAATATTATGTTCCCACGTAAAATTCGGGTAAAAATTTGCAGAAGTAATGTACAGCTTACTACTATCCGAGGAAAATTCCACCCCATAGGAAGTGCTTATAAACGAAAAATTGGGGGCTGGGAAATAGGGGTTCAAATCTATAAAATCACTGACCTGTCCCGTAAGTGCGTCAAAACGAAATAGGTCCCGATCCCTACCAATTCCGTTAACATATGCCAAATATTGGCCGTCCGGTGATATTTTCATGTAACCGCCGGTTCCCTTACTTCCAGGATCTAGTGGCAAATCCCTACCCACTGAAGAAACCACAGGAGTAGTAATTACTCCTGTTGGGGTTACCAAATACGCCAAAAATTGATCGTTTCCATAGGTATGTACTAGTACCCAAATATCCGTACCATTGGCATGTTCCACGGCCGTTAGTTTTTCGGCTACAGGGGTAGTCAAGGGTATGTTTTTTAGGGTAACGTCTCCCAAGCCCCCATTCAATGTCATATCCACTACGCTATACTGAAAGCCATTGGCTTCCCCTTTTTGGTCAACTGTAAATACATAATACAGATCCAGGTTGCCAGGATTAGGCACCACAATGGCCGACTGTGAACTCGAATCATGTCCTAAAAGTCCCGTACCATTGGGCATAAGATTGTGGGTGCGGTCCCAAACGGTTACTCCATTTGTATAAAACAGCAAATTCCCATTTCCATCCGAAATGGTGGCACAGCCCTCTTGGGTAATCAAGGCACCATCCGTTAAGGCCACAGGTGCCCCGGAGTTAAAGTCCAGCCCGGCATTTTCGCCAAAATACCAAATGGCCGCCTCGTTTTGGGCTGTAAGGAAATTAAAAGATACAAGTAAAAAACAAAAAGCTAATTTTTTCAAGAATTGGGTTTAGTGGTAAACGACCAAAAATAAAAAGTTTATTGAACGCAGTAGGTTAATTACTACAAAATGCAAAGTTTAATGCTAAAGTGCAACTTTAAGGGTTCTCTATTTTAGCTCAGTGACAACAAAAAACTTTGAGATATAGATTTTTTGACAAATGTCATATGATATCTCAAAAGCATGCTTAATTTTGTATTTCGATTTAAAGAAACGATCCTATGTCGCATTTTCACCCACTAACGGTAAAACATATTAAAAAATTAACGCCAACTTCTGTAGCGGTAACTTTCGCTATCCCAAAAGATTTGGCACAGACCTTTGCTTTTACGGCCGGTCAATATATCACCATCAAAAAAGAAATAAAGGGTAAAGAATTAAGGAGAGCCTATTCCATTAGTTCCTCACCAGAAAAAGATGGTATTACCATTGGTATTAAAAAAGTAGATAACGGAGGATTTTCTAACTACGCGAATAATAAATTACAAGTTGGAGATGTACTTGAAGTAATGGAACCCGAAGGGCGTTTCGTTTACAAGCCCTCGAAAGAGGTTCAAAATATTGCTGCCTTTGTTGCTGGTAGTGGTATTACCCCTATAATGAGTATCGTGAAATCGGTTTTAGACAGTAATTCGAAGAACAAATTCGTACTTGTTTATGGTAATAAATCGTACGAAGAAACCATGTTCTACACCGATTTGGTGAAATTGGAATTAGAATATCCCAATCGGTTTTTTGTCTATTTCACGAATAGTCAAACACGTGAAGACAAGGCCCTATTTGGTCGTATCGATACCTCAACGGTTAATTACGCTTTAAAGAATAAACATGCAGCTGTCGATTTTAATGCCTATTATCTATGTGGCCCAGAGGCTATGATCAACACGGTACGTGATACTCTTTTAGATAATGGTGTTGACAAGGATAAAATTCTCTTTGAACTTTTTACCCCAACCGAAATTAAAGAAGAACTGCCTATTCAAGCGGAAGGTTCAACTGCTATTACGGTAGTATTGGATGATGAGGAATTTCAATTTACCATGGATAAAAAGACCTTGGTCTTAGATGCTGTATTAAAAGAAAATATTGATGCCCCGTACTCTTGCCAGGGTGGTGTATGCAGTAGTTGTATTGCCAAAGTAACCGAAGGAAAAGCAGAAATGGTCATGAACCAAATTTTAACGGATAAGGAAATAGCCGACGGATACATTCTTACTTGTCAAGCACATCCTACTACACCAACTATCAAAGTAGATTATGACGATGTGTAAATTGATACATGTAATAAGGTTAACCCCTTTGGTAATTTGTAAATTTTAGGACTTATATAGGGCCTGATCGGTTTTATAGAACTTTTTCAAAGGTTCTAACCGCCGTTTCATACCCAATGGCGTAGGCCTTTTCTATACCTCTACGGTCTAAAATACCAATGTGTTCCAATTCTTGTGGTTCAATAATTAAATTGCAACTATTGATTTTCTCTCTGTTGATAGCATAAATCATAAGCCCCGTAACTCTGCCAGTCAATTGAAAGGAATTATTGAGATGTTTTTTCTCTAATTTAGAAACGATAGATACATTACTACCGATCATAAAGTCAACCTTCTTTTTTACAGGTTCTGAAGGGAAATTGTTCATAATACCGCCATCAGCATGTAAAGCGCCATTATAATGAACAGGACTAAAAACTGGAGGCAATGCTGCAGAGGCTAGAAGTGGAAGTATTAGCTCCCCCCTATTTATAAAAATTTCTTCGCCTTCTTCTAAATTCGTAGCCACAACATGTAAGTCTTTCTTTAAAGCGGCAAAATTGTCTTCAGGAAAATATTCTTGAAATGCCCCAATAAACCGTTCGGTATTTATAAGACCGGGCTTAGCAACAGCAAAATAATTGTATTTGAACAAGGGAGTATCCTTGAAAAAATGAAGCATATCTTCTATTGACTTATCCGCTGAATATAATGCCCCTACTAAGGCACCCACACTACTACCGGCAACAACACCAGCTTCAACACCAAATTCTTGCATGGCCTTGATAACTCCTATATGTGCCATACCTCGTACTCCTCCACCTGAAAGCACTAAACCTATGGACTTTGAACGTGTTTGCATCTATCTAGAATTGATTTCAAAAAAAATGCCGTACCGATAATATTATCAGCACGGCATAAAATTAAGTATAATCAAGGACTATGAATCCATTCCGAAGGCATAATAATATTTAGTACCATCTTCGTAGATTCCTTCTATCATGACTCCGCCTTTTTTACGCTCAAGAATAGATGCTACGTCATCAACATCCTTTACTCGTTTACCATCTATATGTGTAATGATAAAACCTTCTCGAATTTGCGTTTCCTTCTTAATTTTTCCAGGATATAATTTGGTCACCTGAACGCCACCGTCCAAATCAAACTTCTTGGCCAGTTCCTTATCTAAATTCTCAAAATCGGCTCCTAAAAGGTTAAAAACCTCTTTTTCCTCCTTTTTGATAATACTAGTACCGCCTTGAGAATTTTGAAGTTCTACTTCTAATTCTTTCTCCTTACCATTTCTATTTACTATCACTGTGACTTTATCGCCAGGTCTTTTACCTGCAATAATTTCTTGAAGTCTTGGCGAAGTACCTGTTTCCTTTCCATTCACACTAACAATGATATCACCAGATTCAATACCTGCCATATCTGCACCACTGTCTTCACCTACTTGCTCTACCCAAACTCCTTTATTAAACGCAACATCTTTCTCTTTAGCTAAATTACCGTCCATTGTTCTAATGGTAGCTCCTAACATCCCACGTTGTACATTTCCATATTTCAAAAGGTCTTCGACCACCTTAGTGACGATATTACTCGGTACGGCAAAACCATATCCGGTATAGGTACCTGTTGTACTTGCAATCGCGGTATTGATTCCTACCAAATTACCATCAAGATTTACTAAAGCGCCACCACTATTACCAGGGTTAATGGCCGCATCGGTTTGAATAAAGCTTTCAACCGCAAACTTATCCGTATTAATATGAATACTTCTTGCTTTGGCACTCACGATACCTGCAGTGACCGTAGAATTTAATCCTAGAGGATTACCAACTGCTAGTACCCATTCACCTACTTCAACATCATCGGAATTTACCAAGGCCATTGTTTTTAGATTATCGGCCTTAATTTGTAAAAGTGCCAAATCTGTTGTGGGATCCGTACCAATAATCGTTGCTTTATACGATTGGTTATTATACAAGGTAACTTCAACCTCATCTGCATTATCAATAACATGATTGTTGGTAACGATATACCCTTTATCATTAATAATAACGCCGGATCCTGTTCCAACTCTTGGTCGTGACTGCATACCTTCTGGAGACTGCCCTTTGAACATATCACCAAAAAATTCTTTAAAAGGGTCTGGTAATTCACGTGCACCTTGGTTTCCGTAAGAAGCACCGGTTTGCGTAGATTTAATATGTACCACCGCATCTAAAACTTTTTCAGATGTTTCGGTAAAATCTAATGGTTTAATATTTCCTTCATTGTCGGCAGTATAGAGAACATGACTACCAGGAACCGAATCAACAACTGTCACGCCAACATCATCTTTTGTAGTTTGCTTGTTAAATTCAATGACCCCGTAACTTACTACTAGAGCAATAATCGCTGAGAAGAGGTAAACCTTCCAAGCGCTTTTGTTATTTGTGTCTGATTTCATAATTAATATTTTTTTAATTTTTCTATTGGCCTAATTGCAATAGCTGTGCCAGTGCTAGATACGCAAATGCTAATAATTTTTTAAAATTGATTGAAATTTTAAGGGAATTTTCAGACTAACCAGTCTGAAACGTAAAATTACGCCCGTAAATTAGCTAAAAAGGTACTTATGGACAGATTTAAGTGTCTGTTTATATAGGAAACAGATATTTAATATTACATTTTGAACCTTCAAAACCGACTGATTAGTTTAAACTGACATTTTGACTTAAAGTAAGAAGCTTCGGATACTTAAATTTTGATTTTTATATACACTAAGAAAACCTTTGCGATATTTTTACGTAAGTTTATTAACGAGAAAGAAAATTTGAATTGAATTCACAGGGTACAACCGCTATTTTGGTATTTGCCAATTCCGCCAAGGAAGATTTGGCCAATAAGTCCATTTCTAAAGGTGAGCAATTATTCCACGATCTAACGAGGGTCACTCTTAAGAAAGCCCATAACACAGGTTTACCTGTTTTTCACTTTTCAGACAAAGATCAAGTTGGCGCTACTTTTGGTGAACGTTTTACAAATGCCATAGCCAATATTTTTGACAAAGGATTCTCTAGTATTATTACCATAGGTAACGATACTCCTCATTTAAAAACCCAACACCTTAAACATACTGCCAAGCAATTATCAATGGGCAAGACCGTAATTGGTCCTTCTAATGACGGAGGTTTCTACTTGTTGGGCTTACAAAAATCTAATTTTGATGTTAGTGGTTTTCACAACCTTCCTTGGCAACGTTTTAGCCTATACCATCAAATATCATTATGGCTAAGAAAAGAGTCAACAGAATTAATTAAACTACCCGTTCTACAAGATTTGGACAACGAAAAGGACCTACAGTCCATATTATCGTTTTCCAGAAGTTTATCGCCAACCTTGTTACTGTTGATTATACGGTTATTAAAAAGAAACGGAAATCTATATCACTTAAACCAGAACTTTTTTTATCTATTTCGCAACAGTTTTCTTTACAATAAAGGCTCTCCTGAAGTTTCATTTGTTTAAAGCCAACCCTGCCATAGTATAGGGCAAATGTAAACTCAGTTCAAAAGCTATATATGAAACACTTATTACTAGTGTTGACATTGTTTGTATTAAACATGGTCAATGCTCAAGAAACAATAACAGGTATTGTAAAAGATACCTATGGAAATCCCATTCCGTACGTAAACATTGTATTGTCTGGTACCTTGACCGGATCTACGACAAGTGAAAACGGTAAATATTCAATAGATGTGCCCAACCTTTCAGGTGCTATTGAGTTTTCGGTTTTAGGATTTCAATCTAAATTAGTTCCTATAAACAATCGCAATACTATTAATATCACCCTTGAAGAATCAACTGAAATTTTAGATGAAGTGGTATTGACCGCATTAGGACTTAAAAGGGAAACAAAAGAATTAGGCTACGTTGTACAAACCTTAGATGCTGCAGGTATTACCGAAGTAAAGTCGGTTAACTTTTTAGATAACCTTTCTGGTAAATTAGCTGGCGTAACCATTAATCAAGGTGCTACCGGAGTAGGTTCTTCTTCAAAAATTACCATTCGTGGAGAAGCATCATTTTCCAATAACAATCCGTTGTTTATTGTGGACGGTGTTCCTATAAACAACAACTCGGTCTTCAACTTTACCAATGAAGCGGCAGCCGGATTTCAAGAAATAGATTTTGGAAATGGCGCTATGGATGTTAACCCCGATGATATTGCAGAGGTATCGGTATTAAAAGGACCAAGTGCAGCTGCGCTTTATGGCACAAGAGCTTCTAACGGAGTTATTATCATCGAAACTAAAAGTGGTAAAAACACTAAAGGATTAGGAGTAACCTACAATACCAGTTTTTTTGTGGATTCCGCTTTTAAACTTCCTGAATTTCAAAATGAATACGGACAAGGAAATTCTGATGAATTTGCCTTTGTTGACGGTTTAGGAGGAGGAACCAATGATTTGATCACCTATAGTTGGGGTCCTCGCTTAGATGTCGGCAATTTAATTCCGCAATATGACAGTCCGGTGACTTTAGCAGATGGAAGTGTTGTACGTGGTGGTGATACTGCTCTTTACAGCGGAATTCCTATCACACCAACTGAGTTTAAGTCGAACCCGGATAATTTGAAGGATTTCTACGAAACCGGAACAACCTTGATCAATAACATTTCAATAGCATCAGGGTTTGATAAAGGTAACCTTCGCCTTTCATTTACCGATTTACGAAGTGAATCTATTATTCCGGGCGTTAATCTAGACAGACAAACCATAAGTACTCGACTAAATTTTCAACCAATAGAAAAATTACGTGTTAATTCATCTATTAGTTATATCAATTCCAGAAGTGATAACAGGCCATCTAACGGCTATGGCTCGGAAAACGTGAACTATTCATTAGTAGCATGGGGGCCTCGTTCATTAAATATTGAAAATTTAAAGGACTATTGGCAACCAGGTTTAGAGGGTTTACAACAATATTCTTACAACTACACCTTTTTCGATAATCCGTATTTCATTCTTAACGAAAACACAAACTCCTTTAACCGAGATAGAGTTTTTGGAAACATCTCTGCCAACTATGATATTACCCGGCACATAACAGCATCTATTAGAACGGGAATGGATTATTCAAGTGAATTACGCCAATTAAAAAGAGCCTACAGTTCTAATCGTTTTTCTAATGGTGCATACGCAGAACATGATGTTTTCTTTAGGGAGATAAACACCGACTTTCTTTTAAATTATTCGAATCGGTTTAGTGACTTTAGTGTAGATGTATCTTTAGGAGGTAACAGATTAGACCAAAAAGCTTTTACCTCTCAATCTCAAACAACAAGTTTAGCACAACCGGGTGTTTTTAGGTTATCAAATGCAGCTTCACCGATAGAAGTTTTTGAGTTTGAATCTAACAAACGGATCAATAGTATTTACGGACTTGCAAAATTCGGGTATAAGGATTTTCTTTTCTTAGATATCACTGGTCGAAACGATTGGTCTAGTGCTTTGGCAAATCCGTTTTCTGTAGATAACACTTCATTCTTCTATCCGTCGGTATCAAGTAGCTTTATCCTTTCTGAAATTTTAGAAATGCCTGAGGCAATATCATTTACAAAATTACGGGCAAGTTGGGCACAGGTGGGTAATGACACCAATCCGTACCAAACCACAGGTGCTTTTGTTGCACAAACACCTTTCAATGGGCAACCGACCTTTAGTAATTCAAATACCATTGCAAATCCAAATTTACAACCAGAGCGTACTTCTTCTCTTGAATTAGGTGCCGATTTACGCTTTTTTAGAGACCAACTAAGGTTTGATGTATCGTATTATAACGCATTAACAAAAGACCAGATAATTTCATTGCCGATAGGCATTTCTTCTGGCTACACTCAACAAGTAGTAAATGGTGGTGAGGTTCGTTCTAAAGGTGTGGAGATTATTCTTGGTATCTCGCCTATACTAGGTCAAGACTTAAAGTGGAACAGCACCTTGAATTTTAGCACGAACAGATCTACCGTAGAAAGTTTACCACAAGAAGAAGGTAGATTAACATTGGCATATTCCAGAATTTATGACAGTCAAAACCAAACGGTATTTTTACAGGCAGAAGAAGGCGGTCGCGTTGGTGATCTGTATGGTACTGGCTATCTAAAAAATGAAAATGGTGATTTTATCTTGACAGATGAGGGCAGGTATATTCCAGATAATGAACTACAAAAACTAGGAAATTACAATCCAGATTTTATGCTGGGTTTCAATAACCAGTTCAATTACAAAAACTGGAATCTAGGCTTTCTTTTCGATTGGAGACAAGGCGGTATAATTGTTTCAAGAACGAAGGCATTAGGAAATGTAGGTGGTCAATTAGCAGAAACCGCTTTTAGACCAGAAGATGGTATTGTTCCCGAAGGCGTTGTAAATACAGGTACTGAGGAAAATCCGGTGTACACTCAAAATACAGTGGCGGTATCCGCAGAAAGCTATTATCGCCAGTTTTATGATAGAAACCATGAGGAAAACAATACCTACGATGCTTCATTTTTAAAATTACGTCAATTGTCTATTGGTTACACCTTCGACAACCTAAGCTTTTTTAATCAAGATGCTACATTAAACTTGTCATTAATAGGTAAGAATTTGTTTGCTATTACTGAGAATCCACATTTTGACCCTGAACAACTCGCTGTACAAGGTCAAGGTTTTATTAGTGGTGTAGAAGATATGTCATACGCCACAACAAGAAGTATAGGTTTTAAAGCCGGATTTAATTTTTAAGAAAAAGAAGATGAAATATATAGATAGCATTCTAATCTTATTGTTGGTCATGGGCTGCACAAAAGATTTTGAAGAAATTAATACCAACACAAATGCACCTGTAACTGTACAGCCCAGTTTATTGCTTAGGCAGGTGATCTATGATTATGGCGAACAAATGTCCTATGAAGGTTTTACGGCGGGTAACTTGCTAGGCCAATATAGTACCGCCCTTGATTTTAATTTATTTGATAGACATGATTTAAAATCTCCACAACTAGGCGGAAATCCGTGGTCTATTTTTTATAAAAACTTAAGGGATAATGAAATTGTATTGAATCTATCACGGGAAAGTCCGGCATTCGCAGTATATGAAGGTCCCGCTAGAATAATGAAAGCGTATATGGCAGCAGGGTTGACAGATTTGTTCGGGGATGTACCATATTCTGAAGCATTCAAAGGTGATTCAGAATCTGTAACCCCCGTATATGACTCCCAAGAATCTATTTACATGGATGAAGGTGGCGTTTTTGATAATCTTGATAAAGGTATAACTGCCCTAGAAAACTATACAGGTACTATAGCATTGGAAGGTGATATATTATTCAATGGTGATTTGGAAGGTTGGATTCGTTTTGCAAATTCTTTGAAGATTAAATACCTGATGCGTGTTTCTAATAGGGTAAATGTGGCTTCACAATTACAAGAATTGGCAACGGAAGGTAATTTTATAGATAAAAACAGCGAAAATGCCATTTTCAACTTTACCGATGGTGAGCCAAATAATTTTAGGTTGGCCCGTCTAAGAATAGGCGATTTCAATAACTATGTATTATCTGAAACTATGGATGAAATATTGACCGGTTTAAATGATCCGCGTATTGACCGACTTTATCGGCCATTTGCAAATAGTGCTGATGGGGCGTACAACGGACTATTAAACGGTATAGATGCATCTGCAGGAGTTTCCTTGGCAGATTATTCATTATTAGGTGCCATTTTTAGAGAAAATACAGGGCTTTTAGACGCTAATTTCATGACCAGTATGGAAACACATTTCTTATTGGCAGAAGCAGCTCAAAAAGGCTTAATAACTGGTGATGCCGAAACACTATACAATACAGGGGTAACTCAAGCTTTTGCATATTGGCAAGTGGAACTACCTGCCGATTATTTATCCGTTGATGCACCATTGGCTAATGGTAATCCCTTAGAAAACATCATTACTCAAAAATGGATAGCTAATTCTATAAATGGTTATGAAGGCTGGGTTGAATATAGAAGAACTGGATTTCCGCAATTGAAAACGATTTCCGCAAGTTTAAATGATAATTTAATTCCCGTTCGCATGCCCTATCCATCAGAAGAAGAAGCTTTGAATAGTGTCAATTATGCAGCTGCCGCAAGTAAAACAGATGGCAATAGCATAAATGTTCCGGTTTGGTGGGATGAATAGTTAAGAATTAAACAATCCGGTCGTGTCGAGTGTAGTAGAGACCTTGAATAATAGCAATTAATAAAATTAAATGACTGAAGTAAAAATTTGGCAATGGAGTTTAATTATAGCATCAAGTTTGGTGCTGTTCTTACTTTCCCCATGGGCAAAAGACACGAATCAGTTTTTTAAAGCAGTTCAGAAAAAGAAAGCGCCCAATACGTTTATGTTAATGGGCAGCTTGATCATCTCATGGATATTTGCCAAGAGTATTACGAACGCCGCAAATTTAGGCTTAGACTTTGGTATTGTTGGTGGGGTTGCATATGCAGGATACTACCTATCCTTTGCCGTAGCTGGTTTTGTAATTTACAGAATGCGATTACATGGAAAGTATACAAGCATACACCATTTTCTATCGAGTAAATTCGGACAATCTGCTGTTACTATATTTTCTATTTTGATTGCCATTCGCTTATTTAACGAGGTATGGAGTAATACTATGGTCATTGGCACTTATTTTGGATCTACAGGTACATCGTCGTATTATTGGTCCATTTTAGTATTTACAGGGTTGACATTGGCTTATGTATTAAAAGGAGGCATGAGTAGTTCTATATTTACCGATGTTGTCCAAATGGGACTCTTTTCTATTCTTTTAGCGGTAATATTGTTCACTATTTTTGGGAATACAACATCAACAACTGTTACGGAAGTAGCAAATTCTGGAATCTGGTCGTTCGAAACGGGGTTGAATTTATTATTTGCGGCATTATTACAATCCTTCAGTTATCCTTTTCATGATCCTGTTTTAACTGATCGCGGATTTATTAGTAGTCCTAAAATCACATTGAAAAGTTTTCTATGGGCAAGTATTCTAGGGGCAATATGTATAATACTATTTAGTTCCATTGGTGTTTATGCACAATCACAAGGTATGCAAGGGCAGGCTGCTGTAGAAGTGGGGAAAGCTTTTGGTGTCTTAATCTTGTTGGTCATTAATTTTATAATGATAACATCTGCGGCATCTACATTAGATTCTACATTTTCATCCTTTTCAAAATTAGTGGCGATTGATTTAAAATTTGGAAACTCACTTAAATTTGGCAGATGGTCAATGGTTGTAGTTGCAATTTTAGGTACAATTCCCGTGTTCTTAAATGCAGAAATACTTTCGGCGACAACAAGTAGTGGTACTATGGTTATTGGCTTGACTCCTGTTTTTCTTTTTTGGAGAGGGAAAGCTCCCAAAATAAGTTTTCATTTAAGTGTGTTTAGTGGGTTATTCTTTGGTTTCCTTTTGATTTTCAACTGGTTTCCACAAGCACTTATTTTTACGTCAGGAAAGTACGCCGATTTACTTTGGATTAATTTTTGGGGCATCATTTGTTGCCTACTTGTATATATAATACCAACATGGATAAAGAAATAAAACATATTGGCACTAAAAGCGGAAAGCTGTTACTTTTCGGAGGTGTATATAGCAACCTTCAAGCTTTAGAGAAGCTCATTTCCATTGCTGAAGAAGCTGGGATAAAACCAGAAAACTGTATCAGCACTGGTGATATTACCGGATACTGTGCGCAGCCCGAAGAAACCGTTCAATTGTTTCAAAAATGGGGAGCTTTAAGTATTGCGGGTAATGTAGAATTGCAATTGGCGAATGATAGTGAAGACTGTGGCTGTGATTTTAAAAGTGGTAGTCGATGTGACGATTTTTCAAAAATGTGGTTTCCCTATACCAAAGGTCATTTGTCGCAACAATCATTAGATTGGATGAAGAAAATTCCGGAGTACATCAGTTTTGATTATGGTGGCAAAAAAGTTACCGTTGTCCATGGAAATTATGGTAATACCTCTGAATTTATATTTGCATCCAACGCGACAGAAAGTAAAGAACGCTGCTTTATAGAAACTAAAAGTGAAATTATTATAGCCGGTCATTGTGGCTTGCCCTTTCA
Source organism: uncultured Maribacter sp. (assembly GCF_963974015.1). Classification (GTDB taxonomy): domain Bacteria; phylum Bacteroidota; class Bacteroidia; order Flavobacteriales; family Flavobacteriaceae; genus Maribacter. Next base: position 625,171 of record NZ_CAXBBZ010000001.1, on the reverse strand, counting down.
TCAGTCCTTCAATTATAAGGTTTGGTTAAATCCTGGTGTTATAGGTATGCCGGCAAATGATGGGACAACAAGAGTTTGGTATATGATTCTTGACATTGCTAACGGTGAAGTTACCTATACCCATCATTCCTTTGAATATGATGCAGAAACCGCACAAAAATTAATGTACAAAAACCATTTGCCCGAAGCCTACGGAGACACACTTACGTCAGGTATTTGGGACAACATGGAAATACTCCCCGAAGTAGAAAAAATGGGGCAGGGAATTCCTATATATTTTAATAAAGAGCAAAAAAATACAACACATACTAAAACTCAGAAAAAGATGGCAAATACGTATTATGACCCAGCAGATTTAAGAAAATTTGGAAAGATTACAGAATGGAGCGAAGAATTAGGAACTAAATTTTTTGACTATTATGGTAAGGTTTTCGAAGAAGGCGCACTAAGTGCTAGGGAAAAGTCTCTAATTGCTTTAGCGGTATCCCATGTTGTTAAATGTCCTTATTGTATTGATGCCTATACAAAAGACGGATTACAGAAAGGAATTACGAAAGAAGAAATGATGGAGGCTGTTCATGTAGGTGCTGCTATAGAAAGTGGAGCTACACTGGTTCATGGTGTTCAAATGATGAATAAGTACAATAAATTGTCAATGTAGTTTGGTTGATAGTTGTTCATTGTCGGTTGTTAGAGAATTTAAAAATCGACAATGAACCATTTACAAAACAAGTATAGAATAGAAATTGCTATCTATTAAAAAGAAATTAATACAGGCTGAACGGTTTATGAATTCGTAATAATATATGAACGACAAACAACCTTCAACCCACAACAATAAAAAAATGGCTACAAAATCATTAAAAGCGAAAGGGAACGATTTAGCAGTTTCCAACAAGCAGTTAGAAATATTGAACGGAGGAATCTTCGCTGATGGAGAGCTTCCATATTTTAAGGATAAGATAGCTCAGATAGGCCACTTTCCACTACGCCCTAAAAAGTTGGAAATACTGCAAATCAATGTGGGATATATGTGTAACCAAGTATGTGAGCATTGCCACGTAGATGCAGGTCCGGATCGTAAGGAAATAATGACCCGTGAAACTATGATGCAGTGTTTAGAGGTCATAAAAAATACAGGAGCCCATACTCTAGATTTAACTGGTGGAGCACCAGAAATGAATCCTGATTTTAGATGGTTTGTTGAGGAAGCTGCAAAAGCAGGAATAAAGGATTTTATCGTACGTTCCAACCTTACCATTATTAGAGCAAATAAGAAATATTATGATTTACCAGATTTCTTTAAGAAACACAATGTGCACGTAATTTCTTCTATGCCACATTATACCAGAGGAAAAACAGATAAGCAACGAGGTGATGGGGTTTTTGATAAATCGATTAAAGCCTTACAAGAACTGAATGAAAGAGGGTACGGCTTACCCGGCAGTAGCTTACGATTAGACTTAGTATATAATCCATCAGGCGCATATTTGCCAGGAGACCAAGCGGCAATGGAAAAGGATTTCAAAAAAGCACTTAAAGAAGATTTTGATATTCAATTTCATAGTTTGTTCGCTATAACGAACCTGCCTATAGCACGATTTTTAGATTATTTAATAGCTTCAGAAAATTATGAAGATTATATGTACGCCTTGGTAGAAGCATATAATCCTTCTGCAGTAGCAAATGTAATGTGTACCAATACGATTTCAATCAGTTGGGATGGATGGCTATATGATTGCGACTTTAATCAAATGTTAGATTTAAAGGTTGCCAGTAAAGTGAAGCATATTAAAGATTACAATGAAGATTTATTAAACGATAGAAACATCATTATCTCACAGCACTGTTATGGTTGTACGGCAGGCGCAGGTAGCAGTTGTCAAGGAACGGTAGCGTAAGCATGAATTTTAGGTCAATATTTTACTTGTCTAGTTCTTCCGCTATTATGTTTATAAGAGATATTAGAATAAAACCGTTCAGTGCTGAACACAGAGCGGTTTTATAATTAATTATCTATAATTTCCCTCGTAATACAACTTCTTTTAAGAACACTTAAACCGACCACTTAGTTTGTAGCCCCGTTTACCATCCTTGTCATTCAACGACAAAATGTACGTTCACCGAAAATTAGGACATCTACATCTATAAATACTAAAGCTTTTTACAATATGGAAGTTCTTTATATAGACCAATTGGTCTGATTTACCCAAATCTATATATCATGAACAAAAGTCTAAAGCGCATGGCCACCATGCAACGAATGCAAACAACAGGACTAGAATTATTCTATGCCAAAGGGTATTATAATACAAGTGTAGATGATATTCTTAAAAAATTAGAATTATCAAAAGGAGCATTCTATTATCATTTTGATTCTAAAGAAGATTTCTTTGTACAAATAATTCAAAACTTACTTGCACGTAAAGTATATAGCAGTTTAATAGAACCTATTGAAGGGCACGAAAATCCACTAAATTTAATAACCAACTGTTTTGATGAAGCCATGGAAACTGCTGTTCATAATGAAATGGATTTTGGCTGCATACTGAGTAACTTTCTTACCGAATTCAATGGTAAGAATGAGGTAATCATGTACCACTTAAATGAAATAGTAACCGTATGGGAGGTCAATCTGATTTCTGCATTACAAAAGGGAAAATTTAATGGTTATTTAGACCGCCATGTAGATTGCGAAGCGGTGGCAACATTTTTAATGAGTTCTTATTTCGGAGTACGAACATTAATGACCGGTTCTTCACCAAGTGCAAAAAAGTATAGGTTCATGACACAATTACGTCAATATTTCAGAAGTATTGAAACAAAACCGGTAACAGCTTAAATTTAAATTATGTTAAACATTATTGTTAATTATATCGATGATTTTTTGAACAACTTGGGTAGGTTGAATGGTACTCATTACATTTTCATAGCCAGCTGGGAACTTGTTCCCATAGATAGAAGTAGGAATCAACGGATATTCAACTCTATCCGCCAATAGTGCATTGGCCATAGGTTGTCCGAAAGGAAAAAATCCTGCAAAAGGATGGGTTACTCCCCATAATGTAACTGTAGGCACACCAAACATCGCTGCTAGATGAGCATTTCCACTATCCATAGCCAACATAAGTTCAAGGTTAGAAATTAAACTTAGTTCTGAGGAAAAAGAAAGTTTACCTGCTGCATTAAAAACATTATTGAATTGATTATCCCAAGTATTAAGAATTAGCACCTCTTTCTCTCCACCCCCAAACAATACTATTTTATACTTATTAGTATTATTTAATTCATTAACCACTTCTTTCATTAAGTTCAAAGGATACATTTTTCCCTTAAACGCTGCAAATGGTGCAATTCCCACAAGTAATTGCTCTTCATTATCTTTTAAATGAACGAAGTCTTTTGGAAAAGGTTTTTTAGGCATTACATCCATTTCATCAACAGAAATAATATAGCCAAGCTTCTCGAACACTTCTGAATAACGATTTAAAGTAGATTTTAATGGTTCTAATTTTACTCTTTTAGGGTCTATTAGTTCCTTTTTTTCATTCCTCCCTTTATCTATTTGAATAAATGGAATCGTCTTAAGTTTAAAAAACTGTTTTAAAATACTACTACGCAATGCATGGTGCAAATCGGCAACCATATGAATTTCTAGATTTGCCAACTCTTTGTATAATTTCCAAAGTCCCAATATTCCTTGATGCTTGCCTTTTACGTCAGCATTAAAAACCGATACATTCGGAATATCAGAAAAAATCGGCGCCATAAAAGGTTTCGTTAGAACCGTAATCTTAACTGATGGATATTTTTTACAAATACCAAGAAGAACAGGGACGGTCATAGCAACGTCTCCCATAGCAGAAAGGCGTATGACCAAAATATGTACTGGGCTATTATTTGCCACGTAAGATGGGATTTAGTTCCTCATCATTATACATTTTCATCTGCTTATATACCTTCATATACTTGCTACCATTTTCAATATCTGCCAATAATTGGTCAATTGCAAAAGAGAGGTCCTTCTTTTGTTCTAAAAGAATGTTCAGCTTCGTTCGACACTTTTGCTTATGGTCATTAGAAGCATCTGAACGGTATGTTTCTTCGTTCATGTGATATATTTTCAACGCTAAAATTGACAAGCGATCAATAGCCCAGGCTGGGCTTTCGGTATTTATAGTTGCTGTAGGCTTAACATCTACCGATTGGTATTTATTTAAAAAATAACTGTCTATAAATTCAACCAAATCAGTTCTGTCTTGATTACTGGCATCAATTTTACGTTTTAAGACAAGAGCCGCTTGTGGGTCAATCTCAGGATTTCGTATAATATCTTCATAATGCCACTGAACGGTATCTATCCAACTCTTTCGATAGAGAAGGTATTCGATATCATCTTTTGAATATGGATTCTCAAAAATCTGATACACATCGTCCTTAATGTGATATTTTTCAATACAATTATTAAAAATAGAAAATGCGAACTCGCTAAACATATGAGCTTTTTTGACAAAGATAAAGTTTATAGTTTTAAACTATAATTTGGTTACAAAAACTAAAATAGGAACCAAAATACCGGCAATCAATATTGCCTCTAAAAATTTGGGTTTCTTAATAGATTCCAAATAATTGACAATGAATATAACTGACGGAAAAAAAGTAATCATTACCGCACTTGTATTTTCTGATGTAACCAAAAAATTAACTACTATGCCAATTATAAATGATAGTGCAATTAATCGCATAATAATCACTTTACCCATACCGGCTTTGCCTAAATGTATGAAGGTAGAAAAAGCAAGCGCCATATTTAAAAGCGCATATAGTGATAGCTTAAGGCTAGACCACCACTTGATTGGGAAAATCGCATCGTAATTGATGGCAAAATCATAGTGAATTATCATAAAAGAAACTTCATCTAATAAAACCATAACCCCATATAAAATCATGAAAAAAGAAAATCCTACTGATAGCAATACTAGCCAGTTCCTAATGTTTTTAGGGTCATAAATATAAATTGCCGCGAATACCAAAAGAAGATATAAAATGGCCCATTCATAAAAAATGCTAGAAATACATATCCACAGACCTGCATCAAAAATTTTGAGCTTTATATTTTTAAGTGATTTAATACTTAATAAGCGCCTCATGGCAAGCAGCAAAAAAAAACTTGTAAAAACAGCATTGCTATCACCTAAGGTTTCAGGAAAAACCACAAAAAGCAGGGTAAAGAAAAGGATAGCAAAGGAGTTTGTTCCCGTCAATTTATTTCTTTTCACCACAAAATCTACTACAAAAACACTGAACAAAAGAATGCTTAGCACCACAATCGATGGCGCAATTTCAATGTCGGTAAACGTATAGTCTAAAAGGTAAAATTGTACAGACCAGTAAAAAAGAAACAAAAAAACGAGTACAATAATGAAATTGATTGGTTTTGTTTTCTCAAAAATGCTTGAAATCATCTAAGCTTTTTATATTTTTGTCAGTAAATATAGTAATAAGATGAAATCATTTTTTGAAGGTATTGCGGATTTATTTGTTAATGTGATATTTAAATACACAATGGATCCATTTAGATTTGCGGAAAGTTGGGCTATTTCCAACATTCTTAACTGGATTTTTATGTTAATTGGTTCAGCTGCTTTTATATATTGGATGCTTCAATTAAAGAAATATAATGATAGTGGTGAAGAGGATACGTCTAGTACTTCTCACTCTTACCTATAAAATTAAGGATATATTTTTATCGGATCTCTAAAAGAGATCCGATAAAAATTTTATAAGTCGAAGCCTAAATCTTTTCTATAATTCATTCCTTCAAAAGAAAGCTTCTCTACATTTTGGTAAGATTTTGACAGAGCGGATTTAAAATCTGACCCGAAAGAAGTAATTGCCATAACTCTTCCTCCATTTGTTACTACTTTGCCATTTTTTATGGTTGTACCTGCATGAAAGACCAATGAATCTCCGATAGATTCAATCCCCTTTATCTCTTTACCTTTTTCATATGCACCAGGATATCCTCCTGAAACCGTCATTACAGTGGTTGCGGCACGTTCATCTAATTGCAACTCGACTTCAGAAAGTTTTTCGTTTGCCACAGCTTGTAATAGTTCTACTAAATCATTTTTAATTCTAGGTAGAACAACCTCAGTTTCCGGATCACCCATTCGAACATTATATTCGATAACCTTTGGGTCTTCACCAACTTTAATCAATCCAATAAAGATAAAACCCTTATACGGCATATTATCCTTTTTAAGCCCTTCTACCGTCGGCTTTACTATACGATGCTCAATCTTATCCATAAACCCCTTACTCGCGAATGGAACGGGAGAAATAGCTCCCATGCCGCCAGTATTGAGTCCGGTATCTCCTTCCCCTATTCTTTTGTAATCTTTTGCTGTTGGTAAAACTTTATAACTATCCCCATCTGTTAGTACAAAAACGCTTAATTCTATACCGTCTAAAAATTCTTCAATAACTACTGTTGCACTGGCCGAACCAAATTTCTTATCAACCAGCATAGATTTTAATTCTATCTTGGCTTCATTTAAGTCATTAAGAATGACCACACCTTTTCCAGCAGCTAATCCATCAGCCTTTAAAACGTACGGCGGATTTAATTCTTCTAAAAATCTAAATCCTTGATTGACTGTTTCAGAAGTAAAACTTTTATACTGAGCTGTGGGTATTTGATGTCGCATCATAAATTCCTTCGCAAATTCCTTGCTACCTTCGAGAGTAGCAGCTAATTTTTCCGGACCAATAACTGCGACTTTATTCAATTGATTATCATTAAGGAAAAAATCATGAATACCATTTACCAAGGGGTCTTCAGGCCCAACAAAAACCAATTCAATATTCTCTTTTAAAACTAACTCTTTAATAGCCTCGAAATCATTTACACCAATTGGTACATTTATTGCTATTTCTGCCGTACCTGCATTACCAGGAGCCACGAAAAGCTTCGAGAGATTATTACTTTGAGTTAATTTCCAGGCAAAAGCATGTTCACGACCGCCTGATCCAAGGATTAAAATATTCATACTTATGGTTTTTGCAAAAATAAACTTTGCATTAGAATAAAACTATTTACTGGAGAAATCTCTATGTTCCTTTTTTTGTAAATCCTCTGAAGACAAGGATTTAAAATAATCATATACGATTTTTAAGCCCTCTGAACGACTAACTTTTGGCTCCCATCCTAAAATTTCTTTTGCTTTGGTAATGTCAGGTTGACGTTGGGTCGGGTCATCTTGGGGTAAAGGCTTATAAATAACTTTCTGTTTAGTTCCGGTAAGTGCAATTATCTCCTCTGCAAATTGCTTAATAGTTGTTTCATGGGGGTTTCCAATATTCACAGGGTCGGTGTAGTCACTAAATAACAAACGGTATATTCCTTCAACTTGATCATCAATATAGCAGAATGACCTACTTTGAGAACCATCACCAAAAACCGTTAGATCTTCACCTCTTAAGGCTTGACCCATAAATGCAGGCACCACACGCCCATCATTTAAACGCATTCTAGACCCATAGGTGTTAAAAATACGTACAATACGGGTATCAAGTCCATGATGCCTATGATAAGCCATTGTAATCGACTCCATGAAGCGTTTAGCCTCATCATATACACCTCGAGGACCTATTGGACTAACGTTCCCATAGTATTCTTCCGTTTGAGGATGTACCAAAGGATCTCCATACACCTCAGAAGTAGATGCCACCAATATTCTAGCATTCTTTTCCTTTGCAAGACCTAATAAGTTAAGGGTACCTAACGAACCAACTTTTAATGTTTCTATAGGTATTTTCAAATAATCTATTGGACTTGCAGGTGATGCAAAATGCAGTATATAATCAAGCTTACCTTCTATATGAACAAAGGTAGAAACATCATGATGATGAAATTCAAAATGTTGCAATGGAAATAAGTGTGCAATATTCTTTAAGTCGCCAGTAATAAGATTATCCATCCCAATTACATGAAAACCTTCAGCGATAAAACGATCACATAAATGAGAACCTAAAAATCCTGCCGCACCTGTTATTAAAATTCTTTTCATAATGTTTAATATGCCTTTTCCTCGCCCATAAAGGCATTAACAACAGTTTGAACAATAATTTTTAAGTCTAAGAAAAAAGACCAGTTTTCAACATAAAAAATATCGAACTTTATACGGTTTTGAATATCACTATCTTTTTCTATTTCCCCTCTATAACCTCTTATTTGAGCCAATCCTGTAATACCTGGTTTCACGAAATGACGTAACATATATTTGTCCACTCTATTTGCGTATTCATCAGTATGCTTTAACATGTGTGGTCTTGGCCCAACTACTGACATATTACCAAACAGTACATTATAAAACTGAGGCAACTCATCTATACTAGTTTTCCGAATAAATCGTCCTATTTTAGTGACCCTCATGTCATTTTTACCTGCTTGTTGATGATCAGATGAATCGTTAATGGCCATAGAACGAAATTTAAAACACTGGAATTCATCATTATCAAATCCAGTTCTTTTTTGAATAAAGAAAACCGGACCTTTAGATTCTAGTGATATTAAAAGTGCCAATAACGGCACTAGCCAAATTAATATTCCGAAAATTACAACAAGTGAAAAAACAATATCAAACAATCGCTTTAAAATAGCATTAAGGGAATTATGCAATGGTATATCTCGTAATGATAAGATTGGGAGGTAATCATAGTATTCAAATTTAAGTTTCTTAGCAAATATATTTTTATTATCTGGCAAGAATTTTAGTGTTTTTAGATTATTGTCGGCAAAATTAATAAATGCTGAAAGCTCATCATTCTTCAATTCAGAAACCGAACAGTATATTTCATCAATATTATTGTTCACAATGTATCTGAAACAATTTAACAACTCAAAATCCTTATCTCTGGGTGAAAATTGAGAAGAAAAATTATACCCAAATTCACGTCTTGTATTAAAAACTTCTATAAGTTGATTTGCCTTTTTGCTTTTACCTATCACAACAACATTTCTAATATTCCCTTTTATACGCTCTCTATATTTATTGAGAAGAAAGAAGTTTAATAACTTTAAAAAACCGATTCCAACAAAAACTAGTATAAAATATTGACCTAATGCCAATCTACTCATTAACGGTTGTTTAAAAAAGCCGATGTACGCATATAAGATTAAAAAAAAGAAAACGAATTGCGTAAATAGTTTTCTAAGTAGAACTACCGCCTTAGAATACCTGTGAATTACATAAAATTCATTTTTAAAAGATAGAATAATCCACGTAATTGAAATATAGCAATGGAACAGCCATGGATTCTGAAAATTTATTGGTAAAAAAAAAGTAAACAAATTTATAACCAATAAATCCAGCCCATAAGAAATAGGTGTTATAAAACCTGAATATCTACCTTGTTTAAAGAGCATTTCTTTTAACGTTTATTATTTAATAGCAATTCAGTTTTAAAAACGTAAAACATGACTCTATTTTATTGACTTTCTAATTTCCTTTATTGCTTCCTTTTCATCACCCCAACCTTCAGTCGTTAGGGAATCTCGACTATCATAATTCAAGAACCATATCTCTAAAATATCTAAAATTTTAGGGTAATTTTGTTCGAGTTCCCTAAAAGAAAGGGCGCTAATTATTCTTAGTTCTTCTTTAACGGGTACAGCAATTATTTTGTAATCATATTCATTGTTGTCAATAAGCTTTAAAACACCAATAGGAATTGTTTCTATTACAGTACCTGTTTTAACAGCTTCTGATATAACAATTATATCCAAAGCGTCTCCGTCACCACCTATAGCTGGATTAGAATATGTAGAAGTGATAAAGCCGTAGTTAGCTGGGTATGACAGGAATTGTATAACTCTTTCCTTACCCTCAATTAAATCTATCTCGAATTTTTTAGACTCTTTATTATACTCAAATTTTCTATTTGTACCAGATGGGATTTCCACAATACAATTAACCGTATTGTTATTTGAAAACGTTGGTAAATTATATATTTCTTTTTTAGAACCACAATTCAAAAAAAGAAATACTAAAAACAGCAAGTAAATAAATTTCATATTATCGTTGATGTGCTTCTTTATGATATGTTAATAATATTTAAATAAATTATTATTTATTTTCGTTGTTTTTGCACATCCTTTTAGTCTTTTCTAACGAGGACAGTAATGTTTATGCTATTATTTTAGCAACTTAGAATCTAAAACTTTTCTAAATTCTTTCAAAACTATTTTCACTCAAATAACTCAACCATAATTTGCCCCTTTCCAGTAGGTATTTCAAATCCCAAAAGTTCCGCCGTTGTTGCAGAAACATCTATCAATTCCCTTTCTCTTTCAAAAATAGCACCACTTTTAAAATCTGGGCCGAACGCAAACAAATTAATATGTCTACACCCCTCACATCCGTCTCCATGTTCAGAAAATCCTGTTGAAATATCATCCAAGTGCCTGCCATGGTCATTGGTAACAAAATAGGTGGTTTTATTTTTATATGTTTCATCATTTTCAACATATTCAATCAGCTTATAAACATATTCATCAACTTTTTTAATTCCATTTATATAATCATCCCAATTATTTGTATGACCGGAATAATCAGGTTCTCTAAAATTAATTAAAACTAATTTTGGATGATGTGTTGTAAATATTTCTTTGGCTTTTTCAAAAGTAATACTATCATTTCTATAGCCACTACCTAATCCATTAATTCCACAATTTGACATTGGTGTAAAACTATTACGCCAGACAGTATCTGAACAATTAGTTAAAATTTCTAATTTATCCTTACTTGCAACTACAAATGCTTTACTACTATCCTTTTTTGATTGCCTTAAAAAATACTGAAATATTGAAGGCTCCAAAGGCAACTCAGAACCCGTATTATCAATTTTTTGATAATTCCCTGTTGTTATGGCACTATGCCCAGAATTAGTATATGTTGGGCCTTGGTTATAAAATTTAGTGTATACATTTCCAGAATTAAATACTCTATTAGCCAGTCTAGGTATATATTGATGGGTCGAATCTCCCCAAGTTTCAGTAAACCTTGCCCCATCCATTACTAATATTACTACATTATTTGTTTCATAACTTTTACTGCTATAATCATTAGAACAAGATTGTAACAGCAATAGTAATAATGGTAAATTCCTTTGCAGTAGGTTTTTCATTAATATTATCAATTTAATTTCAAACATAGTTTAAGTTCAAAAAAGGTTAAGATTAGCCTTATTTGTAGAATAAATTTCAACTTTAAAGTTCTAGTATCATTTAAAAAACTAATTGAGATGTTTAATAATTAAACATCTCATAACCTCTCACATATTTAGAATTTTTCGACAACCGAGTTCCAAATTCTTGTGAAACCTCTCTACCCTCATTATCATCTACGGTGTTATACTTCAACTCTAATATAACGTCTTCCAAACTACGTTCAGAAGCTTGAAATTGACAGCTATTTGGGTTGTAAAAAATCATATTATAATCAATTGTGATTCTGAATTTACCACAATCAGATAAAAAATATCTTCTATCATATGAATTATATAACGTTGGAAATATGAAACCAAATTTTGTGGATAGCTTTGGTTCTTTAATATTTGTATAGATTAAGTTACATATCTCATCTACGGAATAATCCTTTAAATCTAAACTTAAATCTTTTATTTTATAAGAATACTTGTCTCCTGCTTCACCAAATTTTTTCTTAATCTCAACAGTAGGGTTTGATAGTAGCGCAAAGTCATCGCCATACCATCTTACCCTATATTTTTCTCTTATTCCATCACCAGACACATTCATTGTGTAGAACGTTCGGTTGTTATCGTCAAAATACATACTGTTAACCCGCCTCCTATGATAAATCTCTCTGAAACAGAATTTATTACCAAGCACAACTGTTTTTATAATATCATCTACGTCTTGTCCTATATAAATGAATTTACGTTCAAACCTTAGATTGTAAAACAGATCCTTTAAATTTTTACTTGCTGCTTTTACCATATTCTTTCCCGTACATTTGATCTATTACGTTATTTGAAACAGTCATTACCGGAATATTATCGATAGATAATTGGGATCCATTCTCTACGAGATAATCCAATTCATTATTGACCAGTTTTAAATTTGAAATCTCAATTACCCCAATACCATACTCCGATTTTTTTTGAAAAGACGACAATCCAAGTCTTGTATCTGAAATTACAACATCTGTTAGCTCTATTTTGGAAGAATCTTTGCTCACGATACCTATCTCACCACCAAGTATATTAATGCCCTCACCAGTAATATTACTTGCCTCACCACCACTAATTGCCTTGTCTGATGGCTGTTGGATTACAACATTCCTTAAATTAATCTGAGACCCTGAAACATCTATCCCATCATTTCCACAATTAACAAATTTGCTGTCATAAATTTCTCCCCTTACAAAATCTCCATCAAAGGCATCAGAATAAGTATTTCTAAAAATAGTTGAGCCAATTGAAAAGTCTGATCTAATAATGTTAAGTCCGTCTTCACTATTATTATTTTCAAAAATAGAGTTAGTTATCTCTACATTTGATTCATGAAAATTTACCGCTCCAGATAATTCCCAATTATTATAGATTGGATTTGCTAAATTAGAGAAAGTACAGAAATCTAACTTAGAGGATTGATCAGTGTCCGTGACAAAAATCCCTCCACCAGAAGCGTCTGTGGAAAAGAATTTTATTGGATTGTCTTTAATTCCATTGGCAATAATAGGGGAATACGAAATTAGGGAGGCCTTGTCCTTAAAATCCAACTCAAAACCCTTTTCTACAACTACTGTTAAACCAGCAGGTATTATTAAAGTCTTATTAAGCACATGGGCGCCTGATTTCAAGTAGACGGTTTTCAATTTCTCGTTGTTGTTTATAAATAAGAAATCCTTAAAATTTGGCAAAAACATTTCTTTATATTTGGCTATACTTACATCTAACTCTTGATTATTGCCAAATGGAATTATACCACTTTCCCTATGATAATTTAATCCTAGAATGCCGTATTTTAATTTTAATTTATCAACATCTTTTGGATATCTAAAACCTCCTTTCTTATTTTTTTTTGAAACAAAAGCGTTGTTGAAAGATTTATTAAGGTCAAAAGAAACAAGTTCTTTCTTTAATCCTTTAATAATATGAGTTGAAAGATGAGTATTTAACTTTCTACCTTTATCACTTATAAGGCTTACCACTTCAACTGGGTATTTGGATAAATTCTGAATTTCAAGAGTGATTATTTTGTCATTTTGCTCAATCAAATTAGCTGTAATGACATCTGAAGGATTAATGTGTTTTTTTATAAAATTACTATTATACTCAAGTATAGAAAGATCTAATTCTATATTAAATTCTGAGTTCAGGTTAATTTGAAGGGTATTTAACTCATCATAGTACTTTTCTATGAATCCGTTTATATAGTCTGATGAGCTAACTAATTTGAGTTTTTCTAAAAATAATTTATCATATACCTCATCACCGATAAACATGGGATAATCTTGAATTTTAGTGATTTTCATTCCAGAATTGGTGTCAAAGGCAATTGGTTCTAATTTATTGGTAATAGGATTGTAGTAAATTCTCAAATTATGCCAAATAAGTCCGTGGTGGCCACCAAATAAATTTGAAAGAGCAGTAAACATTGTTAATTTATCAATATCGAAAACTTCTGATATTTTATATTTTTTAGTCCTTAGACCTTCAAGCAAGTCCTTAGCTATTCCAAATTGTTTGGCTAATTTTGGGTCAGAGAGTACCTTATTTTGATTGAATACCTTTATTGGAGCTACGTCAAGACTATGAAGTCTTGATGACCGTGAACTTGGACTTAAATCAGTACTGATTTGCTTTTTTCTATCTTTCCATAATAAAGACTCATCGAAAGCGAGTATGAGCCCTTCACGTTTCTTGTTGTTTTCAATAAGTATTTTATCGAAAGATTCCTCAATTGCCATTATACCCAATGAGGTTTTTTCAACAGAATCATTTCCATTGATTAAATTCATATCTACATTTATGAAATTATATCTTAAACCAATGATTTCATTGTCTTTAATGACCTTGTGAAAAAGCCACTCCCACATATAATTTCTAACCTTAGGATGTTGAATTGAAAATTTCCTTAGCCCTTTAAAGGTTTCTTCCCCTTTCATAATAAATCGATAAGACCATTTATTTTGCGATAACAAATGGTCTGGCAAATCACCTTTTAATCTAAATTCTGATTTTAACTTAGCACCGTTGTTTATGCTTATTTCCCCATTAATGATATCATCGTCTTCGGTAATCAGAATACCATTTTTAATAGCTTCGTCACGCTTTGATTTTATTTTTTTAAAGGCATTGTTCTTAACGAAGATTCTAACCGTCTCAAAGTTATTACTAAGATTAACGCTCTTAACATCTTTAACCTTGATATTTCCTGCACTATATGATCTATTCAGGCCTGGCTTATATCTTCCAGCATTTATAAAATCGATCTGCTTTAAGTCAATATACTTGTCTTTATAATTTTCTGAAACAAGGGCCTTTTTGAATATGAAATAATCTTCATTTCCAATTCTGGTTGGTTTTATTTTTGGTGGTATAAAATCAAGATTTATGTATTTCCCGTTAAGTACTTTAGACGTATCCTTAACAAATAAATGAACGAAAAAGTTATCATCCTTTTGTCTTCCAACAAGTTCATTCCTATAAATAAAAACCAGACTGTTAATGCCTAGGCTTCTGACTAAATGAATGTTTATTATAGAATCTGAATGGATTAAGTTGATGTCGTTATCTATCAACTCACGAAAATTAATGTTGTTCTCTTCAACAACAATGTTTGTTTTGAGCTCTAAATCATCCTCCTTTTGTTTCTCGTTCTTAGAGGTTTTAGAGGTTCCAATAATTGCAAAGAAAACTAAACAAGCACCTACTAAAATAGAGGTGTAAACTATTTTTTTGTTTGTTTTATTACCTTTTAATTGCATAGAAACGGTCTTTAAAAAGTGGTTTGTTAAATTTCACTATCTATAAAAGTGATATCTATACTATTATCGAAACTTATTAGTTGGTCATTGATTTTTTTAATTTCATCAAAAGAATCAACATTCACTAAAAAATTAAAGTTAATAAGCCCTTCAGAATATTTGAGTCTCTTTAAGTTAACTTGATTGCAATGAGTAGTTACAATTTCACTGATTTCATCTCCAATTTTAGACTTATCTCCTTCAGCAACTCTTAATGAAATTAAAAGGTTTTGAGAAAGATTATTTGATTTTTTAAGGTTTAATAGAATTATTACCATCACTAAAACAACAAACCCTATTATTGTAGGGTATAATTGGTTAGCCCCAAGGCCTAAACCTATGGAAATAGCCATAAAAAAATAACCAAGTTCTTCAGGTTCTTTAATTGCTGTTCTAAATCTAATAATCGACAAGGCTCCTACAAGACCTAAAGATAATGCCAAGGAGGATTTAACTATTGAAATTATAATGAACGTAGTTATACCCACCAAAATTAAAACTCTAGACAGTTGAAATCTATTTGAAATAGATTTACCATATTTTACATATACTACAGACAATAAATATAGTAGAATTGCACATATAATGATGTTAGTTACATACCCAAGTATAGAAAAAGATTCATCAAAGCTCTGAGAAAGCAGATTTGTTAGATCATTCATAGTAAATTGTAATGTTTATGGTTTTTTTTAGTTTATTATTTAAAAGTAATACAAATTTAACCTAAATACAGAATATGAATCTAGGTTTTAAAATATCTTTAGCCTCCTAAAAATTATTTAATCAATAATTTTAGAAATCTTCTGGCGATACTTTTTTCCAATGCTGCAGGGCGTTCTCGAAATCATATTTAAATTCAAAATCTTTATCGATCAAGTACCTTGGTTCAATGTTAGTTGGGAATCCAGCTTTTCTAACCCTGACAGGATGTATATCTGTAGTTTTTCCTATTAATTTTAAAAGTCCTCTTAAAACAATAGCCACTACTGCCAGTATTTTAACAGGTATTTTCATGACTGGTTTATTATAGTTGAATTCTTTTTTTACTATTTCTGTCATCTCTGCCAAAGGTACAAGAGGGTTTTCTGCATAATTATAAACAATTAATCTTTCTTTACGATTAATAGTAAATAACATGCTATCAATTAAACCATGTATATACCCATATGCCTTTATAACCTTACCTCCATCCGGCAACACAAATGTTCCTTTTTTCAACGCTTTTATCATTCGATAAACATTGCCTGGGTCCTTAGGCCCAAAAACAACACTTGGCCTGACAATAATTAATCTACGCGAAGAGTCTTCCGCTAACCATATATTATGAATTTTCTCTGCTAAAGCTTTAGATATTCCATAACCAGTATACGGATATAGTATGGACTGTTCTGTTCTCTTTTCTAGTGATTTACCATAAGGTGCAATACTGCTTGTGAAATAAATATGTTTTATTCCAGTCCTACGAGCAAATTCTGTGACATTATTAGCGCCTGGAATGTTAGTGTCAAAATATTCTTGGAATTCATGTCCTGGCTCTCTATGAACCGCAGCAAAATTAAAAATCCAAGTATTATTCAAATCCATCGAAGGCAAATCAATACTTATGGTTTTTCTTACGTCTAGGTTTTTAAAACTGACCTTTTGCTCATCTTTAAATTCATTCAATTCACGTATGTCACAAATAATATATTCATCAAAAATATTTGCATTTAAAAATTCCGCTACCATGTTACGGCCAATATATCCGGCACCACCAAAAACAATTGCTATACTTTTCATTTAATATCTTTAAACTGAGCTAATATTTTGTTATTGATTTCACTCCTTTCGCTATCAAAAAACCAACCCCATTTGTTAAAATACTTTATCATTGAGGTTATATGATAATATAATAGTTTACCACTCTTATAAGACCCCTTGCCATGTTTATGCGTTATGGTAGCTTTAGGATAATAAATGGTCTTAAACTCCCCGTGGATTCTTCTTGTTAAGTCAATGTCTTCAGGATACATGAAAAAACGCTCGTCAAAACCATTTATTTTTTGAAAAACATTAGCGGATATAAACATAAAGCAACCCATAACATACGGTACCTCTATTATTTTGTCGAAAGAAAAGAATCGAAATTCGTATCTATTATCCAATATACTTTGCAGCCATTTAATTGGCACAAACCTTCTAACTATAAGGTTGGCTGGAGTAGGTAATAATTTTGCCGAATACTGAATGGAAGCATCTGGATTAAATATTTTGGGTGCTAAAAGACCAACATTATTATTTTTCGACATATACCCGTAAATTTCTTCAAGTATTTTTCCTTCAAAATTTACATCTGCATTTAAAACCAAGTGATATTCAGTTTGCTCTTTAACCTTATTGATTGCAACGTTATGCCCTGAACCAAACCCCAAATTCTTTCCTGTAAAAATATATTCTACATTAGGTAAACCTTGAAATTCAGTTTTTAAATCATCTGTTGGGGAATTATCCACCAAGAAAACTTTATACTTTAAAGAAATCTCCGATAGTATTCTAAGAATGTTATTTACTTCATCTATGTCGGTCTGGTAGAGAACTATAGATACGGTTAGGTTATATTTTTGCACGACTTAAGATGATTTGTTTATAAATAGGTTTTTTACAAAAATAGAATTAAACAGCGCATAAAAAACAGCGCCGTGCATTCTAATTAATATATTTTCAAATAACATAGATACAGCAATTAAAATCAAAAAACCTAAATAAAGTTTATTCTCTGAATTATAGGCTAACTTAAATTGGTAGAACCAAACCACCAAAAACATAATTAGTCCAATAGTACCTGTAGCTAATAAAATATTGAAATAACTACTATGGGTATTGTAGTTACTTTCTTCATAAACCTTAGTGTGGAACTGTTGATAACAACTATCTAATTCATTTTGTACATCACCTATTCCTACTCCAATAAATTTATTATTATTGAAAATCTGTAAAACACAAGTATATATACCAACCCTGATATTGGTTGAAGTATGAGCGTTGCCGACAGGGGGGCGAAACTCTTGTGCCGAAAATTCATCAATAAATCTTGACTTTAAAAAAGACATTTGAGTTACAGATACACCTATAACAGTAAAAACAAGAGCTAAAAACAATAGCTTCTTGCTACTAGATTTAAAAAGAGAAAGTAATACAATTATAAAGGCGACAAAAAAGCCTAATAGTGGGCCTCTAGAAGAAAATAATAAAGCGGTAAAAACAAGAATAAGAACTAATAATACCCTAATGATTATAGTGTATAATTTTTCCTGTTTAAACACGTCCTGTGTTAGAAATAACGCACTAAAACATATCCATATCGAATAGTAGCTAGGATGCAGCTGAACATATTTTAAACTATACAATACCTCACGAAATGGATTGTTCCAGAACTTTATATCATTGTTTAACAAAGCGGTGAATGCTCCACTAGAAATTAACTCTGTATAGATATATGCTGTTAAAAGAAGACAGGTTGCAGTAAATACCCACAATAATATGTTTAGCCTTTTTTGGTCAATTTTTATATTAAGAAAAAAAATAATCAAAGGAAAAACCATAAGGCTTAAAACCTGTTGCAATTTATTTAGCCCAAAATCAAAATTATAACTGTATGCTAATGAAATAAGCAGTAGAAAAAATAAAATAGAATTTAAAAAGAAGTGTTTAACAAAAAAACTATTTAATTTTTCTTTTTGGGTAAAAAAAATGATGATGCTTATCAAGCTAAACAGAATAATAACAATAGAAATTACATTAAACTTAAGAATAGGAAAAATGCATACCGTAGCCAGTAAAATAAATCTCAAATCTAATCTGGATACAGCCTTAATCATTCTCAAGTAAGTAATCGTACAGTTCTTTCCACCCTTCAACAAAAGGTTGGTCTACCTTTATTTTTTCAACTTTCTTAACTTCTAATTCATTTTTAACCAGTAACCTGAATATTTGGGCAAGGTCCTCTGCTTTTTCAGGGTTGAAAAAATAACCATAATCATAAGTTCCCAAAGTCTCTCTAGCATATGGTAGGTCAGAAAGAATAATGGGCTTTCCAAAAATCTTGAACTCGGTTATAGGAAGCCCCCAACTCTCTAACTTTGAAGGGAAAATTAGCGCATCAACGTTTCTATAATATTCAAAAACCTTTTCCCTTGTTTGAAGACCAATAAAATGAATATTAGGGAATTTACCGTATTTCTTGAAAATATAAGAAGCATACGCATTTTGATTTTTATCCATTGTTAGAAATATTTCAAGTTTTTCCTGTTCCTTGTGCAACAGTTGCTTGTATGCTTCGCAGATAACTTCAAAGTTTTTGAAAGACCTAGGGTAGCTAGGATAAAAGATTTTTTTAACGTTTGTTTCTGATAGTTTTGAACCTATATTGTTAACGTCTATATTAATATCAGGATAGGCAACTATTACATTTTTAAGTTTGAATTTTTCGATAAGTTTTTTTCGAAACCAATCTTGCTGTACTATAACACCTTTGTTCTTTTTAATATTAATACTATATAAAAAGGAATAAAAATAACTAAATAGAGATGCTCTAGATCCAAAAATCCAATCTTTCCAAGTAGGTGAGTAATAGGGTGTAGCATTGTGACAATACACATAAAGGTTATCACATTCAACATTTGGGGTCATGTCATGCATAGATATCCAAAGATCTGCCTTTAACCTTTTGGAAAGTTTTTTAAAGTAAAAATATTCATAGTAAATTCTTAAAAACCAACTCTTCTTGGATTTTGGAAATTCTAAATATTTCACATTTTTATAATCGTATAACTTCTTATTGTTGACTAAAGCAATGATTTGAGTGTTATCATCTTTATTCTCAGAAAACACAGTCATCAAATCCTTCATTACTGACAAAGGACCGGCTTGATTGATATTTATTCCTGAAATGACTATTATTTTCTTTCTCATTTAGTTGCTTTTATAGCTTTTGCTTGTTTGAATGAAATCAAATAAATAAGTATTAATAGAATAAAACCTAGCATTGTGTAATGGCCTTGTCTTATTAAGCGCAAGAAAATCAATACAAAAACACCATTGTTAATTATCCATAGGGACTGTTCTGAATCTGTTTTTATTGTAGAACTATATTTTAGTTTTCGACTTAAAACAAAATATAAATAAAATAGCAAACCGAACAAACCCATTTCTACCAGAATCCTAAAGAACAAACTATTTGCGTCTTGTCTATTTAACTTATGAAATTTCCTCCATGTAATATCAGGAATCACTTTATTCAAATACGTATCGTAATTAAGTTCGTATGTACCTATTCCAGTTCCGAAAACAGGGTTTTTATTAAACGCCATTTTTGTGATTTCATAATTGCTGTATAATGCATAGGTACTTAAATTGGTCTTAACAATATCATCAGCAGTTACATTCTCATTTAAAAACAATGCAATAGTATGATCAACACGCAATTTAACAGGAGGTATACGGTAAATCAAAATAGAACCTAAAATAAAACAAAATGCAACTACAAAAAGTATAACAGGTCTTTTTAAGATAGGGAATTTAGAAAACCCTATTATAGAAATACTTAATAAAAAGCCTAAAAAGCCTATAGATGATTGGGTCATCAAGGAGATTATTATAATAAACAAAGCTTTTTCTTTAGAAATCAAATTTCCAATTCTAAAGAGCTTACATAAACTAACAAAAACTATTGGAGCGAATGCGTATGCCATAAAAGAAGGTTCGTAAAACCAGGAATGAAACCTACCTCTGGGCGCATTCAGCACAATGCCCCCAGTATCAAAACCTAAGTAAGAAAAATCGATTAGAAAATTTAGATTAAAGACAACGCCAATTATTTGAACTACAACCATTACTGAAGCAAAAAAAATGATATCAATATAATCTTTGAAAATCTTTTTTAGGTCGAAATCATAGGAGTTTATAAAAAGGTAACTAAACACTAATGTTATGGATATTAACGCCAATTGTTTTGTGATGAGAAAACGAGAGATTCCTACATAAAAATTTAACCCAAAAAATAAAACAACCCCTATCGTAAAAAAAACTAGATTCTTTATTGATAAATTAATTTTACTATGAGTCAACATATAGTAAAATACGTACCCAATCATTACTAAATAATTTAATTTAAAATCAAACCCTAAATTTATTGGTAAGAATATATTATCCAAAAAGATAAAAAGTAATACAAATTTATTTACGAGTGATTTCATTAATATTTAGAGTAGTAAATTCAGCTTAAAGCATCAAAAAGAAACTTAGCTGAGCTTTTTCGTTGCTCTTCAAGTTTTCTTTTTACATCGACAAAATTGATGTCGTTAAAATGTTTGTTAACATCAAAATCATTAACGTTATATAAAAATCGGTTTTCTAAGCCAAGTCCACCCATCAACGTGAGCTGCCTTCTGTTTAAGTCGCGCATGGTTTCTCTGCCAAGTACCGTGAAATTTCTGTTGAAAACAATTGAAAATGCAGTGCCGTGGAAAGAGTTGGTGCATACATAGGTTGCCTTGGCGAATAGGCCTAGCCATTGACAGGGGTGAATGTTGGTATAATCTACTGAGTCAATTCCAGTATCATAATGTCCAAGATTTATTGCTTTTATCCCAAGATGTTCGTATATGCGTCTTATGTAATCTCTAAAACTATCGCTGTTCTCAGTAGTGTATATGACCATATAGTCTTCTATGGGCACAAGTTCATAATCCAAAACCTCAGTGTAATCTTCAAGCAAAAGTGTTGGGTCCAAAACAAGAAATGGGTCAACTGCATTGTCAGTAATGTCTAAAACCTCTTGTTTAGCAAAATCTTCCCTAACCGATATTGAACTATAAGATCGTAGTTTTTTAGCAATTTCTGTTTTATTTGCCCTATTGAACTTTGTATGGCCAATGCTTGCAGCATATGCTATCTTTCTACCACTATCAGGAACAAAATCCAAAAAATATCCTGGGTCTATAGTACCGTTTGTTATGTTTGCGTTCCAAACTTGATCACTACCGCAAATAAAGGCATCTTTAGACCCCTCATAGTGTCTTGTTAACTTTTTAGCAGATAAGAAAACTTCTTTTGTAAGTTTGAAATGCTTTTTTCTAAAATCAAGAAAATTTCTGTTCATCTTATATTTTCTATAAGATTTTCCAAAGCCCTTAGCAGGTCTATAAGTTCTTGATAGAAAATAAAATGGTCTATAATCAATTAGCTTAGCTTCATGTCCATTTTTATTTAAAAATTCACATAATGCGTAGCCTTGAAAAACTGCACCGTAGTTTAATACGTGGTGGAAATTTATAACGTTTGCCCTCATTTCTTATATAATTACTACTTCTTTCTCCAAAACTACATCATACTTTAAAAACACCGCCTCTTCTATGTTTTTAGCTAAAGTAAGGATGTCATTACTAGTTGCGCTACCATAGTTGACAATGGTAAGTGGAAGATGCTTTAACGAACCTGCAGCTCCATGCGTTTTACCACTCCAGCCACAACCATCAATTAACCAAGCTGCAGAGACTTTCATCTTATCATCAAGGTATGGAAACAATATTACGTCTGGATATTCCTTCTTCAAACTATTTGCCTTTTCTAAAGAAATAATAGGGTTCTTGAAAAAGCTACCTACGTTCCCTAGTTTATTAATATCAGGCAACTTCGAGGTTCTTGTCTTAATAACTATCCTTCTTTTTAAAGCTAAAGGTAACAACCCAGAATCTTCCAATAGATTTTTTAAAAATCTATAATCAAAAAATGCTTTTTTACCACCCTTCCTCTTTAAAATTATACTACTAAAGAGATGACCTAAGAAATCGTTCCAGAAGTGAAATTGTCTTTTTATGAAATTTCCTTCATAGGTACTCATTTTAACTTGAAACTTAGAAATCTTAGATAAGCGATAAACAATTGAAGTTATTAAAATACGGTCTTTAAAATCAGCCGATTTAAAAATTGAATTTCTATATTCAAAATTACACTCGCTATTCGTGAGTTCTATCTCTTTTTTTTCAATTAAATCATATACCTTAACGGTAACAATTAAATCTTTTGCCTCAGTACCATAAGCACCTGCATTTTGAACAGCAGTAGCTCCAATATTACCGGGAATAAGTGACATGTTTTCCGCACCATAATATTTATTTTTAACACAAAATCGAACAAATTCATCCCAATTCAGTCCAGATCCTGCCTCAAGAAAAATTTCTGTTGCAGTTTCTTTGACCGTTTTTATATATTTTATCTTAGAATGAATTATGATACCATCATAATTTTTAGAAAATAGTACATTACTCCCCCCACCCAAAATAAATATGTTATCTAGAGACCCATAATATGATGTCATAAAATCATCCAATTCAGTCACAGTAGAGAACGAGAAAAGTTCCTTGGCGTTTGCCTCTAATCCAAAAGTATTATAGGGTTTTAGGGAAATATTAGATTTAAGCATTTAATCCTTTTTTTCTGTTCTTTAAATCTGTAAAGATATTCAATAAACCATGTGTTATGCTCCTAGTTTGTACAAAAAAAATATATCTGTATCTAAGGATGAAAAAATGAGCAATGTAAGAGGAAACCACGTAAGCAAGCAAAGAGGCCCAAACCGCTCCAATAATTCCATATTTTGGTATCCATATAATATTTAATACAATATTAATCAAGCCTCCTGCTATGCTTTTAAAATATGCCTTTTGATGCGTATTGTCAATAATCATGATTTGTGCTGCCACAGAGCCCATTGCTATCAAAACACCTTGCCATGAAAATATTTGCATTACCATTATTGCCTCCAAATACTTATCACCGTAGACGGTTTTTATAATAAAATTAGATAGAGGTGTAACTATTAAACATAATAAAAAACTTCCCCAAAAAATATAATCCGAGAAAAGTTGAGTGTTTCTCAAATATGCCTCTTTGCCTATTTTCTCCCTTGTTGCTATTAAGTATGGGCTTATTACTTCAGATAAGACTACAGGTGCGAATACAATTAAACTAATTAGTGAAACTGCAGCTGTGTATTGACCTACAGAATATTCATCTAAAAATTGTTTGATCATTATTTTGTCAAACTGCTGAAAAATTACAAGGGCTAAACTTGAAAGTACTAATGGAGAGGAGTTTTTTATCAAGTCTATACTAACTTGTTTGTCAAATCGCCATTTTTTTAACCTTTTGAATTCAAGTTGATAAAACACAACTAATAAAGTTGATATCATTAAAACATCAAATACTCTAAGAACAATGAAAGCGATTATACCTTGACCCATTATACCCAATAATAGCCCTAAACTCATCACTATCAAACCTACCAATATTTCAACTCGGAAAATAATATCATTTTTATACTTGGCGATGAAAAAGGCCCTTAAAAATCTTAGGGTTTGAAAAAAGTAAGATATCCCATAAATTAAAATTAGATATTTAAGGTTTTCATTTGTTTCAACCAAATTGACTAAAATAACTAGAGTTATGTAACCTAATAGAGAAAAGAAAAAGCAACTGTAAAAAGCAGATCCTAGGATTTTTTCTGTATTAATCTTACTTTCAGAAATTTCCCTTATAATTATATTATGAAATCTAAACTCTGCAAGAACAGAAAATAAGGTTACAAAACTTATACAATAACTAAAAGACCCAAAATCTTTAGGTCCCAGGTATCTTGCAACTATAATTCCAATGACCACTAATTTCACACCAGATAAAAGCTTAGAAATTATTGCCCAAAAGGCATTAAAAAATTTATGGTTTTTTAAAATAAAATTGTTAACCTTATTTTTGATCATAAATGACATAAAACTAATTTTCACTAAATAAGGCAACTGTAATCTTAGTTAAATCACCGCTTAAAATAAAGGGGTCATAAACCCCATTAATCAATTTTCTAAGGTATCCGTTTGATTCAGGGTTAATTTCCAAATATTGGTTTTTACGAAAGTTAGTTTTAATTTCTTCAAATTTAAACACTCTGGAATTACCACCAGTAGTCAAGACAATTTCTTCAAGTTGTATAGGTGTTTCGTGCCTTTTTGACCCTAAATCGATTCTTAATTTCATAGGGTAAATTCTATCTGGAAGTCTAAACACTATTTTTTGAATTACGCTATCACCTTTTACATAAAGACTTACCTTATCTTGGTTGTTATAAGGGGTCTGTACACTCTCAGAATAATAAACTTCAAGAATATCATCTTCTGCTAGTTTAGTCTTGAGACTCACTGTCAAAAAATCAGCTATTTTACTTTTTTCTTCTTTTGCTTTTATTCTACCAGTATTATGGCAATTCAGAAATAGTAATGTTACGACAAGAAATATTACCGGCCTCATAAAGAATTTAAACATTTTTGCAGACTTTCACGCCAATGAGGGATTTGAATACCGAATTCTTTTTTAAATTTCGATTTGTCCATAATACTATTTCTAGGTCTTGCCGCAGGTGTGGGGTATGCTTCCGTTTTAATTGGTTTCAAAACTGTAGAAATATCTTTAAATTCAAATATAGCGTGGGCAAAATCATACCAGCTAGCAACACCTTCGTTACTATAATGATATAATCCAAATGCAGATGAATTTACACATATTATAGTCATAATAGCTTTTGCTAAATCTCCAGCGTACGTAGGAGTGCCTAATTGATCAATTACAACACCCAAATTTTCTCTTTCCGAACCTAGCCTAAGCATTGTTTTTAAAAAATTATTACCATGTTCAGAATACAACCAAGATGTTCTAATGATAAAATACTCTTTTAACGAATCAGCTATAACCAACTCCCCATTAAGTTTGGTCAACCCATAAATACTTAAGGGGTTTACCTTGTCTTCCTCGTTATAAGGTTTTGTATTTACGCCATCGAAAACAAAATCAGTGGAAATGTGTATTAAAACAGCATCATTCGATTTACAGGCTATCGCAAGATTCCTTGCTCCAAGGACATTTATCCTTTCAGCCATTTCTTTATTTGACTCTGCTTTATCGACTGCTGTATATGCAGCACAATTAATGCAATATGAAACGTTATTTTTTTCAAAAAAGGTTTTTACAGATTTTATATCGGTAATATCTAATTGATCAATATCTACATAAATAAAGTTCAGATTGTCTAAGTTTCCAGATACATCTTTAATACAGCTAGCCAATTGACCCTTACCGCCAGTTACAAGAATGTTTTTCATAATCTTGCTTCGTTTAAGGTTGGCAAAACCAAATCTTTATCAGAAACCTCTATTTCTTCTGGAGTTAACTTCCAGTCTATTTGTAATACTAAGTCATTATAAATAATACCACCTTCAGACTCCTTATTGTAGTAATTATCACATTTATAAAAAAACTCCGCCGTATCAGATAATACTGAAAAACCATGACCAAAACCTCTTGGAATAAAAAGTTGCTTTTTATTCTTACCACTTAATTCTATGGCAACATGCTCTCCGAAAGTAGGTGAAGATTTTCTTAAATCTACCGCAACATCAAGCACCTTTCCGCTCAGAACCCTTACTAATTTTGATTGGGCATGTTTTCCTAACTGATAATGAATAGCGCGTATAATACCATAATTAGAAAATGATTGGTTATCCTGTACAAATTCAATTTCCTTTCCTATTGCCCCATTAAATTTTTTACTATTAAATGATTCAAAAAAGTACCCTCTTTCGTCTGAAAATATGGTGGGTTCTAAAACAAAACATCCTTTAAGTTTGGTTTCGGTAAATTTCATTTATCCTTGTTTAATATGCCTAATAAATTCTTTCCGTAACCACTTTTCATAAGTGGCGCCGCCAATTCTATAAATTGTTCTTTATTGATATAACCCATTTCATATGCAGCACCTTCAATAGCCCCTATTTTTAGCCCTTGTCTTTCCTCAATAACCTCAACGAATTGAGATGCCTGCATTAACGATTGAAAAGTTCCAGTATCAAGCCAAGCAGTTCCCCTATCTAAAATACTTACACTTAATTTGCCACGTTTTAAATATTCTTTATTGACATCGGTAATCTCAAGCTCTCCTCTTGGGCTTGGGAGAATATTTGCCGCAATATCGACAACATCATTATCATAAAAATATATTCCAGGAACAGCAAAATTGGATTTGGGATTTAATGGCTTTTCTTCAATGCTTATCGCTATTCCTGTATCATCAAATTCAACCACACCATAACGTTCTGGATCATGTACTCGGTAGGCATATATTATTCCCCCATCCGGGTCGCTGTTGCTTTGCAACAATTTTGCAAGACCAGAACCATAAAAAATATTATCTCCAAGTATTAAGGCAACTTTATCGTCCCCTATAAAATCTGCACCAATAATAAAGGCCTCTGCCAGACCCTTAGGTGATTCTTGGACCGCATAAGAGAAAGAACAACCGTATTTTTTACCATTACCCAATAACTCCTTAAAAAGCGGTAAATCCTTAGAGGTGGATATAATTAGAATTTCTCGAATACCTGCATACATCAAGGTAGACAAGGGGTAATATATCATTGGTTTATCATAAATGGGCATCAATTGTTTACTCACGGAAAGTGTTAATGGATGCAGTCTTGTTCCCGATCCGCCAGCTAAGATTATTCCTTTCATATTTTTGGTTTGCAGTAATTTAAGAATACATTTTTTTATAATATTCTTTATAATCGCCCGAAGTAACATGGTTTAGCCATTCTGAATTTGATAAATACCAATCTACCGTCCTTTCCAGTCCTTCCTCAAAAGTAACGGATGGTTTCCAGCCTAATTCCTTGTTTATTTTAGAAGCATCTATAGCATATCTTAAATCATGTCCTGGTCTATCCTTTACATAGGCAATCAACTTCTCGGATTCTCCTTCTCTTCGGTTTAATTTTTTATCCATGACTTTACAGAGCAGTTTAACCAAATCTATATTTTGCCATTCATTAAAACCCCCAATATTATAAGTTTCATGATTTTTCCCTTTATGAAATACCAAATCAATAGCCATAGCATGATCTTCTACAAAAAGCCAGTCCCTTGTATATTTACCATCTCCATATACCGGCAATGACTTTCTTTCAATAATATTATTTATGAATAGCGGAATCAATTTTTCAGGAAAATGATATGGTCCATAGTTATTTGAGCAATTGCTGATTCCAAATGGAAGGCCATAGGTTTCACCATATGCCCTAACAAAGTGGTCAGAACTTGCTTTTGATGCAGAATACGGTGAATTTGGATTATATAAAGAGGTTTCGGTAAATAAACCTTCTTTACCTAAAGAACCATAGACCTCATCGGTACTAACATGGTAAAAACGTTTTTTAACATATGAGTTAGACCATAACTTTTTTGCAGCATTTAACAAGTTTACGGTTCCAATAACATTCGTTCTCACAAATGCTAAAGGGTCTTCAATTGATCGGTCTACATGTGACTCTGCTGCCAAATGAATTACACCATCAAAATCAATTTTAACGAATAGGTCATTAATAAATGGTTCATCAACAATGTCACCTTTTATAAAATGATAATTAGGAAAGTCTTCAATATCCTTTAAGTTTTCAAGGTTCCCGGCATAGGTTAGAGCATCTAAATTATATATATGATAATTTGGATAATTTTGCACAAATCTTCTTACCACGTGAGAACCAATAAAACCTGCGCCCCCTGTAATCAATAAATTCATATTCAATATTTAAAGTGAAGCTGATTTTCTGTTAAGATACCCTAAGAAAGAAACTAAAAAGAAACTTCCTAAAAAAATAAGTGGCAACAAAATAATCTTCTTTCCAAAAAATAATTTATGTATCTCTTGAGATTTTCCAAAATTTATTATTTTAATCGGTTGCGAACGTTCTTCTAATTCTAGTTTTTTTAATTCTATATCCCTAATCAAATCATTTTTTAGACTAAACAACCCAGTAATATTGACTGTTTCTTGATTATCTAGCAAAATTCTATCACTACCCAACTGTGACTCATCCTTTACCATTTTAGCCGCGTAATTGGTAATGATTTCATCAACTTGTTCTAATAAAACTTTATTTTGTTCGATACGACTATTGGCATTACTTCGGTAAATTTCTATTAGCCCATCAAAATATTGATTCTTGTTAATGTACGCCATTACTTTATTAGCAAAGTTCTTTCCTGATTCCGCATTTTTATAAAAAAATATAATCCTGTGATTGAAAGAACTCTTATTTTGAAGTTCTGCTCGTATGATATCCGATATAGCTTCTATATTATCGAAACTTTGTAATAATTCTAAATATTTAATATCGCTTTCGGAGCTAATCTCTTCTTCAACACGCCCAATTGTTATTTCCAGTCCATTGAAATCCACTTTATCTAAACCTATAGATTTAAAAAATAATGTGTCTTCAGCTTGAATATTTGATTCAATTTCTTCAACGACATCATATAAATAATTTTTACTCTCCATTTGAGGCTTAACAATAACAACTGTTTTAAGTTTTTTGGAAATTATCTTACTTAATCCATAACCAATTGCAAGGCCAAGTATAAGAAGGCTAATTAGAATTAGAATATTCTTCTTAAGATATAGAAACACTCTTAAAAAGAACAGAAAAACAGCATTAAAACCTCTTCCTATCAATTGAAACAATTGTCCCAAATCTATTTCATCGGAACTGTTTTGCGTTTTTGGTGATTGATTTTCAGCCATTCTATGAATTAAATATTTGTTTTAAAATTTTATCGGTAATTAGATACGTGGGCTTAACTCCTGTTGTACCCAATCCTCCAGAGGCTAATGTACTGCCTGTTTCCAAAGGATTATCTGATGCGTAATATGCGTATCTAACCTTGACATCTTCACTAATACTCTTTCTTATTTTCGATGCTGATTGTATCGCTTTCTGATAGTGCACGCCTTCCATCTCCAGTCCTATAACATTCCAAGTTGACTTATGAAAGAACTTTAAAATATCCTTGTTTTGTAGCGATGTGCCTAAAACAGTTACCATAGTCCCTTCAAAAACTTTAAGTCCATATCCTTCAAAATCCTTGGCACATAACTCATTCCTAAAAGGATAATTATCAGCAGTTCCCTCAAAAATATGTGCCGATGGAATCATCAAATCACCTTTTCCGCCTTCAAGTATACCTGCTTTACCCATTATTGAAACTGAATCTACATTAATTAAAGAACCATTGTTCTTTTTTGTGATATATGGTTTTAACAACTCGTCAATTGTTTCATAAGCCTGCTCACCAAATGCGTAGTCCATTACAAATATAACAGGTTTTTTATCAATCTCTTCGATTGAAAATTCGTACGAACAGTTATCAACTTTTATCTTCGCCGTATCAAAAATTTGAACATCGATATTGGTACCCGAGGTATCATCGATTGAAATCATCCCATTGATTTCTGCCAACTCAGTTACTTTCTTCCTTAATTCAGCATTACCAGGACTACTTAGTGCCTCAAATATATCTAATGAGTCTGCGTCTGAAAATTCGCTAGTTAAAGCCGCCTTTGCAAAAAGTGAATTCATAACACTATGCATATTTGCGGATATAATATGAATAGGTCTATGTTGTAAATTATGTTTTACTAAAACACTTTTAATATTATTTGCCCAAATTTCACCATGAATATGATGCCCCAATCGCTCTCTCAATAAAGCACTAAATGTAATAGCTCTTTTTTCACCAGAAATTTCTTCTTCTAGCGCTAGCTTTCCAAGCCAGTAAATTACTTTTAAAAATCTCTCTGGGTTTGTTTTAGTACTGAACTTTTTATAAACCTCTAATATTTCCTCAAAAGACCTTCCTAAAATATTGGCCGTATGAATTAGAGCTATTTCACGTTCTTCTTGAGTTAATTCTTCTTTATTAACAGCATTTTCAAGCTTTGTCCAATCTCTTATTGTTTTTTCTGTTTCAGGTATTAAAACTCGATTACAGATTTTTTCTGATTCAATAAACAAAAAGGTTAAGTGGGTCAAAATATCATAGATGTCAGAACGACCTCTAGTAATTTCAATATTCATCTGCTCATCATCGATACGATAACAATTTCTTCTTCTCTTTGGCGGGATAATAGGATTGATATGGGAAGCACCATAACCTTCATCAGATGTTAAATTAATAAAAGTACATTGCTCAATGCCTTCGGGCAACCGTTCAAGAACATAGATAAGGCCATTTAATTCGGCTTTTTCTTCAGCGACCGATCCATAAATTTCAGGTCTTAATTGTAATAATGCATTTTTTAAAGCTTCACCAGAGACTCCATTCGGCTTATAAAAGCCCCTATTAAAAAGATGCCGCATAGTAATATACATACGTTCAATAGCATTTGTGGATTCTTGAGCTCTAGTTGTAGTGATTGCTTTTCCCATGGAAGATTTCAAACAAAATTACAATTTAATATTTGTTAATAAAAAGCTAGATTTTAGTTGTGCTAAACTTCGCCAAACCATCAGCCACTTTTCGGTCATTCGATAATCTTTGAACTTTATTCTGTCCGCCTAGTTTTCCTATAGATTTCATATAAGATAGAAAACCTCCACTTTTAATTGGTGTAATCTTCAAAGTTTGTAGAACCTTACCAACAATAAGATCATAATAATAACTATTCTGCTTTTGCAAAGCCTCATCTAATTGTTGAATAAAGAAATTCATGTCGCTTGGTAGCTTTTCAAACTCAATAAACCACTCATGATATGGCAATTCATTTATTTCTGGCGTAATCTGAGGGGCAACTGTAAATTCGCTTACACTGGCATCTGTTGCGCTAGTTGCCACCAACATAGCTTCTTCAACTTCCTTTGCTATTACGTGTTCACCAAATGCTGAAATAAAATGCTTTATTCTACCCGAAACAACAATTTTAAAGGGATAAACAGAAACAAACCGAACGGTATCTCCTAAATTGTAGGCCCACAGACCAGCATTCGTAGTAATGATCATTAAATAATCTACTCCTATTTCAACATCCTTTAAGGTAAGTCGTTTCGGGTTCTCTTCGAAAAATTCATCTGATTTTACAAACTCATAAAATATACCTGCTTCTAAAAGTAAAAGCATACCATTTTCCTTTTGGGAATTTTGATATGCAAAAAACCCTTCACTTGCAGGAAAAAGTTCAATGCTAGCAACCTTTCTACCTATTAACTTTTCAAACTTCTTTCTATAAGGTTCATAATTGACTCCTCCATATATAAACAGCTCAAAGTTCTTGAACAAATCGCCAATATTCTGATTGGTATTTTCCTTAAGTTTTTCAAAATACATTTGAACCCATGAAGGAATCCCAGCAATAACGGTCATATCCTCACCTTTGGTTTCTTCCACAATAGCGGCTACCTTGGTTTCCCAATCTTCGATACAATTAGTCTCCCAACTAGGCATCCTATTCTTCTGTAAATAATTAGGAACATAATGTGCCGATATACCCGAAAGTCGACCCAACTTAACTCCATTTTTCTCTTCTAAAACGGGGCTACCTTGTAGAAAAATCATTTTGCCAGAAACGAAATCAGCCTTACCCGTTTCATGGATATAGTTTAATATAGCGTTTCTAGATGCCTTAACCTGTTCTTTAATAGAAACCTCGGTAATAGGAATATATTTTGCTCCCGATGTCGTTCCTGATGTTTTTGCAAAGTAAATAGGTTTTCCCGGCCAGAGAATATCGTTCTCGCCCAACACGACTAAGTCTATATATTCCTTTAGTTCCTCATAATCTCTAATAGGTACATTTCGAACAAAATCATCATGAGTTCGAATGGTACTTAAATTATGGTCCTTTCCAAATTTGGTTTGACCAGCACTTTCTATTAGGCTTTCGAAAACCTTTTGCTGCGTTTCTATAGGTTTGTTTACCCACTTGCTGGTCCTTTTAGCAATTCGATGAGCAAATATTTTAGCAGCTATAGTCTTTAAAGACATTTAATTTTTAATTAAAATCAATATAATTAACAGGGTCTATGGGTGTTCCATTATCCCACAACTCAAAATGCAAATGAGGGCCCGTAGTAAATTCACCTGTATTGCCTACAGATGCAATAACCTCACCGCCCCTTACAATATTTCCTTGAAACTTTGATAATGAGCCATTATGTTTATAAACACTCAACAATCCACCTTCGTGTTCGATAATAATCACGTAACCCGTATCGGCGGTCCATTCGGAAAAAATGACCGTACCATTGGCAACAGCTTTTACCGGACTATCAGTTGGAGCAGTAACATCTACCGCATAATGCTTTTCATTCGGGTTATACCCCATAGATATTGCACCTGATACAGGGGTAAATAAAACCAGATTTTTTTTGTCGATTGTTCGTTCAAATAAATTGTATTTATCCTCAAGTGCAACTTCAGCTCTTAGCAATGAATCTTCCCTTATAGGATTTAAATCTACAGATTCGGGATCTAATTTAAACTGTTGAAAAAGAGAATCTCTATTTACAACTGTATTTTCTATATCTCCCTTTAACACCATTCGAACATTATCCAAATACTTATTGGTATAATTTAAGGTTCTAACCAAAGAGTCTGTCCTATACGTAAGTTCTGTGGCTTCTTTTTTGAGCCGTGTCGAAGAATATCCAGGTATATACTCGCGTAAAGGCGTAAAGGCTATCAATAAAGTAGTTAGCCCTATAAGGGTAATCATAAAAAGAGACCCTGTAACAAAAACATTAAGTCTACTAAGTTTAAAAGATATTTTTTCCTCAAAAGTACTTTCATTCAAAATGACCAAACGGTACTTATGAAGTAACTTTCGTTTTATTTCTTTTCTTTTTTTAACTTTCTTGGCCATCCTAACAAAGATAAACTTAGAATTTAATTAAGACTCTCTTTAAAATAATTAATTCTACAAGACAAGTCTAAAAGTACTATACTTACGTTTTTAATAGATATCTGGTTTACATAATCTCCTAAATTGCCCTTCAAAAAGAATAAAATTCATTAAATTCCATTATTTGTACATTAGGTGATTACCTATTCTTTGTTTATAGTTAAAAAGATTAAGATTATATTAATTGAATAGATTACAAAAAAAAATACCTCATTTTGTAATACCGGACAGGGCCTAATTAGAACGCAAATATTAATCATACCAAAAGGTTTATTAGTTAGGGTTCGTCAAATTGGTTTATAGATTTAGCTTTATTCTAAATAAATGAACACTTGAAGTTAATATTAACAGCAAACTAAGAAGTTTTTAGTATCTTTGAAATCCATTTAAAATTAAAGTCATATGACAATCTTATCTACTTTTTTGGCTATAGGTGCTCCGCAAATAATTCTAGTGGTAGTGGTTGTTCTGCTATTATTCGGAGGAAAAAAGATTCCTGAACTAATGAGAGGTTTAGGTAGTGGAATAAAAGAATTCAAAGATGCCTCTAAAGAGGACGATCAATTAGAAGAAAAGAAAAAGGATTAATTTTTTTTATAAAACTTTATCAAGCCCTGCAATACAGGGCTTTTTTTATGCTCAAAAAATAACTAGTCTTTAACTTAAGCCTAGTTAAAATTACTTTTAGCTCAATACTATTTTGCCCTTTAAATACTTAAATACATGGTTAAAATGTGTTTAAACATATATCAAAGCTACTGATAACAGTCAATACACGACAAAAAACACTTCTTTCACAACAAATACTATATGAAAAAAAGCTTTAAAGCTAAATTCGTAACACATATGGTATTATCAATACAATCTTAACCCCCCTGTACCATATTTAATATTGAAGTTGAGCTATACTAATCAACTTAGAAATATGTCTATGAGAGCTTTAATAAATTTATTTTTTCTAGTATTTGTGCTTTTTGTTCATGCACAAGGTTTTCAATCTGAACTTGTTGACCAAACATCTAACGATTACGACCCAAGTACCTTAATAGAAATTGAGGAAACTGACTCTGAAGCGTTTGAAAGAGTTTCAGCCTCTTATGGTATTGCAAATAAAACGTTTAGCAATATAGACGCAGTTGTAAATGGCTATTATGTAATAGTAGGTATTTTTAGTAAGAGTAAAAATCTCAAATCTCAAATTCGAAAGTTAAATAAAAAAGGCTTTGATTCAGGTTATTTTCAAAACCTCGAAAACGATTTATTCTATCTTTATTTAAATCACTATAAATCGTGGGAGACAGCTTTAGAAGACTGTAGTACAAAATTCCACAATCGTTATGATAAAGAATTCTGGATACTTAAAATAGATAATGATGAACCTGATTCCGAATTAATTCCTTTAGAAGATATTACCTATGATAATTTAGAAAATTCTGAGCAAAGCACTTTGACTTCAAATAAAAATGTTGCCCATAAATCAGTTGAAATAAAATCTAAAAGTAACCTCACACAAAGAGCAGATGAGTACTTTAATAAGATGTGGTACGCAGAGGCTGCAAAACTTTATGAACTTGCCCTAAATAAGAATAATGAAGCCTACACTTATGATGTATTAAAAAAAACAGGTGACGCGCATTATTTTAATACAGATATGGAAAAAGCCTATAAATGGTATAATATCTTGTATGAAAAATATGAATCAGAAATGAGCTCTGATTATATTTTTAAATATGCACATTCACTGAAAGGAATCGGAAATTACAAAAGGTCTAAACGCCTTATGAAATTATACAATAGAAAACTAGCAGGAGAAAAGATAGAAAAGAATAGTGAATTAAATGAAGTTGTATTAGACGGTCTTTTAAGAATGGATGACAGGTTTGATGTTAAAAATATTAATGTTAATTCAAAATATTCCGAATTCTCACCAATGTTCTATAATGGCGACGAAATTGTTTACGCTTCGGCAAAAGATTCCTCTATATTTAATACTAGGCGGTATAAATGGAATAATCAACCTTATTTGGATTTGTATGTAGCCAAGGTAAATGAAGAGTCTCAAGATTTAAAGAATGCTATAAAGTTCTCGAAAGAAATTAACACCAAATACCATGAAGCATCGGTAGCCTTCTCGCCTGATAATGAAACCATGTATTTTACAAGAAATAATTATGGAAAAAAGTTGAAAAGAGATAAAAATGGCATCAACCACCTTAAAATATACCGTTCTAAAAAAATAAATGGAGAATGGACAAAGGCAGATGAAGTATCTTTTAATAGTGATGAATATTCAACCGGTCACCCTGCTTTAAGCAAAGACGGCAAGCAGCTTTATTTTGTTTCAGATATGCCAGGTAGTATAGGTGAAACAGATATTTTCGTGGTAGACGTTTTAGAAGATGGTTCTTTCTCTACACCAAGAAACCTAGGTCCTGAAATCAATACAGAACATAAAGAAATGTTTCCTTTTATAAATGAAAAGAAACTTTACTTTTCTTCAGATGGTCATGTTGGATTAGGGGGTTTAGATGTTTTTGAAGTTGCCTTCGATGATGAAGTTGGCTTTCTAGAAGTAAGAAATGTTGGAAAACCTATAAATAGTAAAAAAGATGATTTTTCATTTATAGTAGATGAGGATACACAAAAAGGATACTTTGCATCTAACCGTGCGGGCGGTAAGGGTGATGATGATATTTACTCGTTTAAAACATTACAAATTGAGGAAATTCCAGTGAATACAAACGCGATTTCCGGCATAGTTACGGAATTGGTAGGTGGTGATATCATGCCAAATGCATTGGTACAACTATTAGATGAGAACAACATCAAACTTAAAGAAATGGAGACGGACGAAAATGGAAGTTTCGTTTTTGAAGATCTAGAATCGGATAAAAGATATGTACTAAAAACTACAAAGGGTTCTTACTTTGATGACACTAGAGATGCAGCAACAAAAAATAACGAAATCGTAAACGTTGATGTTTCAATGAGGAAACTTAATGATATGATTGCAGTTGAAAACGGAATTAGAAAGCTGAAGACAGAGATGATTCACTTTAATTTCGACAAATCATATATTCGAAAAGATGCCTCTTTAGAACTTGATAAATTGGTTGCTCTCATGAACGATTCACCTAACATGATAATTAAAATTGAATCACATACCGATTCACGAGGTGATGCCGTATATAACAAATACCTTTCTGACAAACGTGCCAAATCAACAAGGGAATATATTATAGCACAAGGTATAGACCCTTCGCGAATAGAAAGTGCAATTGGTTATGGCGAAGAAAAATTACTTAATGGTTGTGATGGTTCTGTTCGCTGTACAGAAGAACAGCACTATCTTAACCGTAGGTCAGAATTTATTATCGTAGATATGTAAACTTTAAAAACACCGCCAAAAGCGGTGTTTTTTTGACTAAAATATTCTGACTTTGACAAAGGACCTATGGTGTTATACATAAACTCTTATAGTCACTTCAAAACAGTCCTTTTTGTTATCCTTATTTAGCCGTTAGCCCATACTTATATACCTTTTACCGAATACGACACTTTCTTCACTCTTGTATTTAATCCGCCATGTTTTACACTTCATAGAAATAGTTTTTTTGTAGATGCTTTTCGTAGTATTAATTCCCCTTTTAACTAATCTTTTCAATAAAAGAAGAATTAAAAGGGAACTTTATATTTCAGGAACACCTAAAATATAGGATATGGAAAAAATTACTTTAGTTAAAGAAATATACACAGAAGCGTTTAGAAATTGGAGAAGTTATATTCTTGAGAATTATTTTAAGCTCTTTTCTTGGTTGTGTTTTGTGTTAATTGGTTTGGCGATTTATGCAATAGTTTTTAGAATATCTACTGGGTTTACTTTTAGTAACATATAGAGTATTAGAGTAACATTTTTACTTTACTATAATTATGCTACCTATCCAGAACATCTTTACAACAGTTAAAGATTAAAAAAACAAAGGCCCAGAAATTTCTGGGCCTTTGTTTTTGAAGTCAATTGAATTAATTATTTCTTCTATTCAACGTTAAATCGAACAGATTTAAGTATTGCTTCTAGTTCGAACATATAGTCCCTCTTTTTAGTCGCTGGTGCAAATACAAAACCTTCTAATATAAGTTTACGATTGTTTTCTTTATCATTTATGATATACGTTAAAAACGGGCCTGCCATTGGGTATGCGGACATTTCCCAGATTCCCCTTACTTCTGCCGCTTTTTTTCCAGAAACCTCGGCAGGAAAGACATATGGCGTAAATGCCTTTTCTGTAATCATGTGATTATTTTTACCTGCAACATCACTTCCTTTAATAAAAAGATCACCTATAGAATCGCGCATTCTAATGATGTCTTGCGCAAAAGTAGAATCGTTCTGAAAACCATTCTCTGGCATGGTATAGGCAATAATATTCATGTTCCCTTTTTGGATTTCACGCGAAATCCAGACAAAATTGTCTTCTTCTCTACCTACTCTATAAATAGAAGGGATTTTCATCGAAATATTAAACTTATCTACTAAAGCCTTCTCCTTATTTAATGATTTTTCAAATCGTTTTTGCGCTTTTGAAATTTCAAGTGTTTTGAAATCCTTAATAAATTCGGCTGAAGTCTTATTGATGTTGTCGATAAGTTCTTGTTTGTTTCGACCTTTTATAACTCCGACCTTTTGTGGCTTAGAGTACATATTAGATTTCATGTGAGCCAAATTTAACGAATCTTGCATAACGTATAAAACGGAGCTCGTGTTTCTAATAGATCCAGAAAATATTTGTTGCGGAATTTGAGTAACACTAAATAGCGCTTCGTCCCAAGTTAGGCCTTGTGCTGCTGCAGTATAATTTTCGCGAATTGCGTCGCCAACACTACTTTTCCATAGCTCATTATCGATTACTATCGTTAACGTATTCATTGCGCCTACAGATTCTGGCAAATAATCAGCTTTGCCCTCTTCCTTACAGGCAATTGACAATCCTAGAATAGCAAAAAAACAAAGTAAAATTCTTTTTTTCATTGGTATTTTAATTTACGAAGAACAGTCACACAATTTAAGTTTTGTGCCTAGTTTTAAATTATTACCACTAATACCGTTCCACTTTCGTAAATTTTCTATACTAACTCCAGGATATTTTCTAGAAATGGTCCATAAAGAGTCTCCACTTCTTACTTCGTGTGTTTTTGAGTTACTTACCACAGCATTCCTAGCAGGCGTTTCCCTAGGTTTTACAGATGCAGTTGCATTTTTTCTTGGATAGATTGTTAAACGTTGCCCAATACGCAAATTATTACTTCGTAAACCGTTCCATTGTTTAATTTGGCTTACACCAACTCCGTAACGTTCAGCTATCTTTCCAAGAAAATCACCATCTCTTACTCTATAACGAATACTATTTTGTTCTGCTTGTTTTGTGATTTCTGCAAGTGGACTTTCCTTACTTTTTAATTCTTCTTCTACATGTGCGTAAATTGCCTCTTCGTTTGCAACAAATTTTCCCATTTTATGTACAGGCAACCTCAACGCATGAGTTTTACCATTAACAAAAGGAATGACATCTAACTTATAGGACGGATTTAATATTTTTAATTCCTCTTTATCGATGCCGGTTAATTCTGAAATTTGGTCAAATGTTATCAAGCTTTTTACATGTATCGTATCTGTTTCGAAATAAGCTCTTTCTGCTCTTTTCGTTTTTAATCCATGTTCCTCGGCATATTCAAAAATATACATGGTAGCTTGAAATGCTGGTACATATCCTGCCGTTTCTCTTGGTAAGTTTCTTCTAATATTCCAATAGTTTTTTTGACCTCCGCTTCTACGAATTGCTTTGTTTACATTTCCTGGACCAGAGTTATAGGCAGCAAGTGCCAAATCCCAATCATTATAAATCCTAAATAATCTATTCAAGTAGTTACACGCCGCCTCAGTTGATTTTATTGGATCACTTCGCTCATCAACATAACTATTGATGTTCAATTTCATTTCTCTACCAGTACCATACATAAATTGCCAAAGGCCGGTTGCACCAACTCGAGATTTAGCTTTAGGGTTCAAAGCCGATTCAACTATAGATAGATATTTCATTTCTAATGGAATATCATGATTATCTAATTGCTGTTCGAATAAGGGAAAATAGAATTGACTTATGGTAAGCATACGCTCCATTAAATCTCTTTTTCTTGTTAAAAATGATTTAATTACACTCTCTAAAGATGCATTATATTCTACATTAAAAGGTGTCTTTTCATTTAATCTTGCCAAACGCATTTTTAAAGTGTCGGTGGGCAAGTCTAAAACGAAATCGGAGATTGTGTCAAGCTCCATTACTTCTTGATACATTTCATCAAAAAGAGGGGCTGCTTCTACAAGTTCTTTCATCCATAGACTATCAAACTTGGCTGCCAATTCATTGTCTTCAAGATTGTAAGATGAAGATTCAGTAGGCTTAAACAACACTAGCTTTTCTATTGGAGAATTCGCTAAATTTTCAATTTGATCAATAGGTATTGCAGTAGAAACTTCATTGTTTAAAGAATCATCAACAATAATTAAATTATCACTTATAGAATCTTTAACCGTAGTATCCGAATCCTTATTTTGTGCAGAACCCAAAATTGGAACTAAAGTTAATCCCAAAAAATAAAAATATTTGCAGGCGAATTTATTCATAAGAGGCGAATTTGTTAACGGAACTAACGAAAATCGTACATTTTTTAATGAGAATAAAATAAATTCTCTTAAAATGCACAATTTTTCGTTGTAACCCGTTTATCGATAACGCCTTTGCTATGCTAATATTGCCGCGATACCAGGCAAGGTTTTACCCTCTAAACTTTCTAACATTGCGCCTCCGCCTGTTGATACATAACTTACTTTGTTTTCAAAACCAAATTGCTTTACGGCAGCAACAGAATCACCACCACCTACTAATGAAAAAGCACCGTTTTTTGTTGCTTCATCAATAAAGTTGCCTACCTCAATAGTCCCCTTTGCAAATTTTTCCATTTCAAAGACACCAATAGGACCATTCCAGAGAATAGTTTTAGAAGCTAAAATCACCTTTTTAAAATTTTGTAATGTATCTGGGCCAGCATCCAACCCTTGCCATCCATCAGGTATTTTGTTTACATCTACCACTTGCGTATTTGCATTGGCATCAAAATCATCTGCTGCAATTACGTCTACGGGTATATGAACATTGACACCTTTTCGCTTTGCTTTTTCAAGAATTTCTAAAGCCAAGTCCATCTTATCATCTTCGCAAATAGAATCTCCTACTTTTCCACCTTGTGCCTTAATAAAGGTATAGGTCATTCCTCCACCAATAATCAAGTCATCAACCTTATCT
This sequence comes from uncultured Maribacter sp., assembly GCF_963974015.1. Taxonomy (GTDB): domain Bacteria; phylum Bacteroidota; class Bacteroidia; order Flavobacteriales; family Flavobacteriaceae; genus Maribacter. Next base: position 583,943 of record NZ_CAXBBZ010000001.1, on the reverse strand, counting down.
AGAATATTTTCGATAATAGTGATTTTTGAAGAAACCTTTGCTCCTCCAAGAATAGCCAAAACAGGTTTTTCACCTGTCGCCATTACTTTTTCTATCGCTTCTATTTCTTTAGCCATTAACAATCCGAAACACTTAGCATTCGGAAAAAACTTTGCCACCACAGTAGTTGATGCGTGAGCACGGTGTGCCGTTCCAAAAGCATCGTTTACATATATATCTCCAAGTTTTGAAAGCTTTTCCGCAAATTTCTCATTCCCTTTCTCTTCTTCGCTATGAAATCTTAAATTTTCTAACAAAAGAACCTCTCCGTTTTTTAATTCTGCAACAGCTTTTTCTGCTTCTTCACCTACACAATCTCCAACAAATTTTACAGCAACTCCAATTATTTCAGAAACTGCATTAACAATATGGATTAAAGATAGATTAGGATTGCGTTTGCCTTCTGGTCTGCCCAAATGACTCATCAATACAGCGCTTCCGCCATCCTCTAAAATCTTAATTATAGTTGGTTTAGCTGCCTCAATTCTATTTGTATCCGTTACTTCAAATTTATCATTTAATGGTACATTAAAGTCCACTCTTATTAACGCTTTCTTATTTTCAAAATTAAAGTCATTCAATACTTTCATGTGATTTTCCTTTTATTAAGTAACAAATGTAAAGATTTATAGGCTTGGGTTGAAGTGCTAATCGGGATAATTTATGCTCAATTCCATTAATTTTGTTATGCTTTAAAACAACTATATTTGAATCGATGTTATTTAAAGATATATTAGGACTTTCCCATATTAAAAAACACTTGTCTTCAAGTGCTGATGCAGGTCGAATACCTCATGCGCAACTTTTTGTTGGGCCAGAAGGCTGTGGCCTTTTGCCAATGGCCTTGGCATATGCACAATACATTATTTGCCAAAACCGCAATGGAGAGAATGAAGGAGAAAATGAAGCTTGTAATCTTAAGTTCAATTCTTTTTCCCACCCAGACGTTCATTTTGCTTTTCCTGTTGCCAATTCTGATAAAGTGAAATCTCATGCGGTTAGCAACCATTACATGAAAGAATGGCGCGATTTTATTAAAAACCAGCCTTATGGCAATCTCTTTGACTGGTATCGCCATATTGAAATTGAAAAAAAGCAAGGGCAAATTGGTGTTGATGAAGCACAAGATATTGTAAAAAAACTCTATTTAAAATCTTATGAAGGCGGTTTCAAAGTAATGTTGATTTGGATGGCCGAAAAAATGAATACGGCCGCTTCGAACAAACTTTTGAAATTAATTGAGGAACCGCCCGATAAAACTATTTTTCTTCTTTTATGTGAAGATGAAGAACAAATAATTCAAACTATTAAATCGAGATGCCAAGTGGTTCATTTTCCCCCTTTGGCTGAAGATGCTATAGCAAATGCTTTAATAGAAAAAGGAGCCGCGAAACCAGAAGCTATGAGATTAGCCCATGAAGCAAACGGAAATTTCAACAAAGCTTTAGACCTGTTGAATAATGATTCGGAAGATCTAGTCTTTGAGAATTGGTTTGTACAATGGGTACGCAGTGCCTTTAAGGCAAAAGGTAATAAGGCCGCAATTCATGAATTAATACTTTGGAGCGAAGAAGTTGCCAAGACAGGAAGAGAAACGCAGAAAAATTTTCTACTGTATTGTATTACAGTAATGCGACAAGCTTTAATGATAAATTATGGTGCAGAGGAACTTGCTTATTTAAAGATTCATGCAGAAGGATTTCAATTGAAAAAATTTGCGCCATTTGTGCATGAAAACAATATTTTAGATATAACCAAGGAGCTTGAAGGTGCTATATATCATATAGAACGAAATGGAAATTCAAAAATCATTTTCACCGACCTTTCAATCAAACTAACGCGATTATTGCACAGAAAAAAAACCGAACTTAAATAAACTACCATGAAAAACATTTTAGAACATGCAACAGAGATTTTACTTTTATTATTTTTAATAATTACTTTTCTACAAAGTGGTTTTGACAAAATTTCTGATTGGAATGGAAACGTTTCATGGCTGAAAGAACATTTTTCTAAAACATCACTTAAAAACATAGTACCCTTGATGGTCGGTATAATTTTAGTTACAGAAGTTGTTGCTGGGATACTTTGTTTAATCGGTATATACCAACTTTTAAGTACAGGTGATAGGCTCTTTGCGATTTATGGTGCAATTTTATCATGTATAACCTTACTCATGTTATTGTTTGGACAACGTGTTGCCAAAGATTACGAAGGGGCCAAAACCATAGCAGTATATTTTATACCATCTATTCTATTGGTATTTCTCTTGCAGTTTTAATAGTCGCTAAGCGTAGTGAAGACTAACAATACAAATTGATACAAAATAAAAAACCCTCCAAATAGGAGGGTTTTTTTTGGAGGCATCGAGCGGATTCGAACCGCTGTACAAGCTTTTGCAGAGCTGCGCCTAGCCACTCGGCCACGATGCCCTTTTTTAAGGGATAGCAAAAATAAACAATTATCCTTTTCCAAGTGCCATACAAAACCAAGAAAATAAAGGAATACTGATTATTTAATATTTAAAAAACCAATTACTCTCTACTTAAATTCAATGATACCGTTACTTTTTCAACATCACCGTTTATAGGCGGGTTGATTTTTGATACGGAAACCATTGATTTTTCTACGGATGGAAGTTCTAAAAATATTCGATCAATAATTCTTTTGGCTACATGTTCTAATAATTTAGAAGGTATCGCCATTTCTTGTTTGACAATTTTATTGATGTGAACATAATCGACCGTGTCTTTCAACTGATCGGATATTGAAGCTTTTAATAAATTCGTATCTACCGACACATTAACCAAATAATCACTTCCAATATTGGTCTCTTGCGGCAAACAACCATGATGCGCATATGCCTTTATATTTTCTAATTGTACTTTACCCATTATTCATGTTCTGGATAACAAACTTAATCAATCTCATGAAAGGTTTAATAGGTACAACGACAATTACTAATACCTTGAAATAAATCTACTCCTAAAGTAACCACATGGGTTCCTGAACTATAGCCTAAAATTTCATTTAGAATAACTTGATAAGAATATCCAAAGTAAAAATTACTCTTCTTTAAACCTGCTATAGGGGCGATATAGAGTGGGTTTCCTATTTGATCATTCAAAAAACGATAGTTAATGCCCGCATAATAATAATCTTCAAAATCGTAAAACCTAAATTTCAAGTTCAAATCGGTTACCGAACGACCATCACTTTCAAATAACTGAAAGAAAATAGAAGGCTCTACTTCTACCTTACTCGTTTTTTTCTTCATATACCTATACCCCGTATAAACATAGTAGTTTCTAAGTCTATTTGGCTCATAAATAGGGTTGAAATTGCTTAAATCCTTATCCAAAATATTAGACGCATTTACACTAAAGTAAAACTTGTCGTATCGATAAAGCATGCCAACATCAAAGTTATGATTCGTGGTCGCTCTATCATCTGTTACAGATGGATCTAAGGCGTCAAAATTCTGAATATCAATTCGAAACTGATTAAAATTATAGGAAAGTCCGAAAGATAAAAACTCATCATCATAACGGTCCAAGGTAAGGTGGTGCGCAAAAGAAAGCCTTGCGCCGCGTTGTTTTGTTTCACCGTTACTATCGTTATATAATAAAGTTCCTATACCTGACTTCTCACCAATTCGCATATCTGCCGCAAGCGACTGGGTATCTGGCGCATCTTTAATACCAACCCATTGTGTAAGGCCGTTAAGACGTATTTTTACATGGTCACCAATACCGGCATACGTTGGCGACATCACAAACGGATTATCTGCAAGGTATTGCGATAATTGGGGTATGGTTAGCTCCTGCGCTTTAGCAACATAGGCACTAATAAAAAATGCTAAGGCCAATAGACTGTTTCGCATCATCTTTTTAGGTTAAATATTAACGATATAGGGTAAAGTGACCAACAAATTCTCTTTCATCTCTTTCTCCATTCAATTTGATTACATACCAATAGTCTCCTGTAGGTAATTCTTTACCAGAGTATAAACCATCCCAACCTTCTGAATCTGCCGATTGTTCTGAAACTACTCTACCATAACGATCAAATATTTTTATTAGTATTTCTGGAAATTGTTCCATGTTTCTTGGTATCCAAAAATCGTTCTGTCCATCGCCGTCAGGGGTAAAGAAATTGGGCAATTCAATGTCAATGAATTCCATGAAAATATTTGCAATTGATTCACAACCATTTTGATCTATAACACGAACTTCATATGTATCTGTTCTAGTAATGTAAAAGGTATTCTTATCACCATTATCGATATCGTCGAAGTAGTAGGTGTATTCTTCTCTTCCACCTTCTGCGATAGCGGTTATCTCATTCATGTTACGTTGTTCTAAACTTAGGGTCAACGGATCAAACGCCTCTATTACAAAGTCAATAGTCTGTATACAACCGTTTTCATGAGCGATTGTAATATAGTGGCTACCAGGCGCTGTATTTCTGAAATCAGGATTCAATTGTAAGTCGGCCGGATCAACAGAATCTATAGCATATAATATGTCACCTATAACGCTATCATCTTCTACCGTGATATTCACATAATTACTTGGAGTATCACCTGAACATTCATAAATCGGTTCAATAGTAGCATTGAGGTTTACACCTCTCTCTATTTCAACAACTATATTGGTGTCGCAACCATTTGCGTCTTTAATAATGATAATATATTCACCAGAAGCCATATCAATGAACTCAGTTCTGTTTAATACAAAATCTGCATCATCACTAGAATTCAACGCTGTACTATAAGGAGCTGTCCCACCACTAATTTCAAGAACTATCGTGCCATCTTGACTATCTACACAAATTTCTGGTGTAGTTTCTGCAGATACCACTAAACTTGCCGGTTCTGAAATAGTGTACGTTAGATATTCGAAACAACCATTTTGGTCTTGTGCGATTATCGTGTACTCACCAGGTTCTAGATCTGTGAATGTATTATTATCAAAGAACTGGTTCAGGTTAGGAGAAATCGCATACTGGAAACCTCCAGCTCCACCAGATAGCGTTACTGTAATCTCACCATCATTTTCACCTGCACATGTTACATCTATTACACTTTCAGTATAAGAAAGAGGTGTAGGTTCGACAATAACTACTTCTTCAGCTGCTGTTGTACAATCTTGGCTTATTACAGTTACATAATATGTTCCTGCGCTCAAGTCTCTAAATACGCCTTGTGACTGAGGACCTGCAATACGTGTCGCTAACGACAATGAAGCATCTGTGAACAACTCAAATTGATAGTTGCCCAAACCTCCAGTTGCTTCAGCATAAATAACTGCTGTACTTTCGCCAGTACAATTAATGAATGCTGCCGTCTGATCTACAATCAAGGTCAACGGGTCAATTGGATCTTCTGTAATTGCATTTGATATCGCGGCTTCACAACCGTTCACGGCATCCCTTATATAATATTGATACGTTCCAGCTGGGAAAGTACCTGTAGCAGGTAATCCCATTGGGTTGCTTGTCATAGGCATGAAAGTAACATTGTCTGTACTGTACTCATATGTACCACTGCCGCCAATTGCCGTAAGTTCAAATTCTGCCCCTGTAGCACATGTCAATGGATCAGTTCTTATTAAAAATACCTCAACTGGTGTTGGTTCCCTAACTTCTACAGTATTTGTAGTAACATCACAGTTCCATCCATCGCTTACGGTAATACTATAAATACCCGCTCCTAAATCATTAAAATCAGGACTTAGCTGTTGACCGGTTGTAAATACTATAGAGGTTCCTGCGTCATCATAATAATTGAGCTGATACTCATAACCACCACTACCTCCACCTGTAACATTTGCCGAAACAATCGCCCCGGTGTCACCATAACAAGCTAAATCGGTAATTAACGGAGTAGCATTAGCAACAATTGGAGTTGCAGGATTCAACACTTCGGTATAAGAACGTGGACATCCAGAGGCATCGGTAATCGTAATATCAAAACTACCCGCAGAGAGTCCCGTGAATACAATAGACTGTACGTCTGTAGCCGTATATGCAGGCTGACCTGTTGTTGTATTGGTCATTACGATGTCATAAGGAGCATATCCGCCTGTTGGGTCAATTAGAATTTCTCCTTGGTCATTTGTACATGTCGCTTCTGCCAATACATCTACAGTTGCCGACAATGGCATATCCGGAGATATAATTGTAACCATATTACTATTATCATCACACAAAGGAACATCTGTTTCCGTAATGGTCACATAATAATTACCTCCTGAAAGTCCTCCTACAGTTCTCGGATTTACCGAGGTGTCTGTACTAACGATTCCTCCAATAGGATTGTCATTGCTATCAAATACCTGATAATCATAATTACCAGTGTATCCAGAAATAGTAAACTCTAAAGTTCCATTACCATCTCCAAAACATGTTACTGGTAAAATAGCTGTAGCTGTCACCTCAATAAAGTCGAATGGAGCAATTGTATAAGTAGCTGTATCTACATAACAACCAGTATCGGTATCCGTAATTCTGAATGTATAATTACCAACCGCGGTTAAATCATAATTAGCCGTAGTTGCCGTAAGCGCTGTCTGTACGCCATTAGGGTTTCCAATAGGCAATAGCTCAAATGTATAGTAATGAGGATTGCCATCATCAGTTACTGTAATCAATACTTCTTCTGGATTATTAACATCACACGTGATGCTGCTTAATGTTGTTACATTAGCTGTAAACGTATTTAAAGGCGCTATGGTTTGTGTTGGTAATGGGAACGGACAACCGTTTTGGTCCCTTACCACAATATCATAATTGCCAGCAATGGTTGTTTCGTAGGTAAACACATCGCCACCTGTTGGCAGGAACGCTCCACCATTAACACTATAGAAATAGTTTGGTGTTCCTGTGCCTGTAGTAATTGTTACTTCAATAGAAGCTGACTGCGTGCCATTATTTATATTACAAGTTAACTCTGTTACTGCCGTAATAGCAGCATCCAAAGCAAATGGTTCCCGGATAATTACTTGGTCCGTAGCAATACAGTTTCTATTAGATGTGACTGTAATATCATACGTTCCGGCAGGAAGTCCTGTAAATAACCCCGTATTTTGGGTAAATGTGTTTGTCCCGTCCGTTATTTCATAAACATACGGTGGATTATCATTAACCCCTATACTTGTTGGTGCCAGGTTAATCGTAATCCTTCCGTCTGAAAGTCCAGCACAAGAAACATCCGTTTTATCCGTAGCCAATAAAGTTACAGGTGTTGGTTCTTCCAATGAAACTGGTGCATCTGCAAAACAGTTTGGTGTTCCCAACGTATTATCTGTTACTCTAACTATATAATCTCCAAAAGCTACACCTATAAATTGATTCGCTGTTGGCACTAGTCCGGTGTCAGTCAAGTCAGATCGTAACAACTGAACAGTCGATGCTCCAGAACCACCAGTAACCGTAAAGTCGATAATACCATCATTGGTAATACAACTTGGCTGTGTATTAACCGAGGCACTGATCTGTAATTCAGGTTCAATAGAGATGTTCTCGGTCTCACCACATCCGTTGGCGTCCACGATCGCTATCGTGTGCGCGCCGGACGATAGGTTCGATACCGTTACCACGTCACCCGCGGACACCCATCCAGGGGCGGACTGCGGCGAACCGCCGTCAACACTGATCCTATAGGGACCAACTCCAGCTACGTCCATCGTAACGTCAACGGCGTACGTACCCTCCGAAACACACTCGTCGACTATCGACAAGACAATACCAGGGGTTGGGTCCATAGCTATCGTTACAGCTAATGGGGCGCTTATGATACAACCGTTGCTATCACGTACATAGATGTCCCAGTTAAGGTTCACCGATGGGTCCAGTTCTATTGTGCTGTCAAAGGTAAAGGACCCTGGAACTCCCGCCCCGCTTTGCGATGCACCGTACGTATATGCAGGTGTGCCTCCGTTGGCAAGTACCGTAACCACTGCATCGGATACGTTACAGTTCGCGTTCACCACATCTACCAAGGTCAGTGCCAATGGTTCTGGGGCATCTATCGTTACCGTATTGGTTATCGCCGTACATTCCGGGTAAGCGGTTGCCGTGATCGCTACCGTATAGGTGCCCGCGCCAAATGTACTTGGCACAGTGAACACATATGGGTCTGCCGTGGCATTGTCCGTAATCGTTGCGGTAACCGCAGTGCCAGAACCATCACGTACCTCATATTCAAATGTCCCAACATAGCCCGTTACCGTTACCTCAATGGTACCATCGGTACTATCGCTACAGGTAGCGTCGTTTGTTACCGTTGCAACAGCATCGATAAGGTCATATGGTGCCACATTGTGCTCCACGATCACCGAACAGTTCGTTGTCGTATCCGTTATCTCGTATACATAGTTGCCCGGTGCGGTGATCACTATATTGGCCGGGTCCGCTACCACATTGCCACTAGGTAATTGTGTGTATGTATAGTTGCCCGATCCGTTCAAGGCAACGATCTCTATAATCTCCTCGCCATTGTTACAGTCTATGACCTGTAATTGGTTGATGGACGCCGTTACCTCCTGCATCACAGGGACTGGTACCGATACGGTATCCTGACATCCGTTGCTGTCCTCCACCACTACATTGACCGCAGCGGAACCATAGGCCACCTGGTACGTGTTGTCAGTGCCAAAGTTGGCGCCATTGTCAAAACTATATAGGTATGGACCGGTTCCCGATGGGTTCCCCGTTCCGTCATTGTCTATCGTTACCGTAATGGTACTTGCCGTATCGTCACAGGTATATGCCGATGCACTGGCAGAAATCGCCAATAAACTTGGTTCGTCCACAATTATCGATTTGGTGTCCTCACATCCCTTGTCGGATATCACCGTAACATTATAGGTGCCCGCAACCAAGCCAGTGAACACGTTCGTTGGCTGTGTAGTGGTCCCGCCGTCTAGACTATATAAGTATGGCGTATCTATATTGCCCGGATCCAAGGTTACCGTAATCGTACCGTCGTTGCCGCCAAAACAGCTAACGTCCGTTGCCGATAGGCTAAAGGTAGGCAACTCGGGTGCCGGTAAGGTAATCGTTACAGGGACTATACAGTTGGTGGCCGTGTCCTCTACCTCAAAGGTATAGGAAACGGAATGTGTCAAGCCCGTGAATACACCGGTTCCGTTGGAAGGTCCCGCAGGACTTGTCCGTGTATAGGTGTACACTCCAGATCCGCCATTGGCAGTGACCGTTACCTCGCCCGTATTGGCAGGGTCACAGTTCTCGTCGGAGCTTACCGCCGCAAGGGCCGTCAATGGTGGGAATATCGTTATGTTCTCGGTCTCACCACATCCGTTGGCGTCCACGATCGCTATCGTGTGCGCGCCGGACGATAGGTTCGATACCGTTACCACGTCACCCGCGGACACCCATCCAGGGGCGGACTGCGGCGAACCGCCGTCAACACTGATCCTATAGGGACCAACTCCAGCTACGTCCATCGTAACGTCAACGGCGTACGTACCCTCCGAAACACACTCGTCGACTATCGACAAGACAATACCAGGGGTTGGGTCTACCGTAATGGTAACATTTAAAACAGGTGAAATACATAAATTAGCATCTTGGGCATAAACATCCCAATCTAAACTAACAGAAGGGTCTAATGTAAACGTTGCTCCTTCAGGAAATGAACTAGGTACAGCTGCACCATCTACAACATATGCGTAAGTATATGGACTTGTTCCACCACTAGCTCTAACCGTAACCTCTGCATCATCATTACAATTAGCGGAAGTTTGACTTATTAAACTTAAAGCTACAGGAGTAGGCTCAGTAATTCTAAAGGTAGTGGTTGCCGTACATGATGGTGCGGTTGCCTCTCTTACCAATAACACATAATCACCTGGAGGTATCTGATTCACTGTTAAACTCTGTGGGCCTCCAGCAGGTCCAGGACCAACAGTTCCGGCATATGCACCTGATCCAGTAACATTAGTATTTGTTACTGCGTTTAAAATTTCCCAGTCAATTGTATTTACTCCACTATCATAATTATCAACAGTAAAGGACATTATACCATCATCAGAACCTGTACATGTAATATCGGTTGTACTATCAACTAATGCAGTGATAGTAGATAAAGGTGGTATAACCACTTCTTGATAACTTGTACAAAGATTAATATTGTCAGTCGCCTCAATAATATAGGTTTGCCCTGGGTTTAGGCCATTGAAAGTTGCTTCCTCTGTAGTTGGGCCTGTGGTAACCTCGGCATCCGGAAGTGTACCAACGTCATAAATTCTAAAATCATAATCCCCAGAACCTCCTGTTGCGGTTATAATGGCTGTTCCGCCAGTTGGACAATCAGGTGGTGGTATATTTGCTGTTAATGATAAATATGGATTAGATCTTACCCTTACCGATCCCAAATCACTTTCGCAACCGTTGGCATCCACAATTCTTACATAATAATCGCCAAAATCAACTCCATCAAAAGAATGGGTAGCACTAGCGGAAACAGCTGGGTTAGGATCGCCACTTCCAAGAACAACAATATTATTTGCGCTATCATAAAGTGTATACGTAAAATTAGCAACTCCGCCCTGTGTAACAGTAACATCAACACCCCCAAGAACATTACCCCCTCCTGGAACATTACTACATGTAACGTCTCTTGAAGTCATACTTGAAAGTATCTGTAACGGCTCATTTACAACCGAATTTCCATTAAATTCACAACCTTTACTATCTCTTACGATATATGGGTAGGTGCCCGCAGCCAAGCCAGAATATGTTGTGGTTGACGTAAAAGCACTGCCATTAAAACTAATGGTATATGGCGTTAATCCAAAATTTGCATCAACATCTACATATACAGAACCATCTGCACCTCCAAAACAAGCTACATCGGTTACTACGGGAATTGCTTGTGGTAAAACGGTAGGCTCAACAACCACTTCGTTTGTCTCTACTGTACAGCCTCTAGCATCTGTAATTAAGAACTGGTATGTTCCTGCGGCACTTGCGCCATTATAAGTAAATGTACTTCCTACAATTGGTGTGGTAGCTCCATATCCACCACCATCAACTTGTATTTGATAGGTTGCATATGGTGTATATCCATTAGCGATGGCCACGTCTATAATAGCGTTTCCTGTACATAAAAGATCTTGTGTTAACACTGCATTTGCCGTTAATTGAGGCTCAATAGTCTCTGTAATGGTATTGGAAGTACAACCAAAAGCATCAGTAACTACTATGTTATATGTATCTGGTGTGAGGTTCGAAACTGTAAACTGATTTCCAATAATAACATTTTGTCCTCCACCATTAATACTATAGGCATATGGTGCCACGCCATCTGTAATATCAATGGTCAGCGAAGCTTGGTCCGTACTGTCATAACAAAAATCTGAAGTTGTTAAAGCTAATGTAGGTGTAACTACTGGGTCAATAGTTATTGGTTTTGTATCGATACAACCATTGGCATCCCTTACATAAATATTGTAAGTTCCTGCTGGGACATTGGTAAATTGATTATTGCTGTTGTAGGCATACACAATGGCGGGACCAACGGTGTTTTCCAATTCGTATTCATAGTTGCCCCAACCACCTGTTGCCGTAACGTTTATTGTTGCATTTTCAATGCAACTTACAGGGGTATTTGTAAAAGTAAAATCCAATGCTATAGCAGGCTCAGTAATTAAAGCTGAAGATGAAACATCACAATTAGTGGTGTCATCCACTACGTTTATGATATAAGTATCAGCTGCCAATCCGGGCACTGAAATAGGTGTTGTGGTATTAATATTATTTGCAGATTGAATAGGGTTGCCTAAACTATCTTCTACTGTATAGCTGTACGTACTCACAAAATCAGAGACTGTAAATGCAAATTCACCATCACTGTCCCCAACACAGGTAACATTACTAACTAGTTGATATAGCACACTAACCTGAGGTATAGGGTTTATGGTATAGTCCTCATCTACAGAACATCCTTTGTCATCCGTTACCCTAAAAGTATAGGTGCCCGGTGCCAAGCCTGCAAATACATTGTTGTTTAGGTTATTAGTTGCACTTATTGCAGGTGCTATTATTTCATAGGTAAAAGGTCCGTTTCCGTCTGTGACATTAACTGTTACATCACTTACTATTGCAGGGCAGGTTGGTGCGGTCTGGGTAAATGAAAGATCGGTAGGTTCGTTTAATGGATCTATTACCTGGGTACTTGTTGCGATACAAAGGTTGGCATCCCTTACGGTAATGGTATAAGTTCCATCTAAAAGACCTGTAAATGCCGTTGTTCCATCAAAATTAACGCCATCTATACTGTACTCGAACGGGCCAGTACCGCCATTTACGTTTGTTACACTGATAGTGGCTGCCCCAGAAGTACAATCATAATCTGTTGTGATACCAGTTGTAAGTATTAAAGCATTAGGCTCATTTACTACGGCTGTACCGGTAGTTACACATCCTTTACTATCTGTAATACCATAGTTATATGAACCAGCTGCTAAGTCAGTATATATTTCTTGTGTTGAAGGCGCACTACCATCAAAGACAATACTATAAGGTGCTGAACCACCAGAGATATTTAAATCTACAATTCCGTTAGTATCTCCATTACAAGTTACATGAGTGATTATTGGAGTACTTGTAGCCGGTAAAGCATCAGTTACAATAACTTCATTAGTCTCAATAGTACAATTTCTTGCATCTGTAATTAAGAACTGATATGTTCCAGCAACGGCTGCACCGTTATAAGTAAATGAATTACCAACTATTGGAGTGATAGCTCCATAACCGCCTCCATCAACTTGTACTTGATAAGTAGCATAAGGTATGTAGCCATTTGCAATGGTGACATCTATAATAGCGTTTCCTGTACACAAAAGATCTTGTGTCAATACTGCATTTGCCGTTAATTGAGGCTCAATAGTCTCTGTAATGGTATTGGATGTACAACCAAAAGCATCAGTAACGATAATATTATAGGTGTTTGGTGTTAAGTTTGGTACAGTAAACTGATTTCCAACGACACTATTTTGACCACCACCGTTTATACTATATGAATAAGGTGCCACACCATCTGTGATATCAATTGTCAGCGAAGCCTGGTCCGTACTGTCATAACAAAAATCTGATGTTGCCAAAGCTAATGTTGGCGCTACTGCAGAATCTATGGTTATTGGTTTTGTGTCGATACAACCATTGGCATCCCTGACATAAATATTGTAAGTTCCTGCTAGGACGTTGGTAAATTGATTATTGCTGTTGTAGGCATACACAATAACAGAACCAACGGTGTTTTCCAATTCGTATTCATAGTTGCCCCAACCACCTGTCGCTGTAACGGTTATTGTGGCATTTTCGATACATGTAACTGGTGTATTGGTAAAGGTAAAGTCTAGAATTGCCGATGGCTCAGAAATTACAGGGTTAATGGTAATACTACAATTAGTGGTGTCATCAATAACGTTTACCACATAAGTGTCAGCAGCCAATCCAGGTACTGAAATAGGTGTTGCAGTATTAATGGTAATTGCTGACTGAATGGGGTTCCCTAAACTATCCTCAACGGTATAGCTGTATGTGCTTGCAAAATCAGTTACCGTGAACGTAAATTCACCATCACTATCCCCAACACAAGTTACATTGCTTACAATTTGAGAAACGGCTGTCACCTGATCAATTGGTGCTATAGTATAATCCTCTTCAATAAAACATCCTTTATCATCCGTTACCCTAAAGGTATATGTACCTGGCGCCAAACCAGTAAAAGTTGCATTATTTACATTATTAACGGCATCCCCTGCAGGGGCAACAATTTCATATATAAAATTTGGATTACCATTAGTAACCGCTACGGTTACATCACTCGTTAAAGCCGGGCAAATAACAGCGGTCTGTGTAAATGAAAGGTCGGTAGGTTCGTTTAATGGATCTATTACCTCGGTACTTGTTGCGATACAAAGGTTGGCATCCCTTACTGTTATGGTGTAAGAACCATCTAAAAGACCTGTAAATGCCGTTGTTCCATCAAAATTAACACCATCAATACTGTACTCAAATGGACCGGTACCACCGTTAACACTAATCACACTTATTGTTGCTGCACCTGTTGTACAATCATAATCCGTAGTGATATCAGTGCCAAGTACCAGTGCATTTGGCTCATTAACTATGGCTGTACCATTAGTAATACATCCTTTGCTATCTGTAATACTATAGTTATATGAACCAGCTGCTAAGTCAGTATATATTTCTTGTGTTGATGGTGCACTGCCATCAAAGACAATACTATATGGTGCCAAACCGCCGGAAATATTCAAATCCACAATTCCGTTACTATCGCCATTACAGCTTGCATCGGTGATAACCGGTAAGCTTACAGGTGGTAAAGCATCGGACACAATAATTTCATTCGTTGTAATTGTACAATTTTCACTGTCTGTTATTACAAAAGCATATGTGCCAGGTGTAGTTGTTGTATAGGTGAACGGTATACTTGGAACCGCTGTATTTGCTTGAAAAGAAGCCCCATTTAAAAAGACTTCATAGCTAAAGGTCGGGTTACCTCCTGCAATCGTAATTTCTATTTGGGCATCAGGTGGTATGGTACAATCTAAATCCTTTAGTAAACTGGCAGAAGCACTCATGGTAGGAAAAACATCAATTGATGTTGTTGCCGTACAATTTCTACTGTCAATCACCTCAACATTGTAACTTCCTGGGCCTAATCCCGTAAAATCAACATTTGATTGGTATGGGCCGCCATTTAATCGATATTGAAAAGGTGCTACTCCTCCAGAAGTTACATTAGCCGTTAATACTAATCCAGTTGTGCTATCATAACACAAACTATTGGCAGTAACCTCCAAAACGGGCGCAACTGTTGGGTTTAGACTAAATGTCTGGGTTACTTCACAGCCTCCTGCATCACGCACTGTAACTGTATAATTCCCTGAAGTATCCGTAAGTCCTGTAAAGGAATTTGTGCTCTGAGGGCCGGTTACTGTCCCAGCAGGATCTTCTAATTCATATTCATAACCTCCCCATCCATCGGTTGCTGTAATTACCACAGAACCAGGTACAGTTCCTGTTGTAGAACAGGTTAAATCTGTTACATCCAAATCTGAGATTAGGAGTGGTGCTGGTGGAGCCGCTACCGTTACGGAGGCATTATCTGTACAGTTTGTTGTATTATCCGTTACTGCAATTACATAAGTACCTGCACCAAGTCCCGTTAATGGAATACTTGCATTTGTTTGTGCCGAAGCAGAAAAATTTGCAGGTCCCGTTACGTTATAATCATAGGTGCCCGTTAAATCGGCTAAAGTATATGTTATAGAACCATCTGATAAACCAAAGCAAGTAACATTATTATTTAAAGCTCCGGTTACGCTAATTCTATCAACAGGGGTAATTGTAAAATCTTCTTGAATAGCACAGCCTTTGTCATCCGTTACCCTAAAGGTATATGTGCCTGGGTCTAACCCAGCGAACACATTGGAATTTCCATTATTTGCAACATCCCCTGCAGGGGCAACAATTTCATATGTGAAATTAGGATTCCCGCCTACCACAGAAACTGTTACATCTGATGTAAGATCAGGACAATTAGGAGCGGTTGCGACAAAAGTTAAATCTGTGGGTTCATTTAAAGGTAATATCGTTATTGGGTCTGTTGGATACGTACATCCAGCTGCATCTCTAACTGTTATAGCATATGTGCCATCTGTAAGGTTTTCAAAACGATGTGCATTTGGTGTGCTATCTGGAATAAAGTTTACGCCATCTATACTATATTCATAGGGTGCCGTTCCTCCCGTTACATTTTGTGCTTCAATAATACCCTCTAGCAAACAGGTATAGTCTTGAATTAAGGTTGATGTTGCGCTAATTGCATTACTTGGAGCGGAAATTGTATGTTCCTCTGTATAATCACAAGATGCACTACCTTTTCTTTGGTTAATTACAATTGTATAATCTCCAGCAGGTAAGTTTGGAAAATAACCTGTTGTATTGGTTGCTAATTCTACATCATTTTCATCGTATAGATAATAAGTTAGTTGATAACCATTATCATCTATTAAATTAAACTGTATTGTTCCGCTAGAATCCCCAAAACAAGCCACATCAATTACCGAAGTAGGATTAAATTCTGCAGCTGGTCTAAACTCAATAGTTACATTATTGGAAAATGAGAAGCAATTATTTCTGTCTACCACTACAAAAATATAGTCACCTGGATCAAATATGTCAAAGATTTGACTAGTCTGAAACTCAGAAGAAGGTATGTCCTGTGGCGTTGGATATGAAGTTACCGTAACCCCATTATTATCAACATATTGCCAAATGGCATAGGTGTGTGGCGTTTGACCACCTCCAGAATCCATTAAAATATTACCCTCTCTACAGGTGATATGCTGTGATACCCTTGCATTTAATGCAAGATCATTGTTATTTACAATAGATACCTGTTCGGTATGTGAACAACCTTCATCTGTGCGCGCAATTACAATGTAATCTCCTTCAGCTAAACCTGTAAAAGTAAAGTTGTTGTCTGGTTGTGCTGTTTCGTTATCAATCAAAGTGCCAGCGCCACCATTAGAACCATCATCCAATCTTAATTCATACTCATAATTGGGGTCGGCATTGTTAATCTGTATGTTTATTGAGCCCAACCCGTTACAGGTAGCATCATTTGCGGTTACGGCATAAGATACATTTCTATCTAAAATACCTATTTCTGGGGTGCTAAAAACACAAGCGCCATCAATAGGGTTCCCAGTTTGGTCCAATTGATTAACCTCCACAATATAGGAGCCATTTTCTCCTGAATTGAAGTCAAAACTTGGACCATTATTGGAACTAAATGGAATCAAAATATTATTGGTAGCAGCATCAACCAATTGATACCCATAGCCGTTACCTAAATTTGTAATCGTAATATTTCCTGGGTCACCACAAATAATATCCTCTGCATTGTATTGAATATCCAAGGTGTTTTGGAATACATTGTAGTAGAAGCGGCTAGTACAACCATTTTGATAAGTAACTGACAAGCGATACTGCCCTTCACTGTTTACCGTATAATTGTTCCCTGTACCTACTTGAGACCATGTACAGGTCAGTGCTTTATTGGCGCAATCATCTCCAGATGCGGAACAACTACCCTCATCTAACTGTTCCCAAACAATACTTTGTGCATCAACTATGTTTACCTGTAGCAGTTTGGTATCATCTATACCACATAAAAATAGTTTAGGCAATAGATCACTATCTACACTACATTGTACTATTTCACCAGCTATATCATTAGAAGGGTCGCTATCTGAATTTACATCATTAAAATATTCTATTATTGGATTTGGAATAAGACCTGATCCATAAGGAGAAACCGTAATAATTTCTTTAAATCCTTTACATGGATCAGCTACTATCTTATCCACAATGTAAGTGCCCTCTTGGGTGACTACTATTGTACTAGGGTCGTTGTCGGGATCACTATCTGTAATTATAGTGTCTCCTGAATCAATATCATTGTTACCATTATTATCGCTATACCATATATATTCATCAAAACCATCACCTGCATTCAATACGGCGAAGTTTCCACAAAGTTCAACAGTGCGCTCAAAATTACAGTCAGACAGGTCATCCAATAAAAAGTTTGTAGCTCCTGGAATAATAAAACCACAGGCATTAAAGTCGGTAACACTTGGGTCATCCGTAACCATTGCAGAGTTTTCAACACCTTGATACGTGGAATAAGCCAAATTCTGTATCAAATCTGAACACGCATTGATAAAATCAAAACAATTTTCGGCAACCTGAACCCGCATACGAATAGCATAAGCTGGGTCATTTTCTTCTATTAGATCATTAGGAATAGTAAAAACCACTTCTCTAGTGGCTGAATTATAAACGTAAGTAACTCCTGGTGGGAGCGAAAAGTCAGCTGCAATGAAATCGGTACGTCCATCTGGTGGGGAAACATTAACAGGGAGTATGTCCCTTATCGTATAATTGTCTCCATCATCATTTCCAATATTTTGATAGGTAAGTACATAGTCAAGAGTCTGGCCAAGATTTACACCTAGTCCTGTAATATCATCTCCTCCTGGTGTGTTTACCCTTTTTTCCAAAACAATATTTGGGGCAATGATCTCTACATCAAAAGAGGTGAAAAAGATATCATATTTATCTTGTGAGGAACTCGCTCTTAATGTTGCACTGGTTGCATCATTAGGGATAACATTGTTAAATTGATTATCAATCTCGAACAAATCCATGTCCCAACCTAAAGTGTTGGTACTATTCGGTGTCCTATCAGTTACTAAAGCATTATCCCTAGTAATATTGGAGTTAAAAAAATTAGTTGCAGGATTAACAGAATTAGATAATGGCATATAAACACCCGCACCAAAAGCGTCGATTGCAAGTCCATCCCCGCTAATTCTATTATCCCCCTCTAAAGCCGCAACTCCCATTTTTGCGTTTACAGCAAATGGGGCTGGCAAGGTAGTAAAACCATTTATAGGAATATCTACACTTTCTCCGGATTTAATACCCGCATAACCATCAAAAGTGGTAATATATCTACTGCCGGGTAAGTTTGGGTTTTCGTAAACAACAACTAGTGTCCAACCACCAGAAATACCACCAGATACACTACTTCCTGTACTAGCCCTTACATTGGCAACCGTATATTCCCCATTGGGATCGGCCAATCCGGTAAGCATATTGGTGACATCCTTATAAGCAGCATATGGGCTATAATACCCAAAATCTGTATCACCGTCGCCATCAAAAAGTATCTCATCTGCCGTTATGTCTTGATAGGCACCACCAGGCATTCTAAACTTAATATCATCAATAGTGCTTCTATCAGAGTTTACATAAACCGCTGACCAATATAAACCTGCATATCGCACCAAGGAGCAAGTTGCATCTGGAACCGTTAGTATAGCGCTACTAGAACTAAATGTAGAGGCATCGCCATCTACATCTATGTATTGCATATCAATATTGTCATTATAATCTGAAGCACTACCTGTTAAGTTATAAGGGTCATTAGGTGTTTGCTCTGGGTAACACACCCTATTTCTTCTATTGCCTGTACAGTACGCATCAATTTGCGCGCTTACAATGTTGTTAGCGGCAAAGGTCAATTCACCCCTAATATCCGCAGCATAGCGTACTTGAAACGGTTCTTTAACTTGCGAATGGGCCGTTTGGGCACCTAAAACAAGAAACAAAATAAAAATTAAACATTTAGTGTAATGTTTTCCCATTAGAGAAGTGAATTTGGTGAAATCTAAAAAACTAGTCAGTTTGGTCATGTTCTATACTTACAGAAGAAAATCATACAATCGATTTAAAATTCAAATCGTTCCAGGTGAAAATCTCCACTAACAAATATTCACTATAGTACTTAGGTAAAGAATTTATTGTTGTGGTATGATCAGTTTCTGTTGTGAAACAGCAATTAGAATGGGTTTGATTTCTTAGAAAAGTCCATTTTTTAATACTTTCAACCGCTTATTAGAGGAACAGATATTTATTTTTTTGGGATAAAATCAGACTATTTAAAAGAAAAAATCGGTGTTAGAAATACAATTTTAGATAAGAAAATTAGAGTAAAAAATGAGCTTAAAACCTTCGAAAATAAGACCTGGATTTTTTAAACTTAAAGTCTGATTTAAGTATTAATTTTTTTTAAAGTATTATCGTGATGATTTACATTTCAAAATGAAGTTCGTACTTACGAAGAACGGTGAATTTTTAACTTGTTTTCTTTGCTTAAAAAAACTAAAACAGAAAGGTTTGTTTACTTTAATAAATAACAATATTCTTCATTTTGTTACTTTTCTGATTACTAATTTTTAAAGACCAGTTATTCCCTTTCTTATAGATCATTTTCTAACAAGCACCCTTTAAACAATTATATCTCTATTTATTTTGGATAGCCTAACTGTTTCATTTTTTAATAATTGCGGTTTTGAATATGACTTTCTTTTCCAATTTATTAGTTCTATAGAGAAGGGAGAAAATTTTTATTGACTATTCGTTATAAAAAAAGGCATCCAAAATGGCATCACGAAACTCAACATCTTACACGGTAACGGACTTATTAAAATTTAAAAAAACATGAAGATTTATTTGCGCTTAATTTTCCATATAAAAATATAATTCGTTTTGGGTTGGGGTCTCCTAAAAAACCCATATTTGTCAATAACGTATGTTAACTATTATAACAGACTTTCTTAGTTCTTCTTTCTTCACAGCACTTGATTTTCATCAAGTAAATCTAATATTGTTAAAGGCAGTGTTTATTAAGTTTCTTATAAAACATGGTGGTTCAATATTAATAAATTCCAAAAATGAGCGTCTTTTAGTTTTCATAAGTACTACCAACGATTTTATGTCATACTCTAGTGGATTATATAATTAAGTACTATTCCTTTATTCTATCGCTTAAGACGCCAAAAAACGGTCGTCTCCAACCTAACTATCTGAATTAAAATTTAGTCTGAACTAATCTTTCGGTAAGTGATATGAGATTACAACAATGAAGTTTAAGGCATCTTGTTACTGATGCGACCATATTTAGATTACATGAAGATCAAGGGCCGTAAACAAATTTTTAGTCACTTACTATATCTAACAAGATTTAAACAAAAAATATTTCATTAAGAATATATAACAAGTATCAGAAAAATCAAGGACTACAAAAATGAATGAACCGGAAAGAGGTCGCTTCATGTTTATTATTTAATAGCAGTTCTAAGTTAAAATGTGACGTAATTAAAGATATGAGAAAGAGCCTGTACAATGTCTTGTTTAGAAACATCGCCTAAGTTTTTATAAAAAATAAGATATAAGTAAGCCCAATTCAAACAAAGAGTAGACTATTTCCATTTCGATTAGTATAACGTCTGCCCTAATAACATGGTTTAAACTTAGGTGATTTAGTGTATTGTTATGCGGTTTTAAGCTCTTTTAAACCATCTGTTCTTGATTAACGCGCATTATCCACATCTTGTCATTATAAGCGTCATTTAGCTTAGAATAATACGATATAAGAGCATTGGTCCAAGAGTCATGTTTTTTAAGGTATACATACCTATAGTTATTCTTTGGGTTGATAAAGTAACTAGCACTTAAACCGAAGGAGTTTAACAAGTCAACAAATTTTTTGGCATTGTTCGGATTAGCGAACACATTTGCAATTAAGTAATAACTAGATCCTGCACCATCAATAACATAAGACTTAGGATCGGCATCAGTAGAAGCTACATTATCCTTAACTACCACATTTGAGGTTAGCACATCAGAATCATATTTAGAAGATTTCTCCTTGATTTTATTAACGTTACTTGCGTAGGCTTCATTGGTATATCTATTGTCTACATTCATAATCCACATGGCCCCATCGTACATACCGTTCAACTTTGAGTCGTGGGCAGCTACGGCATCTTCAAATGTTTCATATCGGTGTAGATATACATATTTAAGTCCGTTATTTGGATTATCAATGTAATCTGCATTTATACCTTTGTTGTTTAATGTGGTCAAGAAATTGTCCATATACTTACCTCCTTTATACACATTGGCAACTACATAATAGCCATTAGTTACATTCGGTAGATTTTTGAATTTTCTGCTTTTAACACCGTCTTGAACAACTTCTGGTGTAGTAACAGGATTAACTTCTTTTCTTGGTCTATTCGCCACAACCGCATCTTTCGCTTGTACTAGTTCATTTGCTTTTGTATCGATTATATCATTTCGATTTGTGTTCGACTCGGCTAATTCTTGTCTTTCAACTGAAGTATCACTTCTATTATCTGAAACGGCTACCCTATCTTGTTGCTTCCCATCATTTAAAGTGTCTAAAGTTGAAGGGTCTTGTATATTGCTTGGATCTTGGGCCGATGCAACTCCGGTTCTAGTATCATCATCCATAAAAAGCTCTTTCGCTCTTTTTTCTAGATCGGGCCTATCGCCGTTTGTTTCATTTCTCACCATTCGCATAACCATTTCAAAACGACGTTCTAAATCAGTTTGGCGAATGGCCTCCAATGAATCTTGGCGAAACATCAGCTCTTCTATAATGGCATCATTTTCTGCCAATTTTTGTTTAAGTTCTTCAATTTCTTCATTAGTTGCAATATTCTCTGGCTCTATATCATTCTGCACTATATCATCTTCGTAATCATCTTCTAACATTACCCTATCTTCAGTAAGATTAGGTGAGAAAGAATAGGCAAAAGAAATTTCATGGGTAAGTCCGAAATTGTCAAAATTATTAGATAACCCTTTTTCCATCGTATACCCTAACGAGATCCTACGGTTAAGGTTGAAACCGACACCAGCTGCAGCGCCATAAAAACTATCATACCCAGCTTGAATCCAACCTAATTTTGGAAGGTCTAATATTAAACTTCCACCTAAGGTTACATCTTCTTCTCCAATTTTCCTAACTCTTGCCAATGGCATAAGTCGTCCTTCTTCAAATATGCCTGTTTGATTTTCAAACTGATGGGTATATTGTAAATGTCCTGAAAAGGTTTTATCCTTGAATTCAGTTAGAGACTCACTAGATTTAAGATTATAGTCAAATAAGTTTTCTGCAAAAACACCTACATCAAATTTTCCATAAGAAAGGTTTAATCCAGGTTGAAAAGACAATAGGTTCTGATCTTGTAGTCCCGCTAAAAAAGGATCAACTTCCACTGTTGAAGCCCTGCCTTGGTCGAACCCACTATTATAGTAAGATACATTTGCACCAAAGGTTAGGTTGCTTTTATCGTTAAGCTTTACCCCGTAGGCATAGTTTGCCAACACACCAAAGTTACTTAGCGTACCTGATTGTTGGGAGTACAAACTTAAACCAAGACCTGTTCTATCACTGATACGACCACTATAACTTAAGAAATAATTTTGATTGTTATCATCAAATTGTACCGATTGGTTTCGGTGAAGCAGGTTGATGTAGGATTTATCTTCCCTAACCGTTGAAAAGGTTGGGTTGATTAAAAATCGGTTATACTTTAAAAGGTTCTGGGCAGGAACATCATACGCTACAAACGGATTCTCCTCTTGCCCGCTAACCTTCATGGTAGCAAACACAAATAACAATAGATATAAAACACTTTTCTTTAGCATGGTGAGCTTTAGCTTATCGTATTACGGTGATAGTACCCTGTTTGAGTACCTCACTGGCGTTCCTTATTTTGTAATAGAACACCATATTTTGTTTGGTGAAAGCAGTCGTCGACTGCGGCCAATTATTTTTATAATCGAATTGATTTATAATTTCTTGACCTTGTTCGTTATAAATAATCACGTTTACATCTTCTTTATTTGAATATGAATTTGGAATTATCCATTGGTCATTAATGCCATCTCCATTTACGGTAATTACATTAGGAACTTTGAAGGTGTCTAAAAAGGTAACTTCCAATTGCTTAATAATCTCACAATTATCTATCGAGGCAATTAACGTATAGATACCTGCTTCAGAAAAAGTTACACTATCAGAATTACTGATTTCTGTTGAATTAGCATCTACCCATCGATATGCAGTACCTCCGTTAGCGGTAACTGTTTTAGTAGTTCCTTCAGGAATTACGATTTCGGTACCTGGGTCTAACGTTATCAGATTTTCATCTAAAGGCGTAATTGTAATCTCATTTGAGTTTAAAGAACAACCATCCCTATCTAAAACTAATTTATAGATACCTGGCGTTGATATGGTCAATGTAGCATCCGTGGTATTTATCGACGAACCATCTAATTGCCAATCAAAAGTTGATGAGCTTAAATCGGCTGAAGTACTTATTGTTATTGTTTCACCCCCATTACAAAAAACAGTTCCAGAACTTGTAATATTTACAGTTTCACTAGTTAATAATTGGGCAGTTAAGGTATTTGAGTTGATATCAAAAGCTTGAATGGTTGCATTTAAAAGGTAACTACCATTTTCTAAATTTGATGCTAGACTGATATTTTTACCAGTAGCCCCAGTAACATCTGCACCATCTTTTTTCCATTGATAAGTAAAAGCATCGATTAAAGAACTAGTCACATCTGTTTTGGTACCATTGTCAGCAACAGCATTGATCAATTCAACACCTATTGTAATACTCGTTGTTTCACATGCGGTATACGAACCGGTATAATTCGTAGTTATCTCGAATGATGCGGGAGATACAACCGTAGTAATCTCTGAGTTTTTTGACGAAACAGAACAAGCACCACCAGTTTGGGTGACTTCAGCATAATATTCCCCATCTTCAGAAATTGTTAAGGAACTATTTGTTTCTCCTGCTACTTCAATATTATTCCTAAACCATTTATAACTTGGTGTATTTGCAGTTGTACTAACTGTTAAAACTTGATTTTGAGTAGGCAAAAGAACCATGTTCAATTCATTGTCAAGAGTTACGGTATACAACTCGGCATTCGTTATAGTGACTACTTCAGATAGTTCATTACATATTCCTGTACCAGCAATTTCAACAGCATAATCAGCTTCAAATCCTGTCACTGCAGCATTAACTGTATAGCTAGTTCCTGTAGCGCCTAATATTGCATTACCATCCTTATACCATTGATAGTTCCAAGAAGCATTTGTTTGATCTATACTCAAAACTTCTGTATCGGTACTACAAAGAGATGTTTTCGTTGGAGTGTGAATGGCAATTCCTGTTCCTGTACCTCCAATGTTAACATCAACAATATTTGAATCGGTATTTCCTGAACCAGTACATAAAGGTCCATAATCAACATACACATTATACATACCCGTTTGGGTTACATTCAATGTGTGTCCTTTTTCTCCCGTAAGTTCAGTTCCACTTCTAAACCAAATATACTGATAGGTTTCTGGATTGGGAATATTGTCAACCTGAAGGGTTATAGCGCCAGTGCTACAAACACTCCCTGGAGGAACACCGTCCCCTAGTTCACTAATATTTAAATTAGAAGTTACATCCATATAATACATATTATATGCAGATGATGCTGAACCAGTCTTTACTGGGTCGGTACTTCGTACACGCATTTTATATCCTTGGCCGCGAGTATCGGTAGGGATAGGAAAGCTCGTGTCAAAATCATTTACTGTATTCTTATCAGTAATTGTCTTTAGTGTTTGCGCATTATCGAAACTTCCATCAGCATCAGAAAGTTCAAGAATAAACTCGTTACCGGCATTTGCGGTTCCTATCCAACTAATGTTAACAAAGTATTCATTGAATCCACTGTTACCGGCACAAATGGCGGACCAAGGACTGCTGCCTGACAAATTAGGATTATCAGCCGGTTCGGGTGCATTGATTACTATTGCTTGTGCCGTTAATTGAAAGACACTGAAAAGCACTACTAATGCGCTAAAAATTGATTTTTTGGTCAAGGTTTTCATAAGTATTTGTAGTTATGGGGCCACTACGGTTGAAAAGATGGTTAATAAAAAAATTCACTATTCCATCAATCCATAGACAAATATGTTATTTATTACGACGAACAGGAATTTAATGTTGTCGGAAGGAAGATTTCTGTTGTGAAACTCATTTTATATAAGGTGTGTTCAATTTAAACCTGCCAATTAAGGCAATTTTGCTACTTTTGTAGACTGAAATATCATGACATGAGCGAGACATCAAAGTCTTTAAATTTTATTGAGCAAATAGTGGAAGAAGATTTGGTAAATGGGTATACCAAAGAAGAGCTTCGTTTTCGTTTTCCACCTGAACCTAATGGTTATTTACACATTGGTCATGCCAGTTCTATTTGCCTTAACTTCGGATTAGGCCTACGCTATAATGCCCCTGTTAATCTTAGATTTGACGATACCAACCCTGCAAAAGAAGAGCAAGAATATGTAGACGCTATTAAAAAAGATGTAGAATGGCTGGGATTTAAGTGGGATACCGAACGGTATGCTTCGGATTATTTCCAACAACTTTACGATTGGGCGGTTCTTTTAATAAAAGAAGGTAAGGCTTATGTAGATGATCAATCCTCTGAAGAAATTGCCTCCCAAAAAGGATCACCAACCGAACCGGGTGTCAATAGTCCTAATAGAAATAGGTCGATAGAAGAAAATCTTGAGCTATTTGAAAAGATGAAAAACGGTGAATTCCAAGAAGGAACTCATGTGTTAAGAGCTAAAATAGATATGGCCTCTTCCAATATGTTAATGAGAGATCCTATCATGTATCGAATACTGCATAAGGCCCATCATCGAACGAATACCGATTGGTGTATTTATCCAATGTATGACTGGACACATGGTCAGAGCGATTATATTGAGCAGGTTTCACATTCGTTCTGTACATTAGAATTTGCAATGCATCGCGAATTATATAATTGGTTTTTAGACCAAGTTTATGACCCTAAAAAAATACGTCCGAAACAAAGAGAGTTTGCGCGCAGAAATCTAAGCCACACTGTTGTCAGTAAACGTAAACTGTTACAATTAGTTGAGCAGGGGTTTGTTACTGGATGGGATGATCCTAGAATGCCGACCTTATCAGGTTTGCGAAGAAGAGGGTATACTCCTGAGTCGATACGGAATTTTGTGGATGCTATAGGTATTGCAAAACGAGATAACCTTATCGATGTTTCTCTACTTGAATTTAATGTTAGAGAGCATTTGAATAAGATTACCCATAGGGTGATGGGTGTTTTAAATCCATTAAAACTTGTAATCACTAATTATCCTGAAGGTGAAACAGAATGGTTAGAAGCTGAAAACTCACCTGAGGACGATGCTGCCGGTACCCGAAAAGTACCTTTTTCTAGAGAAATATACATAGAGCAAGAAGATTTTAAAGAAGAGGCGAACAAAAAGTTTTTCCGTTTAAAATTAGGTGGTGAAGTACGTTTAAAGAATGGCTATATCATTAAAGCGGAGAGTTGCACAAAAGATACCGAAGGGAATATTGTCGAGGTGCAATGCACTTATGACACTAAAAGCAAGAGTGGTAGCGGAACAGAGGAAAGTTTGCGTAAGGTAAAAGGAACATTACATTGGGTGTCTATAGCACATGCTGTACCTGCAGAAATTCGATTATACGACCGCCTTTTTACAGATGAAAGTCCTGATACGCACAAAGACAAAGATTTTCTAGATTTTATTAATCCAGATTCTTTGAGTGTTATTACGGGGTATGTTGAGCCTGCACTAAAAAATGCGCAACCAGGTGAGCGTTTTCAATTTCAACGTATTGGATATTTCTGTGTTGATCCAGACACTACACCTGAGAATCTTGTTTTTAATAGAACCGTAGGTTTACGTGATTCTTGGGCAAAAATACAAGAAAAACAATAGTATAGAAAATGCTTATCAATGAGCATAATCTTATTGAATATGATGATATGAAAAAGCCCTTAAACTTATGATCTAAGGGCTTTTTTAGTTTAATAGACCTATTAGGTGTCGCTTGGATGTTTAATTATTCAATGCTAATTAAAACGATGTTTTAGGCTATTAAAAACAAAAAGGGGCTGACAGGTTTATTCTGATAAACCCTGAACCAAATCCATCCGAAAAACCAAA
Source organism: uncultured Maribacter sp. (assembly GCF_963974015.1). Taxonomy (GTDB): domain Bacteria; phylum Bacteroidota; class Bacteroidia; order Flavobacteriales; family Flavobacteriaceae; genus Maribacter. Next base: position 556,351 of record NZ_CAXBBZ010000001.1, on the reverse strand, counting down.
AACACTTAAGTTATTGGGTTTTTTGATTTTTGGCTTGTTGGTTAATACTATTCTTTGATTTTTGGCTTGTTAGTTTTTTTCATGCTTTCACCAATCATGTTACTAGCCGTAAAGCTAGCCACCATATTATTCAACATATCACTACCTGCTTGGGGTGAATTTGGTAATAGTATTAAATTTGTATTCGTCGCCTCACCAATACTCTGTAAAGTATCATAATGTTGAGTTACTACAATTAATGCTGAAGCCTCCTGAGAATTTATACCAACTTTATTCAATACCTCTACAGATTCTTCCAATCCTCGAGCAATCTCTCTTCTCTGGTCTGCGATACCTTGCCCTTGTAGTCTTTTGCTCTCTGCTTCTGCCTTTGCCTTCTCTACAATTAAAATACGTGCGGCATCTCCTTCGAATTGTGCAGCAGTTTTTTGTCGTTCAGACGCATTAATACGGTTCATGGCTTCTTTAACCTGAGCATCTGGATCAATATCTGTAACCAATGTTTTTATGATATCAAATCCATAGTCTAACATTGCCTCTTGCAGTTCTGATTTTACCGCAATTGCAATATCATCTTTCTTTACAAAAACATCATCTAATTTCATTTTAGGTACCTCAGCCCTAACAACATCAAACACATACGATGTAATTTGTTCGTGTGGATATTCTAATTTGTAAAAGGCATCGTAAACTTTCTCTTTGATCACAACATATTGAACCGATACTTTTAGCTTAACAAAAACATCATCCAACGTTTTAGTTTCAATAATTACATCCAACTGCTGAATTTTTAAACCTATACGAGCTGAAATACGTTGTACAAAAGGGATCTTAAATTGTATGCCAGATTGTCTAACACTGGTAAATTTTCCAAAGGTTTCAATTAAAACTGCAGTCTGCTGTTTTACGATAAATACGCCCGAAAGAATAGTGATGATCACAAAAAATACAATCGGAATCCAAATAAATGAGCCCATAATTTTTAAGTTTATAGTTAATACTGATAAGATACTAAATACCTTCTTGTTATTAGTAGTATTTCATAAGCAATTGTTACAGCAATAATCTCATAACAACTATCAAAACTTAATTATAAAATACTATTCAAAGGTTATAACTGTGATATGCACATTTATGAATGTGGCATAAAGGCTATCTTTAAATCATTATATTTTTAAAACAGACAAAAGCAATGTTAGTTTCAATACAGCCAAAATTACCCATGCGAAACAAGGCGAAAACTAGAGAATACTATTTTGATTTGTTAGGATTCAGAGAATATGGAACTAATGAATATGCAGAGTATTTAATGATAGAGAAAGATGAAATACAATTACACTTCTTTCTTTTTGAAGCCCTTAATCCAAAAGAGAATTACGGTCAAGTGTATATTAGAACAAATGATATCAACACATTATACCAAATGGTGTTAAAAAATAATGTGCCTATACACCCTAATGGTAAATTAGGGATTCGGCCTTGGGGACAAAAGGAATTTTCATTATTGGATCCCGACAGCAACTTATTGACATTTGGTCAATCAATTAGTTAAATTATTGTTCTCTCTTGACTATAACAAACAAAAAAGGCAGCTCTAAAGAGCTGCCTTTTTATGCGGGCTTAAGTTTACTTCATTAAATATCGAAACGGTCCAAGTTCATAACTTTGGTCCAAGTTCTTGCAAAGTCGCGAACAAATTTCTGTTTTGCATCTTCAGTTCCGTATACCTCGGCCAATGCGCGTAATTCGGAGTTAGATCCAAATATTAAATCAGCTCTTGTACCTGTCCATTTTACATCACCTGTTTTACGGTTACTTCCTTCAAAAACAGTGTCATCATTTGAGGCTGCTTTCCAAGTTGTACCCATATCCAATAAGTTAACAAAAAAGTCATTTGTCAATATACCAGGTCTATCGGTAAACACACCATTTTTAGATCCATCATAATTAGCGCCCAAAACTCGCAGACCACCAACTAAAACTGTCATTTCTGGTGCAGTCAATGTTAGAAGATTTGCTCTGTCAACTAGAAGTTCTTCAGCTTTTACTGAGAATTTTTGTTTTGTAAAGTTTCTAAATCCATCAGCAATTGGTTCTAATGCATTAAAAGCTTCAACATCTGTCATCTCTTGCGTTGCATCGGTACGCCCGGCGTTAAAACCAACTTTTATATCATATCCTGCAACTTTAGCGGCATTTTCAACAGCAGCAGAGCCACCCAATACCATTAAATCTGCAAACGATACTTTCTTATTGCCCGTTTGCTTATCATTGAAATCTTTCTGGATCTTTTCTAATGTAGCGGTAACCTTAGCCAACTGTTCAGGATTATTTACCTTCCAATCCTTTTGGGGCGCTAAACGAATGCGCCCACCGTTAGCACCACCACGTTTATCAGAACCTCTAAATGTAGAGGCTGATGCCCAAGCAGCAGATACCAATTCTGAAATTGATAAGCCAGAAGATAAAATACTCTTCTTTAATTCTTGAATATCGCTATCATTAACAAGCTCAAAATCTACATTAGGTACAGGGTCTTGCCATATTAATTCCTCTTGTGGTACTTCTGGCCCCAAGTAACGATCTACAGGCCCCATATCACGATGCGTTAATTTAAACCAAGCACGCGCATATGCATCTTTAAACTCGTCAGGATTTTCTAAAAAGTTTCTTGAAATCTTTTCATAAGCAGGATCCATTCGTAAAGACATATCGGTAACCAACATAAAAGGCTGGTGTGTTTTACCTGCAATATGCGCATCTGGCACAGTTCCTGAGCCAGCATCACCAACTGGTTTAAACTGCCAAGCTCCAGCGGGACTTTTTGTTAATTCCCATTCAAAACCAAATAGGTTTTCAAAATATTTATGACTCCATTTGGTTGGAGTCTGAGTCCATGCACCCTCTAGCCCACTAGTTATAGTATCGGCACCAGAACCTGATCCATAGCTACTCTTCCACCCAAGACCTTGTTCTGTAATATCGGCAGCAGCAGGTTCTGCACCAACATATTCCTCAGGGTCTGCAGCACCATGTGTTTTTCCGAACGTATGGCCGCCCGCTATTAAGGCAACGGTCTCATAATCATCCATGGCCATTCTTTTGAATGTCTGCCTAATATAATGTGCTGCTTCTAAAGGATCAGGGTTTGCATTGTGCCCTTCCGGATTCACATAAATCAACCCCATATGCGCAGCGCCAAGAGGATTTTCTAATTCGTTTCCATCTTCATCATATCGCTGTTTATTTCCTAACCATTCCGTTTCAGAACCCCAATAAATATCTTCTTGAGGTTGCCATATATCTTCTCGGCCTCCCCCAAAACCAAACATTGGTAAACCCATGCTTTCATGAGCCACATTGCCTGTCAATATCATCAAATCTGCCCAAGAAATCTTTTTTCCATATTTCTGCTTAATAGGCCATAACAATAGACGTGCCTTATCTAGGTTTGCATTATCTGGCCAACTATTTAATGGTGCAAATCTTTGGTTTCCTGCACCAGCACCTCCTCTACCGTCAGCAATACGATACGTACCTGCACTATGCCAAGCCATACGTATAAAGAAAGGTCCGTAATGACCATAATCAGCTGGCCACCAATCTTGGCTCGCTGTCATTAAATCGGTTAAATCCTTTTTAATAGCGGCAAGATCTAAAGACTTAAACTCTTCCGCATAATTAAAGTCATCATCCATCGGGTCGGCCAACTTAGAATGCAGCCTTAAAATATTTAAGTTCAACATATTGGGCCACCAATCTTTATTGGTTGTGCCACCACCTGCTGCTTGATTTAATTCACCATTTAAAAATGGGCAATCTGCTGCTGAGGAATCATTCACATCCCAAGCTTCGCCTTTTCCATTAGTACTACTCATGATTATATTAGTTTTAAAAGTTGTTTTCTATCTACTCTAGTAAAATTATCAATAATTCGTTTATTAAGAATTAAAATTTAATAGATAAAATCTATAGTTTAATTTTCACTATTCGCCCTATCATTATATCTTAAATAACACTTTTAGATATAGACATTTTGAATAGCAAATTTTTTGCTTTCTGAAGGCATTGTGAATATACTATTCCTAAACAGGACGTTAAGTAGCTATTTAAACGAAAAATATAAAAGGTTACTATTTAATAGCATATAAAATATTGTGTTTAGTCATTTTCTTTTAACAATTTCTTCTAGTATGTCTTTTTCAAAACTGACTATATTGCAAAACAACTGAAAGAAACCAATGCGTAAGGACACCAAAAGACAGAGACAGGCTAAATTATTACGCATTTTTAGAAAAATACACAGAGTTACTGGGGCTGCATTGTTTATATTTTTCTTTTTCATCGCTATAACCGGATTACTTCTAGGGTGGAAAAAGAATAGTGGAGGTGTCATTTTATCCAAATCTTATCGAGGTACTTCTACCGAACTAAAAGAATGGCTTCCTATTGACAGTCTTAGCGTTTTGGCAAACTCTTATCTTTTGAAAACAATTTCACCGAAACTTTCAACCGACATCGATCGTATCGACATTAGAAAAGACAAGGGAATGGTGAAATTTATATACGCCAATCATCTATGGGGACTTCAACTTGATGGTGCAACAGGAAAATTATTACATGTCGACCGTCGTTATTCTGATTTGATTGAAAACATACATGATGGTTCAATTTTAGATAAATATCTGGGCACAAGTGACAATCAGATTAAGGTTTTTTATACTTCGGTTATGGGTGTTGCTCTTCTGGTTTTTACGATTACCGGTTTTTGGCTTTGGTATGGCCCTAAACGCATGCGAAGAAATAATAGCGCCACTTAAAAATTAGCTTTAGCTTTGGGCCCTATAGTATTCAATTCCACATTATGCCAGACCCTAAGAAAAAGGAACATTTAGAAAAGCCAAGTTTACACGCACGCAACAAACATAACGGACGTTACGATTTAAGGGCGCTACGCCTTGTAAACCCTGACCTTAAAGAATTTGTAGCCAAAAACAAGTATGGTAATCTTTCCATTGATTTTTTTAACCCTAAAGCGGTTAAGGCCTTGAATAAAGCGTTATTAATCTCACATTACGGATTGGATTATTGGGATATACCAGATGGTTTTTTATGTCCTCCCATACCTGGTCGAGCAGATTATATTCACCACATTGCAGATATTTTAGCCGCAAGTAATGATGGGGCTTTCGTTAAAGGGGAGCGGATTACTTGTTTGGATATTGGCGTTGGCGCCAATTGTGTTTACCCGATAATTGGAAATAGTACCTATGGATGGTCATTTATTGGTACAGATATCGACTCAAAAGGAATTGAAGCTGCACAAAAAATTGTTACTTCAAATCCTTCACTTCATGGTAAAGTAGAATTTAGACTACAGCAAAAACCTGAGCAGATATTCTCTGGAATTTTAAAAGTTGAAGAAAAAGTAGATTTTACAATATGCAACCCACCATTTCATGCTACCCAAGCAGAAGCAGAGGCTGGTACTTTAAGAAAGTTGAGTAATCTTAAGAAAAAAAGAGTTAAAAAAGCTGAACTTAATTTCAGCGGACAAGGTGGTGAACTATGGACGGATGGTGGCGAAAAGCGTTTTGTTTTAAATATGATCAATGAAAGTGCCCAATTTCCAAAAAATTCAGCTTGGTATTCAACCTTAGTATCCAAACAATCTAATTTACGCTCGTTCTATGATAGATTGGAAAAAATTGGGGCAATTAAACACACAACCACACCCATGGGGCAAGGCAATAAAATGAGTAGAATAATTGCCTGGACTTTTTTAACCGATACAGAAATGAAAGATTGGGCAAATGACAGATGGAAAAGCGAATAAATTATATAATTAACAGATTTAAATTAAAGGTGTTTTAAGCCGCGTAACACAATTTATTGGCCCGTAGGGTCGATTTTTATTTTTGAAACCCATAGGCAACCCCAAATGGCAGGAGAAACCGATCTTAACCTATTATTAAAGTCTTTAAGACCAAGTTTAAATGCGGGTTGTTATGTTTTCATATCCCTAAAGGACATCGACCAAATTCCTAGAAAAGATATATTGTTCGAATTTAAAGAGGCAGAAGGTATTACGGTTATCTTAACCAAGGAGAAAGCAGATGAGTTTAATTTTAGGTATGAATACATTTCTTCTTGGATTACCCTAACCGTTCATTCAGCATTAGATGCTGTTGGTTTAACAGCGGCAGTAGCTAACGCCTTAACAAAATATAATATTAGTTGCAATGTAGTAGCCGCCTACTTTCATGATCATATTTTCGTATCAACAAAAGATACGGATAGGGCAATGCAGGTATTGGGTGAATTCTCAGGAAAATAAAGCTTAAATCATTATCCTGAAAATTTAGATTTAACCCAATTTATTTAAGGTAGTTTCAATACGAGAGATACTTTCCTCTTTACCGATCATAGCCATAATATCGAAAATATGAGGACCTTTCATGTCACCCACTAAAAACAAACGAAGTGGAGGCATAACCTTACCAAAAGATAATTCCTTTTCGGCAATCCATGCTTTAACTTGTGTTTCGGTACTCTCTGATGAAAAATCATCTATAGGTTTTATCGTATTGATTAAGTCATTCATGATGTCAGCAGTATCCTCTTTCCACAGCTTTTTAGCTGCCTTTTCATTATACTCTTTAGGAGCTACGAAAAAATAGTCACTTAACTCCCAGAAATCAGAAACGAATACCGCACGTTCTTTTATAAGAGCAACAACCTTGGTTACATACTCTAAGTTCACATATGATTCGTTAGTGGTTCGTTCTTTGACCATAGGTAAGAAACTTTTTGCTAACTCAACATCTGGGGTTTGTTGCAAATAATATTGGTTGTACCATTTGGTTTTTTCTGGATCAAAACGTGCGCCTGATTTATTTACACGCTCTAAACTAAAGGCGGCAACCAATTCATCCAAAGTAAAGAATTCTTGTTCCGTTCCTGGATTCCACCCTAAAAGGGCCAAGAAATTAATAACCGCTTCAGGAAAATATCCTGTTTCTTTATACCCTACTGACTCATTCCAAGAAAGTGGAAAAACAGGAAAGCCTAATTTTTCTCCGTCACGCTTACTTAATTTTCCTTTTCCAACAGGTTTCATAATCAGCGGTAGATGAGCGAACTCGGGGGTATCCCATCCAAAAGCATCATAAAGCTGCTTATGTAATGCTAAAGAAGGAAGCCATTCTTCTCCACGAATTACATGTGTAATTTCCATTAAATGATCATCAACAATATTTGCTAGGTGATACGTAGGCATGCCATCACTCTTAAATAAAACCTTATCATCCAGAACGTTAGTATCAATTTGCATTGGACCACGAATGATATCGGTCAACTCCAATTTTTCGTCCGGTGGGGTTAAAAATCGAATGACATATTCATCGCCATTATCCAGCCTTTGTTGAATCTCTTCTGGCATTAAAGACAGCGAATTGTCGAGCTTAAGGCGATTATGCCAGTTATAAATAAACGTTTTACCTTTTTCCTCATGATTTTTTCGATGTCCATCAAGACTTTCAGAGGTATCGAAAGCATAATATGCCTTTCCGTTTTTTATAAGTTCATCGGCATATTCTTTATATATAGATTTACGTTCGCTCTGTCTATAAGGACCATAACCGCCATCTTTACCGATACCTTCGTCAAAGGGAATTCCACACCAATTCAACGAATCGATTATATATTGCTCTGCGCCTTCAACATATCTATTTTGGTCGGTATCTTCTATTCGAAGAATAAAATCACCACCGTGTTTTTTAGCAAATAAATAATTAAATAAAGCGGTACGAACACCACCGATATGTAAAGGCCCAGTAGGACTAGGAGCAAAACGAACGCGTACTTTTTTTGACATATTCTTTTTATGAAGTAACAAAGATACACAACCAACTGTTTTTATAGAGAAAATCTGAAACGTGAATTTGTATCTTTTACTATAATAATTAAGTGATGGTAACGGTTATATCAAATGAATACCGTCTTGTTTTAACAAATTATTCCCATTATTCATTCGTGATAACCATTATCTTGGTATAAAATTCAATCCTTGGAAGACTTCAACCACATTTTAAACCGTTTGAATAAATTCATTCAAAAGCATTACTCTCAAGTTTTACTTAAGGGTATTTTGTTGTTTTTTGCCTTTGGACTACTATTTTTCTTAATTGTATTGGGTGTAGAATACTTTTTATGGCTTAATACCATGGGCAGAATGATACTGTTTGGTGTATTTATAGCAACAGAGCTTTTTCTACTCTTCCGCTATATTTTGGTTCCGATTTTTTATCTCTTAAAACTAAAAAAAGGAATAAGCCGAAAAGTTGCAGCTTCAATGATTGGAAAACATTTCCCTGAAGTAGGAGATAAACTTACCAATCTGTTAGATTTAGCTGAAGACACACAACGATCAGAGCTTTTGCTGGCTAGTATCACACAACGTTCAAAGCAAATGGATTCCATTCCATTTTCGAATGCAATTAATTATAAAGATGCAGCAAAATATTTAAAATATGTACTCATCCCATTATTAATAATTACAACGCTTTACTTTACAGGGAATTCGAAATCTTTTTTCGGCACCTATGAACGCGTAGTTAATTATGAAATGGCTTTTGAGAAACCCGCCCCATTCCATTTCGAATTATTGTCCTCGAATCTCAATATTCTTCAAGATGAATCTTTTACTGTTCAAGTAGCTACAAAAGGCTCTATTAAACCAGAAAATGTATACATCGAAATAAATGGCCAAACTATTTTACTTCAACAAGAAAATGGCTTTTACGTCCACACTTTTACGCCTCCTATAAAAACAACACAATTTAGATTTAGTGCAAACGAAGTCAATTCTCGAAATTACGCCTTGGTAGCATTAGAAACTCCGTCCATAGTTGATTTTACTATGAACTTAAATTATCCTAGTTACTTAAATAAGCGAAATGAAATCATGAAAAGTACAGGGAACGCTGTAATTCCAGAAGGAACTCAAGTAATCTGGAAGATTGAAGGAAAACATACCGATAAGATTAATCTCGTTCAAAAAGACACTTCATTACCATTTTCAAAGGAAAAAAATGAATTTAAATTAGAGAAGAAAATTTATAATGATTTGAACTATCAATTAACTACCACAAATAAAAATGTGACCAATTATGAAAGATTAACGTATGATTTTAAAGTAATAAAAGATGAATATCCTACAGTCAAAGTAAATCAAGTACTGGATACTATTAATCCTAACATTTCCTATTTCAGTGGAAGTGCTTCAGATGATTACGGCCTACGAAAAATAGACATTGTCTATTTTGAAGTAGGAAATGAAAAAGAAGAGCGCATTGTTTCATTGGTAAAGCCATCATCAAATTATGAACAGTTCTATTATACATTTCCTTCTGGTTTAAATCTAGAAACAGGTAAGGATTATGGCTTTTATTTTAAAATAACCGACAACGATGCTATCCACAATGGCAAAAGTGTAAAAAGTCAGGTATTTCAACAAATAGTACTAGATGAGAATCAGTTAAAAAATAAAGATTTAGAATCACAACAATCCTTAATTAAAGATTTAGACAAGTCTTTAGTAAGAGCTAAAGAACAGAAAGAATCTCTAGAAGAATTAAATCAAAATCAAAAAGAAAAAAGTAGCTTAAACTTCAATGATCAAAATCGAATAAAAAACTTTCTAAAGAAGCAAGAGCGCCAAGAACAGTTCATGCAAAAATTTAGCAAAGAGCTTAAAGAAAATTTAGCAAAAGATGCAAGTGATAACAAATTAAACCAATTGTTACAAGAACGATTAGAACGACAAGAGTTAATCGCCAAGAAAAACGAAAAACTACTGGAAGAACTGAATAAAATAGCGGATAAAATAAACAAGGAAGATTTGACTAAACGCCTAGAGGAGCTTGGCAAAAAGCAGCAAAACAGTGAGCGAAGCTTAGAACAACTTTTAGAATTGACCAAACGGTATTATGTAACAGAAAAGGCTTCTCAATTATCTAAGGATTTAGAAGAATTAGCTAAAAAACAAGAAATTCTTTCTACGAAAAACAAAACAGAAAATAGCCCGGAAAAACAAAAAGAATTGAATAACAAATTCAATGAGATATCAAGTGAACTCGATGCTTTAAAAAAGGATAATGAAAAGCTAAAAAAACCAATTGATTTAAAATTGGACAATACCAAAAAAGAAGGTGTTAAGGAAGACCAACAAGACGCTTTAGAGGAGCTAAAGAAAAAAGAAGATGATGAGAAAACTGACTCCAACACCAAAGCAAACAAAAAACAAAAATCTGCAGCAGATAAAATGAAGGAACTGAGTAAACAATTGAGTGAATCTTCTTCAAGTAGTGGTGGTGGTTCTTCGGTTGCCGAGGATGCAGAAATGTTAAGACAGATATTGGATAATCTTATCATATTTTCGTTTAAACAAGAATCGCTTTTTGATAGGCTAGCACAGAAAGAAGATCAAGACGCTACTCAATACTCTGAAACAGTTCGTGATCAGAATGAATTAAGGGGTCTTTTTGAACATGTAGATGATAGTCTATTTGCATTATCATTAAGACAAGCTGAACTATCTGAATTCGTTAATGAGCAAATAACAGAGGTTTATTATAACATTGATAAGTCATTAGAAACTATGGCCGATGGCCAAATATATCAAGGTATTTCACATCAAAAATATGTACTAACCGCCGCCAATAGTTTAGCAGATTTTTTAGCCGAAGTTATGGACAATATGCAGCAAAGTATGCAAATGGGAAAAGGTTCTGGACAAAGTGAAGGCGGTTTTCAATTACCTGATATTATTAAGGGGCAACAACAATTAGGTGAAAAAATGGGTAGCGAAGGAAAAACCGGAAATGAAGGTAAAGAAGGGCAAGAGGGAGAGAGCGGTCAAGGAAAAAATGACAAAAAAGGAGAGAAAGGGGAAGGTGGAAAACAAGGTTCGGAAGGGAAAAATGGTCAAAATGGCGAGAACGGAGAAGGAGGTAAGGGTACTGGTGGCAAAAATGGCAAAACAGGTGAATCTGGCACTAATGGAGAAGGACAAGGGAACATGAGCGAAGCAGAGCTAAAAGAAATCTACGAAATTTACCAGAGTCAACAGAAAATTCGCCAAGAGCTAGAAAATCAACTTCAAAATATGATTAATTCAGGCGACCAAAAACTAGGTCAAAAGTTGATTAAGCAGATGGAAGATTTTGAAAACGACTTATTAGAAAACGGAATCACACAACGTACTATCAACAAAGCCAACACTATACAACACGAATTATTAAAATTAGAGAACGCAGCATTAAAACAAGGCAAGAAATCTGAAAGAGAAAGTAAGGCAAATCAAAAGGATTTTTTCAATCCAATTACTACTAAACCCTCATTATTAGATAATTATCGTAATGAAGTTGAAATTTTAAATAGGCAAAGCTTACCTTTGCGCCAAAATTTTCAAAACAAGGTTAAAGAGTATTTTAAAGCTAATGATTAACTACAATTACCTAATTGATTTCAAATTAACCGCAGAAACAACCTATGAATCGTGGATAACAGAAACCTGTAAGACAGAAGGTTTTTCGATACATGAATTAAACTACATTTTCTGTGATGATGATTATTTGCTAAAAATCAACCAAGATTATCTTCAACATGATTACTTGACTGATATCATAACATTTGATTATGTGTCAGGAAAAAATGTTTCTGGAGACATATACATTTCAATTGATCGTGTAAAAGAGAATGCAAAGGAATTTAATGTTTCCTTTGACAATGAATTAAAACGCGTAATGATTCATGGGGTATTACATCTAATGGGTTATTCGGATAAAACGGATGCAGCTACTGCCGAAATGCGCGCAAAAGAAGAAGAAAAAATAAAGCTGTTCCACGTGGAACAATAGAAGATATGTTTGGAGAAGAATATGATGTTATCGTAGTTGGTGCAGGTCACGCGGGTGCAGAAGCTGCAGCCGCTGCTGCAAATTTGGGTTCAAAAACACTTTTGATTACCATGAATTTACAAACCATAGGGCAAATGTCCTGTAATCCTGCCATGGGTGGAATTGCAAAAGGACAAATTGTAAGAGAGATAGATGCCCTTGGCGGATATAGTGGTATAGTGTCGGACAAATCAGCAATTCAATTTAAAATGCTGAACAAATCTAAAGGGCCTGCAATGTGGAGTCCAAGAACACAAAACGATAGAATGCGTTTTGCCGAAGAATGGAGATTAATGCTTGAGCGAACGCTAAACGTAGATTTTTATCAGGAAATGGTCTCAGGTCTTTTGGTTGAAAACAATAAAATTGTTGGAGTGAAAACATCTTTAGGAATTGATATAAAATCAAAATCCGTTGTTTTAACGAACGGCACATTTTTGAATGGATTAATTCATATTGGAGAAAAACAATTTGGAGGAGGCAGAGCTGGTGAAAAAGCAGCAACCGGAATAACGGAACAACTACTTAATTTAGGTTTTCAAAGTGGTAGAATGAAAACCGGTACACCACCAAGAGTAGATGGCAGATCGCTAGATTATTCTAAAATGATAGTTCAACCAGGTGATACAATACCAGAAAAGTTTTCTTATACGAACACTAAACCTTTATTACAGCAACGTGATTGTCATATGACACACACAAGTGAATTGGTTCATGATTTACTAAGAGAGGGTTTCGATAGATCACCAATGTTCAATGGTAGAATTAAAAGTACAGGTCCAAGATACTGCCCATCTATAGAGGATAAAATAAATAGATTCGCCGACAAAGACAGTCACCAAATGTTTATTGAACCTGAAGGATGGGAAACCGTTGAGGTTTACGTAAACGGTTTCTCAACTTCATTGCCTGAAGATATCCAATTTAAAGCTCTCCGTTCAGTTGTTGGTTTTGAAAAAGTTAAATTTTTTAGACCAGGCTATGCTATTGAATATGACTATTTTCCACCAACACAATTGAAACACACCTTAGAAACAAAACTAATAGAAAATTTATATTTCGCTGGTCAAATAAATGGCACCACAGGTTATGAGGAAGCGGCCTCCCAAGGTTTAATGGCCGGTATCAATGCACATTTAAAATTAAATGAAAAAGACCCATTAATTCTTAAAAGGGACGAAGCCTACATTGGCGTATTAATAGATGACCTTATAACAAAAGGTACAGAAGAACCTTATAGAATGTTTACTTCAAGAGCAGAATATAGAACGTTATTAAGACAAGATAACGCAGACTTAAGATTAACACCTCTTAGTTTTTCTATAGGTTTAGCAAGTGAGGGACGTATGAAAAGAATGGAAGAAAAACTGGAACAATCAGATTCTTTAATAAACTTCTTTAAGGAAACCAGTGTACTGCCAAATGAAATAAATCCAATATTAGAAAGTGTTGATTCTGCTTTAGTCAAACAATCGGATAAAATGTATAAAGCATTTTCAAGACCTAATGTAACTATGGATCACATGTTACAACTTGATAAAGTTTCCAGTTTCATAAAAGAAAATAATTTTGATGGTGAAGTTCTAGAACAAGCAGAGGTTCAAATAAAATATTCAGGATATATAGCAAAAGAAAAAGTAAATGCCGATAAGCTTCACAGACTTGAAGCTGTAAAAATTCCAACAAACTTTGACTACTCAAAACTAAAATCACTTTCCTTCGAAGCTAGAGAAAAGTTGACCAAAATACAACCTGTAACCATTTCACAAGCATCAAGAATTAGTGGTGTTACGCCAAGCGATATTAGTGTTCTTTTAGTTTTCCTTGGCCGGTAGGAGAAATTGTTCCACGTGGAACAATGAAAATCAATTATATCAAAATATTGAAATTAAGCATGTCAGAAAATATTATACATCTAAAAACTAAAGATTACCTTTTAACAAAAGAAGAATTTTCACTTGAATTAGATACCCACTATGATATGCTTATTACCAAACCACAACCAAAAAATTTAGATAAATATTATCAAACAACAAATTACATTTCACACAACGATTCATCTACTAATTTTTTTGAAAAAATATATTTGATAGCTAAAAAATATACCTTACATAAAAAAACAAAATTGATAAATCAATTTTCAAAAAACGGAAAAACATTACTTGACATTGGATGTGGAACAGGTGAATTTTTAGCCTCTGCCAAAAAAGAAAACTGGACGATATTTGGAGTTGAACCAAATGAACAAGCCCGTACAAAAGCAGTGTCAAAAAAATTGAATGTAGTAGAAAAATTAGAAAATTTAGGACTACAAAAATTCAATATTATTTCTTTGTGGCATGTAATGGAACACCTTCCTGATTTAAAAGATCAAATAAAAAAAATTACGAATCTATTAACTGAAGAAGGTACCTTAATTATTGCAGTTCCTAATTTTAAATCAAATGATGCTATACATTACAAAGAATATTGGGCAGCATATGACACTCCTCGACACTTATGGCACTTTTCTCAACATGCTATTTCAGAATTATTTAAAGAACAAAATTTCAAAATAATTAATACCATACCAATGCCATTAGACTCATATTATGTTTCTCTATTATCGGAAAAATATAAGAATGGAAAACAAAATTATTTTAGAGCGATTTACCAAGGATGGCTATCAAATTATAAAGCAAATAGAACTAGTGAGTATTCTTCGCTCACATATGTGCTAAAAAGAGTATAAAAACCTAATTAAGACTTTTTAATGCGTTTTTATCGTCCTCCTTATGAACATGTCACTAAATAAAAGATAATTCTTTAAAACGGCTTATAATAAGATTATAAAATAAGAGTTATCTATAAAATAATAAAAAAACATAATAAAAATCAATACTAGGGAAAATCTCTTTCATAATAGTTTTTAAAAACAATTTCATGTAAGAAAGCTTTACTACTTTTGCAAAACTTAAAAATGAAAAAAATGAAAAATCTAATAGTACTATTAGCTATTGCATTATTGGCTTCGTGTCAACAAGAAAAGATCGGATATGTAGATAATGTAAAGTTGATGGATGAGTACCAACAGAAAATTGATGTTGAATCAAAATTTAAAATTCAAGCTGATGCACTAGCTTCCAAAAGAGATAGTATTTCACAAGCCTTTCAAATGGAAGCACAAGCTTTTCAAGCTAAGGCACAATCAATGTCTCAAACTAAGGCACAGGAGGAATATGCCGCTATGCAACAAAAGGGTCAAATAATTGGACAACAATTACAACAACAAGATCAGCAACTTCAATTAGCCGGTCAAACTGAAATGGATAGCATCGTTTCTAAAGTTAAAGAAGAAATTAAATCTTATGGTGAGGCCAACGGTTATTCATACATATTAGGTGGTGGCGATGGTGGTAGTGTTCTCTATGGTATTGAAAAAAATAATTTAACCGATGAAATAGTTAAGTTACTTAATGAAAAATATAAAAAATAATACTTTTTTAAATTTAAATAAAAAAAGCCGGCTTTTAACCGGCTTTTTTTATTCTATAATATTTTGTTCAAATCTTTCTAGTTCATGTTCAATGTTAAACTGGTCCTTAGGAAGGAAGCCTTTAACAATTAGTACTATACCACAAATAATAAGTATAATACCTATAACCTTTTTCACTAAAAAAATTCTCTTAACAGTTAGCTTTTTCTTTAACTGTTTCGCTAATAAAATTTTAAATATATCTGTTATAAAATAGGAGAGAAGTACAGTAGCGAAAAACGTAAAAAAACGATTCGGTTGATTATCTAAATTGGGTCCAACAATAATAATAATACCTAACCAGAATACAAGAACCCCAATATTTATAAAATTCAGTAAGAACCCTTTTATAAATAGGCTTAAGAAATCAGATTTTTTAATTTTTTTGGATACTTCTGGTATTTCCTTACTACTATCTACCTTAAAAAAAGTAACTAATCCATAAATTAAAAGTATAACCCCACCAAAAACATATAACCCAGGTTGATTGCTTAAATTCTCCAGTAACTGAAAACTACTAAAATAAGCAAGAAGAATAAATAAAATGTCAGCCAATAAAACACCAAAATCAAAGGTTATTGCCGCCCGAAAACCCTTAACCGCACTTGTTTGTAAAAGAACAAAAAAAACAGGACCCACCATAAAACTTAAAAAAAAGCCTAAAGGAATCGCCGCTTGTATATCTTCTAACATGAAATTTTACATTCTTTTTATTGTACCGCCAAAGACAGTTTTTTCTTCTAATTTTTTTGGATTACCATAAACCAAAACTTCACCACCAGCCTTAACAGTTGCCTTTACATAATCCTTTGCATTGATCTCCGCCCTAGAACCAGCATTTACATTTATTGTGCAAAAATTTGTACTAAAATCTTTACCTTCATATACACCACCAGTATTGATTTGAACATCCTGTAAATTAGAAGAACCTGTTGTTCTAATAATCCCGCCAGAAACTGACTTAATTAACATTTGTTCAACTTCTGCGTTTACAATAAGCTCACCACCTTCTTGTGCTTTTAATTCTAAAACTTCTTGTTTAATATTATCCTTAGTTACTATCCTAGCATCTTCATTGACATCGATAACTAAAATTTTATCCGAGTAGTATAAATCAACAAAAGTTTTATATCCACTAAAAATCTTACCTATTTGCATGCGTATTTTTAATATACCGTCAACATTAACAATAGCAACACTGTTGGTATTTTCGCCAGAAATTATTGCTTTGTTCTCAGTAGATTTTATAAGATTAATAGATAAACCATCAAAACCTTTTAGTTCTTTAAAGGGTTCTAATTTATGAGTAACCTTACTATCCTGGCCAGTAACCAAAATACATCCGAAGAGAAACATTAAAACTAGTACTTGTTTCATTCTTTACGTATAAATTTGTTTTATAGAAAAGCAACTAACTTCAATATTGCCTTTCTAATACAGCCACCTTATACCAAATTCCGTTCCAAATTATTTTTTATCATTCGGTATCAAAGCAAAATCTAAATGCCTCTTTATTAAATCGGTACTTTTAACCATAACGGTTATCTCATCACCAAGTGTATATTTCTTCTTGGTACGTTCACCAACTATAGCATATTGCTTTTCATCAAAGATATAATAATCTCCCTTTATGTCTCGAATACGAATCATACCCTCACATTTGTTTGCTATAATTTCAACATATATTCCCCATTCGGTAACACCACTTATAACACCACGAAACTCCTCATCTTTATGATCTTGCATAAATTTAATTTGCATATACTTGATTGAATCACGTTCTGCGCTAGAAGCTAAATATTCCATATCGGAAGAATGCTTACATTTCTTCTGAAATTCTTCCTCTTTAGCTGAACTGCCACCATCAAGATAATGTTGTAATAACCTATGAACCATAACATCAGGATATCTACGGATAGGTGAGGTAAAATGTGTATAATAATCGAAAGCTAACCCATAATGACCAATATTATCAATAGTATAAATAGCCTTACTCATACTACGAATAGTGAGGGTATCGACCATATTTTGCTCCTTTTTACCCTTAACATCTTCTAGCAATTGATTTAAAGATGAACTAATAGATTTCTTATCCTTAAAATCCAATTTATGTCCAAATTTAGATACAATACCGTTCAAAGCCATTAATTTATCTGGATCTGGATCATCGTGCACTCTATATACAAAAGTCTTTTTTGGTTTTTGTTTACCAATAAATTCTGCAACCTTTCTATTAGCTAAAAGCATAAACTCTTCTATAAGTTTATTAGCATCTTTAGATTCTTTAAAATAAACCCCAATTGGTTCACTATTTTCATCAAGATTAAAGCGCACTTCAACTTTATCGAAAGATAATGCACCTTGATCCATACGTTTATCACGCATAATTTTTGCTAGTCGGTCCATTATCAATGTAGCCTCTACTACATCATTAGAAACAGTGTAAACTGAATCTCTGATAGATATATCTTGAGGAATAAGACCTTTACCAGTTTCTATGATATGTTGAGCTTCTTCATATGCGAAACGTTCGTTAGAATTGATTACAGTTCTTCCAAACCATTGATTTTTTATCATCGAAGTATCGTCAAGCTCGAAAATGGCAGAAAATGTATACTTCTCTTCATTAGGTCTTAATGAACACGCATTATTTGATAATACTTCAGGTAACATAGGTACTACACGATCAACCAAATAAACAGATGTAGCTCTTTCATAAGCTTCGTCATCTAAAATCGTTTCTTTTTCTAAGTAATGAGATACATCGGCAATATGAATGCCAATTTCATAATTTCCATTTTCTAATATTTGAAACGAAAGTGCATCATCGAAATCTTTGGCATCTTTAGGATCAATAGTAAATGTCAAAACATCTCTAACATCCCTACGTTTTAAAATTTCTTCCTTTTTAATACTAGTATCTAATCCATCGGCAAAACGTTGAACTTCTGCAGGAAAAGAATAAGGTAATCCGTATTCAGCAAGTATTGAATGTATTTCAGTATCATGTTCGCCTGGTATTCCTAACACCTCGGTCACTTTACCAAAAGGTGAATCTACATTATCTGGCCAATCGGTAATTTCAACCAAAACCTTTTCACCATCTTTTGCATCTCCCAATTTATCTTTTGAAACGAAAATATCGGTATACATTCTAAAATCTGTTGGCCTTACGAAAGCAAATGTTTTTTGCATATCTACAATACCAACAAATGTGGTTTTGTATCGTTCAATAACCCTTACTATTTCCCCCTCTAACTTTTTACTTTTACTTCTAGGGTATATATAAACCTCTACCTTGTCTTTATGAAAAGCTTTATTTATTTTATTTGATGGTATAAAAATATCATCATCCATACCTTCAACAACGATATAGGCATTTCCCTTACCTGTAATATCCACGGTACCTTCATGGTACGACTTCGTATTTTCTAATACTTTATATTGACCTCGTTCAATTTCTTGTATACGCTTCTTTTCCTTAAGCTCTGTTAACCTTTTAATTAGGATATTTCTATCTTGAGCATCAGTTATATCAATCTTTGCGGCAATCTGTTTGTAATTAAAACTTTTACTAGGTTCCCTTTCAAGAACAGTAAAAATTCCTTTTGTAATTTCATTCTTTCTATGATTATTCGCCTTTTTATTTCTCTTCGACATTAAACTTTTTATTTGTTGGAAAATTACGAATTATAATCCACTACCTATTAGTCAACCTATTATTGAAAAGTTAAGCTAATAAGTTGTTATTAACATATATATCATAATTGACATTTTTTCTTTTAAATTAAATTAAATTTTGATGATTATTATAGTCTGTTAATAACAGGTATAACTTATTTCATTTTTTCTTGACTTTATGATATACTAAAAGTTGTTGACAGAACTTTAACCTAATTGGATATTGGAAATCAGTATTTTGAGAAGTTATCACAAATGGTTTATAACCTCTATTAACATGAATTTATTAATAACTAAATGTAATTTTAATGTTAACCAGAGGTGTTTAATTGATAAAAATTAACTCATACTTTCTAATATTTTAATTCTTCTTTTGAAGATTAAAAGTGTAAGCAGATATCAACTTTAAAAAGCAAATTTTTAAGCATGTTTTTTTAAACAATTTATGCATCGAGTAAACTAGCTTATAACATAGTAATTAACAACTAATATATTTTAAACTATAACAATTGTTGTCAAGTGCTTAAATTTTGTTGTGAATGCTTGATTATTGTACCTTTATAATCCATTTTATCGATCCCCCGCACGATAAATAATGAACAATTAACCTATTAAAAATATGCTTATGAAAGTAGCTATTGGTAATGACCATGCTGGGACCGAATATAAACTAGCTATTATTGGTTTATTGAAATCTCTACAAGTAGAGGTAACAAATTATGGTACCGATGGTACTGATAGTGTTGATTATCCAGATTTTGCTCATCCAGTTGCCCAAGATGTTGAAAAAGGTAAAGTTGATTTTGGTATTTTAATCTGTGGTAGTGGAAATGGGGCTTGTATGACAGCTAATAAACAACAAAATGTGAGAGCTGCTTTATGTTGGACCAAAGAAATAACACAACTAGCAAGAGAACATAACGACGCTAATATAATAAGCTTACCTGCAAGATATATAGCCTTACCTCAAGCTCTTGAAATGATATCCACATTTTTGAATACTCCTTTTTCCGGAGGAAGACATGAACGTAGGGTTGAAAAAATTCCCATTCAATAAAGACTATTAAATATATGTTAATAACCTTTAAAAGGAATAAGTAACTAATTAAAAATTAAATAATTAGTTGATAATAGATATAAACATAACAAGTTAATTACACTAATTAATGTTAGATATTAAAGTAAAAAAATTTAATGAATTAACTATTCAAGAACTGTATAGTTTGTTGAAGTTACGAAGTGAAATTTTTGTTGTTGAACAAGATTGTGTGTACCAAGATTTAGATGGTAAAGATGCTAAGGCACTTCATGTAATTGGAATAAATAAAAATAAAGTTGTTGCATATACTCGAATTTTTAAACCTGGCGATTATTTTGATGTAGCTAGTATAGGTAGGGTTGCCGTACATAAAGACTACAGAAAGTATGGTTATGGAAAAGAAATTATGCAAGCCTCAATTAATGCGGTCAATGAAAAGTTTAAGGAACAACAAATAAAAATTTCGGCACAGACCTATCTTAATAAATTTTATACAGAACTAGGTTTTAAAGCAATTGGTGAAGGATACTTAGAAGATGGAATTCCACATATTCAGATGGTTAAAAAATAAATATAGCCGCTAAAAGCGGCTATATCTTTATATATATTATTAGTGCATTTAAATTTTAATAGGAGTTTTATTACTCAAATTTATATCCTCTAACATACTATCCGTAAACTTATAATGCCCTTTAGTAGTTATAATTCTAAAACGGTTAGAATTCATACGACTTAATGTATCTAAAAACAACCATTTCGATTTTAGTAACCTTGTCTTTGGAGATTTAAGACTAATATCGAAATAGTATTTCCTTCCATTCTTAATAGCAACAATATCTGGGGTAATATGATCTTCTTTGCCTTTTCTAGTATATGATTTGGGAGTTTCATAACCCTCCATATCGGCTTTTATATTTTCAAAACCTGTTGCTTCTAAATGTTGAATTGATTTTTCTAAAAACGCTGTATTATCTGACTTTTCTAACTTTACCATACCTAATAAGATAACAAAAAAAATGACAATTCAAAATTTTATACGTTGATTAACAATATGTTGAGATAATTGAACATATTTTAAATCAATCGCTTGGCAATCCCTTGATCAATTAAAAATTCTAATTTTAGAATTAGATTAATCGGTTTTTCAGGTTTATTGTTTTTTGAAAAATAGAGATAACCCTCAGTTCTTGTATTTAATTCCTTTATTTTTAATTTACCATGGTGCTCTACATTAGCGTCACAATAAACTTTCAAAACTTCTTTGGATATAGCTTTTTTACTTAGAAAAGAAAGCAACATTTTTCGGTTAACAAATGTTATTTTACATGAAGTAAATATGTTGGGTTCATCTTCATATATGGCAGTTGCCAAAGAGTAGATATCGGTCTTCTTATGTATATCAATAAGCCAACCTTCTTTATAGATATCTTCTTTATAGTAGCCTAATTCAAAAGCGAATGTGGGTAAATCTTCATTTATATAATCTAATTGCGCTTTTTCGTCAATATTAAAAACAGTTTTTGTTTGCTTATGGGTAAATATAAGGTCAATACCTGCCATTTGACGTTTCATATCATAAACTCGGCATGTTTCATAATAGACTAAAGTTTTTTCATAATATACATCTAAAAGATTAGAGAGTTGTTTCTCCTTTCTTAAATCAGACGTGAATTTACTTTTCACGTTGAACTAATTTTATTAGCAAGAATATTCGCTATTTTTTGAACAACTCCCACCACTAAAGCATTACCCATAAAGAAAGCTCTTTTGGTATTTGAAATTCCTTCAAGGGCAGTATGGTTTTCTGGGAACATGTTTAAACGCTCTAGTTCTAAAGGAGTTAGTCTTCTTAGCCCTTTTTTGGTCTGAACCACATGTTTAAAACGAGAAGGACTTTTACCGCCTTCGCCCGTAATTATTGTTCTTGACGCATTATCTAACGAATCTGGAAAAATCATACTTCCTTCACTATAGTTATATGAAAATCCTGTCTTGGCTGTTCGTATTTCTTTTTTTGCACCTTTTAAATATTCCCATTTTTCATATTCATCCTCAGCTATATAAAACTCATCGGGTATTTTACCTTTCTCTAGAATATCATTTAAAACGGTTCTTTTTCCATCAAAATCAGGCAGGGTTTTAGCCGTATGAACTTGTCCGGTTATAAATACACCTGTATTTTGAAAAGGGGATAATTTTCCATCTACATTAAAATTTTCTGATAGTGAAACCAAATCTTCATCAATTGTAAATGCAGTTGTTTTTGTTGAAGCACTGGTAATAGGAAAAGCAGTTGAAATTGTTCCGGTGTCAAAAATCCATTCTGTTGGTGTTATATTTTTAAATTTTTTGTAAAGCGGCGTCGACTTATGATAGCCTAAGAAGAAAATTCGTCTGCGACGTTGGGGCATACCATAATCTGCGGCATTTATTACCCTCCATTCTACTGCATATCCTAAATCATCAAGACTCTTTAGCATTATGGCAAAATCTCTACCTCTTTGGTTCGAGGGTGATTTTAGTAAGCGATCTACATTTTCTAAAAAAAGATACTTTGGCGGATTTTTCTTTTCCGATAGTATTCTATGAATACTCCACCATAACACTCCTTTTTTACCAATTAAACCCTTAGAATTTTGCAAGGTAGTAGCTACAGAATAATCCTGACAGGGAAAACCACCCACTAGAATATCTGCATCTGGTATTACTTTTGTTTCTACTTCAGAAATATCCATAGTACTATGGTTCTGTTTTCCAAACCGGGCTTCGTAAACTAGTGAGGCATGCTGTGTTTTTGTGCTGGGTTCCCATTGATTGCTCCAGATTACTTTATACTTGTCCGAGTCCTCCAAGCCCAAGCGAAATCCACCAACACCAGCAAAAAGTTCTATGACCTTAAGTTTCTTCATTTGCGATAAATTTACATAAATTCACAAGGCTAATACTATTTGAAATTTTTTTAGGTATGAAGAAAACGCTGTTACAAAAAGCTTTTGTGTTGATTTTGATAGCATTGAATATATCATGCGGCACGAATTTGGAAGAAAAGAAAATTTCTAACGATGAGATTGAGAGCATAAAAGATTTTTTTGCTCCTGATAAGCGTACGGCCCTTTTTAATGTAGATGTTTTAGAAGATCCTTCTGGTTTAAAATTGGTAGGGGAAAGTAATCTACCAAAGGCGATAGATTCTCTAAAAGCAAATTTGAAGGAGAAAGGTATTCAGTTTGTAGATGAAATTAATATACTTCCATCATCAGATTTGAAAGGCAAAACAAAGGCAATTATCAATATTTCTGCGGCCAATCTAAGAAGCAATCCAAAGCACTCTGCAGAATTAGCAACACAAGCTATTCTTGGCACAGAAGTCAATGTTTTAAAAAAGGATTCAGATTGGTATTTGATACAAACACCAGATGAATACTTGGCATGGGTAGATGCTGGCGGTATTCAATTAATGGATGAGAAAAGTTTATCTCGGTGGGAAACCTCAAATAAGATCATCTATACGAATACTTACGGTCATGCATATGATTTAACAGATAAAACAATACGAGTATCTGACCTTGTTGCCGGCAGTCTTTTGAAGGTTTTAGAGGAAGAAGAAGGTTATTATAAAGTTCAATTTCCAGATGGTAGACAAGCTTTGGTTTCTAAAGAAGAAGCAAGTGATTATACATCATGGTTGTCTAGTTTAAGCTATGATGCTAATGCGCTAATTGAAACCTCAAAATCATTAATGGGGGTACCTTATTTGTGGGGAGGGACATCAACGAAGGGAGTTGATTGTAGCGGTTTCACTAAAACTATTTATTACATGAATGGTATGGTAATTCCGCGTGATGCTTCACAGCAGGTACATGCAGGTAAACCTATAGATTCCATAGCAGATTTTAGTAAATTGGACAAAGGTGATTTGTTGTTTTTTGGTAGAAAAGCAACCGATTCGACTGCAGAAAAAGTAGTACATGTAGGTATGTGGATTGGCGATAATCAATTTATCCATTCTTCAAATATGGTTCGGGTAAGCAGTGTAGATAAGAATGCCTCAAATTATGACGAATACAATGTTAGTCGTTATTTACGAACCAAAAGATTACTTAAAGAAAACGACCCACTTTTAAAAAACTTGAGTGTTTTTAAAGATTAATAAGTTTTATTTTCAAAACTCTTTTTAAAGTAAAGCATACCAAGACAGCAATAGATTCGTTTAATGATAATTAATGTTCATTATAGATTTATGAAAAAAGCTTCCTATTACACCTTCCTTTTTTGTCTTTTAACAACTGCGCCTATACTTGCACAAAATAATCTGGCAACTTTAGAATTTAAGGACGGAAAACAACGAAAAGGTTTAGCAAAATTAATTGGAGGCGACCAAATAAAGTTCAAAAAAGCAAAAGGGCAAAAAGCCGAAAAGTTTCATTTTAGCGAGCTACAAAAAGCGGTTATTTATGATAGTGAAGAACCTTCAACGTATGTTTATATTGAAACACCTAAAGGGCGATTTAATGTTGTAAAAGAGTTAGAAATTGGTGCTGTCAATCTTTACGTATTGGAAGAAAAAGGATATGCACCCCCAATGCAAATGGGTGGCGCCAATGGTCACATGAACGTGACCGGAGGTAATTTCTACGATTTACAAAACCTTTATGTGAAAAGTGGAGAAAACGGAGAATTAACCCACCTAGGGTCGAACCAATTATTTTCTAAAAATTTTAAAAAGGCTGCGTCAGATTATTTTTCAAATTGCCCTGAACTTGTAAAGAAAATACAAAATAGAGATTTTAAGAAAAAGCACGTGAAAGATATAGTTCACTATTACAACACCAAATGTAACTTATAAAGTATCTCTACTTTAATGCGAATGCAATAATCTGATTTCCTTTTTTAGTTCCTAATTTTTCACCACCACAAGCAAGAACGATATACTGTTTGCCCTTGTACTCATATGTACTTGGTGTGGCAAATGAAGCTGCAGGCAATTCATATTCCCATAGAAGTTCACCAGTTGTTTTATTAAATGCCCTAAAAAAACCATCTTTTGTGGCAGCAATAAGCAGTAGTCCGTTTTGGGTAATAATAGGTCCGCCATAATTTTCAGTACCTGTGGTAGGAAATCCTTTTTCTTTTAGCGACATGGTTTCCCCAAAGGGAATAGACCATAAAAAATTCCCTGAATTTAAATCTATAGCGTTTAGTGTTCCCCAAGGTGGCGAAATACCGGGCAAACCATTACTATCTAAAAACTTATTGTAGCCACCATGTAAGTATGGATTCTCTTCTAAAGTGTTGGCAATTTCCTTTTTTCCTTGATGGGCTGAAGTTTGCTCCTCATTGAACAGAAATTGAAGCAAAGCATCTTTTTCTAGATTGGACAATGTTGGAAAACCGGTCATCATACCTTTTCCTTGAGTAACAATAGAGGCCACCTCTTCTTTGCTTCTCTTAAGATCAATATCTATTAGGGAAGGAAAACCACTAGCTACTAAACCTTTTCTATCTGACTGATGACAAGTAACACATTTACTACTATAAATACGCTTACCTAAAGGCATTTCTTGAGCATTTGCTTCATTGACCTTCATCTTTAAATTCCAAGCCATTTCATTGGAATTCACGTATAGAATTCCACCTTCAGGATCAACACCTGCACCTCCCCATTCAGCAGCACCATCATAACCAGGAAGCAATAATGTAGGCTCAAGACTAGGGGGACTATACACTTCTTTTTCCGCGGACTCGAAAAATTCTAAAAGCTCCTCTTTATTCTCGGCATAAGGGTTGATATCCTTTTTTGTTAGCTCATTTGATTGTCGTGCAAAAGGCTTCGGTTTTGTGGGAATCGGTTGTGTAGGCCAAGTTACTTCACCAATTAATGTTGAAGGTGAAACTTGTACTTCTTCTATATCAAACAAAGGCTCCCCTGTTATACGATCAAATAGGAAAACATATCCTTGTTTGGTGACTTGTGCCACCGCTTTTATTTTTTGACCATTATGATTTACTGTTAACAAATTAGGTGGGGCCGGAGGATCGCGGTCCCAAATATCATGATGGGTGAATTGAAAATGCCAAAGATATTCACCGGTATTTA
This sequence comes from uncultured Maribacter sp., assembly GCF_963974015.1. GTDB lineage: Bacteria > Bacteroidota > Bacteroidia > Flavobacteriales > Flavobacteriaceae > Maribacter. The sequence continues at coordinate 530,060 of NZ_CAXBBZ010000001.1, read as the reverse complement.
CATCTAAAGCCACTAAAGAATTAGCGTAGAGGTTGCTTCCCAAACGGTCACCACCATAAAAATCAGGGGCGGCAGAACCTGTTGGCACATAAATAATTTCTGCTTCTTCGTCTAATGCCATACCTGCCCAATTATTGGCAGCACCTACCATTGGACTTTTGTAAGCGTTGGGGTCTTCCCAAGTTTCATACCCTAATTCTCCTGGGTGAGGTATGGTGTGAAACACCCATTCTGGTTTACCGGTAATTACATTAAAGGCCATAATATCACCAGGTGCTGCATCAGAACCTTCAGATATTCTTAAAGGCATTACAATAATGTCTTTAAAAACAGTGCCAGGAGTATTAGAAATAACAAATTTTTCTTTTGCAGACTCTGGCATTCCCGAACGCATGTCTATTTTTCCATCTATACCAAAAGAGGGAATAGGTATTCCAGTGAGCGCATCAAGAGCATAAAGATCAGCACCACGTGTGCATAGAATACGCTTGTCATTTCCTTTTTCCCAGTAAGAGACACCTCTACTTGTAGAATGCCATACTTGAACCGAATCGCCGAATTGCCATAGTTCATTACCTGTTTCAGCATGAAGCGCTACTACGCGTAATGCTGCGGTTACCCCATAGACAAGGCTATCAACAACTAAAGGATTCATTTGCATTTGTCCCCAATCGGGCGCTTCGTATCGCCAAACAACGTCTAATTGCGAAACATTTTGAGGTGTAATTTGGTTAAGGACCGTAAAATGACTTCTACCAGAATCACCTAAATACGAGGACCATGTAGTATACCTTTTATCATCTTTTATTGAAGCCTCTTCTTTGCAACCGACAAGGATGCAAAGCGATAGGATATAAAATGTAAATAAATAGGAGTTAATCCTCATAAGATGCTATTTCTAATACTTAATTAGTACTTATAAATTCACGAATATCTTTACTTAACTGAATTAAATCTGGTTCGTGGGTATACATCATATGACCCGCTTCGTAGTACTTCATTTGAACACGTTCTTTCACAATTCCGTTTCTATCAAAAGTGTATTCCGCATCAAAAAAAGGAGTAATTAAATCATAATAACCACTTGCCACCATTACTTTCATTGCGGTATTTCTACGCATAGTTTCCCCTAGATCCGGTGCTGTATTTACCGGCATTGGCTCCCAATATTGAGTGTCTGGCACAGTTCTCCAGCGCCAATTTGAACCACCACCAGAGGTGATATAAGGTCTGTCCATTTTTATTTTTAATTCTGATGCAAAGTAATGGTTAAGACTTGCGGTATAGGCAGCACTAATTTGGTAGCTGGCAGCATCACCTAAATGAGGCTTTTCAGACACCTTATCTTCTTCGTCTCCCATAAATCGTCCGTCAAGACGACCAATAGCCAATCCTTTATCTAACAATAATTGCTTTTGAAAGCGACCCATTAAAATTCTTAGGTTTGAACGAAGTATATAAGTTTTGTCCAGTCCAGTAAAATAAGCAAGCTTTTCTGCGATTACACCTTTTTCTTCATCGGCAAGTAAATTGCCTTTATAAAGTGAAGGAACATAGGTGTTATAAGTAAAATCACGACATTCTTGAGTGAAACTTTCCAATGTTTTGCCTAGTCCAGCTTTTTTGTGATACCATGCGGTGGCAGCCATACTTGGTAGATAGGTAATAAATGAAGTTATATTATTTGGTTCTGATGTAGAGCCGGCATAATCTAAGGCTTGAGATATCAGTATCATTCCGTTTAATGCCATATTCTGGCCTGACCCTTCCAAAGCTTTACCAAGGGCTGCGGCACGTGTAGTTCCATAACTTTCACCTGCCAAATATTTAGGAGAAAACCATCGTTCATTTTCAGTAACCCATTTTCTAATAAATTGGGCAAAAGAATTTACATCTTCTTTTAGTCCGTAAAAGTCTTTTCCTTCACCCTTACCAACTAATCTGCTATATCCAGTTCCTACAGGATCAATAAATACCAAATCGGTAATATCTAATAGTCCATGCTCATTGTTTACTAAATTATAGGGTGCGGCCCCATCATCATTTTTGGCTTCAGAATCTACTTTTACAATTTTAGGTCCAAAAAAACCAAGGTGCAACCACATTGAAGCAGAACCTGGCCCACCGTTAAAAACAAAAGTAACAGGCCGTTTTGTAACATCGCCCATCGATGTTTTAGTGTAGGCAACCGACCAAAACGTGGCTATTGAATCGCCATCTTTGTTCGTTAGAAAAGTTTCCTTCGCAGTAGTGGTGTAATCAAGAGTTTTACCTCCAAAAACACCTTGATGTTTTGTGATGAAAGATTTGGCTTCTGGAATTGCTTTAGGGGTTGAATCTTTTTTAGTCTCTTGACTCTGTGATAGCAGACATAATAGTAAGCTAGTGGTTATTAAAAAATAGTTTCGCATAATTTGAATTGCTAAATATGTGAGGTTTTAGTTTGTCAATTTAAAAGTAGGGATAAAATACGAACAGTTACTTTTTCCATTTAAATCAATTACATTTAAGTGGAAGTCTAAATAAATAAAAAAACAATGGCTCAATTATCTGCACCAATTTCTGAACGACTTTATTCCTTAGATGTATTTAGAGGAGTGATTATGTTTTTATTAATTGCGGAAGCAGCAGGATTTCATCATCATTTTTTCGAACTTACCCAAGGCACATTTTTAGAACCTTTAGCATTACAGTTGCATCATCATCCGTGGAACGGATTGCGGTTTTGGGACTTAATTCAGCCTTTTTTTATGTTTATTGTGGGGGTAGCTATGCCTTTTTCGCTGCGAAAACGTCTTGCAACAGGTAATAGAAAAAATGTAACTAAGCATATTTTAAAACGATGCTTTCTTTTGTTCAGCTTTGGTGTCTTATTGCATTGTGTTTATAACCATGCCTTGGTTTGGGAATTATGGAATGTTTTAGTGCAATTGGCTTTTACTATTTTAATAGCCTACGCCATTATGGGTATGTCACACAAAAATCAAATAATTATATCTACCGCACTTTTGATATTGACAGAGTTGTTGTATAGAGGCTATAACATCGAAGCACCTTATGTAGAAGGGCATGATAGTTTCGGCTCTTATGTTGATATGTTGGTTATGGGAAAGGTAAATAGTGGATATTGGGTTTTTGTAAACTTTATCCCTACAGCTGCTCACACTATATGGGGCGTACTATGTGGACAACTATTATTGCAGAATAAATCGACAGCCTATAAACTAAAAACTTTTCTAATTTGTGGAATTTCGATATTGATTATTGGGTTTGTCTTAGATATTTTAAATATCACACCTATTATAAAACGCATTGCCACCTCCTCTTTTACCCTAGTTTCAGGTGGTTTGGCCATCTTAACCTTAACCTTTTTCTACTGGGTTATAGACGTAAGGGCCAACCATAAAAAATGGGGTGCTGTATTTTCGGTTGTGGGCACTAATGCTATATTTATTTATCTTTTTGCCGAAACAGTAGGTGTACAATGGTTTAGGGATTTTGGTTTAATTTGGACGGAAGGGTTATTAGCCCCATTTGGGGTATCTGAATCGTTGATTCTGGTATTGAACTCACTGCTTGTATTATTTATTTTTTGGTTCATCACCTACTTTTTAGATAAGAAAAAAATCTATTTCAAAATCTGAAATATTTAGTATAAGAAAACACAATATTTGAATTCTGCATCTAATTATATAGTTGTGGTATTAACATCACACATTTGTTATACTACAATATAAAATGCGCAAATCAAGCAATATTCGTTATATTCAAAAGTAAAAGGAGGTATTATGAACAATAAAAAAGGGGCGTTTTTAATTTTCATTAGTCACCATTCTTTAATTCTTATTTTTCTTACGACGTTATTACTTTTTGAAACAGGTGAATTACGAGGGCAAAAACCTTTTGAAGGCAAGTCTATTTTAGCTGTATTTGCACATCCAGATGATGAAAGTACGATTGCACCAATTTTGGCAAGGTACACTAGGGAAGGCGCTAAAGTTTATTTGGTGATAGTTACCGATGGCAGATATGGCACCAATGATTTTCATGATCATTTAGCGGGTGAAACTTTGGTTGCTACCCGTAAAGAAGAAATGAAGTGTGCCGCCAATCAATTGGGTGCAGAATTGATACACTTAGATTATCACGACCAGTTAAAAGCTGATGAAGGCTATGATGGCCATGTACCTCACGCAAGGGCTATTGTTTTAGAATTGAAAAATATTATTCAGAGAATTCGGCCAGATGTTTTAATCACTTGGGGACCAGATGGTGGCTCAACCCATATGGACCATAGGTTGGTAGGGGCATCGGTAACCCAGGTATATTTAAGTAGTGAATGGCAAAAGCCAATGTCCTTGTTCTTTTATGGCACACCTTCTGAATCAATAGATGACGTTGACACCAAAACACTGAGAGGACAACATAAGAAATACTTAAGAACTAAAATTTCATATTCAGCGGCAGATCTTAGTACGGCATTTGATTCCTACAAATGTCATTTTAGTCAAATAGACCCTAATTTAACCAAAAAAGAATTTATGAATCGAAGAAGTAAAAACGAACGAATCATTTATTTGAGAAAGTTTGAAGCACCATCAAAAGATGCTGATTCTCTCTTTGAATAATTAAGTTTTGGATTACATAAAAATCATCCGATTAAATCTAAAAAACCAATAAATGAAAAAAGTAGTACTTAAAACAAGATTCCTTTATACAGCTTTACTTTTCATAGTAGGTTGTAGTATAACAAAATCTCAACAAACAGAAGGTGATTGGGAAACTCTGTTTAATGGGGAAAACCTAAAAGGATGGACCACAAAAATTCATCATTATGAAGTTGGTGATAATTATGGGGAAACCTTTAGAGCTGAGAATGGTATGGTAAAAGTGCGCTATGATCAGTATGAAGGTGAGTTTAACGAGCGTTTTTCACATTTGTATTATGACAAACCCTTTTCAGATTTTCATTTGACCATGCAATACAGGTTTGTTGGTGAACTTTATCAAGGAGCGCCAGAGTACACTTTGAAGAATAGCGGTATTATGTTCCATTCACAAGACCCAAAAACGATGCTTAAGGAACAAGACTGGCCTATCTCTGTAGAAATGCAATTTCTGGCAGGTATAGAAGAGGGTAAGGAGCGGCCTACGGGCAATATGTGCTCCCCGGGCACAGATGTTGTCTATGAAGGTAAAATAGACCCTAGACACTGTATTAATTCGAGTTCAAACACCTATTTTGGAGATCAATGGGTAACAGCCGAATTAATTGTATTGCACGATTCTTTAATTACGCATATAATTAATGGAAAAACGGTTTTGCAATACACGAAGCCACAAATTGGTGGAGAAGTAGCGAATGGTTATGACCCAAAAATCAAACAAGACGGCAAGCCTTTAAAAGAAGGGTTAATAGCATTGCAAAGTGAAGGCCAACCTATTGATTTTAGAGATATTAAAATCAGAAATTTAAAAGGGTGTACAGATCCTAAAGCTAAAAACTATAAAGAGTATTATATTGTTTCAGATGCTAAATCTTGCTCTTATAATTAAAGGGTATCTACTTTAAAATACCATTATACTTAGAAGTGTTTCCTAATAATTCTGTTGCAGCTAAAATAGCTTCATCGTTATTTAGATAATACCGGTATAAACCATCTCTATAGAAGTATCGTTTTACGATTTCATCTTCTAGGTTTTTTTGAATCTCACTTTGGTACTTGTCAAGGGCATTAATTTTGCCTTTTTCTATATTAGCCAAAAGTGTTTTATAGCTATCCTTAACATCGCTTCCTAAAAAATCATTTTCATCTCCTGAGAGTGCTTTTTTAATAGCCTTTTCTGCTTTGGTCTCAAAAGAGAAACTACTTTTCTTTACTTCATTTTTAAAAGCACTAAAATCGTCATCTGTAAATTTAAAATCTGTAACCGAGTTATATTTATGCGCATAAAAATAATTGGTAACATAATCAAAAATAATGTTGTTTTGAAGTAAGGCCAATGTAAGGTCATTAGTTTTAGAGGTAGCCACTTCGATGTCAGGAAGAATTCCCCCACCATCTTGTACTTTTCTGCCGTTTCGGGTAGCGAAATCAGTATATGTTGTGTTTCTTACTGCATTGCCACTTTCGTCTCTATTCCAATAATCCAATGCTTGAATACAGCGACCAGAAGCAGTGTAATATCTTGAAATGGTTACTTTTAATTGTGTACCGTATGTTAATTTTAAGGGGCGTTGAACTAGGCCTTTTCCAAAACTTCTTGCTCCCATGATTACCGCCCTATCTAAATCTTGCAAGCTGCCCGATACAATTTCACTTGCCGAAGCACTGCTGCCATTTACTAAAACCACTAAAGGAATATCCTCATCTACAGGTTGATTATTGGTATGATATTCACGATTAAATTTTTTAACTTTAGATTTAGTTGTTACCACTAATTCCCCTTTGGGAACGAAAAGATTAGTCACATTAATAGCCTCAGAAAGTAACCCGCCAGGGTTATCCCTAAGGTCTAGTATTATTTTTTCGGCACCTTTTCCTTTTAAGTCCAGCAAGGCGGCCTTTGTTTGTTCAGATGCTTTTGCATTAAATTTTGCCAATACGATATAACCAGTTTTATCATCGATCATATTAAAGTAAGGAACCGCATCAACTTCTATACCTTCTCGAGTAATAGTTGTTGTATTTGTTTTGCCCTGTCTTTTATAAGTTACGGTCACTGTTGAACCGTTAGCGCCTTTTAAGAGCTCACTGGCATTTTCTTCGAAATCAGCCACTTCGATATCTCCAATCTGTATTATCTCGTCTCCCGCTTTTAAACCAGCCTTATCTGCCGGATATCCTTGGTGTGGTTCTATAATTAACAGTTTATCTTTAAATGAGCGAACCATTGCACCGATGCCAGAATATTCACCCGCATTATTTATTCGATAGGTTTCAACATCTTGTTCGTTTAAAAACTTGGTGTACGGATCCAATTCCTCTAACATGTTTTTAATGGCGGTATCCATTAATTCTGCAGGGTTCGTTTCATCCACATAATTCATGTTCAATTCTTTGAACAGGGTGGTGAAAATTTCTATTTGCTTCGCTATTTCAAAAAAGTCACTTTTATAACTACTTCCTACAAAAAGAAAGACAATCGCTATAATAGGTACAAGTACTTTTTTACTGAGTATTTTTTTCATTAATCTGGAGCTTAAACTTGTTCAATACGAGCTTCATTTTCTGGTCTAATAGCTCAAAGGAGGGCATATCCTTACCAAGGTATAAAAATAGAAACGCAAAGTTTGCATCTGTATTGTTAAAAACCAATCCTTTATTAAGTCTGTAAGACTCACGTAATAGACGCTTTATTCTATTTCTTTTAACGGCACTTTTAAAATTCCTCTTAGATACGGTAACTCCGGTTTGTATAGGAGTCTCCTTCTTTTCGGTAGAGATATAAATTAATTTCAACGGATATACCGAAACACCCTTGCCTTCCTCAAACAATTGTGTGAAGAGCTTTTTACTTTTAAGTTTTTCCTTTTTACCGAAGGATAAATCCATTCCCAAATTATTATTATAAAGATTTTACCCCTTAAAAAGGAAGCATTGATATCTTGAACAGTGCCATATCCAATTACTCCGCTTGCCAAACATTGTTTTCCAAATTAATGTCAGCCATTAATTGTGATGGATCTATAACAATAGCTTTTATGGAAGAAATAGGTTTGTTTATTACAAAATCATAAGTAGGATAGGCCCAAGCCCAATCTTTAATTACAGTTCTTTCTATACCTTCATATGGGTTTTCTTTTTCACCCCGCATCATACGTAAAGGAGCATAAAAAGTTTCCCTGCTATCGTCATTGTAAACAACAAGAATATCCAAAGGCATTGGCATCAAACCGATGCGTTCTAAAGTTACTTTAGTACTATTATCTATTGCGGCAACTTCTTTTATGCCATAATCAATGGTGTTCGTTGTTTGGGTCCAATCGGTTAAATACCAATCTAATTCAAAGCCAGAGACTTTTTCTGCAACTCGCTTAATATCGTTAGGAACCGGATGCTTAAACTTAAAATCAGTATAGTATTTTCGAATGGTCTCCATTAATTTATCCTGACCGATAACATAGCCTAATTGAGATAAGAAAATAGAACCTTTGCTATAAGCGGATATGCCGTAAGCGAAATTAAGACCATAACGATCTGCATGGGTCGTCTGTGGTTGTTCTTTACCCGAAAGCGCTAGATTTCTATACCCTTTGTAGGCGCCCTCAAAAGGATTGTCCTTATCCAAGTCCATTATCTCGCTCATACAAAGTTTAGAGATAAAGGAAGTAAATCCTTCATCCATCCACTCGTGTTTTGCTTCATTGGTCGCCAATATGTGCTGAAACCAAGAATGTGCCATTTCATGGGCCATAACACCTACTAAGCTGCCAAATTCACGGTCACCTGTTATTAGGGTGGACATGGCATATTCCATACCGCCATCACCACCTTGTATTACAGAATATTGGTCATAAGGATATTCGCCTATATTCTTATTAAAAAACTCCATAGCTTCAACTGTTTTTGGTTGAAGATTTTTCCAGTTTTCTAAGATTTTAGGATCGTTTTTATATAGAAAATGTATTACCGGACCATTAGGAACCTTTTGAATATCGTGAATGTATTCAGGATCTGCCGCCCACATAAAGTCATGAACCATTGGCGCTTTAAAATGCCAGGTTAATGTTTTCCCTTTTTGCTTTTTGCTTTTTGTTCCCGGTGTTTCATAACCGTGCCCTATTTCATTAGGGTTTTGAAGATAACCAGTACCACCAACTGTATAATTTTTATCTAGGGTTAATTTCACATCAAAATCACCCCATACACCTTGAAATTCACGTGCTATATAAGGGTCTGCATGCCATCCTTCAAAATCATATTCTGCAAGTTTTGGATACCACTGGCTCATAGACAACGCAACACCTTCTTCGTTATTTCTGCCAGAACGTCTAATTTGTAGAGGAACTTGACCATTGAAAGACATGTTAAAAGTAGATTTGCTGCCCGACGCAATTGGTGAAGCTAGGTCAACGACTAACACAGTGCCTTCTTCAGAAAATATTACTTTCTTATCATCTTGTGTTAAAGAAGTAGGGTGTAGATATCCCATTTCACTTTCAGATAGGGTAGAAATCCTACTTTTCTTTTCTTCTGTTATCATACGACTATCAGGATCAGCAATGGTTTGCAAACGAATATCCATTTCACTACCTGGTTGAAAAGCATTGAAATATAAATGGAAGTAAACCCTTTTTAATTCATCTGGCGAATTATTGGTGTAGACCAATGTTTGTGTTCCGGTATATTGAAAATTATCCACATCCATATCCACATCCATGGTATAGTCTACATGTTGTTGCCAGTAGTCAGTTTTATTCTGAGCCATTAACCCAATAGTGAATAATGCGATAAAAAAACTTAAAATTGATTTAGTCATATGTATTTTGTGATTATTATAATTGAATCTGTCTGGCAGCTACTTTACTTGCCAATACCAAAGCATTATAAGCGTTTGCGATCTTGCCGGATTTGGAAATTTCATTAAGAGAACCGCTCTTTTTTCCATCGTTTCCTAAAATTACCGTGGTTTTAATTGGTAACCCAGATTGTAAGATTATTTTTTTTACCTGTGCGGCAGTAAGTGATGGATATTGTGACATTACAAGGGCTGCTATTCCTGCTACTGCAGGTGCTGCCATTGAGGTGCCTGGTGAGTATTCATATTCATTGTTCGGGTAGGTAGAATAAATATCGGTACCTGGAGCAAAAATATCAACATTTACTTTACCGTAATTCGAATAGCTGGCAACCAGCTCAGAACCGTATTTTGGATTTAATGCGCCAACCGTAATAACGTTATCCGAAATTTCAGGACCATTATTAATTTGATCATTCGGAAAATTTCCATTCGTTGGGTCATCTAAGTTTGCGCCATCATTACCTGCTGCATGTACGAAAAGAACATTTTTTTCTGCTGCATATTTAATCGCATCATATACCCAATCGGCTTTTGGAGAATAGGATTTTCCAAAACTACCATTGATAACCCTTGCGCCATTGTCGACAGCATAACGAATGCCGCGAGCTATATCCTTATCATATTCATCACCATTAGGCACCGCTCTAATACTCATTATTGCTACATTGTTGGCAACTCCGTTAACGCCTAACCCATTATTACGCTCAGCTGCTATTATACCGGCAACATGCGTACCGTGGCTTTCATCGGCTACCCTGTTTTTTGGATTGCCGTTACCATAGGCGATATCTGAAATGTCGTAAGGGTCATCACCAACAGGCTCCCTGCCGATGAAATCCTTATTTAGGTTGTAATTTACTTGATCCGAAAAGTATTTAATACCATCCCCTACTTCCTCAAGTCCATTACTCAATTCCTCAATACCATCATTCAATTCCTCAACAACTTCTGGAATGGAATTTTTAATACCGAACATTTGATTAAGCACTGCTATATTTCGTTGCATAGCCTCGTCCTCAGTTGTGATGGTGGTTAAATCTTCTTGAGTATACGTTTCCTTGTTTAGATATTTTTTAACTGCGCTATCGGCAATTTTCACAGCCTGTAAAATCTGTTCGTATTGCTGTTTGTTCTGTTCGTAAAGTTGCTTGTTCTGTTCGTAAAGTTGTTTTCCTTGTAATGCTTCGTTATACTTTTTGTCTAACATTGCTTTTGCCTTCGATAGCGTTGCCGCATCACCAATATTTAAGCGCAACATACGAACGTATTCTAATTGTTCATTATATGATTCTCCTAAGAAGTTATAACCATGAATATCATCAATATAGCCATTACCATCATCATCTTTATTGTTGCCTGCCTTTTCTTTGGTATTGGTCCACAAAACATCGTCAAGGTCTTCATGGTTTAAATCAATACCAGAATCAAGTACCGCTACAATGATTTTAGTTCCTTTTCTGTTTTTTATAATTTCATCGTAAGCTCTATTAACACTCATGCCCGGTATGGTGTCTGCTACTAAATCTAAATGCCCCCAATTATTCTTCTCACTTGTGGTGAGGTCGGCTATTTTTAGAGGGGTAGTGTCAATATTCTCAACGGGAGTGAGAATTAGTCCACCCCCACCTGTTACCGAACTCGTACTACCACAACTGGCTAATAAAGCAACAATTGATAGAGCGAACAACGATTTTAAATATGTATTTGTCATGATTGGGAAACTTTATTTTATATGATTTATTAGTTAATGTATAGTAACGCAAAGTTAATTGAAGATTTCATCAAAAGAGTATACTTGATTTAATCGAACACCTTTTTCGGTGTGTTTTAAGGTACACAGTTGATTATGTGCGTCATGTTCAAAAAATAGATAGTAATTGTTTTCCACAGCATCATTTAAGAACAGTTCTTTTTCTGTCATAGTAATTAACGGCCTTGTGTCATAACCCATTACATATGGTAAAGGTATATGGCCAACAGTTGGTATAAGGTCGGCCATGTATGCAATAGTTTTTTCTTTATAAGAAAATTGAGGTAACATTTGTTTTTCGGTATGACCATCTACAAAACGAATGCCAAAACCTAACGGACTATTATTTAAGAAGCTTTCATCTTTATGGTCAATAAAAGTTAATTGACCGCTCTCTTGCATGGGAATGAGATTTTCTTTTAAAAAGGAAGCTTTCTCTCTTGGATTTGGTTCTGTTGCCCATTTCCAATGTTTCTCATTTGACCAAAATTTCGCATTTTTAAAGGCAGGTTCATACCCACTTCTATCTTTATTCCACTGAACGGCACCTCCACAATGGTCAAAATGTAAGTGGGTCAAAAAAACATCGGTAACATCATCTCTATGAAAACCATGATTTTTTAGAGAAGCATCTAAAGTAAAATCTCCCCAGCGATAATAATAACCAAAAAATTTGTCAGATTGTTTATCTCCCATGCCGGTATCAACCAATATAAGTCGATTACCATCTTCAATTAATAAACTACGGGCAGCTATATCAATAAGATTATTGCTGTCTGCAGGGTTGGTTTTTTGCCAAATGGCCTTTGGAACAACCCCGAACATAGCGCCACCATCCAATTTAAAATTACCGGTTTCAACAGGATAAATTTTCATAAAGGGCAAAATAATAAAAGTGGATTGAATCTTATGATTATTAAGAATATATTATCATTTAGCCCTGTAGTTTAACGAGCTATATACTTCTTTTTTGAAAAGAGTTTGGAATTATAAAAGGGTTTAATCAATCTTCTAACAGTAATTCACTAATTTGATGGTGTGCCAATGGCTTGGTAAGTTGTTTTTTAACTACATAATATTTTTCCCCTTTTTCAGCATCTAAAGAATCTAATGACGAGCTTAATAGGTAAATTTTACAATGGTTTTTTAAGTCTTCTGGTAGTTTCAGGTATTCGTCTAAGAATTCAAACCCGTTCATTCTCGGCATTTTAATGTCTAAGAAAATTACATCGGGGAATGTTTCTTCATTTTCAACAATGGCGTTTAGATAGACTAAAGCATCAAAGCCAGAGGTCTTGACAGTAATTTGTGAAATGTTTTCCTCTTTCGAAATTATGGCTTTATTAATGAAATTGTCCACATCCGAATCGTCAATCAAAAGTATATTTATATCCTTGGTCATATTATTTTCTACCTGATTCATTTGGTATTTTTATAGTAAACATTGATCCTTCTCCCAATTTTGATTTTACTACCATAGTGCCATTTAGTTTTGTCAACACTTCTTTTACGATGAACAATCCTATACCAGACCCCATAATTCTGGAAGACACTCTATAAAACATATTAAAAATTTTATCGATTTCTTTTTCTTCTATCCCTAAACCATTGTCTTTAATAGTGATAATTGCTTCCTTTTTTGTGGTGTTTATACCAATCCAAATGGAAGGTGCCTTCTTCTCTAAATCATGATATTTAATAGCGTTCGAGATAAAATTATTTAAAACAATAGAAATTCTCTTGCTATCGGAAACAAAACCTACTTTATCATTAATGTTAATTTCTATGTTAATCTTATTCGTGTTCTCTAAATACCATAGGCTTTCCAATGAATTTTCTAATAAGTTAGTAAAATTTATTGTTTCTAATTTAACATCAACATGTTTATTTCGCGAATATTCTATGATGTCTTTGATAAAATCATCTAGTCTTTCAATAGATTTTTCCATCATATTTAAATGAAGAGCTAATTGCGGCTCTCGTTCTTCCATTAAGGTTAATTGAATAAGCCCTAGTACCGAGGCTAAAGGAGCTCTTAGCTCATGAGAAGCGCTATACACAAAACTATCAAGTTCAGAATTTGTCTTTTTAAGTTCTATATATTGAGACTTCAATGCTTTTTCGGCCTCTTTTCTTTTGGTGTCATCAATTAAGTTGACCAAGTAGCTTTCTTTATTGTTAAAATGCAAAGATTCAATTGATATCAAAAGAGATTTGGCCTGACCGTTTCTTAACTGTATAGCAAGCTCTTGATTTATTACTTTTCCGTTTTCTAAAAACTGTTCCCATAGTTTAAGACGCTCGTTTTCTTCTATTGAAATTACCCCAGAATCGAAAACAGTTTTACCTATTAAAGCTTCTCGTGCAGTGCCTAAAATACTGAAGACTGTTTTATTGGCCTCAATCACCCTTTTTTGGTCATCTAGCATAATCATGCCCATTAAATTGGTCTCAAAGGCCTTGGCAAATTTTTCTTTGGTTTCACGCAGGGCTTCTTCCGCTAGAATATTCTTCGTAATATCTATAGCGGTACCATGCAGTTGTATGGGCTTACCTTCATTGTTATAAACATTCTCAGAAAAGCTAAGAATATGTTTAACAGTGTTGTCTTTAAGGCATATTTTATAAACGGCAGGTATTGTATGGTCATCCTCTGGTTTTCTATTCAAAAACTCAGCCAATACATTTGAATCGTCTGGGTGAATAAATTCGATTACTTTTTCTAGAGTTATGCTAGCCTTGTCACTAACGCCATATATTTCGTACATCTCATTAGACCATTCTACTAGATTACTATCTAAGTGCCAGCTCCAATACCCAATCTTTCCAATTCTTATAGCTGCGTCCATTTTTGACTTCAAATCAATAATTTCATTTTCAGCTTCTTTTTGTTCGGTAATATCAACAGTCGTACCTCTATAGCGAATTGGCAAGCCCACAGTATCTTCAATCACCTCCATCTGTACCAGAACATACTTTACAGATTTGTTCTTATGTATTATTCTATAGTAAAAAGAACCGTTGTCTTTGGTGGTACTTTTAAGTTGTATAAGTGCGTTGTGATTTTGCCAATCATCTGGGTGAACCAATTTTTTTGTTAACGAAACATCAATTATAGTGCCTGGCTCAACATCATATATTTCATACATTCTATCAGACCATTCAATGATTTCCGTTTTTAAATTCCAGTCCCAATACCCAATTTTGCCAATTCGTATGGCAGCATCCATTTTTGTTTGTAGGTCATAGATTTCCTTCTGAACTTTTTTACGTTCTGTTAAATCAAAAGCAATACACCCAATACCTATTGGGTTTTTGGTGATTTTATCACGAATTAAAAAACTTGAAAATTCTGCGGGTACTATTTTTTTAGTACTAAAATTTTGAAGAGGGACTTCTCCGCTCCAAACACCATTTTCTTTAATTCCTGTTAAATACTCGTTTGAAATTATACTATGATATTCTTTTGGAAAAAAATCAAAAATCGAAGTGTCGGCAATACTTTTTTCAATAGGAAAATCCACCAAATTTTTACCTGCGTCATTTAGGTAAATTGACTCGCCTTTTAGCGATGCCAAGCCAATAAATCCAGGACTATTTTCTATAACGGCTATTAATTTTTGGTTTTCTTGATCTACTTTTTTCTTTTTGGTAACATCCCTAAAATATATAGTGATGCCTTCTGGAGAGGGGTATAGTTTGTTTTCTATCCAAGCATCAAACTGTTTGTGATATTGCTCAAATTTAATGTAAGTTTGATTTTTCATGGCATCATGAAAAAATGAATAAGCCTCCGTTTTAGCGAAATCCGGATATTCTTCCCAGACATTTTTGCCAATCAATATTTTTGGATCAATGTTTAATATTTTTGCAGCCCGCGCATTTATATAAGTATAATTCCAATGCCGGTCAATGGCAATGAACGCATCGGATATACGTTCGGTCAATTCGCGATATTTAATTTCGCTTTGTCGAATTTCGAAATCGGCTTTTTTTCTATCTGTTTGATTTATATAGGTGCTTAAGCTGTATTTTTTATTTTGATATTCATAGTGCTCCATTGAGGTTATTAAATGTAATATTTCACCTTTCTTGGTTTTAAACTCCACTTCTATTTTACCGACCCTTTCTGAAGATCCAAATGCGCTAATTGCGGGGTTCTTTTTTAAGGCCTCTTCCATATCTAACAAGCCTAATTCTGGAATGGTTTTACCTTTTACTTCTTCAAGCGTATACCCTATTAAGTTGAGAAAATAGCTATTGGCATCAAGAAAGCGTTTATTATCATCTTTAATAACCATGCCAACAAAACCACTATTAAAAGCTTTACTAAATTTTCGAAGATTATCTGCAGCGATTAGCTCTAGTTCTTTTCTTTCGGTAATGTCTCTTAGAATGCCTAATAAATCCCCATTTGGAGTCATTTTTGCATTAATTTCCCCATAAAAAGAAGAATTGTCCTTTCTGATCATTATCCTTTCATGTAGAATAGTATTTCCTGCTTTCAATTCTTTAAACTTAATAGGGTTATGCTTTAGCTCTTCAGCATCATAAATGTCTTTTAAGCTTAAACCTATTAATTCACTTATAGTATAACCCAACATTTTTGCTCCTGAAATGTTTACATCTGAAATGACACCAGTAGGACTTGTTAGGAATATGCCATCTGATGCTTGTTCTATAAGTGTTTTTAATTTGTTATTGCTTTCATTTAACAACTTGGTCTTTTGTAATACCAATTGATTTAACCTAAAAGGTTGGCGAACTAGAAACCAAACGAGTATTCCACAAACTAGTGAAAGTAAAAACCCTAAAATAGAAAAGATAATAATTGTTGAGTAAGAAGTAGGTTGGTTTGAAATTACATAAAGCTTCCATTCACCTTGGCTGGTGGTAAGAGGTACATTTATAGCTTCACCTTTCGATATATCTTTAGATGAATAAAAAACTTCCTCTGTTTTATTGGGGTTAACTTTGGCTAATTGATAGTAAAATGGAGGGGTCTCTAACGAATCTATCTCTACAGCACTAATTATGGTAGATAACCTTATAACTGCGGCCACAAAACCATTGAAACCACCTTCATTGAAGAGGGGTCTTCTGCCAACAAAACCCGAACCGCCCTGATTAAGATAAATGGGTCCTGTTGTGAAATAATCTTTTCTTTCCAATGTGGTAATTGCCCCGTCCTTAGCAATAGAATCCTTAAATATATTTAACCCTAGAACTTCATTGCTTTCCAATGGGTAAACATGGGTAATAACCCCTTCTTTGTTAACGAGTTCTAAAGCATCAATTTTTTTGTTGCTATTTATAAGTAAATGTGCAATACTGTCAAAGTTGTCAGGTATACCATAATTTTCAACAATGAAAGCCAATGTTTGGGTTGCTGTCGAACTTTGTCCTAGAATGCGTTGTAAATCCTCTTCTAATTCTAATGCCCTTTCATTGACCTTATTTTGCTCATTTTGATTTTGTATTTTAAATCTTTGATTAGTGATGGTTTGCGTTATTATCAAAACTAATAGAAATGCCAAAAAACCATATAACAATGGTTTTTTAAAAGCAAAATGATTTTTAACTTCTGGCATATAAAATTTTTCTAAATAAGAAAGGTTACAAGTTAAAATTAAAAGGTATTCTTTAGTATAATTTAAGTTTTGATAGTGTGATAAACGATATAGTGTATATTATCAAAAACTAAAATTTTAATATTCAGTGTTGATTATAAATCGCAACTATTCAGAATTTTGAAAACTTTAGGCAAAGTTAGAAAAGACATTTGTAAAATTGGGCATTTCCTTCAACTTTTGTAAGATTAAGTTCGCGTGTAAGAAATATACTTGATTATTGTGTACTAGTAAGTTATGTATGAAAAAATAGGTTAATTATGTATTTGTTGTTGTGATTCTTAATTAATTGCTATTGCAAAACAATTCGTTATTTTAAACACCTTTTTTTGATTAGTATTAACCTAGAAAATATTTTGATGAGAAAATTAAACAGTGATGCTTTGTGTTAGCAATAGGTTTAATTGTTTGCCAAAATAGAGCATGGCTTTAATTTCCTTAACACTTAACAATCTTTCTTTTTTCATGATCAAAATAGAATCTCCATTGGTTTCAATGTGATAATACGGATTACTTTCTAAAAACAGGATCAATTCGTCAGTAAACAAATTTTGTATTTCATCTTGATCTTCACCACTTAAGAAAAAGCGCTTGTTAAAATCTGGATGGTTTTCTAATTGAATGTCTTTAAAGCCTGCCGTACTATAGATAAAATCTAAAAGGCCTTCTTTATCCAAAGTAAATACAGGTATGGGTCGCATTACTTTAATATGCAATATTGTTGTCTTTACAACTTCTCGCGCAATGAATTCCCCTTCACTAAACTCGATATCAAATAGATGAAATGTTTTCGTTTCATTATATAAGCTGTTGTAAAAAAAAGGCACTTTTCGAGTTCTAAAAAATATGAACTTATTTAGAAATTTGGTTTTCTTTGATCTATTGGGAGCATAAGACCATTTATACTCTTTTGCCATAGACTTTAAAAGACCTTGTCTTTTTGTAAAATACTTTTCAATTGGACCAAGTTTGGTCAAAGGCAATAACTTTCGAATAGCAAATGGATGTTTTGAATCTGCACCATGTTTGTCGAGCCCAATAATTTCAATACTTCCATCTTTCTTTGAAAAGGTATCAACATAGTTTTCTAAACCCTCCATTACGGTGTGGTCTACAAAACTACATAATGAAAAATCAAGAATTACATTTTCATTTTCGGGAATAATATCTAACTTATTCTTGAGCCTATAAAAGTTTAGAAAACTAACAAAGTACTTGACACTGATGTAATAATTACCCGCATCTTTCTCTTTAAACATTAAAATGTTAGGCTTGACCAAATGATTTACGAACAATGAGATACTCTTATTCAATACTACGTGAATTAAAAAGGTCACTAAGATACCCATGGCTATACCAGTAATAAGATTGGTAAATAAGGTTGTTAATAGGGTTGCTAAAAAAATCAGTATCTGTTCCTTTCCTATTTGTGCAATCTTCGAAAAATTTTTTGGTGTTGCGAGCTTATAACCTGTATATACAAGAATTGCCGCTAAAGCCGCTAAAGGTATTCGTCTCAATTGATCTTGAAAAAGAAGCACGAATATGATAAGAAAAAGGGCATGGAAAAAATTAGCAGATTTATTGGTCGCACTATTGTTCACGTTAACAGAACTTCTTGCAATAACGGTCACCACATTTAACCCACCCACTAAACCACTTAGGCTAGTAGCTAAACCAAGGGCTTTTAGGTCTTTATTTACATTAGATCTTCTCCGATGTGGATCAAGTTTATCTACGGCTTTAATGCTTAACAATGATTCTATACTTGCGATTAGAGTAATCGCTAAAACAGTCATTATAAAATCTAGCTCCAACGCTTTTGAAAAATTGGGAAAGGCTAAATTGGAGAGAACATTATCGGGGATATTTACTAAAAATTTATCTTTTAAGGGATATGGAAGGTTTAGCGAAACAAAAATATAACTTAAGCTTACCGATAAAATTAAAATCCACATGGGCGCAGGAATCAGGTGTAAGTACTTATTCCTTATTTTAGAATAATTTGCCATGATAACTAGTGCAACTAAACCAATAATTGCTGCAATTAGTTCCTCTATATGGTAATTTTCATATAAGCTTAGTATGCCTTCAGGTATCTGTACAAGCAAATGAACTATACTGCCATGTTCATTATTATGACCAATCATAATATGAAATTGTTTAGCGAGAATACCCAGTCCTATAGCAGCTAACATGCCTTCAATAGCAGATGCGGGGAAGAAATCTGCCAACCTACCCATCTTTAGAAACCCAAGAATAAGCATGAGAATACCAGAAAAAACAATTGCTGCAAGCGTAAATAAATATCCCTCATATAAGTCACCACCCCCTAAAGTTGTTATAGCGCCTAATAGAACGATTACTAAACCATTTCCAGGTCCGGTAATAGTTACATTAGAACCCCCTAAAAGAGAAACTACAATTCCACCAACGACAGCGGCAATAATACCGGAAATTGGAGGCGCCTCACTTGCCAAGGCTAACCCAAGACCTAAGGGTAGTGCAATAAGAGACACCACAAAACCAGAGAATAAATTCTTGGGAAGTGAACCAATGAATGTTGAGGTTTTCTTTTTTTTGGCTGTCAAATCTATTTTCTAACAATTAATAAATCGGTTGGTAAATCAGATAAAATGTATTCTATGTCATGTGGAAAAATTCGGTCCCAAATACTAGTTTTAATAGGGGCATTCATTACTAAAAGATCAGCTCTGGCTATTTCGGCATAATGCCCAATTGAATACCCTCTTTTTCCAAATATACTTTGCGTTTTAACATTTATATTTTGAGTGATATTTTTAGGTAAGTTGGAAACAATATTTTTTACCCTAGATTCTTCTCTATGCCTTAATCGTTGTTTAATAATATTCGCCTTTTTTAATGAACGGTCATCTTCAACAGTAACATGTATCTCCTTTGGTAAAATTTCTTCAACTATGGTAATTTGTTGTGCGCCAAGTAAACTAGAAAAATAAAAAGCATGTTCAATGGCCATTGGGGTGTCTGGAGCATCTAGCCCATTGACCACAACATGCTTACAAGGTACTCGTGTTTCTGATGGTTTTATTAATAATAACACTGAACAGTTTACTTTGCGCGTTAGCTTTCTAGCAATCGATCCCACATAAAATTGAAATCTATTCTCGTGCTGCAGTGCACCCAGAATTAACAAGTCAATATTCAAATCCAAACAAGCTTTTGTTATGACGGACTCAGGATTTCCTTCTTTCCAAAGTATGTCAATAGAAAGGTTTGAACGTTCCGTTTGTGAAACAATGGTATTGATTTGACTTGATTTTTCAGGAGTGTATTTGCCTACATGTAATAAAATTAATTTGCATTTCAGGAAATGGGCAATGCGCGTAGATTCTAAAATATTCACCTTAAGAGAAGGTGAAAAGGCAAAGCCGAATAAAATTGATGAATATAACTTGATAAGGTTTTGATTAATTGGTTGTGCCATCCAAGATAAGGCTTAATTATAAGAAGGAAAACTGCCTACATAATACGGGTGATTAAAAATGCTCTGTTTAGGTATAGTTTTTATGGTAATTAGTACGCTATAATTGTTATTTTTATCCAAAATAAATAATATGTTAGAGCTTGCAGGAATCATTATATTGGGGATACTTGCTCAATGGGTAGCTTGGCGTTTAAAATTACCCGCTATTTTACCTTTAATTCTTATCGGCTTATTGGTCGGGCCAATATCTACGCTATATACTGCCGATGGATCTAAATTAATAGAACCGATCTGGAATGGGGATGAAGGACTTTTCCCCGGTGAGGGTTTATATTATTTTGTTTCTCTTGCAATAAGTATTATACTTTTTGAAGGCGGACTTACCCTTAAGCGTTCTGAGATAAAAAGCATTGGCCCAGTGATTACTAAATTAATCACTTTAGGGAGCGTTACTACTTTTTTTGGGGCGGCTTTAGCGGCATATTTTCTATTTGGCCTTTCATGGCAGTTATGTTTTTTATTCTCTGCTTTAATTATTGTAACAGGCCCAACGGTTATTACTCCTATATTAAGAAACATTCCGCTTAAAAAAGATATATCCGCAATTTTGAAATGGGAAGGTATTCTTATCGACCCTATCGGTGCATTGGCAGCCGTATTGGTATATGAATTTATTAGTGTAGGCGAGGGTCAGGCATATACAATGACCGCTTTAGTGGAGTTCGGTAAAATCTTATTATTCGGTTTTACCTTTGGCTTTACATTTGCCCATGCGCTTACTTTTTTGATTAAGAAGAATTTTATACCACACTATTTACTGAATGTTGTTACACTTTCTGTCGTGTTGGGCGTTTTTGTAATGTCAGATGTTTTTGCTCATGAATCGGGCTTATTGGCTGTTGTGGTCATGGGTATGGTTATGGGAAACACTAATTTGCCTAATATTAAAGAGCTACTCTATTTCAAGGAATCATTGAGTATTCTTTTAATTTCCATTTTATTCATTTTGCTAGCGGCCAATATCAATATTGCAGATCTAGAATTAATATATACCTGGAAAACGATAGTATTATTTTTATCTATTGTATTGTTAATTAGGCCACTTGGTGTTTTTCTTAGTTCTATTGGCTCCAATTTAAAACTTAACGAAAAACTATTTATTAGCTGGGTAGGCCCTAGAGGTATTGTTGCAGCGGGTATCGCTTCACTTTTTGGGTCTAAACTATTATCTAAAGGAGAGCCAGGTGCTGAATATATTACGCCATTGGTATTTATGATTGTTTTAGGAACCGTTTTGTTGAATGCTACAACTGCCCGATTGTTTGCAAAATTAATAGGGGTCTTTCTTAAAAAATCAGAAGGTATATTGATTTTGGGTGCATCAAAAGCATCAAGGTTAATAGGTACCTATTTACATCAGAACGATAGGCATGTGGTATTGATAGATAATAATCAATCAAACATTGACAAGGCCAATAAATTAGGATTGGAAGCTATATCTGCCAACATTTATTCTGATAGTTTAACAGATAATATAGAGCTTAACGATATTGGGTATATGATGGCATTGACCGGTAACTCTGATATCAATAAATACGCTATCAACAAGTTTCAAGATATATTCGGTGAAAACGGTTCTTTTAGGTTAGTCGATGCAGATGAAATGGGAGACCCAGAAAACAATCCAAAAGAAGGATTGTTTTCCCATACAGATGATTTTATAAAACTTACCGAAGCATCTAGAAAGTATCCGGCAATACATGAAATTGAACTTCATGATACGGAACATTACGAAGGCTTGATAGAAATCACCAAAGCGGACGCTGATATTGTACCTTTATTTCTTAAAGATCCTGATGGGGATATAGAAATAATCACAGCCTTCAGCAAAGATTTTACAGATATTAAGGAAGGCTACAAATTAGTCTATTTGGGTAAAATATTCCCGTCTGAAAATCAAGAAAAAGAAGTCGTTAAAGAAACTACTTAATCGTTCAGTTTAAGTACTGCCATAAATGCCTCTTGTGGTATTTCTACATTACCAACTTGACGCATACGCTTTTTACCTTTCTTCTGTTTTTCCAAAAGCTTCCTTTTACGTGAGATATCACCACCATAACATTTGGCGGTTACATCTTTACGCAATGCTTTAATAGTTTCTCTAGAAATAATCTTAGAACCTATAGCGGCTTGAATGGGAATGTCGAATTGTTGTCTTGGTATAAGTTCTTTTAACTTTTCACACATTTTTTTACCGATAGTGGTAGCATTGTCAAAATGTATTAATGCTGAAAGCGCATCTACGGTTTGTGCATTTAATAATATATCGACACGCACTAATTTAGATTCTCTCATACCAATAGGTGTGTAATCGAAAGAAGCATATCCCTTAGATACTGTTTTTAAGCGGTCATAGAAGTCAAAAACAATTTCTGCAAGCGGCATATCAAAGTTAAGCTCTACACGCTCTGTGGTTAAATAGGTTTGATTAGTAATCTGCCCTCTTTTTTCAATACAAAGCGACATAACATTACCAACAAAATCAGCTTTGGTAATTATGGTAGCTTTAATATAAGGTTCTTCAACACGGTCTATAGTCGATGGGTCTGGTAAATCACTAGGATTGTTTACGATCATAGGAACATTTGGGTCTTTTCGTGTAAAGGCATGGTAGCTTACGTTTGGTACCGTAGTAATCACGGTCATATCAAACTCACGTTCTAAACGTTCTTGAATGATTTCCATATGAAGCATACCCAAGAATCCACAACGAAATCCAAAACCTAGTGCAGCACTACTTTCAGCAGCGAATACTAAAGAGGCATCGTTCAATTGTAATTTTTCCATTGAAGACCTTAATTCTTCAAAATCTTCGGTGTCTACAGGGTAAATACCTGCAAATACCATTGGCTTTACATCTTCAAAACCTGCAATAGGGTTTTTTGTAGGATTAGCAGAATCGGTAATCGTATCACCAACCTTTACTTCACGTGCATCTTTAATACCTGTAATTAAATATCCTACATCACCTGCTTTTATTTCTTTTTTCGGATGTTGTACCAGTTTAAGCGTACCCACCTCGTCTGCAAAATAGCTTTTGTCTGTAGCTACGAATTTTATCTTTTGTCCTTTTTTAATAGAACCGTTTACCACTCTAAAATATGTTTCTACTCCTCTAAAGGGATTGTAAACAGAGTCAAAAACAAGGGCTTGTAACGATTCATCAGGGTTTCCTTTCGGAGCAGGAATTCGCTCAATAATTGCACTTAAAATTTCTTCAATACCAATACCTGTTTTTGCACTTGCAGGTATTACCTCTTCTGCTTTACAACCTAATAGATCAACAATATCATCGGTAACTTCTTCTGGGCTGGCACTTGGTAAATCAACTTTATTTAAAACAGGTATAATCTCAAGGTCATTCTCTAAAGCCAAGTAAAGATTAGAAATCGTTTGTGCTTGTATACTTTGTGCCGCATCTACGACCAATAAAGCACCTTCACAGGCCGCAATAGATCTAGAAACCTCATATGAAAAATCTACGTGCCCAGGAGTGTCGATAAGGTTTAGAATATAATGTTCGCCCTTATAGGTGTAGTCCATCTGTATGGCATGACTTTTTATAGTTATACCACGCTCTCTTTCAAGATCCATACTATCTAATAATTGCTCCTTTTTCTCTCGGTCGGTAACCGAACCTGTAAACTCTAGCAGTCGGTCGGCCAAGGTGCTTTTACCATGGTCAATATGCGCAATAATGCAGAAATTTCTAATGTTTTTCATAGCGGTAACGGTAATAATGGTACAGTTTAAAACCAAGAATAGTACTCGGCTTTAAAAGGCAATTGCAAATATAATCTAATTTACAGCGCTAAGCTTGAGTGTAATCGCCAATTTATAGATGTTGACTTTTCTTTGGATTACATAATTTGTAAAGGATTACAACGTTTTTTTAATTAGATTTGAAATTCAACCCAAACTACTATTGAAACTACTATTTGCGATTTTAATCTTTACCTTAGGTATATCGGATTGTGTGTTTAGTCAAACCTATGAATTAAAAGGCGAGGTTAAAGATCAATTTCAAGAACCTGTTGCCTTTGCCTCTGTTTTTCTTTTGAATGTTACAGATTCTACTTTGGTTAAAGGAACTTCAGCAGATGAGAATGGTATTTTTTCTATTTCCAATATTTCAGAAGGACTCTATTTTTTAAAGGCATCTTATGTGGGGCAGATGTCAGATAATCGTGCAATAGAAATTTTAAAAGACACAAAAATTGGTGCTGTAATTATAGAACAGCAGGCAGAGGAACTTAATGAAGTTACAGTAACTAGCAACAGACCTTTAGTAGAACGCAAGGTAGACCGTATTGTTTTTAATGTGGAAAATACGGTGATTTCACAAAACAGCTCATGGGATATTCTAAGTCAGACACCAGGTGTAATTGTGATGAACGATGAACTAAAGGTGCGTAATCGTGCTACTACTGTTTACGTTAATAATCGAAAAGTTCAATTGTCATCAGAAGAGGTTAGAAATCTTTTAGAGAATTATCAAGGGGAAAATATAAAATCGGTAGAGGTAATCTATAACCCTCCAGCAAGTTATGATGCCGAAGGGGGGTCAATATTAAATATCATTACGAGTAAAAATGTATCTCTTGGTTATAAGGGAAATATAAGTGCAGGGTATACCCAAGGTGTTTTTCCGAAATATAATTTTGGCACTTCTCATTTTTACAAGACCGATAAACTAAATGTGAATGCGAGCTATAACTATGTTCCAAAAAAAGAATTTAAGAATACACTGAGTAAAACAAATTATAATAATGATACAGGCATCTTTTCGATATGGGATACTGATTTTGACCAAATAATTCGAAGCAATACACATAGCGCAGGCCTTGTCATAGATTATGATTTCGATGACAAAAATAGCCTTAGCCTTACCTCTAACGCTCAATTACAGCCAAAAAGAGCGTCCGAGTTTTTTCAGAATACCACCATTAAAAATGGTTTGGGGGTTATAGATTCTTTATTTACCACGGGTAGTTACCTAAATGAAATTAAAAATAATATATCTGGAGACCTTACTTATAAACATAAGTTTAAAGAAAGTGGAAACCTGAATATGAATGCCCATTACACATACTTTGACCTTGATAGATCACAAGATGTGAATTCTAATTATTTCTTGCCCAATGGTTCATTTATTCGTGATTTTAATTTCTCAACAAATGCAAATCAACAAATAGAAATAAAAACTGCTCAATTAGATTATAATGATCATTTGGGAAGCGTTTTTTTTGAAACAGGAGTTAAAGGGTCATTTATCAATTCTGAAAGTAGCTTAGACTATATTCTTCGAAATAATGGTCCAGTATTTATACCGAACTTATCTGATGATTATATCTACGATGAAAATGTATATGCGGCGTTCTTTAGTTTTTCAAAAGATTGGGAAAAATGGAGCTTAAAAACGGGTTTAAGGGGGGAGCAGACAGAAAGTTCAGGTATTTCCGAAAATAGCTCTACCATCAACAACCTAAACTATTTTGAACTGTTCCCATCACTATATGTACTACACAATATTAATGAACACCATAGTCTTTCTATAGATTATTCTAGAAAATTAAAACGTCCTAGATATGATGATTTGAATCCATTTAGAACGTATATAAATGAACGTACTTTTGAAGAGGGCAACCCAAATCTAACTCCTAGCTTCAGTCATAATTTTAATTTGAACTATACGCTTAATCAAGAATACTTTTTTGATTTTTATTACAGGGATAATGGTAGGTATATCTCTACACTTACATTTCAAGACAATGAAAATTTAGTTTTAAGGGACATTACGCAGAACGTACTCGCAAGTACTTCCTTTGGTCTTGATTTCACTTATGGTAAGTCTATCACTAATAATTGGTACCTGTATAGTTATATTTCAATTTTTCATGAAGATGAAGCCTTTATTGCCTTACAGAGCAATGCCTATTCTTTTAATAATAAATTCAACGGAGCTTATGTAGATTTAACTAATTATGTGACCCTTTCTAACGATGGCACATTCAAAGGAGAATTGGGCCTTGTTTATATGTCGGGCTATTTACAAGGGTCTTATATTCAAGAACAATCTACTAATTTAACTTTAGGGCTAAGAAAGTCGTTTATGAAGAACAGGGCCGTCGTTAGTGTAAGCGCTAATGATCTTTTAGGGAAATACAATGCCTATGTTTCCTCTAAGTATTTAAATCAAGACAACCGTTATTTACCTGCACCGGAAACACAATACGTGAAGTTTGGATTCACATATAATTTCGGGAATTTCCGATTAGAGGATAACCAACGTGATATAGACAAAAGCGAGCGCGAGCGGTTAGAAAATTAATAAAATACGCACTTTCAAAATATTTTAATTTTTCTTGTTAAATTTTCAACAGTTCCGTCAGATTTTTCCGATTAACTTTCCTATTTTTAATTCCTACAACCAACCAACTACATGACAAGGGATTTCTTTGCAACATTGCTATTTAGCTTGATAGTTTCTCTTGCGTATTCTCAAGAATTTGAAATTAGCGGTTTTGTCTTAGATGAAGACAAAAAACCGATGGTATTGGTAAATGTTCTTTTGTTGACCCAAGAAGGCGATTTTATAAAAGGCACAGTAACCAAAGATAATGGCTTCTATCAGTTTTCAGCCATTAAAGAAGGTACATATCAGATTATTGCTAGTTATATCGAAAATACGGTTGAAAGCCCGCTAATTCAATTATTTAAAGATATTGAAATTGAATCCCTCGTTTTAAATAGTGCGCAGCAATTAGATGAGGTGGTGGTTACACAAAAAAAACCAGTATTAGAACATATGGCAGACCGCCATGTGTTTAATATTGAAAACACCGCCCTTTCTGATAATGATATTTGGAGTGTTTTAAAGAGAACACCGGGTGTTATGGTCATGAACAATAAACTATTGGTAAACGGTAGCTCGAATGTGAATATAATGATCAATGGCAAACGAATTAATTTGCCAGAAGAAGATATTATGAATTTACTTTCTGGCAACTCGGCAGGCAATGTTGAATCTATAGAAGTGATTACTAGTCCACCGGCAAAATACAGTGCCGAAGGCGGATTATTGATTAATATTAAAATGAAGAAAAATTTAGTCTCTGGCTATAATGGTTCTGTATTCAACAGATATACACAGGGCGTTTTACCCAAACACACCTTAGGTATGGATCATTTCTTTAAAGGAAAGAAGATAGATTTTTCTACAAACTATAGTTTTAGCCATAATAGAGATTGGATAAGATATACCGATATCACTGATTTTTTTAATAATGCACAGGCAAGTGAAACTTGGACGGCTGAACAGAAATCTATTTCTAAAGAAAAAAGCCACACCCTAAACCTATTTCTAGATGTTCTATTAGATGAAAAGAACACAATAAGTCTAACCTCCAACAATAGCTACTTACCAAATGTCATCAATAATTATACATCTGAAACTGAAATAGAAGACACGGATGGAGCAACCACAGCACGTTTAGCGGGCCTTAATATTTCTAACAAAGATGTTTTAAATACCGCGTATTATTTAGATTGGGTACATAAATTAAACGAAAAGGGTGCCGAACTTTCTTTCAGTACCCATTTCACGTATTATGATTACAAAATAAAGCAAGAATTGAATAACAATTTTGTAGAAGGTGAATCTGAGTTTATTACAGAAGATACTTTTAATGTGACGTCTAATCAAATCATTAATCTATATAGCGCACAAACCGACCTTACTCAACCTCTCGGTGAACATTCAACAATGGAGACAGGTTTAAGGTATGCCGATATTAATTCTGAGTCGAACATATTACAATCTGGTTTTGACCTGATAAGAGACGGTGTAGATCCAACGGAATCAGGTATTTTTAATTACGACGAGAAAATTTATGCAGGGTATATTAGTTTAAATAACAGTTGGGAAAATTGGAAATTAAACTTAGGTATTAGAGCAGAATATACAGATGCCAAGGGCGAATTAAATACGGAATTAGAAGCAAATACCAATTCATATATGAATTGGTTTCCGACAATGGCTCTATCTTATACAATCGATAAGAATGCATTTTATTTAAAGTCGTATAGACGAATCACAAGACCTAGATATAATACCATAAACCCGTTTCAATATTATTTATCAGCAAATTCTATAATAGAGGGCAACCCAAATTTGAAGCCAGCATATAGAGATTATGTTCAGTTCGATTATGTTTATGATAAAGCCTATAAGCTAGTGTTGTTTGCAGGAAAAAAATCTAATGAACAATCGCAGCAAATGTTTCAAGATAACACTACTAATATAATACGCACACAGTACATTAATCTTGAATCGAATAATTACTATGGTGTAGACGCAAGCGTTTCGAAAGATATTACCTCTTTTTGGAATTTGTTTTTATTGATCAGTCATTATTATGATAAGGATAGTTTTACGGATTTAAACACCAATACTATTGTAGAAAACTCAATTTGGACCACACACACCCGAACCACCAACAGTTTTACCTTTTTAAGTGACAAATCGTTATATGCAGATTTGACCTACATTCATTTTTCACCACGTATTAGTGGAAATACTAGGTACGCTTCTTTCGGCAAAATGGGCTTATCCTTAAGAAAAACGTTGTGGAGCAAATCAGCGAGTATTTCTTTGGCAGTAGAGGATATGTTTAACAAAGGAGGCATATATGGGACAAGAAATTATCTTGATCAGAGTAACAGCACATATTCAAGATGGGAAAATAGATTGTTCATTGCAGGGTTCAGGTACAAATTCGGTAATACCAAAATAAGGGATAATTACAAAAGGAAAAATACCGAAGAGGGTAGGCGTTTGTAGCATTATTTTAGGCCATCATGGTGCCACAAACACCAAGACTTACCAACAGATAGACACCAGCTAAAATCATAAAAACCTTACCCGCTTTTATCTTTTGCTTAGAAAACAAAATTCCACCTATTATTAGAAATAATAGGGCAGGACCGAACATTATAAGAAAAATCAAAACAACGAGACCATCTAGGTTACCGACTTTTAAAATCATATCATTTCGTTTTGTAGTTCTTTCAATCGCTCAATTTTGTCATCCCTATAAAAAAGGTTCATGGTTTCAAAGGGGATAATTCTATAATCCTTGTTGACAATATGCACACATGATTTTTTAATAGCGCGTACATCGAAATTATGTGCATCTATAAATTGCATTATGATGATTCTAAATAAGTTATCATACCCTAAATCTGGAGCATCAATTTCTGGCAAACAGCACATGATGCTTTTAAGATTTTCCGATGCTTTTTCAACAGAATTGCCTGTGCTGAAGAGTTCGATCATTTTACCGTGCAACTGCTCGTCTTGTTCATAAATAATGGTGTTCTTGCCTTCATTTAATAAATCATCTGGATTAATATAACGCGTTAAAGAACTAATATCGTTTCCCAATTTTAAAGCATAGGCCATTACCAAAGCATCAGGATTACAAGGTACGGGTATTAAATCGTCAGGTTGAAAAACAAGAGATTGCTCTAATATTTTTCGGCGTACTTCGGTCAAGGTTATACGGTTTTCATCTACTTCAAAATTCTCCAATCGACCGGCAATTTGTGTGGGTTGAAAGGTAACCCCACGAACACATTTCTGCTTTAGGGCAAAGTCAATAGTGCTTCCCATTTCATGGTCGTTCAATCCTTTTTGCAAGGTCACAACAAGGGTTGTAGACAAGTTTAATTGGTTGAGGTGGTCGATTGACTTTAATCGGACATCTGCTAGGTCTGCCCCTCGTAATGTCTGTAGCACATGATTATTTAGAGAATCGAACTGTAAGTAGATTTCAAAATCTGGTGCATAGGCGGCTAATCGCTTTGCGAAATCAAAATCTTTTGCAATTTTTATTCCGTTGGTATTCAACATCAAATGCCGAATTGGTAAAGTTTTGGCGTAATCCAATATCTCAAAAAACTGCGGGTGTATTGTGGGCTCGCCAACGCTTAGCTGAACCACATCGGGCTCTCCTTCATTTTTTACGATAACATCGAGCATTTTCTTAACCTCTTCTAGGGTTCTGTGTCGACCAAAAGTAGGCGAGGAACCAGCATAGCATGTTGGGCAGGTAAGGTTGCAACGATCTGTTAGTTCAATAACGGTCAAACAAGAATGCTGCTCATGATCGGGGCATAGGCCACAATCGTAGGGACAGCCATAATGTGTTTTTGTATTAAAGGTTTTTGGGTACTCAGAGGCTTAGTTATAATTTCTTATGTTCTTATAGTATTAGATATCGTCTGTAATTAGCACTTTTGAGCGCCCGTGTTCTTTGCAGTTTTTAAGCATGTACACGTTCTGATTTTCAAAAACAATCTTGGCATCGACTCTACGCAGACATTCAGGACACAGGCTTAACGTAAAATCATAATACGTATAGTTTTTTTCGGACATTAATTATTCTTTGAAAGATGAATTTATAATAGTAGACCAAACAGATTAAACATAATATTTGAATGCTGCTTAACTCTAGTACATAAAACCTATTCGGTTTTAGAAATTCGACACAAAAACGAAAAGAGAAATAGCTGACCATGAAAAGTTTGAAAAAGTCACCACTTGTAAACAGGGTTGATTTTATTTGAAGTCTTTTAATGAGTACGAAAAGGGCGAGTAGAAATACGATTTCATAAAGAGCAATTGGGTGTCTAGTAAGTCCATCTCCTAAATCCATCCCCATAAAAAATGAAGTTTCTTTTCCGTAGGTAAACTCTTTTATCCCAGATAAAAAACACCCTAAACGGCCAATCATAATTCCTAAAATAATGGGAAGGGTAAACAGGTCGCCCGATGATTGTTTTTCGCTAATGATTTTTTTAGCAAGCTCTACGCCTAGCAATCCACCGAAAAGTCCGCTCATAATGGTTTTATTATTCAGGTTAAAAAGCCAATCCTCATGTATATGCGCCACGGGGTTTTCAAAAAAAGCCACTAAACGTGAAAAAAATAAAGCGCCAAAAATTGCACCTATTAAAATAGAAAGTCGGTTAGTAGACGATATAGGGTCAATGCTTTTCTTACGGAGGAACACATAATATCGAAACCCTATAAAAAAGCCAAATATTCAAGAATAAGGTGAACATTAAGTTTTATGCCAAAAACAATAGGCTCGAAAGGCAGGGAGACATATGATAAAACTTGGGTCATAAAACAGTAATAACTACATAACTAGTTCAAACTTATTTAAGTTAAAGCAAAGAGTGTGCTTGGGCCTAAATAATATTATGAAAAAACTTAAAATTAATGGACGTACCCTTACATTAATACAGATAAGCTTCTTCCCGTATTTTTATATAACTTTGCATCCCAAAATTAAATAGACAGTGCCTAAAATTGGAGACATACAACTACCTGATTTTCCGTTGCTTTTAGCACCTATGGAAGATGTGAGCGACCCGCCATTTCGTGCCCTTTGTAAAGAGCAAGGAGCCGATGTGGTGTATACTGAATTTATATCTTCTGAAGGACTGATTCGCGATGCTGCAAAAAGTGTGATGAAGCTTGATATTTATGAGAAAGAACGTCCGGTAGGTATTCAAATTTTCGGTGCTAATTTGGATAGTATGCTACAATCTGTAGAGATTGTAGAAAAATCAAGGCCAGATATTATTGATATCAATTTTGGCTGCCCGGTTAAAAAAGTAGTTTCACGGGGCGCAGGCGCAGGTATTTTAAAAGATATTGACTTGATGGTCTCCTTGACCAAAGCTATGGTCGAACATAGTAATTTACCTATCACGGTGAAAACCAGATTAGGTTGGGACGATGATTCTATTAAAATTGTTGAGGTTGCAGAACGCTTACAAGATGTAGGATGCAAAGCAATATCCATTCATGGTAGAACAAGGGCACAAATGTATAAGGGCAATGCCAATTGGGACCCTATTAGAGAGGTAAAGAACAACCCAAGAATGCACATTCCTGTATTTGGTAATGGTGATGTAGATACGCCGGAAGCAGCATTAAAAATGCGCGATGAATACGGATTGGATGGCGCAATGATTGGCCGTGCAAGTATCGGTTACCCATGGATATTTAGAGAGATAAAACACTTTTTTGAAACAGGCACGCATTTAGCCCCACCAACCATGGAAGAGCGTGTTGATGCCGCCCGTCGTCATTTACAAATGTCGATTGATTGGAAAGGAGAAATTCTGGGTGTTTTCGAGACACGTAGACATTATACCAATTACTTTAAAGGCATACCCAATTTTAAGGAACATCGCATGAAAATGGTTACTAGCGATGATTCTGCGTCAGTTTTTGCTGCCTTTGATGAGGTTATGGAAAAGTTTGGTGATCACGAGTTTAACTTGATCTAAGCCTCGATTAATTTCTTATTGATTCGACTGCTTGCAATTTTAGAAGCGATAATACCTAGTACTATAATCGTAGCAAGTACAATAGTAATATTGATGAACTCAAATTTAACAGGGTAGGATAGAGACGGGGTTATTTTTAACCAGCCGAATGCAAGTTGCGACCATACAATAATGACACCGATAAGTACACCGATCAATCCTCCTAAACCAGTAACTAAAATTCCTTGTAAAAAGTAAATACGTTGTAATTCTTTAATCGTAGTACCTAGGCTGTAAAGGGTTTTAGAGTTCTGTTGCTTGTCTAAAATCATCATGATAATTGCGCCGACCACATTAAAAAGAGCGATAATAAGCACAAGTGTAAATATGAGATATGTAGCGACGTTCTCGGTGTTCAACATTTTATATAGGGTACTGTTCAGTTGCTGTCTGTTCTTCAGTTCAACACCAGAACCTAAAATTACCTGAATTTCTGAACGAACTGTACTAGGCTCAACTCCGTCGTCCATTTTAAAATTTATACCTGAAATCTGTAGCGAGTCTTTTTCCAACAATGCCTGAGTCAATCGTAAATCTGCAAATACGTATTTATTGTCCAAATCGGCTTCAACGGCATAAACACCACCGATTACCATGGGAATTTGGTTATAGAGTGATGAAATACTTTGTTGCGATATAGAACCTTTACCAGGTTTAAACGCATAAATCTGCAAAGGGCTTCGAAACTGGTTGATGGTTACCCCTAGAATATTTGCGATACCCAAACCTGACACTACCTGTGTATCATTAACCGTCCAATCGCCCATGTAAAGTGTGCTATCTACTGCGGTGACTTTGGTATAATTACTATCTATACCTTTTATGTAGGCAATATGATTTTTACCTTGGTGTTCTAAGGAAACCTTTTCCTCTAGTTCTTTGGAATAAAAAGCTAGTCCTTCTACAGCATGTAAACGTTCTTCTTGTTCGGGAGATAAGGTAAACGTCTTTCCGGCTATTGGTAAAGCTTTTAGTTGTGGGTCAAAAGATTCGGTAAACGAAAGGCTAAAGGTTTTTAATCCGGCGAAGGCCGAAAGCACAATAAACAATGCTGCAGAACCAATAACAATAACTAAAAAGGTAATAAAATTAATGATGTTGACCGCGTTCTGGGTACTTTTTGAACGTACATACCTTTTGGCGATATAGAGAGGAAAATTCAAACGATCAAGACTTTTTACGTTTAGGTAGTAAATCTCTGTTCTCCATAGGGTTTTCTTCGCGTTTTAAAGACTTTTCAATATTCTCGATATAATCTAACGAATCATCTAAATAGAAAAGTAATTCTGGCACCCTACGTAACTGGTTTCTGGTACGCTGCGAAAGTTCGTGTTTAATTAATGGCTGGTTAGATTTAATACCTTCCATCAATTCAGCTGCTTTATCGTTCGGAAAAATACTTAAATAAATTTTTGCGATTGATAAATCTGTGGTTACCGCAACCTTAGACACTGAGATTAGGGTATTACGGAGTCCGCCATCAATGGCAGCCTTTTGTAGAATATCTACAATATCTTTTTGAATGACCCCAGCTATTTTACGTTGTCTTTGCGTTTCCATACTGCAAAAATACATATTAAAATGTATCTTAACCCCTATGTGATGCACTCTGAAGCAAATAAGGCATGAAAAAGATAGAACATTTAGGTATAGCAGTTAAAAACATGGAGGATTCCAATGTGCTTTTCGAGAAATTATTGGGAGTCGCACCCTATAAACAAGAAGAAGTTGCTTCAGAAGGGGTGAATACTTCTTTCTTTCAAAACGGTCCTAATAAGATTGAATTACTGGCATCGA
Organism: uncultured Maribacter sp.; assembly: GCF_963974015.1. GTDB lineage: Bacteria > Bacteroidota > Bacteroidia > Flavobacteriales > Flavobacteriaceae > Maribacter. The sequence goes on along the minus strand of NZ_CAXBBZ010000001.1, from coordinate 495,427 downwards.
CCGACCCAACCGGACCTATTGCCAAATTTTTAGAAAAGAAAGGTGAGGGAATACATCATGTAGCTTTTGAGGTGGATGATATTGTTGCAGAAATGGCACGACTAAAATCAGAAGGATTTACATTGCTGAATGAAAAGCCGAAAAAAGGGGCTGATAATAAATGGGTGGCCTTCATTCATCCAAAGACTGCAAATGGGGTATTGGTAGAATTGTGTCAAGAAATTCGAGAGTAAGGTTTGATAATTTTATAGCCAGCTGTCATACTGAGCGCAGTCGAAGTGTCTTATGGGCCAGAATGATTATTTGGGCATGACCTAAACTGTCAACGAAACACTAGTGATAAGCAAGTAAACTATTCTACAACTATGCATAAAAATCTTGTGTCAGTTAAAAATAAGTAGTAATATTGCATCCGCAATTCGCGGGTTTTGTAACTGGTTTGAGCGCCAGTCTCTATCGATTTTAATCGAAACAAGAGTTTACAGAGCTTCAAGTATTGAATTATAACCGGTCCTATAGCTCAGCTGGTTAGAGCACCTGACTCATAATCAGGTGGTCCCTGGTTCGAGTCCAGGTGGGACCACATTAGATTATCCTAAAGTCTTTATTTACAGTGATGTAGGTAAAGACTTTTTTAATTCGTGCCGACAATGTTGGTATTTATTACTTTTTGTTTAGGCTTGATTTCTCTAGTAGTTTTGGTCTCAGCCACTCCAATTATCATGTTGTGTATTTAAACGATTGATTTTTTGTCTTTTAAATACCTTTATTTAAAAACTTTAGACCACTAGACTTTGATTTCAACATACCTAGTCTATCGTAAACACTTTCCATTGAGTTCCTTTTATTGTTGTTTTTAATTGAATTCATCCCACAACTTTAGAATCCTAAAGGAAATTTTTGAATCAGAACCATAATTACTTTTGGTCTTCATTTGAAGATTGTACGCATATGCGTTTTTTTCACCCTTAATTCGACCTCTAACTAAAGGTAAATTGTGCCACCATTTTTCTTCCTGTGGTTGATTAACCGCATTTTTCCGGGATTCCCATCGAATACTGATTTTATTCCACCTTTTTCCATAATGCGCACAGGTTTTGGAAATTTTTGGATTGGAATTCCCAAACGTACTTATTGCAATAGCATGAAGCAAACAGTATTTACCTTCTTTAGGTTTGCCTTTAGCTAAGGCCATTATTTCGTATGCATGACAATCGGACAATGCGTTTTCAAAAACGTTATGCCATTTTCCATCAGCGGGCATCGTACCTTTAATATTTACTGTGTTCTCCATTTTCATATATAATTATCTCTGGCATCATTAATAATAAAATCAGATTCTATTGATAAATTTTCAATAGCCGATGGAAGAATACCATCTCTAGGATTATCAATAAATAATGATTTTATAAAAACCCATTTCTTATTGTTCAAATAATCCCATTTCAGCTTTGGCTTATGTATTTGTGCGGTTGTGGCATGGATCACGTACGATAAATTGAATCCTGTGCCACCTAAATCAGCTGCTTGGAGGTTATTTAGTCCTACTAATATATTTCCATTATACCTGATTTGTGGTAAAAGGAAACATATTGATTTCCGAGGGTGCGGGAAAACCTGAATATTACCAAAAGAATTTAAGTGGATAAGTTTAATATCATAACCATAATCGTCCTTCTTTCTTGATATGGATTCTTTTACATAATTGGTGTAGTTTATTGTCAAGCAATCAAGTAATGGAGTATATGGTTGTTTTGGTAAGTCAATTGATTTTCTTTTAAAAATCCTTGCATTGAACATTGCAGCTTCTGAATATTTTGTTGGAAAAATTTGATGCCCAAAGGCTATTTCCGGACTTTCTAGTATAATATATAAGGGGCGGCTACTATCGTTACCTAATCCCTTTGACAAGTTAATGGAATCATTAAATTCTAATTTCTCCAATTTAACCTTAATTGACTTAGATTTCTCTAAGCTATAAGTTGTAGCATTTGATTCAAAAAGTTCAATTTTCTGTAGTTTGTGAACTAATTTACCAGACTGATTTATAACGGCTTTAAAACTACCATTATGTATGCTTGCATTATAAGCTGCATAGTAATCGATAAAACCATTTTTTTCTTCTGGCAATCCACACCATTCGAAGTTAAGTTTTAGTTTAGTAAGGTTTTTTTGTAGAATTAAGGGATTTTCCATTCTCAGATAACTGCCTACGTGCGGAATTGGACCAAATGGAGGAAATGGGATAGAATTATCCAATTTTCCTAAATTATTGTTCAGTTCTAAATCCGTAACTCCTGCCACGTCGGCTTTTATACTTATATTCTTAATAACCAAGTCCTCCAAAAACTTGTAGGGATATATTAGGGCATCGTTATTTAAAACTATCTTAACGCATGGCCATTCAGATTCAAAATTCCCTTCATGAATTTCATTATCCAAAGGCACCAAGGATTCAGGGTTTCCCAACAAACCAAATGAAAATATTAGAGCTTTTTTTTTGTCATCTAACGTAGCTGTAAAACCATTAATTTCTCGCCACATATTTTCGACGGTCACAAAGAGTTTAAAAGCATCTTTGATAATAAACTTCAATTCCCTTGAACCATGATCTTGGGTTTGTTCTTCCTGAGACCATGCTTCAAAGATCTTTTTTGATTTTTCATAGGACGATGCGGTAAAATTGATTTTGAATTTTACCTTTTGTCTACCTCTGGCCAGCATTAAGACAGGAGAACTGACCAAAAAACCTAATTCGTTGTAATTTAATGGTTCTGAATTCATCCGTTAACCACCTATCATTACCGTAGGACATCCTAAAACAATACTTCCTCCATGTGCGGTAGTATCACCCATTCGCGCTGCTGGTTTACCTCCTATCATTACGGTTGCTGAACCCTTAACTATAGAATCAGGAGGTCCTACACAGACCAAGTTATCGCCCACAACAGCTGCTGGCATTTTACCAATTAAAACTGTTGGAGCACCAGGTCCAATTATTGGGCCACCAACGTGTGGTATTGGGGGCAATCCTGGGGTGACCATAGGGCAGGTATGCATATCTGTCAATCTTGCTGCTAGTGGCATATTTATATATTTTTTGAGTTAATTAATCATCACCATTGCACCTTTGATACTTGTTTGCCCAGATGCTGATAATTCTGCGGAAGCATTTCCTTTAGCCGTAAACGATGTTTTGGCATTTTGTGTAATACTTTGCCCATCTAGTGTAGCATCTGCGGTTGCGGACATAGCTAGATTAGATGTTGCCTTTATGTTAATACTTCCATCAGCACTTAAGTTTAGATCTTTTGGTGTTTTAATCGTTATTCCTGATTCATCCATAACTATTGAATTTTCATTAATGTCTTGCATGCTGATACTCTTATTTTTATCATCTAATACAATCGTGTTCATTTCTGGAGTCTCGATGGTTAAAATTTTATCCTCATCGTCGAAGGTGATATGGATTCCAGATTTAGAGGAAATAGATTTAAATTGGTTTTTTTCATCTGGTGTTACCTTGGCCGCATTTTTTGCGCTATACAATGCACCAAAAATAACCGGGAACCTAGGGTCATCGTTCATGAACGTAAGAAGCACCTCATCACCCACTTCAGGAAAGAAGAAGTAACCAGCATCCGCTGATGCATACGGAAATGCGATTCTGGCCCAAATACCCTCTTCTTGTCCAGTGCCAGAAAATGACGGTAGTGTTACTAAAACGCGAAAATTATTATCTGGATCCTCAAATGTTTTTTTTACCGTAGCAATCTGGGTACCGCACATGGCTGGTAGCAGACCAGAGGCTCTAAATTCTTCAATATTTGGTAAAGAAGCGTGTAAACTTAAATCTTTTCCAACATGGAGAATAGTTAGCCATTCCCCATCTTGCAAACTATGTTCTACCTTTGAGATATACGCATTACCATTAAAGCGAGAACTGAACTCTGATAGTTTAATAATATCACCGGCAATTATCTTTGTATTTCCTGGAACCGTTATTTTGCCTCTAACCTTATTTAATACTGCGCTATTCGCAAATGACTGCAGGTGTGTATCCATTTCAGTTTTTGAAATGGGTGCAGAAGAATAGCTGTCATGACTCTTGTTCAAAGTAGTGGCTATTTTTTTTGCGGTGATATTTCCTTGATTTAGCGAATCTTGTATTTCTATACTACTAGAAAGCACCTCTTGTGAATTGGAATCCCAGGATGACATTTTATAAGCGCCTGATATATTTTTACTTTCCAATGATAAGTCAATATCAATGACAAACTGAGAAGACTTAATCTCGTATTGTGGTTCCCTCGAAAAATCTATCTTTTTTATGCTTAGCTTGTTTTGATTTGTCTGCACTATCATATTGTTTGACTCAGCGCGCATAACTAGAAAGTCCCAATCGGTGCAATTGTGCTGCACTAAAGACGGATGCTCATAGTTGGTAGTATCCATATCAAAGTCAAGACCATACTTGGAAACAATACTTTTAATGGCATCTGAATCTTTCATATTCTGAAAGATGGCATTATGCCTTCCTTGGGTCAGATGAACAGCTTTGTCTTTGCATGTGATTATTAATTGCGATTTATCCCCTTTTACCAAAAGACGTTGGGAAAGAATAATGCCTTTGAAAACCTTTTTTGTTTCATCGGTATAGCCCAAGGCTATTTCAATGTCATTACCAGGAATAAAATCATTACTCTCACTATTTGTAAATGGTTCGCTTACGACCCCTATTGCGCCACCATCTTGTATAATAATTGAAGCCAAGCCAATGCGGTTTACCTCCATTTCAATCATTATTTCTTGAACTTCAACAGTATCCTTTATCTTACTTCCATTAATGAAAATATCAAAATCAATAATACCCTCTTGTTGTTGTAAAAATTCTGCCATAGTACTTTTAGTTATAAGTGAAATATAGTTCGATGCTGATACTTACTTATTTTCTTGTTTTACGCATTAAATAATTTTATTCAGCATTTATATTAATCTCTTTTAAAACTACGAAACTTTAGAGTCAAGGTTTCAATAGCCAGTTCGTCTCTAGTACTGTTTAAGGATGACAATTCCCATGAGATAGGATATGCCTGTATTATAGTCCAAGAGACAAGACTTCCGCCATTGGCACCTAATAGCTGGAGTTTTATATCCTTTGGGTCAAATTTGAAATCTTCCAGAGCATTCTTACACCATCTGTTCAAGGCAGAGTTGTTTAATAAGCACCGTTTTAAGACGAGGTCTTGGTAACTAGTAGGAGTAGGAAGGTGTAGGACAAAATTATTCTCCCCGCCCTCCTTTCTTTCCTCTGTTCCCAGGGTTACTTTTAAACCGGATACTTCTTGAAAACTACTATCCATTTCTGGTAGATTATTGAATTTTACCGCAAAATAAAAAGCTGTCGACGGCGTATAATTCTGCTTGAAAAAATCATCATATGACATAGCACCTATCCGTTAGCAATGGTTAAGCCTTCATGGGCGATCTCTATGCTTTCAATGGCAACTTCACTACCGTCAGATTTAAGGTCGGTTGAGGTTATTTTTGAAGGCCAAGCATTTAAAAGGGTCCAAGTTATGGTGGGGTTGCCACCTTCATCTAACAGCTTAATCACTACATTTTGCCGTTCAATAGTGTTCATTTTTATTTTTACGAACCAATCCCAAAAGGCATTGTCTTTGGCAAACACACCTTTTTTCATGGTGACCTTATTACTTTTGATCATACCGGGCATACTTATTTTTGAAAATACCGGGCTATTACCATGTCTATATTCGATAGGTTCTGATTCTATATCTAGACCACTTACTTCTTGAAATGGAATATTGGTCGTAGACCCCCAGTCTACCATAAAGTAAAACTTTGGTAAGGGCCAATTGGTGTCTTGTGCTTCTCCTGCCATACTATTTTAGTTTTTAATTGATTATTACGATTTTTGCATTTGCTGCTCGAAATTAACTAACATAAATTCTGCAGGTCTTACGATTGCTAATTTTATGGATACTAACATTTTACCTTCTAAAATATCCTCTGCTGTCATTGAATTTCCTAAACCTATTTGAACTTCAAAGGCATCCTCTGGTGAAGAACCTGCTAAAGCTCCATGTTTCCATTTATCCGTTAAAAAGTTTACAATCATACTTTTTACAGTCACCCAAGTATTCGCATCATTGGGTTCAAACACATAAGTTCGCAGAGCTAGTTTTATGGACTGCTCCAACATGATCATCGTTCGTCGAACATTGATGTAACGCCAATCTAAACTATTCCCATCAAGTGTTCGGCCTCCCCAAACCATAGTGCCAACACCTGGAAAGGTTCTAATGGCATTGATGGATTTTCCCGATAATGCATCCACATTCAAGCTTTCCTGTTCGTCATGGGTAATGTTTACGGCGGGTTTTATGACACTGTTGATAGAAACATTGGCAGGAGATTTCCATACTCCGCGATTATTATCGACAGCAGTGTATATTCCTGCCATGGCAGCTGCAGGCGGTATTAGGTTTACCACACTCTTGATTTCATTCAAAATACTCACATAAGTCGGGCTGGTCGCTACTAAGCCAAGATGAAAATCATGCTCTTTATTTTTTATATATTCGGGTAATAATGCTTGGACCTTGTCCTCTTCCAAATCCGGATTTTCCACTTCAAATACTTTTTTGAATCCTTTATCATCTTTTCGAAAATCAGCGAGTATTTGCTTGGCCACTGCTTCTGGAAATACCGAATTGAGATCTACCGAAGCGTCTAAATTTTTAAAGGTAAGCTCTCCATTCTGAACTATGTTGGTTTCCAACCAAGGATAGTATGCCGCAGCATAACTCAAGTTTTCAGTTCCAATATGAGCTCTGAATAGCTCAATTACATCTTCCTCTTTGCGGTCTTTATAGCCATCGTAAACATCGAGTATCGCCACCCTATTTTGCATCTTGGCACAGTGAGCAATCGTTAGTTGATAGAGTGCATAACAAGATTCCATCGAGAGATTGACCGCATCCGGCACCAGCACCATAGTAGGTTCCTGTTCTTTTTCTAGGGTTTTAAGTCCGCTTTCAAAGTCGACTTTCTTTAACACGACTTCACCATCTTCACCAAATGTACCAACCGATACGATATAGCAGGTGCCACCACCATTGGCATAAAAAAGTCGAATCGAGTTAAAAAAAAATAGCTTAGTATTTAGCACATAACGAATGCCTATTTCCTGGTCATCTATCTTAACGGAATTTCCATTCTCAGTAATATCAGAATCAAGACTAAATTTCGGAGTATTCCCACCGCCGAAAAATTCCTCATACTCCATCAATGAAGTGATTCTTACTGGTGTATTTGCCAAAGATTTCCCATTTCTAGAAGCTTTCTCCGTATAGCCAATAAATGCAGGAATGGCCGTCGCTACCTCCACGACGGAGCCTGGAAAAGCATCCTTTTCTTCGATGTACACCCCAGGTGTCTTATACGTACTAGCCATAATTTTGTTTGATTACTAGTTTAAATATAAATGTGTGAATACATGGTTTTTTTGTCATCATCATAGAAAAGTTGTTCAGGTGATGCCCTAGGTAAAGCTTTGATTACCGGAAGGGAGTTTTCATTAGTATAGAGCGAATAGAAATCTTCTGAATACTCTAAAAGAGGCAGTTCATCTATGGATTGAAATGTATGATATACTTTTTCATCATTTTCTTTTTTTGGTAAAGACTCAAAAACCGGTGTTTTTTTTCCATTTAAAATAGTGGGACTTTTTAGGTCTTTATACAATGGGCTAACAATAATATATTTCCATTTTGTTTTAACTATATGAAAGTTTAGAAAATACTCCAATTTTTCCTCTTGTTTGAAATTTTTGTACAATGTGGGCAGATAAAGCTCCACAATGGCCAAGGGTTTTCTCCAAACAAGTTTAGGGTTGGCGTATATTCGCTCACTTTCCTCCCCATTGGTCAATATATGGATGGCCCCATTGTATTGGCCGGATAATAGGTGCCAATCGCTACCAATCCGCTTTATTTCTACAAGATTTGAAATATCGTTTCCCAAAGAATCCTCAAAATGATATCTGCCCCCCTCTTTGTAGGTTTTGAAGACTATTTTACCCCCACTTATTCTAAAGACATCTTTTTTTCCTACGTTCTTTTCTGAGTGTAGAAGGAATGTTGAATTGTCAGTATTATGTACGGGGTTAAGATTGTTGAAATATAAAACGGTATGCGTTGGACTATATTCGGGCAGCGATGAATAATTGATATATAAGGGGTCATTGCATTCTAGGAATAGCCTCAAAGATTTACTTTCGGGTGATGAAAAAAGCAGTTCTGGATCTTGGATTAAAAAGTGAACACCGCCATGGTATGGTTTTACAATGAGTCCCAACTTTTTAAGCAAGCGCTGCGTACTCTCATCAAAAGAAACTTGTAGTGTCTTGAAATTACCATCTCTAAAATAATTATGTTTAAAAGAAATGGATATAAGGTATTGGTACGTATCTACCATAATTGGAATTACTATTGGTTTAAAAGTTTGGCGGGGTAAGCTCGACTTAAAATCAAGTTCACTTGATTTGTCTCTTAAGTTAAATTTTATTTTTTAAAAATCTCTTTTATAGCACCGGTTTATTTTTTTCTAAACATCAAAATTGAACCACCGAAAAATCTTTAGAAAAGCAAATGAAGCGATATAATAATTAGTTTGCTGTCGTATAGATTTTAGAAAAATTCATCTTAAACCAAATAAGAACTCGTTCACTAGTATATACTTTTACCTTCTTTAATTTTTTCTATTTTCAAACCTGCTTCAATATCTTTAAGTTGAATCAAGGTATCATTTCTGCCAAGGCATTTAAGTATACTATAGTGTAGAATATTGATTATCGAGGCAGCGGTTAGTTCATAGTCTTCTGCCAATGAATCAAGGTCTATGGCAGCTTCGTATTCAAATTCTTGGGTCTTTGATTTTTGCCATAAAACATACCGCTGGTGCGCATCCGGAATTTCAAAATCAAGTACCAATTGAAACCTTCTAAAAAAGGCTTTGTCGAAGTTCTTTTTAAAGTTGGAACAGAGAATGACCAGACCGTTAAAATCCTCCATACGTTGTAACAAGAAAGACACTAGTTGATTGTCATACCTAACATCTGAATCTAAAGTATTATCTCGTTTACCAAATAATGCATCTGCCTCATCAAAAAAAAGGATCCAGTCTTTGTTCTCGGCCAGGTCGAACACGCTTAAGAGATTCTTTTCAATTTCGCCAATATATTTTGAGACGACCATGGAAAGGTCGATACGATACACATCCATATTGCTGGCTTTGCCGAGAAGGGTAGCGGCAAGGGTTTTTCCGGTACCCGGGGGACCTGTAAACAAGACCTTAAACCCTGGTTTTATTTTCTTACCAAATTGATAGTCGTTTTTTAGTTGCTTCCCATATTGGGTATAGGCCTTTATTTCTTCGAGTCCGTTTAATAGATGGTCTGCTACTACGAGGTCATCCCACTCTTGAGATGTTGTAATGCGTTTGGCCTGAAAATAGGGGCTAAAATCGGGTTTGAATACCTTGCCGGTGGTCAATAGGGGAAGGTATTCTGGGGATATGCGCAATAGTCCATAGAGTAGGGGTTCATTTGATGAAGAAGACTCTAAGGTTAAAATACCTTCTTTATAGAAGAAATGGTCTTTTTCAAATAAGGGCAATAGGGCAAACCGTTTTTCTAGGTCAGACCCGGCAAGTAAAAATGCAGCAGTCTCCCCCGTAGGCAAATAGCCTTTATGTTTATTATCGCGAATTCCACCAAACTCTGTAAAGGGCATGTCATAGAGCTCGTTTTTCATGTTTAATATATCGAGCAATGAGGGTTTTATATGCGGAATTAACGCTAGGATTAATACCAAGCGTTCTTCCATTCCCATTTGGTGTTTTTTGATCAGTTGGCTGTAGTGGGAATTCTCATTCTCAAGCGAGGGTGGTAATAGGACGTCCATGGCTGCTTCCGGTTCGGACTGTTCAAAAGTAATCTTCCCGCGAAGCAAGAGGAGCTGTTGAAACCAATCGAGTTCTCTTGTGATGGTTGGGGCATTGCTTGAATCTTGTTTTATATTCATATTATGTACGGATAGTTTATTTAAGACTTCCTTTTGTTTCTGAATCAAATTATAGGCTTGAGCTCCCATAACATCAGCCTCCTTATCCAATCCCACATCATCATTTACGTTTGTCTTTCCTTTCATCTGCAGAGTAGGCTTAACTCGCCCCTGTTTCTGCTGTACCACGTGCCAGGCTTCATGCGGCAAATGTTTTTCTTGCCCAGGAGCCAAATGGATATCAGTGCCTTGCGCATAGGCGTGGGCGTTGAGCTGAGCAGGTTGGTTGGAGTTGTAATGTACTTTTACGTAATCCATTGAATAGCCGGAAAGATTCTCTATCCCGGATTTTAGATTATTTGGTAATCCTGTCTTATTCTCCTGTTTTTGGATTGGTTCAAACTTTCCCTGAAGTACTTCTTCCTCTTCCGCAGCTGACTTTTTTTGAATAGGAAGCCGGGCGCTTTTACTTTTATTGGCCAAATAATGCAGCATGCGCTGCAAAAGGGTTTCAGGTTTGTTGTCTATAAATTGATGAAGGGTTTGCGAACTATTTTCTGCCATGGATGTATCCTGTGATTGGATACCGTTTTTCTTCCCTGAAGAATCGAAAGCCTTGGTCATATATAATGGAAATGTAGTTTGGCGATGGGACCATTGCAGGAGATGGAATGGTCCTCATTTAAACTAAAGTTACTAAAGGAGTATATATCTTAATACTATTCGTTCAATTTAGAACTAATTTTAATTTGTACCTATAGTATAATTCTGACCCAATTAATATATTTTACCATTATAAGATTACAGTTTGCCAAGTTGCGTTCGTGCTTTAAAACCAACCCATATGAAACCAATGAAAAAATCATCCCTTTGGCTAATTGCCGCTAGTGTATCATTGATTGCTATTCTGGTCATAGCCAATAAATGGGCCATTACATTTAAGGCAAATGATATTGATCATAAAAACGATGAATCAATTAGTGTTATTCATAACCCGAATGAAATGGAGGCCTATTTTAAGACATGGAGCGGTAGCGACCAAAATAAACCCAAAATGGCTATCAATATACCTACAGGGTTTTTTATACAGTCCATTGCATTTCAGTCTCCGAATGAAGTTAATTTAACGGGAATCATATGGCAAAAACTTCCGTTGGATGTTAATGATTCCATTATGGCTGGCTTTGATTTTCCTGAACAGGTAAATTCTGGTAGTACGGTCATAGAGGAACTATACAGCTATGAACAGGCCGGTTCAAAGTTAAAGGGCTGGTATTTCGATACCACGGTACGACAAGTTTTTGACTATACTAATTACCCTTTTGACTATGTTACCGCCTGGTTACGTCTTTGGCCCAAAAATTTCAACTATGACGATGATATTCTATTCATACCAGATTTTGATGCATACGACCCATCTGATCAGATTTTTGGCTTAGATACGGATATCGTATTTGGTGAGTGGAATATTGAAGAAACCTTCTTCAGTTATCACGAAAACAAGTATAACACCAATTTTGGATATACTGGAGAATCGACCGCGGATAGTTATCATGAATTTTATATCAATTTGGGATTGAAAAGGGACATAATTGATGCTATTATCCTAAATTTAATTCCACTATTTGTAGTGGCATTATTACTATTTGTGCTAATGATGACGGTAACCAATAACAAAGATTTAAGTAATAAATTTGGATTTAATACCAGTGGCGCTATAGCCACATGTTCGGCTCTATTCTTTATCGTTTTATTGGCTCATATTCAAGTAAGACAGCAATTTCTTGATTCCCCTATAGTTTACATAGAATACTTTTACTTAATCATGTACATCTTCATAGTATTATGCGCCCTTAATTTTTATGCTCTTTCAATGGGCAACGAAAATGGTTCAAACCTTATTCTTTATAGAGATAACCTTATTTCAAAAGTTGCTTTTTGGCCATTATTGATTTGGATGATTGCCTTAGCTACTATTTGCTTTCTTTAAAGATTTTTTAATGATATTTATTACTGATAACTAAAATGACACCTTCAAAAATAGGGAAGCAGCATATTCCCCTTATGGGGTTTTTGGCAAAAGCATCATTTAATTTTTGATTCTACACAGTAGTTCGCTCAATACATTCTATGTTGGGGCATGCCATGAAGATTTAGAAAATAGAATTGAGAATCATAACTGTGGAACGTACGGTTCAAAGAATTTTACTTCAACATACTACTTTCCGCCATTCTAACCATTTGCCAGTAAGGAGGTAAATAGTTATTTTCTTTTTCGAAAGCTTTAGTTTTTGTTACTGTAATTAATTTGCATTTATTAAATCGGTCTACGAAATCAGTATTTTTCAATGCGGTAACGGCCCCCATTCCTTCTGGAATAATTCCTTCTTTTCCTATAGTATTGAGAAAAAATGAATATCCCTTAACAACTCTTGCTACAGGTAACATCCAAATAGTATAATCTAGTTTTTCACCTTTATTTGCACGGCTGATCAAAGCATCCATTACGGCATTGTCCAAATGATCCTGAAAAAGCACATCCTTATTCCTCCATTCACCTACAACACTAAGCATGGGGTCATATTCAAGATCGGACGGCATTTGGGTCACAAAATTTTCAACACCAAAATTGTTTAGCCAATCAATAATTCCGTTTGAAGAGATGGTAGATTCAAACTCCCATAAATCAATCCCAAATTTTTTATAGGCATATGATCCAACTTCCGAACAGAACATTGCCGAGGCATCGTAGTAGTCCATTTTAAAATCATAAGGTATATGCCTGGTTTTAGATTCCTCAGAAATAAACAAGGACGCTTCATGTGGAAGCATAGGATTAGCCATCATTTGAGCCAAATCTGCCCGAGGTCTCATTACCATAAACCGCAGCTTTTTATCACTTAAATACTCATCTAATGTGGCTATGGCCACTCCTTTTTCAATATGGGCCTCAATAAAATAGGGCTTGTTGGTCTTGGAGTCAATATGTACCAATGCTACATGTGAAAAATTTCCCGGATAATCATTACCTCTTGAAATAAAAGCGGAAACCTCAGCTCCACCTCGGCTTACGAGCAAATCACCACTATGTACTTTGATACCAAGAATATCTGCGTGTGGGGTAATTGAAGGTTCGTCTGAAACAATCATTGTTGAGACAAACTGATCCTCATTCGATTGTAATAATATTTCCTCCACTGTAGCTCTCATACCATATAAAATACGGTAAGAGGTATTACGGGAATGGGCATCGGTCATATCCCAAAAACGGGAATCCGTTTTCAACTTTTTCCGTACCCGGTTATAAAAATTAATATACCAGTGCGTTTTGTTTTGCTGAGCAGCAATAAGTGGAGCAAGTTGGAAAAATTTACGCTCAACCAATCCATAATAATCATCTTCAGGTAGTAACTTTTTATCTTCATAGATCGCTAGAATACTATCGGCTTCAATAGTTAAATGTTGTACAATGGAATCCAACGTTACGGAAGGCATTGCTTTCGCGCCCATAAAATTCGTTTCCAACGATTCCCAAAGGGTGTCTTGACCCCAAACAAAAGGAGTCTGTGATGGCTTTTGTAGTTCATGTTCATATTGCGGCAGTGGGATAAGAAGTAACAAATAAAGGCCCACAAGGATCAATAAATTTCTTCATATATGCATTAAGATAGGATAAATATAATGTAGTGATCTATTGTGCTCATAGGTAAATTTATTTTTCACCAAGAAAGTAAGAGCCCTGTAGCTTAGGGTTGCAATAAAAGGGCAATACGTATGACGATTTACAAGACCCGAGTTCTCTTCCTGACTATTTTTTGGGGGTCATTTTAATCAGTCATCAATTAATAGAATCATATGTCTGTTACCAACGTAACCTTGGGGTGTTTCCATAAAATACTTGCAGGTAGGTTTGGGGTAATTTCCTTCGTGAGCCATTGAGTATACGCAGCTGTTTTTCCCGTTCCGGTTACGATAAATAGAATTTCTTTTGCTTCTAAAATGGACTTTATACCTAAAGTAACACCAATTGTTGGGGGAGTTTGCTCAGAGAGAATCATCGTATGATTTTGGGTAGATGCTGCCAATTCTGAAACATAACACGTATTGGGAGGCCATTTTTCACTGGGCTCTATAAAACCTAAATGTCCGTTTTTTCCCATTCCTAAAATGAGGATATCTAGCGGACCTTTCTCATCAAGCTTTTTTTGCATCGAAGCCACGGCGTTCTCTGCTTGAATTTTACTAGTAAGATGTAAAGAAGGAGAAAAGTAATGTGTGCTTTCGGCAGATATTCCCCAGGGGATTCTCACCTCTTTTTCAATGTAACTCTTGCAACTATGTTGCTGTTCAGATAATCCCACCCATTCATCCAACTGAAACAAAGAAAGAGATGTAGTATGCTGGCGCGCTGTCTTTGTGATGCGGCGATACATGTCCAAAGGAGAATTTCCGGTGGCAACACCTATTTTACTTACAGGATTTTTTTTGACCTTTTGAATGAACCATTCTGCAGTTGTTTTGCTTACCTCGGTATAGTCTTTACATTGATGTTTGTTCATTAATACCAGGCTATTTCATTAGTATAAGGAACGCAGCCTTTATAAGATCCGGGTATAGGGTTGTATCGTAACCCTTCCATGATGCCAATTTTAGAGGAAAAATACCCCCATTGGGTAAGCGACTTAATATCCTTAAAATAAGAAGAGGTTGTAGTGGTTGACGAATTCACCTCCTCGTCTAATTGAGCAATGATATCGTATTGTTTTTCTGCGGTGAGGTCTAAAAACCCACTGTGTAATAATTGGTTTAGTCCAATGATGATGCGGTCTTTTCTTTCAATTTCGTAACAGTCTTCTACTATGAGCCCTATAAAATGCTGCACGTTGGCCTCTTTTGCTCCAGGAGAGGTAGGGGTTTCGGGTAAAATAATTTCAACGATAACAGCCAGAAGCGATTGATATTCGTGGTTTAACAAAGAGGGATTACTATCCTCTGAGCACCCCTCAAGAAGCCAAGAAAAGGGAATAAAACTTGCGGCAGACCATCGGGCTACTAACCCTAAAGCATTTCTGCGATTTATTTTTTCCATAATACGTACGGTTTTTTGGCGTCGGTTTTAAAAGGCAACTTGATTTTTTTCCCTTCTCCTGCCGAAGCATATGCTGCGAAAAGAACCTCTAAAACGGCCTTACCATCCTCTCCCGTAACCAGGGGAGTACGATCATTCTTAACACAGTCTACAAAGTGGGCCATTTCTTGTGGAAACCCATAGTTCCACAGCTCTTCATACATGGTAAAACTCCACCCTTTGGTGTTCCCTGCTTTTTCAACGGCATAGCCAATTCCTTTTTCACTATAGGTTAATATCGAATTTCCTTGTAGCACATCGGCATAAGCGACTCCTTCACTTCCATGAATTTCTGCTTTATCATCCATGCCTCCCTTTTTAATCCAGCTTTCTTCTGCAATTGCGGTAACCCCATTGCTAAATTCTAAGATGAGCACGCTATTGTCATCTCCTATAGTTTTGTCTTTATGCACAGAAGTTTGCATTTGTGCATATACCGAAACAATAGAAGCGTTTGGGTTTAACCATCTGAAGAATTGAATGGCATGGCATCCCATATCCATCATAACCCCACCCCCTGATTTTTCAACATCATAAAAATGGTCTGCATGAGGGCCATCGTGCTTTTCAGACTGTTTAAAAAGTACCGGATACCCCAAAGCGCCTTCATCTAACAAGGCTTTTAAACGCACATATTTTGGTGTAAAACACAATTCTTCCGCATACATCAATTTCACCTTATTTTCTTTACAGGTTTCAATCATAAGATCTGCCTCCTCTAGGTTTAGGCAAAGGGGTTTTTCTACGACAACATGCTTTTTTGCTTTGGCAATTTTTACGGCTATTTCACAATGTAAATAGTTGGGTGCACCAAGAATAACCATATCAATATCGTCTAGGGCTAAAAAGGCATCTATATCAGTAAACCAATTCGGAATTTGGTGTTGTTCTGCAAAGGTTTTTACATGCGCTTCGTTGGGAGACATTACGGCAACGATTACAGCATCTGCTACTGTTTTTAGTGCTTCAGCATGAATATTCGCGATAAATTGAGACCCTATGATACCAACGCCTACCTGTTTCTGTTGTGTAATTTTCATAGTTGTTTTGCTTTTAATTGTTCGGCCGCGTAGGTAGCAGCTCTTGCGGTTAATGCCATATAAAGTAAAGATGGACTTTGGTTTCCCGTGCTGGTCATGCATGCACCATCAGTGACAAATACATTCTTGCACAGATGCAGTTGGTTATGCTCATTGAGCATAGATGTTTTTGGGTCGGTCCCCATTCGGCATCCGCCCATTTCGTGTATATCAAGGCCAGGGGCCTGTTTAGAATCGTTTTGTTCAATATCTGTACAGCCCATGATTTCGAACATCGCTTTACTTTCGGTTAAAAAGTCTTGCACCATCAATTCGTCGTTATCGTCATAATTCACATCTGTTACGAGCTGTGGAATTCCCCAGGGATCTTTCTCTGTCTTCGATAAATACACCCTATTGGATGCTTTCGGAATCGTTTCACCTTGCATATACATATACGCTTGCCAATCTCCCGGAAGACGAAGACCTTCTTTGTAGGCCGCCCCAATACCAGGGCCATTTTCTGGAGCCTCTTGATTTCTAGGTCGTGATGCGCCACTGAAAATAGTATATCCCCCAACAAAGGGCATATCATGCTTGTATACATTTCTATAATTGGCTAAAATAAGTTCTGAGGGATTTCTTCCATAAACATACGTGTCTTTAAAACCTTCAAACTTGCCCGAAGTCCATCCGCGGTAATTATGAAAACCTATATAGCGCCCAAGTATATCATGATCATTTCCCAGGCCATTTGGAAACCGTTCTGAGGTGGAGTTTAATAGGATAAGATTTGAATTCAGTGCCGAGGCATTTACAAAAACAATACTAGCTTTTAATTCTTGCCGCTCCCCTGTAGTCGTATCTATATACTCAATACCCGTTGCCTTTTTTTTATCGTCATCGTAGATGATTTTAACCACCACTGCATCGGAAAGAATGGTTAGGTTTTCAGTTTTTTTTGCTGCGGGTAATGTGCTAGAATTGCTGCTAAAATAGGCGCCAAAAGGGCACCCTCTCATACAAAGATTCCTAGATTGGCATTTTCCCCTACCTAATGCTAAATGGTGTTCTTTAGGCTCGGTTAAGTGCGCCCATCGGCCATGTACCAAGTGCCTGCCTGGATAGTTGTCTGCTATGGTCTTACTCATGTGCTGTTCCACACAATTCATTTCAAATGGGGGCAAGAACTCCCCATCGGGCATAGAGGCTAACCCATCTTTGTTGCCACAGACCCCGATAAAGTCTTCGACCATATGATACCAAGGGGCCATTTCGGTGTAATCTACGGGCCACTCAATGCCATAGTTATATTTGGAAGGAGCTTCGAATTCCGATTGGCTCCACCGTTGGCACGCCCTACCCCATGTTAACGATTTTCCACCTACTTGATAGCCACGGATCCAATCGAAAGGCTTTTCTTGTACATAAGGCTGATCCTTATCTTTAATAAAAAAGTGAGCGGTGTCTTCTCCAAAACCTGCCGCTTTAGAGATCAATGGATTCTCTTCTTTGAAGGTATTGGTCATCATACCGCCATGGGGAAAATCCCACGGTTGCAGGTGAGCAGTAGGGTAATCTTTTTTGTGTTCTACATTTCTTCCCCGTTCTACAACACAGGTTTTAAGACCGTTTTCACACAAAACTTTAGCGGCCCATCCACCGGAAATACCGGACCCAATTACGATGGCATCGTACGTTGTATTCATTTAATATGGATTCTATTTCTTAAATATAACCAATACCTAGGGGAATTTAAAAGCAAAGTGACTTCATGAGATACCCGCCTTGCAGCCTTGCCCTATGAAATTTTCAATGCTGATGCTCGTGGTTGGTGTAATGCTCTTTTAGCAAGTCCCTACCAAAATCGCCATCAAAATCACGCCAGACGGTATGTATATGGTTGGCGTTGTTTTGGCTGTTGTCAAATTCTATCATGAAGGTGTTGCCCTGTATGCGGTAGTAGTGTGCTTTTCCAAGTTCTGTGGCACCTGCCCATGCAAATCGCATCTCATCGAGTTCCTCTTTACGGATTTTACGTATTCTCGCCATGGCCTGTTCTGCAGGGATAGTGGATGCATATTCGTAAATAATATCCATTAACAGCTTTTTTTGAGGAGCCGTTAAATTGTTGACCAATATACCTTCATCGGCAGGTTTTTCTGCAACGGATTTGTTGAAACTAACGATATCGTTATACGCTTTTTCATTAAAAATGGCAGTTTGTTTCTGAGTTGTACTTAGCATGTTAATGAGCTGTAAACCCATATCTTCTTCATTTACTAGAGGGCTAAATCCTTTTCGTTCACCTTCCATGATTCTTCCTGGGTTTGAACCGAAGAATCTAGGAGTATAGGAAACGGCATCTGCAACGGTCGTAAAATGTAGCGAAACATGATGTCCTTCAAAACTCCACATCCAAACATCTTCTTGTGTAGGATCACCGTAAATGGAAACGTAATACCGTTCTGGGTCACGGTAAACAGAATCTCCTGAACTGGCAGCGAGTACGTTTTCTAAGCCAATGATTTCTGTGGTCTGCTTATAGCCGGTAGTACTCAATGATGACCGTAGCAGTTTATGAACCAATTCTTTTTGCTCTGTACGTAACTCTTTTAGCGATAGGCCTTGTCGTTCATACGAACTCCAAGGTAGAAAGTGCCAGTCGTCTCGGTCATCTGCATTGAATTCATAGACAATTTGCTCTTTCTGAGCATCTGTCATAGAACGTATAAATTGGTTGACGATGGTTACATCTTGGGAGAATCCCAATACCGGTAAAAATGCAACAACGAATAAAAGGATATTCTTTTTCAGATGTAAGACCATGGTTCAGCTTTTTTATAAGGTTCGAGTTAATACGTTATTTTAAAAATGCTTCCGCCAAAATCATCACAGACATATAAGGCACCATCTGGTCCTTGTGCTAATCCGCATGGGCGGTGCAGCAAAGTACCATCTTCCGGGTTTGCCAAATCGAAACCTGCGAAGTTGTCTAAGAATATTTCCCAATCTCCACTTGGCTTCCCATTTTTAAATGGAACAAAGGCTACAAAAAAGCCCTTTTTAAGTTCTGAAGATTGATTGTGAAAAGCGATGAAAGCACCATCTTTATATTTTTCTGGGAACATATCGCCCGTATAGAAAAGCAAGTCATTTGGACCTAAATGCGCCGGAAATGCCACAAGCGGATTAATAAAACCTTCTTCACTAGTTTGCTCACCATCTCCACCATACTCAGGAGCGAGCATACGCTTATTTTTAAAATGATCGTAATAGGTTTTGGGCCATCCGGCATTATCACCCTCCTTTAGTTCGTATAAAGTTTCTGCAGGCAATTCACCGTCTTGTTTTTCGGTATAGAGCTCTGGGTAAAAATTATGAAGTCCGCCACGGCCATGATCGGTCGCAAACAAAGAGTTCGTTTTAAAATTCCAGGTAATGCCTACCGCATTTTTAATTCCGGTGACATATCGTGATCCATCTGCAAAGGACTGATTCAGTTCATCGGCCTTAAACTTCCAGATTCCGCCAGCAGAATCTAAAATGGCGCACGGCATCATTCCGGCACCCTCGTCGTTATCTCTACAGGCATCGTTCCAAGAGCCAATGGTTACATATAAATTGTCTTCATTATCAATGGCAAAAGGTTTGGCATTGTCTGCACCCATATCTATTAATCCATCCACTATTTTTTCTGGGGTATTGGTATCTATAACTTCATGGGCATCATTCATTTTATAGCGAAACACTCCGATATTTGAAGATGCATACAGGTAATTGTCTTTTGCAAGAATTCCGGTACCAGGCACATCGGCAAAGTACTGTTGTTCATCGATGGTGCCGTCTTTATCAGTGTCTTTAAGCAAGACAATAGCTTTACCATCTTTCAGTACGGACCTATTGGCATAGATATCACCATTTTTTGAAATGGTAAGATGCCGAACAGCCCCTAAATCTTTAGCAATTTCTTCTACTGAAAATCCGTCTTGGGCTTTTAAGAGGGTTTCATTGCTCACTGTTTTTACAGCTGGTTTCGTTTCGCTTTTACATCCCACGAAAAAAGAGGTAAAAACAATAGCGGTTCCTACTATGAATAAGTTTCTGGTAATGCGTATTAGTTTCATTGGTTGGTTTTAGAAAATAGGGTTGTTTTAAAAGTGCAATTATAAAGGCCCTTCGCTATCAATAACCTAAAACAGGCATTTGATGTTAACGTATGGTCCTATACATAGTATTCAGAAATTGAGACTACAATATCGGAGTCAACACTATATTTCTATAGGCAACAGTACCGTGATCCCCCTGTAAATAAATTGGACCTGGTGCAAAAACATCAGAACTGATTGCTCCACCAGTTGGTCCTTCCGCAGGGGCATTATCAACAATCTTTTTTCCGTTTAAAATGACCGTGATATGGCGGTCTACCAAAGTAATATCCATCGTTTGCCATTCACCACCGGGCTTTTCTGCATTTTCACTTGGGGTAACGCGGCTATAGACAGCACCCATATTGTGGCTATCAAGTTCTAAACCATAAGAGTCTACCACTTGTATTTCATATAATCCTCTAAGGTAAACACCGCTGTTATTTCCTTTGGGCACATTAACCTCTAGTTTTAGGTTGAAATCACCAAATTCTTGCTCGGTACGTAGGTTGCCATAATTGATATGCTCGCCATTTTCGGGTTGTACGGGATCATTCTGCATGGTGCCGTTTACTACCTTAAAGCCATTAGCCATTTTAGGATCAATAGATCTCCAGCCAGCCATATCCTTTCCGTTAAAAAGTTGTATGGGCTTGCCAAACTTAAGGGTACTTAAGTCTGGTGCAGCACCTGGTGCAGGCATCCGTTTTCCTGTGAAATAATTGAGTTGTTCTCCATTTCCTCCCCAAGATGGCCCCGTCATGGTCCCTGCTATATCATCGTTCATTTTGGTAATGCGTAGGGTCCATGTTTTAATATGTTTACGGTCTGTACCTTTCAGCTCTTGTTCAGAAGTTCGCGTTACAACCAATGTATTTTCATCTACCAAGTACATATCGGAAACAGGTAGCACACTACCCCCGATCCATAACAGCTCTCCGTCTAAAACGCCTTGTTGCTCATGCACTTTAAGCCAACCAACGCCACCACCTACAATATCAATGCCCCAGGTACCGATAAAACTGTTTTCTAGTTCGGGGTATGATTCACAGGGTGTGTTGGCAAATAGGGGATTCGTGATTATAACGGTAATAAGGGCAAGTACTAATTTTTTCATGGTCTCGATTTGTTTTATGATGGTGGTTTGGTGATACCATTTCAAGGTACCTCTTATAAAAGTAAGGTTTTATTTAGTACGGAAAACCTAATTGGCAAAGTTGAAACATGTTCGTGTTGAGGAGCAAAAAACGTAACAACTTCCACAGCGCATCACCTTTCAAAAAAAATAGGTTTTTCATGAAGCGCAACCCGTTATAGCAACAATTTCAACCCTCTTAGATTACGAATTCAGAAATTAACATTTCCTTTAACATTTTCTTTTCCTTAGGAGTCAGTTTCTACCCTACAAATTCTTAAATTTCTGATTCAAACAAACCAATTCAAAAATGATTTTAAAAAATTCTAGGCGCAAAGTCGTAGTACTGACTATTGCACTAGCCATGTCATGTATACCAATGATTATGGCTCAAAATGTTCCTTCCCCAGAAGATGTGTATGGTTTCAAGGTCGGTGCAGACTACAAACTGGCCGATTACACTCAAATAGAAGACTATTTAAGTAAACTAGATGATGCTTCTAACAGGGTTAAAAAAGTTGAAATAGGCACTACGGTCTTAGGTAGAAAAATGTACATCTTATTCATTTCAAGTGAGCAAAACCTAACACAACTCGATAAATGGAAAGACATCAGCACCAAATTGGCACGCGTACAGGTAACTGAAGACGAAGCTTTAAAACTTTCAGAAGAAGGTAAAGCCATTGTTTGGGTAGATGGCGGTATGCACTCTACCGAATTGGCCCACGGGCAAATGACCTCTGAACTGGCGTATACCTTGGCCACTTCTGAGACCACCGAAATGAAAAAAATTAGGGAAAATGTCATCACCATATTGATGCCGGTAATGAACCCTGATGGATTGGATATTGTTGTCGATTGGTATCGAAAGAATATGGGTACGGCCTATGAAACTTCGCGACCGCCAATTTTGTATCATTATTACATGGGCCATGATAACAATAGAGACTGGTTTATGAATACGATGCCAGAGACCTATAATGTGACCAAGATTTTGTACAACGAATGGTATCCACAGATTGTGTATAACCACCACCAATCGTCACCCTCATGGACAAAAATTTCATTACCGCCGTATGCGGATCCTGTGAACCCAAAAATTCACCCTGCTATTACGGCTGCAGTGAGTGAAGTAGGTTCAGCCATGACAAAACGATTTTCATTGGAGAATATGCCCGGGGCAATCGCTGATAATTTCTATACCATGTTCTGGAATGGCGGAGGCCGAACCGTACCGTATTACCATAATATGATCGGTATTTTGACCGAAACGGGTCATACCACACCAACACCTCGATTTTACGACCCAGAGAAACTACCAAAAACAGTAGCTGGTGATACACCGACCGATGGTACCGATATTATGTACCCAGACCCTTGGAAGGGTGGGGAATCACATTTTCGCGATGCGGTAGAGTATATGTTGACCGCAACTTGGGCAACCTTAGACTTGGCTGCAGACCGTAAGAGCAATTACCTACACAACATTTACAAAATGGGCGCTTCGGCCATTGAAAAGTCGAAAACAGAAGGTCCGTATGCCTATGTAATTGGTAAGGACCAATGGGATGCTTTTGAGTCTGTAAACCTTGTAAACGTGTTGCTTAAGGGCGGTATAGAAATTGAGAAAGCAACGAAGAGCTTTGAAGCGAATGACAAGAAATATGAAGCAGGTTCGTATGTCATTTATACAGGACAAGCGTTTCGGCCGTATTTGATGGATTTGTTGGAAAAACAGAATTACCCAACCCGTTTTCAATATCCTGGTGGGCCACCGGATACCCCGTATGATTTAGCGGGATGGACCTTACCTTTTCAAATGGGCGTTGCGGTAGATAAAATTGCAGCACCTATGGAAATTACTACCGAAAAAGTAGCTGAGGTAGCCAAGTATTATGAAGGCGAAGTAAAAGGCAAAGCTTCTTTTGGCTATGCATTGAGCGCCAATACGAATGCCTCGGTTATAGCCACCAACAAAATATTAAAGGCAGGTGGTACAGCCTACAAAACCAAAGCGGCTTTTAAATCGGGTAAAACAAATATTCCTGCAGGGTCGTATATCGTTTCTGGGGGTAGTGTGTCTATCGACGCATTGGCTAGCGAGTATGGTCTTGAGGTAACGGGCTTATCTTCAGAACCTAAAATTGAAATGACTAAAATTCACACCCCTAAAGTGGGGCTGTACAAGTCTTGGGTATCGAATATGGATGAAGGGTGGACACGCTTTATAATGGATGAATATGCATTTGAAACCGATACCTTACATGATAAGGATATTCAAACGGCAGACTTGTCTAAATATGACGTATTGATACTGCCTTCGCAACGCGTAAAATCACTTTTACACGGAAATTCTACTTTAGAGATGCCAGAAAAATTTACGGGAGGATTAGGCCTAGAAGGTTCTGTAGCCTTAAGTAACTATGTAAAAAATGGCGGTACACTAATGGCTTTTGATGAAGCTAGTAATTATGTAATTGAACAATTTGGCTTACCGATTAAAGATGCTACCGCAGGTACCGATAATAAGCAGTTTTTTATCCCCGGGTCCTTAATTAAAACCGGTTTCGACACTACGCACCCGTTGGCATTTGGTATGCAAGATACGGTAGCGGTATCGTTCAATAAAAGCCGTGCGTTTGAGATTGAAAAACAAGAGAAAAAAGGAGAAGGGGGTACAGAAGATATTAAAGATGCCCCTGTACCAGAAATTGAGGTGATTGCCAATTACGCCGAAAAAGACTTGTTAATGAGCGGTTGGGCTATGGGCGAGAAAAAATACATTGCTAAAAAACCAGCCATGGTAAAAGCAAAGTATGGTAAAGGGGCTGTGGTGTTATTTGCATTCAGGCCGCAGTTTAGGGCACAACCTCGTGGCACGTATAAGTTGATTTTCAATACGATATATGAGGGGGCTTCGGATTAAAATATAAAATTTTGATACAAAAAAGAGCAGCTTTTTAGCTGCTCTTTTTTGTATCAATTATAATTGATAATAAAATGTTTTAATTGCTTTAGCAATCAGCCCTCTTCTTTCTGCTAAAAAAGCTTCGTAATCTAACTGTTCATAATTATGAAAATCTAGCGGCACTTCATTTTGAACAAGATTGTCGGCTAGTATAGTTTCGCTATCAACGGATGTTATATTTAAAACACCTGTTGCAATTTCATTTTTAACTTTTTGCATATAATCTTTAGGAGGAAGCATGCCTATTTTTATATTAGTAGGTTGCTCTGTGTATGCATAGTTGGCAACTTGATTGTACTGCTTTGGTGTATAACCATTTTTGCTAAGATATTTTGCAGGGAACAAGTGATGAATATCTCCGCGTTGTTCTATAAGACTACTTATTTTCATGCTTTTAGACAAAAATGCTACAGTGTTATTATAGCATTGTGAAGCCAAATAAACATTATATGCATTATTGTTTACACTAGAACTTTCAAGGTTGTTCACCAAACCAAAATCCCAGAAACCTTCAC
Source organism: uncultured Maribacter sp. (assembly GCF_963974015.1). GTDB lineage: Bacteria > Bacteroidota > Bacteroidia > Flavobacteriales > Flavobacteriaceae > Maribacter. Next base: position 470,426 of record NZ_CAXBBZ010000001.1, on the reverse strand, counting down.
CTAGGTAAGATTGTTCTGTTTGTTTTAGATAGGCGTCAATACCTTTTTCGTTAATCTGTTTTATATCTTCATCAATCATAGATTCTGATGAACCTGAATACCTGCCAATAAGTAACGACATTACCAACCATCTTTTTACATAATGTTGAATTTCTGCTTCAGGCATTCCTTTTGCTCTCAATTTTAAATAAAGTGCATAAGTAAAGTTTAGGCTGTTTTTTGAGGATATTAATTTTTGAGAGATAAATCCAGCCGATTTTATAATCATTAGAAATCGCTGGTAATTTGTTTGATTAACAAAATCAGTTAGACCTTCTGAGAGCAGATTATAACTCTTAGCTGCAATTTCATTTTCATAAGTCCGAGTTTCAAAATTTCTTCCCGACAATAAGGCTACAAGATCGCTAAATTTCCCTCGATTGAATTTATATGTGAAAGCTACTCTTAAGACGTCAATATAATTGGGTACATATAAATTATCTGACCCTGTTCCCATCCATTTTACGGCTTTAAAGTAATCGTGAGAAGCAAATACCTTGTCGTTGTCCGCAATATGCTTAAAGAAGTCTTTATCTACTAATAATCGACAAAAATAGTCTACCAATTTTCGCATTTTATTTCCGCCATGAATTTCATCGGAAGCTATTTTAGACATTACAAAATCTGCGTTGCTAAGAACTACACCTTTTTGATTAATACGGATGAATATTTCAGTTACTGTATCAATATCTAAAGAATGGTCTAGCTCAATGATACCTACTTGTTTATTTTTTATCCTTTTTAGGTTTTCTATTCGCTCTTCAATTAAGTCTTCATCAACATCTGGGTTCAAGGTTAAGTAATTACGTATCGCTTTAGTTATCGTAATCTCATCATTTATAATCGGGTTAATATTATTAATCCACTCAGGACTCCTTTCATAAGCCTTATTTAGCACATCAAATTTTTCGCTGATGGGATTAAAAGCTATAATAATTTTAATCTCCTTGTAATTCTTATTGAGTATTCGTTGACCTACGATGGCTGCCGTTAGAGCCGTAATACGTTGTTGCCCATCTATTAATACTTTTTTTCCAGAAGACAAAGTGCCGTCTTTAAGTTTTACATCGGGGTTACGCCATGTAATAATATAACCAACCGGATAACCTTTATATAGCGAATCGATTAAATCTCTCACTTTTGCTGCTTTCCAAACAAACGGACGTTGTATTTCGGGTATAGCAACTTCACCAGACTTAATCCAACTTAATAAGGTTTCTACGGGTTGTTGATGTACTGAATATTTCGCCATATTAATAAATTGTGATTAATGATTTTAGATTTAATGAAATGCTATAATTAAGGCCGTTAGGTATATATTTTATATTCCTTTACCTTTTAATCTGAATATTCTTCAAATTCGACTTGAATATTTCTAAGTCTTCTTTTCAATCTTTTTCCATTTCTTTTAAGAAAAATTCGGCAAAAAATACTCTTTGGATGCATTCCATTAATTAAACTCTTTATTTCCTTAATAAACTGACCGTGATTTTTCATTCTTGTGGTCAACTCATTATTAATTTCTTTTCTAATAATCTTTCTCTTTCTACTGGAAATTTTATTGGAGCTAGAAAATATTAGTTTATTTTTTTTTCTTAAAACGGATAATCCACCTTTACCAATAAAAATATGTATCAAACTATTTGCTTCTAACTCCTCGTATGTTTCAAATATTTTTTTAAACTTTCTAACTTTACCTTGTTCTAATGCCTCAATAGCCAGCGTTTTTATTATCGGTTCAATATCTTTAATAAATGTATGATATGAAAGAATGTAATTTGCGTAGGCAACACTTATCTGCTCAAAAGTCGGTTTTTGTATAGCTGTTAAAACTATAAGTGTTTCGGAATTTTTTTTATAAGAATTGAAGTAAGCTTCTTCCGCTTGATCGTAATTAACGAAACCTGTTAGTTTTGGAACATCATCAGTAGAACTTTCGATTAAGAAATATCGGCTTCTTGTACTTACTGCATACCATTGTTTTTGAACTTCAGCATTATTTCTTCGGAATGTCTTACTTAACTTATCTATAAAATTATGTTTTTCTAAGATATTATAAAGTTGATTCGCTTGATTCTCTGATAATTCATCCTTACTAGATATTAACCGATGAAATTCTCCAAATTCTGGATTATTTTCATAACCAAGCTCTTTTAGTCTTGTGCTATATAGTAGGTCAGTTATTTCTACTAACGTAGACCAGTTATGGTATTCTCTTGTTCTTAATTGAATTTCTATTCGTTTACCATATTTAGGGTCTTTTACATATACATGAACTCCTTTATAACCTATAGGCTTTGGATCTTTTATATAATCTCTGATTTTTCCACTAAGCTCAAATTCTTGCTCAATTGATTCTAATGCATGGTAGACTTGATCATCACTATTTAGTATTATCCTTATACCTGCAATATCCCCCATACGATTTAGATTCATTTGAGGGTTTCTTAGGACCTTGTTTATTATGGTAATTATACGCTTTAGTCGAAAGGCAATTATACCGTCTTTACTGACATTATTTTTTATTTTGACAAGTTTATTAAATGTCGTAGCTAAAGGTTCGATAAATGACTTACGATATTCTTGTAAAATTTCTAATTCAGAATCTTCTAGATACCCTTTGTTGTCTACAATTGAGTCACCTAATCTTTTTATGTCGCCTCCCGAATATTTCATATTACAACTCTCCCTTAAATGCCTGATCTAACAAACTACTTTTTAAAGCTTTTAAATGATTTAGTTTTTGGGTTTGAGTTTCTATTGAACTCCTAATTACTTTGTCATATTCTTCAAAGTTTAAAACACATTTATTTTGAATTTCTAAACTAGGAACTGGAATATTAAGTTCTCCTAGTTTTTTACCATTAAAATTAGGTTGTGCTGCACCAACAATATTGCCAAAAATTTGACTCCAATATTCGTCTGATTGAAAATACCATTTCAAATAATTGGGTGATAATATATCTTGTTTGACTACAACTCTTATTAAGTACGAAGCGAAAATTGATGGTTCTTTATCATTAAAAAGATATGATTTTCCTGCTGTAGCTCCTGTTCTTGCGAACAATACATCTCCTTGATTTAAAATGTATTTTGGTGCTACTTCATTGGATATATCTGAAAACGGTGCTTTTTCAAAATCGACTTGACCGTCTTGAATATCCGTTATTCTTAAATAATAATATTTCCCTTTTTCTTTTGTTTTTCCGGTATAACCATATTGTATTTTATCTGAAATCTTTTTCAATAAATAACTTTTACAATTAAGTTTCCCAAATTCCTCATCCAAAACAGAACCCATCAAATCCTGTGTATGGGTTAAATTGGCTTCTAACAAGCTAATGGTTTTATCTATTTTGGCAAACAAACCATCTAATTTGGTTACAATGCGTTGTTGTTCTGGTAATGGTGGAAGCGGGATTCTGATTGAATTAAGCTTCTTTTGATTTAACTTTGGTTGAGCAGAACCTGTCACATATTCAGAAATATCAATAGAAGAGAAATAATATTCTAAATAATCATTAGTTGTTTTTTCTTCTTTTGCTTTAACAATATGTGCGTGATTATTTACCCAAAATTTCCCATCAGCTTTAAATGCTATTGGATAAACTCGTGCTAATAAATTTGCTCCATCTTCACTTATTAATAAGTGCTCACCTTCAAAAATGAATTCATCAACGTAATCAATTATTCCAGATGCACCATAATACGGATACTTTCCACCTTCTGAATTTTTCCTTTCAGAAGCCTTTATAGGAATTCGTTTACCATCGAAATTATCTACAACTTCTTCAAAACTTACTTCTTCCCACTTACCCATCAATCAACTGTTCTATTTGGTTCATTAATGTGTTTATTTCAGTATCGATTTGCTTAATGGCTTTAAGCAAATCTTTTGGTGTTTGGTGTATGACCTCCACTACTTTGTGTGGGTTTTTGGCGCTTAGGTCGTAGTCTTTAATATCAGCTACGTTAACCGTCCAATCGTTGCAATCTTCTCGATACAATTCGTTCGTTCCTCTCGAATCACTCGAAGTGACAGGCACTTTAGCATTTGTAGCATTACGCTCTTTTGGGTTGTGGAATAGGTGTACAAAATCTGCTATATGCTCGTAAGCAATAGGTTTGTTTTTGGTAAGTTTATAAGGTGGTGTGACGTCGTAATACCAAATGTCACGGGTGGAACCTTTTCTATCAAAATATAAAATATTGGTTTTTACACCACTATACGGTAAAAACACACCAGCAGGCAAACTTACTATGGTATGTACATTAAAGTTTTCTAACAAGGTTTGCTTTACTTTGGTAAAGGCGTTATTGGTTTGAAACAAGACCCCTTCAGGGATTACAATTGCCGCACGACCTTCTAGTTTTAGCATTTTCATAAAATGCTGCAAAAACAAAATCTCTGTTGCGTTACTTTCTACAGGGAAGTTCTGTTGTATTTGGCTTTTTTCTTTTCCTCCAAATGGTGGGTTTGCTAAAATAACATTGTGTCTATCTTTTTCTTGAAAATGGCGTATATTTTGTATTAAGGTATTGCCTTTATATACGTTTGGACTTTCTATACCATGCAGAATCATGTTCATCATCCCCATAACGTAACCCAAACTGGTTTTTTCTTGCCCAAAAAAGGTGTCGTTTTGGATGGTTGCCCAATCTTTAGCTGATATATTCTCTTTTTTATTACCGACAATTAAATACTCATAAGCTTCTACCAAGAAACCACCAGAACCAACTGCTCCATCATAAATGGTATCACCAACCTTAATATCTGTGGTTTCTACCATTGCTTTAATTATGGCTCTTGGTGTGTAAAACTCACCAGAATTTCCACCATCGCTGCCCATTCCTTTAAGTAGGCTTTCGTACACTTGCGACAACTCAAACAACTCATCACTACTTTGAAAATCTAAAGCATCAATAATATCTAATACTTCACGTAATGTGTGACCGCTTACTATTTTATTATCTAAATACTCAAAAATAGCACCTATTTTATAGGTTAGCGTTTTTGGGTCGTTGGTAGTTGCCTTAAAGGCTTGCAAATACGGAAACAAGGTTTTGTTAGCGAAATCTATTAAATCATCTCCTGTTAAAGCACGTTTTACATCTAGCTTACCATCTTCATCTTTAGGGCAAGCCCATTGGTGCCAACGTAAATCTTTACGCAATACATAGTTGTACTCTGTACCTTCTAAATAGGCTTCGTCTGCTTTATTGTCTTCGTAATCGTTTAAAAATTTAAGAAACAGAATCCAAGAGATTTGCTCTGTGTAGTGCATAGCGCCTGATATACCATCGTCACGACGTAGGATATCCGTTATTCTATCTATATTGTTTTGTATACTCATTATATATTATCTCTTAAATAATTGTACATTAATTCTATATCGTTTGAAATTTCAGAAATAGGAATTTGAGCTATCATTTCGTTTAATTTTTCTTCATCAAAACCTCCATCTTTATAAAGTGGATGTAAAATAGTTTTGCTATCGCAATCTCTAATGTCACCTGAAGCATCAAGTGTATTTCCTGTGGTTAAATTTACTAAAGGAAACAAGCTTTGTAATTCTTCTAATTTATTAAAATGTGTGAGCATAGTAGGACTCAATAAGTAATTTTCTATTTCTCTTCGTTTCCAACTTAACAAATGAGATTTAGTTGTTTTACCATTGATTACAAAACTCTTTAAATCCTTAAAATCACTATGAAAATTCACCTTAAAGTCATCTTTTACTTGATTAAGAGGTAAATCATCTTTATCACAAATCAAGAAAATATCTTCTGTTATTAAGTTATTTGGGGCATTGTTTTTAAAATCTTCAACAAACAATAATTTTCCTTTTCCAAATTTCTCATCTGTCGTTTTAAAACTAGAAGATCTTTTAATTGGTATTATCTTATCAAAAACTTGAGTAACAGTATCACCTATTTTTTTATATGCTAGTTTTTTGAAAATAAGCCAATCTACATGGTCATCAAGTAAAACTATTTTTTTTATTCTTGAAGCTACATTAACTTCATACGTTTCTTTTCCTACTATATTAGATAACCTTTTCGAAAGTTCTTTAATTGTTAATTCTGATTCAATTCTACCATTCTCAATAAGCTTTATACTATCAATTTCATTCTGAAGTATTGAATCAGAAATATGTGTAGTGGTAATAATTTTTCCAGAAGCTTTTTTTAAAACACTCCATAATTTTTCTATATTCTCATAATACAGATGAGAGTCAATTTCATCAAATAGAAAAATAGTAGTTTCAGAGTCAAAGAGATCTATAATTGCATAAATTGCAAGTAATTGATATTCACCGTCACTTAAAGAACTGAATTCCAAATTATCCTTAAATCTAAGTTCACATTCCCATAATTCGGCATTCGCGGTCCATCCATTTGCAGCAAGTGCCCAAAAGGTAAAAACCTTATTAATATCTTTATGAGTGAATACATCATAAGCTTTTTTAGAATTTAGTTTTAGCCAACGCTTGAAAAGATTATCGTTATTTAAAAAATCAAAGTCAATATTAAATACTTCAATTATCTTTTCTAAAGTTTCGTGAAAACTAGTTTTTCTTAGTTGATTATCATTGAATTCATATCCTTCTTCAGATTGATCAGTTTTTTCTTCTTCTTCAATTTCTCTTTTAATTTTATCTACGTAATATTTTCTTATTCTAAACCTAAAATGTAATGTTGAAGAAATATCATCATTTAAATCATCTGTGTCTATATAGCCTTCAGTTTTCAAATAAGATCTAACCAGTCCATGTGGTTTAAAAATCGTAGACCAGAAAACTAACATTCTTACCCAGTCGTAATTAAAATAAAATGAGTTTATGGAGGATTCTTCTGTCTCATTTAAATAACGCCTATTAGCTTTTTTATGTTGATTAAATAATGATGTGAAAAGTTCATTTTGTCCGGATGAAAAACAAATTACTCTTAGATTCTCATCTTCTATATACTTTTTAAAAATGGCTTCCAATATAGAGGATTTACCACACCCGTTTTGACCTATAAAAGTTACTAGACCTTTTGTTAAATCTAAAGATTGCTCATCTTCTACTAATTTACTTTTAAAAGCTATTTCCATAATTCTAACTTGCTCTATAAATATTTTCCTGTAATTTATAATAAGCCCCTAAAAGGGTTTTCATATCACCAAAAGCAGTTTTAGCATCTTTAGATGTGCCTAGTTTTAATTTTACCAAATCGCCCAATTTATCTCTTTGTAACTCTTCAATACCATAATCCTCGTAATGTTTTAAAATAAACTCTAAAAACTCTTTTGCTTCTAGGTTTTTATAGACTTCAAAAAATTCAGGTTCGTCTTTTACAAATTTTACCCGTTGTTTACGAGTCATTAAATTTGTGTTAAACGATATATGAGAGAGTACATCAAAAATATCACAGTCTGGCGAGGCTATCATATTACGTAAATCATTGAGCTGCTCATTATCAAAACCTAATTGCCCTAATTGTTTCAGTAAATCTGCACGGGTATCTGGGTTAGACCAAATTTTACGCAAATGAGCTACATCTTTATAAATAGCAGGTAGCTCACCAATTAATTTTTCAAGAAATTCACGAGCGGTTAACGGTTTTCCATTTTCATCTATATAGCGGGTATCAACATCTGTTACTTTTAATTGACGCCCATTAGATAATTCTATAATCAATTTTTCTTTTTTCTCATAAGGTTCATCTGGGTCATTAACCTCAGGTTTCTTTGGCAATTTTGGTTTGGCTTCACCACCTGAGCCATCCTCTTTTGGGTCTTCTGGTTCTCCGTCCCAAGAAGCATCATAAAAGAGATTGGTTGCACCTACGAAATCTATAATGGTAAAAAAGTCCTTACCATCAAAAATCCGTGTACCGCGACCAATTATTTGTTTAAACTCAACCATAGAGCCAATAGGAGCCGTCAATACAATATTTCTAACATTTCTAGCATCAATACCAGTAGTCAACATCTTAGAGGAAGTTAGAATTACCGGTATATCATTATCGTTATCTTGAAATTTTTCTAGAAGTTCACGTCCGTTTTTACCTTCATCGCTCGTTACCCGAACACAGTAATTAGGGTCAGTGACTTCTTTATGTTTGTTGATGTAATCTCGTAAGTCTAACGCATGGTCTTGGTTGGCACAAAAGACTATGGTTTTATCCATCTTGCCTATATGGTTTAGTAGTGTTTTAGCAACTAATTCCGTTCGCTGATTAATAGTGATGCTTTTATTGAAATCTTTAATTTCATAACGGTCTTTTTTTACTTCACCCTGTATTACCGTACTATCGTTAGTGTGTATATACTCGTCTATATTGGTAGTAACACGTTTTGCCTTATAAGGGGTTAAAAATCCATCTTGAATACCATCTTTAAGTGAGTACTCGTAAATAGGCTTACCAAAATATTTATAGGTGTCTACGTTATCATCTCGTTTAGGTGTTGCGGTTAAACCTAAATGAATGGCGGGTTTAAAATGGTCTAATATTGCTCTCCAAGACCCTTCTTCATTTGCGCTTCCTCTATGACACTCATCTATAATAATCAAGTCAAAAAAATCACTTGGATATTCTTTGTAGTAACCACCTATATCTTCACGTTCTGCAATAGCCTGGTAAATAGCAAAGAAGATGTAAGCATTTGTAGGGACTACTCCGTTACGTTTGCGTACTTCTTCGCCATCAATTTTAATGACATCTTTTTCATACGGATTAAATGTATTTATAGCTTGATCAGCTAATACATTTCTATCAGCAAGAAACAAAACCCTTGGGCGTCTATCATTACCATCTAGATTCCATTTAGCCGTTAATAGCTTGTGTACAATCTGAAACGAAATAAATGTTTTTCCTGTTCCGGTAGCTAGTGTTAAAAGAATACGGTCTTCACCATCAGCTATACTTTCCATTACTTTATTTACGGCAATTTCCTGATAATAACGTGGACCAAAATTACCGGTTAGTAAAAATGGAATATTATGTAGTTGTTCTTTTAATCCATTCTTCTTTCCAAATAATCTATTGTATAGTTCTTGAGGTGTAGGAAACTTATCTATGTAATCTCCTTTTCCAACTCTTGTATCAAATTCGTAAATACGTTTTCCGTTAGTGGCGTATACAAAGTTGATTTTCAATTTTTCGGCATATTCCAAAGCCTGTTGTAAACCTTTTGTAGGATGGTCTCCAAGCTTTTTAGCCTCAACAATAGCAAGATTTGTATTATTGAACTTTAATAAATAATCTAGGAAGAGGCGCTTACCTCTTTTATTACCTAATAGTTTCCGACCATCAGTAAAATAATATTCTCTAATAATGTGTATTGGTTCCCAATGACTATCAACTAACTTAGGGTCTATAAAATTCGCCCTTGTATCTGATTCTGAGGTATGTCTGGTCATTTATATTCCCTATCTTTTTAATAATAAATATATTGCACAATCAACCATTATTAACATACGAAGGTTCATTATACATCTTCAATTGACAAATCAGGTCAGGGGTCTTTATCAACCACCAATTTAAACAAACCATCTTTAAAATGCAGGGGAAAAGAAAATTCTTACACGCTTTTTAACGTTAGAATAATAAATCTAAACAGACTACTGGTATTTACCTTACGGAAACCCGTAACCACGGTAAGTAAATTGTGTTATGATAGGTTTAAACAACGTAGGGTCAGTTCGAGTGGCGTCCTGAAAGTGACGTTGTGTCGAGAACGCTTTGGTACACGTGAGCTTCTCGATACTAATTTTCTCGTCCCTCAAAAATTCACTCGAGCTGATAGTTTTTGTTTCCTCCCCTTTAAAAAAACCATTTTATTCCCAGATGGCATCGTTTCTTCTTTTTTGCTAACTTCACGGAAACTAGATGATTATGGCTACGTATTCACTGAACATCAACGGAACCTCTCATGAGGTTGATGTGGCCCCGGGCACCTCTTTGCTCTGGGTGCTACGGGAACATCTGGGTCTCACCGGCACCAAATACGGCTGTGGTATTGCACAGTGCGGCACGTGTACCATCCATGTTGATGGCAATCCTGTGAGGGCCTGCATCCTTCAGGTAGATACGATGGCCAAGGGGCAACAGATCAAGACCATTGAAGGACTTTCGGAAAAGGGTGACCATCCGGTACAGCAGGCATGGATTACCGCACAGGCCCCCCAATGTGGCTACTGCCAGTCTGGTCAGATCATGCAAGCGGCCGCGCTGTTAGAAACAAATCCAAATCCCTCACGGGAAGAAATTAAAAGCTATATGAACGGCGTGCTGTGCCGTTGTGGCACCTATTTACGTATCCTAAAAGCCATTGAAATGGCCAAAGAACAAACCTCCAAAACCTCCTAAGGCCATGAAAAACACAAGCACCAAAGCGATATCCCCCATGGCCCGCAGGCAGTTCTTAAAATCCTCAGGGGGCGTGGCCCTTTTTATTACGGCTTCCGGCCTTTTGCCCAATATACTGTCCTGTACCGACTCCAAAGGGGTTGAGCGCCAACTCACAAAACACGACGTCACCGCTTGGGTGCGCATCACCGAAGACGGCCACACCACCATCTACAATCCCGCGGCCGAAATGGGTCAGGGATCTATGACGTCCCTGCCCTTGGTCTTTGCCGAAGAAATGGATGCGGACTGGTCTAAAGTGCATGTGGAATTTTCGCCCCAGGAGGCGGACATCTATGGCTCCCCAGGCTGGCAACCCGGTACCAAACTCATGTTCACCGTGGGTAGCCGTACCACCAATAGCTACTACTCCGTCATGCGAAAAGCAGGAGCACAGGCCCGTTATGTGCTATTGCATTCCGCAGCGGCCCATTGGCAAGTGCCCATTGGTGAATTGACCACGGGCCCAAGTGAGGTCATCCACGAAAAGAGTGACCAAAAAATAGGCTATGGCGCCTTGGTGGCCTATTTGACCATGCCTGAAACCCTGCCCGATTTCAGCGAATCTGGATTAAAAGACCCCAAAGATTTTCGACTGATCGGCAGCCAGATTCCCCGAATGGAAATCCCCGAAAAAGTGGACGGCAGTGCCCTCTTTGCCATGGATCTTCGTTTGCCTAATATGGTCTATGGCTTTTTGGAACGGGGCGCCCTGCACGGAGCAACACCCACCTTAACCAATGAAGAAGACATCCTAGCCATGGAAGGAGTGCTTAAAGTAGTGCCCTTTGACTATGCCATTGGCGTGGTAGCCAACACCTTGGAGGCCGCCTTGAGCGCCAAAAAGGCCCTTGCTATCCAATGGGGCGATGCCCAGGCCAAGGGATTCAACTCACAAGACATCTACCCTACCTATGCTAAGATGGCCAGTGCCCCCGAAAAGGGCAAGACCGTTAACGAATTGGGTGATGTAGACCATGCATGGCGCACGGCGGCCAAAACCTACGAGGCAGATTTTAAGAACGACTATGTGTACCATGCTCAAATGGAACCCCTCAATGCCATAGTGCAGGTGGCCCAAGATGGGCAGAGTGCCGAAGTCTGGGTGGGCAGCCAGCAAGGTCCGGATACCAAATTAGGTATTCCCGGTCTTTTGGGCATTCCCCATGAGGCGGTCAACGTGCACCTGCAATATTTGGGCGGCGGCTTTGGACGGCGGAGCATGAACGATTTTGTGGTGGAATGTGGCAGCTTGGCCCAGGCCATGTCACCACAACCGGTGAAATTGGTGTGGACGCGCGAAGATGATGTAACCTATGGCTGCTTCAGACCCTTGACTCTGCAACGGTTAAAAGTAAGTACCGATGCCCAGGGTACCCTCACCGGTTTCTCCCATTGTGTGGTAGGCGATGGTGGTAATTTAGTGGCCAGTGGCGCACGTAACGACCATTATGCGATACCCAACCAATGGGTAGAATGGCGCGAGGCCTCCCATGGCGTGCGTTTAAAACACTGGCGTTCGGTAGGGCATGGTCCTAATAAATTTGCGATTGAGGCCATGTTGGACGAGGTGGCCCATGATCAGGGGGTAGACCCTATTGCCCTACGAAGAAAACTGATGGTCAACGCCACCAGGGCCTTGGCAACGCTGGAAAAGGTGGCCGAAATCTCGGATTGGAACGCCCCATTACCCGAAGGCCGCGCCAAGGGGGTTGCCTTTGTGGAGCACGGTTCGTTGGGTACGGGCGTGTGTGAGATTTCGGTAGACCGCACCTCGGGTACGATCAAGGTGCACCGTTTTTGGATCGCTTTAGATGCCGGGGTCGTCATACAACCGGATAATGTAAAAGCCCAAATGGAAGGTGGGGTTATTATGGGCATAAGCTCGGTGCTCAAAGAACAGATTACGGTGGTGGATGGCCAGGTACAACAACGCAATTATAATGACTACCAACTTCTGCGTATGCAAGAGGTACCCGATAGTATTGAAACGGTGATCCTCCCATCTGCGGAGCATCCGGAAGGCGTGGGTGAAACCGCTACCCCCATGGTGGCGGGGGCCATTGCCAATGCCTTTTTACGGTTAACGGGCAAACGGTTACGGCACCTGCCCTTTACCCCAGAACGGGTTTTGGCCGTTTTGAACAGTTAAGGTATTTAAAGGTTAAAACTAAAGCACCTTGTCACTTCGAGTGAATTTTCGAGGTACGAGGAAATTAGTATCGAGAAGATAGCGTACAATAAAGGTTCTCGATACAATTCGTTTGCAGCAATCTACTCGAACTGACCATACGTAAACACAAACAATAACCCGGATGTCACTTCGAGTGTTTTCAAACGAATGAGAGTGAGATTGAAAAAGTATCGAGAAGCATACATGTTCTAAGGAGTTCTCGATACAAGGTTCCCTTTCAGAATGTTTAGAGCAAAACTGGGTACCGTTTTGAAGCCCCGGTACACAGAAAGCTGGTCGTTTCGTAGTGGGTACACTTCACTTATCCGTGTGTTTGCACGCGATTAACCTCCACTGACAACATTTTGTAGGAATTTACTTATAAAAAGTAGATATTGAGGATTTCCAATTAAGTTCCGTTTAACCTAAATTAATCCACACTATGAATGAATTCTCGCAACGTAGGGTAAAACTTGTGTTTATACTTTCCCTATTCACTACGGGCATTTCGGCACTATGGTTTTTTCTGGCCAGAAGTCTGAATTTGAACGAATTGAGCTTGTACATTGCAGCAACGATACCTTTTTTCATCTGTTCCGCTATCATCTCAAAGGTAGGCAACCTCACTCTGGCACGTTTTGTTTATCTAGTCGCCTTTAATATTAGCGTTGTGTTAACTTCTTCTTTCATAGGAAAGGCAGGTAGTGTTGAATTTATATTACTATTTGCCATGGCATTACCCTTTGTGTTTTTCTCATTTAGACGTGAAAAATCGTACGTCGCACTTTTTCCTGTGCTATCCATAGTACTTTGGATTCTTCTCTATGTTTCAGATTTTAATTTATTTACCATCACAAAGATGGATACGACACTTGCAGCCACATATATTTATCCCGTATCTATTTTCACTACTGCGGTGCTTGTGACCTACCAATTGATATTTTTCTCCATGATCAATGCTCGCTATTATTCCAATATACAAGATGAACGGGAAGATGCCATTGAAGCATCTAATGCCAAGTCACAGTTTCTAAGTATGATGAGCCATGAGATACGAACGCCCATGAATGCTATTATAGGACTCTCTCATATTTTGGGCGATACGAATCCTAGACCAAATCAAGAGGAAAATATAGATGCCCTAAACTACTCGGGCAAAATACTATTGAATTTACTGAACAATGTATTGGATTATAGCAAGATGGAAACAAGCGGTGTAGCCCTTGATCCCATTCCTACAGATGTTATGTCGGCTGTAAAGCAGATAAAAAAGATTCATGAGCCAGGTTGTTTAGGGAAAGGGATTACGTTTAAATTACAGGTCGACGAAAAACTTCCAATGTTGTTGTTAGATATTGTCCGGTTTAACCAGGTCATAAATAATCTGGTCTCTAATGCCATAAAGTTTACGAAACAAGGAAGTGTAACCCTAAAAATTACAAAACAGGAAGACCGCAATGGTAATGTGTGTATGCGTACCGAAATTATAGATACGGGAATTGGTATTACAAAAGAACAACAAGAGAAAATATGGCAGCCATTTACTCAAGCCTCTATTAGTACAAATCGCTTATATGGTGGTACGGGATTGGGACTTCCTATCGTAAAAAGTATCGTAGAAGCCATGGGGTCTACAGTACACATAGATAGTGAAGTAGCACAGGGTAGTCGTTTTTACTTTGATTTAGAAGTGAAGTCTATTTCTAACGAGAAGTTGAACCAAGATAATGGGAAAAAAGGGCGTAATCTAAAAGGTAGAAGAATACTACTCGTAGAAGATAACAAAATAAATATCATGGTAGGCAAACAGATATTAGAGAGGGCCAACCTTGTGGTAGATGTCGCCTTTGATGGTCTCATGGCGGTAAATATGGTCAAAGAAAATGATTACTGTGCTGTTCTTATGGATATTCAAATGCCCATAATGGATGGGTATACCTCTTCCATAGAAATAAGAAAATTCAATACCACCTTACCAATTTTAGCGCTATCTGCCTCGGTATTCTTAGAAGTAAAGAGCAAGATAGAACAGAGTGGTATGAACGGATTTATTTTTAAACCCTTTGACCCCGAAGATCTGTACAACAGAATTGAGGCGGTGATAGATCTACCGCTAGCTTCCTAAATTTTAGCATACCCCTACCGTAAACATAAGGAAAACGATGTATTAGTTGAAGCCTGATAGTGGGTTTCGCTCGTATTCCTTCTAAATATCTTGTTGATACCATCCTGTTACGCCTTACCCTAACTTAATCATAGCCTATGCGGTCGCGTATGGTGCCATCTTCTCTATGAATAATGACATCGGCTTGGTACTTGCGGGCAATGCGTTTAGCTTTGTTAATAGCAGTAGTCTGTAGTTTATGTTTAGAGGTAATGCGTTTATTGCCTTCGCGCCGTACTGCCCAATCGTTTTTATAGGGTACTACATGTTGGTGCCATGTTCGTCCTCTTTTGCCTTGGCGAGCACTATTAAAAAAAACTTCTACCAGTTCAATTAAAATGGTAAGCCAAGATTGGGTAGCGTTGTTTTTGGGCATGGTACATTTCGTCTAGTTTTCGAAGATACTATTTTCAGGGAAGATGGTTAACGAACTTTGGAACACGCGAGCTTCTCGATACTAATTTTCTCGTACCTCAAAAATTCACTCGAAGTGACAAAGGAGCTATAATTATCAAATGTCAGTTCGAGTGGCTTGCTGAAAGTGGCGTTGTATCGAGAACGCTTTGGTATACGCTTACCCTTTTAGCTGACGTAATATTTCTGCTATGGCAGCATCTAGCTGGGGTTGTTCCCCTTCCAAACGTTGTTTAAAGTTTTCTGGTACGGTAATGTCTGGTGCTACCCCTGTTTTTTCAAGATCTTGGCCATCTAAAGTAAAACAGCCCCATGCGGGTAGGCGGTAAAAAGAGCCATCTACCAACCCTTTGCCCGAGGTAAAGATGATCCAACGGTAGGTTTCCGTCCCTAGGGTTTTACCCAGTTTTAGGGCTTTGAACCCGGCAGCGGTCATTTCGGCATCGCTCAAGCTTTGCTCATTCATTAATAGGATGATGGGCTTTACCGCAGGGGCAAAATTAGGTTGGGGAGCTAAACCTCCATCTCGGTATTTCCATTTTAGGTAGGGTTTTTGCGATAAAAATTGAAGCACCTCATCATGTACGTTGCCACCGGTATTATAGCGTAGGTCTAAAATCAAGGCCTCCCGCTGGTTGGTTTCCGAAACCATTTCCCGTTTAAAATGTTCCAGTTCGCTACCGCCCATATTTTTCATATATACATAGGCTATCTTCTTGTTCCCATGTTCATCTACATATTTTTGGTTGGTATCTACCCAGGTATCATAGAGCAAGTTTCGTTGGGCCGTATTGCTTATGGGGTGTAGGTTGATGGAAATTGTTTTTCCATCACGCTTAAAATCCATCTGTATTTCTTTATCCAAAGAAGGTTCGTTAAAGTAGGCTTCTCGGTTCTTCTTAGGGTCTATGGCTTGCCCGTTTACAGCTACCAGTACATCGCCTTTCTTGAGATTTTTTCCGGTAACATCCGCAGGACTATCAGCAATAATGGCTTCTACCGTAAAGGGATTCTCGTTAGAAAATTCAATGCCCACGGCCAAGGTCTTGGTTTTATAAAACACATCTTCTTCATCGCCAGAGGAGTTAAAGCCAAAGTGAGAGGTATTGAGTTCTCCTAACATGTCATTGAACAATACCCGTAGTTGGTTGCGGTTGGTTAAATAGGGCAGGTACTGCTCATATTTTTTGCGGAGCAGTGTCCAGTCCTCTCCATGGAAATCGCCATCGTAAAAATTCTCCTCGAATCCGGCCCAAGCTTCCTGGAACATTTGACGGAACTCCTCTGAAAGATTGCGGCGAAAGGTAAAGTCCATTTCAATTTTTTCGGTCTTGTTTTTTTCGATATCTAACGTATGTAGGTTGCCTTTGCCCAACAGATAATAGCTGTCTTTGGCACCCGCTAGTTGATAGCCATTTAGTTCATCATCTAGAACTAGTTCTATCTTATTCTTTTCAAAGGGTTTGATAATGGTTTTCCACAGTTTTGATTTTCCCTCATCATGGTTGCTGATGTACAGCACGTGCATGGCCTCCTCTTTTTCGATTACAGTGGGGCTCGTTTGCTTCCCGAACGCAGGGCTTATAGCGGTGATGCGTTCCATGATACCATCAGGATTGATGGTAATGGTGATGGGCTTTTTCTTTTCTTCCTCCGCTTTGTCCTTCTTGTCATCCTTTTCCTTTTCTTCTTCTTTGAACAGTTCATCATACTTTTCATAGATAAAGGCATCTTCATATTTATCTAAGGGCATCTGGTAAATCTGTGATTCGTTTAGACCATAAGGGTAGCTGGGCTTGGTCAAGTTAGCCATCATGTATAGGTATTTGCCATCAGGGGACCAAACAGGATCGCTTTCGGTAACGCCGGTATTGGTTAGGTTGGTAATTTTTTTGTCGGATAAACGGATGACAAACACATCGTTCTCAAAATTACGGATGGCATTATAGGCAATGTATTTTCCATTGGGCGAGAAGTGGGGTTGTGGGGCATAGAGCGCCCAAAACTCATCTTTGACCACGGTCTCACTTTTAAAATTGGACAAATCTAACAGGCGCAGTTCATCCCTTCCGCTAATGTATAGGGCTTTGCTGAGGTCTGGATCCAAAACAATGTTTACGTTGTTGCGCAGGTCATTGGTATGCTGTTTTTCGGGCACACTCCCATCGGCAGCAATCGTGAACAGGTTGGTATAGCCCTTATAGGTACGGTTGTATAAAAGGGTTTTGTTATCTTTTAACCAGGTTATTTCTAGCACCCGCTCTACTGGATCGGTAGTTATATGTTTAATGAATTTCCCCTTTACATCAGAAACGAACAGTTCGCCCCGTGATATGAAGGCTAGTTTTTTATTGTCTGGCGAAACGGAAAAATTGCTGATGTTGCCCTGTACCTTAAAATCTTGGGTTTTGGTCAAGGTGCTGTTCTCCGTGATCTTGATGGGGATTTTGGTAGCGGTTTTGGTCGCCACATTGTAGCCGTAAACTTGATAATCCTTCCCAAAGACCACCAATTCCCCGTTGGCACTCACTTGGGGGCGGCCAATGGACGTTTCAAATTTGGTGCGTTGCACTTTGGCACCTTTGAACAGCTCATACAGGTTATATTCCCCATTGGCTTCATCAGAAACAAAATAGAGTTTTCCGGCCTGGTCTAAAGTAGCCCATAGATCTTTACCCGCATAGTTGGTGTATTCCTTATAGGTTTTGGTCTTAGGGTTATAGGATTTTATATCGGGATTATAGGCGCCCTTATAGCGTTTGCGATGCGTAAAAATTTTGGCTTCCCAACTTTCATTAAAAAATACTTCTTCCGTCTTTGGATGGATGGCAATATTGGCCACCGTATTAAAATAGTTTTCAAACAAACGTTTGGGAGTACCACCCGTAACAGCCACTTCATACCCCGAATAGCGGTTGTTTCGTGATGAGGTAAAATAGAGGCTCTTGGAATCCCATGCCCAGCTATCCATGTCGTCTGCTGCATCGTTGAAGGTAAGTTGCTGAATACTGCCCCCTTCCATGGGCATTACAAAGATGTCTCTGTTGCCAAATTGGGTAGCACTGAAGGCCAGCCATTTGCCGTCTGGGGAAATTCGGGGTAGGGTCTCTTCCCCGTCCATGGCCGTTAAACGTACGGCGGTACCGCCCGTTACGGGAACACTCCAAAGATCGGTATCATAGCTAAAAACAATGGTTTTTGCATCGGGAGATACGGTTGGGTCCATTAAAAAATAGGCTTCTTGGGCTTGGAGGTTACTAACAAGAAAACCGAATAAAAGAACAAGGAATGGTTTAAAATACATGGTGGATTTTTTAAGAAGATGAAAGATACAAAAAGTACCGAAGCGCTATAGGTTGCTTGGGGTTGTTGTAGCGGGTTTGCCCTACTGTTTTATGAATAAGTGTATAGGCGCTACTCAGGGTAATGCACTTTCAAAAACGCTTGCTTCTCGATACTAATTTTTTAGCACTTCTAAAATTCAAAGGAAGTGCTATTTCGGTCTTCGTGCTATTTCGGTTTTAACTATAATGCCACACTGGATATTCATAAGTTCATTATTTTTAAAGAATCTAAATGTTCCCTATGAAATCGAATCTGCGTTTTAGTACCCTACAGCCTATTCTGGTATTCGTCTTTTTGGCCTTGGTTGCCAGCTGTGCTGAGAAACAGAAAAGTGAGGCCGATGCCACTACCGCATCCGCCAAAATATACATCACAGCCCTAGACAAATCACAACTTTTACAAGAGCATGACGTAGCTACAAAAAGTACGACTACGCCAGCGGGTACCATACAAGTAGACCCAAGTACCACCTACCAAGAAATAGATGGTTTTGGATATACCCTTACGGGCGGTAGTGCGCTACATATCAGTAACATGTCCGCACCAGCAAGAGCAGCTTTGTTGCAAGAATTATTTGGTACAGTTGCCAACAGTATTGGGGTAAGTTATTTGCGTTTAAGTGTGGGCGGTTCCGATTTAGATGAATACCCTTGGTCGTACAACGATTTGCCCAAAGGCGCTACCGATGTAGACCTTGCGCAATTCTCTTTGGCCTATGATACCTTGTATTTGATTCCCGTACTGAAAGAGATTTTAAAAATATCCCCAGAACTAAAACTCATGGGTTCGCCGTGGTCTCCCCCTGCGTGGATGAAAGATAATAAAGACACCCGTGGCGGTAGTTTATTGCCCGAATATCAAGCGGTGTATGCGAACTATTTGGCAAAATATATACAAGAAATGGCAAAGCAGGGCATTACGATAGACGCCCTCACCATACAAAACGAACCCTTGCACCCAGGTAACAACCCAAGTCTATTAATGCTTGCCGACCAACAGGCCAATTTCATAAAAAATGACTTAGGCCCTACCTTCAAAAACTTGGGAATTAATACGAAAATTATCATTTATGATCACAATGCAGACCGACCAGATTATCCGATTTCTATATTAAATGATGCCGATGCGGCCCAATATATAGATGGTTCGGCCTTTCATATGTATGGAGGTGAAATTGAGGCCTTGTCTGAAGTTCATGAGGCACACCCCACCAAGAACCTCTATTTTACGGAGCAATGGGTAGGTGCTCCCGGAGATTTTGCCGGAGATGTCGCTTGGCACAACGAAGTATTGATTATTGGTGCTACCAGAAACTGGAGCAAAACCGTGTTGGAATGGAATGTAGCAGCAGATGAACATCAGAATCCGCATACCGACCGAGGTGGTTGCGACCGTTGTTTGGGTGCATTGACCATAACGGGAGATACCGTAATTCGAAATCCTTCCTATTACATCATTGCACAAGCGTCTAAGTTTGTGCCCCCTGGGTCTGTTCGTATCGCTTCAACTGCATTGGAAAAGGTGCCCAATGTAGCTTTTAAAACGCCCGTTGGAGCATTGGTTACCATCCTTCAGAATAAAGAAACTACAACCAAGACTATAGAAATACAACTAGGTGAAACGGCTGTTTTTGTGGAGATGCCTGCAAAATCGATAGGGACTCTAGTCTTTAAAGACCCCAATAAATCGTAAGGAATTTGCACATTTTAAAAGTGGAAAAAAGGAGTATATGTTATAAAGTTTGTGCGCGGTTCTACAATTAAACGTTTAAAAAATAGTTTGTAAGAATTATAGACCAAAACCCAAAATAAAAAGTAATAGTAAATAATGGCAAAGATTGAAATAAAAGGTTCCCCCGAAGAACTTGAACGAGTGGCCACTTTCTTGGCAAACAACAACATAAAGTTTAATGTGGTCAAAGATTACGGAAATCACTCCTTAGACGATATTGATAAGTATGAACACCTTATCAGTAAGTATGCTTCTAGTATAGGCTAGTACTGACTATTAAGGTAGCCAAGAACATATAGAATTTACCTGCTACCCTTAGTTTGTTCGCGCACGAAAAGATTATATCGAAAAGGTACAATATAGTCTGCCAATAATTCATACAGCAACTTTTACCACATTAGAAAAACAAAATTCGTATTTTAAGGGGGTTGAACGGTATTCGCGATTAACATAGTTTCGTAGAACAAGCAATACATAAAGGATGAAAAAATATCCATCAAAAATTGGTATCGGCCTTGTTATTTTCATAGCAGCCGTATTGGTCGGTAGTACGATACCGATGATGTCACCACCTATTTGGGTTGGACTAATCATTAACCTGCTGCTATTCATTTTTATAGGGCATTTGTTCTTAACTACGTATTATGTAATAGATGGCCATTCATTATTTATTAAATCGAGCTTTTTAATCAATAAGAAAATCGATATTAAAAGGGTTAAGCAAATAGCTGAAACCAATAACATTTTGAGTGCCCCGGCCACATCACTAGATAGGCTTGAAATTGTTTATGGCGAACATGGTAGTATATTAATTTCGCCAAAAGATAAAATAGGCTTTATAGCACAAATGACTAGATTGAATCCTGAAATTGTAGTTCAGTACAAGTCAAAAAACTAAGGTTCAGATTCTAATAAAACACAGATTGAAAATCGATATAAACTCATCAATAACATGAAAGGCTTACAAGATATAAAGGCAGAAATAGACCAATACGTAAGTAGTACCAATAAACCTGCACTAGAGGTTATTGAAGCGCTTAATAAGTACTATTTTAATAAGGCTGTAACGGCAGAGATACAACTGTATAAGAAGAAAAAGAAAAAGGTCGCTGAAATTACGAAGGACTTAAAAATATCGCACCGACGGTTTTATAAGATTCTAGAAGATAAAAAGGTGGAGTTTACCAAATACAACAAGTCTAAGGAAGAGGACCAGGCCTAATTGGTAACATTCTTTTTAAGAAAAGGATTTAAAAAACAGAGACTATAAATGAATCAAGAAGTATTATCAAAACTTAGTACAGAAGAGCTGCTTAAAAGGCATACGGCAGTAAAAACCATGGTATGGCTGCTAGCAATAGGATTGACAGGCGTTTTGCTATTTTTTATCTATATGTCGATACAAGATGGGTTAACTCCATTACTTGTGGTTCCTTTAGCGTTATCTGCCATCATTCCTTTGAACGTAAAGAACATGAAAACACTTAAAAAAGAACTAGATTCAAGAAAATAATCAATTATGAGAAAAACATTATCGATTATCGGGATGGTAATAGCCATAATAAATATTGTTTATAGCTTTTTTGATAATCGAGAAACAGGCCATATGTTCGGGTTTGAACTGAATATTTGGACCTATCGTTTAATTTGGCTTGCTTTGCTCGGTGTAATTCTAAATGGTTACCTCAAAGAAACTAAAAGGGTCAAATAAAGGATGTATAAAACGGAATTACCCAAATTAAGGTACTTATACATCTCTAACCTTTACATCTCATGAAAAAACGAAAGTTTAAAATCAGCGATATCATTTTTGTGGTTTTTATAGCCTTGCTGTTGATCCCACAGACCAGAACACCCATTCAGGTTGCGCTCAATAAATTAAAGGTGGCGGTATGGTCACCCAGTGTTGAGGATGAAGAAGACCAAGAACAGGTAGTTCCTTTTGAATATGTGGTACAAGAGTTGAATGGCGCAACGAAACGTATTGCCATAGGACAAGGGAAGGTTACTTTCTTGAGCTATTGGGCGACTTGGTGTCCACCTTGTATTGCAGAACTTCCGGGGATTCAAGAATTGTATTCCGATTATGGAGACAAAGTTGATTTTGTGTTATTATCCCAAGAAGAGACCGATAAAGTACAACGATTCATCACCAAAAAGGGCTATGATGTGCCAGTGTATATTCCGCAAATGCAAGCACCAGAAATACTACAGAGCAACAGCCTTCCCACTAATTATATTATAGATGCGAAGGGCAATATAATCATCAAAGAAACCGGTGCCGCCGATTGGAACAGTAATAAAGTAAGAATTCTCTTAGATGGCCTGCTCTCAAAATAGGTAGGTTACTTTAGCTTTTCTTGAATACAGGCAGCCATAAAATCCTTTTTCCGTAATGTCTTTTCAGCAAAATTAAATAGGCTTAAACACCTATCGAGGTTTTGATTCTCATAAGCGACTTTGTAGTATTTATTATTATTCAAATAATCCGTTAGCGCCCGTAAACCATGAATAAATGGCATAAATACGGCGCCAAGTGGTAAACTTTGCTTTTCTTCTTCTGTTAAAAAAGAGGGGTTAAATGCTAGTCCGTCTACAAAAGCTTCAAACAATTCATTGTTAAAAGTAATGAGGTCATGATTTTGCTCATCTTCAGGGGCAACATTGACAACGGTTCTAATCGCATCACCAAAATCATAATAGAAATAGCCTTTCATGATGGTGTCCAAGTCAATTAAACAAAGTGCTTTTTCGGTCGTTTTTGAGAACAATATATTATTCAATTTGGTATCATTATGACAGATACGCACAGGTAGCTTTTCATTGTTCAAGCCCTGTAATTCCTTTAAAAAATAATGTGCTTTTTTTATGGCTTCTGCGGCAATTTCACGTTTTTGTACTTCGGAAGTTGCTAGTGCTTCTTCAAATTCATTAGCCCTATGTTCAAGGTCGTGAAATTTAGCAAGTGTATCTTCGAACAGGTCAACATCAGCCTTTTTAAGTAGTCTGTGAAATTCGCCAACGATTCGGCCCGCTTCAAAAGCCGTATTGGTATTCGAGGTCGTGTTATACGTAGTACTATCAGGAATGTAAGTCATCATCCTCCAGAAATTATCCTCTTTTACGAGGTAGTTCTTTCCGGTCTTGGTTGGCACAAAAGATATTTGCGCATAATTATCTGAAGTTAAAAAGGGAAGGGCATGGCCGATATTATCCATCAAAACACCTGCGTTTTTAAACACATTCTTATTGATTTTCTGAAGGATGAATTGCTCACCTTCGGTATCGGTAACCAAATAGGTGTCATTAATGAGTCCCACAGCTAAGGGCACGCACAGAAAGTCGTTTCTGTTGAGGTTGAATTCTTGTAGGATTTCAAGCATGTTTAGTTCGTGGGCCATAGACTATTCGGTTCATTGGATAAAGATATAGAAACGATACGCATTAGCCGAAGTACTTTATTCTACTATTTTCGTTAAAAGCCATAGAACATAGTGGTTTTAAATGCTTACTAGAAAAAACCACATTGTTTTATAAAATATATTATTTATTCCGACTTAAAGGCAATAGGAGGATATGTTCAAACGTTTGTAAGGGGATTCATACATATAAAATATATAGTTTGATGAATAATTTAGCAGCTATCAGGTTTGAGCGTTCGTTTATCTTTTTAAATAGCAGTTTACCTATTATGTAAACGAAAGTTGACGTATGAATAGTTTTAAGAGAGATTAAAAAACCCCCAAAGAATGATTAAGATTAAACCCTACTTAAAAGTTATCGTATTATTTTTTACTTCTTATTATGCACAAGCTCAATGTGAGGTTTTTAAAAGTGAGATTACCGATGTGCAGAAGTATATGTTACAGGTGGGTCAATTGACCGATTCGTTAAGTACTGCAGCTGAAACGGCTTCCTATGATGCACGATTGAGTACGGCGCGTACAAATACTAAAACCGTAATGCTACTTATGGGACAAGCGGTTACTGCAGCCGATGAAGCTGTAATACTTGCCTCTGAGGCACAATACGATTCAGAAAACTGCGGATTAGAGGAAGCTATAAGCTATACGATTGATGCCGAAAGAAACGCCATCGATGCACGTGATTTTGCAAGCGAAGCTTTTGAAAATGTAAAGAGCGCATCAAGATCTAAAAATCTTGGTAATTTACAGTTTCATATGAGAAAGGCGCAACGTATCCTTAGAGCGGTACGGAATTCAGCCGAGGCTTCAGCCTATGCTGCCGATAATGCACACTATAGTTGTAGCCATGATATGGACCATGCGTTGGGAGACAAATAAATACGTTAACTATCAAAAATTTAGAAAACCATGGAAATACATCCATGGTTTTTTTGTGCCTTGTGGTTTCATTAGATAACTTATATATTTAGAAGGCAAGCACTTACTGTTTTATTGATTTAATTTTTTATCTTCAACAGTATTATCTTTTGACCTGGGATAACCAAAGACGTATTAACCATCTAAACCAAACACCATGAGAACTACAAGAACGCTTCGTTTTCTTATTGCCATTTTATCCTTTTCCTATTTGGGATCGGTTCATGCACAAGACCCTACGGTCACGATCACCTTAACGGTCGATACCTCATTACTTGGTGATGACAGAGAAGCACCTGGGGGCTGTACGTTTAAAGTAGTACCGGCCGATAAGGTTTTAGTAAATGACCCCAACAATCCTAAAACCTTTTCTATTAAGGTAGAGGAATCGGATATTATCGAATGGCAGGGATTTACGACCACTGGCGACGATGTGAAAATGAAAAAAATCACTTTTATAGGTGGGACCGATATTTTTGATTCCAACCCTGTCAAAGGGCAAAACAGTAATGGTAAGGAAAAGATAAAGGCCAAACCCAATAAAAAAACACCTGCCGGTAAAGACTATGAATATAGTATTCGCTTTAAACCGGATGGTTTCAAATTTTATGACATTGACCCTAGGATCAAGGTTGGAAATCAATAAAAAATGAGTTGGGAAGTGATTATCTTTTCAGGGTACGGTTATGAAAAATAAAATCTATATTAAATTTTTTTTGGTTGTCCTTCTAGGCCTATGGATGGTTCACGGGCAGGCACAGACGTTACATGAACTGGTGCTAACGGTAGACGTAACGAAACCGGGCAATGTAGCGAACAATTCTTTTAGTGCGGGAAATAATACTACTATTTTGGAAAGCAGTTCGGGGAACCGCTTTGCCATTAGGGCAGAAGTAGGGGATTCCGTATTATGGAAGGCCAAGGCCGCCGGCGAATCACAAGTACCTGTACATGTTGTTGGTGTCAATTACATCAGTGGGCCGCGTATTTTTAGCTCCAACACCTTGACCGGAAAAAGTACTATTAAGGGGACCATTATTCGTGGAGGTAATGAGGATTATGTCTACAAGCTTCACTATACCCTTGGGTCGGATACAAAGGTGTATGTCGTCACCGCTATAATCATGACAAAATAATAGCGATCAACGCTTTTTATATGAAGTTATTTTTTAAATGTAATGGATGGGCAAAAGTAGTCTTGTTGCTGTGCCTTATGGTCAAGGGGATGCCCAGTTTTGGTCAAAATGAAGCTCTTGCCGATAGCTTGATCCAGGTGTATGAATCAGGCAACTATGATCCGGCGCTTAAACTTAAAATTTTATCGGGTATTACGCATCAACTTCCCGATCCCGATCGTATTTTGGTATATAGCGATTCGTTGATGACGGAAGCCATACGGCAAGATTCCACTAAATACATATTTAATTCCCACTTACAGACCGGGAATGCGTTGCAACAAAAAGGAAATTTAAGTGGTGCGTTGGACAGTTATTTTAAGGCCTTGGAAATTACGGATAGAAATACCGAAAAAAACCAGGTGGCCATCATGTATACCGCCATTGCAGCTGTTTATGCTGGTATGAACAATAGGGAAAATGTGAGACAATACTATTCTGATGCCATTTCCATTTTTAAAACGGAACAGGATACGTTAAACTATGCCATAGCCATTGAAAATTTAGGGGATACCTATTTGGAATGGTCCAAGCCAGATTCCGCATTGCTGTACTTCAACCAGTCTGGCCCGATATTCGAAAAATTGGGAAATAAACTTGCTTTGGCCTATAATTTAGGAAATAAGGGCCTGGCCTTTGCGCAAAAGGGAAGACCCACCAAAGCGGAGGAGAATATTGAGGAGGCCATTGCCATATTGGAAGAGTTAGGAGATTACAGGCCCATTACGACCTACCTAAACTATATGTCGGATATCTATGCCGATAAGGAAGATTGGGACGGAGCGTTCGACTACGCCTTACGCTCCTTGGACCTCGCCAAACAGTATGGGTTAAAAGTACGGATAAGCAGTGCCTATTTAAAATTGTCCGAACTGTATGAACGTACTGGGTATGCTTCCGCTTCCTTGAACTATTACCGCAAGTATATTGTTTTTAGGGATAGTGTGGTCAACCTCACCGCCGTACAACAAATGGCGGATATTCGTAGAAATTCTGAACAAGCACAGTTCAAGGCAGAACTAGATCTCACCAACCAACAAAAACAAACCCAAAAAGTAGTAACCATCGCCACTGGCATTGCGTTGTTCTTGATTATTCTGTTAGCTATTGGTTTGTACAGACGCAATGTGTTCACTAAACGTACCAATGCCATTATCGAAAAGGAAATGGCCCGTTCAGAGCGGCTGTTGGTCAATATCTTACCGGAGGAAACCGCACGGGAGTTAAAGGAATTTGGAAAGGTCAAAGCAAAGAAATTCGAATCGGTCTCGGTGTTGTTTACCGATTTTGAGGCCTTTACCGCAGCTTCGGAACACGTTGATCCAGAGCTTTTGGTCACCCGATTAGGGTATTATTTTACGGCCTTCGACAATATTATCGAAAAATATGGACTGGAAAAAATCAAGACTATCGGTGATGCATACATGTGTGCTGGGGGGTTACCCTTTCCAATAGAAAATCATGCGCTAAAAATGGTATATGCTGCCCTTGATATTTTGAAATTCGTAGAAGATACTAAGGCTGAAAAGGAAACAGGTTTGTCCTTCAATGTACGTATTGGCATCAATACGGGGCCTTTGGTGGCAGGAGTGGTAGGTAATAAAAAATTCTCTTATGATATTTGGGGCGATACGGTCAATGTTGCCTCGCGTATGGAAAGTCTATCAGATTCGGGTGAAATTAATATTAGTGAAGCCACTTACAATTTGGTAAAAGAGGTATTTGAATGTGAATATAGGGGTCAGATGGAAGTTAAAAACAAAGGGCTTATGAGTATGTATTTTGTAAAAGGACCACTTCAAAATATATAGCACTTCGAATAATGCCTCTAAGAAACACACTAGGCAAGAAAGCTAAATTCAATTAGGTAGAATATTCAACTGAAATTTAAAATCTATAAACAAAACCGAGAGAATAACTATCTGCGTCATTGGCGAAACTCAGCTGCATATGTTCTCTTTGGTAGGGCGTGGTAAAAATATAGGCGCTACCGATACCGACAACCGCACCTGCCAAGACATCCCACCCATCATGTTTTTGGGCTTCTATACGACTATAACCGGTATAGCCTGCAAGAATATAAGCGGGTATACCATAGCTCCACCCATATCTTTTCTGAATAAAAACAGCACTTTGAAACGTAGTTGAGGTATGCCCAGAAGGGAAAGCCCTATCTCCATTATTATAGGGTCTGCTTTTGTTCGTTGCGTATTTAAGGCCGACAGTCACAGCTTGGTTAAGGGCAAAGCCTTTGGCAAATTGCCATGTGCCGTCGTAATCGCCTGCAATAAGGCTACCTGTAAGTGCAGTTGCGGGCATAGCGAACAGTAAAACATCACCAGAGGTTTGTATAGTTTTATTTTGACAGTAAACAAGAGTAGTTGTAGCAATAATGAAGATGATTACAATTTTATTGCATAGAATTTTAGGCTCGAAAGTAAAAAGCATTTAGGCTTGTATTTGAATTTTGAAAAAATACAATGCGATTCTTAAGAGAATTTAAAGTTTTACGTATTACTGTGGTATTGCGTCAATTATTCTGCGGTAAGGACACACAATGATTTTTCTAATATGGAAATATTGAGCTGATTGGTATCCATTCTATTATGTTCGCCATCTACTTGAGTATCAAAAAAATCGGAATGATTACGTTGAAGGTGCACATTTGTGGCCTGAAAGCTTTTCGACTCTTTTAACCAATGTACTTTTCTGATCAAGATTAAAATACCCAACCATAGCATTTTTAATCGGTTAATTTTTTTGATGACCAACACGTCGAGCTTACCATCTTGAAGCGAAGCCTTTGGCGTTAAACTCAATTTATAGCCCATTTCATTAGAATTAGAAATTAAAACGATAAATGGGTTGATCATTGGGGTTTCCCCATTGATACCAATAGATAATGGTTCGTTCTTTTTAATGTCTCTAAAGGTAGTCGCACAGGCACTGATATAGCCTAAGAGCGTTCTTTTTTCAGAAGACTCATAATGCTTTATCAAACTGGCATCAAAACCTACTCCTGTATTACTAAAAAAATAACGACCGTTTATACTCCCAACATCAATCAACTCTTTATGTTTATTTCTAATGATTTCTAAAGCTTTTCGCCTTTTCTTCGGAATCTTAAGGTTAGATGCCAATCCGTTACCAGAACCCATTGGAAGAATACCCAAGGCAATGTTGGTGCCTATTAAACAGGTGGCGACTTCATTTATGGTACCATCACCACCACAAGCTACAATTATATCTGCTTTTTCTAAAATGGATTCTTGGGTCAATAACGTGGCGTGAGCTTTATATTCAGAAACCTTAATAGTCAAATCATGTACCCCTCTGATAAAATAAGGCTGTAACTCATCTTTGGTGGTAGGTGCCTGGCCATTGCCCGCAATTGGGTTTACTATAAAATGGATTCGAATCATTGATGAAGTGATTTCAATTGGAGCCCCCCATTATGGTAAAGTTCATCTGCCACTTGATAGTTCGAAATGGCAATATTTTTAAACGACTCGTTCATAGGTGATTTTTGTAGGCTATTGTCAATAGCATTCCAATCGTAAAAATTAACGGTTTCTCCATCACCTAAAACTAATACTTTTCCGTCTTTTAAATAGCCTAATTTTCTATAATTACCTATAAGTGCACGTTGATCTTTCGGCTCCATTTTAAGGATATTCATTCCAAAAAGATTACTGTCATATTCCCACCTTAAGGTAGCGAACAATGTAGGAAATACATCTATCTGAGAACACAGCGTATTATTTTTAGAAGGTTTTGTGTTCGGTAAATTATAAATAAGTGCTGGAATGTGGTAGTTGGCCACATCTAATTCCCATTTACCGGCACTACTTGCGCAATGATCACTCATAATAACGAATACGGTGTTACTAAACCAAGGTTTGTTCTTAGCTTGGTCTAAAAACGCTCCAATAGCATAATCCGTATATTTCACTGCACCATTTCTTCCTGTGCCCGAGGGGATGTCTATTTTCCCTTCCGGATAGGTATAGGGTTTATGGTTAGAGGTTGTCATGACAAAATCGAAAAAGGGCTTTCCACTTTCGTGGGCCAAATCAGCTTCTTTAAGCACTTTGTTGTAAATATCTTCATCACAAACGCCCCAAGCATTTTCAAAGGTAACCTCATTATCTTCAATATTTGTCCGTTTAGCCAGGTTATCCGCATCCAATAAAAAGCCACGGCCACGATCTACGATATTAAATCCGTTGCCTCCAAAGAACGTATTCATGTTGTCAAAATAACCATCACCACCATAAAAGAAATTACGGTCATAGCCTTGTTCTTTAAAAACTTCGCCAATAGTAAATAGGCCAGTGTTATTTTTTCTTTTAACAATACTTCGGCCTGGGGTAGGCGGTATGGATAATGTAATGGCTTCCATACCTCTAACGGTACGCGTTCCTGTAGCATACAAATTGGTAAAGAAAAGGCTTTGGTTGGCAAGAGCATCTAAAACCGGAGTTATGTTTTGATCACCTCCTAAACCGTTCAAATATTTACCGCTTAAACTTTCTATACAGATGAAGATTACGTTGGGTTTTTGAATCGTTCCTGTGGTATCTTTCGAGTGAATTGTTCTGTATATCCCATTTTTGGTTGTATCAACGAAGGTATCTCCATAGGGTACGTATTGCTTCTTTGCAGCAGTAAAAGCATCTTTTTGAGGTATAGTGCTGTAAAATTCAGAATAGGCCAGTTCATTGTTACGGAAGGCAGCAAAAAAGGAATAAATACCTGCTTTAGAAAGTTCATTGTTATATCTGTTCTTGGACCATTCTGCATGATCATTGTTTATAAAAAACCCGAATACGATGCATACAGCAAACCACGGCAGGGTAGCCGATAACCGTTGTTTAAACGTGGTTTCATTTTGTAAGGTCTTCTGAAAAAAGTTTCTTTGATATAGTGCAAAAAGGGTAATCGCAACCAAAGTAAATAAAGAGCCCAAAAGCAACGGAAGAGGATAGGACTCATTTATATTTTTGACAACCTCATAGGTATAAATTAAATAGTCTACAGCAATGAAATTGAAGCGTCGCTGAAATTCGTCCCAAAAGGTGAACTCCCCAAAAAAGGAGAAATAGATGATAAGAACGGCTAAGAAAAAGCCGAACCAGGTGATTATTTTATCTGCCAAAGAGCCATACCATTTCTTGGGAAAAATTAGTAGATAAACCAAGAATGGCATTAAGAATAGGGAAAGAGTGCCTATATCATAAAATAGCCCAGTAATGAACGTTCGGGCGATAGTACCGATATGGGCATCTACCTCAGAAAAATCCCAAATGAAAAAAGTAAGTCGTACTAAAAAGGAAATAGAAATAAATATAAGTACAAAAGCTTTAAGAAGTGAAAAGCGTTTTGGAAACAGAAAAGTCCACATATAAAATGTAATTAGGGTAATTTGACCCTAAATGTATATGTCGATTCTTAAGAGAAGTTAAAGTTTGCTCTATAATGGGTGATTTTTTTTCAAGTTCTTGTGCGAAATTAAAATTAAGGCACCCATTATGATTATAGAAACGATTGAAGCTGGTAGCGTTCCTAAATCGAGACCTCCTTTTTCTAGTGGTTTTGTCAAGAAATCACCGAAGGTTGCACCGAAAGGTCTTGTGAAAATAAAGGCAATCCAGAATAGTACAATCTGATTGATTTTTATGAAGTAATGCAATACCATTACGAGTATAATAATACATGCGGTCACCAAAGCCCCATTTAAATAACTTAAGCCAATAACATCACTTAAACAATCCCCAAAAGCGGTCCCCAGGCTATTGGAAAATAATATAGCAATCCAATAATAGGCTTCTTTACTTCTTTCGGTTATAGGGTATACTTCTAAACTATTGTATTTTTTGTACCATAGGTAAAGTGATATGAGAAGACCGATAAATAGTACAATACTGCCCCATGTATAACCAAGATGTAAGCTACGGTCAATAAAGTCAGATACTTCGGTGCCCAAGGTTGTGGTTGCTATAATAACAAGCCAAAACCAAATTGGCAGGTATTTTTTGCGGGTTAATTGAAGTGCTAAAACAATACCGAAAGAAGCAAAGGTGATAAGTAGGCCTACAGTGTAGCCCAAATCTAACGTTTGTGCAATGAAATCCCCTAAGGTTTCGCCCAAGGTAGTGGCAACGATTTTCATTAGCCAAAACAATAAGGTAATCTGGGCAACTTTGTTTAAGGCTTTCATATGGTTTCATTAAATTTTATATTTAAAGCCCAAACGGAATAATTGGGTCTCAAAATAATTTTGATAGGTTGCGGTAAAACCTTCATTTCGAACTTCTTGGCGAATGCCAAAACGGTTGAATATATCGGTAGCCGAGAACGTAAGCTCAGCTTTTTTGTTCCATAGATTTTTCTTGATACCAAGGTCTACAGAAGAACGTGCCAATTCTTTTCCTTGAGGAATGTTTTTATCTGAATAATAAACACCGGTCAATTGAAAAGTAAATTCCTTAGGTAAACTTAGTTCTGAAGTAAGTTTGGCGTTCCATGCATTTGCAGTTGAAGCTTCAATAGTAAAAGGTCGTACAAAAGGGAAAAGCACGGCACCTTCATATTGGTCAATAGCATTTGAGTACCAGTTTACCGTACTCGATAAACTCCAGTTTTGAGTAACATCTTGACTAGCTAACAACTCGAATCCCGTATTGGTGGCCCTGCCCGTATTTTGGTAAATACGATTCACGATATCGTAATTTGGGTTCGAATCATCGATACTGAAAATACGCATGTACTGATCCTGTATAATTCGGTGATACACAGCTGAAAATAAGGAGCCAGAATTCCAAGAATATTTATGGGCCACTTCAAAAGCATCAGTAAATTGAGGGCGTAAATAAGGGTTGCCTACTTTTAGGAGTTCTGGGTCATCGTATTTAGGAAACACCCGTAATTCTGGTTCACCCGGTCTATCGATTCGTCGATTGTAAAATGCTGATATTTTATTATGCTCATTTAGCTTATAGGTAAAACGAGCACTAGGGAAAAGTTCGAAATAGTCGTACTTATCATTGTTTGGGTAGTAGGTGTTCGCAGGGTCTAAATCATAAAAAACATCGGTGTGTTCAGCTCTTAATCCTGCTTCAATATCATAGAATTCTTTTTCTAGAAGGTAATTGACATAACCGGCATACAAATTTTCTCCCCAATCGGAAAAAGAACCAAGTCCCGGATAAATAATAGATTCATTGCCTGGGGTTATCGTGTAATCTACAGGAAGCCTTCGAATGCGAAGTTTCGCGCCAAGTTCTAGCCTACCGTTGCTTAGCGGTTTTACGTAATCTGAAGATAAACTAGTGGTATTTTCAATTGCCTTAATATTGGTTTTGTCTCTTCCCACACGAACGGCCGAACTATCGTTTAATGAATAAGTTTCGTCCTCTAGACCTTGAGTATATTGGGCATTGGCACTTAGGGTATGGCCGGGTTGCTCAAATGAATGTCGATAGTTTACTGCGGCATTGATGTAGCGGGTAACCTCTTCTTCTTCCCAAGTATAAAATCGGTTTCTAGTATTTGTATTCAAATCTATAAATGCTACTTGAGAAGTATCGATATGCCGTTCTCGGTCATATAAACCAGAGAACGTAAAGCTATTATTGTCATCTAGATTATAGTCAATTCCGCCATTGATGATAGAACGAAATTGCTTTCTGTTCTCTGGTACTTGAGAAACAATATTGCGACCATCATCATAATTTCTAGTTGTAAATTCATTGTTAGGCAACGCCTCTTGAACTATGAATTCTGACTGTAGAAAGTAATTGAGTTTCCCTTTTCTATAATTAAGATTTAGACTAGGAATTAGTTTGGGATTAACTGAAAAACTACCTAAATCAGTAGGGGTGTCCGGTCTTCTTTTGCCCAGTGCACCAAGTCCGAAAGAAAGGCCTACATCACCATTTAAACCTTTTTGAGTTTCTTTTTTGTAGATAATATTGACGATTCCGGCAAAACCGTTAGCATCATATTTTGCCGATGGATTGTTGATGATTTCAATCTTCTCAATGTTTGATGCGGGTATGTTGGCAAGCCCTTTTTGATTACCAAAACCGGTTAAGCTACTTTGTTTACCATCAATGAGTACTACCACTTTATCACTACCACGTAAAACTACTTTTCCATCTTGGTCAAAAGTAACCCCAGGCATAGTTTTCATGGCATCTAAAACAGAGCCACCTGCTTGGGCAATATTATTATCGAGATTAAATGATTTTTTATTGAGGTCGCTATTGGTAGTAGCTTCTTGCCCAACAACCTGTACTTCATTCAATTGTTCTGCACTTGGCTGTAATGCTATTTGCCCAAGGTCGAAGACACTGTTTAATCCGCCAGCGATAAGTGGTTTTTCTACCGTTTCATATCCTATAAATGAAAATAGTAAGGTGTATTTTCCTGTGGACAGGCCTAAAATCTCAAAACGTCCATTGTCATCGGTTATCGCACCGGTTACCATAGAATTATCGGTAGAGTTTTGGACCGTAACGTTAGCAAAAGCTAAATTTTCTAAGGTATTTGCATCATGTAATTGGCCAGTAACATTTACTAAACTTTGAGAAAATGTAGTGGTAAGGGAGAAAAAAAATAGTAAAACAATTAAAAACTTATGCATAAAATTAACTTTTGAGAGCAATTATAGGGTAAGAATCTAAAGATAGTTTTAAGAACTCTATTGTTTTGGTAAGGAAATGGTAAAATGATGTTCGTTGTTGGTAAACCTATAGGAAGGTTGAAAACCATATAAATCACATATTTTTTTTACAATGGCTAAGCCTAGCCCGGTAGACTTTACTTCATCTGACTCCTTGTAAAATCGTTGAAACAATTGGTCTGGTTTTAATATGGCGCGTATGCCTTTGTTCCGAACAGAGAGTGAATCTTTTTCTAGAACCATCACTATCGGCGTATTAGGTAAGTTGTATTTTATGGCGTTTGAAAGTAAGTTGTTGCAAAGAACCTCTGCAAGATGGGCATCCATTAAAAGAATAACATCTTCATTGCTTTCAAATATAATTTCTGATGGATAAAGTTCAGATAGATTTTCAATTCTATCTTTTAGAATGTGGTTTAGGTTGCACGGACTTATGTTCGTGAATTGGTCATTTTCAATTTTGGAAATTAAGCCAAGTTTTTTATTTAATTGTTTCAGACGTTGAATATCATTTTGAATGGATGATAATTGTTCAAATTGTATATCATTAAGGGCCTCGCCATTTATAATGGTATCTACTTTAGCTTGAATTATCGCTAAAGGGGTTTGAAGTTCATGGGAAACATCTTCTGTAAATTGTTTCAGATTTTTATAGTCTGACCGAACTTTGTCGGTCAACGTGGTTATTTCTGTATTGAGTTCAGAAAATTCTAAAATATCACTATCCATTAATGAAATCGGAGTTTCAGAAGTCAGCGAAAAAAGCTTCATCTGCTCCAAATTCTTAAAAAACGGATTCCATAATTTTTGAGTTCTTGATTTATTCAAATAGAAAAGGAAAATGAACACAAAAAAAATGACAATGAGATAGGAAATAACGACGGCTATCAAAATATCTTCCGATTCTACAATAAGAGCGCGAACCGTTATGCGGTAATTTTGGTCGTTAATTTTAGCATAGGTAATTAATTCTCGAAACTCTTCTATTTCATCTTGTGATGGGTCAAAAATTAAGGTATCCTTTAAATGTTCAAACCCTAAGTTCGAGACCGATTCAACTTCAACTATAGGAGGAAGCTGGTAAATAATACTGTTTTCAGAAATTGAACTTTCAATTCTCGCTTCGGTAGAACGAAGCTCTTCTTCTACCTCATCCTGTAAAAGATTCCTAACATAAAAGTAAAGCCCGATAGTGCTGAACACCATTAAAACAAGACTGATCCAAAGAAATGTTTTAGAGGTCTTTCGCAGTAATTTTATCTTTTTAGTAAGTTCGGCCATTCCTTAGTCTTCCATAAATTTATACCCACTACCATAGGCAGTTTTAATATATTTTGCACCGGCATCGGTCAGTTTTTTACGTAGGTTGTTGATGTGAACATAGATAAAGTCGTAATTATCTACCATATCACTATGGTCGCCCCATAGATGCTCCGCAATTATTTCTTTAGAAAGAACCCTTCCTTTGTTGGTAATGAAAAACAAAAGCAAGTCGTATTCTTTACGCGTAAGTGCCATTACATCATCTTTAATATAAGCGGTTCTTGACCTAGTATCGATTGAAATTTCATTAAACTCTAACCGTTCAGTGCCCCCAAATTTTCCTCTTCTTAGAACTGCTTTAATTCGAGAATTCAATTCAGCCAAATGAAATGGCTTGGTCAGATAATCATCTGCCCCTAAATCGAGTCCTTTTAACTTATCCTCTAACGAGTTATTCGCAGAAATTATGATGGTTGCCGTTTCTTTTTTATTTTTCTTTAAAAGCTTTAAAATATCTAGACCACTGCCAGTAATCAAATTAATGTCGAGCACTAACAAATCATACTCGTAAAGGTCAATTTTATAAAGAGCATCTTCATAGGTAGATGCGGTCTCGCATATATTTCCATCTTTTTCCAAATAATTGGCGATAGATTGTAGCAGGGCTTTTTCGTCTTCTACTATTAGAATTTTCATAATATAAATTTAAACTCCCTATCTAAAGAAATTCTTAAGCGAATACTCGGAAGAAATAAAAAAGGCTAGCTATCGGTCATTTTTCTTGTTCACTAACCCTTTGGTAAACTCATTAAGTGTTTCTACTTTTTCTTCAAAATCACCTTTTATGGTCTTTCGATATTCGTTGAGGTTCTTTACAAGGTCATCGATGTTTTCAGGAATAACATCTTCAAAAAATTGACGTAATCGCTTTGCGGTTGTGGGCGATTTACCGTTGGTAGAAATCGCCACTTTTACATTGCCTTTCGTTACTATACCACCCATATAGAAATCACAGAATGGAGGATTATCAGCGACATTTACCAGTATTTGTTGCGCTCTACAATCGTGATATACTTGCTCGTTTACCGGCACATTATCTGTGGTAGCGATAGCCATATGTTTACCTTTTAAATAAGATGCATCATAAGGTGCCACATTCATTTTAATATGGAACTTATTGGCCAATGCAATAGTCTCTTCCCTAAACATTGGTGAAACCATTTCAACCTGCGCATTCGGACTCGATTTTAACAAGAAAGATAATTTCTCAAGAGCAACATTGCCGCCTCCCACAATTAAAATATGAAGGTTGGATACTTTTAAAAAAACTGGGTAAAGCTCATTCCGTTCCATGTGCAATATTATTTATTTAATCAACATTAAATCTTGGATAACTTTATTGACTTAAAGCTTTAAAAATTAATTCTGAGGCAAATTTTGATAAGGGTAGCTTAAGTGCTACCTCTTGACCTTTTACTGACATTTTTCGCCACGTTTTTTTTAGAATATCAATGGTTTTATCTTCAGGATGTTTCTGGGCAAAAGGTTCAAAATAATGCTCTAAAAAGACTAGGCAAATAACATCTTCTAAGGTTTGTGTTTCTTCATTCTTTTTAAGCTGTTTCTTCTCTAAGAGAAAACAGACCTTGTCTATTGTTTCTCGATTGTATCCTACTTCTTGTAAAATTGACGAGGCTTTTCTGGCATGAAATTTTTTCAAATCTTGGCGCCATTTCAAGTATCCTTCACGATTCATATCATATGATTCCCTAGAAATTTTCCATCTACAAATGTGCTGACAGCGAGCAGTAAGCATCAATGCTTCTGATGCATTTGGAGCAAACTCATTTAAACGCGCTGTCATTCGAATTCCATACAGTACTTCTTTAGGGTATGTTGTACCCTCAAAAATTTCGGTATTGGGATCTTGGGTATTGGCTGCATCAAAATGATGAAATGCTACCGCTAATTTATCTGTAGTCGCCATAAAATTTGTGTTGGCTCAAAGCTATTCAGAAAAGCCAACATACACAAAGCCATCCTCTATTTTTGCGGGATACCTGGCAATTGCATCTAAGGTTCCATTTAAGTTTTACCTGTTTTTAAAGAGAATGTATTTTATATAATGGTCAGGCAGCTTTTGCTTTCATATTTTCTTCTCCGATTTTACCTCTTGAAAGTGCCATTTTCCATCTTATTCATACAAAGATTTCGACACGTATACCCCGCCTTTTCTCGTGTGAAATTAAAGATGGCTATACGTTTGTCCCCGTATTTAATACAAGCGCCGCCATTTTTAGGAAATTTAGATATCGGTGCGGCTTTAAACTTGACTTTTACATCACTCTCAGTTACACTTTCATATGTGTTTAAAACAGGTAAAGGTATAATTTTTTGTTTTTTAATTTATTAAAATGCTAATTATCAATACTTAAGCCTATTTTTTTGGCATTTTTTATTTCCTTAGCTCTACAAATTCGAGTTTACTATCGGTCTCTTGTGAATTCACGAAATGTGTATAACGTTCACGTATTTCAGGTGTTTCTATAGCTTCCTTCCATCCGTCATCAACTGCAATAAAACCGAAATCTTTTCCTTTAGCTTCAACACATTCTCGGATACAGCCAAAAACACTTACCTTAAATTTAAGTGGAGAGCGTATGCCTTTATAACGATGTTCTATTTCCACTGCGGTGATTCAATTATTCTAAGAGTTAATTGAAGTATCTTTTTTATATTTCAAGAAACCGATTGCCTAAATACTACTAGCAATATTTTTTACCATTTCGCGGTTTATTTTTTAATGAGAACATCGGTAATCTATAGTGGGCCAATTCAAAAAACGGAATTTATCTTACAATATTTCAATAAGTTAGCGCATATTTAATACAGGCAACAATTTACTTTGTCAAGTCAAAAAGTATAAATGGTTGATTCTATTTTTGTAGTAATGGC
Organism: uncultured Maribacter sp.; assembly: GCF_963974015.1. Classification (GTDB taxonomy): domain Bacteria; phylum Bacteroidota; class Bacteroidia; order Flavobacteriales; family Flavobacteriaceae; genus Maribacter. Next base: position 431,740 of record NZ_CAXBBZ010000001.1, on the reverse strand, counting down.
AACCATTAAAAAACTACCTTATGACAAGAGTAAACGTAGATACTTCCAAGAAAGTAACATCCTTAGAAAAAGCAATAAAGTTTACGATCGTAATCGCCGCTATTGGTATTTTGCTATGCTTTGTCTTTTTAGCACTTGAGCGATAATTAAAGTTTTATACTTTTTGTAAATGAATGCAAGTCACATACATTATATGCGCAGAGCCATTTATTTGGACAAATTGGGAAAAGAAAATGATAGAGGTGTATTCGGTGCTATAATCGTGAAAGATGGGAAAATTATAGAGTAAGGTTTCAACAAGGTAAAAAACCCTATTCGATTGTACAGGGCACGCTGAACTTTTGGTAATTCAAGCAGCACGTACTAAACTAAAATCTACCACACTTAAAGATTTTGTTCTTTATACTAGTTACGAACTACGTATGATGTGTTCAGGAGCAAGCTACTGGGCCAAATTTCAAAAAATATGTTATGTTGCTTCGGCCTTACAGGCGAAGGAGTTTGGTTTTATTTATTATATGTTCTATACTTCTAATAAAGGCGCCAGACATAAAAAGTTCAAAATCAGAACAATTGTTGGTAATTGAAGCCTTAGAAGTATGGTAATAAAAATGAATACTTAGTTGCCTATTATGGTTGCATAACAGGTAATTCCAATACGCGTTCAGGGCCATAGAATTTTAATGCAATTGCAAAGACAATAACCGATAGTACCATACCAGTCATGAAGATGGTATACGTCCACCTTAGTAATCGATACTTTCTTTCTAAAACAATTCCTAGAAAATAAAGGTCTTTGGTAAGTGAGCTATAGATATAGTCCTTATCCTTAATAAGTTCAGCCATTGCCCATTCATATTCTGCCAACTTCATTTTATGAAAGTTACCAAAGAATAAAAGGTTCACCTTTTTTGATGTTACTTCTTCTTCAGTAAACTGGCCTGAGGTTACATTAGGCTTGGTCGCCAAAATTGACATGACCATAGAGACTACACTGAAAACAATAAAAATAAATGTAGGATAAATAAGATAATCGTTCGATGGATTATCCAGCTTTGGTATAAGGTTCGCCAAGGCCATTGAAATAATAATCGCATTGACCGATAAAAGTATGTTCGCTTTTGTATCGGCAATATCACTAAGCTTTAAATGATTTTGTAAAGTTACCCTATACAAGGTTTGTATTCCCCTATCTGGTAGCTCACCTTTAAATTGGGCCTTTAAACTTTCTTTCTTAATTAAATCCTTGTTCTTTTTTTTCGCCTTAACGAGTCGCTTAATATTCTTGTCTTTACCTTTTTGCCAATTATCTAATGCGTATTCAGTATAAAAACGATGCTTTGTTCTTAGTAAACCTATGTTTTCTTCTCTCCAGTCCGCAATCGTATATTTTCGCCTTCCAATAGAGGCAAGTTCTTCGCGTAGTAATTCTGAAGTTGCCATAAAACTTTTAGCCGAAAAATGAGAAGAGTCTGCATCACGCATAATTTTCTCAAGGTTATTTTTTGGCTCATAATCTGATACCGTAGCCATAATAAGTGAACAGACCTCATTTATAAATGTTGAAGTACAATCATTCTTACCCAAAAATTCTTTAGCAAATTCACAGCTGTGCTTTTCGTGGTCATTATAAGATACGGTATAACCAAGGTCATGAAACCAAGCAGCGACTAAAAGCTGTTCAGCATTTTTGTCTTCTACTTTTTCACCCTTAATCAATTCTAAAGTACTTTCAACCACACGTTGTGTGTGCCTAAGATTATGATACAGATATTTTACACCATTATTGGAGGTCAGTTTATTGGTGGCGAAATCTTCTGCTTTAGTAACTAATGTTGACATGTTTTTTGATTGAAAAATAACGTTAGAAATAACAAATTTAAAGCACCTATATTAAATGGAGAGTCCGAAACCTACTTGAATCAGGTTGCTTTCTTTAGAATTAAAATATCCGATATTAAAAGTTAATGCTTTTAAACTACTAATCCAAAAGCCGCCACCTTGCGATGTATGCCACACATTAGAGTTTTCATTAGGCATCCAAACCCTACCATAGTCAAAACCACCATACATACCAATGGTTACTGGTGAAACTGCCGTTACATAGCGCTTAAGTTTTAATTTTAAATCTGACGATTGATAAAAATATGATTTACCGGTAAATCGCTCATCTCTAAAACCACGTAAACCATTGCGACCACCTAATGCCGGAGTATGGTAAAAATAAACATCGTTATAATCGAATAATCCTTTATATTCTGCCATTGTACTATAAACCAACGTACCAGAGGATTCCAATTTATGATCTAGACCAATTTTTAGAGAAGCATAACCGAATTTGTTCGAATTAAAGCTAAGGTTTGTTTTATAACCAGCGGAAAAACCGAAGTAAATTGCCTTTGAAGGAAAATCGCCTGCATCGTCACGGTCATATTCACCATTTAATTCTATACCTCCATAATTTTGGTTATCAAAAAGAGCTTCATCTAAATTAGCCCGATTAAATAGTCTTCCTGGGTTATCTGCGACCTTAAATGATTCAAAAATAGTTTTTACTCGAAGGCTATAAAATGCTAAACCGGCGCTAGCATTAAACCGTTGAATTCTTGCCCTATAATAATCCCTTCCAACAGCATCTTCATTATTTATGGTTTCATTTCCATATCCAAAAAAATTACTGACATAACGGTCGTTCGTATAGTATGCATCTAGCTCGAAATTCCAACCTGGGAATATACTTCCGTATTTACCGGAATAAGCAATTTCAGCAGCTTCAAAGTCGAAAAAGTAGTTGGCACTTATACTGTGCTTTTGGCGAAACGGATTACCATTAATTCCATTTTTGGTATAGGTGTTCGAGGCACCCAAAAACATGCCGTCATCTGTTCTAAAGCCTAATGTTGGCACTAAAATATTCATATTGGGGGAAAAGTATCTAAAATGGTAGGTATTCGTTTTATAATTATTGGTTAAAACACTAATTGGTTTTACCTGCTCGAATTTGATTTTTTCGTGGGCCCAATCATAAATTCTAACCTTCTTTTTATTTTCAATTGTGTAGGTATCTTTACCGTAACCACCAATAATTTTAAGTTTTGTGCGTGAGTTCCCATTTCCTTCAACAACAAAAACGTCATCATCGCCAAGACCATAGATCCATAGTTCTTTGGTCAATGAGTCGTTGAATGTTCTAGAATACATCAATTCGTTTTTTTCATCAGATAAAATTCGTTTTACGGTTACCTTGGTATCTCCATTACTAGATTTGGTGATGGTGAAAATGTCATCTTTTTCAGTTCCGCGAATCGCAACGATTTTATTCAAATATTCTGCATATTCTTTAGCAACTTTTGGTAACGTGATAAGCCTTTGTATTAAGCTTTCTTTGATGAATTCTGAAGTCTCATCTTGTACTACTACAGGTAGCCGATTAAATGCTTTTTCAATTACTTCGGGCGTCATTCCATTCTGAATTGCATTCGCTTCTTCTGCCCAAACTTGAGGACCGAAAGACGTTAACAATGTTCTGTCTAACCTATTGCCAGAAAGGTTAAGCCATTTTACATTGTCTACCTCTTCATCAAAGGTCTCCCAGTTTTTTGAGTTCGGCACAAACCATTGAATAAAGGGTATTATTTTGCCATCGAATCTAGGAAAAGCGTTGTCACGGTCTCTAGGTATAGGCATAAATTCTTTTTCACCTTCGGGGCTTTCATATTCGACCCATCTCCATTGGTCTTGGTGGCGGTCCCAATCGCCTATCAGCATATCAAAAATTCTAGCACGTATTAAACCTCTTTCATCGACTGAATAAGATTCATCGCTTTTGATTTTTTCAAGCATATCGGTAGTACTTTCATAATCTGTCACTTTGCCAGAATTTGTATCAATACTTCTTCTGTATCCCTTATAATTTGCTTGTTCTTCGGATGGTCTTCGTTCTATGTAATACAGTTCATCACCAAAATCTTCATTGTATTCTTCTAGACCTTTTTGTTTAGGTACATAGAATAGTTCGGTATCAGAATGATTTATTTCAGCAGATGCAGCTAATGGATCGATTACCAATTGCATATACGGATGTGCAGTGGTAAAAAAGTCTGAAATTGCTTTTTCTGCCCAAGTATCTTGATAATCTGCAGTGTTGTAAGAAATCCCAGGTAATTTGAATTTTAGAAATTTCAGAGCACTTTTACGCAAAGAGCGCATCGCGTATTGTTTGCCATTAACATCTTCTAAACGCAAAGAAAATGACTGGTGGCCTCCACCTTCTTTCACAACTTTTAGCCCACCATATAGCGTGTCTAAATTTACCACAGGCGCTTCTACAGGTTCACCAAAATACTTACGGTAACGTTCTCCCCATAAAAATTTATATAATCCACTTTTATTATAATCATTCGGGTCATCCAAAATTTTCGCTTTTTCAATTTTGGTGTTGTTAATGGTGAAATTATTGAACTGCTTTTTAGCTTCTAGTTTAGGTAAAACCGGTAATGTCGTACTTGAAGATAAATTATCTTCAGAAATGAATGTAACCTCAGAACTTCCATCTTCAAAATAATCTAAACGAGCGAATCCTCGATCACCAAAAGCATATTCTCCCTGAAAATCTATAGTACCACCAATGGCAGTAATTTTTCCAGGGCTTAATTTAGTAGCACTTTTAGAACCTAGAGAGCCACTTATAATTTGATGTATACCACCACCTTCAAGTAACTGAAGACTTTCTTCATGACCAGAAATTAAGGTAATTCTATCATTTGCTTGCGCTAGGGCACTTACTGCTATTCTTAAATAATTATATCTTCTAGAGTTTACGTGCTCAGGGTTAAAAGCACCTAAATCCATAACGGTATTTTTAATAGTACCATACACCAGAAATGGTTTTAAATGATCTTTTGTGGTTGTTTTGCCGGCATAAATACCATTGGTAAAAACAGGATGATGCATGGCGATAACAATATTTTTACCTTGGCCATCACCGATATAGCCTTCTAACTCTTCCATAAATCTTCTTCGGGTAATAATATCGGCACACTTGCTATTGATGCCTTCGGTTCTTGACCAATTAGAAACAAACCATTTAGAGTCAATTAATATTAAATCTAATTCATCGTTTATAACTCTGTAGTCGATTGGGCAACCGTTATTAGGTGCTACTTTAGTAGTTTCTCTATCAACATCTTTCAAGTAATTTTCAACCCTTTCAATCTTATCAAGTTCATAGCTTTTCCATTCATTATTGCCTGGTAAGAAAACCGTTTCTCCTTTAAAGTTAGCAGTAAGATTCAACTGCTTTTCTATTAAAAGGCTGTCCGTTTCCCAATTTTCGGTAATTGGAGTAATGTTATCTCCCGTAAAGACCAATGTGCTATTTACCGGTGCCTCATTTAGTTCATCTTTAAATCGTTCTAAAAGTGAATTGTTAGAAATGGATGAAGCATTACCTAATCCGCCAGCGATATAAAAAGAATACGTAATTTTTTTGCCTGTACTTATATTTTCTTCAGCAATATTACTTTGCTCCTCTAAAGTTGCGCAAGAAGATATGGCTAATAGTATGATTAGAATGCCTGCAAATTTTATAAAATTCAAATTCGTGAATTTAGATTGAAAAGACTGGTTGGTCATAGATGAGATTTTGTTTGATCTTCGATTTGGTATCTATTCTAATTATTTAAAAAAACATTTGAAATGATAATGCCAATAATTAGAATAACTAGAAATGCCATAATTATGGCTACCCCTAATTTTGTTTTCGTGTTTTTTTGAAGAATAAACTGATTTGTTTTTTCTTCTTCCTCTTTTACAAATTTTGTTTGTTCTGTTCCTTCTTTCATATGTTCTATTTTTTAATGTATACTGTCTTTTTATTGACAAATTCTAAGATCCCTTCTCTAGATAATTCCCTTCCATATCCTGAAGCTTTTGTACCGCCGAATGGTAATCTTGGGTCAGATTTCACCATATCATTTACAAAGAAACCACCATCTGGAATGTCAGAAATAACGTTCATTGCTTCATCGATATCTTCAGTAAACAACATGCTACCGAGTCCTAGTCTAGAGTTAGCAGCCATTTCGATAGCCTCTTTTCGGTCTTTTGCCTTTATTATTGCAGCTACAGGTCCAAATGTTTCTTCCTCAAATACGGGCATATCTACCTTAACATTAGTTAATATGGTTGGTGAAAAGAATGCTCCATCACGCTTGTTTCCTAAGGAAACTTTCGCTCCTTTTTTGATTGAAACATCTATTTGTTCTTGTAAAGTTTTTGCCAAATCTTCTCTGGCCATTACCCCTATAAAGGTGTCTTTTTGCATTGGGTCGCCAATTTTTAAGGCTTTTACTTTTTCAGTAAATTGCTCTAAGAATGAATCATAAATATCTTCGCAGACGATGAAACGTTTTGCCGCGATACAGCTTTGACCGGTATTTTGCATTCTAGCACTCACCATCGTATCCATATGTTTTTTTAAATTGGCATCTTCCCATACAATACATGCATTATTACCACCTAATTCCAAAACTGTTTTTTTAAGATTTTCACCTGCAGTTCTTGCAATTGATTTACCTGCTTTTTCACTACCTGTTAGTGTCACGGCTTTAATACCATCATTTGCTATCAATTTTTCTATTTCTTCATGTTCGGTCTTAATACTTTGAAAACAACCTTTGGGGTAACCGGCATCAATAAATAATTTCTCTATGGCAATTGAGCAACCAGTAACATTTTGGGCGTGTTTTAAAAGGGCGGTATTGCCTGCGGTCAACGTTGGTGCAGCAAAGCGAATTACCTGCCAAAAAGGATAGTTCCAAGGCATAATTGCTAGAATACATCCTAAAGGGTCGTTACTTATGAAACTTTCATCTGCATCAGTGGCAATCAGTTCATCAGCTAATAAATCTTCTGCATTTAGCGCATAGAAATCACAGGCCCAAGCGCATTTTTTAATTTCTTCGATACTTTGAGAAATAGGTTTGCCCATTTCTTTTGTAATCAACTCGGCATATTCCTCTTTCCTGTCTAAAAGTAAATCTGCTATTTTTGTTAGTAGTTCGCATTTTTCTTCTATTGGTACATTGGCCCAAGAAGCCTCTATAGCCAATGCTTTATCCAATTTGGCAGTAATAGTATTTTCGGTATCATTAGAATATGTTTCTAATATATCGCCGTTATATGGGTTTCTTGATTGAAAATTTTTCATGAAGCAAATTTATAAGATATGGTCGTGTTCCATTAATTCGTTTCATTTTATTCTTAACCCTTTTAGGCCTTTATTACCGTTAATATTTCATGGTTTAGAGTTAAGCTATGATAGAAAAATAGATGACCTTTGTTAGGGTAGAAGTTGATTCTACGTGATTTAAGAAAAAGTTTAATCATAAATTTATAAATATGAACAACAGCGGAAATACATTACTAGCTATTATTGCAGGTTCTGCTATAGGAGCGGCATTAGGAATTCTTTATGCACCGGATAAAGGTGAGAATACAAGAAAATTAATTGCGGATCAAGCAGCGGCAACGAGAGATAATTTTACAGAAAGTGCAATTGATTTAAAAAACAGAGTTGCATCAAGAGTTTCGGACGAAAGAGAAACATTAGACACGAGAGTAGAGTCTTTAGTTTCTGATTTAAGTTATAAAACCGAAGATGTAATTTCAACGTTAGAGAAGAAATTGGCTGAATTGAAGTCAAAAAATAAGAAATTGCAGAAAACAGTATAAATGGGAATTATTGACTCACTTAACGAAACCTCTAATAAGGCTATTGACGTAGGCGAGGTATACTATAAGAAAACTCAAGAGTATTATAGACTAAAAGTGTTTCAACAATTGACAATGACCACCGGTATGCTGCTGAAAATGGCAGTTATAGGTGGTCTTGGTTTTTTGGCACTTATATTCTTAACTGTTGCCGGTATTATTTATTTAGGAAATATACTTGAAAGTATGGTTGCGGCATGTTTAATTGCCGGAGCCTTGTTTATTGTATTATTGATTATAGCGTATATTTTTAGAAGAAAGATTGATAATATGCTTGTGAAAAAACTATCGGTTAAATTTTTTAGCTAAAGAATTATGTACAAGAATTTTGATGAAATAGAGTATAATTTAAAACGCTTAAAGTTAGAACGTGAAATTGCTTTAGAGGAGCTTAAAGGGTTGAAACAAGATGTTCAAGAAGATTTAAGCCCATATAATTGGGTGTCTACAGCATTTTCTGCAGCAAAGAAATTCGGTATGATTTATTTAATGCGAAAAATAGTCAAGTAGTATCGAATAATATTAAGGGACTTTTTTAGCTATCAGGAAAAAACAAAAAACACCTCTTAACTAAGAGGTGTTTTTTATATACGTTTATTGAATAATTACTCTTTTGTCCAGGCATCAAGCATCCAACTTACTTTTTCGATACTTCCAATGTAACCGCCTATCATATCTATTGTTCCTTCATCACCTGCAGCTTCAGCTTTTTTTACCACTTTGCTCATCTGTTTAAGTAAAATTTCATGTTGGTCAAGAATATGCTTTACCATTTCAACATCTGAAATAAGCGAAGAAGTTTCCTTAATAGATGACATTTCAAAATACTTTGAAAACTCACTTGTTGGGTTATGTCTTAAAGTTAAAATACGTTCTGCAATTTCATCAATTTTAATTCTTGCATCGGTATATAGCTCTTCGAACTTAATGTGTAGGTCGAAAAAGTTTTTTCCTGAAACATTCCAGTGGTAACCTCTTAAGTTTTGATAATATAAATTATAATCTGCCAATAAAGTGTTTAATTCCTTTACAATTGGTTCTATATCTTTCGATTTAATATCTAAATAACTCATGATAATATGTTTTTTAATTCTACTATAAAAGTAATTGTCCTTAACATATTTTGTTGACTCAGAAGCGATTTTTGTCGACCCATTAACACTATTTAACGTAATGTAAAATGAGGTTATTTAACCAGTGGCTTTAAGTTAATATAAGAGTAGTTTATTTCACCAACATGATCATATTCTATAGAATTCTGTTTTAACGAACCCCAATCGAACTGATTATCTAAATTATTTTCTTTATAATAATTGGTCAAGCCTTCAGTTAAGAGTAAATATTCGTTCATTCTAATTTTATTCTTCAAAAGCTTGTGGGCAACAATCAAGTCTTCACCAAATAATTTTATGCTATTTCCAACTTTGGTCAAAGCGATTTCTTTACCATAATGCAAGATTATTTTTAGCCCTAATATTTCAGGTATGGTTTCAGAATCTTTATCATTTTTATGTTTTATCCGGAGTGCTTGTAATTCTTTATAAAATTCGGTGTAGAATATTCTACATTGATTAATTAATGCTTCTAAGCTGGGCATCTTTCCAGTTTTAAAGAAAAGAACCGCATCCCCTTCAATTTCAGAAACTTTAAGTCCGATTTCATTGGTATAAATTATCTGGTTCAATAGCGCCGGAATTATTTTTGAGCTTAACTCAAAGTCGGTTTCGCTCATAAATTCTGTAAAACCACTTATGTCGGGTATACATATTAACATTGGTGATCCTTTCATAAGTTGTCTTAATAATATTGGTTTGAAAGGTATAGATTATATGATTTTCAACTGTCTTCGTTCCAATAAAATTGTAATGCAATCCATTTAATATGGACTTATGAAAAAGGTAATTCATCCTGTTTTCAGAATTTAATCCTTTATCGGATTTAGAGATTAAATAAAATCATTTAGTCTACACGCTCTACTTCATTTTCATTTTTAGGAACATAATCGCCATGTTCTTGTATAAAGCTTTATTGTCCTTTTCTCCGTTTCGCGTTACCTCATTTCCTTTAATGGTTTTGGTGATTTTAGAGGCATACGTTTCTTCTACTTTACCTTCAGCTGTGCCATTGCCCCATGACCATTTTACTGATGTGCCCTTTAGAAAAAACATATGATGCTGAAAAAGGTTTTAAAAAAGCAGCAGAAAATACAGAGTATAAGCAACTAGAATCTTTTTTAAAACAAGGCGGAACAACGATATGATTTTGGACATGAGTAAAAAGCAAAAATATCTTTAGGTCAAAATATGGACAAAGGTGATAGCATTACGGCCAAGGCACATAGAGCGTGGATGAATGTAAAAGCGCTATTCGAATTAGATAGTGCAGAAGCAATGTTAGAAGAAGCGATTAGAGGTGAAAAAGCATCAGTAGAAGAGTATAAAGTGGTTTTAGAAGATATTTCGTTACCATCTAAAACTGCAGCGGTATTGATAAGTCAAAAAAAAGCTATTGAAGGTGGTCTTGCTAACATAAAAATATTAGAAGATTTAAGATAAATATTATTTCATTTAATGAAAAGATGCTTTTATGGCCTCTTTTTTTATGTCTTAAAAATACTTTATCGGGCAGAACATATTCTTTTTAACAGTAATATCAAGTTTTGTAAGACATAAATTAGATAAAAAATACGCAAACAAATTGTATAATAATCTACTTATTTTAATGGGTTAGCTTTTTGTTTTTCTGCAATAATAACTATGATGATATTTAGCGAACTTGCTCATAAAAGCTAAAGATTGATATGTATTTTAAAATTTCAAATACAGCAGATATGAAAGAGATACAGCGTGAAGTAAAAGCTTTGTTCAAGTACCCCAACTTTTATACTCCTCAAGTTGTAATAAACGGATTAGACGAAGTTTCTATACCCATTATTACTATGGCAGATTCACAGGTTATTTCTCTTGCTATATGGGGTTTGCTGCCGAAGAGTTACAATGATGATTGGGAATTATTTCAAAAGTTAACCAACACCCTTAATATAAATTCTGCCACATTAGAATCTGAATTATGGTATCGTGATGCTCTCAGTAATGGTCGATGTATTATACCTGTAACCGGGTTCTTTACCTCCATTTTAAAAAATGGAGAAATTTATCCTTATTTCATATGTCCGAGAAACGAGAAGATGTTATATCTAGCCGGTATTTATACCGTGTTGGAAGACGGTTTTATCACGTGCTCCATACTAACGGGGCCACTTGAAGATAAAATAGTTGATTATCAGAACTTAGTTGATTATATGCCCATTATAGTTGGGCATGAAGATAAGGAAGCCTGGCTATCTGATAGTACGGAACCGTGCCAAGTTAAAACGATAATGAAATCATCTCATACAACAGAATTACGAATAAAACCCATTGCAAAAAGCCTCTTCAACCAAGATATTTCATACGACAGTATGTTGATGTCAAATGAGCACCCTGAAGATTAGTTTAACGAGGATTTCTTATTCCTTAAATGTTTTCTATAATCTGTTGGGAGAATATCATAGGCTTCAAAGAAGATTTTGGAAAAGTAACTTCTACTCTTTATACCTATGGAATAAACAATTTCAGAAACCGACAAATCAGTATTTTTAAGTTGGTCTCTTGAAATCTCTAATTTCAGTTGTCGTATATATTCGTTGACGGTTTTTGAAAATAATATTTTAAATCCGAGTTGAAGCTTTTTTTGGTTTAAACCAGATTCTGTGCTTAAGATGGTTATCGAGATATCTTCAGAGATGTGGTTTAAAATATAAGTGGTTAGCTTATGAATTTTAGCAATATCATCTTTAGAAATTGCTTCGGGCAAGTTCATTTTTTCTTCAAAATTTTTATGTTCCAATAATTGCAACGATAATATGAGATAGAGTCTACCTTCTATAGAAAGCGATCGTAGCATACCGCTATCTTGAACGTTATTTAATAGTTTAATTTCATCTGCTATTCTGAGACTATAATTGCCGCTATGCTGGTACGCTGTTTCACCAATTTCATCATTGAACAATGCCACTAATAAGTCATTTAAGTAACAAACGTTGTTATTCTTCTTTTTTAAATACTCCTTTCGGTTTATTCTAATAAAATTGACCTTCAAGTGCACACCTTTCGGAAATATAAAAGTTTTCTTAGAGCTACGCTTAGGTGATATAATGTTATTTTGAAATTGCTCTAGAGTAGTAAAAGAACCAGTATTGTTTTCGCTATAATTAAAATAACCTTGTGTTATAAAAATGAACTCTATGGGTGACAATTCCACATTATCAAAAATGAGCGCAGTGTCGTCATTAAGTAGTATGTCAATATCAATTAGAGAAATTCCCCAATTGAAACTTATTGTTCGTAGTGCGCCTTTACCAAATTCATTATTAAAGGTCAATACGGTTTCACCCCAGTCTTCTCTTCTATCACCATTAATACATGAATGAATTTGGGAAAATATTGTTTTGGGATTAGAACCCTTTATAAATAACTCTTTCATTGTCTAATTGTCATCTAACGCTTAAGCTTAAATGCAAAAAAACTGGATATCAGATAATTGCGTTAACATTTATGAAATGTTAATTAACACAAATACGCACTTTTAAGATTATTGAAAATGTTAAAAATTGATATTTTTTTTAGAAACTATATTAAATGGTTTCAGTTTTGCCCTCATTGTTGGATGCTAACTTTTGAAGATATTGTTTAGGGGTCATAGCATACCGCTCTTTAAATAATTTAGAAAAATAACTTCTAGAATTAATTCCAATTCTATAGGTAATTTCTGTGATATTCAAGGCTGTATTTTCCATTAAATGGCGAGCCAATTCCATTCTTTTGTTTTGAGTATACTCTTTAACAGACAGGCCAAATAAACTTTGAAAACCATTCTGTAGCGTGTTTTGATTTAGTCCAACTTTTTTTGATAAATTAATGATACTGGTAGCTTGTTCTAAAGTATCATCTATAATGTTGGCGGCTTCTTCAATTTTTACAACAGTAGATTGTCTTAAAATAGTTCGCTTTTCATCAGGTGAGGAATCATCTACATATTGCCGCAAATGATGCGCGAGTACTTCATAACATTTACCTTCAATGAATACACTTTTGGTAAATCCTGAGTCTTCAGATTCATTTATTTCTTCAATACATTTTGCAATGTCCAAGCTATAATGGTCTTTATGAAAAAAGAGGTTGATACCGTTTACATCCCTAAAAAGACCTTCTAAGTCTTCATTCATTTCAGGAAGAAAAGATTCAATTTTTTCTTCAAAAAGCTTTCTATTTATTTCAAGATTAAAAAAACAGATGGGCTCATTCGCTTTTAGGGTGAGAACATTGGCATACTTACTATTACATGAAAATATAGCACTTTCTAAATGCTTTATTTCCGTTTGTTTTTCTTGACCTTCAAACTCGTGCAATAAAGTTGTCTCTCTATTAAATACGATTTCAAGAGGCTTTACTATAGACTGGTTAAGAACAAATCGCACTTCATTTTTTAAACGTATATCAACATCCATGACACCTACACCATGAGAAAAAGTAATTGCTTTAATATGGCCCGTACCTGCTTCTTGAGGTATATCCATACAAATTTCATTGTTCTCTTCTTGGTAATCAACCTTTAGCCTGTTGGCAATATCTTTGACTACATCGATTACATTTAACTCCTTAATTTCCTTTTTTGCACCCATTCGTTAGTTAAAATAGAAAGGTACAATATAAAGTAAAAAATGTGAGAATTCGCGGCTTTCAGATTTATATAATGTGGACTACTAAGTGTATAAATAATTGAATATCAGATATTTTTAGAGGTTATTGTAGATGAGTTAATATTTAATTTTTTACAACCAAAGAGAATGATTTAATATTGGCAATTTTGTTTAACGAGGCACAGAGATATTAATTAACTTTTTAATCTCTGTTCTGAACAATTAAATCGTTAACCTAATTATTAAAAACCCATAGTATGAGAAAGTCACTAATTATGCTTGTATTTGCATTAATAACTATAAGTTTTGCAGCGAGTTGTAGAGAAGAAAAATCTACAGGCGAGAAAATAGAAGAAGGTATTGATGATGTTGGTGATGGTATTGAAGAAGGCGCTGAAGAAGTTGAAGATGCTGTTGAAGATGCCACTGACCACAACTAGTTTAAAAAATTGTTATGAAGAGAAAGGCCAGATAGTTTAACTATCTGGCCTTTTTTATTTAATTACTATTTCATTCCATTCCCTGTTAATACATCTATGAGGCCGTCTTCTAGATTTATCCATAAATAATTGAAGAACGACTTATTTTTAATTCGCTCTGTTGAGATATGACCATGCCTATAACCATCAGAATCTGCCTTTGAACCATCATTGATAAATAAGTTTCCAATGAAGGAGAGTACTTTTTTAACACCGCTTCTTTCCTTATTCAATACTTGGAATTTGAAGTCTTCATAATTCATTTTAATATCACCAGTAGCGGCATATTCATCACCAGAAATAGTAAAATAGAGTTGGTCAATAGTGCCTGTGGTTTTTGTTCTAAGATTAGGAATTAAAAAATCATTCAAGTTTGCGGTATTGAAATTAGATAATCCTCCAGAAATTACGAATGCATTTCGTGTGTCTTGAACATTAAATTCCCAATCGAGATTAAAATCACCCGTACCCATTAAATCGGCATCCACCGTTATTTTAAGATTTTTTTTGTTCGCTTTTAAATTGGATAAGTTGCCAATTGAGGCATCTATCTTTTCAAAACTTAGAATACCGGCTCTTTTATCGTTAGGTAAATTTTCTTCATAACGCACCATTCCTTGCTTAATTAATACAGAATCAATAGCTACTTTAAAAGGAAGTTCTCTGAACAATTCAGCATATAAAGGTCTTCGGTTAAAATTTTCCAATATAGACTTGTCACGATACATTTCTAAAACAGGTGCATTTAATAGCAATGATTTAAAGTTGACTTGAAGTGAGTCGTTTGATACAATGTAATTATGATTTTCAATCCTAATTTCTGGAATATCTAATGTGAGATGGTCTCTTTGGTATTTTATCGTTTTACTCAATTCTAATTTGGAAAGTATGGTAAATAATGAAATATCAGTTATGTGTATAGATGAATTATCTAAGTCCATAGTTTCCATTTCCAATACTTCAAATTTCCCCACAGGAGCTTTTACGTGTTGAATGGTCATGGCGTATTCTGAAAAAGTGAAAGGCACATATTTTTTAATTACCCTGGGATCTGTTGCAACATTTTTTAAATTTAAGTCGATAGATTTAACGGATAAAAGTTCTTTTTCTTCATTAGAATTCAAAATTTCAACTATACCAGAATCCAAAATAAGCTCTTCAATAAAAATCTCTTTTAATAGATTAATTGGGTTAGATTTTGATGTATTCTCTTGGTTAGAATCTTTAGGACACGTCTTGAAATTTAGGTGCGGTTTAGAAAAGGTAAGATTTTTTAAGTAAATCGATTTCTCGAAAAATATTTTCCAATAACTAAATCCGCTTATCGATAAATTATCGGCATTGATTATAATTTCGCATGAAGATGTTTGCCTACCAAGACTTTTAACCTCTACCTTTTCAAATTCTAAATCACCTTTAAAAAGATTAATATTAAATCTGTCATAAGAAAAATCGATATGGTCTGGAACTTTCCGATTTAGAAAATCTACTACTTCCTTTTTCATTTTCCATTCGGCAGCCATGTATGCTCCGATGAAGAATATGATGAGTACTAAAAACCATTTGAGAAATCGGGTCATGACAATTGAGGGTTAACTTAACCTTTAAGAATTATTAAAAACTTAAGCCACATGTTAACCATAATATTCAATGGCCAAGAGGATTTAGATTTAGTTCTTTTTATAAGGCTTTCCTATACCTGTGCTATCAGGCTCCATATATTGTTTAAAATCTGAAGCACTTTTCAATTCAATAAACTCTTTGCCTTTAATTATAATAGCATTTTTTAGTAAGCTAGGGTTTTTATTTAAAACTTTTAGCCAACCATCATCATCTAAATTGAAATCATCTTCACCATAGGCAGTCTTATAATCGGGGTGCTCGGTATTCACTAAATCAGATAGACTTTTACCAAGCCCATTAGCTAATTCAGCCCATTGTGTGCCGGTAACGTTAGTCTTAGAGATATCAATCGTTAAATGCTTTTTATCTGAAGATTCGACATAGGCATTGAGTTGTTTGCCCAATGAATTTTTCGAACTATAATAAAGTGTTATCTGTTTTTTATCCATAGCAATTACTCCCATCACTTTTTTTAAAAGTAGTCAGTTCTTCATGAAGTATTTAACTCGTTTCAAACGAAAAGTATCTTGAAAGGTTTAAAAAAGCAGTGCTTATTCAAATTATGGTATCTTGTTAACAAACAAAAAATAACCCGATGAATACTATCTTTTGGCTTGCTTATCTATCGGTCACCTTATGGAGTATTGTCAATATAATTTTCAATGGTTCAAGGGCTACAAAAATGGTAAGTTGGTCATTGTCTGTTATAATTCTACCATTTATTGGACCCCTTTTATATTATCTTTTTGGTATCAACAGAAGAAAGTTTAAACTATTCAAATTAAAACAAACAGAAAAGAGAAGGTTGTATTCTGAAACCTATAAAGAGCTAAAAGGAGGCGAACAAAGTGTGCATAGGTTTAACGATTATAAGGAAGATAAATTAGCATCACTCATTAGAAAGAATAGTTATTTCGCCCCTTATGAAGGTAATGATATAACGTTATTGAATAGTGGTGAAGAAGCATTTGATGCAATTTTTAAAGCAATTGAAGAGGCTAAAGAATTTATTCATCTTCAATATTATATTTTAGAAGAAGGCATGTTATTAGACCGTTTTTATGAGCTATTTCAGAAAAAGGTTAAAGAAGGTGTAGAAATTAGAATGTTATATGATTCGCTAGGCAGTAATTCTTTGCGAGGCAAAGTTGTAAAGCGTTTTAAAGATATTGGGGTAAAAGCATTTCCTACAATGCCAATTAGGTTCGGCAATCTTTTGTTCACCCTAAATTATCGAAATCATAGAAAAATTGTGGTTGTTGACGGAAAAATAGGATTTACTGGCGGTTTCAATGTTTCTGATAAGTATATGAAAGATGTTTCTGAATTGGGAATTTGGCAAGATTTGCACATAAGAATAGCGGGTCCTGCGGTGAATAGTTTACAAAGAGTGTTTGTTAAAGATTACCATTTTGCGGGAAAAGAGGAGTTGTTGCTTCAAGACAGGTACTTTCCTAAAGTTGAACCCACTGGAGATACTATTGCCCAAATAATTTCGAGTGGACCAGATTCTAGATATCCTGCCATTATGCAGCAATATCTTGCCATGATAAATATTGCAACAAATAATATTTGTATAGCAAACCCTTATTTTATACCTGGCGAACCTGTTTTGGAAGCGTTAAGAATTGCAGCATTAAGTGGAGTGAAGGTTACTTTGCTTACTCCTAGAAAATCAGATTCTCTTCTTGCTCAGTACAGTATGTTTTCAACTTTTGACAGTCTCTTAGAAGTTGGGGTCAATATTTATTTAAGACCAGATTTTTCGCACAGTAAGGTCATTATTATTGATACTGAAATTGTATCTGTTGGATCTGGTAATTTCGACTACAGAAGCTTTGAGCATAATTTTGAGACGAATGCAATTCTTTATGACCAAGATAAAGCCACACAGATTGAAGAATTGTTTTTGCGGCATTGTACCGATGACGTAAAGCTAGAACTTGAAGCTTTTAGAAAACGTTCTCCATTCAGTAAGTTTTTAGAAGGCCTAGCCAAATTCTTTAGTCCGTTGCTTTAACAATAACTTTATTTCGAATCGATTTGAACTATTTATTTTTTATAATTTTAAACATTAATATGGTTGCATTCGCACAACATATAATTCCCGATGTAATAGAATCAGAGTCAAGAATCGCCTTATCGCACTATCCTGAACTTGCCAATACGGCTATTGAATTTAAATTTAAAAAAAACATTAAGAAGTCTACAATGCAGGCGCAGCCTAAGTTTTCAAGTGTGTTTAAATCAAAGAAGAATAGGTCGTATAAAATCTTGATAAGTGAAAGAATAAAAATTGCAGACAAAGTTTATTATACAAAAGATATGCCCTCTGAAATTATGATAGGTTGGTTAGGTCATGAATTAGGCCATGTGATGGATTTTGAACAAAGAAGTGGTCTCAACTTAATTGGTTTTGGTATCGGCTATTTAACCTCTAAAAAATATATTCGTGGGGCTGAGCGTAGAGCTGATTTGTATGCAGTAACGCACGGTATGGAAACCTATATTTTGTCTACCAAAGAGTTTATACTTGAGAAAGCAGGCCTAACAAAAAAATATGTAGATCGCATCAAAAACTTTTACTTATCACCAGAGGAAATTATGATTTTAGTAGAGGAGCGTGATATGGCAACAAAAGATTAAGGGAGTGTGTTAGGTTTGTTTCTCAACAAAATCTTCCCACTCGGCAAATTTTACCTCTTTCATAACCCGTTCCATTTTTACCTGTCCACCTTTCTTTTTATTTCTGTCGTTCCAACTATAAAATGTATCTGGATCAACCATAAAAACTTTCACTCCTTTTAGTGCTTTAGAGCGAGCAACCTTATAATTTTTGTTGGCAGCTTTTAACGATTCGTCTAGCTTTTTCGCTACCTCTTTAGAATCTTGTTTTGATGTTGTGCCTAAGTACCAAGTATGATAGAAACCGTCTTCATATTTTTTCGCACAAAGAGTGTATTCCGGTATTTCCATATCAAAAGTTTCCATGATATCTTGTAAAGCATCATCTAATTTGTTGACCGATAACTGCGAGCCGACTGTATTTAAGAAAAATTTAGTGCGTCCTGTTATTTTAATTTCTGCACGTTCTACATCGGTAAATTCAACGGTATCACCAATTAAATATCGCCAAGCACCACTAACGGTACTTATAATCAACACATAATTCTGACCTTTTTCAACTTCGGAAAGTGTAAGTGATGGTGCTTCTTGTGAGAGAGAGCCATCTTCTAAAATATAATCAGGATTGAAAGGAACAAACTCAAAATAAATTCCGTTACCGGTTACCAATTTCATGGCGTCAGTTTCTGGTCGACTTTGAAATGCAATGAAGCCTTCAGAAGCTAAATAGGTATCAATTACGGTAACAGGTTTACCCATTAGCGCATTAAAGCTCTTTTCGTATGGCCCGAAGGCTACGCCGCCCGAAGTATACACCTGAAGGTTTGGCCATATATCGTGGATGTTGTTGAGGTTGTGTTTTTTAATGACTTCTTTAAGCATTAATTCTATCCAAGAAGGAATACCACTAAGTGCTCCAATATCCCAATTAGGAGCCTTTTCGGCTATTTTAGCAACTCTTTCATCCCAATCTTCAATTTTAGCGATTTCTTTTCCAGGCTTATAATAACCACTAAACCATGAGGGGATATTACTAGCGCTAATGCCGCTAATCTCACCTTCAAGATGGTCGTCATTTTCTATTAAATCAGTAGAACTACCTAGCATTAATATTCCGGTTTCAAAAAAATCGGCAGGCAAATCAAAATTAGAAAGTGCCAATACTTGTTTGATGCCTGCTTGTCTGATGGCATCTATCATCTCGTCGGTAACAGGTATTCGCTTACTGGTTTTACCAGTAGTCCCTGAACTTAACGCAAAATAATCGGGACTGCCAGGCCAAGTTACATCCGTTTGGTCTTCGTGTAATTTATACCACCAATTATCATTGATTTCCTTGTAGTCAAAATACGGAACGTTAAGTTTGAAGGGAGTCTGAATATCCTCATTTTCTAGGATGCTATCAAAATCGTACTCTTTACCGAAAGAGGTATCCTTGGCAGATTCCAAAAGTTTTTTAAGTACTTCTTTTTGCTCTTCTATTGGGTTGTCATCGCCCGTAATTTTATCAGTAACGTTAATGACCCCTTTTATGAAATTTCCAATGATATTCATTTGATAATAGATTTCTAGATTAGTGAGATAAAAGTATTTTTTATTCACCAAAAAGATTAACCCGAATCTAATTTAAATAGACGGTATTCAACTAATGTCTTTAGAAAGGCTTTGGTAAAGACAATTTTGGTATTACCCCAACATAATGAGAATTGCACCAACAGCGGTTAATACTAGAATCATTTTTCTAAAAAAAGCTTCTTTAATTAATTTGATAAATCTAACCCCTACAAAAAAGCCAAGTAAAATTCCTGGAAGGAGCATTATGTTCAATGATAATGATTCAAAGGAAATCGTCTCCCAAACGAAAAAATGAAATGGTAGTTTAATAATGTTTATAATAAGAAACAACCATGCGGCAGTACCGATAAAATGGTTTTTTGGTAATCGAATGGCCAAGAAATAGATATTCGAAAAAGCGCCTGCCAAATTACCGACCATTGTTGTAATACCTGCAATAGTACCGATAGAACTCGCAAATGCCCAATGAGTAGGCACTGTTCTTGATTTTTTGCGATCCCACCAATACATCATAAAAACTGTTGTTATGATAATGATCGACATCCCTATTTTAAAGAATTTTTCTGGTAGGTCTTTTCCGATCACTACACCAATGAGTACACCTAGAATCATCCAAGGCAGTACTTTAAAAACGTACTTCCATTGTGTATGTCTATTATAATAAATTACAGCAAAAACATCAGCTAAAATAAGTAAGGGTACAACCATGCCGGTCGATTCTTTTGCACCAAAAGCTAAGGCCATTAATGTTACATTCATAACGGCGATACCTTTTATGCCAGCTTTTGATAATCCGATAATAAATGCTGCCCCGTAAGCTAGAATCCATGCAGTTGGGGTAATTTCAGAAGTCATTGATAGTAGCACGTAGTACGTTTAGCGTATTAGATTTAAAAATATCCGAAAATAACATATCTTTAACAATCAACCTAAAACCAATTTATGGAACTCAGTACTTTAGACTATGCTTTTATCATAGTATTCTTTTCCCTTGTATTAGGCATAGGCATTTACGTATCAAAAAAATCAGGTAAAGATTCTACAGAATTTTTTCTTTCAGGCCGTACAATGCCATGGTGGTTATTGGGACTTTCAATGGTCGCAACAACCTTTTCAACAGACACACCCAATTTGGTCACAGATATTGTTCGTACCAAAGGAGTTTCGGGAAACTGGGTATGGTGGTGTTTTTTAATTACCGGAATGCTAACGGTATTCGTTTATGCTAAACTTTGGCGTAAGTCGAATGTAAATACAGATCTTGAGTTTTATGAAATGAGATACGGTGGTAAACCTGCCAGTTTTTTGCGAAAATTTAGAGCTTTATATCTTGGTGCATTATTTAATATTATCACGATGGCCTCTGTTACGCTAGCGGCCATTAAGATAGGAGGAATTATGTTGGGGCTTGAACCTTGGGAAACAGTAGTTGGAGCAGGGTTAATAACTGTTATTTTTAGTGCGCTTGGGGGATTTAAAGGTGTTGTTTATACAGATTTTTTGTTGTTTTTTGTTGCAATGTCTGGCGCTATCGGAGCGGCTTATTATTTGGTGAATATTCCAGAGGTTGGTGGAATTGAAGCATTAATGGCAAATGAAAATGTAGTAAGCAAACTTAATATTCTACCCGATTTTGATAATACTGAAGTACTTATCATGCTGTTTATTATTCCAATTGCAGTACAGTGGTGGAGCTCATGGTATCCAGGTGCGGAGCCTGGCGGAGGGGGGTATATAGCCCAAAGAATGCTAGCGGCAAAAAACGAAAATCATGCCATAGGGGCAACTTTCTTTTTCAATATTATGCATTATGCTTTGCGTCCTTGGCCATGGATTTTGGTGGCATTAGCGTCGTTGGTTGTATACCCTGATGTTGCTAGTATTGCAGCAGCATTTCCTAATGTTGAGGAAAGTAAATTAGGGCATGATTTAGCCTATTCCGCTATGCTTACCAAATTGCCAAGTGGTCTGTTAGGAGTTGTCTTGGCATCTTTGATAGCAGCATATATGAGTACCATCTCTACGCAATTAAATTGGGGCTCATCTTATATTGTTTTTGATTTTTATAAGAGGCAGATTAATCCTAATGCAACCGAAAAACAAATGGTGGCCGTAGGTAGAATTTCTACCGTAGTTCTTATGGTATTGAGTGCATTATTTGCGCTTACCTTACAAAATGCATTTGAGGTATTCGATTTATTGATACAGTTTGGAGCTGGAACCGGTTTGGTGTTTATACTTCGCTGGTTTTGGTGGAGAATAAATGCGTGGAGTGAAATTACAGCAATGTTCGCTTCTGGAATTCTGGTTATTTCTTTGGCTAAAACTAGCCTAGGCGACTTTCTTTTTGCCGCTGATACAGGGGTGTTTCCAGAATGGGCAAACTATCCTTTTATAGTAGTAGTAACAACGGCAATTTGGATGTTGGTTACTGTATTAACACCACCTGAAAGCGACGCGACACTACGTTCATTTTACAGAAAAACACAACCAGGAGGACCGGGATGGCGAAAGGTGGTTAAGAAAGCCGAAATTGAGAATGAAGAACTTGTGAACACAGGAGAGAAATGGAGTGTGCCAGCCGGTATAACTGCAATGTTACTTGGTATTGTTTTAATTTATTCTATCATGTTTGCTACAGGCTATTGGATTTATGGTAGAACTACACAAGCCATAGTATTGACAATTGTTTCTGTCATTTCTGGATTCTTGTTAATCAAAGCTTGGAACAGGTTAAAAGGGAATCTCTTATAAAATAAGTATGGTTAAGGAAAGAATTTTATCAGTTGACATTTTTAGGGGAGCAACTATTTTGCTCATGGTTTTAGTGAATACACCAGGAACATGGTCAAATGTTTATGGTCCTTTTCTACATGCCGATTGGCATGGGTATACACCAACAGATTTAGTTTTTCCTTTCTTTTTGTTTATTGTAGGTACCTCAATTGCTTTTTCCTATAAGGGTAGAAAAGTCAATGCTGAAGTATACAAGAAAATAGGGGTTAGGACTTTGAAATTAATTGCCCTAGGTGTTTTTCTTGGTGCCTTTATAATACATTTTCCGTTCTTTAAGAATTTTCAAGACATTCGATTTCCTGGTGTACTGCAACGAATAGGGGTCGTATTTTTCTTTGCCGCTATTTTATTTATAAATCTTGATTGGAAAAAATTAATTTGGGTAACGGCTATCTTATTAATAGGCTATTGGCTCTTAATGACTTTAGTTCCTGTGGAAGGAATTGCGTCAACCTTAGATAGGGCACCAAACAATTTGGCGAATTGGCTTGATGTACAAGTATTCGGTTCACATAACTACAAAGCGGATTATGACCCAGAAGGATTACTGAGTACAATTCCTTCAATTGCAAGCGCTCTATTAGGTGTTTTTACCGGTTTAATACTCACCTCTAAACAAGCAAAGAAAGCGACAATATTGATGGGTCTTGGCGGAAGTTTATTAATTATCGGCCATATTTGGGATATCGTATTTCCAATAAATAAAGCGCTTTGGACTAGTAGTTTTGTGTTGGTTACCGCTGGCTGGGCGAACCTCGTTCTTGCCCTCATTTATTATTTAACCGATGTAAAGAAAATTGAATTCGGTTCTGTGTTTCGATATGCTGGCGCAAATGCCATTGTCATTTACTTCTTATCTAGTTTTATCAGTAAAATAATGGGTCAGATAAAAGTAGGAGATTCCTCTTTACATGGGTGGCTATTTCAAAAAGTATATGTACATGATTTTCTTGCACTTGAAACATCGTCTCTTTTGTATGGTTTAACCGTGGTGTTGTTTTATAGCTTTATTGGCTATTTTCTATATCAAAGAAAGATATTTATTAAGGTTTAGTTTTTGTCATTGCCCAAGTAATAAACTGTGGAAATACCTTTCCCCAAGTAGATAGGTCATGTTTTCCACCTTCAACTTGAACATAGGATATATCACCAGGATAAGAGTATCCTTTAGTTTTAAGCTCCTTTATTAGATCTAAGGTATCTTCAATAGCATCGATTATTCCATTGTGGTTTCGATCTGCAGTTTCATCTAATGAACCACATTGAAACCAGAACTTTAAATGGTCGGCATAAGCACCATTTTTTACAACTTCTAGAACAATTCTACTACGGTCTTTTAAGTCATTTTTTATATAAGGTTTTTTACGCCACCAAAATGATCCGCTAAACACGCCTACTTTTCCAAATAGTGAACTTTGATTGTAAACAATGTCGAATGCCGATAAACCACCGAGAGACATACCGCAATAGACCCATTCATTAAAATCTTTAGAGGTTTTGAATTCTTGCTTTAGAAAAGGAACGAATTCTTCTGTAATGAATTTAGAGTATTTTAATGCCTGTCCGCCTCTTCCTTTAAAATCTGCCGTCGAGGCAGTCCCATATTCATGAATACGATTTTCATTACAGGAAAGACCAACATAAATAAAAGGCTTCATTGTTTTTGAAGAAAAAGCTCGAGATAAGCTATGTTCAAGTTTCATTGCTTCAAAGTCTTGGCCATCATTCATCAGTAATACCGAAAAGTCGCTAGTAGATTTCAAATAATCTTGTGGAGCTACAATGCGAAAAAGCACTAAACGATTTAGGTTTATAGAAAAATAACTTCCTTTAATTGTAATGAGCTCTAGTTGAAACTGCATGTATTCTTAGTATAAAAATGCAAGTATAAGTATCCGTAAAAATATATGCGTTAATATTTCAAAATAAATTACATTTGCCGCCCGTAAAACGTTGATTATTAAACATTTTATTTATCTTGATACATGGCGAAAGTAGAACACATCCAATATTATTCCAACACCTTAAATAGAAATATTAATCTTGAGGTTACGGGCCATTGGGGTCATCCGATATTAATGTTCCCTTCATCTGGGGGCCAATTTACACAAAATACAGATTTCGGTTTAGTAGATTCAGTAACGAATTTTATTGAGGAAGGTAAAGTAAAAATATATAATGTAGAGACCATTGATATGATGTCTTTCTATGATGATCATATGGATTCTGGCACCAAAATTCATAATTATGAATTGTACATGCAGTTTCTTAAGAATGAACTAATACCATATATACAAAAAGAGTGTAATACACATCGTATAGGCGTGTCTGGGGTTAGTTTTGGAGGTTTTCATGCAGCCAATGCAGCGTTCAGGTTTCCAGATTTAATTTCGCATTACATAGGAATGAGTGCAGCGTTTAACATACGTTCTATGACTCCACAATCTGATGATATGCGAATTTATTATAATTGTCCTGATGAATATATGCTACATGAGGAAAGTTGGAAATTTGACCATATGCAAATTGTGTTAGGAACATCTGATTGGGATATTTGTTTGGATAAAAATAGAAACATGTCGGCTATATTAAAAGGAAAAGGAATTGCACATTGGTATGATGAAAAAAAATGGATAGATCATGATTGGCCATTGTGGAAAATGATGTTCCCTGAATATCTAGGGGCTTACTTCAATTGAAACAGACTATCAATTTTAAGTATAGGGTCAATTACGATCATTTATATAATGTATCTTATTGGAGGTTAAAAAATTAAAAATAAAACATAGAATGGTAAAAAAAGTAGGAATATTATTTGGAATGGAAGATACCTTCCCATGGGCATTTATAGATAAAGTAAATGAATTGGGTAAAGGTAAAGTTGTTGCAGAAGCAGTTCAAATAGATAAGGTTCAGCAAGGTATTGATTATGGATATAGTGTAATCTTCGACCGAATATCTCAAGAAGTTCCCTTTTATCGTGCGTATTTAAAAAATGCATCATTGATGGGTACGGCAGTTATTAATAATCCATTTTGGTGGAGTGCCGACGAGAAATTCTTCAATAATTGTTTATCAATGGAAATGGGAATACCAGTGCCTAAAACTGTTCTTTTGCCTTCGAATGCTAGACCTGATAATACCTCGGAAACGTCTTTCCGTAATCTTAAAGTTCCTTTGGATTGGGAATATATGTTCGATTATATTGGTTTCCCGGCCTACATGAAACCTCACGATGGTGGCGGATGGAAAAGTGTTTATAGAGTAGAAAACTCAGAACAACTTTTTGAAGCACATAAAGAGACTGAACAGTTAGTAATGATGCTACAGGAAGAAATTGTTTTCGATGATTACTTTAGAGTGTATTGTTTAGGGCAAAAGTATGTGCATATTATGCCATATGACCCAAGAAAACCTTTTCACGAACGTTATGTAAGCGAAATAAAAGCAACTGGCGAAGAGCGCAAAAAATTGTTGAAGACAGTACACGATTATACGCTGAGATTGAATCAAGCCTTAGGGTATGATTTCAATACTGTTGAGTTTGCAGTGCGTGATGGTGTGCCCTATGCAATTGACTTTTGTAACCCAGCACCAGATGCCGATATAAATTCGGTTGGCCAAGAAAACTTTGATTGGATTGTTGAACATTCTGCGAAGTATGCTATTGAAAAAGCCAAAGAGCACAAACCAAATCAAAATAATTCTTCATGGGGAGGTTTTGTAAGAAATTCAATTGCCCCAGTGAAGCCAAAAGTTGGTAAGGTTAACTTAAAAACAGCTGCAGAGGCGAAAAAAACTGCCGTAAAGAAAGCGCCGGCTATAACAAGTTTGACCAATAAAGCAAAAGCTGTTGTGGTAAAAAAAGAAGCGCCAGCAAAGAAAAAGGTTGCTGAAAAGAAAGCTCCTGCCAAAACCAAGGCACCGACAAAACCAAAGAAGTAGTAGAATAGTGGCGAATAACTTTAAGAATCAACTGTAATTACATGCATAAATTTACCTTAGGTATTGAAGAAGAATTTCAAGTTTTAGATAGTGATACGTATAGATTGCGTTCACAAATGTCGAAAATCGTTGACGATGGTAAAGTTCTACTTCAAGAACGAATAAAGGAAGAAATGCATCAGTCTATGGTTGAGATGGGTACCAATATCTGTGATAACATTCATCAGGTAAGGGATGAGGTTTCATATCTAAGACAACAGGTCATTAAACTAGCAGATGATGAAGGGTTAAAAGTTGCAGCTGCTGGAACGCACCCATTTTCTAAATGGGATCAACAATTGATAACCCCTAATCCAAGATACGATGCCATTATCCAAGAAATGGCAGATGTTGCTAGAGGGAATCTTATTTTTGGCATGCACGTACACGTGGCCATACCAAGTAGGGAAGAAGGTTTGGAAATTTTGAACACGGTTCGGTATTTTTTACCACACCTATATGCATTATCTACAAACTCGCCTTTTTGGGAAGGTCGTAATACAGGCTTCAAATCATATCGAAGTAAAGTATTCGACAAATTTCCAAGAACAGGCATCCCTCCTTTTTTTGCTAGTGTGGCTGAGTATGATAAGTTCGTGGATATATTAGTGAAGACCAATTGTTTGGATAATAGTAAGAAAATTTGGTGGGATATACGATTACACCCTTTTTATCCAACCATTGAATTTAGAATATGCGATGTGGTTATGACTGTAGATGAGGTAACCTGTATTGCAGCGTTAATGCAATGTTTGGTAGCCAAGTTGTACAAAATGAATCGCAAGAATCAGAACTTCAAAAACTATAGACGATTGTTATTGAATGAAAATAAATGGCGGGCAGCTCGTTGGGGCATTGAATCTAAGTTGATAGATTTTGGCAAGGAAGAAGAGGTTCCTTTCGCTAAGCTTATGAGTGAATTGTTAGAATTTATAGATGATGTTATTGACGAATTAGGTTGCCGGTCAGAGGTTAACTATGTGTATCAAATATTGGAATCAGGCACTGGTGCGGATAGGCAACTACAAGTTTTTAATGAAACTAATGATTTGGTGGAGGTTACAAAGTATATCGTAGAACAAACAAGAAAAGGGCTTTAAAAAAGTTTAACAGTATATACGTAACCAAAATAACATTTATTTTGGAACCAGTTTTAGTGAGAGATTATGAAAGGGAACTATAATATTGCCGTATTGGATATGAATGCTGGCCAGCCCAACGAAGGCATGCGATGCATCACCACGCTTATGGGTGAATTTTTAACACAAGATGGTGTAAAGGGTAGGTATGATATTTTTGAAGTAAGAAACGGACAGGAACTTCCAGATTTAAATGAATATGACATTTTTGTGTCGTCTGGCGGGCCAGGGTCACCTTTGAAAACAGGCGCAGAGTGGGAAATTAAATATTTCAGATTTTTAGATTCGATCTTATCCCATAATCTATCTAATGCTCAGAAAAAACATGCTTTTTTAATCTGTCATTCATTTCAATTGGCTTGTCTGCATTGGGATGTGGCTAGGGTTACAAAAAGGAGATCTACGTCATTCGGTATTTTTCC
Organism: uncultured Maribacter sp.; assembly: GCF_963974015.1. Taxonomy (GTDB): domain Bacteria; phylum Bacteroidota; class Bacteroidia; order Flavobacteriales; family Flavobacteriaceae; genus Maribacter. Next base: position 403,584 of record NZ_CAXBBZ010000001.1, on the reverse strand, counting down.
GATTTACAAAACCAAAAGTGGTGAACAAGAGGTTTTATTCAAAGAGTTGAACGATCCTTTTTATGCAGTAGATTCGAGGGACTATCAAGTGGTGGGTCCGAAGGAATGGAAATTGGATACCCTAGACGGAAAGGTTTTGTGTAGGGAAAAAATTAGACCAAATGTGCCGTTAGAGCGCGCAGTAATGGCAATTCGTTTTTCCAATGAAATATTTGGGGTGCAATTTCATCCAGAAGCAGATGCTGAGGGAATGCTCCGTTATTTTGGAAAGGAAGAAAAAAGGAATCAGATAGTAAAAAGACATGGTAAGAAAAAATACCTTGAAATGATAACCCAGCTTGATGACAAAGCGAAAATCTGGAAAACCAATAAAACTCTAATTCCAACCTTTTTAAAATTGGCAGCAGAAGCTATCGATAGCCAAAAACTACAAACTGTATGATTTCGAAAATTAGAGAAGAATTTAATGCCACTTATAAAGAAGTGTACTATAATAACCTTTTGAAGCATATAGTAGACACTTTTAAAGAACCTAGTGCATTTAGAATTTCTGAAACACCCGTTTTTATTAGTAAGGCTGTCAAAAAAGAAGTGGAAGAAGCTTGCGATTCCATTATTTCTCAATTATGGAAAATTGATTTTCCTGAAATTCGCAGAAAGTTTATTCCTGCCGAACTTCAGTCTCCAGTACCCATGGGAAACCCTCATTTTTTAGCAATAGATTTTGGACTTTGTGAAGATGGTAAGGGCGGCATCACTCCTCAATTAATAGAGTTACAGGCTTTCCCTACATTATTTTTTTACCAACCTTTTTTAGGAGAAGCATTTATGCAGCATTATCCTAATATTCCGAAAGAAGGTTTCGATTATTATTTGAATGGCTTGGATAAAAAGAGCTATACGGAAAAAGTGAGGAAGGTCATTCTAGGTGATGAAAAGCCCGAAAATGTAATTTTATTAGAAATTTTTCCTGAAAAGCAAAAAACAAGAATTGATTTTTGGTCGACCAAAAAAGCCTTAGGTATAGAAGTTGTCTGTATGACTAAAGTTTTAAAGGAAGGGAAAAAATTGTTCTACATGAAAGAGGGAACAAAAACACCTATCCACAGAATTTACAATAGGGTTATTTATGATGAATTGGAACGTCTTAAAGATTTAAAAACTAATTTCAACCTGAATGATGATTTAGATGTGGAATGGGTAACACACCCAGATTGGTTTTTTATGATATCAAAATGTATTATGCCAATGCTAGAGCATAAGAATATTCCGAAATCATATTATTTATCTGATTTTCCGGCCGAACTAGACTTAAATAAATTTGTTTTGAAACCTTTGTTTTCATTTGCAGGTCAAGGTGTTGATTTACATCCCAATCAAGAGGCTATCAATACCATATCAGACAAACAAAATTATATTTTACAGCAAAAGGTTCAATATGCACCATTGATAAAGACAAATACGCCTAAAAACTCAAAAGTAGAATTACGAATGCTATATGTTTGGAGCGATGAGGAGAATAAGTTAACGCCTGTCATAAATCTTACTCGAATGAGTAAAGGAGAAATGATCAATGTTTCTCATCAAGTTGATGAAACTTGGATCGGCTCTTCAATAAGTTTCTTTGAAAAGTAATTCTACCTATTGCCCATCAACTTTGCCACATATTTGCCAATTACATCAAATTCTAAATTGACAACGGTTCCAACTTTATAGGTGTTGAAACGAGTATGTTCATAAGTATAAGGTATAATGGCTACTTCAAAGGTGTTCTTACCAGAATTGACAACCGTTAAGCTTGTGCCATCTATAGTAATAGAGCCTTTTTCTATAGTAGGGTTGCCCGTTGCCGAATCATAGGTAAAAGAAAATATCCAACTACCATTATCTTCACGTATACCAGTACATTCTCCGGTTTGATCTACATGTCCCTGTACGATATGACCATCTAATCTAGAGCCCAATATCATAGCCCGTTCTAAATTAACAGAGTCGTTAGTTTTTAAACTGTCAAGATTGGTTTTCTTTAAAGTTTCTGCAATTGCAGTCACGGTATATGTAGAATCGGTTAAGCTTACGACGGTTAAACAAACGCCATTATGAGCTACGCTCTGATCTATTTTAAGTTCTGAAGTAAGGTTAGATTCTATTGTAATATCTAAGTTGCCGCCTTTAGCCTGTAGAGAGGTTACCTTACCTAACGTTTCAATAATTCCAGTGAACATGTGTCGTTTAATTTAAGTAATTTTGGGTATTCAAAATTGAGTACAAAGGTACAGATTATCATGGAGGAAAATAGTAAAATAAGATTAGGCATCTCTATAGGAGACTTAAATGGAATAGGCTGTGAGGTGGCGTTGAAAACATTTGAAGATAGTAGAATGTTAGATTTTTGCACACCTATAATCTTTGCTTCTAATAAAACCATTTCTTATCAAATGAAGGAATTGGGACTTAATATCGTATTTAATGGAGTGCCAGATGCTTCTAAGGCAATTGACAATAAAATTAATATCGTAAACGTCTGGAAAGAGATTCCTAAAATCGAATTTGGGCAATCTACGGAAGAAGGTGGTGCATATGCTATTAAATCTTTAAAAGCGGCTGTTGAGGCTCTTAAGAAAGGAGATATTGATGTTTTGGTAACGGCACCTATAAATAAAAACAATATTCAATCAGATGAATTTAAATTCCCTGGCCATACAGATTATTTAGCACAAGAACTTCAGGGCGAAAGTTTAATGTTCATGGTGACCGATACGTTAAAAATCGGTTTGCTAACCGATCATGTTGCTGTAAAGGATGTTTCTGCCGCAATTATACCAAGATTAATTCGTGATAAAATCAATATCATTGAAAAATCGCTCATGATGGATTTTGGAATTCGTAAGCCTAAAATTGCATTATTGGGCATAAATCCACATAGCGGAGATAATGGTGTTATCGGTAAAGAGGATGATGAAATAATGAAGCCTGTTATTCGTGAAATGGCCAATATGGGGCATTTGGTCTATGGACCATATTCTGCAGATAGTTTCTTTGGCTCTGACGGATACAAAAAATTCGATGCTATTTTAGCGGCATACCATGATCAAGGATTAATTCCTTTTAAAACAATTTCTTTTGGTCAAGGTGTTAATTTTACAGCTGGTCTAGATAAGGTAAGAACATCACCGGATCACGGTACTGCATATGAAATTGCCGGAAAGGGTGTTGCTGACGAAAGTTCGTTTAAAGAGGCCGTGTTTATGGCTTTAAAAATATTTAAGAACAGAACCGAGTATCAAGAACTTACTAAAGATGTTTTAAAAAAGCAGCGTTTAAAAAGAGAACGCTAGTTTTTAAAAGCTAAAAAAGTTATAAAGATAAATAGTTGATAACTATTGTCTTTTATTAAAAAAATAGTATCTTTGCAGCCGCCTTTTATGGGCCAATATTGTTAAATTAAGTGTGTACGAGATGAAACAAAAGGAGTTTAATATTCCTTTCTCAGGATTGAAGCAAGGAAAACACAACTTTAATTACCAGATTGATAATACGTTCTTTGATTCTTTTGGATACGATGAGTTCAATGCTGCCAACATCAATTTAGATGTTATACTGAATAAAACCAGTACTATGTTAGAGGTTGATATGGAGGCATCGGGTACGGTGAATGTCAATTGTGATATTACTAGTGAACCTTTTGATCAACCAGTTAATGCAGATTTGCATTTGGTTGTTAAATTTGGGGAAGAGTTTAATGATGAGGATATTGAAATCCTTATTCTTCCTCACCGTGAACATGAGTTGAACATAGCACAGTACGTGTACGAAATGCTTGTATTGGCAGTTCCGCAAAAAAGAATTCATCCTGGTATTGAAGATGGCACTTTAGAATCTGAAGTGTTAGACAGGTTAAAGGAGCTTCAACCAAAAGAGAAAAGATCAAACAAAGAAGAAAACGATCCCCGTTGGGATGAATTAAAGAAACTATTAACGGATAAATAAGGTTTAAATGGCACATCCTAAAAGAAAAATTTCCAAAACAAGGAGAGACAAGAGAAGAACACATTATAAGGCAGTAGCACCTACATTGGCCAAGGATTCCTCAACAGGAGAAATGCACTTGTACCATAGAGCTCACTGGCACGAAGGTAAATTACACTACAGAGGTCAAGTTTTAGTTGATAAAACTGAAGAAGCAGAAGCTTAAGACTTTTTTAAATTATACAAAGCTCCCACTTCATTTGAAGTAGGGAGTTTTTTTTAGCCCAATTTGTTTATAATCTCTTTGTCGTGCAGATGATATAAGTAGTAAGTGCTATTTGTTCAACAAAGGGAAATTTTCAAAAACCGGATAACTTTAAGAGAAAAGTCGTTGAAAATCATTAATTTTCATGACTTTTGACTCGTTTTTTAAGTTTTTTACAAGAAAGCAAATAAAGTATGACCAAAATTACAGCAGCTATAACCGCGGTAGGCGGCTATGTCCCCCAATTTGTAATGACGAATAAAATGCTTGAGGATTTGGTTGAAACCAATGACGAATGGATTACCACAAGAACCGGTATAAAGGAAAGAAGAGTATTAAAGAAAGAAGAAGGGGAAGGCACATCATATTTAGCGATTAAAGCAGCTCAAGATCTAATGAAAAAGAAAGGTCTTGACGCGGCGGAAATAGATTTGGTAATTGTTGCGACCGCAACTCCAGATAGTATGGTAGCTTCAACGGCAGCTTTCGTTGCTTCTGAAATTGGAGCGGTTAATGCATTTGCCTATGATTTATTGGCAGCTTGTTCAAGTTTCTTATTTGGCATGTCGGCCGTAGCAGGTCATATAGAAACTGGCCGTTATAAAAAGGTTTTATTGATTGGTGCAGATAAAATGTCGTCAATTATAGATTATACTGATCGTACCACCTGTATCATTTTTGGTGATGGTGCAGGTGCTGTGCTTTTTGAACCAAATACTGAAGGCTTAGGCTTGCAAGACGAATATTTACGAGCAGATGGTAGAGGAAGAAAATTCTTGGGTATGGAAGGTGGAGGCTCAATAATGCCTGCCACTATAGAAAGTGTACAGAACAGAAAGCATTTTATTTTTCAAGAAGGAAAAACAGTTTTTAAATTTGCGGTATCAAACATGGCAGATGTGGCAGCCAAGATTATGACGAGAAATAATTTAACTGAAAAAGATGTAAATTGGCTGGTGCCGCATCAAGCAAACAAACGTATTATTGATGCTACCGCAAAAAGAATGGGTATTGATGATTCAAAAGTAATGATGAATATTCAAAGTTATGGTAACACTACGTCTGCAACATTACCGCTTTTATTATTTGATTACGAAGAACATCTTAAAAAAGGAGATAACTTAGTATTTGCTGCCTTTGGAGGCGGATTTACTTGGGGTTCCATTTATTTAAAATGGGCATATAATTAACGAACAAAACTACCAACATAACTTATATAAATATGGATATTAAAGAAATTCAAAGCCTTATCAAGTTTGTAGCCAAATCTGGTGCAAGCGAGGTAAAACTGGAGACGGACGATATTAAAATCACGATCCGTACTGGAAGCCTTGGGAATGGTTATTCGGAACCTACCTATGTACATACGATGCCAATGGCACAGCAAGCGATACCCGCTGCGGCACCTGCACAAACAGAACAGCAACAGGCAGCAATAAATAGCGCTGCTGAAGCTGAAAAGAAGAAGTCAGAAGACGATAAATATATTACGATCAAGTCACCTATTATAGGTACTTTTTATAGAAAGCCTTCTCCAGACAAACCAGTTTTTGTTGAAGTTGGCGATACTATTGGTAATGGTGATGTTCTTTGTGTTATTGAAGCAATGAAATTGTTCAATGATATCGAATCTGAAGTTTCAGGAACTATTGTTAAAATATTAGTAGACGATTCTTCACCAGTAGAGTTTGATCAACCATTATTTTTGGTAGATCCTTCTTAACTAAATTTTGAGTAATAATTGTTAGATACTATTGTTAGAATGGTATGTAAGAATCATGTCGAACCTAGAACTTAAAATTTAAAAGATGTTTAAAAAAATACTGATTGCAAATAGGGGAGAAATCGCTTTGAGGGTTATTCGTACCTGTAAGGAAATGGGTATTAAAACCGTTGCTGTTTATAGTAAGGCCGATGAGGAAAGCTTACATGTGCGTTTTGCAGATGAAGCGGTTTGTATTGGTCCAGCTGCAAGTAGTGAATCCTATTTAAAGATACCGAATATAATTGCTGCTGCAGAAATTACAAATGCAGATGCCATTCACCCAGGTTATGGTTTTTTATCAGAAAATTCGAAGTTTTCACGTATCTGTGCAGAGCACGAGATAAAATTTATTGGAGCTTCTGGTGATCAAATTGACAAAATGGGTGATAAGGCCACGGCCAAAGAAACCATGAAGGAGGCTGGTGTACCTTGTGTACCTGGCTCAGAAGGTCTTTTAAAAGATGTTGCTGATGCAAAAAAGATAGCTAAGAAAATGGGCTATCCGGTAATGATAAAAGCTACTGCGGGTGGTGGTGGTAAAGGAATGCGTGCCGTTTTGTCTGAAGACAAAATGGAAGAGCTTTTTGACAGTGCGGTTAATGAAGCTACTGCTGCCTTTGGAAATGGTGGTATGTACATGGAAAAATTGATTGAAGAGCCAAGGCATATTGAAATTCAAATCGTTGGTGATCAATATGGGAAAGCATGTCATCTTTCTGAAAGAGATTGTTCTATACAAAGACGCCATCAAAAATTAACAGAAGAAACCCCTTCACCATTTATGACCGATAAGTTACGGGAAGCAATGGGTGACGCTGCTGTTAAAGCTGCAGAGTATATTAAATATGAAGGAGCAGGGACTATAGAATTTTTGGTTGACAAACACCGTAAGTTCTATTTCATGGAGATGAATACCCGTATTCAAGTTGAGCACCCTATAACTGAGCAAGTAATAGATTATGATTTAATTCGTGAGCAAATATTAGTGGCTGCCGGTGTGCCAATTTCAGGTAAAAATTACCTTCCAAAATTACACTCTATAGAATGTAGAATTAATGCAGAGGATCCTTATAACAACTTTAGACCATCGCCAGGTAAGATAACCACCTTACATATACCGGGTGGTCATGGTGTACGTATGGATACGCATGTATATAGTGGTTATAGTATACCACCGAATTATGATTCTATGATCGCTAAATTGATTACTACGGCACAAACAAGAGAAGAAGCAATCAATAAAATGAAGCGTGCATTAGATGAATTTGTAATAGAGGGCATTAAAACGACAATTCCGTTTCATAGGCAATTAATGGACCATCCAGATTATTTGGCTGGAAATTATACGACAGCCTTTATGAATGATTGGAAAATGAATCCACCTAAAGAAGATTAATACAAAACTCCAACAGCAATGTTGGAGTTTTTTTATCGCAATTTTATCCTAGATTTTCATAACTTAATTAAATGTATTCACGAATGAACCTTAGCTACTGGGAGCGCAAGTCTTGGTTTTCCAATATTGATTTTACAATAATTGGCAGCGGTATTGTTGGTTTAAACTGTGCCATAGAATTAAAAAACAACTTTCCAAAAGCACGTATCTTGGTTTTGGAAAAAGGAACTTTGCCACAAGGCGCTAGTACGAAAAATGCAGGGTTTGCTTGTTTTGGCAGTATTTCAGAAATTTTAGCCGACCTAAAAACACATTCAGAGCATGAGGTCATAAATTTAGTTAGTGACAGGTGGAAAGGTATTCAGGCATTACGTAGTATATTAGGCGATTCATCAATTGGTTTTGAAAAACATGGAGGACACGAACTTTTTTTAGAAAAAGACGAGGAACTTTATCGACACTGCATAAAGAATGTTACTGAGATAAATGATTTGTTGCGACCTATTTTTAAGGGGGATGCTTTCGTAACCTCACCAAATAAATATCATTTTAAGGGTATTAAGAAAGAATATATCTCTCAAGTTTACGAAGGGCAAATTAATACGGGAGAGATGATGAAATCGTTATTACAGTTAGCCTTACAAAAAGGGATTACCATATTAAACGCGACCAATGTTGATTCTTTTGAAGATTTTGGCAACAAGGTTACCATTTGTACAAATGAATTCGAGTTTCAATCCAATAAACTCTTAATAGCCACAAATGGTTTTGCTTCACAATTACTTCCAGAAAAGATAAGCCCAGCAAGAGCACAAGTTCTTATTACGAAACCCATTCCTAATTTATCTATTAAAGGAGCATTTCATTTAGAAGAAGGCTATTATTATTTTCGAAATGTTGGTAATCGTATACTTTTTGGTGGGGGTAGAAATTTAGATTTTAAGACAGAGGAGACTTATAATTTTGGGACTACCAATTTGGTCAAAGACAAACTCAAAGAATTATTGAAAACAGTTATTTTGCCTAATAAAGAATTTGAAATCGATTATGGTTGGAGCGGGATAATGGGTGTTGGCCAGCAAAAGAAACCGATTGTAAAACAACTGACCAATAACACAGCATGTGGAGTGCGTTTAGGTGGTATGGGAATTGCTATTGGCACAACAATAGGCAAGCAATTGGCTAATATTTTTAAATAGATTGTATTTCTTTTATCCTGTTTTTTTAAATCTTATCCAAAAGTCACTTATTCTCTTGATTTTATTTTTAAATTGTACATTCCATTAGCTTATCTGTTACTCAAATTTAAATGTTGGTTTACCTAGAACAGTAGACTGATAAATGGTTTGTAATAGAATTAAATACTATATGAAAGAATTGACACAAAGAATTGGCACAGGTATAATGTTAGCTATTTTAGGTACCGTTTGCCTAGTAGGATGCGGAGCATCACAAACTCACTATCAGCGCGAATATGCTAAAGTGTGGAAAGAATTGATAAAATCTCAAGCATGGCAAGAGTCTTTACTTGCTGATAATGCGGAGAATACAGAGGAATTATATGCTAGTAATGATAACGAGGTTTTACTAGCTAATGATACAAAAATAGAAGCTGGTTTTGAGGATCGGTACCAAACCCTGGTATCAAAAGCCTATTTTAAAATAATTACCGAAGCAGAGAAAGCCGATGCCCGAATTTCTGCTGATTATAAATTATTGCAAGACGATGAATCGTCTATATCAATAAGTAAAAAGCAAGAGCATGAAATCACTAAAAAATATGAAGCTCATAAAGCGATGTTGAGTGGGCTAAAGTCTTGGAATATTTTTAGCGAGGACCGTTCGGGCGATTTAGATTATTTTAAAATTGAAAATAAAAGTGCTATCCAAAGAATGATACAATCAGGCGATGCAGACCATCAAATGGTAAATTACTTGATTTATAAATTAGCAGATTTGTACCACGTTGAAGAAAATTGAAGAGTGCGAGACCTTAAAGAAGGAGGCTTACAACTTTTGTGGCCAATTTGTTGAAGAGAGACTAGGAAGAATACAGTCGCAGATAAAAGAACTTGAAACCGCGCTAACTTCAGAGACAAAAAGTAGTGCTGGTGACAAGCATGAAACTGGTAGGGCAATGATTCAATTAGAGCGTGAAAAACTGGGTCAGCAACTATCAGAATTAGAAAAAACACAACAACTACTTTCTAAAGTCCCAAAAGATAGGAACTCCCAATTGGTGGGATTGGGAAACTTGGTCATAACTGATTTCTTTACATACTATATAGCAATATCTGCAGGAGAGTATAAAAATTCGACCAATTCTGTGTATTGCATTTCTGCTGCCACCCCAATCGGAAAATTAATTTACGGTAAGTCTATAGGAGACACATTTCATTTTAATGGTAAAACCTCAACGATACTAACAATTCACTAATATTTCATACAAAATATTTCGTTATCTTAATCCCGGCATATTTTTTTGCCTAATTAATAGTATGGATAAGAAAAGAAAATTACGGAGTAGCGAGTGGTTTGGCGGCAATGATAAAATGGGTTTTGTTCACCGATCTTGGTTAAGAAATCAAGGATATCCTGATGATTATTTTGAAGGGAAACCGGTAATAGGAATTTGTAATACTTGGTCTGAACTAACACCATGCAATGGTCATCTTCGTGATTTTGCAGAAGTTGTAAAAAGAGGGATTTTAGAAGCAGGCGGTTTTCCATTAGAATTTCCAGTCATGTCTTTGGGTGAAACCATAATGAAACCCACGACCATGTTATTTCGCAATTTAGCGAGTATGGATACAGAAGAATCCATTCGTGCTAATCCATTAGACGGTATTGTTTTGTTGACAGGTTGTGACAAAACTACGCCTTCGACAATAATGGGTGCGTGCAGTGTAGATTTACCTACCATTGTCGTCCCTGGCGGGCCTATGTTAACAGGTCGCTTTAGAGGAGAGAAAATAGGTTCTGGTTCTATGAATTGGATGATAAAAGAACGCCAAGAGATTGGTGGATATTCTGCAGAAGATATTAAAGAAGCTGAGGTTTGCGTTGCTCGAAGTATAGGGCATTGTAACACCATGGGTACCGCTTCGACTATGGCTACGATGTGTGAAGCTTTAGGGTTGACGTTGCCAGGTTTTTCTTCAATACCTGCGGTTGATTCAAGAAAAAAATTATTCGCTCAATTATCTGGAAGGCGAATTGTAGAAATGGTAAAGGAAGATTTAACACTTTCTAAAATACTAACAAGAAAAGCATTTGAGAATTCTATAATTACCAACGCTGCAGTTGGCGGCTCTACAAATCTTATAATTCATCTTACAGCAATTGCTGGTAGAATTGGAGTAAGATTAAATTTGGAAGATTTTGATAAAGTGGGAAGTAAAGTACCCTTACTCGTGAATTTAAAACCTTCAGGAAAATACTTAATGGAAGATTTCTTTTATGCCGGCGGATTACCAGTGGTCATGAAAGAATTGAAACCGTTGTTACATGATGAGGCCATTACGGTAAATGGCAAAAGCATCACAGATAATTACGAAAGTGAAGTATGTTATGATAGAGATGTAATTGCAGCTTTAGAACATCCTTTTCAGGAAAAAGCAGGCATTGCCGTATTAAAAGGCAATTTATGCGAAAATGGAGCGGTTATAAAACCATCGGCCGCTACGCCAAGGTTGATGCAGCATCGAGGGGAAGCAGTAGTTTTTGAAAGTATGGAAGACTACCATGAACGAATAGATGATCCAAATTTAGAAATTGATGAGAATAGTGTAATCGTGCTTAAGGGTGTTGGTCCAAAAGGATATCCAGGAATGCCAGAAGTGGGTAATGTAGACCTACCTAAAAAACTATTAGCAAGAGGAATTACTGATATTATTCGCATTTCAGATGGGCGAATGAGCGGTACAGCTGCAGGTACGGTTATTTTACATGTCTCCCCAGAATCTACGGTTGGTGGAACGTTGGCATTTGTGAAAAATGGTGATATGATAGAGTTGAATGTAGAAAAACGTTCACTGCATCTTGATGTTGAGTTAGAAGAGTTGATCAAGCGAAAAAAAGAATGGATTTCACCAGAACCGTTAGCTAAGAGAGGATATGTTAAAATGTATATTGATCATGTAGAACAAGCTGATAAAGGTGCCGATTTAGATTTTCTGGTTGGTGGTTCTGGATCTAAAGTAGAACGAGATTTACACTAGATTATGGAAATATTTTACCTCATCATTGCAGTCATTGCTATTATCATATTAACGACCAAGCTGAAGATACATGCTTTTTTAGCGCTTTTCATTATTTCTATTTTATACGGAATTTTTGCGGGCATGCCTTACGCCGATATCATACTATCTATAAATGAAGGTTTTGGTGGGACGCTTGGAAAAATAGGATTGATTATAGTTCTTGGGGTAATCATAGGTGCATTTTTAGAGAATACCGGAGGGGCTTTCGCTATTGCAGAAAAGGTGTTGAAAATTATTGGAAGAAAAAGAGTGCCTACAGCTATGGGTATTATTGGTTATATCGTTTCGATACCGGTTTTTGCAGATAGCGGTTTTATGCTATTGCATCCCTTGAACAAAAGCCTTTCCAAGAAAGCAAAAATATCGATTGCTGGTCCGGCAATAGCCTTAGGTTTGGGTCTAATGGCTTCCCATACAATGGTACCGCCAACGCCTGGTCCCATTGCAGCTGCAGGAATTTTGGATGCAGATTTAGGATTGGTCATTGCCTTTGGCTTTCCAACCAGTATAGTTGCGTTAATTGTCGGTATTATTTTCGCGAAGAAGTATGCTTCCAAAACCTATATCGAGCCAGATGTTGAAGATACATTAACAGCCGACAAAGAAATAAATGATTCTCCAGGAGCGCTTAAATCCTCAATCCCAATTCTAGTGCCAATTGTACTTATCGTATTGAAATCAGTTTTAAATCCAACTAAAACAGGATTGGATAACGGTTTTATAGACTTCATCAATTTTGTTGGTGAACCGGTTATATCCTTATTGATCGGTATTTTATTGTGTCTGTTATTACCTAAGAAGTTGAATTATGATATGCTGTCATCTACTGGATGGGTAGGAAAAGCAATTAAAGATGCGGCATCAATAATTTTGATAACAGGAGCAGGCGGAATTTTCGGAAAAATATTACAGAATTCAGGTATAGCCGATATATTGGGACAAACCCTAACGGAATATAACATGGGTATATTCTTGCCCTTTGTTTTGGCAGCGGCAATAAAAACGGCTCAAGGTTCTTCAACAGTGGCTTTGGTGACAACCGCATCTATCATAATGCCCATGATGTCTTCGCTTGGTTTTGATTCTGAAATTCAAAAAGCCTTGGTGGTAATAGTAATAGGTGCAGGATCTGCGGTCGTTTCTCATGCGAACGATAGTTTCTTTTGGGTGGTTACCCAAATGAGTGGTATGAATGTGAAAACAGGATATCGTTTATTTAGTTTGGGAAGTGGTTTACTCGGACTTACGGGCGCAATTACCGTTTTTATCTTTTATACAATCTTTGCATAATCTCATAAAATATGAAAGTATATAATACCAAAAGTGGAATATTAGTAGAACATGAATCAAAATTCCATCTACTTAATGAAGAGAAATGGGACGAGTTTATTAATGATGATGGCATTATCACTAATACAAAGGCAAAACTAAATGAAAGTAATAGAATTAAGGATGCCAACTCAATTTTGGAAAACAATCTAAAAGCTCCTGTTCAAAGTCAAGAAATATGGGCTAGTGGTGTTACTTATTACAATAGCAAATTAGGAAGGGAAGAGGAATCTAAAGAGGCAGGAGGCAGTAGTTTCTATGCTAAGGTTTATGAGGCTGATCGGCCCGAGTTGTTCTTTAAAGCTACTGCACACCGTACGGTTGGCAATGGAGGTGTTGTTCGAATTCGAAAAGATTCTAGTTGGAATGTGCCTGAGCCAGAATTAACCTTAGTCATTACATCTAATGGTAAAATTATAGGATACACTATAGGGAACGATATGAGTTCTAGAAGTATAGAAGGTGAGAACCCTTTGTATTTGCCGCAAGCCAAAACATATGATGGTTGTGCTGCACTAGGCCCTTGTGTGTTGTTAACCAACGAACCTTTGCCAACTAATACTAAAATACGTTTAGTTATTAATAGGGCTGGGAAAAACGTATTCGATAAAAATATTGGTATTGACCAAATAAAACGAAAGTTAGTAGATATTGTAGAATACCTTTATAGAGAATGTACGTTTCCCAATGGTAGTTTATTAATGACAGGAACAGGCATTATACCGTCAAGCGATTTTACATTAGAAATTGATGATGAGGTTATTATTTCAATAGATGGTATAGGAACCTTAGTGAACAGAGTAGGTTAAAACTCTGGCTTGCCACGATTTATCTTTTTAAGGGAAGCAATTTTTTTGCCTTTTAATCTTTTTTCAATTGAAGATCGGGTCGGTTTACTTTTTTTTCTTGGCTTTGGTACTATTAAAGATTTTTCAAGTAATTTAAAAAATCGTTTGATAACTAATTGCTTGTTTTTGTGTTGGCTTCGTGATTCATCACATTGTAAAATCAACACTCCGTCATTGGTTAATTTACTATCAAGTTTTAATTGAATTTTTTTCTTCTCACGTTCGGTAAGTCCGTTAGAAGTGTTTAGTTCAAAAGAGAGTTCTACCTTTGAAGAAACCTTATTTGCATGCTGACCACCAGGGCCACTACTTCGAATAGCCTTGAACTGTAATTCAGTAAGAATTTGATCTTTGTTCAAAATTTGGTTTTGAACAAAAGTAATTAAAAACAAATGTTCCTACTTTTCAATGAAAAAGGGTTCATTAAAAATGAATTATTTTAAAGACTCTTAATGAGCAATATAAACTTTACTAGTCTTTAGATAGAAGCGGCTTCTTGTATGCGTTGATTGATAGTTTCAATGGCCACGTTTAAAAATACCTCTTTCCCCTTTGGTAGCATTTGGTCTGCATTAAAAAAGATGACTTCATTGTCGATACTTCTACTTTCAGTTAAATAGTGACTTCCCATAGGATAAGCTTTTTCAACAGTTACCTTTAATCCTGAAGACGGTGATACTCTAAACTCATGAGTATAAACGATAATTTTTCGTTTAGTATTTGCATAGGTTTTAAGTACATCTATAGAAATCATACTTGCTTCACCAAATAGGGATGCCACATATAAGCTCTTCGGATTTTTATAAAGTTCCATCGGCCTGGCCCTTGCAATTATTTCTTTATCTCTTAAAACAACAGCGCGATCAGCAAATGGTAATACATCGTTTACATCATGTGTTGCAACAATGGTGGTAATTCTATTTTCTTTTAAATAATTGAAAATATTACGTCGTAGGCTATTTTTAAGAAAATTGTCGATATGCCCGAAAGGTTCATCTAAGAGTAAAACTTCTGGTTTTTGAGCCAAAACCCTCGCAAGGGCAACTCTTTGCTGTTGGCCACCACTTAGTGTTTTTACCTTTTTATCGGCAAACTCGGTAAGTTCAATCATTTCTAGAAGCTCTTGAGTTCTTTCTTTAAGTTCTTCAGGATAGAAAACGGAAAGATATTGACCGATATTTTCAGCAACGGAAGTGAAGGGCATTAAATCAAAATCTTGAGAAAGGTATTTCATAAATGAAGCTCCTGGAACCAAGTTGTACGCAGGGCCTAGAATTTGCTCATCTTCCCAGAAAATTTCGCCTTGTTCCAAATCCATTAATCCGTAGATAAGCTTAAGTAAAGTGCTTTTACCACAGCCACTTTCTCCAATTATGGCAACATGTTCTCCACGCTGAATCCTTAAATCAATAGATTCTAAAACTTGAAGTTTATCATAGGAAAAGGAAAGATTCTCTACTCGTAACATGTATATATTCTTTGAAATGCAAAATTGAAAAATCCGCTTCTATTAGAAACGGATTTTTCAATAATTTATTGATTTTGAAATGATTTTACTCTTTAAAATCTTTTAAAACACTTTTGTTCGGTAATTCGAAATATCCCATATTAAATAGTGTAAAGCCAAATATATCTGCATATTGTTCAATTGTTTTACTAACAGGAGTACCTGCACCATGGCCTGCATTTGTTTCAATACGTATTAAAGTTGGGTTAGTACCTTCTTGTTTTTCTTGAAGTTCGGCCGCAAATTTAAAGCTATGTGCAGGTACCACTCTATCATCATGGTCACCAGTTGTCACTAAAGTAGCAGGATAAGAAGTTCCTGCTTTTACATTATGTACTGGTGAATATCCTTTTAGATACTCGAACATTTCAATATTATCTTCAGCAGTTCCATAATCATATGCCCATCCGGCACCGGCTGTGAATGTATGATAACGTAACATATCCATAACACCAACAGCGGGCAGTGCTACTTGCATTAAATCTGGTCTTTGCGTCATTGTGGACCCGACTAAAAGACCGCCATTAGAACCTCCTCGAATAGCTAAATACTCTTTTGAAGTGTATTCATTAGAAATTAAATACTCGGCTGCTGCAATAAAGTCATCGAATACATTTTGTTTTTTGGTCTTGATACCGGCATCATGCCATTTTTTACCATACTCGCCACCACCACGTAAATTTGGTACGGCATAAATACCACCTTGCTCCATCCAAACGGCATTGGCAATACTGAAAGAAGGTGTAAGACTAACATTAAACCCTCCGTAAGCATATAAAATAGTAGGATTTTTACCATTTAGTTTAACGCCTTTTTTATAGGTGATGATCATTGGTATTTTAGTACCGTCTTTTGAATTGTAAAATAGCTGTTCAGAAGTATAATTTTCAGGATTAAAATCTATTTCTGGTTTCCAATATAACTCATATTCACCATTTTTTGGGTCGTATTTATAGATAGAACCTGGTGTATTATAGTTCGTAAATGAGAAATAAAAATCTATATCTTCTTTCTCACCACCAAAACCACTTGCAGATCCAATGCCGGGCAATTTTACTTCGCGAATAAGGTTGCCATTATAATCATATTGGAACACTTTTGAAATGGCATCTACCATATATTCTGTAAAAATATATCCTCCACCTGTATTTGGACTAAGCACATTTTCAGTTTCTGGAATAAAATCTATCCAATGCTCTAGCTCCGGATTTTTGGCGTCAACAGTAACTATCTTTTTGTTAGGTGCATTTCTATCCGTTACTATGTAAAGTTTAGATCCTACATTGTCAATAACATAATTATCAGAATCGGTATCTTCAACAATAGGAATTAATAACCCATTGGGGTCTTCCAAATCTTTAATAAACAATTTATTGCCCGAGGTGGATACTGAGGCACTTATTACCAAATATTTATTATCCTCGGTAACACTTGCTCCAATATATCTATGTTTTTCTATAGGAGTACCGCCAAATATAAGTTCATCGTTTTTTTGTGTTGTACCTAATTTATGATAGTAAACTTTATGTTGGTCGGTTTTGGCAGATAGTTCACTGCCTTTTGGTTTGTCATAACTGGAGTAATAGAATCCTTCATTGCCTTTCCAAGAGATACCACTGAATTTAATATCAATCAAAGTGTCTTCCATAATTTCTTTGGTCTCGGCATTTAAAATAATTGCCTTTCGCCAATCACTACCTCCTTCAGATATTAGATAAGCCGCTAATGAACCGTCTTTGGTAAAAGTTAAACCAGCTAATGAAGTTGTGCCATCTTCAGAAAACGTATTGGGATCCAAAAATACTTCTGGTTCTTCATCTCCTTTTGCTCGGTAAACAACATATTGGTTCTGTAGGCCATCATTTTTATAGAAATAGGTATAATTGCCTCTTTTACGTGGAGACCCTAGCTTTTCATAATTCCATAATTTTTCAAGCCTATTTTTTAAATCTTTTCGAAAAGGTATTTTTTCTAAATAACCGAACGTGGTTTTATTTTGTTCTTTGACCCAATCTTCGGTTTCTGGACTTCTATCATCTTCTAACCAACGATAAGGGTCTTTAACTTCCGTTTCAAAATAGGTGTTTACGGTATCAACTTTTGCAGTAACAGGGTAATTCACGATAATTGGTTCTGGTTACATTCGTTTTTACATGAAGAGATTATGATAATGGCCAACAGGCCAGGCAGCAATTTTTTCATTAGTAGTGATTTTTCAACTAAAATACCATAAAAAAACCTTCAAAACAGATAAGTTTTGAAGGTTTTAACGTTCTTAAAATATGATTTAAACTAGTCCTTTTTCAACTAAATATTCTGAAATTTGTACAGCATTCGTTGCGGCTCCTTTTCTCAAGTTATCGGCAACGATCCACATGTTTAACGTATTTCTTTGTGTTTCATCTCTACGTATACGACCTACAAAAACTTCATCCTTATCATGTGCGTAAATAGGCATCGGGTAGGTGTTTGTATCTGGATTATCTTGAACGGTTACACCGGGCATTTCATTTAAAAGTTGACGAACTTCATTAAGCTCAAAGTCATTTTCAAATTCAACATTTACAGATTCTGAATGTCCACCTGCAGTTGGTATACGAACGGCGGTAGCACTAATTGAGAAGGTACGGTCATCTAATATTTTTTGTGGCTCGCGTGCAAGCTTCATCTCTTCTTTGGTATAACCGTTTTCCATGAATACATCACAGTGTGGCAAAGCATTTCTACCAATTGGGTAAGGATAGGCCATTTCGCCCTGTATACCTGCTATTTCATTTTCGAGTTGTTTCACGGCTTTCACTCCGGTACCTGAAACAGACTGATAGGTTGAAACCACAACACGTTTCATTTTGTATTTTTTGTGCAATGGATACAAAGCCATTACCAATTGAATCGTTGAACAATTTGGGTTGGCGATTATTTTATCATTTGCGGTCAGTTCATGAGCGTTTATTTCGGGAACCACTAATTTTTTGGTTGGGTCCATTCTCCAAGCAGACGAATTATCTACAACTGTTGTACCCACTTCAGCAAATTTTGGAGCCCATTCTAATGAGGTGTCACCACCTGCAGAAAAGATGGCAATATTTGGTCTTGCAGCTACAGCATCTGCCAAGCCGATTACGGTATGCTCTTTGCCTTGAAAAGTCATTTTTTTACCCACGGAACGTTCAGAGGCAACCAATAATAGTTCCGTAATTGGAAAATTACGTTCTGCCAATACTTTCAACATTACTTCCCCTACCATGCCTGTGGCACCTACAACAGCTACTTTCATTTGTCAGTTCTTATAATTAAGCGGCAAAAATAATCATTACTACAAGCTACACAAGCAAAAGAAGAAAGAATAATCAAAATATAACAAAATGTTTCAAATATAACAATTGAAATAAAATAAATGAAATTAGGTGTTTGGGTCGCTGTCAAAAAAAACCGTCAACTTTGATTTCCTGACAAAGTTGACGGTTATGTATATAATAAGTTGCAGTGCAACGTTTTGCCTTGAGAAGTCAAGGAATAATTTTATTTTATTTTTTTAAAGCATCACGAATTTCAATCAAAAGTTCTTCAGCAGTTGGTCCTTTTGGAGCCTCTTCTACTGGAGCTGGTGGAGTTTTTGTTTTGTTGTAAGCTTTTACAATCATGAACAACACAAAACCTACGATTATTAAGTTGATAATTGCATTGATCCATTTACCGTACATAATGGCATTCTCCGGTTTTGTTACCGAACCATCAGCTGCAATAATTGCGTCAGATAATACAATTTTCATATCGGCGAAATCTACGCCTCCACTGAAATGACCAACAATAGGCATCATGATATCGCCAACAAATCCGCTAACGACTAATCCCATAGCACCTGCAAGTAATACAGCTACGGCTAAATCTATGACGTTACCCGTCATAATGAAATTCTTAAATTCTTTAAACATGTTTTAGTGTTTTATTAATGGTTAATATTAATGTAAGGCAATTTACTAAAAATACTCAAACCTTAAAGAAATGTTAATAAGTTCAATGTTTGATTATTCGCTTTATGCGTTGCGAAAGCCCCGTGATTAACTCATAAGAGATTGTATTTGCAGTTTTCGAGAATTCTGAAGCCGGTAGTTCTTTCCCGAAAATGATGACTTCATCCCCTTCATAACATTCAATATTTGTGACGTCAATCATAATCATATCCATACAAACATTTCCAATTATTGGAGCTAATTGACCATTAACACTAACGAAAGTTTTACCATGGCCATATTGTCTACCTATACCATCGGCATGACCCAAGGGTAAAGTTGCTGTAATGGTTTCTGAATTTGAACTATACTTACGGTTATATCCCACAGACTCCCCAGCAGGAATGCTATGCTTCTGTGCTATTATGGTTTTTAAGGTTACCACTGGTATTAGATGAGAATCTACATCTGTTTGGTTTCCGTAACCATACAAGCCAATACCACTTCGTACCATGTCGTATTGCGCTTGAGGGTAATTTATAATTCCAGATGTATTTAAAACGTGTTTTAAAAGTTTGTCTTTAAAGGTAATGTCAGCTTCGTTGCAAATGGCATCGAAACGTTTTAGTTGCAAGGTTGTAAATTCAGTTTCGTTACTATCTTCAGTAGCGGCTAAATGAGATAAAATAGCAATTACCTTAATAGCATCTTGTTTATTGATGAGTTTTGAAATTTCTGGTAGATCTTCAACCGAAAAGCCTAACCTATTTAATCCGGTATTAAATTTTAAATGAATTGGATAATCGGTAACACTTAAATCTTTAGCGGTTGAAATAAATTCTAATAATATTGATTTTGAGTAAATGCTGGGCTCTAGGTTATTCTCAATTAATGATTGAAAATGAGCCTTTTGTGGATGAAGCACTAAAATAGGTACAGTGACGCCTGCTTCTCTTAAATGAATGCCTTCGTTAGCATATGCAACGGCAAAATAATCTACACCCAAGTCTTGTAGGTGTATAGCAATGGCTTGTGAATCACTACCATAAGCATACGCTTTTACAACTGCTAAAAACTTGGTTTCTGGCTTTATTTTTGAACGTAAATATTCGTAATTATGCTGTAGTGCTTTTAGGTCAATTTCTAAAACCGTCTCTTGTGCCTTAGCCATTTTCATTCTTTTTGATTGCATCGATCTCTTCAGATTTTACATCCATGGTTTTTACCTTTTCTTTTAGCATAGCCTTGTAATAAGCTCCACGGCTTAAGGGCTCATATTCATTTACTTCACCTAACATAACCAATTTATCATTGCTGGATTTTCTAAAACTATAATTGGCCAAATTACCTGTTCGGGTACAAATGGCATGCACTTTAGTTACGTATTCGGCTGTTGCCATTAGTGCTGGCATTGGGCCAAATGGCTTTCCTTTAAAATCCATGTCAAGACCGGCAACGATAACACGAACGCCTTTATTGGCCAAATCATTACAAACCGTTACTATTTCATCATCAAAAAATTGTGCTTCGTCAATGCCAATTACATCGCAAGTGTCTGCAAGTATTCGAATATTCGCAGCGGCAGGTACAGGCGTAGAACGTATTTCATTGGCATCATGTGAAACCACCATTTCATCATCATAACGAGTGTCTACCATAGGCTTAAAGATTTCAACCTTTAATTTGGCGAACTGGGCGCGTTTTAGCCTCCGGATCAATTCTTCTGTCTTTCCAGAAAACATCGACCCGGCAATGACTTCTATCCACCCGAATTGTTCTTTCGGATTCACTGTGTTTTCAAGAAACATTTTGTAATTTTAGACGAAAATAAGGGGTTTTTCGTTTATTATTTTAGAATGATAAAGTTATTAAAAAAAGATGCCTTCTTGGTCTTGACATAAAAAATTGTGAGATGAAAAATAAGTTGAAAAAGGAGTTGAGGAAGTTGTCCACGGAAATTCTAACTGCAGATAATCTAGATGATATTTCCGGTTTATATGAATTGTCTAAAAATCTTTATGAAAAATTGGCTGTGCTAAAGTTTATTGAACTGGAACTTAACGACATGGAAGTAGATGTTTCTAAAAATGCTATTGCCGCTAAATTCGAAGAATTGGCGAACGCAGTATTAGATTCTAATAAATCAGTACCAGAGAATAATCCGCACGATGAAGATATTATGATTCCTGGTATGGATACGATTAAGGATATGGTTTCTGAAATGCCTAATAATGAAGAGTTAGAAGATGTTTTGGCTGATTTTATGTCCAAACCTAACTATATGAAAAATGACAAGGAACTTTTTATGCCTTCGAATGAGGATTTAAAGAAAAGTGAAGTGTCGCCTAAATCATTAAATGATCGTTTAGGAAATAGCAAGGTAAAAGTCGATCTTAATGATCGGTTGGCATTTGTTAAGCATTTGTTCAATAATAGTATGGAAGATTATAACCGGGTGCTGTCTCAATTAAATACAATTGATTCTGAAGAACGTTCTATTTCTTTCATTAAGAATATGGTAAAACCAGACTATAATAATTGGGTAGGTAAAGAGCAATATGAAGAACGTTTTATTGAATTGGTCGCCCGTAGATTTGCTTAATAATAATTAAATTACACATCCAGCCACTTGTATTGGGTTTTTTTACTCGATGATCGAGATTTAAATGAACCGAGGTTTGCCTAGCTAAATTTAAGTCGTTTGGTTACTAATATCTTGGGCTTGCCCCGAGGTCGTTTACTTTAGAAACACATGGGAAAACTTTATTTAGTTCCGACTCCGATAGGCAATTTAGAGGATATGACCATAAGGGCTATTCGCATACTTAAAGAGGTCGATTTAATTCTAGCCGAGGATACTCGTACTAGTGGTAAATTATTGCATCATTTTGAAATTGGTACGCCTATGAAAAGTCACCATATGCATAATGAGCATAATATGGTCGATTATTTAGTAGGTCGATTAAAAAATGGTGAGAACATTGCATTGATTTCTGATGCAGGTACGCCTGCTATATCAGATCCTGGCTTTTTATTGACTCGTGCCTGTGTAGAAAATAATATAGAAGTAGATTGTTTGCCTGGTGCTACGGCATTTGTACCAGCGTTGGTCAATAGCGGTTTACCAAATGATAAGTTTGTTTTTGAAGGATTTTTACCCGTTAAAAAAGGAAGACAGACACGCCTGAAGTTTTTGGCGGAAGAATCACGCACCATTATTTTTTATGAATCTCCACATAAATTATTGAAAACGCTTGCAAATTTTGTTGAATATTTCGGGGCGGACAGACCTGTTTCTGTTTCTAGGGAATTGACAAAGCTTTATGAAGAAACTGTTCGCGGTACAGTTGAAGAAGTATTGAGACATTTTACTGAGAAACCACCTAAAGGAGAAATTGTAATCGTTATTGGAGGAAAAAAGTAAGTGGTATGAAAATAGAAGAGTTCAAGAAGAAATTAGCGACAAAACCAATGGGTATATCTTTTTCCGACACTATGGCGGTAATTGAATCTAATTACGCTTTTACGCCTACGACATTTTCAAATGGGAATTTAACTAATGAAGCGGGTCAAAATTCTGGTTCATGTAAAGTATTTGCTTTTGCTAATAAAGTAGGTTTAACAAAACAGGAAACATTGGCGTGTTTTGGCACTTATTATTTTGATGAGGTACTTCAAGAACCAGAAGGTGGCGGTCATCAGAATATTAGGAATTTCATGAAAACCGGTTTTGAAGGCTTGACTTTTGATGGAGAACCTTTGAAATAATTTCAGGATAGGATTAAAAATACCTTAAATTGTTACCATGATAGTACCATGGGTAATAGCCACAATCACGGTCATAGCTGTATATTTTTTAGACCGATGGGAGAATAGACACATCAAATCTATTTTTGATTGGGTACCCGCCATCCTTTTAGCATACATTATTCCTGCGATTATTTCCTATGTGCTAAATGTTGATTATTCCCAGTCTAGTATTCATGATTTTAGTAAGGATTATTTTATTCCCTTAGCGATAATTGCTGTGATGAGTAGTTTGTCGCTTACCCAGCTAAAAGCAATCGGATTAAAACCTTTATTGGTTTTTGCATCGGGGTCATTATTCATCGCAGTATTCCCTTTAGTATTTTTATTACTTTTTTCTGAGACCGAATTGGTGTCTGAAATCATGATACAAGAGGGTTATTGGATGGGCATACCTCCTATTGTAGGAAGTTGGATTGGGGGTAGTACCAGTCAATTGGTCTTAAAGGAATTGGTAGAATGTCCAGAAAATATATTCCTTACTGTTTTGGTGATGGATAATATTTTGGTGAATGTTTGGACCATTCTAATGTTTCAAAGTATTAAAAAAAGCAACAAACTTAATATATGGTTTAAGGTTACTGACATTGCCATTCCCGAAGATATTCGGGTTGAGAACGGTGTTAAATTAAATCCCATGGTAAGTATAGCTATCATTTTAGGAATAGTAGTTCTATGTAATTTTTTAATAGAGAGTTTTGTTGTGAAAGTGGTGCTATTGTCCTTTTTAGGATTGGCAATAAGCAATTTTATAAAACAATGGAATTACAAATTCGCCCTAAAAGCAGGTGGAATTCTTATTATAGTGGTTATGGCCGTTTTAGGATTAAAACTACAAATTGCTACACTTGGGTTTAATATGCCTTTTCTTGGATTTTTGGTAGTATGGTTGGTTGGCCACTTTTTGTTTATGATACTTATTGCAAAACTTTTAAATATAAATATGGCATGGGTGCCAATTGCAAGTATGGCAAACGTTGGCGGTATAGCTACGGCACCGGCAGTTACCGCTGCCTATAATTTAAAATGGATGCCACATGCCATTGTACTGGCTATTTTAAGCATGGCGACAGGAACATTTTGGGGAATGTTGACGATTTGGTTGGTGAAGTATTTTGTAATCTAACGTAATGGAAAAATTATTGACCGAAATAAGAGGATGTGAAGTTTGCAAAGCTCATTTGCCTTTAGACCCTCGACCAATAATTTCTGGTTCAATAAAGTCAAAAATAATTCTAGTAAGTCAGGCGCCAGGTAGAAAAGCCCATGTTGAAAATAAAGCATGGGATGATCTTAGTGGTAAAAAACTAAGAGAGTGGCTTGGTGTTAATGAAGAAGTCTTTTATAATCTAGATAATTTTGCGGTATTACCAATGGGTTTCTGTTTTCCCGGGAAAGGGAAAACAGGCGATTTACCACCTAGAAAAGAGTGTGCTCCGTTATGGCATTCTAAAGTATGGGAACAATTTGAAAATGTAAAGCTAATTCTACTGATCGGTAAATATTCACAAGACCAATATTTGGGGAAATCATCTAAAAAGAATCTGACGGAGAATATATTGAACTATTCAGACTTTCTACCACAGTATTTTCCAGTGCCGCATCCTTCTCCTGTAAATCACTTTTGGCGAAGAAAAAATCCATGGTTTGAAGAGGAGGTTGTTGGGGAGTTACAAGAGCTAGTAGCCCATATTTTAAAATAGGGTACGTCTTTTCGATCTCGCTAGCAATCGGGATCGAAAAGGCGAAATTTATTATTTTGTCAAAAGTCAACAGCCATTAACTAATACTGCGACCCATCATGCTTCCCTTTTTCCCATCCATGTTTTCCTAAGTATTGGTCGGCACTATCGACAGCTCCTTTTTCAATAGAAGTTCCCATCGAGTCGTTCCATCTATTAAGATATCCAAAGAGAGAAATCACCCCGAGCATTTCTACAATTTCACCTTCGTTCCAGTATTTATAAAGGCGTTCTTTTATTTCGGCATCTACACCATTGGGTACTTGAGAGGCTTGTAAAGAGAAATCTAATGCGGCACGTTCAGCTTCAGAAAATGCCGAATGGGTTCTGTAT
This sequence comes from uncultured Maribacter sp., assembly GCF_963974015.1. Lineage (GTDB taxonomy): Bacteria > Bacteroidota > Bacteroidia > Flavobacteriales > Flavobacteriaceae > Maribacter. The sequence continues at coordinate 378,408 of NZ_CAXBBZ010000001.1, read as the reverse complement.
TCCCAAATATTATCTAACTGCTCTTGTTCTGCACCATAACGTTCTGCAGCACGAATGGCATGTGCTTGGCAGTATCGACATCCTGTAGCATTACTGCTCACCCATGCAATCATTCTTTTTAAAGCAGAGGTCACTCGGCCTTCATTCGCCATAACCGCTTTGTTGAGGTTGATAAAGGCTTTTGAAATTGCCGGTCTGTGCTGCATGGTCAATACTGAATTGGGACAAAACCCTAGAGTTTCATTGAAAAAAGCGGCCAATTCTTTCGTTTCCGGATCATGATTTGGGTCAAGCGGTGTTACTAATGCCATTGTTATTTTTTTAAGATTTTGAGACGGTAATCAATCTAATTATTTGTTGCGATGTTCATTTCGTTGCCAGTAATGACAGCCTAGATTATTGTATTTTTGTATCCTTACAAGAAACAAAAAATTATGAGCACAACAAATCATATTACCACAAAATGGTTGGGCAACATGGCCTTTGAAAGTAATAATCCATCTGGGCATTCCCTAAAAATAGATATCGCTAAGAAAGATGGTGGTGACGGAAGTGGTTATAGACCTAAGGCACTAATGTTATCTGCGCTTGCAGGTTGTTCAGGTTTGGATGTAGCCGCTTTGATTAAGAAAATGAAACTTGAAGTGGATGATTTTCAAATTGAAACCATTGCAAATCTTACTGATGAGCATCCAAAGTACTATGATAAAGTAACTATAGAATACCATTTTCATGGTAGTAATCTAAATGAGAAAAAGCTTCAAAGGGCAGTTGATTTATCCGTAGAGAAATATTGTGGAGTTATGGAAATGTTCAGAAAGTTTGCTGAGTTAGATATAAAGACTGTATTTCATAACGAATAACTTCATTGAGAGGCACAAAGCAATGATGAGATAAAATTGCTAACTGCGAACTTCCATTTGACACTTGAATACTACAAACAATGCGCTGGACTATTAAACCAAAACCTAAACAAGAAGACATTGATGTACTTGCCAATGAACTTCAGGTAGATGATTTGGTAGCCCAACTGCTTTTACAACGAGGAATTGCTACGTTCGAAGATGCTAAAAAGTTCTTTAGACCACAGTTAAGCGAGCTTCACGATCCTTTTTTAATGAAGGATATGGATGTAGCCGTTAAGAGAATTGAAGAAGCCATTGGTAATGGTGAAAATATTTTGGTTTTTGGTGATTATGATGTAGACGGTACGACGGCCGTTGCTTTGGTTTCTTCCTATTTGCGTAGTTACTATCCCAATGTGGCTACCTATATACCAGACCGGTATGAAGAAGGGTATGGAGTATCGTATAAAGGAATCGATTTTGCCGAGGATAATGGTTTTACGTTGATCATTGCTTTGGACTGTGGTGTGAAGGCAATTGAAAAGGTTGCCTATGCAAAAGACAAAGGAATAGATTTTATTATTTGTGACCACCATAGACCTAGTACAATATTACCCAATGCAATAGCTGTTTTAGATCCAAAACGTCAAGATTGTTCATATCCTTACGATGAATTATGTGGTTGTGGTGTCGGGTTTAAGCTGATTCAGGCCTTAGGCTCTCACCGTGGGGAAACTATTGACGATTTAGTCTATTATCTTGATTTAGTGGCAACTGCAATTGGGGCAGATATAGTTCCAATTACTGGGGAGAATCGAATTCTAGCTTTTTATGGCCTACAGGTTATTAATCAACAACCTAGAATTGGATTTAAAGCCATTATTGATCAGCTGAACAAAAAAGAGCTGACCATTACCGATGTTGTGTTCATCATAGCTCCTAGAATTAATGCTGCGGGACGAATGAAACATGGTCAATATGCAGTAAATCTATTAACGGAAACCAACATGGCTCAAGCAGTAAAATTTGCTGCTGAAATTGAAACGTTTAATACGGATAGAAAAGGATTGGATAAAGCTATTACTGAAGAAGCTTTGGTTCAGATTAAGGAGAACGATGAAGAAGAAGGCTTTACATCGGTCGTGTATAATGCATCATGGCATAAGGGTGTAATAGGTATTGTAGCTTCAAGATTAATCGAAACCTATTATCGACCTACCTTGGTATTTACCAAAAGTGGCAATAAATTAGCAGCTTCGGCACGGTCTGTAAAAGGTTTTGATGTGTACAATGCATTGGAAGGTTGCGCTGATTATATCGAACAATTTGGCGGACATAAATATGCCGCTGGTCTCACCTTGCTAGAAGAACAATATCATAATTTTAAACATCAGTTTGAAAAAGTAGTTAAAGAGACGATAGAACCACAGTTACTCACCCCAGAAATTACAATTGATACGATCATAACGCTACAAGACCTTACGCCTAAATTAATGAGAATATTGAAACAGTTCGCACCATTTGGTCCTGGTAATATGTCCCCTGTATTTATGGCTGAAAATATAAAAGATACAGGTTATGCAAAAGGGGTAGGAGCCAATGCAGCTCATTTAAAGATTTCCGTGGTACAGCAAGACAGTTATAAAATTGATGGAATCGGTTTTAATATGGGCGATAAACTACCAATGGTAACAAGCAGAAAACCATTCAATGCTGTCTTTTCACTAGATGAGAATGAATGGCAAGGAACAGTTAGTCTTCAATTGAAACTAAAGGATATTAAATGAAAATAGAGCATATTGCTATTTGGGATACCGATTTAGAAATAATGCGTGCTTTTTATGAAACATATTTCAATACAGCTACAGGGAAAAAAATATGTTAATCCTACCAAAAACTTTATAACTTATTTTTTAAGTTTTAACGAAGGGTCAAGAATAGAATTAATGCAAAGGCCGAAGATAAATACATCTGCCAACCTCGATATTATAAATACAGGTTTTGCACATATGGCCATTTCATTAGGATCAAAAGAAAAAGGTAGATTCATTAACCAATGAGTTGAGGGTTAATGGGTACACCATTGTTGGTGAGCCAAGTACAACGGGTGATGGTTATTATGAAAGTGTCATTTTAGACCACAAGGGGAATCAAAAGAAATCACAATTTAAACACGTTATTTATAATTATTCTAAATAAGATACATATATGTATATGAAATAGTTAGATAGTTATGAATGAGATTAGACGAATTTACCAAAATGATTTTGGTATAGCATTTCAATGGAAACATGATGAACCTCAAAAATCGAATAAAGTTCAATTGATTTTTAGAGATATTGGTTTGCTGCTAATGCCCAACGAACTTCAATATTTTTCAAAATGTATAAATGATACTTTACAGAGTTGTAAGGGTAATTTATGTAAAGACTGTAAAGTTAAAGGGGAATGTAGATCATTGCTTTTAAATTCACCCGCCCATCAAATAACCTTTGCAGTGAGTTTTCAAGAAGTTATTGAACTAAGAGATTTAATAAGTGGTACGCTATTTAAATTGGAGTTAGATTCCTATTTTGATGAGTTTGGCATCAATTAATAACTTCAACCGGTTATCGCAATTTTTACATTTTTTAAGCGCTAATTAGTTCTTTGATTGTGAAATGCCACCTAATTAATTAAATATCTTTGATGTTTATTTAGCGATTATCATATGAGCGGAAATGATCCCTATGCTGCCTTAAGATTCAAGGAATTCAATATTTTTCTTTTAGTTCGCTTCGCGATGGTTTTTGCATGGTCAATGCAGTTTATTGTCATAGAATGGCAAGTCTACACCATTACTAAAGACCCACTATCATTAGGTATTATTGGTTTAATGGAAGTTATACCTGCTGTGGGTATGGCACTTTTTGCAGGTCATGTGGTAGATCAGAAAGAAAAACGAAATTTATTAATGAAGTGCATTTTGGGATTTTCTGTGATAAGTTTTGGACTATTCATATTAAGCCTGCCTTCTGTTTTAGAAACCTATGAAACTAAAGTTATTCTTTATGGGATTTATGCTTTAGTCTTTTTAGGTGGTTTGGTACGGGCATTTTTAGGGCCGACTATTTTCTCATTAATAGCTTTAATCGTACCTAAAAAAATATATCCAAATGCCGCTACTTGGAGTAGCACAACATGGCAAATGGCCTCAGTTCTTGGCCCGGCTTTAGCTGGTTTTTCTATTAGTTTTATAGGTGTACATTGGTCTATGTGTGTCATATTTGGGTTTTCTTTATTAGCATTAACGGCACTTTTCAATATTTCTAAAAAGCCTATTCTTAATCCAAAGATTGGAGAACCGGTTTTTCAAAGTTTAAAAGAAGGACTAAATTTTGTTTTTAAAACGCGTGCCATATTAGGAGCGTTGACCCTAGACATGATTGCCGTTTTATTTGGTGGCGCAGTAGCTTTATTGCCCATTTTTGCACAAGATATATTACATGTAGGGTCAGAAGGTTTTGGTGTTTTAAGAGCTGCACCAGCGGTGGGTGCTGCAATTACCATGTTAGGGTCTACACGTTTTCCTTTGCATAAGAATGCAGGTAAGAAATTATTATTTGCAGTGTTTGGTTTTGGTATTTGCATGATCGTTTTCGGCCTTTCAACCTATTTCTGGTTATCGGTTATTGCGTTGTTTTTAAGTGGCGCGGTAGATGGGGTTTCTATGATCATACGACAAACCATATTACAATTAAAGACTCCTGATAATATGCGAGGACGCGTTGCGTCGGTTAACTCAATGTTCGTTGGCTCGTCTAATGAGTTAGGAGCTTTTGAAAGTGGAGTAACCGCTAAGTTGATGGGAACGGTAACGGCAGTTGTATTTGGAGGAACCATGACTTTACTAACTGTTGGTCTTACGGCAATTGTTTCACCTGGTTTTAGAAAACTAGATTTGCAGAAAGATGTTGAAGAACATGAAAGTTAGATATTTCAATATATATCATTAAAAAAAAGCCCCTAAAATAGGGGCTGTACTTTAATGTAGGTAATACTTAAGATTTGAGTCATCAAGTGAGGGAACTTGTAGGTATTGTAAAGATTTGGACTCAACATTTAAACTTTACAACACTGTAAAGATATAATGAAGTACTAGTTTTATAAAACTATTGTTGTGAGCTCTTCAATTTATTTTGAAAGAAAAGGATTATAAATTATTTTACTGATAGTTAGTTGAAAATGAAGTGATTATTTGAATTCTCTTAAAGAAAGTTTTTCTCCGTCAAATTCTGCATAGGTATAATAATTTATCCAATCTCCAAGGTTGGTATATTTTGAATTTTCTTTCAATGGTATCTCTAATGGAAGATGTCTGTGACCAAAAATGAAATGATCATAGTGTTGTAGTTCTAATTTTCTATGTGCGTATTGCACAAGCCATTCTTTATCATTTCCCAAGAACTTGGCATCATCGTCACCGCCAATCAATTTGTTGCTAACAGATAAATGCTTAGCCAATCGTACCCCGATATCTGGGTGTAGCCATTTAAAGAACCATTTTGCTACAGGATTAGTAAAGACTTTTTTCATCCTTTTAAAACCTTTGTCATCGGGACCTAATCCGTCACCATGGCCTATGAAAAAGGAAATGCCATTAATGTTATATTGCTGGGGTTTATGATATACCGGTATATTCAATTCCTCTTCAAAATAACCGTTCATCCACAGATCATGATTGCCCACAAAATAATGGATATCTATTCCCGCATCAGATAGTTCGGCAAGTTTTCCTAAGGTTCTAGTAAATCCTTTAGGTATTACGGTTTTGTATTCAAACCAAAAATCGAACAGATCGCCCATAAGAAATAGAACTCCTGCATCCGACTTGATCGTATCTAACCAACGAACGAATTTTTGTTCCCGTAATCTACTATCTTTCATAGTAGGCGCGCCTAGATGGTTGTCGCTAGCAAAATATACTTTTTTCCCTATCGGAAGTTCAATGTTCGTCATCAGGTTGTAAATATAATAACTGTTTGGCTTACCTAGAGGATACGAAGGTCAAAATAAGAGATTGCAGTTCTTTGTACGTCTATTTAAGTTGCAGCCTCTTTTTCGTTCAGAACAATTTTTATGGGGAGGTGATCTCTGAAGCCATTTATATTAAATGTGGATGATTTGGGTCTACCAAACTTTACAGGTTTCTGGTACGTCCCAGAAGTAAGTTCTGAGTAGTAAATAATGGCTACCGTACTTAATTAAAAGGCAATTCTGTTTTTCAGATAAGATGCTTTTAGAGATCATGAACTGGTCGAGCATATTATATTCATTTCCGAATACGAAGGTGCCAATTTGTGCATCTAAAAATCGATGCATTACATTATAAAAGTACTTAAGCCGAACACGATTACTTTTTACGAATACTTTATTATTTATCGCCATTAAATACTGGGTAATACTTTTGTTAAATGGATTGTCATTAAAATCTCCCATCAGAAGGATATTGGTGTCTGCACCCTGTTCTTCATAGATTCTTTCGATCCAATAAGATAAGTTTTTCCGCTACCATAATTCTAAACGGTTCACTTTCTAATTCTCCGCCAGACCTAGACGGCCAATGGTTAAGTATACAAATAATCTTGTTGCCATTTGTAGTGTTTATGTGAACTTGAAATAAATCTCTGGTGGTATTTCTTTTAATAATACGAAAGCTAAAAGTTACCTGTTCAGGACCATACTTGGTTTTATCATAAATAAGTGCGGTATCGATACCTCGTTTGTCATCTCCTTCAGATAAAAGAAACCCATAATTTTTATTTAAAGCGGTACTCATGGAAGTTATAAGCAGCTCAATAACATGTTCGTTTTCTACTTCACAGACCCCTAAAATATCAGGTCCTTTGTTATCATTAATTTGGAAATAATCGAAGTAAGATTAGTTATTTTCTGGTCTGGAATGGTGTCATCCCAACCGTTGAGTTCAGTGCTTAAAGGTTGTTTAAAAATTCACTTCTACGGGGCGATTTTTCAATATCGAACAGATTTTCAAGATTCCACCAGTAAATTTGATGCTTCACTATATTGCTGTATATCAAGGTATTACCTTTAAAATAATACAATAGTTGTAGATGAAAACGATGTTGGCAGTTAAATTTTGATGAAATTAATTATCACTGGCATACCACTCTGCAAAAGAAGTATCTGTTTCTTGTAGCTTAAGTGAAAACAATGAAATATTTTTTGGAAGCCTAGCCTTTATCTTTGCGGCAAAATCGATAACCATATTTTCACTTGTAGGCTGGTAGTCTGCTAAAATTACATTGTGCCCTCTATCTGTCAATTCTTTAGCCAGTTCTACGTGAGGTGTATTTTTATTGAATACGGTGGCATGATCAAAAATATCTACGATATCTTCTTTCACTATTTTTTTTAAATCGCCAAAATCTATCACCATTCCCAATTTAACATGACTGGTATCTGTAATAGGCTTACCAATAACCGTTACGGATAGCTTATAGCTATGACCGTGTACATTTCTACATTTACCGTCATAACCATAAAGTGCATGACCTGTTTCAAAATTGAATTGTTTGGTAATACGAATACTGCTCATAGCCTGTGATTATATGGCAAAGGTAGGGAAAGTTTAAAAGGATTTAAACGTTAGAAATTAATCTAGAATAATTTCGGTATTTCCAGAAATCAAGCTTACGTGGCAACAGTCTGCACCCACAACAAATTCTTCGTTTATGACCTCTTCGTTAGAAATATAACCTTTGAAAGTTAGTGTTGCCGTTGAATTTTGATATTCAACTCTATGAGCATCACTAAGAATGGGATATAGGCCTTGTTCTTTAAAATACTGATTTTCTTCATCGTTGAAATCATCGGTCAGGTTTTTGCCAGAATCAACATTGATTACTTCATAGCTATCTAATACTATAGCTGCACCTGATGCATCTTTTACACTTACGGTAAGGGTGACAAAATTTTGTGTGCAAGCAACCATTGTGCAATCTTGTTGCGTGGGCTCATCTTTGTCATGACACGCAACCAGAAATATCGATAGAATTACCAGTGTAACTTTAGGAAACATATTAATGTTTTTTAAGTAGATACGTGAATACGTATCAGTTGCTTACGATTCGTATTTACCTTTTATACTTTCTTTTTGCGCGTACTTTATTTACAAAATAGATGACTAAAACGAAAAGGGCAAGGATAGGGAAAACGAGATTACCGTTTAACATTTGAAAGAATTCCATAATTATGATTTAGAAACAAAACGAACAGCTGTTTCAGTTATTGTTTATTTTTTGAATTTTGACAAGGCATTCCGCGTAAAGTCAGAAAGGGCTAATTTTCCCGTTATCGCTGCACGATCTGTCAATAATATATCCCAATGGTCGGTACCTTCCCACAAAACTTTCTTCCATTCGGTTAATGCATCAGGATTATAACTTGCTAGCTTTTGAATAAAGAAGTCTAATTCCTTATCCATCTCTTGAGCAGTATCATATACTTTTGAAAACAAGCCTTTTTCTTTTGCCCAATAAGCACTCTTCCATTCGGCAGGGGCAAGAGACAATTCTGCCAAAGCAGCTGCGCCTATTTTTCGTTCAACAGCAGGTGCTATGACCAATGGAGCAATACCGATGCTTAGTTCAGAAAGTTTAATAGATGCTTCAACATTAGAATATACATAGTCACAAGCAGCAGCAAGACCAACGCCACCGCCAACTGTTTTACCATGAACACGACCTACGATTACCTTTTTACATTTGCGCATAGCGTTTATGACATGGGCAAAACCGCTAAAAAAGGCTTCGCCCTCTTCTAAGTTCGAAATGGCTAACAGCTCATCGAAAGAAGCGCCTGCACAAAATGCTTTTTCTCCTTCAGATTTTAAAAGAATTACTGATACACCCTTATTTTCAGATAGCTCATTAATTGTATCTGTAAGTCTTTGCAATAATTCTGCTACAAACGAATTGCTTGCTGGGTGGCCAAATTCTACATGTGCTACCTGACCAACTATTCGTGTGTATAAACTTCCATTCTTTCTTGAGGTGACCATAGCATTGTGTTTAGTTCAAAATTACTGATTTTGCAATAAAGGTTTAAACTTTCTTATAAACTTCCACACTAACGCTCCACCTCTTATTAGCATCCATACGGTGAAAGCCAGCCATATTCCTGTAAGTCCCCAATGAAGGTATTTTCCTAAGAAAAGCATGGGTACAAAGCCTAAAAATGTGGCCGCCAGTAGAGTATTTCTTAAATATTTCATCTCACCAAGACCCTTAAAAACTCCGTCCAAGACAAAGGCAATTGTATTCACTGGAAGTCCAAGAATTATAATATAGAAAATACCATAAAAAGCTGATAGCACTACACTTTCGTTAGAAAATAAACTACCCAAAGGTTTGTAGAAAATGGTAGCCAGAACCATAATGACCATACTTAATATGAGTCCATATTTAGTAATTTTTTTTACCAATGACCAGAGTTCATCATAATTTCGTTCCCCAAGCAATCTACCGCCCATAATATTGCCAGCTGCGCCGTAGCCATCTATAAAAAACGCCGAGAATAGCCAAAGATTTATGGCAATTGTGTGTGCGCCAATATATTTATCGCCTAATGCCGCCGCCTCCCTTACCGCTAATATTAAGGCTGTATTCAATGCAATTGCCCTAACAAAAAGATTAAGGCTCATAATAACTAATCTTCCCAATTCTGGATGTAATGGAATTTTGAGTTTCAAACTAATATCTGTTTTGGTCAATAGTAGGTAGAAAGCCATTAACGCCATAATCGCTTGTGCAAGTAGACTCGCCCAAGCTGCGCCTTCTAAATACATGGGTTCAAGTATACCTTCAATGCCATATACGAATGCAAAATCGAAAACTACATTTAGTAAAGCTCCTGTAATGGCAATCACCATGGGCCAATAGGTATTCTGTAAACCTCTAAAAACACCCATAACAGCGAAAACGAAGAGGGTTAAAGGAAAACCCCATACCCTTATGGAGTAATAGCTGATGCAATAGTCCAATATTTTTCCAGAGGCGTTGAGCAATTCAAAAATCTCTTTGATCACAAAAATGGTAGAGAGCAATATAAGAATGCTCAATGTAATGTTGAGATAAATAGCTTGTGCGGGTAAGGTTTTGACTTCATCCAATTTTCCAGCACCTAAATACTGAGATATTATGGCAGATATGGCACTACGGGTTTGTCCAAGAATCCAGATAAGCATAGAAAGAAATGAACCAACAATACCTGCGGCTGCCAAAGATTCCAATCCGTCAACGGGAATGTTGCCTACAATAGCTGTATCTGTAATAGACAACAAGGGTTCAGCAATACCGGCAATTGTTGCCGGAATAGCAAGGGCGTTTATAGATTTAAAATTAACGGAAGTCTTCAATAAAGTGGGTTTCTATAATACAAGTTCATAACAATGAAAAGGATGTTCGCTTTGTTTTGGAAAATAGATATCCCCCAATCTAGTATAGCCACGTTGCTCGTAAAATTTCTGATTTCTCTTGTTTTGGCTAAAGGTATCTAACCTAACAGATTGGGCATTATGTTCTCTAGCAAAGTTTTCACCGAAATCCATTAAGCATTGGGCACAACCTTGTCCTTGGTATTTAGGATGTACCCCTAAACGATGAATGTAATAATTTTTGGAGTTTTCTGTCAGCCAGTTTACCGAACGATACTCCTCGTCCATAAAAAGGGAAATGACAATGCATCCTACTATTTCATTATCATGTAGAAGTACATAAAGTTCATTGCGTTCAATATCATTTTCAAATGCTTTTTTAGAAGGGTATTCTTTTGTCCATTGGTAAATACCATTTGCTTCCATGGCCAATCTACAAGCATCGGTCATGGTTAATATTTCAGGTATTTGCGATATCTTTGCCAGTTGAATCATAAAAGCGATTTATATAAATCGTAAATTTAGAGTAATAATCAACAATTTTTATCATGATGAATATTCTTGTTCCAATAGGGACCTCCACAAATGCGACAGAAACATTACAATATGCAGTAGATTTTGCAGAAGCTTTTGGTGCCGAAATTTATGTAATGGAGGTTTTCAACGTAACCGGAAAAACAGGTACGTTAACCAATGTTACCCAAAAAATCGCCGATAGTGGTAAAGAACGATTGAAAGAAATTATTGCACGAGTCGACACAAAGGAGGTATCTATAAAAATTGCAAGCTTTAATGGTGAACTTAAGGACGGACTAAGGGAAATTGATAAAGAAATAGGTCTTGATCTAATTATTTTGGCACCTAGAAGTAATGATATTCAAGAAGAGTATTATTTAGGGCAAACCTCGGGTGCAATTATTAAAAGAACTAATATTCCAACTTTGATCGTGCCTAAAGGAACGGTATATAAGCCATTTAAAAATATTTTGGTAGCCTTTAAATCAGGTATTCTAAAGAGAAAGCGAATTCTTGATCCATTAATTGAAATTAAGAACAAGCATAAGTCAAAGGTAAATCTTTTAATGGTGAAGACACCTGGATATACAGATGATGATTTAAAAATTAATACGGCATTAATGGATATTAGTTCTCAACTAACATTTACAGAGAACCCAACTACCTATCATGGCGTTTTGGAACATTTTCAAGGGCAACACCCAGATTTATTATGTGTTTTTAGAAGAAAACGTGGCTTTTTCAAGAAGTTGTGGGAGAAAAGTACCATTTCTAAATCGGAGTTTTATGCCCCAGTACCGGTATTGGTGCTAAGTGTAAAGAAAGATTAAGTAGTACTTTGATAGGTTAATAAAATGTATTTCCTTTGATTCACTCTAAAAAGCGGGGGATTAGCTCAGTTGGCTAGAGCGCTTGCCTGGCAGGCAAGAGGTCACCGGTTCGAATCCGGTATTCTCCACCAGTAAACACGGGCCTTCACAGATGTGAGGGCTTTTTCATTTTTAGCAATGCACAGTTTGTGCACACTTTTGAAGATTCCTTCCTTTTGACGTAAAATTTAACATTAATTGGTCTTATTTGTACTAAAAGGAACTCATTTGAGTTTATTTAGCGTGGTATTTCCTACTTTTAGGATTGTTAAACTACATATTAATTAATGGCTTTATTTCAAACTTCCGTACTTAAAAATTACCTCAAGCAATTAGATGAAAAACAGTTAGTTAGGCTATTGATGGTTTTGTATTTCTTTTTTTTTGCTTATAGCTGGTTTGGATTGAAAGATAAAATAAAACTTAAACTCAAAAGTTTTGATAATGGGCTTAATAAATCTGTAGAAAGGAATCTAGATTGTTGCCAACAACTAATATACAACCGGATATGACAAAATCATATGATTTATGTGCTGATAATATGTTTAATTGCGTATATTGTATGTGATTTAAAATTTTAACAATGGCTACAATTAGAAAATCATTGACTATCACCACGGCCCAAGAGCAATGGATTAAACTCCAAATTGAAAATGGAGGCTTTGCCAACGACAGTGAATATATGCGACATCTAATTCGTTTAGACGAAGAGCGCAATAGGGAATTCATAACTACCAAAGCAGCCATACAGGAAGGTTATGATAGCGGGGTGAGTTCTAAAAATAGATCGGTTGAAGAAATTATCGAGGCAGCTAAAAATCGTAAAACTAGGGAAAATGCCTAGTTACAATTTATCCTCAAAGGCAGATGGCGATATCGACGATATAGTAGATTATACTTTGGAGACCTGGGGGGAATCACAAACACATGATTATGTCACCGAGTTACTACAATTCTTGCAAACTCTCGCCGAAAATCCTGATCTTGGCCGTTCCGCTTCTGAATTTGCACCTCTGTTAAAAAGATTTAATTTTAAAGCACACACCATCTTTTACGAACCAACAAAACAGGGAATATACGTTGTTCGCATTTTAGTACAGATTAGAGATTTTAAGAGACATCTTTAGACACTAAGTTTTGCTATTGAAAGGAAAAAACATATTACTAATTTTAAATTTTTTGATGATATGATGACAGAGAAGGGTAAGCCCAATGTTTACGGAGGCTGAAGCTGTCATCAAACTGTCATCATTTTATCATCAAAAAAATAATGATGACGGAACAGTCTTGGAAATAGTAAAGAATGATGCTGTGATGATAAATCGATGACGTTTTGAGGGCAATGATTATGGGCTATAGCGGACATTGTCATCATATCATCAAAGATTTGTGTAAAACTCATTGGCTATTGAAAGAAAAAAAATTGGCTAAGAAGCTCGTACCTTTCTCCATCCAACATTATTAATTGGTTCACTAAAGCAAATCGTTATCAATGACTTTTGGATTATATTCGGTTAAGCTGGCTTTTTTGATAAAGGCTATCCATTAAAATTTTCAAAAATATGGAATAGCACCTACCTAGTTACCTAAGGATGAAGAATGCTAACGGCACCTGTACCTCGTTTCAGGTAACTTCTATAAATCTATCTTACCTAAAGATTACCTATCCTACCGAAATGGTAACATAGGTCACATCAAAAAAACAAGTAACCTAAGCCAAAAGTCCCATAATTGCTAGAAAAGGTAAGAAGGTAGGTGAAATTGGATAAAATAAGCTGATGAAGAAAAAAGACCGTTAAATCGTTTTGATCTTCAACATTCGGTTTAAAAAAGTCGATGTAATAGAAATCTACTTTATACAATTAGTACTAGAGAAGAATTTATTTTTTTCTTCATCAGCATTTAAAAAATATTATAAGATGGAAAATTAGCCCCGGAACTATAAAAGTTACGGTGAAATAGGGGTCATGGAAGACCAAAAGTTATATCGGCGATCTGGCACTCAAAATGGGTTTGGTCAGGAAGCGCGAGATGTGTCTTTGTTGCCACAAAAACAAACTCGCTTTACTCCCGATGGTCGCAAAGTAATATGAATCGAAAAGAAAGAGTTCCAAATCAAAAGTAGCTTGCGCCCTATTTCGATTTTACTTTACGCTTATCTACCGGAACACTATAAAATCGAAACAGGATCCATGCGCAAGTAAGTTATGGTAAGATTTGGGATGATTCTCCTAAGCCACAATTCTTTCGTTAGCTTCGTCCAAAGTGTCATTGTCAAAACGTTTCAAGTAGATTTCGGTTGTTTTTAAAGAACTATGCCCTAGACCTTCACTAATGATAGCGGTAGAAATACCCATGAATTTTGCAATCGTAGCCCAAGAATGACGAATTGCATAGGTTGTAAAATGTTGCTCAATCCCAGCATCTACCGCAATTATCTTTAGCCTTTCGTTTACCCTTCTCCTAATGGTCTTATACTTTTCATATTTAGCTGTGCTACCGTCATAATTCGACGGGAATAGAAAATCATCATCTTTTTTGTTTTCTAAATAATGACCTAGAATTTCCTTCAACTCGGTGGTCAACTTAACCGATAAAGGATCACCAGTTTTACTTCTTCCATAAAATATTCTCTCTAGGCGAACATTTGATTTTTTAAGTTTTACTAAATCTATCAAATTCATTCCTCGACAATTGAACATAATAAGGGCATAGTTTTTAGTATGCCATAAGGCGGACCCCTTTTCGTAGTTTAATTTTCGAATATTTAGAAAGTCATCTTTGGAAATCGCTCTTTTCTTTGTTTGGTTGGAAGAAGGGATTTTATAGCGATGAAAAGGATTCTTGGCCACTTCTATTCTATCTTCGTTAATAGCTGCATTGTAAATGGCTCTAATCGCCCTTAGAACGGAGCTAATACTATTTGGTTTCACTCCTTCAGACTCTTTATGTATTTGATAGTCCTTGAGCATGGTCACATTGAGTTGATCTAACCTGAGATCCTTGTTATTATTAAATTTAATAAATGCTTTTATCCCGCTCTTATACCATTCTGCTGAGCTTGGCTTATTGGATTTAAGTTTTCTATCGATAATTACTTGGCCCCAATCTGTTAACATCAATCCGTTAGACATCTTACTTTTAAGTTCTGGACTTATCTGGTTTTCCCACTTCTTTTTGATTTCTTCAACCAATGTGTCTACGTCCAAATATTGAATGGCATCACCCAGCTCATTTATTAAGCTACGGGCATCGTGAAGTTTATTATAAAGTATATAATTGATTTTTGAGCAGTCTAAGCCCTTATTAACCAAAACGGACCGCTTTAAAGAAATTGAGTTGGAATCCCAGCCACTTTTTGAAGTTTCATATGGTAATCTAATAATTCTAGGCTTAGCATGGAATACACGCAAAGCAATCGGAAAAAGTTTGGAAATAGCGTTTTTCGATGATTTTCTTGTATCTAATATGAGCCTAACTTTAGCCATTTTTTGATGCTTAAACTACTTCAAGTTAGGAATAAAAATGCACACTTTGTGCACACTTTTATTTGTATTCAAATGAATTCATTTGAATACAAATCTTATTAAATAACTGAAAATCAGTAGAATGTATACAATTTTGATTTTGTTAAAAGTGTTAAATTGCGGACTGGCAGGCAAGAGGTCACCGGTTCGAATCCGGTATTCTCCACCAATTTTTATAGGGCTTCAAGAGTTTTTGACTTTTGAAGCTTTTTTCATTTGCACGCAAAACTGGTTTTAAATTAACCTGGTATTATTTGATACAAATGGGTTTATTTTAAGACATAACTTACCCATTTCAGAATATTTTTTTTGAAATAGTATCACATCTATTGGTTGCTTTAACTTCAATATTAGATTAAGGAGTCTAAGTTCTATAAAAGGTCAATTAACGAAACTACTAAAATAAACAACGAATTGGACTTTTAAAGAAATGCTTTTCTGCCTTTTGAATCAGTTCTATAAAACCTCCATTTCATAGAACTGATTTCCATTTGGGATTTGAATCCTTTAAGTTATATAATAGGATGGCGTTCTTTAAAACCCTTTAAGAATATTGTTATAACTATACTTCTTTACTAAAGTAAGCTGAAGGAGAAGTACCCATTAAACTTCGGAACGATTTATTAAAAGTTGTTTTTGAATTAAAACCCGCCTCTTGCGCTAAACCAAAAAAAGTAAGCTCTTTCGCCTTATCGGTTTTAGCCAATGCTATAAACTCCTTTATTCTATAATAGTTGACAAAATCGAAGAAGTTCATGCCTATGCGTTCGTTCAAGAGACGTGCTAATTCCGGGTTGCTAATACCTAACATCGTGGCCAGTTCTGCCTTCATTAACTTTGTGTTTAAATAAGGTTTTTTGTCTGCCATCATGTCCTCTAGCTCTGTTTTCAATGTATCTAAATCTTTATGGCTCAATTTAGACTGACTATATTTTTGGGAGAGATTGAAAGATTGGATCCGGAATACATCTGGTACTATCATTCCATAATAGGCTATAAAAAGAATGATAAAAGCAATTCCTAGCCAAATGAATTTACGTGATTCTTGCTCTATGGTTTCGGGTCCAAAAAGACTGATAAAATACATGCCTATCCAAACCAAAAGACAAACACCGATAGCAATCAAAAAATTTAGGAAAAATTGTGTTTTTAAGGTGTAACTTAATTCGTTTTTAAGGTTGTTCCTAAATCGTAGAAACTGTCTTAAACTTAAAAACCAATAAGTACAGTTAAATGTTAGCCCTATACCTACTAAAATGTTAACGACACTGTATAATTCTCCTCTTCGTATTCTAGCAACGATGACTTCATCTGAAGGAATCATAAAATAGAATACCACAAATAAGATATATGCAATAGCAGGAATGTAATGGACCAAATCTCTTACTGCAAATCGTTGATTCGTTAAAGATGATCTGGTAAAAAGAAACACCGTTGCTCCAAAAAGTAATATAGCAAATTCTGAAATTGTAATTAGCCTAAAATTTTCTTCGAAAAGCTTAGAGACATATAAAACACGACCGCTTAATCCAATAAATAAAACAAAAATCAAAAAGGCTATGTAGCCATTAATATTTTTTCGATTCTTTGCTGAAAACAAATAAACACATAGCAAGAAAAAGCTTTGGAAAAAGCCAAAATAAGCTAACTGATTGACGAATGTATTCATATAAGGAAATATGCTGACAAGCAATAGTTGCTTGCCAACATTATGAGTTACTTTATTATAAATTGATTCACGTTCTGAATTCCTTTTTCGCCCATTTCATTAGTTACTTTGGCGAAAGTATCAAAAGCATCTCTATCATTCCATTCTGTCAATACCATATAATCGGGTTTATACATGTAACCTATAGATGACATTGCATCATTTAATTCTAACAGTACTTTTCCTCCATTGTTCTTGGCTTCTTTAAGCCACTCTTTTTTAAAGTTCATGAAGCCATTACTCTCGTCTTTCCAATAAGCAGTCGCCACAATCGCTTTTTCTGGGTTCAAATCAAAAGAAACATCCTTTTCCATCTCATAATAAGCCAGATGAAATGATGACCACATAGCTCTTCTTTGTTCATGAAAATCAGGCACTTCTGTAGTAATTTCATTCAAGAATTTTTTTCGTGCACTTACACTTGTCCATTTACCAAAAACAAAGGAGGCAGGCTGTATACCTCCTTGGGTGGTTTCTGCTATGGAAAGAATGGGTTGCGGCTGGTACCCTGTTTTAAGGGCGAAGGTAAATGCGGTTTCTTTGTATCTGGGGAATAATTTAGAAAAATCTGGCTTACCTGAAAATAGAAGAATATCCAAAACTTCTCCTTTTTTAAATGTTAGCGTTTTTGATTGTGCATTTGCCAATAATCCGCCAAGAAAAATAGCGGTAACTACTAGAACTAATTTTGTTTGTCTCATACTAAAATTTTTAAGTTTTAAATTCATGCCGCTAATGTAAAATGGGTTTACTAGGTCACAAAAGAAAGTACTTTGAGATGAGTACGCATACAGTATCCGTTCTTGTTTTATTGATTTTTATGATTTTCAAGGAAATATGCCGTACCTAACGACTCTGCTATGTTTAGTTCGGGATTAAAAGGTAATTACCTTTTGATTAAGCTCTTAGTCCTAACATTTTATTTTGTTTTATCTTTTCTCCTTTAAAGCCCTAGACTTTGGGTTAAGTACCAATACCCGTATTAACTATAGCCAGTTTTAGGTGCTGGCTTTATATTTCACTCTCTTTTAAATCTTTAGCTAAACTTGCAATTTTTAATTTTTTATTCCGCCTTAAATATTCTAAATCAGCTGAATTGTCAATCATTAACTGGCGATTATAGTAATTTATATGTTCAAGAATTGCGAAAAAATTGGCTGACACGCCCCATAAAATTAAGTTTTCAGGTATAATTTCCCAGTCATTTTGATACCATTGAATTGCAAATATTATTGGAATCAGACCAATTAATATCAAATTTATTTTTTTAGAATTCCTGAAAATATTTAGATTCTTTTCTTGATTGAAGGACTTGTTCATCAATCTATATAATTTTAATTTCCAATAGTGTTGACCTTGAATTAGTATTACTATACAAACTAAAATTCCATACAACAGAAAAAATATATTTGAAAATGAGTTATTAAAGATTAGATAAAACAATATAGCTGGGAAAGTCACAAAAGCGTGTAATCTTTCCATAGGATAATAACTCTTTAATCTTTTAATCAGTTTTTGTTTGCTCATATTTATTTGCTTCTTGCACCTAAGTTAAAAATAACATCCAGCACAGCACCATTTTTGGTTCACAATTGCATGGAGCCTATGAACTTTTTTGCCAATGTTACGGCAGACAAACCAGAACTTACAGAGCACGCCATTTCGGAACGATTGGGTATTCCCATTGAAAACATAGACATTCAAATGACCCGTTTGGGTGTTGGCTATGGTCACAGGTCATATGCACATTGGTTAGTTGAAGCGGCAATAATTTCACAAAAAGTGAAAGCACCGATAAAATTGGTGTATTCACGTTAAGATGATATGACCGGTGGTATTTACCGGGCCGCTTATCAAGTTAAGTATAGGGCTGCGATCGATACAGATAATAATATTACTGAATTTCATGTAAACACAGGGAGAATACTTGAGAGTCCTTTGTATGCAGATAGGTTTCCTGCTGGTGCCGTTGCTAATTATTTGGCAGAAAGCTGGGAAATAAATTCTAACATAACCATAGGTTCTTTTAGAGCACCACGTTCTAATTTTATGGCAAGTGCAGAACAGTCTTTTTTAGATGAAGTGGCGGAAGCCGCTGGAAAAGATCCTATCGATTTTAGATTGGAGTTGTTAGAACAAGCAAAAAACAATCCGGTTGGAGAACGAAATGATTATGATGCCGAACGTTATACCGGAGTTTTGAAATTAGTGAAGGAAAAATCGAATTGGGATGAGAATTCAGAAGGACAATCTAGAGGAGTTTCGGCGTATTTCTGCCATAATTCATATGCCGCTCAAGTGTTGAATATGAAATGGGAAAATGACAAACCCGTTATTAAAAAAGTTACCTGTGCAATTGATTGTGGTATCGTAATAAATCCCGATGCTGCTATTAATTTGTATGAAGGAGGCATTGTAGATGGTATTGGAAATGCTTTATATGGCGAACAGACCTTTAAGGAAGGTGTACCCCAAAAAAGTAATTTAGATAGTTATCGAATGATACGTATGACGGAAGCACCAAAGGAAATCGAAATTCATTTTATAAAAAGTGGTATAGATCCAACAGGGTTGGGAGAACCTTCTTTTCCACCCACATTTGCCGCAGTCGCCAATGCCATGTATAAAGCAACGGGAAAACGACAGTATCACCAACCATTTCTAAACAATCCTTCGAACAATAGCTAGTTAAATTAAACGCTATAAACCAACATCCTAATTACCGCATTATATGAAACAACATAATGGTTACGCGCTTCTTATTTCATCTATTAGTCAATTTCTTACTCAATTCCTCTAAAGACACACCTTTGGTTTCTGGCATCATAAAATGCACCCAAAAAAGTTGTAGAACCATCATAGCTGCAAAGAACAGGAATACGGTACCTGCGCCAATGGTGGAGAATAAAAAGGGTACAGCAGCCGGTATGGCTGCCGCCAAGATCCAGTGTACGGAGCAACCAAATGCTTGTCCGCTTCCACGCAAATGGTTTGGGAATACTTCAGAAATAAATACCCAAATAACACTTCCTTGTCCGATAGCATGGGCCGCTATAAATAGGAACAGGAAGATTGGTACAGCCATACCTTCCCACTCAAAGAAGAAAGCGCATGCAACAAGAGATAGCGAAACTATATAGCCTACAGAGCCAATATACATTAATTGTTTACGGCCTAATCGGTCAATTAAGTTAATGCCTAATAGCGTAAATAACATATTGGTAACGCCAATACCTACACTACTTAAAAGGGCAGTACTTTCTCCTAAACCTGCTTCTTCAAAAATACGTGGAGCATAATATAAGAATGCATTAATACCTGAGACTTGGTTGAAAAATGCAATAAGAAACGCTAGCATTAAAGGGAATCGATATTTTTTCATGAATATAGATTCACCAGTAACGTTGTTTTTATCGTCTTGTTGGATTACATCGACTACAGCATCCACATCTTGATCTGGGTCAATTAATCTCAATACCTTTTTAGCTTCATCAATTCTGCCCTGAGTTATCAACCATCTAGGACTTTTTGGTACGGTAAGTACGAACAAGGTATATATAACGGCAGGTATACCTTCTACACCAACCATCCACCGCCATGCGTTTTCCCCTAATCCGCTAAGCATATAATTAGATAGGAAGGCGATAAGAATACCGAATACTAAACTGAATTGATAGAAACCAACGAGTTTACCTCGTTTGTCCGCAGGTGAAATTTCAGAAATATATGCCGGAGCTGCAATGGTAGAAACACCAACACCGATACCACCAATAAATCTAAAAACAGCAAATGTAATAGGGTCATTGGCAAGTGCTGATCCGATGGCAGATACGCTGAATAAAATACCGATCCATATTAAGGTATTTTTTCGTCCGAATTTGTTGGTTGGAAAACCGGCAAACAAAGCACCCAAAACGGTACCCCATAAAGC
The DNA here is from genome assembly GCF_963974015.1 of uncultured Maribacter sp. Classification (GTDB taxonomy): domain Bacteria; phylum Bacteroidota; class Bacteroidia; order Flavobacteriales; family Flavobacteriaceae; genus Maribacter. The sequence continues at coordinate 357,576 of NZ_CAXBBZ010000001.1, read as the reverse complement.
ACTTGAAATCACGACCCAACCATGAAATGAATCAGAACTCTGCCACAAGGCCTGTAGTTGTTTATCCGCTCCTGAAATTACAACGGTATCGAATCCAAATAAAAAGCCGGCAAGGGCTACGGTAATAGACCAAATGAGTATTTTGTTCATGTTGTTAAGGTTGTTTAAGTAACCGTTAAATATAACAAATTGAAACCGTTAAATCTTAATGTATATAGACAACAAAAAAATCAAAGATTTGGTAACTTGTGATAATTTTAAAAATTGAACGATGAAAGATTTGAAAAATAAAGTAGCCTATATTACAGGAGGCACTAAGGGTATTGGTTTTGCAGTAGCGCAAACATTGTTAAATCAGGGTATGAGAGTTGCCATTAGTGGCAGATCGCAAAAAAGTGTAGATCAGGCGCTAAAGGATTTTAATAATGATGCTGTTTTAGGAATTGTTTCCGATGTATCTAAAATGACAGATGAAAAGAATGCCGTTTCAAAAATTATGGAAAAATGGGGCCAATTAGATGTTGTTTTGGCAAATGCCGGTGTAGGTAATTTTGCACCGATTGATAAAATGACCGAGAACGAATGGCACCAAATGATAGATACCAACTTAAACGGTGTTTTTCACACGCTAAAAGCGTCTGTAGAAGCTTTAAAGAAAACAGAGGGTTATTACATTACGTTGGCTAGTTTGGCAGGTACAAATTTCTTTGCACAAGGAGCGGGTTACAATGCTTCTAAATTTGGGGTTGTGGGCTTTACACAAGCGGCGATGTTAGATTTAAGACAGTATGGAATTAAGGTATCTACCATTATGCCAGGTTCTGTGGCCACACATTTTAATCACAATGAACCAGATGAAAAAGACGCATGGAAAATTCAGCCAGAAGATATTGGTGAATTGGTACTAGACCTGTTACAAATGAACGAAAGAACATTACCAAGTAAGATAGAGGTGAGGCCTACTCGACCAGATAAAAAATAACTTTAAAGTTCTTTTTCGGTAAACGGAATGTCGGCATTACAGATTTCTGTAATCAGCTGACCAAGAATCTGTTCAAAATCAAAAACTACCTCATTGTCTATGATATGATTTTTGGTACCTCGTGCTGATTCTTTTTGAGCGAAAAGCAACGTACCTTCAGCAAAATTTTTCAACGAGATAATCCCGGCCTGAATAGATTGATTCTCTTTCGGATTGGTTTTAAAATACATTAATGCATAACAAAGCAGTTGAAAAGCTTTGCTAAATTGATATTCTTCGGTAAGAATGTTCCAATCCATAATTTCCACATTACGTCTTTCTACCTTCCCTGTTTTATAATCGATGATACGGGTTATGCCATCAAATTCGTCTACACGGTCCAGTTTACCTTTTAGAATGATAGGAAAATTCAATCCGTTTACTTGAAGCGGTACGGATAAGGATTGCTCCAAAGCAATTATTTTAATGCTATGGTCATTCAATGTAGATATTTCGGCATCAATAAAGGTTTGTATGTATTTAAGAATAACATGAAAAGAAATATAGTTTTTCCCATAGCTGATATTTCCCTCTTTATACGTCTTTTCAAAATTAAGCGATACTATTTGTGGTATTTTCTTTTTAATGCCATTTAAAAGCTCAACAGTAAGGTTTATTCCAACTAATGGAGTATAAAGTTCTTCTAAACTGTCATGTACGATGGTGCCAAAAGTATTAGGGGCAAGAGTTTCCTCAACTTGTAAAACATCGTTAATATTTAAAAGGTTTTGTTTGTAAAAATCTATTGGATTTCTAATGTAGTTGCTTAAGGAACTTGGTGAAAAACCTTTTTTAGCTTTTTCTTGAATTAATGACACTAAGCTTTTTGTCTTAGTAATTTTTTCATTTTCTCTAGTAACCGATTGTATTTGAGGGGTAGCGATATACTCTGTAATATCCGTTCTATTTTCATCGGTTAGCAGTTGTGTAATCAGCCTACTTTTTTCACCACCCTCTAAGGCATCAGGTTCAGTATTATATAAAATATATACGTTGTTGGCTCGCTGTAACAATCTGTAAAAATGATATGTGTAAACAGCGTCTTTTTCTTTATAAGTGGGTAGTCCGTTTTTGATTTTAAGGTCAAAGGGTATGAATGAATTATTAGATTTGCCGGAAGGTAAAACCCCTTCGTTCACTGAGGTTATAATAATAGTTTCAAAATCGAGCAATCTACTTTCTAACATTCCCATAATTTGAATCCCTTCTATTGGGTTACCTTGAAAGTCTAATGTTTCGGTACTTAGTAACTGCTTAAATAGATGCTTGAAACTTTTCAGATTATTGATATAAGAAAAAGTAGCGCATAAATCTTTAAGCTGATTAAATAGGGTATAAAATTTATAAAGCTGTTCTAGTAATAGTGTATTTTCTTTTACTATTTCTATAGTTCTGATAGATTGAACAAGCACTAGGAAGTTATCAATTAAGTTATTCGGATTTTTGCTGGTTTCCTTAAACAATAATGATATTGTTGCATTTGTTGGTATTAAATCTTCAATTTGAGAACTAGAGATATAAGACCAATTATTTATTTTTATTTTGGTTATTAATGCCTCGACAGACATCTCATTAGCCTCAAATAGTAGTACCGCATAAGAATTCGTGAGTAAGTTTAATAGGTTTTTGTAAAACCATCCTTTCTCTGTTTTTTGTTCATGAAAGTCTATGAGGTTAGTGAAAAAACTAGCTAATGGAGTCGATTCTAGTTTTTGTCCCATAGTAATATTGGTAGCCGAAATATTAGAAGGAATTGAATTTAATAAAGGATTTAATAATTCTTCATTGCCCAATATTATTGCTGAATTACTTAGGGATTCAGGATGATCATTTTGAATTTTGTAAAGTAAATCGCCTACAAAATTTACCTGTGATATATTCTTGGGCACACCTATAATTTCAATATGCTTTTCAGTATTATAGTGGGTGGTTAGTCCGTTAAGGGTTTTTCCTTTTAGAACTCTCCATGTATTTTGATATTTTCTTATAAAATAACCTGCATCGTGAATGTTATCTTGTAAGAAATAAGGGTCGATGTCCCAATAGATTTTGGCATCGGTCTTTTCTAGTATGGTTTGTATAAGAATACTTTCAGCAGTATTCAGAGCATTAAAACCAAGAAAAATATGTTTTTTATGGGTTGTCTTAAGGTAGTTCGTTAATTCCGATACCGATGTTTTATAAATAAGACCTTGATGACCTAGACCTTGTTTAATTAGGTTGCAATTGAATAGGTTATAAATTTCTTCTAAATACCTCCAGAAATGAAGGTAATTTTCAATCATTTCTGAATTTTCAGGATTCAAAGACCAATGATTGACTTCTTGTATTGCCTCTATATTTTTATAAAGGGTAGAGGCGTCAACTAAATATCTATCTACTTCATTAAAATCTTGCAAAAGTATCTGTCCCCATTTTAGAAATGAATCGAAAGATTCTTTTTCGTAATCACCAACATTTAAATAAGCATTATATAGCTCAAAAAGTTGGGTCGTCGTATTTGCGGTTACAAGGTTAGAGACCTTTTCAATAAAATCTTCAATACTGTAAATTTCAGGTGCAAGTACCGTTTTAGCAAGTGATTGGGATATTATTTTTTTAAGAAATACACCAGCCCGTTTACTGGGCAAAACAAAGATAATTTTACCTGTGTCCTGGTTATTTCTTAATACGTCTTTTACTACATCTTGTATAAAACTCTGCATAGTGTAAAAATATAAAAGCTCCGCAATATTGCGGAGCTTTTATTAAAACACTTAGGTTTGTTTTAAACTTATTTTACTAAGTTAATTTCTACCCTTCTGTTTTGAGTTCTACCAGCTCTTGTATTGTTTGTTGCGATAGGCTTAGACTCACCGTAACCAACTGCAGATAATCTGAATTCCTCAATTCCTTTGTCAACTAAGAATTCTTTTACAGAAAGAGCTCTTGACTCAGAAAGACTTTGATTTAATTTTTCGCTACCTACACTATCAGTATGACCTTCAACTGTAAATTTAGCGTTAGGATATTCTTTAAGAATAGTGATAATATCAACCATTACTGAAGTAGACTCAGCTTTGATAGAAGATTTACCAGTATCAAATAATATAGTTCTTGCATAATCGTTCAATTGTTTTTGAACTTCAGCAGTTACTTCAGGACAACCAGCGTTAGCTACTGTACCAGCAACATCTGGGCATTGATCATCTTTGTCAAGTACACCGTCACCATCTTTGTCAGCCCAAGGACAACCTTTGTTTTCAGCAGGACCAGCTTCAGAAGGACAAGCGTCATCTTTATCAGCAACACCATCGCCATCAGCATCAGGACAACCAGCTAAAGCAGGAAGACCAGCTTCGTTTGGACAAGCATCATCTTTATCGGCAACACCATCTCCATCAGCATCAGGACATCCGTTCATTTCTTTAGAACCAGCTTCGTTAGGACAAGCATCCTTACTATCTTCGATTCCATCGCCATCAGCATCAGGACAACCGTTGAAAGCTTCAAGACCAGCAACTTCTGGACAAGCATCATCTTTATCATAGATACCATCACCGTCAGTATCAGTACCACCAAATTTAACTGAAATACCAGCTAAGTGTTGGAAATGTTTTACACCATAATCTTCAAAAGCATGCTTATAAGTAGATTGTAATGTAAGACCAACGTTTTCTGAGAACCAAATGTTAAGTCCAAGACCACCATTTGCAGTTCCAGCTCCGATTTCGTCAACCCAAGTATAACCACCACCAATCTCAACGAAAGGATCAATTACAGTATTTCTTTTGATGAAATCATATTTTATTGTACCATCTATAGCGTAATGAGATAAATCATCAACGCTAACGTCACCTAATTTACTGATTTTGTTAAGAGAACCTCTTGCTCCTATAGAGAAGCCATCTCCTACACTTTTAGATACTGCTACGTAAGAAATGGAAGGTAAAATATTCCAGTGATCGTTCACATTGAAGAATTCATTACCGAAAGAACTTACATCCGAAGTTGGATATACGTCAATGGCATTAACCCCAAATTGCACTTGCCAAGGGTTATTCTCGTCTTGCGCTTGTATGTTGTTGATACCTACAACAAGTAGTACAACAACCAATAATTTGCTAAGATGTTTCATGTTCAAATTTTTAAGTTTAAGTGTTTATTAGGTGCAAATGTAACTTGTTAAATATTATTAACAAAATCAATTTCCTATTTTTTTTAACGCATTTAATAGATTAAAAAGCGCGTTTAAACGATTTTCAGTTCTTTGCCAACTTCTGTAAAGGCTTTAATAGCAGTATCTATATGTTCCTTTGAATGGGCCGCTGATAGTTGAACTCTTATTCGTGCTTTACCTTTTGGTACTACAGGATAGAAAAAACCAATAACATAAATGCCTCTTTCAAGTAATTTATTTGCCATTTCTTGTGATAATTTTGCGTCATAAAGCATTACAGGAACAATTGCAGAGGCTCCATCGACGATATCAAAACCTGCTTTTTTGATACCTTTTTTGAAGTATTCTGTATTTTTTTGAAGTTTATCACGTAGAGATGTATCGTTCTCTAGCATATCAAAAACCTTTATAGATGCGCCAACAATGGCTGGTGCCAAAGAGTTTGAAAATAGATATGGTCTAGAACGCTGTCTCAGTATAGTTATAATTTCTTTTTTACCCGTAGTGTAACCACCCATTGCACCGCCTAAAGCCTTACCTAAGGTACCGGTAATGATGTCTATTCTGCCCATAACATTTTTTTCTTCTAAGGTGCCTCTCCCTTTGTCACCGATAAAACCTGCCGCATGACATTCATCTATCATTACTAATGCATCGTATTTATCCGCCAAATCACATATTTTATCTAATGGGGCTACAATACCATCCATAGAGAATACACCGTCAGTTACGATGATTTTAAATCTAGATCCGTCTTCATTCGCTTTTTTAAGTTGCTCCTCAAGATCTTTCATATCGCTATTGGCATATCGATATCGTTTAGCTTTGCATAAGCGTACACCATCTATAATAGAAGCATGGTTCAGTGAGTCTGAAATTATTGCATCTTCAGCGGATAGTAATGGCTCAAAAACACCGGCATTTGCATCAAACGCTGCCGCATACAATATGGTGTCTTCTGTTTCGTAGAAATGCGCTATTTTTTTTTCGAGGGTTTTGTGAATATCCTGTGTGCCACAAATAAATCTTACTGAAGACATTCCAAAACCATGGGTGTCCATAGTATCTTTAGCGGCTTGTATAACATCTGGGTGAGATGAAAGCCCTAGGTAGTTATTCGCACAAAAGTTAATAACCTCTTGCCCTGAGTTAATCTTTATAACAGCATCTTGTGGTGAAACGATTATTCTTTCTTCCTTAAAAAGACCGTCATTTTTAATAGACTCAATTTCTTGCTGTAAGTGTTCTTTTATTTTTCCGTACATAATTACTTATATATATTCTAATTGTATTTCTGTATTAATATACACAATGATTTTGTGGTCAATTATATATTCCATATTTGAAAAACTCTCGGCATAGGTATTCAATTGATTGTGATATTTAGCATTTCGTTCACCTGTTTTATAATCAATTATGGTAGCGTGGTTGCCTTTAAGAACAACCCTATCTGGTCTTTGAATGGTTCCGTTATCCATTAATAAATCTCGTTCGTTCAATACTTCAAAACCAGTTTCGTAAAAATGATGTAAATCTTGATGATATATTACTCTTTTAACGATTGCTTTTATTTTTTCCTTTTCCTGGTCTTTGATGAATCCTTTTTGAATGGCCATTTGAAGCGCTCTTTCCAAATCAGCTGTTGTGTAAATAGCCCCTAAAATAGTATGAATTACATTACCTTGATTAACGGCCACATCTAAACCTTCATCCCATAAAATACCTCCCAAAGCTAGAATTTTGAAATCTGGTCGATCTTTATTGGTATATATATAAGGTATATTTTTTTGAATAGTGTTTGAGAAACGTTTTGTTTCAACACTTTTCAATTCACCAAACTCATACTCTAATTTGTCTTGTTCGTATAGTTCTTTACTCTTTAGAAAATGAATAAACAAGCCTGAATAATAGTTTGGGTTATAATCACCTTTTTTATCAAGATTATTTGAACTTATAATGAATAATGCGTTTACCGCTCGAGTAAGTACTACATATAAAAGATTAAAGGCGTCTAATTGTAATTTTTGATGATCAAGGTCGTATAGTAGTGATTCAAGTTCACCATATTCTTTTACTTCTTGTTTTTTATTTATGAGCACTTCTGAAAACCCAAGAAATTCTTCTTTATCTACCGGTAGCCAGAGCTTCGGGTCAATTTCTTCAAAAACATTGGAATTTGCATAAGGAAATATCACAACAGGAAATTCCAATCCTTTAGATTTATGAATAGTCATTATCTGCACAGAATCTAAATTCTCTGGGGTACTGATACTTGACGAATTCCCTTTTTTATCCCAATAGTCCAGAAAAGATTGTATATCTGAACCATATTTTTGCTCAACATCAAAAACCAAATCCATAAATGCAGAAAGATGTGCATCTGAGTTAGGAATGAGATTAAAGATTTTAATGGCATAAGCAAGACCGTCAAAAACTGAAGCCTGTCTCAATTTTGAGCAATCAAAGCCGTATTCTTCTAGTAAGTGGGTTTCGAGGTGGTTAAGATTTTCAAAAATATATGCATGCCTATCTTCTTTTTCTTCAGATAAATAATTAAGTATTTCAAATTGAATCTCTAGCTCAGTTGGCTGAACCATGTAGCGTATGAGGTGAACCAGAAAAATAGCTTTAGGACTCCCATTTAATAATAAAGAGTCTGGTGAAACTACGGGTATTTCATTTTGCATCAGAAAATTAGCTAATACCGAGCCGTGTTTCTTTTTTCTAACAATAATACAGATATCACTATAGGTATACCCTTGTGCTAGGCATTTGCTGATGGTGGCTAAGGTTTCTAAAGCATATTGTTCGGCATTGTCTTCTTCTAGTAAAGATAAGTTGACATACCCGCCATCTTTTTGATTTACTTCTTGTTGATTTCCAATTTTAAAAAACTCTTGATACAATGTATTTTCTAAAAACGGACTGATACTTTGAAAAAAGCTATTGTTAAAGTTGATGATTTCAGCATAACTTCTATAGTTTTTCGGTAGAGTGACAAGCTCTGACTCTATAGTGAACGGGTGCTTTTGTTGTGTTGCTAATTCAAGAAATTGTTCGGCCTTACCGCCACGCCATCTGTAAATAGCTTGTTTAGGGTCGCCTACCAGAAATAATGATCCTGTGTCACCAAGTTCATCTTCGCCTTCCATGGCATTTCCGATTAATGGAATAAGATTTTCCCATTGCATCTGTGAAGTATCTTGAAATTCATCTATAAAATAATGTCTGTATTTTTCACCTAGTCGTTCGTAAATAAATGGTGCTGGTTGATCTTTTATCTCCTTGGCTATTAGGGTGTTAAATTCAGATATGGATAACTGGTCTTTTTCTTCTTGAATTATTTTTAATTCCTTTTGAATGGCATTTAATAACGCAAAAGGAACAATGTTTCTATTGATATTGGAAAACAGGCCTCTTTTGTAAATCAGCTGTTTTATATTTTGGTATTTATTAAGTAATAGGGGAGAAAGTTCTAATGGCGGATTTTTTATAGTAGCTTTTAATATTTTACCCTCAATTAAGTTTTCTTCAAGTTTATTATTATAGAGCAATGTAGGGTTTAAATTACCATCTTTTATTTTTATAAAATGATTGGGTAAAGTCTCCCTAGGAAAGTCCTTGAACTCAACTCCGTAATCAATTATGATATCTAGTGAGGCAGTGGCGAGTTCAACAATTTTATTTTCTAATGTTTTTACCTGGCTCTTAAGGTGACTTTGTAGTTTCAAGAAATCTCCAAGTTCTACATTTTTTAAGTGGTTTAGATGCTCTGCGTTATTTTCGTCGAATATAAGTTTTCCTATTTTTAATAGGTCAAAGCCAATATCCCAACTTCTATCATCTTCAATTTTTTCAAGGGCAAAATCCAAAAGCACCTTAGTAAATCCAGGATCATCACCAGCTTTGCCGATTACTCTTTCAACCGCCTCTTGTAATAATAAATCAACATCTAATACGACTTCAAAATTTTGCGGAATTTTTAAGTCCTTCGCAAACGTTCTTATAAGTCTATGTGTAAATTTATCAATAGTAGAAATATCAAAAAATGCGTAGTTGTGTAATATTTGTTTTAATCTAAGTTTGCTTAAAGAAGGTAGGTCTTCAAAAGTAAACTGCGTCTCATTAATTAGGTCGTTAAATAAAGGAGAAGCTTCTTCTATAGATGTTGTTATTGAAAACTCGTATAGGCTATTTAAGATACGATGCTTCATTTCATTCACCGCTTTATTAGTAAATGTTATAGCTAAGATTTTTCTAAAATTTTGTGGAGAAGCTAGTATAATTTTTAAGTATACTTTGGCTAGGGCATAGGTTTTCCCTGATCCTGCAGAAGCATTATATATGGTAAATGATTTACTGGGCACCTATTTTTATTGCAAATTAAGGATTCCTGTACAGTTCTTAACAAATTATTAGATGAATATAAATGTTAAAATCCGTAACTTTGATAGACAATTAATATTAATCTAAAAATACATAAATTATGGCTTTTCAACTACCGAAATTGCCTTACGCATATGATGCTCTTGAGCCACATATAGATGCGAGGACAATGGAAATACATCATACAAAACATCATAACGGATATACTACCAAGTTAAATGCCGCTATAGAAGGTACTGATCTTGAAGGAAAATCAATTGAAGATATCTTAACTGGTTTAGATATGAATAATGCAGCTGTTAGAAATAATGGTGGTGGTTTTTATAACCACTCTTTATTCTGGACAATTTTATCACCAAACGGCGGAGGTAAGCCAAGTGGCGAATTGGCTACAGCTATTGATAGTGCCTTTGGTTCTTTTGATGCATTTAAAGATAAGTTTACTACAGCAGCAGGAACTAGATTTGGTTCTGGTTGGGCATGGTTATGCGTTCATAAAGGTGGTAAAGTAGAAGTATGTTCTACACCTAATCAAGATAACTCACTTATGCCTGGCGTAGGATGTGGTGGTCACCCAATTTTAGGTATAGATGTATGGGAACACGCTTACTACCTTCATTATCAAAATAGAAGACCTGATTATATTGAAGCATTTTTCAACATCATCAATTGGGATGAAGTTTCAAAACTTTATGCAAGTAACAAATAGTATTTAGAAGAAAAGTACCTTATGGGCTTTGTAAGAAACCACTTAAGAAATATTCTTAGGTGGTTTTTGGTTTAAAATAGAAAAGGGCGGAGAAGTCTCCACCCTTTTCGTCCCAAATCTTACCATAAACTTAACCTACTTATGCTATGGCACGACTAAATTACTGGTATTGAGTAAATAAAAAAAGAAATTTTAAGAAAAAAATAACTTTAATTTAATGAAAGTTGAATTTCAGTCAGTTGTTAAGATAGCTTATGTGTGGGTAGATAACCCGATTGGTATAAAATAAAAAGACGGAGCATGGCCCCGTCTTTTCCCCAAATCTTACCATGAACTTAACCTACTTATGCTATGGTCCTCCAAATATATATGTAGTTTAGGTTTTAGAGAAAGCTTTCCGTTCAACTCCCCGTACATTGGTTATAATACTATAATTGCTCTAAGTTTAAGTTTTTTCTAAATAAGGTGCAAAATAAAAAGACGGAGCATAGCCCCGCCTTTTTCCCCAAATCTTACCATGAACTTAACCTACTTATGCTATGGTTGTTCAAAAGTAAGGCTGTATATGATGAAGATAAAAGGTAATGGTTAAACTTCCTGTAATAACGTTTAAGAGCACAAATAATAGTAATTATTTGAAAGAGTACTGTTTTTAGGAAAAGGTGTTAAATAAAAAAGGTGGAGAAACCTCCACCTTTTTTGCCCCAAATCTTACCATGAACTTAACCTACTTATGCTATGGTAGCTTTAAAAGTAAAGCTGGTTAGTTCAATTCGACTATTCTATCGATAAAATACATTTTTTGACGATGAAATGCGCAAAATCTATGTATTTCATCGAAGATCTATTTAATATGCTCGTTCGTTATTTCCTTCATAAAAATTTATGAAAGCTCTATTAACAACCCTATTTCCTCCTGGGGTAGGGTAGTTTCCAGTAAAATACCAATCTCCTAAATTTTTAGGACAAGCTTTGTGTAAGCTCGAAATTGTCTGATAGATTATAGTTACTTCAGCATTAATACCGTCCGGACTCAATAGCTCTCCTATTTTCTTTGAAATCTGTTTCGCAGAAAATGGCGCATAGAAATCCTTTACATAATTCACTACATCTTTGTCCTTACTCTGTACCTGAGTCAAACATTTTTTATAAATCTCTTCTACAATATGCATTGAATTATGGTCTTCATGTAATGCTAAAGCTGCTTTGAACGCAATAAAGTCTTCTAATTTGGCCATATCAATACCATAACAATCTGGGTACCTGATTTGAGGCGCAGATGAAACAACGACTATCTTCTTTGGTGATAGTCTGTCCAATATTCTTAAAATACTTTTTTTAAGGGTCGTGCCTCTAACAATACTATCATCTATGATTACGAGATTGTCACCTTTATTTACAGAACCATATGATATGTCATAAACATGCGCAACTAAATCGTCTCTACTGCTGTCTTGTGTTATAAAGGTTCGTAGTTTGGCATCCTTAATGGCAACTTTTTCAATGCGTGGTCGAACCTCTAAAATTTCATGTAATTGCTCGCCGGTAATATTTGGTCCTAATTCTAGTATTTGTTCTTCTTTTTTCTTGTTCAAATAGTTTTGTGCCTCTTTTACCATTCCGTAAAAAGAAGTTTCTGCTGTATTCGGGATATATGAAAATACCGTATTCTTGATATCTTCATCGATAGCTTCTAGAATTTGAGGAAAAACTAATTTACCTAATGCTTTTCTCTCTTGATAAATTTCTTTGTCACTACCTCTAGAGAAATAGATGCGTTCAAATGAACATGCTTTTCGTTCTTTCGGCTCTAGAATTTGTTTAATAGAACTAGTTCCATTTTTCTTTATGATGATAGCCGCACCTGGATCAAGTTCTTTTACTTCCTCATAAGGCACGTTGAATACAGTTTGTATAGCTGGTCTTTCTGATGCAACTACGACAACCTCATCATCTTTATAATAATAAGCAGGTCTAATTCCACTTGGGTCGCGTAATACAAAGGCATCACCGTGACCTAACAAACCGGCCATAGCATAACCGCCGTCAAAATTCTTCGCTGCTCTTCGTAATATTTTATAAACCTTTAAACGTTCGGCAATGATAGGGGAAGCCTGTTGTTTTGTATAACCTTCTTTTTTTATTTGCTTGTATAGTTTGGCAACTGCATCATCTAAAAAATGACCGATTTTCTCCATCACAGTGACGGTATCAGCCATTTCTTTAGGATGCTGCCCTAACTGAATTAAATTGTCGAACAATTCATGTACGTTGGTCATGTTGAAGTTACCAGCAACAATAAGGTTACGGTGCATCCAATTGTTCTGCCTTATAAAGGGGTGAACACTTTCAATGCTGTTCTTGCCAAAAGTACCATACCGTACATGTCCTAAAAGTAATTCACCTATATAAGGAATATACTTTTTTTGCAATGCAACATCATCTTCGTATTCAGGATGTTCTTTTAACTCCTTATTAATGCGATCATTGATTTGGGCAAAAATATCCTGTATCGGTTGCTGTTGGCAAGAACGAACACGGCTCATGTATCGCTCGCCTGCTTTGACATCTAATTTAATGCTTGCGAAACCTGCACCATCTTGACCTCGATTGTGCTGTTTCTCCATCATTAAATACATTTTATTTACACCATAAAATGCTGTTCCATACTTTTCCTTGTAATACTCTAATGGCTTTAATAGCCGTATTACAGAAATACCACATTCATGCTTAATAGCGTCACTCATTACTTTTTGGTATTAAAAAAACCCCAATAATTTGGGGCTAGGGGTTTATTGTAATTCAATATCAAACTGGGTCAATCTTTTAAACTGATGCAGTCTTTCTGTAATTTCCTTATGATTTAATTGGAGCATTCTTTCCGTGCCGAATTTTTCAACACTGAACGAAGCTAAATTAGACCCATGTATAACAGCTTTCTTCATATTTTCAAAAGAACTATCCTCACTGGCAGCTAAATAGCCCGCAAATCCTCCTGCGAATGTGTCACCGGCTCCAGTAGGGTCAAAAACCTCCTCTAAAGGTAGTGCAGGGGCAAAAAAGATTTGGTCTTCATGAAATAATAAAGCTCCATGTTCTCCTTTTTTTATTACTACATATTTAGGGCCCATTGTAAATATTTTTTGGGCAGCTTTAACTAATGAGTACTCTCCAGTCAACTGTCTGGCTTCCTCATCATTAATGGTTAAAACATCTATTTGTTTAATAACCTCCATTAAATCATTTAAAGCATTGTCCATCCAAAAATTCATGGTGTCCAAAATGATAACTTTTGGTCGCTTTTTTAGTTGATTAATTACATCTAATTGAACAATTGGGTGAAGATTGCCCAACATGACAACATCGGCATCATTGTAACTTTCTGGAACTACAGGTTTGAAGTCTGCCAGTACGTTTAATTCTGTTGCTAAGGTGTCTCTGGTATTTAAATCATTATGATATAACCCTTTCCAGAAGAAAGTTTTACCTCCTTCTACAATTTCTAGGGCAGATATATCGATTTTTCTATCGGTCAATAAATCTAAATATTCTTGAGGAAAATCATCACCTACCACAGAGATAATGGCTGAATCTACATCAAATTGTGAAGCTGCCAAACCTATAAAGGTCGCTGCACCGCCCAATATCTTATCTGTTTTACCAAATGGTGTTTCAATGGCGTCAAAAGCTACAGTTCCAACTATTAAAAGTTTATCCATAAAAATGTAAAAATTTAAGCTGCAAATATACGGATTTGATAAAGGAAATAAACATCATATTGGCATATCTATTGTTGGCTTTTTCTGTATTGAATAAAAGGTTCTTTTATATATTCATTACTAGAAATTGTAATGTAAGGTTATAGGTTTTGTTCGTTTTAAGGTTTTTAAATTTTTCAGTTCTTGTTTTAAGTATGGGTTTTTTGGATTTGTTTTTAACCCTTCTTTAAGAACATTTTTTGCATTATCCCATAAGGTTTTTTTAGTTTTTATTGATTTTTTAATATCTAAACTTGGGTTTTTAGACAAATCAGTTAAATTTAGAATATTGACTATGTCAACCCCTTCTTCAATATAAAGCTTGGCTAGTTCTAATCTAGCATTTATATGTTTTGGGGACATCGCTAAAATCCTTTTGTAGTATTTTATTGCTTCTAAGGGTTGTTTGTTAGCTTTATATGCACCAGCTAATTTGTAATATAAATCTGTTGATACTGATCCAATTTTAATGCGTTCGATTAATGTGTTGATTAGTGCTTCTGGGTTAGATTGCCTACTGATAATTAAAGACTTTCTATCTAATAGATTTGTATTCTTAATATCTAAAGTATGGGCAATGTCTAGAAATTTTAGAGCATTTTCATAATCTCTTTTAATTTCATAGATCATTGCTATATCATTGAATAATTGTTTATAGCTTTTGATGTTTAAAAATCTAGCACTATTTTTAAAAAGTAAATTGGCATACAATAGCGCCTTATCAAGCTCTTTCGCTTTTAAAAATTGATCATATGCATTATATAAGGTTGATATTTTTTTACCGTTGCTATACTGATACGCTTTAGAGTAATGATTAGCACTAACTAGATAATCAGTGTCAAAATTCTTTTCTGCAATAAGAATTAGAGAGTCCACATACTTTTTATTGGCTTTATAAATTTCAAGGTTATTTTCATCGACATGTAAGCTTTGTTCTATTGCGTATGTTTCCCAACCATCTTTAAAAGCAGAATTTAGCAGATTTTGGTCTATATTATTGAGTGCTATTGCTGGTTCTAAATGTTTTTCGTCGCTTTTAAGATATAAGGTATAAGTATTCTTACTATAGCCCATTTTATTCATAAAATAACCAGTAAAGCTATTTGCTTCTAATTCTTTTTCCACTAGGTCTATTGTATTCCCATCACCATCATTGTTTACATGATGCCCAATAGCATGTAAAAAGTTCAATGCATTAAAATTAGAAGTAGTTTTATTAAAAATGAAAGAAGGTGGTTTATTTGGAATAGTTATGGCTTTATAGTCATTTCGATTACTTGCAATCATCCAAATGTATTCAAATAAGGGTTCTTCTGTAGTGACAAAAAAAATTTTCTGCTCAATTCCTAACGCTATTAAAAGGGAATCAAATTTAGATTGTAGGAGAGGGTTTGTAGGAGTTGTTTCAAATCCATTATATTTTGCTAGTATGTCATTTTTTATTGAGTCAGAAACCGACTTTTCTTGACCAATTAAATTGAAGGAAAACAAAAACAAAAATAGTGCACAGTAAAAAGGGTGTTTTGCACTATGAATAAGAAAACAATTTTTAAGTTTAATCATTGTCATAATTTAACTTAAATTTATTTCCTGCCAAAATCAGCAGGAATTTCACCCCATGCCTTTGTTTCCCACTTTACAATTAACGTATTATATTGATTTTTTTTAAGCCAATCAACAGCTCTTCCTATGAGTTCGAAAAGGTCTTTGTTTTTCGCTGATTCAGCTAGTTTGGTATTACATTTTTTTTTACGAACCCAGCTCATGGCAGTTCTCGAATCGGTATAAATAATTCGGTCACTGTTACGTTCTTTCAAAAATGCGAGTCCGTGTACAATAGCTAAAAATTCACCAATGTTGTTAGTGCCTTGAGGAAAAGGCCCTTGTCTGAATAGTTTTTTACGGGTTTTGGTGTCTACCCCTTGGTATTCCATAACTCCTGGATTACCGCTTGAGGCTGCATCAACAGAAATAGAATGATAGTTAGGCAGGCCAATTTTTAATAGTTCTTCTTTTGATAGGGTCGATGCTATTTTCTTCTTTCCTTTATAATCAGCATAATTTCCATTATAGGCTTTCTTTGCAACATCAAAAGATTCGAAAGATTTGTATTCTGCCCCTGCATAACCAGTAATAGCAGCCTTGCATGCTGCCCAAGAATCAAAAATGCCTGGTTTTTTACCTTTCCAGACTACATAGAACTTTCCTTTTTTGGCCATTACTTTTTAAATAATAAATCGTCGATAACTTTTGGGAAAAACTCGTATTCTAATTGATGTACTTTAGAGGCAATATCCTCTGCGGTATCCTTGCTATCAATGATAATTTTTTCTTGGTGAATTATGGCGCCCTCATCATAGTGAGCATTTACATAGTGTATGGTAATGCCCGTTTCTGATTCGTTATTTGCTTTAATAGTATTGTGAATATTCATTCCGTACATACCCTTGCCACCATATTTAGGTAATAAGGCAGGATGAATATTGATGATTTTATTTGGAAAGGCATTGGTTATAGATTCAGGTATTTTCCAAAGAAATCCTGCTAAGACAATAAGATCTGGATTAAGTGATTGTAACATTTTTAAAACGAAATCACTTTTTGAAAAGGCCTGTCGATTAAAATAAAGTGCATTTATTCCAAGTCTATTACAACGTTCAATGACTTTGGCATCGCTTTTGTTGGTAAGTACACAGGATATAGTAACGTCCTTTCTGAATTTAAAATAGTTGGCAATGTTTTCGACATTCGACCCAGAACCTGAGGCAAAAAGAATAATTTGTTTGGTTTTCAATAGAAATGGTCTTTAAAAGAGAGCAAAAACAACTAATTAAGTTCGGAGCAAAAATAGTAAACAAGAAGCTTGTCAGGATTTAGAAAAAACGATTATCATTTATAGTTCTATTAACTCACCTCTTTCAATACCCTTTTTCAACGTTGCCGAAACAAAATATAAATATGGTAAAATTACAGCACTTGTATTTAATTTTATTAAATTACAATACATTTTAACGACAATTAGTGTAATTAAACCAAAGTTTTTTATTTTTGCCTACAATTTAAATTTTTAAAACAAATATTATTATGTCAGACATTGCATCAAGAGTTAAAGCTATCATCGTTGATAAATTAGGAGTTGATGAAAACGAAGTGGTAACCGAAGCTAGCTTTACTAACGATTTAGGCGCAGATTCATTAGATACAGTAGAGTTGATAATGGAATTCGAAAAAGAATTTGATATTCAAATTCCAGACGATCAAGCCGAAAATATCGCAACTGTTGGTCAAGCCATCAGCTATATAGAAGAAGCGAAGTAAAATCATGTATTCTTAAATAGAATTCAAATTATCCATGTGGTAAATGCTCCGCATGGATAATTTTTTTTAATTTACGCTTGGTTTAGATTTAAACAAATAATAAGTTAAATGCAGTTAAAGCGAGTTGTAGTTACAGGTTTGGGGGCACTTACCCCAATAGGTAATAATATTGAGGAATATTGGGATGCATTGATAAGCGGTAAAAGCGGCTCTGCACCAATAACCTATTACGATACAGAAAAGTTCAAAGTTAAATTCGCATGTGAGCTGAAAAATTACAGCACCGACGATCATTTTGACAGAAAGGAAGGCCGTAAACTAGATAGATTTGCACAATATGCACTTATATCATCTGACGAAGCCATTCTTGATTCTAAATTAGATTTAGAAAAAGTCGATAAATTTCGTGTTGGAGTTATTTGGGGAGCAGGGATTGGAGGTTTGGAAACTTTTCAGAATGAAGTAATGAATTTTGCAAATGGAGATGGTACTCCTAGATTCAATCCTTTCTTTATTCCAAAGATGATTGCAGATATTGCACCAGGAAACATTTCCATAAAGCATGGTTTTATGGGGCCAAATTATACTACTGTTTCTGCTTGTGCCTCTTCGGCCAATGCTATGATAGATGCCTTAAACTATATACGTTTAGGACATTGCGATGTAATCGTGACAGGAGGTAGTGAGGCTGCAGTTACCATTGCAGGCATGGGTGGCTTCGGAGCAATGCACGCTTTATCGACTAGAAATGAAAGTCCAGAAACGGCTTCAAGACCTTTTGATGCAACCAGGGACGGTTTCGTCTTAGGTGAAGGCGCTGGCGCATTGGTTCTAGAAGAATATGAGCATGCAATTGCTAGAGGAGCAAAAATATATGCTGAAGTAGCAGGTGGCGGAATGTCAAGTGATGCTTATCATATGACGGCACCTCACCCTGATGGAATAGGTGTGGTAAGAGTAATGGAGAACTGTTTAAGAGATGCTGGTCTATCCATAGAAGATGTAGATGCCATAAACACTCATGGTACTTCTACACCACTTGGTGATGTAGCAGAATTAAAAGCGATTACCAAAGTATTTGGTGAGCACGCAAAAAATATAAATATCAATTCTACGAAATCTATGACAGGGCATTTATTGGGTGCTGCAGGGGCTATTGAAGCCATTGCCTCAATATTGGCAATGGAACATGGTATAGTGCCGCCAACAATAAATCATACTACGGTAGATGAAAATATCGACCCTACTTTAAACCTCACTTTGAACAAAGCGCAGAAACGCGATGTTAGAGTGGCGATGAGTAATACATTTGGCTTTGGTGGCCATAATGCATGTGTGGTTTTTAAAAAATTAGATTAATAATTTTATGTCTTTTCCCACAAACTTATTTAATTCCCATCCTAAAGAGGATGGGGATTTTTTTTTGGGGGTCACCAAAATTTTAGGATTCAAACCCAAAACATTATCATTCTATAAGAAGGCCTTTTTACATAGGTCTATGAATAAAAAGGATGAAAAGGGAAATGCTATGAATTATGAACGATTAGAATTCTTAGGTGATTCTATGTTGGGTACTATAATTTCCAAGCATCTTTATAATGAAGTTCCCGAGGGTGATGAGGGTTATCTTACCAAAATGCGTTCTAAAATAGTAAGTAGAGAACACCTTAATGAGCTTGGTAAAGATTTGGGGTTAATTAATTTTGTAGAAAGTAGAATCCCTAAATCGCACTTCGGCCAAAATATTCATGGTAATGTTTTTGAAGCTCTGGTAGGTGCGATCTATTTAGATAGAGGGTATAATTACTGTGATAAGTTTATTAAAAAGAGGGTGATAGAGCCCTATGTGGATATTGAGCAATTAGAAGGTAGGGTTATAAGCTATAAGAGTTTAGTCATTGAATGGTGTCAAAAGCAAAAGAAAACTTTTGATTTCGATGTTTATGATGATACAGGAAATGATGCTTTAAAACATTTTGCAGTTAAACTTTCTATTGGAGGTAATGTGGTAGCAAAAGCCAGGGCAACTTCAAAGAAGAAGGCAGAAGAGAGAGCTTCAAAAAGAGCATTCTTTGCACTTCAGAGCAAGATGGAGAATTAATCTTCAGCCAAAATGCTAAAATGCTAACATTTTAATAACTTTTATAATGTTTATATCAATTTGTGAAACTAGGCTTTAAAGCTTATTAGTTTTATATTTACGCTTTTCTTGGAGTATGGCAGCTATTTATAAAATAAACGATGATTTTTATGATGAATCTTTTATCCTAATAGCATTACATACTACTTTAGACGATTATGCTTTAGTCTATGGATTAAATCAATTTGTTAAAGCAAAATTTGTAAGAACAAGAAAAGATTTTAATCTTGATGAAAATAAATTATTTCCAATTTTTGAATGGGATGATGAATTTCATGACATGTATTGGGTGTTGGTCGCTAACCACGGCAGTGAACAAGAACTGATTTCCAATAATGATTTATTCCATAACGAAACAACATTTTCTAAACCAAGGCTTATACCTGAATATAAGGATGTTGATTATCTATTGAAAATAGAAACGGAGAAGGAATTCGATACAAACTCGTTAATAAAAAATATACTTATGTTGCCAAGGGTTATGGCAGCGTATGAAATAAGTACGGAAAAACTAAAATCGAAGAATAATTTAATATTTTAAAAATGCCAACTGTAAAAAAGACGAAAATTGTAGCCACCTTAGGGCCTGCAACTAGCAAGAAAGAGGTACTCAGGAGCATGATCAATGCAGGAGTAGATGTCTTCAGAATAAATTTTTCTCACGCCGATTATGATGATGTAACGGAACGTGTTAAAATGATACGTGAATTGAATGAAGAAATGGGTACAAATACATCCATTTTAGCAGATTTACAGGGTCCTAAACTACGTGTAGGTGTAATGGCAGGCGATGTAGTCGTTAGTCCTGGTGATGAAATAACATTTGTTACCGGTAAACCTTTTGAGGGTACTGCTGAAAGAGTTTACATGAACTACCAAGAATTCCCTAGAGATGTTAAGGCTGGGGAACGCATTCTATTGGATGATGGTAAACTAATGTTCGAAGTAGTGAAAACTAATGGCGAAGATGAAGTACTGGCTAAAGTTATACAAGGTGGGCCGTTAAAATCTAAGAAAGGAGTTAACTTACCTAACACTAATATTTCTTTACCAGCGCTTACAAAAAAGGATATTAAGGATGCCGAATTTGCAATTTCACTAGAAGTGGATTGGATCGCCCTTTCGTTTGTTCGTTTCAGTCAAGATTTGATTGATCTTCAAAATATTATCAATAAACATTCTGCCCATAAAATTCCAATTATTGCAAAGATTGAGAAGCCAGAGGCGGTTGAGAATATCGATAAGATAGTAGCGTATTGTGATGGACTGATGGTTGCTCGTGGAGATTTAGGTGTTGAGGTACCTGCACATGAAGTTCCTTTAATTCAGAAGCAATTGGTATTACGTGCCAAAAAAGCTAGGATTCCGGTAATTATTGCAACGCAAATGATGGAAACAATGATTACCAGTCTTACGCCGACTAGAGCAGAAGTTAATGATGTTGCTAACTCGGTTATGGATGGTGCAGATGCTGTTATGTTATCTGGTGAAACTTCGGTGGGTAATTACCCTGTTGAAGTAATTGAAAAAATGTCAAGTATTTTACAAAGTGTTGAAGGTTCAGATTTAATTCATGTGCCTCAAGATCCACCGCATGTTCGTACAAAAAGATTTATAACCAAATCTATTTGTTACCATGCAGCATTAATGGCAAATGAAATAAAGGCAAAGGCAATTTCCACCTTGACCAATAGCGGTTATACCGCTTTTCAAATTTCGGCATGGAGACCAAGTGCACACATACTTGTATTTACATCTAATAAAAGAATACTTACTCAATTGAACCTTTTATGGGGAGTGAAAGCTTTTTATTATGACAAGAATGTTTCTACAGATGATACGATTGATGATGTAAACCGTATGGCATTCAAAAAAGGCTATATAGAAGTTGGCGATATGTTAATCAGTCTTGCGGCGATGCCTATGAAAGATAAAGGAATGGTTAATACATTAAGAGTAACTGAGATAGAATCCGGCGATATTTAGTCGATATAAATAAATGAAAAAAAGGGGGCACTGAAAAGTGCCCCCTTTTTTGTCTTATTATTTCATTAAGCAACTTCCTTTTCAAAGGCAATGAAATTAACCACCTTTCCTTTTTGGTCAAAAACTGGTTGACCTTGAATCCAACAGTTATAGGTAGAACCATCTTTACGATAGTTAACTATGGTAACTTCGAAAGGCTTATTTGACTTAACCGCTTCAGAGACTATTTTTAGAGTAGATTTTGAAGTCTTACTGCCTTGAAACATCTTAGGCTTTTTACCTAAAATTTCATTTGGGTGATATTGATTCATCTCCCAAATATTTTTTGTGGCAAAAACAATATTTAAATTAGTGTCGGTTACAACTACAACATTCTTATTGGCCTTCAATCTCTCATCTAATGCTTCAGTATCTATATTCCAAGAATTCAATGACCCTAAACTCATAAGAGCGTTCATGTCCTCTTCAGATTTATATATACTTTCAAGATTTTCGGCGTAGAAATCCCATGAAAGCACGGGTAAAATGTTATAGCTTAAACTTTTTCTAAACTTGATTACGGCGTTGTCGTAATCTTTTAAATCTATCATGCAATCTAGTTTAGAGTAATAAATAAATTTTCTTTTTCACAGCAATTTGTCATAAAATTAAAAAAACCATTAAAATAGCAATAATGTTAAGCGATGATTAACACAAATGTTTAATATAACTTAGGTAATAACTTACATTATACTTAAAAAGTTGAACATAAACTCTAGGAAAGCACTTTAAATTGGGGATTACCTTATGTTTAAATGGTCTGTTTAGGGTTGAATGGCTGTATAAAAACTAACCCTAATAGAATTTCTCTATTAGGGTTTATGTATTAATTAAAAAGTAAAAACAAGATTATCAATTCCATCCACCTCCCAAAGCTTGGTAAACATTTACCCTTGCCATTAACTGGTCTTTTTTAGTTTCCACTAGCTCCATTTCTGATTCTAAAGCTTCACGTTGCGTTAACAACACTTCAATGTATTCAATTCTTGCAGATTGAAATAATCGAGTAGATAAATCAATAGATTCTGTCAAAGCCTTCACTTGGTTTTCCTTTAAATCATAACTCTTTTTTAGGTTTTCCATTTTAGAAAGCTGGTTCACAACTTCTATATAGCCATTCAAAATTGCTTTTTCAAACTCAAAAACAGCTTGTACTTGTTTTGCATTAGCCGTATTGTAGTTTGCCTTTATTGCATTTCTATTTATTAAAGGCCCCACGATATCACCCATAGCGCTATACATAAGCGATTCAGGAGTAGCCGATAAATACTTCGGATTAAAAGCCTGTAACCCAATGCCAGCTTTTATACCTATGCTAGGATAAAAATTTGCTCTAGCGATTTTGATGTTAAGCTTGGCTGCTTCCAATTCATATTCCGCTTGTCTAATATCAGGTCTGTTTTGCAGTAATTGTGAAGGTACTCCTGAGTAAATAGTATCCATCTCTGTTTCGATAAAACCTGCAGAATTACGAGCAATGTGTTGAGGTTGACGCCCAATTAAAAAATTGAGCTTGTTTTCCATTTCAACAATTTCTTGTTGTACCTCAAACTTATGGCTTTGGTTTTTAAAGACCTCTGCTTCGAACCTTTTAACAGCAAGTTCTGTAGCACGGGCAGCTTCTTTTTGTAATCTAACCATTTTAAGGGCATTCCCTTGTAATTCTAGATTTTGCTCGATAAATGCTAGCTGATTATCTAGTGCTAAAAGCTCATAATAAGAATCTGCAATTTCTGCAATGATTCTAGTTACCATGAAATTCTTACCCTCAATACTTGAAAGATATTCTAGAACAGCTGCTTTTTTAGAATTACGCAGTTTTTTCCAGATATCAAGCTCCCATGAGGCAAAAATTCCTGCAGAGTAATCCGTTAGTGGCTCAGGAAATTCTTCCCCTTCCTTTATTTCCAGATTTTTTTCAACAGCACCATTACGGGTATACTCACCAACTTTTTCAACCTCGGCTCCTGCGCCATAAGTAATAAAAGGTAAGTATTCACCTTTTCTAGATTTAACTTCATTCTGAGCTACATCAATTTGTTTCAACATGATGTTCAACTCTTGGTTATTAACCAATGCTGTATCAATAAGCTTTATCAAGTAATCATCTTTGAAAAAATATTTCCATTGAATAATTGCACTATTAGTGGTATCAGTCGATTGTTGTGCATACTGCGATGGTAGGTTTTTATTTTCTTGTTTAAGTTCTTTTGTAGGAACACAAGAGTAAAAAACACCAACGCCTAGTAATAGCACCAAAAGCAGTTTACCGTGCTTCATAAAGAATTTTATAATGTTAATCATTGTTTTCTCTTTTGGTTAGTTTTTTAATCATTGACTTTAATTCTTTGATTGCTTGTTTGGTCTTGCTATCCCCTTCACTAGCTCTCATGAATTCTTCAGAAATAGGCTCGGATGATTCATCTTTAATAAGACTGCGTCCTTCGGCAATTTTTGCAAATACAAAGTACAGTCCAGGAATTACTATTACCCCGAAAATTGTACCGATAAGCATACCGCCAAGGGCAGAACCACCAATAGTTCGGTTACCTATGGCACCGGCACCTGACGCAACTATTAGAGGGATTAACCCTGCAATAAATGCAAACGATGTCATTAAAATTGGCCTAAACCTTGCTCTAGACCCTTCTATTGCAGCTTCTAAAACAGTTGCTCCTTGTCTTTGTTTTTGAACAGCAAACTCTACGATTAAAACCGCATTTTTACCTAAAAGACCAACGAGCATAATTACACCAATTTGGGCGTAAACGTCGTTTGCCAATCCTGTCATTTTTAAGAGTAAGAATGAGCCAAATATACCAGCTGGTAAAGAAAGAATTACAGCGAAAGGAAGTAGAAAGCTTTCATATTGAGCGGCAAGCACGAAATAAACGAAAATTAATACCACTATAAAAATATATAATGATTCGCTACCTCTGTTGGCCTCGTCATACGATAATCCTTCCCAAGCAATATCATAACCTCTAGGTAACGTTTCTTTGGCTACTTCTTTAATGGCGTTAATGGCATTACCAGTTGTGAAACCTTTAGCCGGTAGACCGTTAATAGCAGCAGAATTATAAAGGTTATATCTGGTAATCTCATTAGGGCCAAGTTTCTTCTCCATAGACATGAATGCGGAATAAGGCACCATTTCACCTTCTTCATTCTTCACGAACAATTTTTCTAAATCTGAAGGCAGTGCTCGGTATTCAGGTGCGGCCTGCGTATATACTTTAAAGAATCTACCAAAACGAATAAAACCTTGTTCATAGGTACTACCTATTAAAATATTTAGGTTTTCCATTGCCTTACCAATGCTAACACCTTTTTGCATGGCAATCTTATTATTGATTTTCAATTCGTATTGAGGATAATTAGCAGAGTAAAAAGTAAATAGACCTGTTAATTCTTCGCGCTCGCCTAGAGCTTTCATGAAATCGTTATTGATTTTTTCGAATACATGATAGTCGGTGTTCTCAGTTTTATCTAGGAGACGCATAGAAAATCCGCCAGAAGAACCAAAACCAGGTACTGCAGGAGGTTCAAAATATTCGATTATAGCCCCTAAATCTTTTGTTTCCTCTTCAAGCTCTTCCATTATTTCGTGTACAGAGTGTTCACGTTCGCCCCATGGTTTAAGGTTGATCAAACAAGTACCAGCATTTGAACCTCTACCTTCTGTCATGATTTCATAACCGGCCAATGAGGAAACTGATTCCACACCTTCCATTTCTTCGCATATTTTCTGTAATTTTCTAGCAACATCATTAGTACGCTCTAAAGTTGCGCCTGGTGGTGTTTGAATAATTGCATAGATCATACCTTGATCTTCATTGGGTATAAACCCAGCAGGAAGTGATTCATTGGTAAAAAATATGGCTGCGCAGAAAGCGATGAGAAGACCAAAGGTTACCATTCTTCTTGCAACAATTTTATTTAAAAGCTTTACATAACTTCCTGTAAGTCGCTCAAATCCCTTGTTAAACCAGTCAATGAATTTATCAATTGGAGATTTACGTTTTGGCTTACCATGATTGTTTTTCAACATCATAGCACAAAGAACAGGGGTAAGGGTCAAGGCAACTATAGCCGAAATTACAATTGATCCTGCCATAGTTATAGAAAACTGCCTATAGAAAACCCCAACAGGACCAGACATAAATGAAATAGGAATAAATACCGAAACCATTACCAAGGTTATCGCGACAATGGCACCACCAATTTCACCCAAAACTTCTGATGAGGCTTTGTATGGTGATAGGTTTTCTTCTTCCATTTTTACATGAACGGCCTCTACGACTACAATTGCGTTATCTACAACAATACCAATAGCCAATACCAATGCGAATAGGGTAATTAGGTTAATTGATAACCCGAACATTTGCATTACAAAGAATGATCCGATTAAAGAAACGGGTACCGCTATAATAGGTATTAACGTAGAACGCCAATCTCCTAAAAAAAGAAATACAACTATGGCCACAAGAATAAATGCATCTCTAAGTGTGTGTAATACCTTATCGATAGAGGCATCTAAAAAGTTCGATACATCATAACTTACTTGATATTCTAAACCAGGAGGAAGATCTACTTTTAGTTCTTCTAATTTAACTTTTACCGCATCGATAACATCTTTACCATTACTACCTACAGTCTGCTTTAGAATCATAGATGCAGAAGGATGCCCATCTAAATTGGAGTAAATATCAAAGAATTCACTACCCAATTCAACATCTGCTACATCTTTCAACTTTAGAATTTCACCTTCTTCATTCGCTCTAACGATAATGTTTTCATACTGTTCAGGCTCATTGTATCGCCCTTCATAGGTAAGTACATATTCTAATGATTGCGATTTTTTACCAGAACTACCACCCAATCTACCTGGTCTTGCGATTATGCTTTGTTCTTGCATAGCCTCCATCACTTCTTCTGCAGAAACATTATAAGCACGCATACGGTCAGGTTTTAGCCAAACACGCATGGCATATTTTCGGCTTCCTAATATTTGGGCACTTGCAATACCATTGATACGTTGTATTTCTGGAACAATCTTGGTATAAGCGTAGTTATACAAGAACAATTCGTTGTCGTCCTCATTATTACTGTAGAGGTTTATATACATTAACATACTGGGCTGTACAGGAGTAATTACTACCCCTTCCATCTGAACCAACTCGGGTAAGTTGGGCATCACTTGATCTACCCTGGTCTTTACCCTTACTACCGCTTGGTTAGGGTCCGTACCGGGTTCAAAAATGATACGTAAGGTTCCTTCTCCAGCACTTGTAGCATCTGAAGCAACATATCGCATTCCTTGTACACCGTTAATAGCGGTTTCTAAGGGAATAATTGTTGAATTAATAAGCACGTCTGCACTTGCACCCGGATAAGCGATGAAAATATTCACCGTTGTAGGGGCAATTTCAGGGAACTGGGATATTGGTAATTGTTTGATTGCCAATAATCCTGTAAAAACTATAATTACCGAAATAACAATAGCCAATACTGGTCTATGTATAAATCTTTTGAACATATCTTAATGTATTTGGATTTTGTTATTCTGTGTATAGGTCTAAACTTGACAGCACTTTCTTAGGTGATACAAACTCAGATTCTATCTTTTGATTGTCTTTAACCATACGTATACCGTCAAGAATAATTCTATCCTTTTCAGTAAGACCTTTGGTTACAACAAATAAGTTTGACATTTCAGCACCAATGAAGATTTCACGTTGTTTTACGACATTGTCTTTGTCAACAACAAACACGAATTTTTTATCTAAGATCTCGAAAGTTGCCTTTTGCGGAATAATCAATGCATCTTTTAAAGGAGTCGTCATAATAATACTGCCAGTTTCACCGTGTCTTAGTATTTTATCAGGATTAGGAAAAGTTGCCCTAAACGCGATATTACCTGTTGCATTGTTGAATTCACCTTCTATAGTTTCAACAATACCCACTTGATTAAATGGCTTATTGTTGGCCATTAAAAGACCAACTTCCTTTTTGGTGTCTTTATCGGTACTGATGATATAATCTAAGTACTCAGCTTCTGGCACATTGAAATAAACCCACATTTGTGAGTTGTCTGATAAGGTGGTCAATAATTCACCCTCATCTAAAAGACTCCCTTCGCGTACATGTAAGTGGTCCATAATACCATCAAATGGCGCACGAATATTTGTAAATCCTAAATGGGTCTGTGCTAATGCAACCTCTGCATTAGCTTTGTCAAAACTTGCTTTGGCCATAGCCAACTCGTTTTTTGATACAACATTACCATCTAATAATAACTGAGTATTTTGTAGCTCAATTTCTGCAACTTTTGCTTCTGCTCTTGCTTTTTGTAAATCTGCCTCGTAAATGTTGGGCATAATGTTGAACATCTGCTGGCCCTTTTTAACGTATTGGCCTTCATCAACATGAATTTGTTTTAAATAGCCCCTTTCAAGAGCCCTTACTTCAATATGGCGAATAGAGTGTATTTGACTTACATAATCTTTTGTAATTGATGTATCCTTTTTAATAGGACTGGTAACTAGGAATTTGGCGTGTTCTTCCTTTTTCTCTTTTTTTGATTCGCAGCTCGTATACAAAAACAAGGCACACACTGAAGCGAACAGGAGAGTTCTCTTGGTCATAACTTTTAAATTAAAATGATTGGTACTATTAGTTTATAGAAATGCGAAAACGCATAGATTTTAGGACTTTAGAATTTTATATCTAACAAGTCCAATTGAAGTGGTACTATGGGCAATAAGAAATTGCCTAAAAAATTATAAACGAAATACTTGAAATAAGACGAAGCGCCTATTTACATAAGAAAAATGAGTAAATAGCCTTTGAAATCTATTGTTATTAGTGAAGAAACTAAATAAGAATAATAGAGATAAAAGATAGAATGTTGTTGAAGTGTAATAAAACTCTCCTCGTTTTTTGATAAAAGAATGTTCACTTTCTTCTTCCTCAATTTCAGTAGCATCTATTTCTAGAACCTTGTCAACATTATCAAGGGAGCCTTTAATTGTAGCATTCTGATTTTGAACACTATTAACCAAATTTGAATGTGTTGATATAGCAAACTGTTGTTCAGTGCTGTGTAATGAAATTTCTCCTGAATTGATGTTAGCAAATAGAGGATTGTATACACTAGATAAAAGTATACAAATAGAAAGAAGAAACTTTAAAAAACTCTTTTTCATTTACGGTGTCAAAATTATTCTAGTGAAATGGTCTGTACAAGTAAATGCAGTTAATTTTTGTTAACATTTGTAATTTTTAGATAAAAGTGATCAATTGAGGGTTGATTACTCAGAAATCGAACTTTAATTGCACCAATATTGATTTATCATCAATCTTTTTAAGAGCCTTATTATCAGTATTTAAGTTAGAAAGCGAAATACCCAATAGGCGAACTGAGTTTTGCAACTCTTCTTGATACAATAATTCTTTTGAAGTTTCTAATATTAGCGTTTTATCAGCAATAAAATAAGGTATTGTTTTGCTTCTGGTGTTTAGGGTGAAATCACTATATTTTATTTTAAGCGTAATAGTTTTACCGGCAATAGTAGCTTTTTTAAGTCTGCGTTCTAGCTCTTCAGCAATATGTTCTAAACGCTCTAACATGAAAATTTCACTACTTAAGTTTTCATTGAATGTACGTTCTGCACCTACAGATTTCGGAATACGATGAGGTTTAACCTCACTTGTGTGAATTCCTCTAACCACATTATAATAGTAGCTACCACTCTTCCCAAATTTTTCTGTTAAGAATTCAATAGGTTTTGTCTTAAGGTCATTACCCGTAAAAATGCCTAATTGATACATTTTTTCGGCAGTAACCTTACCCACACCATAAAATTTACGAATATCGAGAGCTTCTAAAAATGAAATTACTTCTTCAGGGCTTACAGTTTTTTGTCCATTGGGCTTATTAATATCACTAGCTACCTTAGCAATGAATTTATTTATAGATATTCCTGCGGATGCATTTAATCCTGTTTCTTCCAGAATGCGATGCCGAATTTCAGTTGCTAATTGGGTAGCTGAAGGATTCCCTTTTTTATTTATTGTAACATCTAAGTAAGCTTCATCAAGAGATAAAGGCTCGACCAAATCAGTATACTCGAAAAAGATGGACCTAATTTTTTTAGATATTTCTTTATATCGCTCAAACCTTGGTTTTACAAACGTAATATGCGGACAATTTTTTTTAGCAATATAACCGCTCATGGCACTTCGTACTCCGAATTTACGAGCTTCGTAGTTGGCGGCAGAAACAACGCCTCTTTTTTCGCTACCACCAACAGCCAATGGTTTTCCTTTTAAATCAGGATTATCCAATTCTTCAACCGATGCATAGAAGGCATCCATGTCGACGTGGATAATTTTCCGTAAAGGCATTTCATTGGGCATAAGCAAATTTAAGACTTATCTTAGTTTAAGGATAGTAGATGCATCTAATCATATGATAGAAATTGAGCGTAAATTTTTGGTAAAATCAGATTCTTATAAGTCTTTTGCAAAGTCTAAAACACGAATAGTTCAAGGGTTTTTAAATACCGATGCCAACAGAACGGTTAGAATAAGAATAAAAGGTGATATAGGATTCATTACCGTAAAAGGCAAATCTAACGAAGCGGGAACTTCTAGATTTGAATGGGAAAAAGAGATTTCTGTAGAAGACGCCGATAATTTGCTGGAGTTATGCGAAAAAGAAATTCTTGAGAAATGCAGATATGAAATTGTCTCAGGCAATCATGTGTATGAAGTTGATGAATTCTATGGTGCTAATGAAGGATTAACTGTAGCTGAAATAGAATTGAATACTGAAAATGAAAGGTTTCAAAAACCTGATTGGTTAGGCAAAGAAGTTACAGGTGAGGTTAAATATTATAATTCTCAATTAAGTAAAAAGCCTTTTAAGGCATGGTAGGCATTTAAATTATCGTGTTTTCAAAGTATACTTATTTCTTAATTTATTGCGCTTTGGTTATTCATTTACTTAAAAAAAGGGTAAGCATTAAGTTTTTACTTCAATTAGTCTTACCCTTTTTAAATTCAGTCTTTTACCTTCATGTATCGTTTACAAATCTTTATTGCCATCCACCTCCAAGAGAACGATATAGTTCTACCGTAGCAGACAATTGTGTGAATTTGTTTTTAATCAAGTTAAGTTCTGCGTTTAAGGAATTTTCTCTAGCGGTTAAAAGGTCTAAATATGTTAGGTACCCGTTATTCAATAATTCTTCAGAATTACTTTCAGCTCTTTTTAAGGCTGCCACTTGTTTGGCTACAAAAACTTCCTTTTCAACAGAATTGTTGTAATCATACAACGCTTCTGATACTTCTTTTCCAGCGGTTAAAAGCGCTTTTTTAAAGCTTAATAAAGATTGTTCTTGATGTACTTTAGCTACTTCATAAGTAGTTCTTATCTTTCTGCCATTTAAAATGGGTTGCGTAAGTCCGCCTACAAGATTGGCGAAAATAGAGCTCGAATCTAACCAATTATCAAGCTCCAAACTTTGAAGTCCGCCTTGTGCCGAAAGTTTAATTGATGGGTAAAAGTTACTTCTAGCAACATTGGTCATTTCAAAACTATTGACTAAACTATATTCCGCTTGTATGATATCTGGTCTATTACGAAGTAAAAGGGCCGGCACACCAAGTTTCATTTCATTTGCCAATGACTGCTCATCTAACGTACTTCGTGCATATGACTGCGGTTGTTCACCCAATAAAATACTAAAGGTGTTCTCTGTTTGATACAATGAGTTTTTAAGGTCTAATAATTGACCTTGCGCACTATAAAGTTGTGCTGCAGTTTGATCTACACCAACCTGGTTGGCTTGCCCAGCTTCTTTAAGAGCTTTAATAGTCTCTACACTTTTAGAACGGTTTTCTATAGTTTCCTCTGTTACCGAAATCTGTTTGTCTAAGGCCAATATTTGATAGTAGGTTATGGCAATCTGTGCCACAAGACTAGTTTTTACAGCTTTGTGAGCCGCTATAGTTTTAAGGTAGCTTGCATCACTTGCCCTTTTAGTACTTCTAATTTTACCCCAAATATCAGCTTCCCAAGAAACAGTTCCTGAAGTTTCATATTGATTAAAAGGCTGTGTGAAGAAGCTTCCGAATTGTCCATTTTCACTAGTTCTTGCCGTTCTTGTTGCGGTAGCCGTACCATTTATGATAGGTAAATATCCTGCCTTACCCTGTTTAACATATGCCTCGGCAGCTGCAATACTTTGTAATGCGATTCGAATATCAAGGTTATTGTCAAGTCCCCTTTGTATATACGTTTTTAAATGTGAATCAGTAAAAAGGTCTTTATAAGAAACTGATGCAAAGGACACACTATCTTGTGGTAAATTATCGGTTCTATACAGATTTTCAACTTCTACTTCTGGTCGCTGGTATGTCTTTGCTGTGAAACAAGACGACAGCAAAAGCGGAAGTGTAGCTACCAGTATAAGTTTATAAGTTATGAATTTGTTCATGATTTCTCTAATTCTTTGATTCTTCAATTGTTTCTTGTGGAGTACCAGTAATTCGCTCTTGTAATGTTTGAAAAATGACATATAATGCCGGTATTACAAATACCCCGAATATGGTGCCTATTAACATACCACCAACGGCGCTCATACCAATAGACCTATTGCCTATCGCACCAATACCTGTCGATAATGCAAGCGGCAATAAACCAAAAATAAAGGCAAATGAAGTCATCAAAATAGGTCTAATACGGGCCTTAGCGCCATCTAAAGCCGATTCTAGTATAGACATACCATGCTTTCTGCGTTGAAGGGCGAACTCCACAATAAGAATAGCATTCTTAGAAAGTAGACCAATTAACATGATTAAAGCAATCTGAAAGTATATGTTGTTTTCAAGTCCTGCTAAATTTATAAATGCTATAGCACCTGCAATACCTACGGGTAATGAAAGAAGTATGGCAAAAGGTAATATATACGACTCATACTGAGCACTTAATAAGAAATAAACAAATACCAGACTGAGTATGAATATGATGATAGTTTGGCTACCTGTACCGTTTTCTTCTTTAGTAAGCCCTGAATATTCGTAAGTGTAATTAGTAGGTAAAACCTGAGCGGTAACTTCTTCAATAGCTTTAATTGCATCACCGGTAGAATAACCAGGGTTCATGGTACCATTAATTTTGACTGAACTTAAAAGGTTGAATCTACTAACGATTTCAGGTCCATAAATCTTCTTTAATGAAACGAACTGAGATACAGCAACCGATTCACCATTTCCGTTGGTCACAAAAATATGATTAAGCGATTGTTCATCTGCCCTGTCTTTAGGTTTTGACTGAATCATAACACGGTATTGCTTGCCAAACTTGTTAAAGTCAGTAGTATACAAACCTCCATAATACCCTTGCATTGCGCTAAAAATATCTGTAACGGCTAAGCCCGCAGTTTTAGTTTTCTCAACATCTACCTGCACTTCATATTGCGGGAAGTTTGGGTTGAATTGAGTTATAGCATATTGTACCTCAGGCCTGGCATTTAATGCAGCCAAAAAATCATTCGTGGTCTGGCCCACAGTTTGCCAATCATCGGCATCTTTACTCTGTATGTTCATCTCAAAACCTGTAGAGTTACCAAAACCTTGAACACTGGGTGGTGTAAAGAAGAATGCTTTCGCATCTTTTAAGCCAGCGGTTTTACCGAAAAGACTGCCGACCACTGCATCTACAGATTGTGATGGGTCTGTTCTTTCACTCCAGTTTTTAAGTCTAAGTACAGAGAAAGCATAAGAACCACCATTTACCCTGTTTAATAGACTAAAACCGGTAATATTCATTCTAGCTTCTATGATATCCATTGAAGCATATATAGAGTCAAGTTTCTTTACTGTTAGTTGCGTTTGTTCTAACGTCGTACCTGGTGGTAAGCTAATATCGGCGAAAACAAGGCCCCTATCTTCATTAGGAATAAATCCAGCAGGTGTTGTCTTAAATAATAAAACGGTAATTGCCGTAAAGATTACTAGTGATACTATCGTAATCCATTTTCTATTGGCGATGAATTTTACTGATCCAACATATTTTTCGGTAATAGCATTAAAACCAGTGTTGAAAGCGGAAAAGAATCGTTTTGTAATTCCTTTTTTATGTTCTTCGGATGAATTATGTGGCTTTAAGAATAGTGCTGCCAAAGCAGGACTCAAGGTTAAGGCGTTCACTGCCGAAATAAGAATAGCAATCGCTAGGGTGATACCAAATTGTTGGTAGAAAACCCCTGAAGAACCACTAATAAACGAAACTGGAATAAATACGGCAGACATTACCAAGGTAATCGATATAATGGCTCCAGAAATCTCAGACATTGCCGATTTAGTGGCAGTTTTTGCGTTCGTAGCACCATCTTCCATTTTGGCATGAACCGCTTCAACTACTACAATGGCATCATCGACCACAATACCAATGGCCAGTATCATAGCGAAAAGCGTTAACATGTTAATGGAGTAACCAAATAACGAGAGAAAGAAGAACGTGCCTATAATCGCTACAGGTACTGCAATGGCCGGTATTAAAGTAGACCTAAAATCTTGAAGAAATAAGAATACTACAATGAATACCAATATGAATGCTTCAATAAGGGTTTGTACCACATGCTCGATAGAAGCATCCAAGAAATCTTTAGTGTTAAAAGGAATCACATAATCCATCCCTTTAGGAAAATCTTGCTTACTTTCTTTTAAAATGGTCTGAATGGAATTAATAATATCATTTGCATTAGAACCAGATGTTTGAAATATACCAAGAACGGTACCGGGTTTACCCATACCTTCGTTTTTAGTGCCATAATTGAAGGCACCCAATTCAACTTCCGCAACATCTTTAACACGTAAGAACTGTCCGTTTTCTTGAGCTCTAATAATGATATCCTCATATTCGGCTACTTCAGAAAGACGTCCTTTATATTTCAACACGTATTCATAAACACCATCGGCATTTTCGCCAATTTTACCAGTAGCCGCTTCAAGATTTTGTTCTCTAAGTGCATTTTGAATATCTGATGGCATAAGGTTGTAAGCTGCCATTTTATCTGGGTTCAACCATATTCTCATAGAGTAATCCTTGGCACCAAAGACTGTAACGTTACCAACCCCTTTTATACGTTGTAATTTGGGTACTAAGTTGATTCTTGCGTAGTTTTCAACAAATGTGGCATCGTAATTTTCATTGTCAGAAAACAATGAGAAGAACATAAGTGCACTAGTTTGCGATTTTTGGGTTATTACACCGGTCTGTACTACAGCTTGAGGCAAAACACTATTGGCACGAGCTACTCTGTTCTGTACGTTTACTGCCGCAATATCTGGATCTGTACCTAGTTCAAAAAATACATTTATGGTAGCAGCACCATCGTTACTCGCGTTAGACGTCATGTATAACATGCCTTCTACACCATTAATTTGTTCCTCAAGTGGTGTAATTACACTATTAAGTACTGTCTCTGCGTTTGCTCCTGTGTATGAAGCTGTAACCTGTACTGTTGGAGGTGCGATTTCAGGATATTGTTCAATAGGTAGTGTCGTTAAACCTAAAATACCTAGAATAACTATGATAATCGATATTACCGTAGAAAGTACTGGACGATCTATAAATTTTTGAAACATTGTTATCTATTAGATTGAATTTCGGATTATTACTTAACCGGACTAATGGTCATTCCGTCTTTAATTTTAGTTACACCTTCAAGAACAATGGTCGTACCTTCTTCTATTCCTTTTTCAACAATAAAGCCTTTTTGAGTGTTCGCTACTATATTAATAGGCATGGTAGTCACGGTATTATCATCGTTTAGAACATAAACTAATTTCTTTCCTTGAAGATCTACTGTGGCCACTTGAGGAATTTCATATGCACCCGTATATATGGTAGGAATTTTAATTTTACCAGTACTACCACTACTTAACAAATTGCTTTTATTGTCAAAATCAGCTCTTGCGGTAACACTGCCTGTAGTACTGTTAATGATATTATTGATCATAGCAATCTTACCAGGCTCAGCATATTCTTCACCATTAATCATAACTAGCGTAACTTTTGGGGCTTTTTCAATATCCATAATATTTTTATCATTTTTTGGCAAAGACTCTTTTAGCTTTAAAAGCTCTTTTTCGTTCAAAGAAAAGTAGGCACGTACTTCGCTAATGTCAGAAACGGTAGTTAATGGCTTGCCCATAGCAGAACTAACCAAAGCACCTATTTTAAAAGGGATTACACCGATATACCCATCAACTGGACTTGTAATACGAGCGTAGCCAATATTTGATGCAACGCTCTGGTAACTTGCCTTAGCTTGCTCTAGTTTTGCCTTTGCAGTCGCAAGTTGTACTTCGCTAATAATACCTTTTTCAACTAACGGCTTAAGTTTGCTCACCTCAACTTCTGCAACATTTACGGTTGCTTTTGCAGCATTGGCATCTTGATTTAAAGTTTGAGTTTCCAATTTAAATAGAAGTTGACCTTTTTTAATTTTCTGACCTTCTTCTACATAAACCTCCTGTACAAAACCAGATACTTTTGGCCATATTTCTACATTTTGTTTGCCTTCTAGTGTAGTGGAGAATTCAGTAAAGACAGTAAGATTTTGTTTTTTTAATTCACCTACTTTTAAACTTGGTGGCGTCACTACAGTAGCTCCTTGCGCTGTTTTATCTGATGTTCCAAAGCAGGAACTCAAAAGAAGGGTAGCACTTATGATCCCTATAATTGATAACTTTTTCATTTTATTTGGATGTTATTTGTATTAAAATATTTATAGGGCCTTACTAAGGTTTTGTTAATTCAGAATATTCGGTAAAAAACGAACTAAACTGATAAAAAATTATTATTGTTGTTGTTTTTTTAATTCTTCAATAGTTGTTTTAAGGCTTGTAGTCATGTCTGAAATACACTTACCATAAACTGTGATTTTCTTTTTATTTTCTTGATATTTCTCTGGACGGTACTGCTTATTATACGATGTGATTTTATCAATCATATCGCTTTCCCTTTCCAGTTGATTTAATGAGCGATTTAACTTTTTGATGAAGAAAGTATTTTTTTCAGCAACTTTAAAATACCTCTTTCTATCTCCTGGCTTTGTAAAATATTTTACAAAATCCATTTGAAGTAAAAGGTTTAAGGAAGTTGATATTGAACTTTTGCTAGCTCCTCTTTTAAGAAGACAATCTTCAAAGGTAAGACCATCTTCCTCAGTGAGGACCAAGTTTGCAAATATTCTAGCAGCTAATGGCGGTATATCGTACTCAGTTTCAAAATGAACACCAAGCTCTTCTATTAACTTATTTTTTATCTCTTCTTTACTCATGAGTTTAATGATGAAGAGGCAAAGGTACTATTAGTTCGGAAACAAACAAACTAAAAGAACTTAATTGTTTTTAGAAGCGTTAAAATTTTGTTAGGGTATTATTGAACCATAAATTACCTACTAAAAATAAATAATCAGCCTATTTTTTAAGTGTATAACGTTCTTTGTGTTTAACTGGGTTTTGCTATTGGAGGGTCTTGGGGAAAACCAAGAATCTAAAAAAATGTATTTAATGGGCAGTTTATTTCGCGTAGATTCCGTCCTTATCCAAAATAGGAATGGTAACAAGATTACTTTCTTTCACACTATTCTGTTCGAAAAGAAATCGTTTTTCAAATAATTTATTTTCCGCATAATATGTGACGTAGAATTCATTGTTCAATGTTAGTACATCTTCTTGAACTACCTCAATCTTCTTATACGATTTAGCTGCTACCTCACCAATAGAATGCCTCATAATAGAGGTTTTACAATTACCTTCATATCCTTTTGAGACAACCATAGTCAATTCTATTGGGGTGGTTCGGCCGTTAATGATATAGGCATTCCAGTCCTTGTCCAAAAATTCTTCGTTCCATTCACGAACAATGGCAACATAAACATTCTTAGCAACAGGTATCTCAATATCTTTTTTCACAATCTACTAATAAAGAGCACTTCTAAATTGCTCTAGAAAACGCAAATCATTTTCACTCAACAATCGAATATCTGAAATTTGATGAAGCAATAGTGCTATACGGTCAATGCCCATACCAAAGGCAAAACCAGAATACACTTCTGGATCGATACCACAGTTTTTAAGAACGTTAGGGTCTACCATACCGCAACCCATAATTTCTAACCAACCAGTGCCTTTAGTCATTTTATAATCGGTCTCTGTCTCTAAACCCCAATAAACATCAACTTCTGCACTTGGTTCTGTAAATGGAAAATAAGATGGTCTTAGTCTAATTTTCGATTTTCCGAATAGTTCTGTAGTAAAATATTGTAATGTTTGTTTTAAATCGGCAAAAGAAACATCCTTATCAATATATAAACCTTCTACTTGATGAAAGAAGCAATGCGACCTTGCTGAAATTGCTTCATTTCTATAAACTCTACCTGGAGATATAGTCCGAATAGGAGGTGTGTTATTCTCCATATAGCGTACTTGAACAGATGAGGTATGGGTGCGTAACAGAATATCTGGATCGGTCTGAACGAAGAAAGTATCTTGCATATCTCGTGCCGGATGATATTCTGGCAAATTTAGTGCGGTAAAATTATGCCAATCATCTTCTATTTCCGGGCCCTCTGATACGTTGAACCCAATTCTTGAAAAGATATCAATTATCTGATTTTTTACAATAGAAATAGGGTGGCGTGAACCAAGTTCAATAGGGTTTCCTGGTCGAGATAAATCACCGAACACCTTTTCATCAGAGTTTCTGTTCTCTAGCGTATTTTTTAAAGTTTCTACTTTTTCGGTTGCAGCCTGCTTTAATTCGTTTATCGTTCGACCGAATTCTTTTTTCTGTTCATTTGGAACATTCTTGAACTCGGCAAAAAAGTCATTTAGAATTCCTTTTTTACCTAAATATTTAATTCTAAACGTTTCTACATCTGATAAATTATCAGTTGTAAAAGCATTCACTTCAGAAATCTGTTCCTTTATCTTATCAATCATACATGTTGATTAAAGCGGCAAATTTAAAACTTTTAAAACAGGTAGAATATGTTTTTATCAGTTTTGATGGTTTAGTTCGAAGGGTATTTATCTTTTACATTCGCTTTCACCCATGTAAGACATTCATCAAATGACTCAAAGATATGCTCATTGGGAATCAAATCAGGAATAAGTCCAACACGCTCCATCATATACCTAGGTTGTTTTAAAACTTCTACAAACAATATGTTAATGCCAGATTTTCTAAGGCTGATCAATACATCTTCTAACGTATAAAGACCAGATTGGTCCATGTATTGCATACGACCCATTCTAATAATTACCGTAGAGGCAGTTCTAGGAATTTGGTCGGCCATTTGCTGAAATTCACTTGTTGAACCGAAAAACAGAGGTCCTTTCAAATGTTTAATAAAAACTTCTTCTTGCAAACTCTTAGGAAATGCAGCCTCATCTGGCCAATTTACTTCCTTTTCTAGTGTTTTAACGTCGGATCGTTCTGCAGTTAAATCACCCATTTTTTTCATGAACATCAATGAAGCTATCACAAGGCCTACACCAACGGCATATACTAAATTCCATATGGAAGAGAGTACAAGAACAACCAACATGATTACCACCTCTGAGCTAAATTTTATAGGACCTAAACTCAAATCTTTCGGCAAACTAGGTATTGCCTTTAGGCCTTTATAGTCCATAACCCCGATACCAACTGTAACCAAAATACCAGCAAGTACAGCTGCAGGAATTTGCGATGCTACAGGGCCTAATGCTAATAGAACAATTAAAAGTAATACACCGGCAACCATACCGGACAATTTAGTTTTACCCCCTGCATTAATATTTACTACCGTTCTAATTGTAGCTCCGGCTCCTGGGATACCGCCAAAAAGGGCTGCAATACTATTACCTATTCCTTGTCCAACCAATTCTTTGTTAGGTCGATGTTTTGTTTTGGTCATGTTATCTGCAACTACCGAAGTTAGAAGAGAATCAATTGCACCTAAAAGTGCCAGTGTAAGAGCGGTAAATATATAGGGGGTGACAGAACTCAATTCAAATTGAGTAAAAATACCAAGATTAGGTAATGGAAATCCGCTAGGTATTTGTTCTATTGGTCTGTAGTCTAATCCAAAACCATAAGCCACACCCGAAACGGCTACCAGCGCTACCAATGCACTAGGTATAGTTGTGGTAATGCGTTTAAATCCGTAGATAATGATAATCGTAGATAATGCTAGAATTAATTCAAGCCAGTTGATATTTTTTAAAGCCCTTGGAAATATTTTTATAGCTCCAATGACCCCAGAAGCTTCAGATTTTGCGAGTGTTTGAGCTTCTTTAAGCATGTCAGCTTCTGTAATTTGTTCTGCTCTTTTTATGGTCTCTTTAAAATCCTCTAGTACCAAAATACCTTCCCCTGCCTCTTCTTTTAAGATATTATCTAAAATTATCTCTTCAGCCATAGGCTTATATTTGTTTACAAAATCAGCATCTTCTTTTGGGTAATAACCAATTGCAGGTAGAATTTGCGTCACTAAAATAATCACACCAATAGCTGTCATAAAACCAGATACAACCGGATAGGGAATGTATCGAATGTATTTTCCAACACCAATTAGGCCAAGTCCAATTTGCATTAATCCTGCCAATAGGAATACAATTAAAATAGCGGGTAATGCTTTTTCGATACTTCCGTCATTTATTGCTACTATACCAGCAATAACAACCATGCTTACTGCTGTCATTGGAGCTGTAGGTCCTGAAATCTGAGTATTTGTGCCGCCAAAAAGTGCCGCGAAAAAACTTATGAAAATTGCTCCATATAATCCAGCGCTTGGCCCCATTCCTGAGCTTACTCCAAAGGCAAGTGCTAATGGCAATGCAACGATACCTGCTG
This sequence comes from uncultured Maribacter sp., assembly GCF_963974015.1. Lineage (GTDB taxonomy): Bacteria > Bacteroidota > Bacteroidia > Flavobacteriales > Flavobacteriaceae > Maribacter. Next base: position 317,138 of record NZ_CAXBBZ010000001.1, on the reverse strand, counting down.
TTATACCACCAAATAAATCCCCTTTAAAATTTGAAAAAAGTTTCTTCATGAAATAAGAATTAGTGCTATTCGATTAGCTCAGGTTTCACCTGAGGAATTTTGGTTAATCTAAATGATAGATTTCCATAATGTTTTTAAGATAGCCTTCAAAGTCTATTTTAAGGTCTATTAATTTTCCAGTATGTACGTCAAATATCCATCCATGTACCTTTAATCCATGGTCGCGAAATGCTTTTTGTACTGTAGCTGTTTTAATAAGGTTTACACATTGTTCTTTTACATTTAACTCTACGAGCCTATCATATTTCTTTGTTTCGTTTTCAATGGCGTTTAGTTCCTCTTTATGCAAACGATATACATCACGTATATTTCGCAACCAAGGATTTAACACCCCTAAATCTGCCGATTGCATAGCGGCTTTGACTCCACCACATGCATAATGCCCACAAACAATAATATGTTTTACTTTCAAATAATCAACAGCATACTTTACTACAGATAAAACATTTAGGTCGATACTGATGACCATATTGGCAATATTCCTATGAACAAAAACTTCGCCAAGTTTTGCACCCATAACTTCTTCTGCAGTTACCCTGCTATCTGAACAGCCTATATATAATAGTTCAGGATTTTGACCCACCGCAAGCTGCTCAAAATAATCAGGATTAGTTTCCAATTTTTCAGCTATCCATTTTTCGTTATTGTCAAAAACAGTATCTAGGTTCATGATGTAAATTTCTTTACAAAATAGTGCTAATTCTACACTAATACTGTAAAAAGGTCGATACGGTCATCGCCCTTTTTAAAATAAATTATATCAAGCTATTAATAGAAAACTACTTCACCTGTAGATATGTCATACATTGCACCAACTATCTTAATTTCGCCATTATCTTCCATTTCTGCTAAAACAGGGCTATTCTGACGTATATTATCGATTGTTAAAAGCACATTTTTTTCAGCAACTTTATCAACGAACTCAAGATTTTGAGAATTTCTTTGACTTTCATCTGTTGGCTCGGTTACGGCATCTACTGCTGGTTCTATCTTATTGATTAAGGCAGTTAAATTACCCAATCTGGCATGGTCACAGGCTCCTTTTATTGCTCCACAGCTCGTATGACCTAGAACTACAACCAATTTTGTACCGGCAAGTTTACAACCAAATTCCATACTGCCTAAAATATCTACGTTAGAAAAGTTACCTGCAATTCTAATACTGAAAATATCACCTAATCCTTGGTCAAACACTAATTCAGCTGAAACCCTTGAGTCGATACAGCTTAAAATGGTAGCGAAAGGAAATTGCCCTTCGCTTGTATCATTAACTTGTTCTAGAAGATTTCGGTTAGCTTTTAAATTATTTTGAAAACGCTGATTGCCTTCTTTCAAGAAATTCAATGCTTTCTCAGGTGTCATTGTTGACTGTGTCTCCTTAGTATGTGCTTTCATATATTTTTATTTATAATAATTATTTTATAATGTATTATTAGATTGTCCCATTAAAATAAGAGGAACTTTTAATGTGTCGATAACATCACTAATGTTTGGGGTAATCGAATCATTTTTACTTCTTTTATCATTTGATCTATTAACACAAAGAAGACTTATGTTGCTCTTAGTAATGTAGTTAGATAGGTTTCGAATAGAGTTATCGTTCTTTTCAAAAATAAATTCTACTTCTTTTCTTTTTTTAGTGGTTTGATTTGTTTTTAAAGCATCGGAATTCTCAACAATCTTAAATGATTTTAATGGTTTTTGAGAATTGGATAATAACCCTTCAGTAAAATCATTTACCGAAGATTGTTCCTTATCATTTAAGATGCCAAAACTCAATTCGTTGTTAAGCTCTAAAACATTCTTTTCATCCGTTAAGAATACTGGTCCTTTGTGCTGGTTCAATACAAATTGTATAAGGTTGTCACTAACCAGATTAAATACGTTACTCTTTTTTTTACCTAAAACAACGATATCCGGTTTATGTACATCAATATAATTGGCTATTTCATTTTTTAGGTTACCAATAGCAAAAGAATATGTAATGGGTACACCAAAATCTTTTGAAAATGATTGCACTATGGATTTAATTTTTTTATCCATATCAATATATTCATTGTTAATAGATCTGATGGCAGATAGTTGACTTTCTTTTGTAACTACATCAGAGGCTTTTTTTACATGAAAAAGCCCTATTTCACCTTTAATCATTTTAGCAAGACTTAGAGTACTTTTCAAAGTATTACTCAAAGATTCTTTTAGATCGGTGAAGATTACAATTTTATAATTATTTTTTTTCATCTTTTTTAATTTAAATAAACCATAATGGTTTTAGCTTAAGCTTAATTTCGATTTTGGTCTTTCTTCAAAGAAACCAACAAAGCTTGGTGGGTTTTCTACAATACCCCTTTTTGATACTAACTTTATGTCTATGTTTCGTTCTTTAGCTTTAAAGCTAAAGTCATCTAAAATTTCAATAATGTCATTATCTAAATATCTGGTTTTTAGAATATCTATTTCTAAATATGTATCTCTTGGTAGACTATCTAACTCTTTTAAAATTGCACCTTTATTGAAAAAAGTAACTTCTTCTGCTAAAGTCATTTTTATTTTGTGTTTACCGTTACTTTTATCTTCAATATGAAGAAAGTGAGAGTTTTGATAGCTTTTTAAAAGAATGACCACGATGCCTACTGCCAAGCCTAAACTTATACCAATCAATAAATCGGTAAAAACAATACCAAGCACAGTAACAAAAAATGGGATAGATTGTTTCCAGCCAAGGCGATACATTTTCACGAAAAGCGCAGGTTTAGCTAGTTTGTAACCTACAATAAAAAGTATTGCTGCCAAAACTGATAAAGGAATCATATTCAACAAGGTAGGAATAAGAATTACAGAAATAAGTAATAAAAAACCGTGAATAATTGCAGAAAGTTTTGTTCTACCATTAGATTGAATATTCGCAGAACTTCTAACAATTACTTGGGTAATAGGCAAACCACCTATCATACCTGAAATAACATTACCTGCACCTTGAGCTAATAGCTCTCGATTAGTTGGCGTAACATTTTTATGTGGGTCTAATTTATCGGTAGCTTCTACACATAGCAGAGTTTCTAAACTTGCCACCAAAGCAATCGTAAATGCAGTAATCCAAATTTGTGGGTTGGTTATAGCGCTGAAGTTCGGGAAGCTAAATTGACCTAAGAATGAGTCTATGTCTTCAGGTACAGGTACACTTACCAAATGGTCTGGTGAGATTGCTAGAACCTCACTGTTTTGAGTTAGTATAAAAAAAAGAATACCTACCGCTACCGCTACCAAAGGCCCTTGAACCAATTGAAAAATCTTCCCTTTTTTAGAGAGGATCTTATCCCATAATAAAAGTATAGATAAACCTATAATCGCTACCAAGGTAGCCCCTGGACTTATGTTATTTAAGGTGTCTAGAATTTCAGTAAATGTATTTTTGCCATCTACTTGAAAAAATGCCCAATCACCTTCTGGATCGGGGTCATAGCCGAAAAAATGAGGTATTTGCTTTAGAATTATTATAATTCCAATTCCTGTAAGCATTCCTTTGATTACAGAAGATGGAAAATAATAACCAATAACTCCTGCTTTTAAGAAACCGAAAATAATTTGAATTATGCCTCCTAAAACCACGGCTACTAAGAAATTTTCATAACCACCTAAGGTACCAATAGCTGTTAATACAATCGCGGCTAAACCTGCTGCCGGCCCACTTACGCCTATTTTAGAGCCACTCATGGCACCTACGAATATACCTCCAATAATACCTGCGATTAATCCTGAAAATAAAGGAGCTCCACTTGCTAGAGCAATACCTAAACAAAGGGGTAGTGCAACGAAAAATACTACGATACTCGCTGGAATATCGTTTTTAATATGTTTGAACATGTAAATTAAATGATTGTGTACTATTTTGTTTTAAATAGGACAGATTAGTCAATTGAATAAAAAACTATAAAGACTAGCTATAATGTTCAGGGGGGGGAGATAAAACTTCTAACGAAAGGTCAAAACAACCAATAATGTGATGGTTTAATCTTATTATATTTTCATAAATAGCAATCATTGAAAAATCTAGCGAATTTACTTTTACAAATTTTTCTTCACCTATTGATTTTTTGCCCGACTCTTGTTGTTCCTCTTCATTGATGTTAGTCACAACAATAGGGTTGTCAATATCGCATAAAGTAATTATGCTTGGCGCAGTAACTGCAAAAAGCCATAATAGTAATAAAGTTATGCGTGCTATATATTTCATTGACCTCGATCAATGACGAAGATAATATTCTAAGGTTTAAACATTGTTAAAAATCCTTTAACAATTTCAATGCATTTTTTTGAACCCACCCTGTTTTGCCATCTGCCAGCTTTATTTTGTTCCATTCATCTAATTGATCTAGAATGTTCACTTTAGTACCGGCATGTATTACAAAAACCTGTTGACTGTTAACATTTGGCTCAGATTTTATGGAGCTTTCTTCTGCAAAAATTATAGCAGGTTGTAAATCTTTAAAATCACTTTGCTGTATAAATGCAAATACTATTGCAATGAAACAGATAAATAAGGCAAGTATACTGCCAATGAATGACCACCGTTTAGCAGTAGATGAGTTAGCATAATAAAAAAGTATATACAAAAGAACAAATAGGAACATGAAGGCAATAGCAAAATAAGCCCATTGGTCGAATGTTAATTTACCCGTTACACTTTTGTATAGTTTAGATAATCCGGTTACGGGCATTGTATCAATGGCATCTAGAGTCATATTCTGAGCATAGCTAAGATTGGTTTTTACTTCTTCATCATTCGGTGATAACAATAATGCCTTCTCGTAATAATAAATGCTCTCAGCTATTTTGTTAAGCTTATAAAATGAGTTACCCAAATTGAAATAGACCGCAGTTGAGTGCTCACCATTATCTAGAATATCGGTGTAGAAGCCTATAGCTTTTTCATATTCACCAGAATTATATGCAGTTGTAGCCTCGTCGAACAATTTATTGTTCTGCGCAGTGCACATTAGAAATGTAAAAAGGCTAAAAAATATAGTTAGATTTTTGAACATGCTTATAATTGTTTATCCATTTGGGAAATTACCTCGCTTGCTGTTTCATAATCGGCCTGTATTTGCACATCGGAAAAAGGACTATATCTTGCCGCTTCACAATTTTCTAATAATGCTATAAAGCCTTGTATGGTATTTGTTTCTATTTCTTTTTTATGTAATAATTCGACAATTTTATCTTTACTGAAATCAGAAGTCTCAATCTTTAATTTTGCTTTCAAATAATTATGTAGAGCTCTTTCTAAAGCAACATAGAAAGAGTCTTTATTGCCTAGTTCTTTCTTGGCTGCAGAAAGGTATTTTCTAGCTAATTTATTCGCTTTTCTTATTTTATTACCGGCTACATCGCCAGCAATGGCGTCTCTTTTCTTTCTGAATACAATGGCCAAAGGAATTAACAAAAGTGGACATAATAACCAAAGATAGAATGATGTAGAGCCGAAAAAATAAGAAATTGATTTGCTAGTTAGGTTTGGGGTCAGTTTTATGAAATTAAACTGATCTTTACTTGCTATAACAGATTGTTTTGAACTATTTGTGGAAGTTGTCGAATTGCTATCTGCACTCAACGGGCCCTCTAATACGCTAATGACAATTTCATCTGAAGTTAATGTCGTATATTTTTCGGTTATTGGATTGAAAAAGCTAAAACTTAACGGAGCAATTGGATATTTTCCCCTAAATGAAGGTACAATGGTGTATTGATTACTAACCTTACCCTGCATACCGGCCAGTGTTGTTCTTACCCCTTCGGTAAATTCTGGCTCATAGACTTCTAAGGCACTTGGTAATTCAAGTTCAGGAAGTTTAAAAAGCTTAAGGTTTCCTTTTCCGTTTACTTCAACGGTTGCTTGTAAAGATTCGGTAGCGTTTAAACTTTTCTTACTGGTTGTAACGGCAAAATCAAAATCTCCTACCGCTCCATTAAAATTAGACGGTTGGTTGGCCAATGGTAATGGCTTTACGTTAATAGTTCTATTGCCCGCAGATACTGTTTTATTAGTTTGGGCATACATTCTTTGTCCGAAAAAATCGCGTCTTCCTGTTGGCACATCTACGGTAACATCAAGAGAAAGAGGTTCAATATCCAATTTTCCAGATTTTTGAGGATAGAGAACAACACGTTTTAAAATTACATATCGATAAGGCTTGCCTTTATAAGTTCCGTTTTGGGCACTTAGAGCAGAAACTTTAATATCTTGACTCCAGAAATTATTGTAGGTAGGATTGTCTAAAGGTTGATAATTCGATACGCTAATATTTGGACTAACATATAATTTATAGATGACCGTAATAGCTTCGTTCAAAAACGGGTCGGTCTTAGAAATTTCTGCTACTAAATGTAGATTCTCATCAGCTACATCATCTGCGGTCATTTGATCACTCGGTTTATCTACTGCAGCAGTCACCTCTACTTCGCTTGCAAGCGATTTATAGGTTTCGCCACCAATAACAATTGTGGCCTGCTTAATGGTGAATTTACCTTTTGCGGTTGGTGAAAGTGTGTAAGAGTAAGATTTTGAATAACTTCTAACCCCATTAATCCATGATGAGCTGATTGACTGTGATGGCCCCATGATTACTTTAAACCCTGAAAAATCTGGCGGATTAAAATTATCACCATCACGGTTCATGACAAAGTCTACCCTAAGCCTTTCATTTAAACCAAGCTTAGGTTTGCTCAGTTTCATTTCAAAAGTTACAGCATCATTATCTTGCGCCATCATCAAAAATGATGATAGAAATACCGTTAGTACTAACGTAAGTTTAGTTATGGACTTTGAGTCTACCAATCTTTTTCATTTTTAATCTTAGCACCTTTTACTTTCTTGGCATCAATTTTGTCTTGAACCTTTTTTTCTGCATTTTGCATAGCTCTTAACAAGTTTTCAACCTGTTGTTTTGAAAGTTGATTGGGCCTAGGTTGCTGTTGTTCTTGTTGATTGTCACCTTGCTCAGGGTTTTTCTTTTGATCTTCTTTATTATCGCCTTCACCTTCTTTGTTCTCGTCTTTTTTCTCTTCATTCTGATCGCCTTCATCACCCTTCTCACCTTCGTCTCCTTTATCTTTCTTATCCTCGTTTTCTCCCTCGTCTTTTTTCTCCTGGTCTTTTTTCTCTTTGTCTTTATCCTTATCGTCTTGATTTTGTTTTTTCTCCTCTTTGTCTTTTTTCAAAAGTTCTTTTGCCAAGGCAAGGTTGTATCTTGTTTCTTCATCGGTTGGGCCATTTCTTAAAGCTTCTTTGTACGCTTCTACTGCTTTAGAGTAATCTTTACGCTTCATAAAAACGTTTCCCATATTATGATAGGCCTTATGTTTTTCCTCTTTTGATGTTGATGCCTCGCCAGCCTCTTTAAATCTGCCAAAAGCTTCATTATACGTTTCATTGGCATAATAGGCATTTCCTAAATTATAAGGAGCAACGCTATTATCAGGACTCTTTGCGATTGCCTTTCTATAATCTACTTCAGCGGCGATAAAGTTATCTTCAGACAATGCTTTATTGCCATCCCATGTCAGATTGGTCGAAGATTTTAATGCCTTCTCTTTTTCTTTCACGTCAGCTTCTTGTGCAAAAGTAGACAAGCACACAAAAGCGAATAAAAATACGATGCCTATTTTATTCATGTCTTTTCTCATTGAACAAATTAAGATTCTTTAACCACTTGGTCTTACGGTCCAAGATAAAAATATCTAAAAAGAGAAGCAACAATGCTGCTCCAATAAACCATTGAAATTGGTCCTTATATTCTGCGAACTGTTTGGCCTCAAATTCCTTTTTATCCATTTGTAACAATTCATTTTTAATAATTTCTACAGCAGCATCTGTGTTTGAGCCATCAATATACTGACCATTACCTTCACTTGCAATATCAATAAGAACCTCCTTATTTAGTTTGGTAATCACGGTTTCACCTTGATTGTCTTTTTTTAGACTTTCTAATATTCCATTTCTTTTAATTGGAATAGGCGCTCCTTTTTCTTTTCCTACTCCAATAGTATAAATAGTGATGCCTTCATCAACAGCATCTTCTACCGCATCTAATGTAGAGCCTTCAGAATGGTCCTCGCCATCAGAAATAATGAACAATACCCGATTGGTTTGTTCGGCATCATCATAATAGGTCGTTGCAAGTTCAATCGCTTGGTCGATAGCTGTACCTTGTGAAGTTAGCATATCGGTATTCATGCCCTGTAAGAACATCTTTGCAGCACTATAATCTGTAGTTATGGGTAATTGAGGATAGGCCTGACCTGCGTAAGCTATTATGCCAATACGGTCGCTTGCCAATTGATTTATAATTTCTGATACTAATCTTTTTGCCTTTTCAATTCTATTTGGAGCAATGTCCTCTGCCAGCATACTTTTAGAAACATCCACTGCAAAAACAATATCTACCCCTTCTCTTTTTACGGTTTCTAATTTTGTGCCAATCTTAGGGTTTACTAGACCAACAATTAAAGATGCCAATCCAAGAATTAATACCATAAGCTTTATTACACCCTTGTTAGAAGAACGATTAGGCGTCAATCTTTTTAATAGCTCGGTGTTCGCAAATTTCTTTCGTGTTTTCTTCTTCCACACTAAAACCAACAGAAACAGTGCCACTATCACCGGTATGATAATAAGCAAGTAGAAATATATTTTTTCGTCTAACTGTACCATATTATACAAAACTTCTAAAAAGCGTGTTTCTTAAAATCCATTCTACTAATAGGAGCGTACCTGCCAATAAAACCCATGGTCTAAATTTCTCTTCGTATCGGTAATATTTGAATTCTTCTATCTCCGTTTTTTCCAATTTATTGATTTCGTCATAGATTTCTTCTAACGACTCATTATCTGTAGCTCTAAAATATCTACCGCCGGTAGCCAGTGCTATATCTTTTAGTAATTCTTCATCTATTTCAACTTGGCGCATACCATACCTATAAGATCCATCTGAATTATATTGAATAGGTGTCAGTGCATTACCATTTGTGCCTAAACCAATAGTATAGGTTTTTATGCCATATTCAATAGCTAAGTCAGCCGCTGTTTGAGGTTCTATAAAACCAGAATTGTTAACACCATCGGTCAACAAAATGATAATTTTACTTTTTGCGGTACTTTCTTTAAGTCTGTTTACTGAGGTAGCTAACCCCATACCAATGGCAGTACCATCTTCCAATTGACCATAAGTAATTTCAGAAAGGGCGTTTAGTACAATTGATTTGTCAGTGGTAACCGGTGTTTTGGTATAACTTTCAGCTGCATAAACAACAAGTCCAATCCGGTCATTTGGTCTTTTCTTGATAAAATCTGCCGCAACATCTTTAAGGGCAGATAGTCTGTTTGGCTTAAGGTCTCGTGCTAGCATACTAGAAGACACATCAATAGCTATAACGATATCAATACCTTTAGTTGTTTTGGTTCTAGTAGAAATATCTTCTGTTTGCGGTCTTGCCATAGCAATAATAATAGCACCAAGAGCCAATAGTCTTAGTATAAAAAGGCCAGGTTTTAATTTTGGCAAAATGCTTTTGTAGCTAAAACCTTTTGCACTAGAAATACGAAGCGAAGCAGTCTCTTCCTTTTGTTTAAAGATATACCACACAATAGCTAATGGCAGTATTAATAACAGCCAAAAGAAATCAGGATTTGCAAATGATATATTCTCGAACATTTATGATTCTGTTTTAACTTCTACCGATGCCAAAATTCGGTCAACTATTTCTTGGGCATATGTGTCATCTTCTAACCAAGAAAGAATAATGTATTGTTGAAAGCCTTTGCCGCCAAAAAGTAATACAGTATACTTACCATTGATCAATTCTTTTGAATTAGGCACAATAAACTTGCCATTTCCAAAAACCTTAACCCCTTTTATCCCACTAATGGTGGAGAATTCTTCTTGTTTAGTGATAATATTTTTTGCTCCCTGACCTTCAAAATTGGAAAGTATCTGTTCAATCGTTTTTTCGAAATCAGGTTCAGCGTCTTGCTGATTAAGTGTTATTGAAGTGGTACCCACGGTAAATAAACCAATAGGACTAGTATATCCAAATGCTTGCATGTCTGCGATTGCTGCTTTTGCTTCTGGTGGTAGCTTAACTTCTTGTCGTACTAAAACCTGGGGTGTCTCTAATTGAACTGGAGGGAAACCATAACTGCTGCGTACCCATTCACCTTCTAATAATTCTTTGGTTGGATGTCCAAAAACGGAATCTTTTAAATAGCCAAAACCATATTTTATACCAGCTATAGTGGTACCTATAAGTAAAATGGCGACAAAAGAAACAATAGCAACCTTTATCTTTTTCCTTTTCGTTTTACGTTCAAGTTCCTCTTGGTATTCGGCTTGCTCTAATAATTCTTCTTCGGTTGGTTCTGGAAGGGCGTCATGGGTTTTAACCACAATTTGTTCTACCATCTTTCTGTCTTGCTCGGCAATTGAGGTCGATGGTTTGTTTTTAGCGAATTTCACTAAATCTGCCGTCTGTAATATTTGTTGAAATTGTTTAATGGTATCATCGTCCAATTTTAACTCGCCCGCATCTTTTAAAAGTTCTAATTTTTCAATTAGCTGACCTGTGGTACTTTCTAATGCGGAAACATGCGCATCTTCCTCTAAATATGAACGAACAATAGAGGTAAGCTCAGAATAGTATTGTTTATACTCGTCTTGAATTAAATATTTAGAATTTTCTAAACGTTTAAGTTCTAATAACGCTCTGTCGTAAGGTGGTAAAAGTGCTACTTTCTCCTCTTCTGTTAATGGTTTTTTTCGTAATACAAACCAATAGAAAAGAGCTCCTAATACAAGTAGAATCAAAATGCTTATGAGTACATATTTCCAAAATTCGATATTGCTTTTCTCAACATTAATCAGCGGTTTAATGTCGTACATTTTTTGATTTAAAGTATCTACAGGGATGGTGGCTACATTAATCAACATAGAATCGGTCATGAAACCCGTTCCGTTTATTTCAATTCGTTGAGAGGGTAATTTATATGCCCCAGAATCGAATTGAGTAAGTGCGTATATTTTTTGTAATGTTAAGCGATCTTTTTTCTTAGTGGTATCGGTCGCAAACGCTTCTACAGTTTCTAACGGAGAAAAAGTTTGCCCTTCAGGAAAAATAACTGTAGATGTGGTGTCAATATCAACGGTTACTGTCCAATGTACCTGTTCACCTATTTTAATATGTGTAGTGTCTATTTCAGTACTTACAGTGGGTCTCTCTTGCGCAAAACCTTGAATGATAAAAATAAGAAATACAAAAATAGGCATGCTTCGCCGTAAGTTCGAAATGCCTTTTTTAATTATACAAGTAAAATAAATCATTCGTATCAACCTCTTCTTTTAAAATAACCCAATAATTTTTTTACATAACTTTCATCTACCCTACAATCTAATGTTCCACAGCCAGATTTAGTAAACGATTCTTTAAAATACGTAACGCGTTCTCTATGAAATTCTGCATAGGCATTTCGTACTTTTTTAGATTGGGAATTTACTAATTGTAATTTTCCAGTTTCAGCATCTTCAACTTGTATCATACCTAGATTAGGTATTGACTCTTCACGTTCATCGAAAACTCGTATTCCTGTTAGGTCATGTTTATTACCTGTAATTTTCAGTGTTTTTTCATACCCATCATCAATAAAATCAGAAAGCACAAAAACTATAGCTTTCTTTTTCATTACGCTGCTCAAGAATTTCAATGCCTGTGCAATATCTGTTTTATTGCTTTTAGGTTTAAATTCTAACAATTCACGTATAATACGTAGGGCGTGTGTTTTACCTTTTTTTGGTGGTATAAAAAGTTCAATCTGATCAGAGAATAAAATGATGCCGACTTTATCATTATTATTTAAAGCACTGAATGCTAATGTCGCCGATATTTCGGTAACAATTTCGTTTTTAAACTGATTGGTAGTTCCAAAAAGCTCTGAGCCACTTATATCGACCATGAGCATCATTGTGAGTTCTCGTTCCTCTTCAAAAACTTTTATATAAGGTTCATTGTAACGAGCGGTAACGTTCCAATCAATATTTCTAACATCGTCACCAAATTGATATTGCCTTACTTCACTAAACGTCATGCCCCTACCTTTAAAGGTAGAGTGATATTCCCCACCAAATATATGGTCGGATAGACGTCGCGTCTTAATCTCTATTTTCCGTACTTTTTTGAGTAGCTCTTTGGTATCCATTTTGTTTTTCAAACAGTAGTTAACTAATCAGGAATCAGCATTGAAAATTATGCAACTGAAATAAAATCATCAATCGCAAACTGATAACTGCAAAATAACTTTATGGTACTTCTATCTCGTTTACGATCTTATTTATAATATCTACAGAGGTGATATTTTCGGCTTCTGCCTCGTAAGTAATTCCAATTCTATGCCTAAGAACATCGTGTACAATAGCACGAACATCTTCTGGCACTACATAACCTCTTCTTTTTATAAAGGCATAACATTTAGCAGCGATACCTAAATTGATACTTCCCCTTGGTGAAGCACCAAAACTAATTAGAGGCTTTAAGCTTTCTAAATTGTATTTTTCAGGATATCTAGTAGCGAAAACAAGATCAAGAATATATTTTTCAATTTTCTCGTCCATATATACTTCGCGAACAGCTTTTTGAGCACTTAGTATTTGTTCTATGGATACTACCGCATTTACCGTTTCATAGTTGCCTAATAAATTCTGACGCATAATCAATTGTTCCTCGTTGATTTTCGGATAATCGATAACTGTCTTCAGCATAAAACGGTCGACCTGTGCTTCAGGAAGTGGATATGTTCCTTCTTGTTCAACAGGGTTTTGAGTGGCCATTACTAAAAAGGGCTTGTCTAGAATAAAAGTTTCATCACCAATAGTCACCTGCTTTTCTTGCATCGCCTCTAAAAGAGCAGACTGTACTTTTGCAGGCGCACGGTTTATCTCATCGGCTAAAACGAAATTCGCGAAAATAGGGCCCTTCTTTATAGAGAAGTCGTTCAACTTCATATTATAGATCATTGTTCCTACAACATCTGCAGGTAATAAATCTGGAGTGAACTGTATTCTGCTAAAACTTCCTTTAACTGCTTTCGAAAGTGTATTTATCGCTAGTGTTTTTGCTAAACCAGGAACACCTTCCAATAAAATATGTCCTTGTCCCAAGAGACCGATTAATAATCTTTCGACCATATATTTCTGGCCTACAATTACCTTATTCATTTCAAGCATCAATAAATCGATAAAAGCACTTTCTTGAGCTATTTTCTCATTTACGGCACTAATGTCAATTGAGGTATTTTCTTCCATTTAAAACTATATATTATTAATTGTTAACGCTACAAATTTTAACAGTCATGCAAATTGAAAATTTATTCATTCAGTAGCTGTTAATGATAGGTTAAAAAATGCGAAAACCCCTTATTTTTATGAAGCTTTTAAGGGAATTCTTTTTAAATTCATTAACCTATGAACAATACATTGAAATATTCGAGAATAATCGCTGGTACTATGACCTGGGGAAAATGGGGAAAACAACATTCCACCAAAGAAATGATTGAGCTGATGAATCATTGCTTAGAAAACAATATCACGACATTCGATCATGCAGATATTTATGGCGATTATACCAACGAGGAACAATTCGGTAAAGCATTTGCTAAAAGCGTTATTAAAAGAGAAAATATTCAATTTATAAGTAAATGCGGCATTCAGTTTGATGCTAAAGACAGAGTAAATAAAGTAAAGCATTACGATTACAATAGAGATTACATCATTTGGTCTGTAGAAAGGTCATTAAAAATGTTACGGACTGAATATTTAGATTTACTTCTATTACATAGGCCTAGCCCATTAATGAATCCGGCAGAAATAGCAGAGGCAATAAGAAAATTAAAGAAAGAGGGAAAAATCAAACAATTTGGCGTGTCAAATTTCTCGCCGTCACAGATTAAGTTAATAGAAAAAGAAATTAAGGTTGATGCCAATCAAGTAGAATATTCATTATCATCTAATGAGGTAATGAACGACGGGACTTTAGATGATTGTATCATTCATGATAGGCTCGCTATGAGTTGGAGTCCATTAGGTAATTATTTTAGGGAAGTATCTCAATCGAACAAGAGAATCAATGATGTGCTGAGCGTTTTAACCAAAAAATATAATGCTACTGAAGACCAATTATTACTAGCTTGGATTTTAAAACACCCATCAAAGATTCATCCAGTGGTAGGTACTGCAACACTGAAAAGATTGAAAATGGCTATGGAAGCTGTTAACATTGAAATGGAATTGCAAGATTGGTTTATATTATTAGAAGCGAAAGAAGGACATGAAGTTGCGTAATTAAAAAATAAAAATGAAAAAAACAGCATTTATTACAGGAGCTACTAGCGGAATAGGTAAGGCTACAGCGATTAATTTTGCCTTAAACGGGATAGATTTAGTTTTGTGTGGCAGACGCCAAGAAAGATTGGATGCCCTAAAAGAAGAACTTGGTAAGGAAGTGAAAGTCCACACCTTAAATTTTGATATTCGAGAGAAAGATTCGGTGCAAAAAGCGATTTCCTCATTACCAAAAGACTTTGCTAAAATTGATATTTTAATAAATAATGCGGGTAACGCCCACGGTTTAGATACCATTCAAGAAGGTAGTGTTGATGACTGGGATGCCATGCTAGATATTAATGTGAAAGGCTTGTTGTATGTGTCTAAAGCTTTGATACCGCAAATGGTAGAACGAAAATCGGGCCATATTATTAATATTGGTTCCACTGCAGGTAAAGAAGTTTACCCAAAAGGGAATGTCTATTGCGCAAGTAAGCATGCTGTAGATGCAATAAACCAAGGAATGCGAATAGATTTGAACCCGTACGGTATACGCGTAGGTGCTGTAAACCCTGGCCTAGTGGAAACCGAGTTCAGTAATGTACGATTTAAGGGTGATGAAGACAGGGCAGAAAATGTTTACAAAGGTTTTGAGCCACTAAAACCAGAAGATATTGCAGATATAATTCATTTTGTAGTGACTAGACCTTATCATGTGAATATCGCCGATTTAGTAGTTATGCCCACCGCACAGGCTTCTTCAACTATTGTAAACAAAACTTAATAATTGTAAAATTGTATAAACAGGAATAGTCAAACTCCCATAAAATGATTAATAAACGCTTATTGGTAAAAAACTTACTCGCACATAACGACGAGAATAGTTTTTACGATAAAAAGCGCTTCATTA
Source organism: uncultured Maribacter sp. (assembly GCF_963974015.1). Classification (GTDB taxonomy): domain Bacteria; phylum Bacteroidota; class Bacteroidia; order Flavobacteriales; family Flavobacteriaceae; genus Maribacter. Next base: position 301,805 of record NZ_CAXBBZ010000001.1, on the reverse strand, counting down.
ATATTGGTGAAAAAGAGGGTAAGGCAAAATTTTTAAAGCATGTTTGTGCTTTGGCCAATAGCAACCCTACGAACAATTCATTTATTGTTGTTGGTGTTGAAGATGAGGATAACAATATAGTAGGAGTTGATTTTTTTGATGATAGCAAGATTCAAAATTTAGTCAATGCTTATTTAGATAATCCCCCTCGTATATCTTATGAAAATATTCCATTTCCAAATTTACCAGATGGTAAGGTTGTGGGTCTGGTAACCATAAAGTCTATCGGAAAATTATGTTCATTAAGAAAAAACATTTGGAAATATTATGGGGGCTCAGTTTTCTTTAGAGAAGGCAGTATAAGTTTGCCAAAAGCCTACGATATTGAACTGAAGAACATTAATGTGGACGCTGTAGCGACAATAGAACAACATGCCAAGAATAATATTGAGCTTACATTAGATGGCGTAATAGACTTTTTAAATCATAGGCATAAAGATTTAGAAAGTGACTATAAGGTTTTTAAAGAGCAATTTGTAGTTTGTTGGGCAGGCAAAAAAAAGGTAGTTAATGGCGAAACGTATTATTATAGAGTAGATATTGAGTTGATCAATGAACAGGTGAAATTATTCTATTCAAATTTAGATGAGGTTAAAATAAGTATTGATGATAATTCTTTTACTATAATAGAGTTTGTTGAGTTAGGACTTGGGTCTAAGCAAAAATATTACCCTTTAGAAAAAGTGGTCATCTACTTTAGTGAGAATGGCACCTATCAAATTAATAGCAATTTACTGTTTAATCCGCCAAAATATAATAGGGGAAAACTAGAAAAAATTTACTCAAACAATAATGCTTTAGTGGTAAAAACGAGTAGTAGTGCAGCTTTAACACCAGCTGAGGTTAGGAGTTTAAAATACTTAGCAGATTCTTATCTTATTTGTTACTTAAACGGTTTTGAGGAAGCTAAACATCAAATGGAAAAGGCTAGACAAATCTTAAAACCTAAATATCCAGATATAAATGATTCGTTGAAAGAGGCGCTTCGAGTTCTTAGGAAGGTGAAGTATAATTAGATATTCACAATCCAAAGCTGTTGAAAAGGTTTCAAGGGCAACTCATTGTGAATAAGCTCAAAGGATTTTCCTGTTAGTAAATCAATCGAGTTCTTACCAGCGTGAATTCCAATTGAAAGTAACCAGCCGATATCCAATGTTTCGGAAACCTCATTGAAGTTAGATAATACCCAAATGCTTTCGTTTCCATTGGTTCTTTCATAGACAAAAATATGTTGATTAAGACAGCCATGTATTTTTACATCATTTAAATCTTGAAAAATGTCATGTTCTTTTCGCAAGCGAATCATTTTTTTTAAACCTTGATAAATAATCGCAGACGGAATATCATCTATTTTTTTCAATTCAGAAACAACATCCCAGTTGTGCATAGGTCTATTTACCCAGCGGTTGTCATTTACATGGTCATCGTTTTGCTCGTATGTATAGTCATTCAATGTGCCAATTTCATCACCGGCATATATCATAGGAATTCCTCCATAGGTCAAAATTATACCGTGCATCATTAGAATTTTAGCGATGGCGTAATCAATGATATTCTTATTTTTCAGTTCCAATGCGGTTTCCAGTCCTAATAATGAAGCTGCACTACCGGTAATTCTGCCATCTCCGTTTTTGGGATTGTACATGAACATTAATCCTTTTGCCGGTGACCACTCTAATTTACCGGTATAATAATTTAGTATAAATTGTTTATGGGCAGTAGGGTCTGAACCCATCGAGCGTACAAAATCATCATCATAACCAAGGCCGATATCATCATGGCATCTTATATAATTAATCCAAGTAGCATCGTTAGGTTTATTAGGGATCTCGGTTAAGCTCATTAGCATTAAAGAGGCTTTTTTGGTGGCAATTGAATTCCATAATAATGCCATTAAAGAGGCATTATAGGCAACTTCACATTCATTGCCTTCTGTGATATCTTCACCAAAATATTTAATAATATTTCTTGGAGCAACAATAGCTTCTGCCAGTAGAATAACCCCTGGTGCGATAACTTGTAGGCACATTCTAAAGAGTGAAATAAGAGTATGGGCTTCTGGTAGGTTTTGAGAAAGTGTGCCTAATTTTTTCCATAAAAATGCAAGGGCGTCAAAACGGATAACATCTACCCCTAAATTAGCCAAGGCCATTAAATTGCCTAACATTTCAATAAACACTTCAGGATTTCTATAGTTTAAATCCCACTGGTAATTATTGAAACAGGTCATTACCCATTTTTCCATTTCCTCATTATAGGTAAAATTACCTGGTGCCGACTGAGGGAATATTTCTGGTAATGTTTTCTCGAACTCATCTGGTATAAGTCGGTCAGAAAAAGTGTAATAATAATTTTGATGATGCAGGCTTCCATTTTTTGCTTTCTGGGCCCATTCAAATTCATCGGAAGTATGGTTAACGACAAAATCTAGCATTAAGAACATTTTTTTCTCCCTAGCTTTTTTAGTCAAAGCAAGAAAGTCATCCTTGGTGCCATATTTGCTATCAATTTCATGATAGCTATTCACCGCATAACCACCATCATTTTCACCAGAAGGTCGGGTAGTGATTGGCATTAAGTGCAGAAAATTGATTCCAAGATTTTCAAAGTATGGCAACTTCTCTTTTAGACCGTTGATGTCTTTATTAAACCGGTCTACATATAGCTGCATACCCATCATTTTCTCACTTTGATACCAATTCCCAGAATGTAATCGTTCTATGTCCTGCTGTTTTAATTCAGTAGGCCGTTCTTTAAAAAGATGCTCTAATTGATCTAAAAGCTTAAAAAAATATGCTTTATGTTCAGTGTCTTTGTATAATGAAAAAAATTGAGTCTTAATAAGGGTAAGATTGGTTGACAATCTTTGGTCGTATAAAGATTTTAACGGTAACGCGCCTTTTTTTATTTGACTTTTTGAGGCCAATAAGCGGTGTAGTTCAGCTTGGTTCATTTTAAGAATCTAATTGTTGTAATGTAGGTAAGGATTCAATTGCGCCAAAATTAGTGGTGGTTATAGCGCCAGCTTTGTTCGCCCTAGCTACCATGTTTGTAAGGATGCTTTCATCTGCCAACAACGCATCAATACTAGAATGTTCGGCAATTTGTTGCAATAGACACCCAATAAATGCATCGCCTGCGCCAGTGGTGTCTTTCGGAGTTACTTTAATACTGGGTATGGTTTTTTGAAATTTTTTGGTGCTTAACCATGTTCCTTCACTACCTAGTGTAATAACGATAATTTCAGTACCTATTTCATGAAGTACTTTACAAGCTTCTTTTACATCTTCTTTTCCCGACAGAAGTTGAGCTTCTTCTAAACTAAATTTACAGAGATGTGATTTTTCAATGAAAGATTCACATTTACGTTTAAAACTATCAACTTTATTTTTCCAGAGGTCTACTCTATAATTTGGGTCAAAACTTATAAAAGCATTTTTGGTAAGTCCATCAAATAAATATCTACTATAGGCTTCTTCTAAAGGGCCCCCTAAAAGAGCGGTAGCAGCACCAAAATGTATGATGTTGTTTTTGAAATAAGATTTATGAGACGAATCATAGGCAAGTTCTCTATCTGCCCCACGACTAAAAACAAAATCACGTTCACCGTCTTCATCCAAGGAAACAAAAGCTAATGTGGTAAATGTATCAGATTTTTGTGCTAACGAAATGTCCACTTTTTCATCTTCTAAGATCCGTAATAAAAAGGTGCCGAACGGATCGTTACCAACACAGCCAATAAATACACTGTCACCGCCTAATTTACTAATAGCACAAGAAACGTTTGCAGGAGCGCCGCCTGCTTTTTTTGAAAATTCCTTTGCTTTTGTTAAATCTTTTCCTTGGTTTTCAGCAACAAAATCAATTAACAATTCGCCAATGCAAAATATCTTTTTCATAAATCTAAATGAAAATTAGAAATCCTAAGTTAATTAGAATTTGTTTCTACTTCCTAAATAATCTTAAGGAATTATTAAATTTTGGTAGTTAACAGATTGTTTTTTAGAATTAAAACGGTTCTTTTTTTGGGTCTGAGGATGAAATCCATATCTTGAATTACATATTTAAAAAAACATTCTGACCATGAGCATATTTGATGAAATTAAACAGAAACTAAGTCACGAATTTATTGATATAATCGAATGGCTAGATATTAATAATGAAACCATTGTTCACCGCTTTGAACGTTATCAAAATGAAATTAAGAATAATGCGCAGTTAATTGTTCGCGAGGGGCAAACCGCAGTATTTATCAATGAAGGTCAATTGGCAGATGTTTTTAAACCGGGAACATACACATTAAACACAAAAAACCTTCCTATTCTTACTACCTTAAAAGGGTGGAAATACGGTTTCGACAGTCCATTTAAAGCTGAGGTTTATTTTGTAAATACCCGCTTGTTTACCGATGAGAAATGGGGAACGAAAAACCCATTTATGTTAAGCGACGATAGGTTCGGTTTAGTTGAAATAAGAGCTTTTGGAACCTATAGCTTTAGAATTAATGATTCAGGTAAATTTATCATAGATGTAGTGGGTACTGATGGTAATTTCACTAATTATGAAATTAACGAACACTTAAAAAGTTTAATCGTTACTCGCTTTACCGATACGGTTGGTGAAGCTAATTTACCGATTGAATTGTACGCGGCAAATACGAGTGAGCTTTCAGAAACGTGCCAAGTGGTAATGCAGCCTGAATTTAATAGGGTTGGTATTGAGTTAGAGAAATTCTACATCGAAAATGTATCGATGCCGGAAGAATTGAAAAAAGAAATTTTTGAATATAGCCGGTTAGATAAGTTAGACATGGCCAAATTAGCACAATTTAAAGCTGCGAAAGCGATGGAATTGGCCGCTAAAAATGAAGGTGGTACTGCAGGTGCAGGTATGGGTATGGGTATGGGCTTTGTATTGGCACAACAAATGGGAGGTATGATGGGTCAGCCAGGTACGCAACCATTCGGCGGTCAAGCAACACAGCCACAAGCTCCGCCACCAGTTCCTGCTCAAGTTGTGTATTTTTATGCAGTAAGCGGTCAACAATTGGGGCCGGTTCCCTATGAGAAATTGAAAGAACTGTTCGCTAGTAGAATAATTAATAGAGATTCGCTAATTTGGAAACAAGGTATGGCCAGTTGGACGGAGTTAAAAGAAATAGAGGAGCTTAAATCGTTTTTAGGAGGTAATACTCCACCTCCATTACCAACAGCATAACGTTTTTAAAAGCGGAAATATACGCTCTTTTGTTATAAGGGATACGAACTATGGACGATATTCAGAAATCGGAATATAAAAAAGCATGTCCCAATTGTGGTGCCGAGTTAAAATTTAAACCTGGCTCACATCAACTTACATGTGAATATTGTGGGTATGAAGAATTCATTGAACAATCTAAAAGTAGTTTTGAGGAACTTGAATTAGAACATTACTTAAAAATTGTTGGTGAGAATGCCTATACAGAAACTATTGAGCTCTTACATTGTAAAAATTGTGGTGCCAATCAGCATGTAGAAGAAAATTATAAATCGCTTAATTGTGTTTATTGTGGTGAGCCATTAATTCGTGAAGACATTGAAAAAGAAGGATGGATTTTACCTGGGGCATTAGTGCCATTTCAACTTGATTCAAAAAAAGCTCATTCTATTTTTAAAGATTGGGTAAACAAAATATGGTTTGCGCCTGATAATCTAAAAAAAGCTGCCCTTGATCCAGAAGGGCTACATGGACTTTATTTACCTTATTGGACTTTTGATGCGAATCTGTTTGCTTCTTATCAGGGGCAAAGGGGTGATTATTATTATGAGACTCAAACCTATAATAGTGATAAGGGTAAACGTACAAGACAGGTAAGAAAAACTAAATGGACCTATGTATCTGGTAATGTTGATGGTTTTGTAGACGATATCCTTATAAATGCTTCTGAGAAAAAGAGAAAAGAAATTCCGGCTAAAGTTGGATTTTGGAACCTTAAAGGTTTAATTGTTTTTAATTCAAAATATCTGTCGGGTTTTGTAACCGAGAAATATACCGTTTCATTGAAGGACGGTCATCATAAATCTTTTCAAGAGGCTAAGAATATTGCTTATAATTGGATTCGAAGAGACATTGGAGGCGACACCCAAAGAATAGCAAATACCGATATTAAGTTATCAGATGAAAAATTCAAACATATATTACTTCCAATATACCTTAGTTCATATAAATATGATGGTAAGGAATATAATTTCTATATCAATGGCCAAACAGGTGTATTAAGTGGCAATAGACCTTATTCATTTTGGAAAATCTTTTTTTTAGTGCTTTTTATCCTTGTGGTGATAGCAGTATTTGCGATTTTTGCTAAATGAGTTTAAAAAGAACACTGGTCATAGGTGATATCCATTCCGGATTACAAGCTTTGAAACAAGTACTTCAAAAAGCGACAATTACTAATAAAGATACCCTAGTTTTTTTAGGAGATTATATTGACGGATGGAGTGAAGCCGTTGAAACCATAAATTATCTAATACAGCTTAAAGAAGAATATAATTGCGTCTTTCTAAGGGGTAACCACGATGAACTTTGTTATGAATGGTTGACAGGCGCAGGTGACAACCCAACTTGGTTTATGCATGGTGGTGAAGCAACTATGAATTCTTATGTTAACATTACTGAAGAAGCCAAAAGTATGCATCTAAAGTTTTATGAAAGCTTAGAGAATTATCATCTAGATACAGAAAATAGGTTGTTTTTACATGCTGGTTTTACTAATTTAAAAGGGATAGAATTCGAATATTTCAAGAAGACCTTTTATTGGGATCGCACTTTATGGGAATTGGCTCTTTCATTAAATAAAGAATTGGACCAAGAACATATTCATTATCCAAAAAGGCTTAAAAATTACTCAGAAATTTATATTGGGCATACGCCAGTAACTCGAATAGGAAAAACTACTCCGCAAAATGCAGCAAATGTTTGGAATATTGATACTGGGGCAGCCTTCAAAGGTCCATTAACGGTATTTGATATAAACACTAAAAAATATTGGCAAAGTGACCCTGTTTATATGTTTTATCCCAATGAAAAGGGCAGAAACTGAGAAAACCATTAACTTTACATAAAAAGGAGTTGTTTTATTAACGAACTTTGATAAAAATCAAATTATGCCGATTAAGAATATAAGATTAGAAGTGATGCAGGCATTAGAGCCACAGGTGGAGGGCTTTATGGAATCTTTCCTAATAAAGCCTGAGAATATATGGCAACCAACAGATTTTTTACCTAATTCTGAAAAAGATACTTTTTTACAGGAAGTAAAAGAACTGCGAGAAGAATCTAAAGATTTAGGATACGATTTCTGGGTTACCATGGTAGCTGATACAATTACAGAAGAGGCCTTACCAACCTATGAATCTTGGTTGATGGATGTTGTTGGTATTGACCAACATGGGGATCATAAAACTAATGGTTGGGCAAAATGGGTACGCGCTTGGACTGCAGAAGAGAATAGGCATGGAGATGTGTTGAATAAATATCTTTACTTATCTGGAAGGGTAAATATGAGAGAAGTAGAATTAACTACCCAACATTTAATTTCAGATGGTTTTGATATCGGTACTGATCGTGACCCATATAAGAACTTTGTGTATACCTCATTTCAAGAATTGGCTACTAACATTTCGCATAAGCGGGTTGGTCAAATGGCTAAAAAGAAAGGAAATGTCCTTTTAGGTAAAATGTGTACTATAATAGCAGGTGATGAAATGAGACATCATTTGGCGTATAGAGAATTTGTGAAGACTATTTTTAGCGAAGATCCTTCAGGTATGATGATTGCTTTTGCGGAAATGATGAAGAAAAAAATTGTAATGCCTGCGCATTTTTTAAGAGAATCTGGCGGTACTATAGGTTCAGCTTTTGAAAACTTCTCAAATTGTGCACAACGTTTAGGGGTTTATACAGCACAAGATTATGTTGATATTTTGAGTAAATTGAATGCTTTCTGGGAATTAGAAGGAATACGGTCATTGAATGAAGAAGCCGAGAAAGCTCGTGAATATTTAATCAAGTTACCTGCAAGATTGGAAAGAATTGCAGAACGCATGAAGTTTCCACAAGATCAATACCATTTTAAATGGGTGGAAGCAAACGGAGCATTATAAAATTAAAAAATCCCGATCAGTTATGATCGGGATTTTTTTTGATTGTGCATTAAATTATAATTTACCGTGTTTGTGCTCTTCTTGCCATTTGGCTAATTCTTCCCATCTGCCTTCGTAACACATTTTAGATTGCATTGGCCAAGAAGCTGGATCGTGAATTTTATATCTAGTTCCACCAGTATCCAGTATTTTTTGACATTCGGCAAGACTCGCTTCAGAAAGCGCTTTCCATGTTTTTATATCATGATCTTTGAACATGCCTTCAATTTTTGGTCCGATACCTTCTACCAATTTTAAATCATCTTGTTTAATGTTCTTGCCAAATACAGCTTTTGCAGCAGAGGCATCGAATGCTATAGCCTTACTTGTTGCAGCGCCAGCAGCAAAAGAGGCGGCAGATACACCTAGATTTGTGCTTGGAGAACTTGGTGCGTTCTTCATAACTTTTTGGTTACAGGCATCTAAATCAGCCTTTAATTTGCTGTTACTTGTTTTAAGGTTCAATATTTCGGTAGAATTATCCTTCGCTTTCGTAGACCCTTTGCCAATACGATAGCCCAATATACCGCAGATGATTCCAACTAAAGCCGGTATTACCCAGTACCAAATATTCATATTTTCAAAATTCATGATTTACTTTTTTATAGGATTAGTGTATGTTTTAATTTAAAGTAATTACGGTTCTTCTGTTTTTATCTAAGCCTTCTTCTATGACATTCACTACAACAGGTTGTGTAAAAGAATGTGCCAGCTACAATGGTAATCAACATCAATAATAAATTGGTTGTTGTTTTTGTCATTGTAAAATATGTTAGTATTTAACGTACAATGTATTAAAAAAATCTTAAAAATGTTAAAACATTACCACCTAATTACCTTACAGTCAATGATTATGTGAATTTCCAGTTATACTTAAATGTATGCCAACTATACAATCATATGGTTTGATAATAAAAATTGTAGGATTTGGAACAACTTTTATTTGCAATTTGCGTAAATATTTAAAAGGTGTATTTCTCCCCACAACGTTTGGGCATTGAGTATGCGGTTTTAAAGTTTTGAGTTAGTTGGTTAAAAAATCTTGTCTTCGTTAATGTCGACAGGATTTTTTTATGCCTAAATTAGATATGCAAAGATTCCGATTATACAATATTCATGTAAAGCTGTACAAATTTAGAAAGAAGGTGTAAAAAATATTGGTAGTTTAATGTTGAGGATAATATACTATATCAATGAAGAAAAAAATAAAGGTTATAATAAATTTCCTTTGCATGTTTGTGATATTGGGCATTCAAGCCCTATTACACGGCAGCTGGTCTCCCGAATCATCGAATGGAAATCAGCTTAATGCATGAACATACAAAGGAAATGAAGTTTATGTTATAGATCGAACTTTATACCTTGGGCTAATGGTAGTTCTGTAGTATAGTTAATAGTATTGGTCTGCCTTCTCATGTAAATTTTCCAAGCATCTGAACCACTTTCACGACCACCACCGGTTTCCTTTTCACCACCGAAGGCTCCACCAATTTCTGCACCTGAAGTACCTATATTAACATTAGCTATTCCACAATCACTTCCCCATGCAGAAAGAAAATGTTCAGCCTCACGAAGGTTATTGGTCATTATTGCTGATGAAAGACCTTGAACAACACCATTTTGTATAGCAATTGCATTTTCAACGTCTCCAGAGTATTTTAAAAGATATAAAACAGGAGCAAAAGTTTCGTGCTGTACGATTTCAAAATTATTCTTTGCTTCTGCAATAGCTGGTTTTACATAGCAGCCACTCTCATAACCCTTACCTTCTAATACGCCACCTTCCACAATTAGTTTACCACCTTCAGCAACTACTTTTTCTAATGCTTTTTTGTACTGTGCAACAGCATCGGTATCAATTAATGGACCAACATGGTTGTTTTCGTCCAATGGGTTTCCAATTCTTAATTGTTGGTACGCAGCAACTATTGCGTCTTTTACTTTATCGTACATTGAATCATGAATAATCAATCTACGGGTCGAAGTACAACGTTGGCCAGCCGTGCCTACAGCACCAAATACAGCGCCAATAACCGTCATTTTTAAATCAGCATCTGGAGTTACGATAATGGCATTGTTACCACCAAGTTCTAATAATGATTTGCCAAGACGCGCTGCGACAGCTTGTGCAACGATTTTACCCATACGAATAGAACCGGTAGCAGATACTAATGGAATTCTGTTATCTTGTGTCATTAGCTCGCCAACTTTGTAGTCACCATTAATAAGGCAAGAAATACCTTCTTGTAAATTATTGGCTTTAAGTACTGAAGAAGCTATATTTTGACAGGCAATACCACATAGTGGTGTTTTTTCTGATGGTTTCCAAACACAAACATCGCCGCAAATCCAAGCTAATGCCGTATTCCATGCCCAAACGGCAACTGGAAAATTGAATGCAGAAATTATACCGACCACACCTAAAGAATGATATTGTTCGTACATTCTATGGCCAGGTCTTTCAGAGTGCATTGTTAGTCCGTGTAATTGACGAGAAAGACCAACTGCGAAATCACAGATATCTATCATTTCTTGAACTTCACCTAAACCTTCTTGGTAACTCTTTCCCATTTCATAGGAAACCAGTTTACCTAATGGCTCTTTTAGTTCTCTTAGTTTGTCACCAAATTGTCTTACAATTTCACCTCGTAACGGTGCCGGCTTTGTTCTCCATTCTTTAAAAGCAACGGTAGCTGTGCTCATGACTTTTTCATAATCAGCTTTAGTGGTTGTTTTCACTTTTGCGATTAATGAACCGTCTACCGGGGAGTATGATGAAATGATATCTCCTGATGAAAAATTGTTAGAACCTGTTGAGGTACCTTCATTAACATCCTTGATTCCCAATTTTTTTAGGGCATCATGTATTCCAAAATCTGCTGCTATTTTTGACATTTTATAACTTTTTATGCGGTTTCTGTTAGATTTATTACAAAAATACGAAGAATATTATGCTTTATGCCAACCAAAAGCCTACAATGAAAATTTTATGATACTCCATAGTATAATTCCTATAGATGCGGGAACACTCTGAATATAGAAAATCTTTTTAGTGACCGAAATGGCACCATATAATCCTGCTACGAAAACACAGCCCAAAAAGAAAAGGGCAACGTTACCTGACCAAACTGGGTCATCAATTATTAAAGACCAAATTAAGCCTGCAGCTAAAAAACCGTTGTATAGACCTTGGTTGGCGGCCATTTGCTTTGTAGGTTCAAACAAATCTTGAGGAAAATTTTTAAAGACTTTTCTTCCTTTGGTGGTCCATGCAAACATTTCCATCCATAGAATATAAATGTGCATCAGTGCAACAAATGCGGTAATTATCTTTGCGGCTAACATTATTCTTCTTTAGCAATGAAACGTTCGTCTACAGGCATTACAGTGCCACAGTTGTTACAAGTTCTTAATTCTTTTGAGCTGTAAAAATGTTTAAAATGGGATAGAAAATCTTTTTCGATATCATGAAGAGTAAAATAAGCTTCATATAATTTGTGATTACAATTGTCACAAAACCATAAAAGGCCGTCATCAACATTCATATCTGCTCTTTTTCGCTCAATGACCAAACCGATAGATCCTTCTTTTCGAACAGGTGAATGAGGCACTTTGGCGGGGTGCAGATACATATCACCTGGCCCTAATTGCATTGTTCGTTTTTTACCATCTTCTTGAATATGAATTTCTATATTCCCTTCTAACTGGTAAAAAAGTTCTTCTGTTTCATTATAATGATAATCTTTTCTAGCATTTGGCCCAGCTACTATCATTACTATATAATCGCCTGAATCTTTATAAAGATTTTTATTGCCTACAGGGGGTTTAAGTAACGCTCTGTTATCTTCGATCCATTTGTTTAGATTGAAAGGTGCTTTAATACTCATTTAATTAATTTTATCTGAAAGTTAAATAAACCGTTGCCTCTTACCTAAAACTTAAGCATAAAAAATGCCTTTGAAAAACAAAGGCATTTAATAATAAGTTATAATTGACTATCTAAAGAACACCTGAGTAAAGTAAAGGTCTCCATTGCTATTTCGTTTTATGCTTACAGCTGAATAATCAAAATTGCCTTCCAAGTTTTTTCTGTGCCCTGGGCTATCTAACCAAGCTTCAAAAGCATCTGTTGTGGTATCATAATCTTTCGCAACATTTTCTGCTACAAAAACGGCTCCTGTTCTTTTCGAAATGTTTTCTGCTCGTTCACCAAATTTTACATGACTGGTAGTGCCATTTTCAATCATGTAATCGGTATGAAGACCTGCATAATAATATGTAGTGCTTTCAAACTCCATTTCATTTAAACCAATACTAGTTCTATAGTTATTGATCATTGCAAAAAGTTCTGCTTCAATGGTATTATGAGCGTCCGATGAAACAAAGGTAACTTTAGATGTTAAGTCATCAGTACTTTCTTCGAAACCTACAAAGTTTTCGTATTTAGAACAAGAAGATAAAAATGTAATAATTAATGCTATTGTCGGTAATGCTAATCTCATGCTGGGAAACATTTTTTATTTAATAATACTCCAAAAGTACTCCCATAGGTTGTTTAAAGAAGAGGAATATCCATAGAGGTTATAAAAAACTCGTTAAGCTGTAAAATAAGTTATTGTGGGCCCTTCTCGATTAAATGCACTTTGGATTTCATCGTAAAAGAATGCATTTAATATGATTTTTCTCACTTTATCCTTAAAACAAAACACATTAACCTAGTTAAGCTAAAATTACCATGCTTAACGTGGTGATTTTTCAGTTTAAAAACTTAGTTGGGGATAAATTTTTACTTATTGCTTATAAAAAAGTTGGGTAAAATAGTAATTACCTTGTTCATCTTTTTTTACACTAATACCGGTATGCGTAAAATCGCCTTCCATTGTTTTCTTATGACTACCACTGTTATACCAACCTTGAAAAGCATCTTTTGCCGATTGATAATCTTTTGCTACATTTTCCGCTACCATTTCAACTTCAACTTCAGAGTTGATATTAGTAGCCCTAGAGCTAAAATTATCGTGGCTAATACTGCCTTTGGCAATCATGTAATCGGTATGAATGTTGGCGTATTTATAGGCTATATCGCTAAACTCTAGAACATTAGTGTTTAAAGTTGACCTGTGCTCATTTACAATATCCAATAGGTCCTGCTCTATAGTTATAACATTTTCTGCTTCTAATATAGACGTTTCTTCAATAGAGTCGCTTGTACAAGAATCAAGAAAAAGCAATAAAAACACAGGGACCGCATAAAGCAATCTCATTTTCATATAGTGTCTTTTTGTTATAGCCTTTCGGCTTAGCGCAGTAGGTAAGTAAGAGGAGAATGTTCTAAGTTCTCTATCGAAGGGGTGTCGATATAGTAATATTATTGAAAAAAAACGTGCAGTCTAGAAACAAAAAAGCTTATTCGATAAAGTGTGCAAAAAGTAAGATTAGTGTATTATAAGATCATATTGAAATAGGTTCATCAGAAGGCTCCTTTAGCAACACTTCGGTCTTAAGAACATTATCGAAAATTAAAGCTCCTATATCCTTAATAGGTTGATATAAAATAGATTGCTCTTTTGTTTCGTCGTCCAATAGATTAAATGTACTGTCCATTCTATCAAAAAAAATGAAGGCAGCACCCAAAAGAATCGCAACCTTTAAGATGCCAAAAATGCCTCCTGCTACTTTATTTAAAAGACCTAACATGGCAAAGTTTGCAACTTTTGTTAATAGTTTACCCGCTAAGTGAACGATAATTATTATAAGTACGAAGGTGATTACAAAGGCGATAATACTCATATTACGTTCATCCCATTCTAAGTGTTCAGATAAATAATTTCCGGTGATGTACGAAAAATGAATAGCTCCATAAATACCGGCAATTAATGCAACTATTGAGGCTATTTCCATAAAAAGACCATTTTTTAGGCCTTTCCATAAGCCCCAAATTAAAGGTATTCCAAGAAGTATATCTAAAAGCCCCATTCGTGAAGTGTTTTAACAAATATAGAACTTTGATTTGTACCTTTGAAATGTCTAAATATAAGTACAGCAAGACATAAATAATATGGCAAGGGATATACAATTAAAAGAACGATGGGATTATTTGGTCGAAAAGCTTTCTTTAAAGTTTTCGGATGGAGACCCTTTAGAACTAGATGCAATCATATATTTGGTTGGAGTTCAAGAACTAGGACAATACCATAGAACATATAAGAAAGACGATAAGCTAGATTTAATGCATATTGCAATCTGCAGACTTTTGGAGCCTTACGGATTTTATGAGTTTAGTTTTTTTGATGAAGATGGATGGCCGCATTACACTATCAATGAAGAACTACCTCCTTTAAAGGCCGGTGAGCAAACTGTTCTTATGAAAGAGGCTATTGTCAGTTACTTTTTAGAAAAAGAGTATATAAAATAAAAAACGGTAGCCCATGTTTGTCTTTGGTTTTCTCCTCTATATAGCCTAGAATATTCTTCACTTTAAGATTTCTGATTCCTGAATTGGTTTAACTTATTCTTTCATCTGTTAAATTATTTCCTTTTTGAAATAGTTTTAAATCCGCTATATTTAGAAAAATAACTATACTCAAATGTCAAGGCAATTTATTATATCATTAGACCAAGGAACTACAAGCTCTAGGGCATTATTGGTAGACCATACAGGTGCTATTCAAGGGATGGTTCAGAAGGAATTCAAGCAAATTTTTCCAAAATCTGGATGGGTTGAGCATGACCCAAAAGAAATACTTTCCTCACAAATGGAAGTTTTGCAAGAACTCTTGAAGAAAGAGAAGGTCAAACCATCAGAAATACTGGGTATTGGTATTACAAACCAAAGAGAAACAACAGTGGTTTGGGATAAAAATACTGGTGAGCCAATCTATAATGCCATTGTTTGGCAAGACAAACGAACTGCGGATATTTGCGAGCATCTTAAAAAAATCGGACTTACTGAACATGTTAAGAAAACCACTGGGCTGGTAATCGATTCTTATTTTTCGGGTACCAAGGTTAAGTGGATTTTAGATAATGTAGAAGGTGCTAAGAAGAAAGCTGAAGCGGGCGATTTATTAATGGGGACCATAGATACTTGGTTGGTCTGGAATATGACAAAAGAACATAACCATTACACAGATTATACGAATGCATCTCGAACAATGATTTATGACATTGTAAATTTAAAATGGGACGATAAGATGCTGAAAGCGTTGAGCATACCGAAAACTATGCTTCCAGAGGTAAAACCATCGGCAGCTGATTTTGGTTATTTTGAATATGATAGTGTTAAAATACCGATTGCGGGTATCGCAGGCGATCAACAAGCAGCACTTTTTGGACAAGGATGTTTTAAGAAGGGCTCAGCAAAAAATACATACGGTACGGGTTGTTTTATGTTGATGAATACAGGAGAAGAACCGCAATTTTCAAATAACGGACTATTGACAACCATTGCCTACGGATTAGATGGTAAGGTGAATTATGCATTGGAAGGAAGTGTTTTCATAGCAGGTGCCGCTATACAATGGTTAAGAGATGGTTTAGAATTAATTGAAGATGCTAAAGAAACTGAAGACTTAGCTAATTCAATAGAAGGCGAAAATCCTGTTTATGTAGTTCCTGCTTTTGCGGGTTTAGGTGCTCCGTATTGGGATATGTACGCAAGAGGCGCCATATTTGGTCTTACAAGAGATACGGGCAAAGCGCATATTGCCAAGGCGACATTAGAATCACTTGCCTATCAGACCAAGGATATTTTAAAGGCTATGGAAGATGATTCGGGCATTCAATTAAAAAATCTTCGTGTAGATGGTGGTGCTTGTGCCAATAATCATTTAATGCAATTTCAGGCCGATATATTAGATTCTGAAGTTCACAGACCAGAGATTATAGAATCAACAGCAATGGGCGCTGCATTTTTAGCAGGTATTCAAGTTGGTTTTTGGAAACAGTCTGATATTGATGAAAACCGACCGATGAACAGAATTTTTAAACCCACTTTTGATAGGGTGAAAAGAAAACGCTTATATAAAAAGTGGCAAAAAGCGGTTGAAAGATGTAAAGGATGGGAAGAGGAGTGATTCTTAGACATCAAATTTTACAATTAAATAATTAATCGAGCTAAGTTTAGTGAAATCCTCCCTATATCTTTGATATGGACCGAATGATATCCTGTATGGATAGTATTCTAAATTTCAATTTAAAATTAGATTTTACATTTATATAGAAATCCACCGATGAAGAACATAAAATTTACCAATTTAGAACGTCAAAAAACGATTGATAATTTAGAAGGAGAAGAATTTGACTTGATAGTAATTGGCGGTGGAATAACTGGTGGTGGTATAGCTTTAGATGCTGCCTCACGTGGTTTGAAAGTTGCCTTGCTTGAAAAAGGAGATTTCGCTTCTGGTACCAGTAGTAAATCAACTAAATTAATACATGGTGGTCTTCGATATTTAAAACAGTTTGATTTTTGGTTGGTTAAAGAAGTTGGTTCTGAACGTGCTATTGTTCACAAACTAGCCCCACATTTGGTGTTGCCCGAAAAAATGTTATTACCCTTAATTGAAAATGGTTCATATGGTAAATGGCTAACTTCAATTGGCCTTAAGGTTTATGATATTTTGGCACAGGTAACAGGAGATGATAAACGAAAAATGTTAGAAAAGAAGGAAGCCATGAAATTGGAGCCTCTTTTGCCAAAAAAAATTCTAAATGGTGCAGGTTATTATGCAGAATATAGAACAGATGATGCACGTTTAACTATTGAGAATATTAAAACAAGTTTACTTTTTGGAGCTCAGGCATTAAATTATGCGAAGGTGAATGAGTTTATTTATAATAAAGAAAAGGTTGCAGGTGTAAAGGCTACTGATGAAACTACGGGTAAAGAATTTACCATTAAATCTAAGTTTGTAATCAGCGCTGCTGGTCCGTGGGTAGACGAATTAAGAAGTTTAAATAATTCTAAAAAGGGTAAACAATTACACCTTACTAAAGGTGTGCATTTGGTTTTTCCTTATGAGAAATTACCGGTAAAACAATCTTGTTATTTTGATATACCAGACGGTCGAATGATGTTTGCCATTCCAAGAGGTAAGGTTACTTATGTAGGTACAACAGACACTAATTATAATGACAGTAAAGATAATGTACGAACAAATTTAGCTGATGCTATTTATTTGATTTCTGCCGTAAATAATATGTTTCCAGACATTAATTTAGAACTGGAAGATATTGTTTCGTCTTGGGCAGGTCTACGTCCATTAATACACGAGGAAGGTAAATCTGCCTCTGAATTGTCGAGAAAAGATGAGATTTTTGTTTCTGAGACTGGTTTAATCAGTATTGCTGGGGGTAAATTAACCGGTTATAGAAAAATGGCCGAACGTGTAGTTGACCGTATTGTTAAAAGAATGGAAGAGGAATATGATACTAAGCTGAAAGAGTGCTACACTGAGAAAATATTCTTATGTGGTAATGATGATTTTAAAAAGTTTAAGCATGTAAAAAAATACATCGCCGAAATATACGATAGAATCAAAGGAGATAAATTTACTGAATACGATGCTTGGTTTTTAGTGACCAATTACGGGAAGCAAACAGAGATAATTCTAGATAATTACGCAAAAATTGTCGAGAAAGATAAATATGTTCGCTTGGCAAAAGCAGAACTTGCTTTTGGTATTGATTATGAAATGGTTCAAAACCCTATGGATTTCTTTATCCGTAGAACTGGTAGGTTGTATTTTGACATTGATAGTATACGTACCTTAATGAAACCCATCTTAAAAGAGTTCCAAAATAGTTTTGGTGTATCTGATGAAATAGTACAAGGTTGGAGAATGACTCTAGAAGCTGAATTAAAAGAGCATTCTGACTTTTCGCTTACTAGAGATTAATCGAGCTTATCCGTCAAATCGAGAAACACTTTTTTAGGGTTTTTGTTTTCGTAAAGTACTTTATAAACGGCATCAATAATAGGTGTCTTTACCTTTTTCCTAAAACCCTCTTTTATAGTATAAGCGCTTTTTGCAGCGTAATATCCCTCTGCAATCATACTCATTTCCATTTGAGCGCTTTTTACGGTATACCCTTTACCGATCATATTGCCGAACATTCTGTTTCTGCTAAAGATGGAATATCCGGTCACTAAAAGGTCTCCTAAATAGGCAGACTTATTAATGTTTCGGTCAATATTGTGAATGCGTTTTGTATAGCGTTTCATTTCCCGAATGGCATTGCTCATCAATACGCTTTGAAAATTATCACCATAACCCAATCCATGAGCGATACCGGCTGCGATAGCATAAATATTTTTTAACATGGCCGCGTACTCTGTACCAATAATATCCTTACTGATATTGGTTTTAATATAGTTGCTCGATAAGTTTTTAGCAATTAATTCAGCCTTGTCCTTATCAGCACATGCAATGGTCAAATATGAAAGCCTTTCCATAGCAACTTCTTCAGCGTGGCATGGTCCGGTTATAACACCTATATTTTTAAAAGGAATTTTATAGATTTCATGAAAATGTTCGCCGACAATCAAACCTGATTCCGGCACAATACCCTTTATGGCAGAAAATATAATTTTATCCTTTAAAGGAGATTTAAGCTTTTCTAATTCACTGACTAAAAATGCAGAAGGTACTGCAAAGATTAAAACATCTGCAAAATTTACTGCGTCGTCAATATCATCTGTCAAGAATAGTTGTTCAGTTTTAAATTCAACCGAAGTAAGATAATTTGGATTGTGTTTTTGAGTTTTTATATGTTCAATAGCATCTGAATTACGCATGTACCAACCTACCTTTTCTTGGTTGTTGGTCAACATCTTTACAATAGCGGTAGCCCAGCTACCACCAC
This sequence comes from uncultured Maribacter sp., assembly GCF_963974015.1. Lineage (GTDB taxonomy): Bacteria > Bacteroidota > Bacteroidia > Flavobacteriales > Flavobacteriaceae > Maribacter. Next base: position 282,717 of record NZ_CAXBBZ010000001.1, on the reverse strand, counting down.
CTAATACTGCAAATTTCGCATCCTTTTCCATGGTACAAATTTACCAATAATTTGTGTGCTCATCATTAGCTATGCATCAGTGTTTTATAAATTTTGGCATGGTGATTGTTTCTATGTTAGTAATCTTAAAATAAAATCATATGAAAACAATAAAACTACTTACAGGTTATTTTCTTTTGGCCACATTAATGGTTTCTTGTTATGCAGATGTAATCATAGAAGATGATTTTATTGAAGAATCTGCTTTTAATACAGATCAAGTTTTACAAAGTTTTGATTTATGGTATATAGACATAAATGCAACTCAAGGTAATGGTGAGGTCCCTTTTTTACAAAGAGCTTTTACAGTTTCATTTGATCGAGGTGTGCTTTACGCCAATAATAATATTGTTGGAATAGGTAAAACTGGAGGAGGTTATGGTATAGATGTTGGAACATATGGCACTCTAAGAGGTATTGTAGATATAGACCATGATATTGATGGACGCTGGGCTTTGGAAGTATTTGCTATAAATAGAAATACAATAGAATTATATGATGCCAGAAGTGACACCTCTTATTTTCTAAAAGGATATCAGACAAATACCTTCGACTATGATATGGTTTTTTATGATAACATCAATTATTTCATTCAAGAATACGATGCATGGGAGAAAATATATACAAGTGAGACCGGAGCTTTAAATAATTTTGATGATGAGAATTACTTACAGTTTTTACCTAACTTTTTTAGGTCGTCCTTAGACATGCCCGGCACAAGTATTTCTAATTTACATTGGGATTTTGAGGGGGATTATGAAGTGTATGATGTGCAGGGAGATAATACTTTAAAAGCTTTGACTTTAGACTATGATTTCTTTAGTGATGATTATTTTGAATTATACGTAATTAACGATAGTACAATAGAATTATATCACCCAGATAGTGGAACTACCTATGAATTTAGAGGCAGGGGATATCAAGAGTATTTAAAATCTGCAAAAGGTGATGAGAGTAAAAAAAGAATTAAATCTTCCAATCCTACAATGAATGTAAAAAGGAAGAAGTTAAAATAGTTTTTAAGTTGGTTGTCTTAAAAATCCCTTATCCTTAATTGGATAAGGGATTTTTTGTTTAGACTACCTCAATACTTTAAAATGGTCTAATTTAATATCATCTAAACCTTTATCGTCAAAAGGATATTCTAAATCATCTTGAATATTATAAAGTGAAATAAGTATGAATTCTGTTAGAACGACCACGAAATATACAGCCCAAGGATTATATTCTATACCAATATTATATATGATAGTAGGTGAATAGATTAGCGGAAAAATGTAGATAAACACTTTGCAATAAGCTTTTAGGCTTACGGGTGTTCTATGTACATGAATACCGTTCAAATTATCAATTGCTTCGTGCAGGTCACACAAATATTTGAAAAGTTTGTCTTTTAATCCTTTTGGTGTAGTTTCTCTTCTAGAGTGAATAAAGTTGTATACTTTATTGACCTCATTATCTAAATTTTTGATATCACCTTGTTGACTTTTGAGATGCAATAAGGTCTTGTTTTCTATATTTTCTAATAATAATTTTAAACTAGCCTCTTCATTTTCTGACAATGTGCTGGTAGTAATAAAATAATAAAGTGTTTTCATAGCACTTCGGTATTGACTTAAATGTTCCAATGCCTTTTCCCTTCTTCTAAAAGAACCTCTAATCGTAAATACCAATGGAAAAATAATTGCAATACTGAGGAGAGTTAAATCCACTTTAAAAAAAACATTAAAGCGATAACAGATAAACACAGAGATCAAAGAAATCACCGTAACCAATAGTGTTCTATAATTTAAGGAGGCGAGATAGAGTTTAATAGCTTAATTTTTAATACTTTACACGTAAAGTAAATTTATTATGGGAAAGATACAAACTAATTTAAGACTCATCACGATATGTTTTTTTATATCTATTTCATGTTTTAGTCAAAATGATGAAAAAAGTAAAAAAATAGGAAAGGTTTCTAACTTGTTTAAATCAACATCTGTTTTAGAAGTTCAGATGATCTATAGTAATCGAGATCTCAAAAAACTTACCAATGATAGTACTTATTTAGATGTGAATCTTGCATATTTAGATAAAGACTCACTAAGGTCTTTACCAGTAAGGGTTAGGGCAAGGGGAAATTTCAGGCGAAAGAACTGTTATTTTTCACCGGTAAAAATAAAATTAAAAAAAGAGCATACAAAAAAGACATTGTTCAAAGGGAATAAGGAATTAAAATTGGTGCTGCCCTGTTTAAAAGAGAAAAATACCAACGACAATGTCATAAAGGAGTTATTGGCCTATAAGCTCTATGAGGTTGTTTCTCCTTATCATTTTAAGACCCGGCTTCTAGATTTTACTCTAAGTGAACCAAAAGGGAAAAAAGTACAAGAGCATAGAATTAAAGCTTTTTTTATTGAGGATATGGATGTATTAGAAGACCGTTTTGGTGGTAAAACCATGAAAAGAAATGTACACCCATTGCAACAAGATTCTTTAAACTCAATAAGAAATAGCTTTTTTCAATATATGATTGGTAATACCGACTACTCAACAGGCTATCAGCATAATCAAAAGCTTTTGTTTTTGAATGGGCATTCTATACCCATACCTTATGATTTTGATATGTCTGGATTATGTGATGTTAGTTATTCCGTTGTTTCTCAAATAGATGGGTTGGTATTGCCATTAGAGTCGGTCACACAACGCTTGTATAGAGGTTTTCAAAGATCGGGCGCTACAATGGAATTGATTAGGGACGAATTCCTGCAAAATCAGGAAAATATGATGGCAATAATGGAAGATCATAAGTCTTACTTTGAAAATGATGACGAATTTCAAATAAGTAAAAAATATATTTTAGAGTTCTTCAATATTATATCGGATCCTGCCAAATTCAAATCAGAAATTTTAGATAAGTCTAGAACCAAATAAAGCTTAATCAATTTTAATTTTCAAATAACTCAGTAAGTGGATTACCTTGGGAGGCGCTAGGTAAAGGTATGTTCAGGAACATGGATAAACTTGGCGCAATATCTATCGGATTCACCGCCCTAACAGATTCACCGCTCTTAATACCTTTGCCAATCCATATTAGGGGTACATGTGTATCATACGAATAACTAGATCCATGTACTGTGCCATTGACCATTTCAATATCAATATTGGAATTTGGATGGATTATGGTTCCAGAGGAATAGCTTATGATCAAATCACCAGATCTTTTTACATGATAACCATTTTGAATGGTTTTTCGAATTCCTTCCTCATAAACGTGGGTTTGAAGGTCATCTGCGGTAAGTGCAAAAGAAACTTCTGGTAAGGTCATTAAGTAATCTGCAGCCTCTTTTTGAATTAATGGTAAGGTTAACTTTTGTTCGTCAATAGTAACTTTATTTAAATACAAGTTATTGCCATGTACAGCAGTTATCCATGAGGCTTTTCCATACTTCGTATCTAAAAATGCTTCTAAGTTTCTTGCATCGTTAGTAGTTCGTGCAATTGCAGCATCCAACTTATGATCATTTAAAAACGACACGTTTTCCATAGCTCCATGATCTGAAGTAAGGAATAAGGTGTAGTTTTCCTTTCCAATTTTGGTGTCCAATGCCTTTAAAAGTGTGGCGATTTCGTTATCTAATCTTAAATAGATATCCTCCATCTCCACAGATTGTGGTCCAAAGGTATGGCCAATAACATCTGGTACAGAATAGCTAATGTTCAAAAAATCGGTGTAATTATCTTTACCTAACTTTTCTTCCTGTATTGCGGTAATGGCAAATTCTGTAAGTAAAGTGTTCCCTTTTGGGGAAATCCATAATAATTGAAATTCACTTCCCTTATCTCTATACTTTTCCCTCATAGTCTTAAAATTGTAAGGAAATGTTGGACTAATTTTTCCGCCTAGTGAAGGTTCATATGTATTATCATCTGGCGTACTTAATGTATATGTTTCAATGGGGTAAAGGGTATTCCATGTTTCGTTTAAATAAGCGTCTGATTTTTCCAGTTGATTAAACTTATTGACCCAATTGGGTAGCGTTTCCATATAAAAACTACTGCTTACAAAATAGCCAGGGCTTGATTCCCAATCATGCCAATAAACACCATCTGCAGATTTTCCGCCTGGTAAAATAGCTCCCCTATCTTTGATGGATACGCTTATTACTTTTGATTTAAAATTGCTTGTCTTTTTTAATTCATCAGTTATGGTTGATGTCATTAACTTATTGGGAGATACTCCATATGGGTTGTCATTTACAGATCCAACTATTTTTTCTAGTTTATCAGATACATTTCCTTCTACTGCATTAGTTTCACTTTCGAACCAAGAGTTACCGATTATACCATGATAAGAAGGGGTGGTTCCGGTATAAATTGAAGCATGACCTGGCGCGGTTTCCGAAGGGATATAATTGACATTTGCATTTTTATAATTGAATCCATTACGTATTAATCTTTTGAATCCATCTTCACCATACCTTTCCTGATATTTATAAAGATAATTTGCTCTCATTTGATCAATAATAATTCCAACCACCAATTTAGGGTTTGAATCATCTTGTGCTTTGGTTTCAAAAAAAGACAAAGAAACCAATAGAATTAGGAATATCGATAAAAGCTTAAATGAATTGTTATGCATAAGATTTATTGTTTCTAGTTTATTTGTCCCCAATCTATTCAAAAACTTTCTTTATCTAAATTTTAGATATTATTAGTACGTAATCGTTTTCTAAATGCCGAAGGATTCTCACCTGTAACTTTCTTGAACGTTCTATTGAAATAGGATAGACTTTCAAATCCGCATTCAAAACATGTTTCACTAACATTTTTACCCGTAAGCAACATTCGTTTAGACTGACTAATACGATATTGATTCAAGAATTCTATAAATGTGCTTCCTGTTGCTTTTTTGAAATAGCGGCAAAAAGCTGGTTTTGTCAAATTACAGAATTTCGCTACTTCATCTACAGAAATTTTACCTTGATATCGTTCATCGATTAAAGCATAAATATCACGAATTCGACTTTGCTCTTTTTTGCTATATCTATTTTTGTAAGGTTTTTTATGTAACAGTTCAAACTCATTGCTCTGAGACAATCTTTTGAGAATATTCATGATGGCCATGAAATATTCAAAAGGTTTAAGCTTATGAAGTTCCTTTAATAATTCGCCAACCACTTTCTTAGTTTCTCCGTGGAATGCAAGTCCATATCTTGATAAGTCAAGTAAACGGTTCAAGCTTTGCAATTCAGGTATGGGTTCAACAAAGGTATTTTTAAATGAAGGTTTTATATGTAAAACTTCTTCTCTGTAAGTTGTCTTCACCCCATAGTCAAAATTCAAGTGAGGAATATTCGAACCTATAAGAACAAGGTCGGTTTCTTCGTACTCAGAAATGTGATCCCCAACATGTCGAGTTCCATTTGCACCTTCAATATAGACCAACTCATATTCAGGATGAAAATGCCAATAAAATAGATGGCTCAACTTTGGGTCGTGCAAAAGTCTAAACGGACTTTTAGATTCAGGATCGATAGTCTCTAGTTCAATCTTCATGGGTTAAATGTAACAAAATTACGTATAAATTAAAGCAAACGACCTTATTAAATCAATATCGTTCAAATTATGGTCAATATAACGGTAGTTTGAGTTTTAAATGCTCTGTAGTTTTATCCAATACTTTAAACTTAAAATTTAACTACTATGAAACAGACCGAAAATAAAATAGAGCAAGGTAATAAAGCGCACAATGATATACCGGGAAATCCATCTACTGCAACAAGTAGCAAACAAAAATTGAATAATCGTTCTAATGGTCAGCCTTTACGTGTGCTGAGTGAAGAAGATTGGCAGTTTTGGATAGAGAATGGTTACATAGTTATAAAAGGTGCTGTATCTAAAGAACAAGCAAAGCGTACAGCCGATTTTCTTTGGGAGTTTGATGAAAAAAAACCTAACGATCCAACGACATGGTACGCTTCTCCCCGCGCTGAAATGAAAATGAAAGAATTGACAGGCACAGGAATGGTGGAAGTTTATAACCATCAACATTTATGGAATAATAGACAAACGCAAAGGGTTTATGATGCTTTTGTAGATGTTTGGGGAACAGAAAAGTTATGGGTAACCATTGACAGGGCTAATTTAAATTTTCCTTTGCCGCCAGGGGTAGAAAAAAAAGGATTTATTCACTGGGATTATGATCCAGAAACCAAGCCGCAAAATGTACAAGGTGTATTGGCGCTAGCTGATCAAGAAGATGAAAATATGGGCGGGTTTCAATGTATACCATGGTTATACCGTAATTATGATTCATGGAAACTTACACAGCCAGAAGATAGGGACCATTTTCAACCTAGTTTAGATGGTTTAGAAGATAAAATTGTAAAGGTGAAAATGCAGGCGGGTGATTTGCTGATTTTCAACAGTACTGAGCCACATGGTATTCGGCCAAATAAATCTAAAGATAAAGTTCGTATAGCCCAATATATTTCTATGATGCCTGCAGAACCAGAAAATAAAGAACTTAAAAACTGGCGCATTAATTCATGGGAAAAAAGGATTGCACCCGAGGGTTATGCATTTCCTGGAGATCCGCGAAATTGGGAACAGACCAAATATGATACCGCTAAATTGAGTGACTTAGGTGAGCGTTTACTTGGTTTAAAAGATTGGTAGAATTTACAATACAATTATAAAAATTAAACAACCAATCAAACCAAAAACAATATGTTATCAACTTTAAGCATTTTAGATATTGCCATTATACTTATCTATTTTGGAATTATATTATGGATTGCCCGATGGGCGTCAAAAAACAAATCAGAATCAGGAGGCGCTGTTGATTATTTTTTGGCCGGAAGGAACTCTGGATGGTTGGTTATAGGAGCCTCGCTTTTTGCTTCAAATATCGGATCAGAGATTATCTTAGGCGTTTCAGGAGCTGGGGCGCGGGGTAATATGCCAATGGCGAATTTTGAAATTATAGCATCGCTGGTATTAATACTACTAGGCTGGGTATTTGTGCCTTTTTATCTTCGAACGGGAGTATATACAATGCCCGAGTTTCTTGAAAAAAGATATTCTAAGGCCTGTCGTAGTTATCTTTCTGTTATTTCAATTTTAGCCTATGTGATTACAAAAATTTCGTTAATCATATTTGCAGGGGCCTTGGTTTTTGAAACTATCGGAATCCCTTTTTGGACTGGCGCTATAATTACTGTAGTTGCAACTGGTTTCTACACGGTATTGGGCGGTCTAAAGGCTGTGATTTATACCGATATGGTACAAGCGTTTATATTATTAATTGGCACCATTGCGGTTACCGCATTCGGTTTATATGCTTTAGGTGGATGGAATCATATGATTGATGTTATCACTACTGCATCTGCCCATGAAGGGAACCCACCTACAAAGCAGTTTTTTAATCTATGGAGACCAATGGCTGATACTGAATACCCATGGACGGGCATGCTCTTCGGCGCTCCGATCTTAGGGGTTTGGTACTGGTGTACAGATCAATATATCGTGCAGCGCACACTCTCTGCAAAAGATGTGAACAACGCAAGAAAGGGAGCCTTATTTGCTGGGTATTTAAAATTACTTCCCGTATTTATATTTTTTATTCCAGGTGTGATCGCATACGCTCTATTGCAAGAAGGAGCTATTGATTTTTCAATGGAAAATGCAGATCAAGCTCTTCCTGCCATGATAAATGGATTTTTGCCCTCAGGCTTGAAAGGCTTAGCCATAGCCGGACTATTGGCTGCATTAATGAGTTCGCTTTCATCTGCGTTTAATTCGAGTTCCACGTTATTGACAATCGATTTTTATCAAAAGTATAAGCCTATGGCTACTCAAAAAGATCTTGTTAGTTTTGGACGTATTGCTACTGTTGTTTTAGTTATTGTAAGCCTTGGTTGGATTCCTTTTATGAAATCATTAATGGGTGGGGGTATTTTTCACTATCTACAAAGTGTGCAAGCCTATATCTCACCACCAATTGCAGCAGTCTTTCTCTTTGGATTATTTTACAAATGGATAAACGCTAAAGGCGCTATTGTGTCTTTATGGGTAGGATTCGCAGTTGGAGTTTTTAGACTAGTAGCCGAGTTTTTAAGTAATGAAGGAACTATTCAAGTAAACGAAGGGTCTTTTTTAGGTATCTTTTTAGGTATTAATTTCTTACACTTTGCGCTATTCTTGTTCATTTTGTGTGCTGTGATATTAATGGTCGTAAGTAAAATGGGTCAGCCACAACCTGTGGCAATGTTAGAGTTAGTAACATTTCAGAGGCGTTCAGAACGACCAAAAGTTAAATGGTCTTCTGATGCAACTTTAACGGTAATTTTAATAGGTCTTGTACTTGCTTTATGGTGGTTGTTTAGTACATGGGGCATAGCGAATTAGAATAGATAAGGTAAAATGGATTTAAAAATACAAGGAAAAACAGCTTTCATAACAGGGTCAACTGCTGGTATTGGTTATGCTGCGGCTAGAGCTTTAGCTAGAGAAGGAGCTGATATTGTTCTTAATGGCAGAACAGAAACCAAACTACAAGAAGCAGTGCAAAAATTACAAAGAGAATTCCCCGATAATACTATTTCAGGACTATGTGTTGATTTTGGAAAAATACAGCAGATAGAAAAGCAATTGGGCAAACTTTCTGAGATTGATATTCTTGTTAATAATGTTGGTATTTATTCGTCACAGTCGTTTTTTGAAACTAAAGATGAAGATTGGCAGCAACAGTTTGAAGTTAATGTAATGAGCGGAGTGCGCTTATCTAAAAGAATACTACCCCAAATGTTGACTAAGAATTGGGGCCGCATCTTATTTATTTCAAGTGAGTGTGCCACTTTGGTGCCTGATGATTTAATTTCCTATAGTATGACAAAAGCTGCAATTCTGGCCGTATCTAGGGGTTTAGCACAACTCACTAAAGGGACCGGTGTAACCGTAAATACGATAATTCCAGGGTCTACTTTGTCTGAAGGAGCTGAGCAATTCTTAGAAAATGCCGCTCAAAAAGAAGGAAAAACAAAAGCTCAAATTGAAACCTCGTTTTTTACTGAAGTGAGAACTTCTTCGCTATTGCAAAGATTCGCTAAGGTTGATGAAATTGCAAATACGATTACCTACATGGCAAGTCATCTTTCTTCTGCAACAAATGGGGCTGCTATAAAGGTCGATGGAGGTAGTATGGGAGGGATTCTATAATTACCACCATTTGAAAAATAAGTATGATTTAATTGAGATGCGTTTTTAATACAAACAAAAAATGGATTGTCTTTTATTTAAGATAGCTTTTTCTATAGGCATACAATCAAGACGATTTAATTTAAGAAATAGAACCCCAAAAAAAAGAATTGTTTAAAATGAAAAAACAGAATAAAGACCTATTAAGACATATCGTGATTTTTAAATTCAATGATGATGCTAGTGAAGCAGATGTAAAAAAGTTAAATGATAATTTTAATGCCCTACCAGATCACATTTCAGTAATTAAAGATTTTGAATGGGGCTTAAACGATAGTCCTGAAAACTTTCATCAAGATTTTACCCATTGTTATATGATTACATTCAATTCAAAAAAAGATAGAGATAGTATATATACTCCACATCCAAAACATCAAGAGTTTGTAGCTAGTCTTCGGCCACATTTAGAAAAAGTATTTGTAGTTGACTATTGGGCAAAGTGAGTTTTTGAATAATTGAGGTTGGGATTTAATGGGGTTTTTCTAGTAATTGATTCTTTTGCAGAACAATAAGCCTTAAATTTGCGCCCTTTAAAAGTAAAGGTGCATGGCGAAGATATTTAATTTATTCGATTTCAAACAAAAAGTAGATTATAAGACAGAAATTCTATCTGGACTCACGGTAGCCTTAGCTTTGGTTCCAGAAGCTATTGCGTTTGCCCTTATCCCCGGTTTCTCTCCTTTAACGGGACTATATGCAGCTTTTGTACTTGCCCTAATCACTTCAATTTTTGGAGGTAGACCTGGAATGATTTCTGGAGCAACGGGTGCTGTTGCCGTAATTTTTGTTGGGTTGATATTAGAATTAAAACGCAATTTCCCGGGTATTGAACCTGAAACTATATTGAATTATGTTTTTGCTACGGTCATAATCGCAGGTATATTACAAATATTAGCCGGAGTCTTACGATTAGGAAAGTTTATACGTCTAGTACCCCATCCGGTAATGTTCGGTTTTGTTAATGGTTTGGCCATTATTATATTCATGGCTCAATTTCCGAACTTCTATCAAAAAGGAACCGATAATTTGTTAACGGGCATGAACATGGCAATGATGCTAGGTCTTACCCTTCTTACAATGCTTATTATTTGGGGGCTACCTAAGCTCACCAAAGCAATACCATCCTCATTGGTAGCCATCGTTATAGTCTCTACAATTGTTATAGGCTTTGGAATCGATACTTTGACAGTTGCAGATACCATGAGAGAAGGAGAATCTATTAAAGGTGGATTTCCACCATTATCCATCCCACAGATTCCATTGACATTTGAAACTTTTAAAATAATCTTTCCGTATGCTGCAATTGTTGCTGGTGTTGGTTTAATTGAGAGTTTACTAACATTGAACATAATAGACGAGATTACCGAAACAAGAGGTAATGGTAATAAAGAATGTATAGCGCAGGGGTCTGCTAATATTCTATCCGGATTTTTATCGGGTATGGGTGGCTGTGCAATGATCGGTCAAAGTTTAATTAATACATCTTCTGGTGCTAGAGCAAGATTATCTGGTATAACAGCAGCAGTAATGTTGTTGGTGTTCATTATGTTCGGGTCTAGTGTTATTGAACGTTTACCAATGGCCGCATTGGTCGGGTTAATGTTTATGGTTGCCATTGGTACGTTTGAGTGGGCTAGTTTTAAGACTTTTCGAAAAATGCCAAATTCAGATGTTGTTGTAATGATTTTAGTAACCTTAATTACTGCAGTAACACACAATTTAGCCGTTGCAGTACTTTTAGGTGTGGTAATTTCTGCACTGGCTTATTCTTGGGAGAATGCGAAGAGAATACGGGCAAGAAAGCATATCGATGAGAATGGAGTAAAACATTACGAGATATACGGCCCCTTATTTTTTGGGTCTACAACACTTTTTAGCGAAAAGTTCGACGTCGTAAATGATCCAAACGAAATTATAATTGATTTTAAAGAAAGTAGGGTTGCCGATATGAGTGGTATTGAGGCCTTAAATAAGATTACGGAAAGATATGCCAAGGTTGGTAAGAAAGTTCATTTACGCCATTTAAGTAATGATTGTATTCGTTTATTAGAGAACGCAGAAGAAATTATAGACGTTAATGTCATGGAAGATCCAACGTATAAAGTACTGGCAGATAAAATTTAACCAGATTTGGTCTTTATAACGTGTTTACTGTTTTTTAATAATACTCAATTTGTTAAAGGATTGAAAAGGAGTAATTTATAATAAGCAGGGATAGCAGTAAAAACAATAATGCGGGAATCGATTTTATAAAATCATCTTTTATACGAAGGTGCATAATAATTGCACCGACCATCAAAATGGCCATAACTGCCGCGGCTGGTAGTGCAAATTGTGGAAACCATATTGAAAGCACTAACCCAAAGGCACTTATAACTTTGAGTCCTCCGATAATGTAAACCATTGATTCGGGCAGTCCGTAATTCGCAAACTCAGCCTTCATTGAAGAAGCGTCTCCTCCTCTATATTTCGTTTTTTTATTGAATCGAAAGAACCAAACATTAATGATGGCTACGAAAATAATTACTTTGGCTAAAATGATAATAAAATCCATATTGTTTAATATATTTGAAATAAAATTAAACAAAATATATTAAAGTGAATATATTGTTCTCTGATTTTAAGGAATATTTGTGGGTTACCAATGTAATAATTGTTTTTTCAGGTATTTCATTCCTTTTTTTTGGGGTTAGTTGTTTGTATTCAAATTTTATGGTGCTTGAATTTAAACGGTATGATTTAGATAAATTTAGAGTTTTGGTCGGTATACTGCAATTATTAGGCTCGGTAGGTCTTTTTATAGGGCTGTTTTTTGAAAACTGGGCAATATTGGCAAGCTTAGGTTTAGCTATTTTAATGGCTTTTGGGTTTATGGTAAGAATTAAAATCAAGGATTCATTTTTATTGTCTTTTCCATCATTATTCTACACGATACTAAATATGATACTGTTTATCATTTTAATTCGATTCGAGAATAAGTAGTCAACAAATAACCGTATAATTAGAATAAGTTGATAGGATCTTTAGTAATTTGTTAAATTGTATCACAGAATGAAAATAGAGTATTAGCAGTCTTTTGGGATAAGTAAGAATATTATCTTTATGTTAGCACTACTTGCTTTTTAAAATGCAAAACTATGCCCCTTAATGTTTTAGGAACAAATTTGATTTCTTGTTGTTATGGGCCTTTAACTGGCTTTTATCGAGATGGCTTCTGCAAAACCAATACAGAGGATTCTGGGACGCATACGGTTTGTGCAGTTATGACAACAGAATTTCTAGAATACTCTAAAGAACAAGGAAATGACTTAAGTTCTGCTAAGCCAATGTATAATTTCCCCGGACTTAAAGCGGGTGATAAGTGGTGCCTTTGCGCGTTACGTTGGAAACAAGCTGCTGAGGCCGGTGTTGCGCCTCCTGTAATTTTAGAAGCTACTCATAAGAAAACATTAGACCTTATAGATTTTACAATGCTTTTAGAAGCTAAATACTAATATTTACAATTATTTTTAAATAAAAGTATTCAATATCATTTGTGTAGGTATAATATTTGGCGTTTAGTATTAGACAGAATTAAAATGTGCTTATTTTTAGAATATGAAATACAAATCTTTAGTTGTTGTTTTAGGAATAGTATTGAGCCTGGTAAATAGTTGTAAGATGAAGGAAATACATAAGGAAGAGATTCTATTTGTTGGTACATATACGAATAATGGGAGTGAAGGTATTTATAGGTATAACTTCAATCTTGAAACAGGACTGTTAGAGAATAAGATCTTAGCTGCGGCTATTAAAAACCCTTCATATTTAACTTTGTCACCTGATAAGAATACCATGTATGCAGTTAGCGAGGTTGATGATTTTAAAGAAGATGATGGCTCAATTACCACGTTTAGGATTAAAGATACAGTACTTACAGAAGTAGATGTAAAGTCTACCTATGGTGCTAATCCTTGTTATGTTGGCGTTAGTGAAAGTGGCAATATGGTGGCAGTAGCAAATTATACAGGAGGAAATGTTGCAGTTTATAATGCTACAGATAATGGTAACCTTAATCCTTCACCTCAAATTATAGACCATAAGATTTTAGATACGACCAAGACGGCTCATGCCCATATGGCTGAATTTATAAATGACGAATTATTTGTGTCTGATTTAGGATTGGATAGAATTAAAAAATACAGTAAAACTGATGGTCAATTTTCTTCAAGCGAACAGAAAGAACTAGTTCAAGCGGAAGGTGCAGGTCCAAGACATTTTGTTACCTCTATGGATGAAAAGTTTATTTACGTAATAAATGAATTGAATTCAACCATTACGGTTTTTGGTTTGGATGACGAAAAGTACTATGCAATTGAAAATCAGGAAACCACAGCCTCTAATTTTGAGGGTGAAAGTTTTTGTGCCGATATTCATTTATCTTCAGATGGTAAGTTTCTTTATGGTACAAATAGGGGAGAAAATACCATAGTTATCTTTAAGGTTGATCAAGCAACCGGTAAACTGAATCTATTAGGTAGAGAATCTGTAAAGGGAGACTGGCCTAGAAATTTCACAATTGACCCAACAGGAAAATACGTACTTGTAGCAAATCAACGAAGTAACAATATTGTTGTTTTTAATAGGAATCCAGAGAATGGAACCCTAAGTTTTGTGAGCCAAGTTGATTTGCCTAGTCCAGTTTGTTTGAAATTTTATTAAGAAGTTTTAATAATTTGTAAAAGGTCATGTTTAGGTACTACGCCCGATTGTCTCCAAACTTGTTTGCCATTTTTAAACAAAATCATGGTAGGCACTCCTCTAACCTGATATTGCGTGGCTAATGTTTGGTTCTTATCAACGTCTATCTTAATAATTTTTATTGAGTCTCCTAAATCACTTTTTACGTCTTTAAGAATTGGGGCCAATGATTTACATGGCCCACACCAGTCAGCAAAAAAATCTACCAATACAGGTGTATCTCCTTTTATTATTTCAGAAAATGATGATTTCATAGTTCTTGCTTTTTAATGTTCAAAATTTAATATCGAATAACGTCTATCTTTTTAGTGCAAGGTTAACAAACTCCAGTTGCCGGATTACAACTATTACCTTTACTTATGATATTTAATGTTGATACTTGTTGAAATGCATTTAAAAATGCCGATGCCGGCTGTGCACCACTAATACCATATTTGTCATTAATAATGAAATAGGGTACGCTATTGACACCACGCTGTTGATAATGAGCGATCTCTTGTTTAACTGCATACGCGATGCTGTCATCATCTAAAACTTGTTTTGTCTTTTCGGTAGACCAATTATATTCAGCCATTATTGAGCTTAATACATCAATGGTATTCAAGTGAAGGTTTTCATCAAAATAAGCTTTCATTAAACGCTCTTTCAATACATCTTTAAATCCTTCTTCACCAGCTACATGTAATAGTTGGTGTAATTGAAGTGTGTTGACTGCAAGCCATTCTTGTCCGAAGTTAAAAGTAATGCCTTCTTCCTTTCCACTTTTTTCTAAATGTTTTGTCATTTCTAGCGGACCTTCTAAGCTTCCAAATTTATTGGTTAAATAAGTATCTCTATCCAAACCTTCTTTTGGCATATTGGGATCTAGTTGAAATGGATGCCATTCTATTTCTATTGGAATACCATCCCATTGTTTAATTGCTTTTTCTAATCTTTTTTTACCAACATAACACCAAGGACATGCAACATCAGAAACTATATCAATCTTTATTTTATCGTTTTGCATTAGATTTTTAATTTCAAATTATATCTTCTTGGTCGAAAAAACCGGCTAAAACCTACACTACGTAATTTGCTCAATTATACGATTTATTTGTAAAATTAAAGATTGGTTTTAATTATTAAATCTAGATATAGAAATGTGTTTATAACTAAAAAACCCTTTCAAGCTATTGAAAGGGTTTTTTTTATAATGTGTATAAATTAACTTAGAGCGTACGTAAGTATTCTGCTAAATTACGAGCGTCTTCTTCTTTTAAGTTTTGATTAAGCATGATGGCATTATTGTATTCTTTCAATAATGCTTTTGCAATAGGGTCTTCTTTCAACATTTTATCTGGGTTGATAATCATGTTCATAACCCATTCTGGACTTCTACGTTCGAAGACACCTTTTAATGCTGGCCCGATCATACGTTGCTCTGCCATATGGCATGCCGTACAAATTGCTTGAAATTTTTCCTTACCTGCCGCAGCCATTTCTTCGTTAATAGCATCAGAAAATGTGACATCTGTTATTGGACCTACTCCTTTGTTATCAAGGTCAACAGGTACACCTTCACTTGCTGTTTCAGCTTTAACTTCTTTTTTGGCTCTGTTCATTTCAAAACCTTCTTTTTTTTCTTCTTTCTTTTCGCCACAGCTAATGATAATGGTGCTAAGAGCTAATAAAGTAAATAATTTACGCATACGTTTATAATTTAAATGTTGTGAGTCAATTGAACGACTAAGATAGGGATTTTTGCGTGTAGCGCTATCTTTAAATAATGTACAATTTAACTTTAAAGAGATTTTTAACAATAGTATTGTGATACATTGTTTTTTTAAAATGTTTATCAGAGATTAATGACAATTTAAAAAAAACTCTAAAGTACGACGCTCGGCATACGTAAAATTGTCAGGACCATAAAAACCAACATGCCCACCGTATTTCGGAACTTCTAAAAACAAGGTTTTATGTTGTTTGGCAATATCTATTGGATAGCAAGCCTCTCCCAAAAATGTATCATTTTCAGCGTTAATTATTAGGGTAGGTATTTCAATAGTGTTTAAAAATTGAAGACTACTACATTGCGCATAATAATCCATAGCATCTTTAAACCCATGTGCTTTGCTTGTATAAATATCATCAAAATCTTTCAATGTTATTATTTTTTCAATGTCCAAATCTGATATCAGGTCTGGAAATGACTGTTTTTTCAACTTAAGTTTTTCAACCAAATTACCCTTAAATCTTCTCGCGTATAGAAAATTTTTAAATTGTAATAACTGATCAAGTGAATCTGCCAATTGACAGGGTACAGAAATAGCTACTGCACCTTTAATTTCTTTAGGCAGTATACGCTCTTCACCTAAATACTTTAGTAGCAGATTGCCACCGAGACTAAATCCGTGTAAAAATAAAGAGGAGTATTTGTCTAGTAGAAGTACATGGTCTATGACTGATTGTAAATCTTCAGTAGCGCCAGAATGATATGATCGATACAAATTATTCATTGTACCACTGCAACCTCTAAGATTAATGGCACAGACATCGAAACCTGATTCGGTTAATGCTTTGGCACTTCCTTGTATATAAGCGCGTTTAGAGCTTCCTTCAAGGCCATGTATAATTAGCACTAGTTTTTTAGTTGGAGTTTTTGAATAACTCCAATCCAAATCTAGAAAATCAGTGTCGGGTAAAGTTAGCCGTATTCTTATTTGTTCTAGAGGCTCAATTTTTCGAATTAAGCCGGAATAAATCGTCGACAAATGTCCGTTTTTAAAAAATAGGGGTGGATTGTATGTCGAGTTAAGTAAGGGCATTACAATTTCTATGAGATATTTTGAAATAGTTAATGGTCAATCTGCATTTTAAAATAAACCAAAGGCACTAAAACTGTATTATAAATTTTATTTTGGATAGTGTTCAAGCACTTTTATTTGCCCTTCTATAGCCTCTTTAAATTCTGACTTTAAATGTGATACCAATTCAGCTACAGGTAGGCTATCTGTAATAAGAGCAGAACCTTGGCCTGCCGACCAAATGGTTTTCCATGCTTTTGCCTCGGTATCCAATTCTTTGCCAAAATCAATTTTTCGGTCCTTTTTAAGATCTTCTTCGGTTATTCCGGCAGCTTTTAAACTAGCTCCGAGAAAATTCGCGTGAACTCCAGAAATTGCAGCAGTATATACTACATCACTAGCGCCAGCATCAATAATCATTTGGCGATATTCTGGTGTAGCCTTGCTTTCGTTTGTATTAATGAAACGAGTTCCCATATAAGCTAAATCTGCACCCATCTGCAATGCCGATGCAATATCTCTACCAGTACTGATACATCCAGATAGCAAAATAGTTTTATGAAAGAATTTCTTTATTTCAGCAACTAAAGTCATTGGGTTTATTGTGCCTGCATGACCACCAGCCCCTGCAGCAACTAGAATTAACCCATCAACCCCAGCCTCAGCAGCTTTTTCTGCGTGACGCTTTTTAATAACATCATGAAAAACGAGACCACCATAACTATGAATGGCATCGACAACTTCAGACACCGCACCTAAAGAGGTAATTATTAATGGTACTTTATGTTTGACACATAATTTAACATCGGCCTCTAACCGTGGGTTTGTAGGGTGCACGATTAAATTAACACCAAATGGTGCCGCTTTTTTACCAGTCTGCTCTTCAAATTCCTTTAATTTAGATTTAATTTCGATCAACCATTCTTCAAAACCTTCGCTTGAGCGTTGGTTTAAAGCGGGAAAAGTGCCAACAATACCATTTTTACAACATTCTATTACCAATTGCGGTCCAGATATTAAAAACATGGGGGCGGCAACTATAGGTAATGATAATTCTTTAATGAAAGCAGGCTTGTTTGACATTTTGAAATAAATTTTTTCGACTCGAATTAAAAATAAGTATAAAAAACCATGTTCTTTATCTCTTACGTTTCAAAACTATGTTATTTTTATGGGGTATTATGCATGCATAGTAAAAAAAGCAGAAGATGTACTTGAAAGATTTTGAAATAAGATGGAGTGACGTGGATGCAAATCGTCATCTGGCAAATTCAGCATATATTAATTTTATGAGCCATACACGTATTTCATATTTGATGGAATTAGGTTTTGACCATAAAACAATGGAAGTTCATGAAATAGGACCTGTTGCGTTTTATGAGCATTTGTATTATTTTAAGGAAGCATTTATAGGCAAACCTATTAAAGTGTCATTGGAAATAATGGGAATGAGTGAGGATTGCAAATTTTTTGAATTTCATCATAATTTTTATAATCATAAAGGGGAGAATATTGCCCATTGTGAAATGATGGGTGCATGGATGGATTTAAAGACTAGAAAGCTGACAGGCTTAACGAATGAATTTCTAAAATCATTTAATGGAGTAGAAAAAGCGAAGGGTTTTAGAGTTCTTACTAAAGAAGATTCACGCAAATTTGCTAGACATCCTAAAAATATAAAAGGCTAATATTGTGATTTAGCAACTGAATTGTAATCGATTTCTTTATAAAATTTTAATTATATTTTGATAAAGCTATTTTAGTATATTTACGAAATGGTCAGCTTGCCAGAAGAATTATTTCAAGAGACATATGGGAAAGTGAAGAAATTGATTGTTACCAAGAAATTGGCGCCAGGTCAGTTAATTACGCAGCATAGATTGTCTCATGCACTTAATATTAAAGATGATACCATACCAGTGGTATTGCTACAATTGCGAGAAGAATCTTTATTGGTAGGTACGCTTTCTAATGGCCTAACCGTTCGTGAGCTTTGTGAACATGATATTTCTGAAATGTTCGATTGCAGAATTGCCTTAGAGACAATGACCGTAAAACTATTTACACGTAATGCCTCACAGTCGAGAATTGACGATTTGCGAAATCTTTTGGTTCCGTTCGAGAATGGACCACAAAATGCATATGTTTTTCATAAAATAGATAGATATTTTCACGAATATATTGCCAAAAATTGTGGAAATAGAATGTTGTATGAATTGTTTAAGACTGCCAAAATATTACCGTTCATGGATCTTGTAGGTCTAGTGAGACCATTGAAATTAATAATGCAAGAGCATTTAAATTTAGTCTCAGCTATGCATCATAGAGATGAAGAAATGGCCGTAAAGGCAATACAAACGCATCTTGAGAAAGCTAGAAATTCACATATTTAACTTATTAGGATTTAACCTTTAAGGTTGTGCTATTTTTTTGTGTAAAATCTCTTTGGTTGTCTGCTGGCAAGATATACGCCTACCAACACAAATGATGCTGCAACGATTTTCACTAAGGTGAGGTTGTCTTGGCCGGTAATAATGGCATACCCGATACCAACCAATGGTTGAACATAAACAAAGGCGCTTAGTGTCGAAGCCTTTAGGTGGGTCAATGCAAAAATGTTAAAAAGATAGGTACAGAATGTAGTGCCTAAAATTACAAAAACGATTCCGCGGTAGGCTTCGAATGGTAGGGTGCTCCACTCTATCTGCATAAATTCTTCTAATCCGAAAGGTAAACAGATAAGGATACCCAATGAGAATAACCACTTCATAAAGGTAAATGGGTGATATTTCGTAATTAATGCTTTTACAACAACTAAATAGGAGCCATAAAACATAGAATTAAGAAAAATAAGGAAATTTCCCATAGGTATATTTGGTGCATCTTGGCGTACTTCAGATCCATATAGAATAAGGCCTAAAGCACCTAAAAGACCTATTCCGATGCCCAATATCTTTCTGCTTGAAATTTTTTCCTTTAGAATTACTGCCGATAAGACAAGAACAATTATAGGAGTAGTGGTTATTAAAACGGCACTATTAATGGGTGTAGATAGTGAAAGTCCTTTGAAGAAAACCAGCATGTTTAAACCCATTCCTAAAAAGGCGCAAACAATCATTCTTAAATAATCTTTGCGATCGATTTTCTCTTTAGGGCCAAAAGGAGATATGAGCCAAAATAAAATTGCAGCACCCAGAACCCTTAAAATAATAAAACCAAAAGGTTGTACATAATGTGGCATTATGCCTTTTGCAATGGTATGGTTTATACCATAAATAGTTGTGGCCCCAATTGCAGCGATTATAGCTAGTAGACGTTTATTCACGAATGAATGGCCTTTTGAGCGGCCTCTACAACCTTTTTACTATTGCCAATAAATATTTGTTCGTCTACCATTATTACCGGACGCTTTAAAAAAGTGTACTGTTCTAAAATTAAAGACTTGTAATCATCTTCGGTAAGATTTTGCTCTTTTAAGTTTCGCTCACGATATAATATGGCTCTTTTGCTAAACAATGCCTCGTAGCTATTAGATAGAGAATGCATTTGTTCTAACTGAGATTCCGTAATGGGTTCAGATTTTATATCCTGTAATTTAAAATCATTAAGTGGTTGCAATTCCTTAATAATTCGTTGGCAAGTAGAACAAGTGCTTAGGTGATATATTTTTTTCATGCTTTGCGGTATTGCTTTAATTGATTTTTAAACCTAAAAATGGTGTAAATCACAAATTTGATATCGGCTTTAAGGTTTACAAAGAAACTTATTTCCCGTTAATTGTACTATTTTTATGCTCCTTTAAATGTGAAATAATGCCTAAGAATTTATTTGAAATCACCTTACAGAATCGAAGAAACTTACATGCGATACTAACAAAAACTCCAAAAGAAAAACTTCTTAAGATACCAGAAGGCTTCAATAATAATATATTTTGGAATATAGCGCACACTGTAGTCACTCAGCAAATTTTACAATACAAACTTAGCGGACTTCAAATGCGTGTGCCCGATGAATTGGTAGCTAAGTTTATGAAAGGGACAATCCCAGATGGTACGGCGACCGATGAGGAGATTATGATGGTGGCAGATTTTTTAATCTCTACAATAGAATGGTTAAAAGAAGATTATGATACGGAGCTATTTCAAAATTATAAAGAGTATACCACAAGTGCGCGGGTAACGCTTAAAAACATTGATGATGCGATTGCATTTAATTTATTTCATGAAGGCTTACATATTGGGGCAATCATTCTATTGTTAAGAAAGGTTGGTTAAGGCTTTACCGAAATCTTTAAAAAATTATTAGCATCATTATAAGGAATGGTCAATATGATGGGGCCATCGGCAAAAGAGGCAATTTCGTAAGGCTCGTAAAATAGTAATAGGCCCTTATCAGTATAGCCTATATTTTCTGGCAAATAGAAATTTTCCGTTTCAAACATAAAACCAGTACTATTTATGGTTGCGTCTGCTGGTACAT
Organism: uncultured Maribacter sp.; assembly: GCF_963974015.1. Lineage (GTDB taxonomy): Bacteria > Bacteroidota > Bacteroidia > Flavobacteriales > Flavobacteriaceae > Maribacter. The sequence continues at coordinate 261,433 of NZ_CAXBBZ010000001.1, read as the reverse complement.
TTTCTTGTTTTCGAAATATAGTTTCTGTGAATTCTTTGAATTCATCTTCATTTTTGAATAATTCTTGGCGGTCTAATTCCACTTCATTTATTTTGTCAAAGTTCAAATATCGATTGGTGCCGTAGCCATGTGCACCACCTGTGTACATATATGATTCCAGTTTAATGGTTAATACATCCTTATTTTTAAAAATTATCGTGCCATTTATTTTAGCCTCCCAAGGCATAGATTCTTCCGGAAATTTGTCATTCAGTTCTTCATAATCCTTTACAAATGCTTCAGTAGCTCCCTCAATAGTCTGGGCATTACTTTCTTCATCAAAATTCAACAATGCAATAATCTCTTCTTGTAGGGCGGTATTAATGGTCTCACTTAATTTAATTTGACCTAATGCTTTTGGAATTTCAATAGATACTGAAGTGCAATTCTCACAGGTATCGTTAGATATCGTTAGTGTCTCAAATGTGAGAGATTCCTCAGTATTACAAGCAATAAGAGAAATACATATTAGTAGGTAGAATAGCTTTAATTTCATGAAAAATAAGATTTCATGTAAAAATACACCTTCATTGTATTCTCCAAAAGATAACGATACATTTGTGTACTAAATACTTTAAAAATGGCCGCTAAAAATTATAAGTTTAATACAAAGACCATTCATGGTGGTCAACAACCAGATAAGGCATATGGGGCGGTAATGCCACCTATTTATCAAACATCAACTTATGCGCAAACTACCCCTGGTGGTCATAAAGGGTATGAATATTCGAGAAGTGCGAACCCGACCCGAACTGCTTTGGAAAATGCTTTAGCAAGTATCGAAGATGGTGAATTTGGTTTGGCGTTTGGTAGTGGTCTTGCGGCAATAGACGCGGTCATAAAGTTATTAGAACCAGGTGATGAAGTTATTTCTACAAATGACCTCTATGGGGGTTCTTATAGAATATTTAAAAAGATATTTGAGAAATTTGGAATCGTTTTTCATTTTGTTGGCATGCAAGGCACCGATGCCATTCGTGACAAAATGAATTCAAAAACTAAATTGATTTGGGTTGAAACACCTACCAACCCTATGATGAATATCATAGATATAAAAGCAGTTGTAAAGTTAATTAATAATAAGAAAATTCTTTTAGCGGTCGATAATACTTTCGCAACCCCATACTTGCAAATGCCACTGCAATTAGGGGCGGATATTGTAATGCATTCAGCAACTAAATATCTTGGTGGTCATAGTGATACCGTGGTTGGAGCTTTGGTGGTAAAAGATAAGGAACTAGCAGATAGGCTTTATTTCATACAAAATGCAAGTGGTGCAGTTTGTGGACCAATGGATAGCTTTTTGGTTTTAAGAGGAATAAAAACGCTGCATGTAAGAATGCAACGCCATTGTGAAAATGGAAGAGCAGTAGCTGAGTATCTTAAGGATAATACTAAAGTTGAAAAAGTGTATTGGCCTGGTTTCAGTGATCATCCTAATCATTCAGTAGCAAAAGAACAGATGAAAGATTTTGGTGGAATGATTTCATTTGTGCCAAAAGGGAGTAACTATGAAGATGCTATTAAGATTGTAGAGCGTTTAAAAGTTTTTACTCTAGCAGAGTCATTAGGTGGTGTTGAAAGTTTAGCTGGTCATCCAGCGAGTATGACTCATGCGAGCATACCTAAAATAGAACGTGAAAAAAGTGGAGTAGTAGATGCGCTAATAAGACTTAGTGTAGGAATAGAAGATTCGGAAGATTTAATAGCAGATTTAGAGCAAGCAATAGGATAAAGCGTAATTCGTTATATTTTAAACATTAAGAATCGGCTCTTTGTTGCTAAAACAACAAATTTTATCGATTTTAAAAAAAATAAGCAATCAAATTACATAAATACCATAATTTTGCCGTTATATTTTGAAATCAATAATTTAACTAAGTGTAAATAGCTTTATGGACGATAAAATAAAAGTATTTATGGATGAGGTTACCGCCAGAAACGGTCACGAACCTGAATTCATACAAGCGGTACAAGAAGTAGCAGAAACGGTAATACCTTATATCGCAAAACAAGAGATATATAATGGTAAGAATATTCTTTTAAGAATGGTTGAGCCTGAGCGTTTAATTTCTTTTAGAGTAGCCTGGGTAGATGATGATGGTGAAATACACGTAAACCGTGGGTATAGAATACAAATGAATTCTGCAATTGGCCCTTATAAAGGTGGTTTGCGTTTTCACCCAACTGTAAATGCGAGTATTCTTAAATTCTTGGCTTTTGAACAAGTCTTTAAAAATAGTCTTACCACATTGCCTATGGGTGGTGGTAAAGGTGGTTCTGATTTTGACCCTAAAGGTAAATCTGATGATGAGGTAATGCGTTTTTGCCATGCCTTTATGTTAGAATTGAATAGACATATTGGTCCAAATACAGATGTACCTGCAGGAGATATCGGTGTTGGTGCTCGTGAAATAGGTTTCCTATTTGGTATGTATAAGAAGATACGTAATGAGTTTACCGGTGTCCTTACAGGAAAAGGTCTGTCATGGGGTGGTTCTAAAATTAGACCAGAAGCAACAGGTTATGGTACTGTGTACTTTGCCGAAAGTATGTTAAAGACCAAAAATGAAACTTTCGACGGTAAAACCGTTGTGATTTCTGGTTCAGGAAATGTTGCTCAATATGCTGCAGAAAAAGCTATTTTACTAGGAGCTAGAGTGGTAACTCTTTCAGATTCTAGTGGATATATATACGATAAAGATGGTTTAAATGATGAAAAACTAGCTTTTGTAATGGATCTTAAAAATAATAGAAGAGGACGTATTTCTGAGTATGCAGATAAATATGATTCTGCAGAATTTCATGAAGGTAAAACTCCTTGGAATGTTAAATGTGATATTGCATTACCTTGTGCAACTCAAAATGAGTTGAATAAAGAGGATGCTAAAAATTTATTGAAAAATGGATGTATGTGTGTTGCAGAAGGTGCAAATATGCCTTGTAATGCAGATGCTGTTCATGAATTTAATAATGCAAAAATATTGTTTGCACCAGGTAAAGCATCTAATGCTGGTGGTGTTGCAACATCAGGTTTAGAAATGTCCCAGAATTCACTGAGAATTAGCTGGACCCGTGAAGAGGTTGATGAGCGTCTTAAAGATATTATGAAAGACATTCATGATTCTTGTATCGAATACGGTAAAGAAGAGGATGGATTCTGTAACTACGTTAAAGGAGCCAATATTGCTGGTTTCGTAAAAGTTGCCGATGCAATGCTTGCCCAAGGGGTTATTTGATTCTTAACGGATAACTAATATTTTAGTGTATAATTTGTAATGTGAGGTTCTATTTTAGAGCCTCGCATTTTTTGTGGGTTATATCGTAACCAATATGCAAACTATTATATTTGTTGAATTAGATGGTTTATTATGCAGGTAACAACAAAAGCGATAGTATTTTCTGCATTAAAATATGGCGACACGAGTCTTATCGTTAAAGTATTTACCGCCTCAGACGGTATAAAATCCTATTTGTTGCGAGGTGTGTTATCATCTAAAAAGGGGAAATTAAAGACCGCTTATTTTCAACCTTTAACACAATTAGAAATTGTCGCAAACCATAGAAATAAAGGTACATTAGAAACACTACACGAAGCTAAGGTTTACTATCATTATCAATCCCTTTACGCAGATATGGCTAAAAATGCTATGACCCTATTTTTAGCAGAGCTTTTGGTGAATAGTATTCGGGAAGAAGAACGAAACGAAGAATTATTCGAATTTTTAGAAGCTTCATTACAGTGGTTGGATATACATAAGGATATTGCTAATTTTCATTTATTTTTTATGTTATCAATCACGAAATTTTTAGGGTTTTATCCTGATGTGTATCAGATAGATAAGCCATATTTTGATTTGTTAGAAGGTGAATTTGTTTCGGTAGAATCATTAAATCCGATGTTGAGAGGTGAAAATATTTATTATTTCAAGACCTTCTTGGGCATAAATTTTGATACTATACACAACGTAAAGATGAAAAAAACCAACCGCCAAGAATTGTTGAAATCCCTGATACTTTATTTTGAATTACACTTACAAGGTTTCAGGAAACCAAAATCACTTGCCGTGTTAAATGAAGTTTTCAATACATATGTATAAATTTCTGTTTGCCGTATTTTTTTTGATGACTTTGTTTAGTCATGCCCAAGAGATAACTGTTTTAGATGCGGATAGTGGTGAGGTAATCTCAAACGTAGCCGTTTTTAATAAAGATAAGTCGAAAATCGCATTATCAAATTTTGACGGGGTAATCGACGGTTCAATTTTCACTGATAAAGAGCGTCTGATTTTAAGACACTTAGGCTATGAGGAGTATAAATCAACCATACAGCAAATTAGGAGACAGGGTCAAAAGGTGTATTTGATTATGAAGGCCCAGCAATTGGATGAAGTTGTAATGTCAGTTTCTAAATGGGAGCAACAGAAAAGAGATATTCCTAATAGAATTATTTCTTTAGATGCAAGGTCAATTGCTTTTTCATCGCCACAATCTTCTGCAGATCTACTTCAAAATAGCGGTAAAATTTTTGTGCAAAAAAGTCAATTAGGAGGTGGAAGTCCTATGATTAGGGGTTTTGCAACTAATAGGCTATTACTATCTGTAGATGGGGTTCGAATGAATAATGCAATTTTTAGAGGAGGGAATATTCAAAATGTAATATCTATTGATCCTTTTACTATAAAAAATACCGAGGTTATATTTGGCCCTGGGTCGGTTATTTATGGTAGTGATGCCATTGGTGGGGTAATGAATTTTTATACCAAGAAGCCTATTTTAAGTCAGAACGATAGTCTTTTGGTACAAGGTAATGGCAATTATAGGTTTGCGTCTGCAAATATGGAAAACACGGTGCACGCTGATGTTAATATTGGCAAAAAGGATTGGTCCTCTTTAACAAGTATTACCTACAATAATTTTCAAGATTTAAGAATGGGTTTACATGGCCCTGATTCATATTTACGAAATGCATATGTTAGAACAGTTAACGGCGTAGATGAGTTAGTGAATAATGACTCACCTGAAAAACAAATTCCTACCGGCTACGATCAAATAAACCTAATGCAAAAGTTTCTTTATAAACCCAATACGAAATGGGATTTAAACCTTGGCGCATACTATTCAGAAACTTCAGATTATTCTAGATATGACAGATTGATTAGGCCAACAAGTGATGGATTAGGACTTCGTTCGGCTAAATGGTATTATGGACCTCAAAAATGGTTTATGGGCAATGCACAACTTCAAAAAAAAGGGAATGGAAAATTTTATGATGGATTAAAATTAGGACTTGCTTACCAACATTTTGAAGAAAGTAGAAGTAATCGAGATTTTCAAGATGTGGTCTTAAATACCACGATGGAAAAAGTTGATGCTTTGAATATGAATATTGATCTTGAAAATAAGAAGATGGGTGATTTTAGACTCTATTATGGTACAGAGTATATATATAACAAAGTAAGGTCTTATGGGTTCGATTTAAATATCGATACTGATAATAAAACCGATGCTGCATCTAGATATCCAGATGGTTCTACTTGGCAAAGCTTGGCAGGTTATGTAAATGGTGAATATAAAGCAAAACCAAATTTCACGATTATGTCCGGTTTGCGTTACAGCCACGTCTGGGTAGATGCCGTTTTTGATGGCACCTATTATAATTTTCCTTTTGAGACTGCAGATTTAAGTACGGGAGCATTAACCGGTAGTTTAGGTTTCAGCTGGTTTCCAAGAGCTAATTTTCAAATCACTTTAAATGGTTCTACTGGTTTTAGAGCTCCAAATATAGATGATGTAGGCAAGATATTTGATTCTGAGCCAGGGTCGGTAGTAGTTCCTAATCCAGATTTAGAGCCTGAATATGCGTATAATGCTGAAATTGGTATCCAACGAAATATTAACGATAAGTTTATTTTGAAAGGAACGGCTTACTACACGTATTTGGTAGATGCTTTGGTACGTCGAGATTTTAGTTACAATGGTGTTTCTGAATTTGAATATGGAGGCGAGCTTAGTAATGTGCAAGCAATACAGAATGCGGCTAAGGCTTATGTGTATGGCTTTGAATTTGGTTTAGAGGCATACCTTACTGAACAATGGTCTTTATCGTCTAACCTTACCATAACTGAAGGTGTAGAAGAGGAAGATGATGGCACTGAAACACCTGCTCGTCATGCAGCACCGACTTTTGGAGATTTTCATATTGTATGGAAAAACCAAAGACTGCGAACAGATTTATTTGTGAATTATAATGGCGAAATTGAGTATAAGGATCTCGCAATGTCAGAACAATCTAAAGAATATATCTATGCTTTAGATGAAAACGGTAATCCTTATGCTCCTTCTTGGTACACCTTAAATTTTCGGTCGCAATACGATATTACCAATCGCCTAAAAGCTACTGCTAGTTTAGAGAATATAACAGACCAGCGATATAGAACATATTCATCTGGTATTGTAGCTCCGGGAAAAAATTTAATATTAGGAATAGGGTATCATTTTTAAATAAAAAAAGACCCGTTTTATACGGGTCTTTTAAAATTATAGGGTAATTAAATTTAGTTTTTAACTGCCTTTTTTAGATCGTCACCAGCTTTTTTTGCTGCGTCTATACCTTCTTCACCTGCTTTTTTAGTGGCATCGATTGCGTTTTCACCAGCTTCTTTTACTGATTCTGCAGCACCTTCAGCAGCTTCCATTGCATTTTCGCTTGCTTCTTTAGCGGCATCCATTGCACCTTCGCCAGCCTCTTCTAAATCTTTTCCTGCTTCTTCTAATGCAGCGCCAGCTTCTTCAGTTGCAGATTTAGCTTTATCAACGGTATCTCTACAAGAAAATGACATACTTAGTGCTAAAATTGTTAATGATACTAAAATTACTTTTTTCATCGTGTTACGTTAAAATGGTTATTGTTTGATGTTATTTACGGTTCAACTTGCTTTTTAGACGTTAAACTTGCTCTTATTTAATCTAATCAGTTAGTTAGAGGTATATCAGTGTCGTCATTTCACTTAAATTAAAACTAAATTTTATAATTTTGCAGCCTTAAAAATCCAGTACAATAAGCATTTCGTATGAAGTTCGCAGAATATAAAGGTTTGAATTTACCAAAGGTCGCAGAAGAGATACTTGACTACTGGTCAGCGCATGACATTTTTGAAAAAAGTATTTCTACCCGTGAGGGTAAGGATAGTTATGTATTCTATGAAGGTCCACCATCAGCAAACGGTATGCCTGGTATACATCACGTAATGGCGCGTACCATAAAAGATATATTTCCTAGGTACAAAACCATGAAAGGTTTTCAGGTTAAGCGAAAAGCCGGTTGGGATACACACGGACTACCAATTGAGTTAGGGGTTGAAAAGGAGTTGGGTATTACAAAAGAAGATATAGGAGTTAAGATATCGGTCGAGGAGTATAATGCTGCCTGTAAGAAAGCGGTAATGCGGTATACCGATGTTTGGAATTCCATGACTGAAAAAGTAGGGTATTGGGTAGATATGGAAGATCCATATATCACCTACAAATCCAAATACATGGAAACCGTTTGGTGGTTACTAAAACAAATCTATTCAAGAGGATTAATTTACAAGGGTTATACCATACAGCCATACTCGCCAAAAGCAGGAACAGGACTTAGCTCGCATGAACTAAATCAGCCAGGCACCTATCAAGATGTAACGGATACAACGGTAACGGCACAGTTTAAAGCGGTAGAAGAAACATTGCCTGAATTTTTACAGAATGAAGGCACTATTTATTTCTTAGCTTGGACGACTACACCTTGGACTTTGCCATCGAATACGGCATTGACCGTTGGGTCTAAAATAGACTATGTATTGGTTGAATCATATAACCAATACACTTTTGAGCCGATGAACGTTATACTTGCCAAAAATTTGGTAGGAAAGCAATTCGCAGGAAAGTTTAAGCAAGTTTCTAATAAGTCAGAATTATTAGATTATACCGCGGGTGACAAGAAAATCCCTTTTTACGTCGTAAAAGAATTTAAGGGTGAAGATCTATTGGGAATCAGATATGAGCAGTTGTTAGATTATGTACTTCCGTATGAAAATGCGGAAAATGCGTTTAGAATAATTACCGGAGATTTCGTTACTACTGAAGATGGTACGGGTATAGTACATACGGCCCCGACCTTTGGTGCTGATGATGCTTTTGTTGCCAAACAAGCAGTGCCAGAAATTCCACCAATGTTAGTATTGGATGAAAATGGAAACTTGGTGCCTCTTGTTGATTTACAAGGTAGATTCAGACCTGAATTAAAGGAGTTGGGTGGCAAGTACGTCAAGAATGAATATTATGAGGATGGTGAAGCGCCTGAACGCTCTGTAGATGTAGAGATAGCCATACGATTAAAAGAAGAGAATAAGGCATTTAAGGTTGAAAAATATGTGCACAGTTATCCTAACTGCTGGCGTACCGATAAACCAATTTTATATTATCCATTAGATTCTTGGTTCATAAAAGTAACCGATGTTAAGGATCGTATGTTCGAGTTGAACCAAACCATTAATTGGAAACCAAAAGCTACCGGAGAAGGTAGATTTGGTAATTGGTTGGCCAATGCCAATGATTGGAATTTGTCCCGATCTAGATATTGGGGTATTCCATTGCCAATTTGGCGAACAGAAGATGGTAAGGAAGAAATAATCATAGGTTCTGTAGCAGAGTTGAAATCTGAAATGATAAAAGCTGTAGTAGCGGGAGTTTTAGAGAAAGATATCTATGCAGATTTCATTGTGAACGATATGTCCGAAGAGAACTATGATAAAATAGATTTACATAAAAATATAGTAGATCAGATTACGTTGGTTTCTGCTTCAGGTAAGCCAATGAAGAGAGAAAGCGATTTAATAGATGTTTGGTTCGATAGTGGTTCTATGCCGTATGCGCAATGGCATTATCCATTTGAAAACAAAGATTTAATAGATGAAGGAAAGACATTTCCGGCAGATTTTATAGCAGAAGGTGTTGATCAAACTCGTGGTTGGTTTTATACATTACATGCTATTGCAACTATGGTATTTGACTCTGTTGCTTATAAAAATGTAGTTTCTAACGGACTGGTCTTAGACAAGGAAGGCAAAAAGATGTCTAAACGATTGGGCAATGCGGTTGATCCTTTTGAGACTATGAACGAGCATGGAGCAGATGCTACAAGGTGGTATATGATTAGCAATGCCAACCCTTGGGATAATTTAAAGTTTGATACCGAAGGTATAGTAGAAGTTAAGCGTAAATTTTTTGGCACACTTTATAATACGTATTCCTTTTTCGGCCTATATGCTAATTTAGATAATTTTACATACGCCGAAGACGATATACCTATGGCTGACCGTACTGAGATAGATCGTTGGATATTATCTGAATTAAATTCCTTGATAAAAGTTGTGGACAATGCATATGATGATTATGAACCAACACGTGCAGCGAGAGCAATATCAGATTTTGTACAAGAAAATTTGAGTAACTGGTATGTACGTTTGTGTAGAAGACGCTTTTGGAAAGGCGAATATGCTCAAGATAAAATTGCTGCATATCAAACTTTATATACATGTTTAGATGTTGTAGCTAAATTATCTGCTCCAATCGCTCCTTTTTTCATGGATCGTTTGTATTTAGATTTAAATAAAGCTACCGTGAAGAAAGGTTTCGAAAGTGTGCATTTGGCAGATTTTCCGGTTGCTGACGAATCACTAATAGATAAAAACTTGGAGGTGAAAATGCAGAAAGCACAGATAATATCTTCTTTAGTGTTATCTATCCGTCAGAAAGAGAAAATAAAAGTGCGTCAACCATTACAGAAAATAATGATTCCTGTATTGGACGATAAGGATAGAGAAGAAATAGAAGCGGTTTCAGAATTAATTAAATCTGAAGTGAATGTAAAGGAGATTCAATTACTGGATGATGCTTCTGGTATTCTTGTAAAGCGTATAAAGCCGAATTTCAAGACGTTAGGCCCTAAGTTTGGTAAAGAAATGAAAGAAATCGCTCAGAAAGTTGGTGCTTTTACTCAGAATGATATCCAAAAAATTGAGCAGGATGGCGAATTAACAATCCAATTAGGAAATAAAAGTATTAATTTACAGTTACAGGATGTAGAAATCACTTCTCAAGATATTGAAGGATGGATGGTGGCAACCTCTGGTAAATTGACGGTTGCGTTAGATGTAACTATTAATGAAGAATTGAGAAACGAAGGTGTCGCTAGAGAGTTGGTCAACAGAATTCAAAATATGAGAAAAGACTCAGGTTTTGAAGTGACTGATAAAATTGCGATTAAAATATTAAAGGACGGTTTTGTTGAAGTAGCTATTATGGATAATTTAGATTATATTAAAACAGAGACTTTAACGGCTGAATTAAGTATTGAAGAAGAATTGAACAAAGGTGTCGAAATTGCTTTTGACGAGGTGAACACTAAATTGTATATTGAAAAATATTAAAAAGATGGCAGAAGATTTAAAAGTAAGGTATTCTGACAAAGATTTGGCAGAATTCAAAGTATTGATCGAAGATAAAATAGTAAAGGCTAAAAGTCATTTAGAACTTTTGAAAAGCGCCTATATGAACGATGGTAATAATGGTACGGATGATACGTCACCTACTTTTAAAGCCTTCGAAGAAGGGTCGGAGACAATGAGCAAAGAAGCGAATACGCAATTGGCGATTAGACAAGAGAAATTTATTCGTGATTTAAAAAATGCATTATTGCGTATAGAAAACAAAACTTACGGTATATGCCGTGTTACAGGTAAACTTATTAATAAAGAGCGGTTAAAACTGGTGCCGCACGCTACGCTAAGCATTGAAGCTAAAAACATGCAATCATAATTAAAACGCCTTTAGAGGCGTTTTTTTAATAACTATACTTTGAAGATTTGTTTTGTTTGTTGTTTACTCTTGCTTTCCTTAAGTCTAAAAGGGCAGAAGAATTTATATAGAACGATAGGAGCAAATGACATAAGCTTGGTTCAAGTGAATGCTGCTAATTGTTTTAAGGTTGAATTTCATACAGGTGACGGCAATGAAATTAATATTGAAGCTGAAATTGAAGGTGAGTATAGTCAAGATCTAGATTTAAAAGTTAACACTAACGGTACCACTGTTTTAATTGAGGCTGGGTTTGCACCAAGTTTTGAAAATCCTAATGATAAATTAAGCGCTCATAAAGTTGTTTCAATTCTTTTGAAGATTACTATTCCCTACTTCAAGAAGTTAGAAGTGTATGGAACTAATTCAAGAGTTATATTAGAAGGAAAATATAAGGAATTAGATGTTTCCTTATCCGACGGGGAATGTGAGTTGCATAATATTGTGGGCAATGCCAATGTAAAGACGCAAAGTGGATCTATCCGTGTATTCGCAAGATCTGCACAAATAAATGCGAACAGCAAATATGGTATAGTCTCATTTAATCCAATTCCTGAAGGATTATTCATTTATAAACTACAAACGGTAACTGGAAATATAGAATTAAGTAAAACCGAATAATATTTATATTTTTGCGCTCTTTGAATTACTCCTATGAATATTAAAAAATCTGTACTATTTATTTTATTGATTCTTATAATCGATCAATGGAGTAAAATATATATAAAGACCCATTTTGTGTTGGGTGAATCAGTAGATGTATTGAACTGGTTTAAAATTCTTTTCATTGAAAATGAAGGCGCCGCTTGGGGAGCCAAGTTGAGTGACATTTTACCAATTTCCGATAATATGGGAAAATTAGTGCTTACAATTTTCAGATTGTTTGCGATTTTTGGAATAGGGTATTGGCTTTTTGATGTAATTAAGAAAAAAGCTTCTTCTACATTAATTTGGGCCGTGTCTTTGATTTTTGCTGGCGCATTAGGTAATATTTTGGACTCTTTATTTTATGGTATCATTTTTAATGATAGCTACAATCAGGTTGCCACTCTTTTTTCTGAGGAGCCTTATGGTGAATTATTTTATGGTAAGGTGGTCGATATGCTATATTTTCCTATGGTAGATACCACATGGCCTAGTTGGGTGCCGGGAGTTGGCGGACAAAACTTTAGATTTTTCGAGCCAGTTTTCAATATTGCGGATACTGCAATAAGTACTGGGGTTGGTATTCTACTGGTTTTTAACAAAAAGGCCTTTCACAAAGAAGATGAAACTTCAACCGAATTGGAAAATGATTCATTAAGGAATCAAGAATATTAAAAGGTATAGGTTTTTTTCGGGGTAACGCAGTAATCTAGTGGAATATCAGTTGGTACGATATCTTCAATTAAATCTTCTGGCTCAAAAAGAGATAAGCCTATCTTTATTACATTAGTCTTACACTGACTTAGAAAACGGTCATAGTAACCTTTGCCATATCCAATTCTATTACCAAGTTTATCGAATGCTAAAAGCGGTATAAAAACAACATCAATTTTATTAGGAGGTACTGTTATACCATCAACGGGTTCTGGTATATTTAATGAATTGGTTTTGAATTTTGTGTTATCGGTAAGTAAGTAATGTTCTAATTCGGTATTCGAAATAATTTTTGGTACAATAACATTTTTATCAAAACCAAGAAGAATAGAAATAATACCTTCTGTATCTATTTCTATGTTTTTTTCAATAGGAAGAAATATGTGGAAATATTGATTTTCCCATATGGGTAATTGCAAAACAGAATTTGCAATAGCTATACTTTGTTGGTCTAAAAGAAGGGGGGTAATTGAATTGCGTAATCTTGAATATTTTAAGCGTAAATCTTTCTTCAGCATTGTGAAGTAATTTTAGCTCTAGTAGTTACTAATTTAATCTTTACCTGCAACAGCAAAAAACACTTTGAAGAATAACATTAAAATAAGATATGTTCCTAAGGTAATTATATAGCTTTCCATGATATTCTAGTATTAAATTGAACTAACCTGCGTTGTTATTGAGTTAAAAATAAGTAAAATAATTAATATCAATCTATGAAAAGTACTTTTTTATCGTTTAAGTGCACATATTTTAATAAAAATTAACATACTAGTAAATATTAGGACAACAATTTTTATATAAATTATTGATATTCAATGAATTAAATTTTCAACTCCAAATGCGAATTGGCGATACAATAAAATAAGGGTTAATAATTTTAAGATATAGCGGTATTTAATTAAAATAATGTCATGTTCACAATTTTGGTGACAAGGGTATTTTACAGAATTTTGTTTGTTGATTATAGTATTGTAGTGTAATTTAAACTGATTTTTATAGACTAAATTAGTAGTGAAAAAATATGTCTGAAATCCCCTTAAACATACAATTAAGTTCTTTGCCCTCTAGTCCAGGGGTCTATCAATTCTATGATAGTACTGACGGTATTCTATACGTTGGCAAGGCAAAGAATTTAAAGAAAAGGGTTTCCTCTTATTTTAATAAAAATCATGAGTATGGTAAGACTCGGGTGTTGGTAAAAAAAATAAGGTCTATCAAGCATATTGTTGTTCCAACAGAGTCGGATGCCTTATTGCTAGAGAATAATTTGATTAAAGAGTTAAGGCCTCGGTATAATGTATTACTAAAGGATGACAAATCGTACCCTTGGCTTTGTTTAAAGAATGAGCGTTTTCCAAGATTTTTTCCTACCAGACGAGTTATAAAAGATGGGTCAGAGTATTACGGTCCGTATACTAGCATGAAAACGGTTAGAATTCTTTTAGATTTAATAAAAAGTGTTTACCCTTTGCGCACGTGTAATTATGATTTGTCTACAGAGAAAATAAATGCGGGGAAGTATAAAGTTTGCTTAGAATATCATTTAGGTAATTGTAAAGGCCCATGTGAAGGCCACCAAACTATTGCAGAATATGACCGACAGATAGAAGACATTCGTCAAATTGTAAAAGGAAATTTTAAATCGTCAATTACCTATTTTAAAGGGCAGATGAAGATGTTGGCTGCGGAAATGAGGTTTGAGGAGGCTCAAATAATTAAGGACAAAATAGATGTACTGGAAAACTACCAGGTAAAGTCAACTATAGTTAATCCTAAGATTAGTAATGTTGATGTATTCAGTATAATTTCTGACAATTCTTTCGCTTATGTAAACTTTTTGCAATTGGCCCATGGTTCTATAATTAGGTCGCATACGATGGAAATAAAAAAGAAACTTGAAGAGCAAGATGAAGATTTACTAGAGCTTGCTATAGTTGAAATTAGGGAGCGTTTTAAATCAGATTCTAAAGAATTATATGTTCCTTTTAAATTAGCTGTGCCTGCGGGGTTGAAAGTTACTGTACCGAAATTAGGAGATAAAAAACGTATACTAGATTTGTCTGAACGTAATGCCAAATTCTTTAGGCAAGAACGCTTTAATCAGATTAAGATAATTGATCCTGATCGTCATACGAATAGGATTATGGCTCAAATGAAGAAAGATATAAGATTATCTGCAGAGCCAAGGCATATAGAATGTTTCGATAACAGTAATATACAGGGGAGCGATCCGGTAGCTGCATGTGTTGTTTTTAAAGATGGTAAGCCTTCTAAAAAAGAGTACAGACATTATAATATAAAAACGGTAACCGGGCCAGACGACTTCGCTTCAATGGAAGAAGTTGTTTATCGCAGATATAAAAGGTTACAAGAAGAAATGCAGCCACTTCCACAGCTTATTGTAATCGATGGTGGAAAAGGGCAATTGTCATCTGCGTTAAAAAGTCTTGATATTTTAGGGTTAAGAGGAAAAATTGCTATAATAGGAATTGCAAAACGGTTAGAGGAAATCTATTTTCCAGAAGATCCGATTCCGCTTTATTTAGATAAAAAGTCTGAAAGTTTAAAGATTATACAATTTTTAAGGAATGAAGCGCATAGGTTTGGTATAACATTTCATAGAAATAAAAGAAGTAAGGGGGCTATTAATTCCCAATTAGAGGGTATAGATGGAGTAGGTGAAAAAACAGCTCAACAATTATTGAAAAAATTTAAATCTGTTAAACGCATAAAAGAGGCTACTATAGAAAACCTAAGCCAAGAAGTTGGAGTCTCAAAAGCAAAAAAAATATATGAGTCTTTTCGTAAAGAATAGTTTCGATTTCAACAAAGTGATGATGGTAATGACAGTATTGTTGCTTAACTCTTTGTGCCTGATCGCGCAGACAGATTCATATAAAGAAAGGCCAAAGATAGGTTTAGTGTTAAGCGGAGGTGGAGCAAAAGGAATGGCGCACATTGGTGCTTTAAAAGTAATTGAGGAGGCTGGTATAGAATTAGATTATATAGGAGGGTCAAGTATGGGGGCAATTGTTGGTGCTTTGTATGCTGCCGGTTATACGGCTACGGAGTTAGATTCCATGTTTAACGCAACTAATTTCGGTACGCTTATTCAAGATAACCTTCCAAGAAGTGCTAAAACATTTTATGAAAAAGATGACTCTGAGCGATATTCGTTAACCTTGCCTTTCAATAATTTTAAGGTTTCCGTTCCACCTGCATACTCAGGTGGACAAAATATATATAATGAATTGGTTAGACTTTTGTATCACGTGAAAGATATTGAAGACTTTGATGAATTACCTACTCCGTTTGTTTGTGTGGCTACGGATATAGAAACAGGTAAACAGGTTGTTTTAGATTCTGGTTATTTGCCAGAAGCAATTTTGGCCAGTGGAACATTACCTTCACTGTTTGAACCTTCAGTAATAAACGATAAGGTCTTAATAGATGGTGGCGTGGTCAATAACTATCCAATCGATGAGGTTCTGGCGATGGGTGCAGATATTATTATAGGTGTAGATGTGCAGCATGATTTATCTGAAAGGGAGGCTCTTTTGTCTGCGACAGAAATTTTATTGCAAATTAATAATTATAGAACAGTGGCAGATATGAAAATAAAATCTGCAAAAACCGATGTCTATATAAAGCCACAAATAGAAAAATATTCTGTAATTGAATTCAATAAATTAAATGCTATTATTCAAACAGGGGTAGATGCTGCAAATTTAAAAATAGATGAGCTTAGGAAATTGGGGACAAAATCTAAAAAAGATAAAAGTCCAATACCTGCCGTCGATGCGAATCAGCAGCTAACTGTGAACAGATTGTTGATTGATGGCAACACAAGTCATACTAGAGGATATGTAAAAGGTAAGCTAAGGTTTGATTTAGATGAATCTATAACCTTTAAGAAATTACAGCAAGGTATTGGTAATTTGGCGGCAACAGGTAACTTTAAAACTATTAAATATAAATTATTAAAAAATATAAATGATGGTGAGGATTTAATTTTGCCCCTAGATGAAACTCCCAACACCTCTTTTTTAAGATTAGGAGCTCATTTTGATGATTTATATAAAAGTGCAGCTATAATTAATCTTACCAAGCGTAGAATATTATCTAAGGATGATGTAGCGTCTTTTGATTTGATTTTAGGTGATAATATTAGGTACAATTTTGAATATTATGTAGATAAGGGTTCGTATTGGAGTTTTGGGATTAATTCTAGATTTAATGATTTTGAACAGGAGATAGATTTTGACCTTATAGGAGACAATTTCGATGTTACCCCAAGTTCGAGAATTAATACGATAAACCTTGCTGTGTCTGATTTTACTAATCAGTTATATATTCAAACTGTTATAAAAGAGGAATTTGCTTTTACTCTTGGTGCTGAATTTAAGCATTTGCAGTACAGTACTAGAACATTTGGTGATATACCCGATGCTGATATTTCTATAAACACCACTACAGACAATGGGCGAACATATTTTGAGAAAAGTAATTATGTAAGTGCATATGGGTCGTTAAAGCTAGATACTTATGATGATAAGTATTTTCCATCTAGAGGGTTGTATTTTAACGGTGACATGCATTATTATGTTTTATCCTCAGATTTTAATAATAACTTTAAAGATTTCTCTGTATCCAAAGCTAGAATGGGCGTGGCCTTTCCTTTCGCAAAAAATCTATCCTTAAATCTAGAAACTGAAGGGGGTTTTAAATTGGGAACCTCTAATGTAACAACATATGATTTTGTTCTTGGAGGCTACGGTACAGATTTTATAAATAATTTCACTCAATTTGTTGGGTATGATTTTTTAAGCCTGCCAGGTAATAGTTTTGTTAAAGCATATGCAAGATTAGATTTTGAGTTCGCAAAAAAAAACCACGCATTGTTCACAGCTAATTTTGCCAATGTAGATGACGACCTTTTTAGAACAGGTGATTGGTTCAAAGCACCAACATATTCGGGCTATGGATTTGGGTATGGTTGGGAATCGTTTTTAGGCCCTGTTAATCTTTTGTACTCTTGGTCGCCAGAAACTGAAAGATCACAATTTTTCGTGAGTGTAGGCTATTGGTTCTAGGTTGAATAATAGTTTTCTAAACTGCCTGTAATTCTTAATAATTTCCCAAATATTAAATTGAAGTGTGAATAACTGTTAAGGTTATCATTAAAGTAAGTTAAACCGTGCGTTGGGAATGATATTGTGCCTTAAATTTACATCAGCTAAGGGGTGGTTCCCTTACAACTTTAAGTAGTGGTTTTTCATAATTTAAAGTTTGGTTGGTTATTTAGGAAAAGCCCAGTTTTTACACTGGGCTTTTTTTGTGCAATACTTTGGAATAAATTTTGTTTAAGATATTGTAACAATAGTAATTGAAATCTATCAATTACTACTTTTACTTTAAATTGAAGGCTATGCGAAAATCGATTATACTTATCTTTCTTTTTTCTTTTTTTATTGCTCAAAGTCAAAATGAAAATTCTGCTTTTAACGTAGGAGAGTGGTTAAAGTTTAGAATGCATTATGGATTTTTGAATGCTAGTTATGCCACATTGCAAGTTAATTCAGCGACCATTAATGAGAAGCCAGTCTATCATGTTGTTGGGCATGGTGAGACAACTGGTGTTGCTAGTTGGTTTTTTAAAGTTGATGATACTTATGAAAGTTACTTTGATAAAAATGACGGAAAACCATATCGATTTATTAGAAAAATTAATGAAGGCGGTTATACGAAAGACGTTGAAATAAACTTTGATCATAAGAAGTCTAATGCTGAACTTAATGATAGAAAAAACAAGAAAAAGCTTAATTTTACATTACAGGACAATATACAAGATTTAATATCTGCTTTTTACTTCTTAAGGAACAACTATAAAACGGAAGACCTTGAAGAGGGGAAAGCAATTACCTTAAAAATGCTTTATGATGATGATGGTGTTTTTAACTTTAAACTTAAATATTTAGGCAAGGAGATTGTCAATACAAAATACGGAAAGGTAGAGTGCCTAAAATTTAGGCCTTTAGTACAATCTGGTCGTGTATTTAAAGAACAAGAGAGTTTGTCTCTTTGGGTTTCTAATGATGATAATAGAATTCCAATTAGGATTAAGGCAGATTTAGCGGTAGGGGCGATAAAAGCCGATTTGGATGGATATAACGGACTAAAGCATCAGTTTAAAATTATAATGGATTAGCAGATAAATGGAAGATAAAGAGAAGATTAAATCCCAAATATCTAAACTTGAAGAAAAATATAAGAATTCTGGGCAAGATCTTAGCTCTTATTTAGACGGTTTATTATATCAACGTTATTTAACATATTGGGACTATATTCATTTAGATACCCTTTTAAGCTTACAAGTTCCTAGAACACATTTTCCCGATGAAGAGATCTTCATCATGTACCATCAAATTACTGAACTCTATTTTAAATTGATCCTACATGAGCAAAAGCAGTTGGTAGACGATAAAAGTGGAAATCTTGATTTTTTTATTGAAAAAGTAAGAAGAATAAACAGTTACTATACTGTCTTAATATCTTCCTTTAGTATTATGATTAAAGGAATGGAGCGTGAGCAGTTTTTGCAATATCGTATGGCTTTACTTCCTGCAAGCGGTTTTCAATCTGCACAGTTTAGAATGATTGAAATTTACGCAACACCTTTAGAAAATTTGGTTCATGTTTCTGAACGAGCTCAATACTCTTCAGAGAATACAGTGGAAGAATTGTATGAACATATATATTGGAAAAAAGGTGCAACTGATGTGAGTACCGGTGAAAAGACACTCACTTTAAAACAATTTGAATATAGGTATACACCTAGATTGATTAGAATAGCAAAGCAAGTAAAAAGCACAACTATCTATCATAAATATCTAAATTTACCTAACGACTTAAAACAAAATAAGTCATTGGTTGAAGCACTAAAGATTTTAGATGTTAATGCTAATATCAATTGGCAATTAATGCATATGGGTTCTGCTCATAGGTATTTAAGAAGAGAGTCTGGTGATATTGAAGCAACTGGAGGCACAAATTGGAAAGAATATTTGCCGCCTAGTTTTCAGAAGATTGTATTCTTTCCAGAATTATATTCAGATAAGGAATTAAATAATTGGGGCAAGCAGTGGGTTGAACATATGCTAAATCCAGATAAATCGATAATGAAGTAATGCAGAAATATTGGGGCATAATATTGGCATTCACTGTTATAGCATCTTGTAAAGATGGTGTAGAGCAGAAAAATGACATAGCACAAGAAATTAGTGTGCCAAAAGTTGATATAGTTAATGAACAATTTGGCTTTAATCTAAATGAATTTAATGTTCAGTTAGATACTATAAAATATGGAGACAGTTTTGGGGAATTAATGATGAAAAATAAAGTTACCTACCCAAAAATAGCAACTATTTCGGAGAATTATAGAGACACGTTCGATGTTCGTAAAATACGAGTGGGTAAACCATATGTTATTTTAAAATCGAAGGATACTATTGCGCAAGCGCAAATATTCATCTATGAGAATGACCCTATAAACTATACGGTCATAGATATGAGAGATAGCGTAAAAGTTTATACAGACAAAAGAAAAGTAAAATATGTACGCCGAGAAGTCTCTGGTGTAATTGAAACTAGTTTGTCAGAAGCAATTTTAGATCAAGGTATAGATTATAATGTAACTCATAATCTAGCCAATGTATATGCTTGGACGATAGATTTTTCAAGACTGCAAAAGAAAGATAAATTCAAGGTAATCTACAATGAAAAGTACATTAACGATACAATTTATGCAGGAGCAGAACCAATAGAAGCGGCTTTTTTTGAACATAACGGAAAGCCCATTTATGCATTTGCGTATGAGAATGATTCGCTAAAAAGTATTGTAGATTATTTTGATGAAGATGCGAATAATTTAAGAAGAACATTTTTAAGAATGCCTGTTGAATATGGTAGATTGTCTTCTAGATATAATCTTAAAAGAAGAATAAAACATTACGGTTTCAAAATAAGGCCACATAAAGGAACGGATTATGCTGCACCGATCGGTACTCCTATAATGGCAACTGCAGACGGTACGGTTATAGAATCAACTCGACGGGGTGGTAATGGTAAGTATGTTAAAATTAGGCATAATGGAACTTATGCAACACAATATTTACATATGAAAGCTCAAAAGGTTAAAAAAGGTCAGTTTGTTCGTCAAGGAGATGTAATTGGTTGGATTGGAATGACCGGCAGTACAGCAGGGCCTCATGTTTGCTATCGCTTTTGGAAAAATGGAAAACAAGTGGATCCTTTAAGAGAAGAACTACCGCAGGCAGAACCTTTACATGAAACTTTAAGACAAGAATATTTCGCTTATATATCCCCTTTAAAAGAACAGTTAGATTGTATTATATACCCTAAGGTTTTATTAGAAGGGGAAGAAGATTTACTAACACTTAATCAAGAAGATGGCATTGAACAAAATTAATCCAATTCAAACTGAGGTTTGGAAAAAGCTAACTACTCATTATCAAGAAACTAAAGGTTCACATTTAAGAGATCTTTTTTCTTCGGATGCAAAAAGGGCGGAAAAGTTTTCGTTGCAATGGAAAGATTTTCTTTTTGATTATTCTAAGAATAGAATCTCTACAGAAACTATGCAGTTGCTACTTCAATTGGCAGAGGAGGTTAATTTAAAAGGCGCAATTAAATCATATTATGATGGTGACATTATAAATGAAACAGAAGGCAGGTCAGTATTACATACGGCATTGCGGGCTAAAAAATCTGACAAGGTTTTAGTAGATGGTGTCAATGTTATACCAGAGGTATATGAGGTTAAGCAACATATTAAAAAATTTACCGATAAGGTTATTCATGGTGAATTAAAAGGGTACACGGGTAAAAAATTTACCGATGTAGTAAATATAGGTATTGGTGGTTCGGATCTTGGTCCGGCTATGGTGACCGAAGCTTTAAAGTTTTATAAGAATCATCTATCAATTCATTTTGTAAGTAATGTAGATGGTGATCATGTTCATGAAGTTCTAAAAACCTTAGATCCAGAAACAACCTTATTTGTTGTAGTATCGAAAACGTTCACTACGCAAGAAACATTAAGTAATGCTACTACTATTAAAAAGTGGTTTTTAAAGTACGCGACTCAAGATGATATTGCCAAACATTTTGCGGCGGTATCAACAAATAGTGAAAAAATTGCTGAATTTGGAATAGATGCGGCAAACGTATTTCCTATGTGGGATTGGGTTGGAGGTAGATTTTCATTATGGAGTGCTGTAGGTCTAACGATTGCTTTGGCGGTTGGCTATGATAATTTTGATGCCCTATTACAAGGTGCGAATGAGGCTGATGTACATTTTAATGAAACTGAGTTTTCTGAGAACATTCCCGTTGTAATGGCATTGTTAAGTGTATGGTATAATAATTTTCATGGTGCGGAGACTGAAGCAATAATTCCTTACGCACAATATTTAAGTAGATTTTCTGCTTATTTACAACAAGGTATAATGGAAAGCAATGGTAAAAGTGTTGACCGCGCTGGTAATGTCGTTGGTTATGAAACAGGTACCATTATATGGGGTGAACCAGGTACAAATTCGCAACACGCATTTTTTCAACTAATACATCAAGGCACCAAATTAATACCTACTGACTTTATTGGGTACAAGAACTCATTGTATGGCGATAAGGACCATCATAATAAATTGATGGCAAATTATTTTGCACAGACTGAAGCTTTAATGAACGGTAAAACTAAGGCAGAAGTGATTTCCGAACTTGAAGCTAAAAACGTGGCGAAAAAAGAAATTGATAAACTTGCACCGTTTAAGGTTTTTACAGGTAATAAGCCAACGAATACGATGCTGATCGATAAATTAACACCAAGAAGTTTAGGTTCATTGATTGCCTTTTATGAACATAAAATCTTTGTGCAAGGTGTGATTTGGAACATTTTTAGTTATGACCAATGGGGTGTGGAATTAGGTAAACAACTAGCGGGAACTATACTTAATGATATTGAGAATTTAGAAATTTCAGCACATGATAGTTCAACACTGAGACTTCTTCAATATTTTAAGAAATAATTTAGAGTTTTGATAAGATCTTTAGAGAGGAGATAACTATTTCATTTTCAGTTCTATTATATCATTTTTTCAAGTATTTTTGCAATGCTGATTTAACGTTATCTTAACGCTAGAGGACAAAAATTAGAAGACTTTTGCAGCAAGTTAAAAACTAACAAATACTTGAAAAAATGAAAAAAATGTACTTTGCGATTGCGGTATTTTTAATGACCGTAACTGCTTTTTCACAAGGAACTATTACTGGTACTGTTCTAGATGGTGATTCTAACTCACCTTTACCTGGTGCAACCGTAATGGTAAAAGGTACCACGAATGGTACTTCATCTGATTTTGATGGGAATTTCACAATTAACGTAAGTTCAGCAACTGGAACTTTAGTAGTGTCTTACATTGGATTTGATTCTAAACAGATTTCTTTTACTGCTTCAGGTAATATTGGTTCAATTGTTCTGGAGCCTAATGCTGAAGAGTTAGAGGGTGTTATTGTAACTGGTGTACAAGATATTGCAAAGGATCGTAAAACTCCTGTTGCAGTTTCTACCATTAAAGCAGAAGAGATTCAATTGAAATTAGGTTCTCAAGAATTTCCAGAGTTGTTAAATACTACTCCATCTATATATGCTACTAAATCAGGTGGTGGTTTTGGTGATGCACGTGTAAATATTCGTGGTTTCGACACTAATAACTCAGCGGTAATGATAAACGGTGTTCCAGTAAATGATATGGAAAACGGTCAAGTATACTGGAGTAACTGGGCTGGTCTTTCAGATGTAACGTCTGCAATTCAAGTTCAAAGAGGTCTAGGATCATCTAAATTGGCAGTATCATCTGTTGGTGGTACAATTAATGTTGTCACTAAAACTTCTTTAAATGCAGAAGGTGGAGCAATAGGCGCAACTGTAGGTAACGATGGTTATGTTAAAACATTAGCTTCTTATTCTTCCGGACTTTTAGATAATGGGTTTTCTGCTTCTATGTTAATTAGTAGAACAGGTGGTAGTATGTATGCTGATGGTACTGAATTTGAAGGGTATAATTTCTTTATGGGATTGGGTTATACTGCGGGTGATCACAGTTTAGAGTTTATGGTTACAGGTGCTCCTCAATGGCACAACCAAAGAAGTAGAGCTACATCAATTGACACTCAAATTCTTTATGGTGATGGTGATGGTGAGCCAAACAGAAAATATAACGAAGATTGGGGTTATAGAAATGGTGAGGAATATAGCTTTCGTCGTAATTTCTATCACAAACCTGTTATCAGTTTAAACTGGAACTGGAAGCTAAGTGAGAAAACTACTTTAGAAACCTCTACATATGCTTCTTTTGGCCGTGGTGGTGGTACTGGTGAAATAGGTGAAATTAATGGAAGAAGACAATTTGCATTACCTAGAACTGCTGATGGTTTAATAAGGGTTGATGATATTATTGCTTACAACAGTGGTCAATTGGTGTCAGATTTCAGTGATACACCAAGAGAGCAAATTAATGGTCAATATGTGAATAATAGTGATCAAAATGCTAATGAAAATAACACTAACGGTATTTCAAGAAGGGCTTCTGTGAATTCTCATAACTGGTATGGAATTTTGGCTAACTTCAATAACCGTATTTCTAGTGATTTAACTATTGATTTTGGTGTTGATCTTAGAAAATATAAAGGGTATCACTATAGAAGAGTGAATGATCGTTTAGGTGGAGATGTCTATCAAGAAACAGATAATAGAAACAATCCAAATCAGTTATTCTCTGAAACTTATAATGCAAACCAACCTTGGTGGGTATTTGGTAACATTGATGATGAGGAAAAAATTGATTATTACAATACAGGTTTGGTAAATTGGTTAGGTCTTTTTGGTCAAGTTGAATATAACTTTACTGAAGATATCACAGGTTTCGTTCAAGGTGCATTATCTAACCAAGGTTTTGCAAGAGAAGAGTTCTTTAATGAAGTGCCAGCTGCAAAAACTGATTTTGAAAATATTCTTGGTGGAAACGTAAAGGGTGGGGTAAACTGGAACGTAGACGCAAGAAATAACTTTTTTGCTAATGCAGGATATTATTCTAAACAACCATTATTTGATGCAGTCTATATCAATTTTGGAAATAACTTGAATCCAAATTTAACTAATGAAAAAATCACTGGCTTCGAATTAGGATATGGTTACAGAAGTTCAAAGTTTAGAGCAAATGTAAACTTGTATTATACAAGCTGGAAGGATAGGTTTGAATCTACCGGGGCAACCTTTAATGCTGGTCAGCCAGATGAAATTCGTGGTACCGCTAATATTTTAGGTATTACTCAGGTTCACACGGGTATTGAGTTTGATGGTAGATTTCAAGCTAGTGACAAATTTGCACTAACTGGTATGATGTCAATTGGCAACTGGGAATATAAAGATGATGTTACTGCTACTTATTTTGATAATGATCAAGCTCCTATTATTATAGGTGGTGTAGAGCAGGTTGAAACGTTAGCCTTAGATGGTGTTAAAGTTGGTGATGCAGCACAGTTCACTGCATTTATAGGTGCTGATTATAATGTAGTTAATAACTTAAATGTTGATTTTGGATATCGTTTTGCGGGTAATTTATATGCGCAATTTGACGCCACTGATGTAGGTCCTGATGGCGCTTTGAAGTTGCCTTCTTTTGGTCTTGCAGATGCAGGTGCAACATATAGCATTCCATTCGATGATAAAAATTTAAGCTTCAGATTAAATGTAAATAACTTGTTCGATACAACGTATATCGCAGAATCTGATACTAATATTTTCGCACAACCAGGTGATGATACTTATGATGGTATTAATACTAGCAACCGTGTTTTCTTCGGTTTTGGTACTACTTGGAACTTAAGTGCTAGATTTAACTTCTAAACTAGTTCTTCGAGATTATTCAAAACCCTGCCAATTGGCAGGGTTTTTTTATGCATAAAATTGACTATTTTTAAATCTTAATAAATGAAATCATGGAAGAAACAGGATTAGCGTA
Source organism: uncultured Maribacter sp. (assembly GCF_963974015.1). Taxonomy (GTDB): domain Bacteria; phylum Bacteroidota; class Bacteroidia; order Flavobacteriales; family Flavobacteriaceae; genus Maribacter. The sequence goes on along the minus strand of NZ_CAXBBZ010000001.1, from coordinate 236,036 downwards.
TACTTGGGTACACTCTTTACACTCTTATTTGGCTTATATCGCATTAGCGGTATTGATTTTGGCTGTTGCAAATGCAATAACTGGTTTAATGAGTAAAAGAATTTTTAATATGGGTAAAGATTTAAGATTAAGTCTTTTTGCCTTGATTTTGTGCCATATTCAATTGTTGGTTGGGTTGTTACTTTATTTCGTTTCGCCAAGTGGATTAAGTGCTATTCAAGAATTCGGAATGGGAGGTTTAACTTCGGCAGCTCGATTACTTGCAGTAGAGCATCTATTTATTAATATTTTAGCCATCGTTTTAATAACTATTGGTTGGTCCAGACATAAGAAGTTTGTAGAAGGAGATAAAAAATTTAAAAGTATCGCAATTTTCTACGGAATTGGCTTAGTGCTTATATTAAGTAGAATACCGTGGGGACAATGGTTTAATTAATCAATTAAAATTTATCAATGAATAAAATTACATCTACATTATTGGTGCTATTATTTAGTGCCTCATTATTAGCTCAAAAACAAGAATTGTTTAATGGTGAAAGCTTAGAAGGCTGGTCTGTTTATGGCACTGAAAATTGGTATGTTGAAGATGGGCTTTTAATTTGTGAAAGCGGTCCTGACGCAGAATATGGATATTTAGGTACAGACAAGCATTATAAAAACTTCATTCTTGATCTAGATTTTAAACAAGAAGCAGACGGTAATAGCGGGGTTTTTATTAGGTCGACGGTAGATGGTACGACTGTAAGTGGCTGGCAAGTAGAAGTTGCTCCTCCTGGTGCGTTCACAGGCGGCATATATGAATCTTATGGTAGACAATGGTTGATTAAACCTCCCTTAGAAAAAGACAAGGCATTAAAGTTTGGTGAATGGAACCATATGAAAATTAAAGTGGACGGCAAAGTAGTAACCTCTTGGGTAAATGGTGTCGAAATGGTTTCTTTAAAGGATAGGCTTATTGGTAAAGGAGAAGGAGCTATTTTATTACAAATACATTCTGGTGGCGGTATAAAAGTAAAGTGGAAAAATATCGAAATTGAGGAATTGGATTAATTTACTTTTTTAATCAAATGAAGAAAGACGGGAAAATGGTCGCTATATCCACCAATATAGCTACCTCCCGCATAGGTTCGTAATGGGTAGCCTTTATATTTTCCTTTCGGATCCATTAAATAGCTGGGTGTGAAAATGCCTACTTTCCAATAACTATACGTTTGTTTTTGCATATCTAAAAGGCTAGAGGTCATATATAATTGGTCAAAAAGGTTCCATTTATCTCTATATGCCAAAGAACCTTTACCTTTTCTAAAAAGTTTTTCCATAGGGCCATAGAGACTAAGTGAATCTAGATTCTTATAGTTTTTCTGCACGTTTAGTATTTTTTTAAAACTAGGGTCTATTGGGTCATCATTAAAATCGCCCATACTAATTATCTTAGCATTGATATCTTGCCTTCTTACAGAGTCTATAATGCGTTTGTTAAGTTTAGCGGCCTCTAGTCTATATGGTCTGCTTCTGGCCTCACCGCCACTTCTAGAAGGCCAGTGATTTACTAGAAAATATATCTTTTCGTTATCTAATAATCCTTCAACGATAAGCTGATCTCTAGTGTAGTTGCGTTTTCCAGCTAAATCGAAAAGCAAAAGTCGATGACTATTAAAATTTACAGGAATAAAAGCATCTTTTTTATATAACAGCGCTACATCAATACCGCGTTCATCCGGCGAATCGAAATGTATAATTCCATAATTGGTTTGTGATAAATTATCATGGTGAACCAAATCATGTAAGACCCTTATGTTTTCAACTTCACAAACACCAATTAAATCCGGAGCTGTTTTGTTTTCTGTAGAACCAATTTCAGAAATTACTTTAGACATCTGAGTAATTTTTTCTTTGTAGCGTTCTTCCGTCCAGTGATCTTTCCCTGTTGGCGTCCGGTCGTCGTCAAAAATTAATGTATCATTTTTCGTGTCAAAAAGATTTTCCAAATTATAAAAGGCAACGGTTCTAATTTGATAAGTAGCGGCCTCTTGTGCAAATAAACTTATTTGAGAGATAAGTAAGAAATAGAATAGAAATAGCTTCATCGAGGGCATTATGTCTTAATTATTAGCTAGTATACGGAATTTTCGCGTTAATTATTTCTTAAAATGTATCTTAATGGCTTATTAACAATACGGTGAGCTTTTAAATGATAAAACATTTACTGTTTTTATTAGTTGTTTTTAAAATTAGCATCCTACAATCTCAGGTCAATTCTACTATTGCAGGAGTTATTGAAGAGACGACCAATGGTGAGAAAATTACTAATGCAGTAGTAATGGTTGAGGGAAGCGTCTTTTCAATTGGCACCAATGATATGGGAGAGTTTAGCATAACTACTTCAAAGAAAGGACAATTTATTTTAAATATTACTGCACAAGATTATGTTACCAAGCGAATACCTATTTTTCTTGATGGTGTTAATTTAGACTTAGGAACAATACATTTAGAGCGTGATATAATTTTTGAGAAAACTATTAATTTGGTAAACATTACTGACGATGAGTTGCTTGATGATGAGGTTAATTCAAATGCATTGGCATTGCTTCAATCTACGAAAGACATTTTTCTTAATAGAGCTGCTTTTGATTTCGGACAAGCATTTTTTAGGGTAAGAGGATATGATTCACAATATGGAGAGGTATATCTAAACGGAATGCCCATGAACAAAATGTATGATGGTAGACCGCAATGGAATAATTGGGGAGGGTTAAATGATGTGATCAGAAATCAACAATATGCTAATGGGTTAAGTGCTTCAGATTTCTCTTTTGGTGGTATTCTTGGAAATACAAATATAGATTTACGTCCATCAGGATTACGACCTGGCACTAGGCTATCATCATCTGTATCGAACAGAACATATAGTGGTAGGCTTATGGCAACATACAATTCTGGACTTAAAAAGGATAAATATGCCTATATACTTTCGGCTTCTAGAAGATGGGCTAGGGAAGGTTACATCGCTGGAACTTTATATGATTCATACTCTCTATATAGCTCTTTTGAATATCTACTAAATGAGCAAAATACACTATCTGCAACTGCTATCGTAGCCTCGAACAGAAGAGGTCGTTCTTCTGCAATCACCGAAGAAGTGTATAAAATTCAAGGAAATAGATACAATCCATATTGGGGGTTTCAAAACGGTAAAATTCGAAATTCTAGAGAGCGAAATATACGGGAACCACTATTTTTATTGAATTATAATCATGAATCTAACGGATTAGTGATAAAGGCAGGCTTGGCTTACCAAACTGGTATCTATAAAAGAAGTAGGTTGGGTTATTTTAATGCTCCAAATCCTGACCCTACCTACTATAGATATTTGCCGAGTTTTTATTTGAATAGTCCAATTGGGGCAAATTTTGAAAGTGCGGTTTTGGCTGAGGAAGGTTTTATTCAAAATCCGCAAATGAATTGGGACAATATATTTAAGGCTAATACCAGTTTAGGCCAAGAAGGTGAAGCCGCATATGTTTTGTATGATGATACAACAAAAGATAATCAGTTTACAGCTAGGGTAAATGCCAACATTGATATTAATAGTCATTTAAGGGTTGATTTTGGACTAACCTATAAACATTTAACGTCTGAAAATTATGCTATAATCGATGATTTGATTGGTGCTCAATATCACAGAGATATCGACACATTTTCTGAAACACTCAACGATGTTGTTGGAAATGTTAATAAACAGAATGGCGATAATTTTAATTACAAGTATAATTTTGAAGGGAATATGACGGACATGTATGCCCAACTAAATTTAAACTATGATAAAGTAAATGCATTTATATCTGGTAAATACAGCAAAGTAGATTATCAAAGAAATGGATTGTTTCAAAATGACCGCTTTCCGGATACTTCCCTTGGAGAAAGCGAACCAATACAATTTTCAAATTGGTCGGGCAAATCTGGGTTAACTTATAATATTACAGGAAGACATTGGGCTACTGCTAATACAGCCTTTATAAATAAGGCGCCGTTGCTTCAAAATGTCTTTATAAATCCAAGGGAGAATAATACGGTAGTGCCTAATTTGCAAAGTGAAAAAATTACTAGTATAGATTTAAATTATTTTCTTAGAATGCCAAAACTTACCGGTAGACTAACAGGTTTCTATACGCGATTTCAAGATGGTACAGATGTTAATTTTTTTTTCGTTGATTCTGGTATAGGTTCAGATTTTGTGCAAGAGGTGTTAACCGATTTAGATAAGTTGCATTTAGGAACAGAACTAGGTTTAGAGTATCAATTATCAAGCGCGGTAAAATTATCTTTAGTAACATCGGTTTCGAAGTATCTATATGCTAGTGACCCTTTTGTAACAATTAACTTTGATACTGCTGGGGCTAGTGAAGATTTAATTGACGTTTCTGGCTCAAAGTTCTTGGGCCAGTCTGCTATTAAAGGATATAAATTGGCTCAAGGGCCACAAAAAGCAATTGCTGTAGGTATTGAATATAGAGACCCAAAATATTGGTGGGTAAGCATGACTGCTAATTATTTAGCCAATAATTATGCAAATATTTCAACAATAACCAGAACTAAAAGTTTTTTAATAGATCCAGAAACGGGACAAAGATTCCCAGATGCTACTAATGAAAATGTTCAAAAGCTTTTAAAACAAAATAGGTTAGATAATTTCTATTTATTAAACCTAGTTGGAGGTAAGTCTTGGTTAAAGAAGGGGAGATATTTTAGTGTCTTCGCAAGTGTCAACAATGTCTTTGATACCACCTTTAGAACTGGTGGGTATGAACAAAGTAGAAATGGAAATTATGGTCAATTGAAGCAAGATAATTTTAGTGGCAACCCATCTTTTGCTCCAAAATATTGGTATGGTTTCGGTAGAACCTACTTTTTAAATATGGCATTTAGTTTCTAAATTTGATATGATAAAGATGATTTTTAAAAACAATTATTTATTTAAAATCTATGTTTTAAGCATTATGCTAGTGTTTAACGCATGTGTAAAAAATAGAGACTTTGATGAACCTGAATTAGTTTGTTCTGATGAAGATTTCAGTATTGTAAGTATATCAGAACTAAAAAATTTATACGCTGGCGAGACTGTTCAAGTTCAAGAAGATTGGGTTATTAAAGGATATGTTGTTTCTTCTGACAAGTCAGGTAATTTTTTCAATGTACTTCATTTTCAAGACGCATCGAGTAATCCTACAGAGGGTTTGCAGATAGAATTGGAATTAAGAGATTCACATTTATTTTTTGATATTGGCCGGTCAGTTTTTATAAAAATAAAAGGGCTGTATTTAGGTCAGTCGAACGGTTTATTTAAAATAGGAGGCGTATTTACCTCTTTCGGCAATCGTAGTGTAGGTAGGTTGCCTAACAGCGTCGTTTTTGATCATATTTTATTGTCTTGTGATACAGTAGAAAAAATATTGCCAAAGTCGGTCTCTATTTTGGAGTTAAACAAAAGTATGGTGAATACGCTTGTGCGTATAGATAATATTGAGTTTAAAGAAGATGAAATAGGTCAATCTTTTGCAGTTGAAAAAGAAGAGACACAAAGAACTTTAGTTGATTGCGAAGACAATGAATTGATACTTATAAATAGTGGCTATTCTGATTTTCAAGCTCAAATTATTCCAGATAAAATGGGTGTGGCAACTGGTGTTTTAACGATGGATAAAAATGAGTTTCAATTAATCATTAGAACGGTTGATGATTTAGATTTTAATTTTGAACGTTGTGAAGAATTGATTGATGAATTTACGTCGACCTCTGTTTTTATCTCTGAAATTGCTGACCCCGATAATAATTCCGGAGCAAGGTTTTTAGAATTATATAATTCTTCTAATGAATCTTTATCGTTAAAAGGATGGGACTTAGTTCGATATACGAATACAAGTAGCGAGGTTAGCTCAACTATTGATTTATCCGACTACAGCATTGACGCAAACGGACTTATAGTAATTTCACCAAATGCTTTAGAATTTGAAAATGTATATGGGTTTTTGCCAACAATTTCAGCGGGCACAAATTCACCGGCAGATTCTAATGGTGATGATAATATTGCTTTAATAGACCCTTTCGGAACTGTTATAGATATATTTGGCGTTATAGGAGAAGATGGTAGCAATACAAACCATGAATTTGAAGATGGGAAAGCAGTAAGAATAATAGAGGTGATATCAGGAAATTCGGTTTTTACTGAAAGTGAATGGTTTATATATAACGATACTGGTAATAATGGTACTATAGATAAACCACAAAATGCTCCTTTCGACTATACACCCGGTATAAGATAGAACTACTCCAATTCTTGCGAATCAATTATTTTTTTTACAGCATTTTCCGTTAAGGGCTTAACGATATAATCTTTTACCAAACTGTAATTTTTCGACTTCTCCATAAGCTCTGGGCTTATAAAAGAACTGGTAATGTAAATTTGAACATGTGCTATTTTATCTTTAGGCAGGTCTTGAAATTCCTCTAGAAACGACCATCCATCTCTTCTGGGCATATTTAAATCAAGAAAAATTATAGTGGGCAATGGTATATTTTCGACTACTAGGCCAATTAAACCATCAAGAGCTTCTTGACCACCTGTATAATATAGGATGTTGTCAGAAAAGTCAAATGCTTTTAAAATTTTTTTACTGCTAATAGAAAAAAACTCGTCATCATCAATGATACAACAGCTATGAAATTTGCTCATTTGTGATAATTTTTAATTAAATCTTATTTTGATTTAGGTTTGTAAATTGGACAAATAATATAGGACGAAGATAGCAAAATAGTAAGGTGAGAAGGGAAATAATAATATTATTTGCAATGGCTTTTTTTAACTAAAATGATATGATTCTATTTAATTATGAGGTGTAAGACATACATTTATAGGTGCTAGATTGCACAAATGGCGAAATAAGTTATTTTGTTATCGAGCCTAAAATTTTCCATTTCAACCACTGTATTAGTCCGCAACCCAGTATAAATTTTTGTCCGGTATTGATGTCCTCTTTACCATTTAAAGCTAATTCTACAGCAGTTTTAATTTTATTTGGAACTTCTGAGATGACATCAAAAAGATATTTTCCTTCTATATCTTCTTTGTTATCTGTAAAAACGTTCAACCACTGGTTAGAGTAACTAATAAAGTTTAACTTAGTATCCACAATGGCGATTGCTGCGGGGGTCTCTTTTAAGAGAAAGTCAACGGCTAATGTTTTTAATATGGGTCTGTTTAAAACTTAAAGGGACATATTTCTCATAAAGTAAGATAAAATTCTTTTTAAGTAAGAAAATACGTTATTTTAAACTCTTGCTGGTATTTTAATAGATTCATGAGGTTTAATAATAATTACAACTATGAACGAATTCTTTTTTAAAGCAATTAGAGAGGGTAATTTAAACGAGGTTAAACCTATGTTAGAAAAAAACCCGGTACTAGTTAATAGTAAAGATGCTCGAGGATCTACCCCATTGATTCTGGCTACCTATTATGATGAAATGGAGATAGCGATTTTACTGTTAGATAGAGGAGCTAAAATAGACGCTGTTGATGCTTCGGGAAATACGGCCTTAATGGGTGTTTGTTTCAAAGGGTTTACCGATATAGCTAAACTTCTGATTGAGAAAAAGGCACAATTAAATGAGAGAAATGCTATGGGTGCAACATGCCTAATCTATGCTGCTCAGTTTAATCGTTTTGAGATTGCTAAATTATTGATAGCCAATGGCGCTGATAAATCAATTAAAGATAATAGAGGTAATACAGCTTTAGATCATGCAAAAACCCAAGGTTTGAATGCTTTTATTGATTTGCTTGAATAAGAACTTTTATGAAAAATGAGAATATTACCTTAAAAATAGCTCTCGTTCAATCTGTTTTACATTGGGAAGATCCAATTGCCAATAGAGCAATGTTCAATGATAAAATTGAACAAATTGAAAAAGATATTGATGTTATTGTTTTGCCAGAAATGTTTACTACTGGTTTTACCATGTCACCACAAAATATAGCAAGTGAAGAAGGTTCTATAACTTTAAATTGGATGAAAGATATAGCCGCTAGAAAAAACAGTGCAATTATTGGTAGTATAGTTTATAATGAAAAACAGACTTATTTTAATCGTCTTTTTTTTGTAAAACCTAATGGCGAAATCTTTACATACGATAAGAGACATACGTTTACGTTGGCAGGGGAACATAAAAAATATCAATCTGGCAAACAAAGATTGGTGGTAGCCTATAAAGGCTTTAATTTTTGTCCATTGATTTGTTACGATCTCCGGTTTCCTGTTTGGAGTAGAAACACCGAGAATATTGATATTTTACTTTATTCAGCAAATTGGCCATCACCAAGAATTAATGCTTGGGATGCTCTATTGAAAGCACGTGCTATAGAAAATATGGTATTTTGTATTGGAGTCAATAGAATTGGAGAGGATAATGAAGGGCATGAATACCCTGGTCATACCAGTATGTACTCTCCGCTCGGTAATGAATTGGGACTCTCCAAAAAAGAAGAAATTTTAATCGTAGAGGTAACTAAAAATGAGATTGAAAAACTGCGTAGTAAACTTACATTTTTAGAAGACCGAGATCAATTTAATCTATTAGATTAAAGGTTTCTATTTTTTCCCAATTGGCTCGCAACTCTATAAAGTTAGGGTAATAACTTATCTTTTCTGGTTGTATTTTCTTTAAAAAATTACCGGTATCCCATTTTCTATTTTTATTGGAATCAAATATGACTCTAGCCATATACTTGCCAGGGTTTAAATTATTGAACGTATAGGTTTGCGGTTTGTTGGCATAAATTTCTCTTTGAATTTCACCTTTTTCATTGGTAAGTTGAACGATGATAGGGTATGTGATATTATTGCCATTTAGTTCTAAACTAAGATTGCCATAATCTGCAACGCTTTTAGTTCTTAGGTTATATACAACGGTATCATTCGTGTTATCAAAAAAATCGGTAATTGCCCCAGGTAAAAGTTCAATTTTATAGCTTTGATTAGGTAGAATTTTAAAATCAAAATTTAACTGATTTTCGAGAGTGTCCAACTTTAAATTATTGGCTACAAGTAGCGTGTCTTTGTCAGTAAGTTTAATTTTAGTAGAATCAAAACTTATCAATGGGGTGTTGACTAAAACTTTAATAGGCTTTTCAAATTCAATATTGCCCTGTTGGTTTAATGATAACCGTAAAGAATCAAATTGAACTTTGCGGCTTTTTACATTAAAGGTATCAGAAATCTTTAAATTTTCATTGGTGATGGAAAAGAGAATAGAATCCATTGTATATGGGGTAAACCAGAAATTTAAAGTATCTTTTTCCCTTTCTTTAGTGATTATCGATCTTACGGTATCGGGTAATTTAGTAATGCTTTCAATGTCTATTGCTGAGCCATCGCCATAATATCCAAAACTAATTTTATTACTGGCTTCCATACTAGGAACAGCAATTCCATAATCAGGAATTTCCTTAAAGAGATTTAAAAGGTAAATAGAATCAGTAGGCAAATTTATAGTGTCTTCTACAAAGCCAATTTTATCTGTTTTTTGGTCAAATATATTATTTCCGGCAATATCTTTAATGGCAAATAACGCATATTTACCTTCTTTTAAATTTCTAAGCTTAAATATTACGGCACTGTCAAGTGTATTGGTTATATAGTTTGGTGGTTTTTGATAAAGGGTAGAATCGGTGTAGCTCGAGTCTATTTTATAAAGCATAACGCTCACAAACTCATCAACCTTTTTATTAAAGGCATCTGTTATAACTCCTGTTAGTTCCAAAGAATCTATATAATCACCGGTTGAAAATACGTAGGTAAAGAATGGAAGAGGATTTTCTTCATTGTTATCTACAATACCCTGGCCAAAATTTAATGTGTAAGTAGTATTGGCAGCTAAAGTATCCTTTATGGTAATTTCAACATACTTATTGGCATTACCCTGCGGGGAAAGAACAGGTGTGTATTTTAAAGGTGGAGATACAATAAGTTGCTTTTGAATATCTTTTAATTTCACCAATTCATTAAAATAAAGCCTAATTTTTTGGTCCTTAAAATTAATGGACATATTGGGTGGTTCTGCCCGTATTAATTCTGGTGGTGCTATATCTTTTGGTCCTCCAGTAGGAGTGCCTCTTTGAGCGCATTGGTATGAGGCCAATACAATGATAAAAACAAATATAAATCCAAGAATTTTTCTGCTCATAAGTGCGATTATCAATCACAAAGAAACAACATATTTTATAGAAAACTATGCCTTTGGTACAACGGCCATACTCGAAATATAAATAGTAATACCTTCTATGTCTTTTAAGGTGTTGGCACAAATCTCCATTGTAGCGCCTGTAGTAATTACATCATCGACTAATAATATGTTTTTGTTTTTAAGTATTTGTTTATTATTTATCTCATACAGAGAACGGTTATCTTGCCATCTGCTTAGTCTGTTCTTTTTGGTCTGCGTTTTCGTATTAGCTGTTTTTATAAGTATATCATCGGCATAACTGGCGTTAATGTGTAATGCGATTTGTTTAGCAAAAAGTGCCACTTGGTTATAGCCGCGTTGCCTCAATTTTTTTCTATGCAAGGGAATAGGAATTACAAAATCAATGTTTGTCAAATGGCCTTGTCCCTTTAAAATCTGTCCATACCAATCACCTAAAAATTGTCCAATACTTTCTTGATTCTTATATTTTAAGAAGTGAATCAGGTTTTTTACTATTCCAATTTCGGTAAAGAATAAGAATGAATTTGCCTTTTTAATGTTAATTCGACCATAAAAAATACGGTCAACGGCATTTTCTTCGTTAAAGTTATACTCGGTGAGAGGTAATTGATGTCGGCAAGATGTGCATAGAAAGACCTCTCCTCTATATAATCGTGCATTACATCCAAAACATGATATGGGCAACAGTATGTTGGTAACATCCTTTAGTATATTTGAAATTCTGTTTTGTATCAAATCTTACAGATTAAATTAATCTACAGCCCACCAATTAAATGGACAGTCAAGATAACAAATTCAATTATAAAATAATACTCGCTGCATTTGTGGCGGTTATTATAGCACTATTGATTGCATTCTACTACAGTTACGCTCAATCAAACGCTCAAATAAGTTTTTTAGAAGATGAGAAGGCGATTTTGATAAGGGACCTTACCATCATGAAAGCCGACGTTGATCGTTTGGCTGCCAAAAGTGAAATGAATGAAATTGAACTTCAAGATTCTAAATATAGGGTTCAAGAGCTTTTAGATTCAGTAGGAAGATTAAATTTTACCGTTCAGAAACTGAGAGAATTTAAAACTGAACTTCGCAGATTAGAGTCTAAGAATGATAGTTTACTACTAAAGAATAACTTTCTACGATATAACAATATGCTTCTTACCGATAAATACGATGAGTCGCGAAAGCAAATAGAGCAATTGAGGGCTAACTCAAATTCTTTGGCGGAAGCAGAGGCCTTACAAAGAAGAAAAATTCTTGAATTAAACCAAAAATTAAAAACGAAGAGCTATCTTAAAATGGCCAATGCAGAAGGCAGTGGTTTTAGACTTATTCGAAACACAAAACCTACTAAGACCAACAAAGCTTCTATCATTGAAAAATTAAGAGGGTGTGTCACTATTTTGGCCGATGAAAGCGAGGCAAATAATGAAAAAATTATTTATCTACAGTTTTTAGACCCCAACAAACAAATTATAGAGGACAATGCGAATACAATTACCGTAAACGGAAATATATATAGCAAAAGAGTAGAGTTTATTTTTACAGGTATAGATACCTATGTATGCGAGTCTATTACCATACCAGAAGGCTCATTAATGGAAGGTAGCTACACATTAAATGTCTTTGAAGACGAACGATTGATTACTTCTTCGGAATTTCAATTGAAATAATTATTCTTTTTTTGGGCTAATATTCTATTTTTGCCGCATGGCAAAGCAAGAAGATGATTTTAAGCGTGTAATATCTCACGCAAAGGAATATGGTTACGTATTTCAATCAAGTGAAATTTACGATGGTTTAAGTGCTGTATATGACTATGGTCAGAATGGTGTTGAGCTAAAAAAGAATATTCGCGAATATTGGTGGAAAGCCATGGTACAGCTCAATGATAATATTGTTGGGTTAGATGCAGCAATTTTTATGCATCCAACGACATGGCAAGCCTCTGGTCATATTGATGCCTTTAATGATCCATTAATAGATAATAAGGATTCTAAAAAAAGATATAGAGCAGATGTTTTGGTGGAAGATTACGTAGCGAAAATAGATGCTAAAATTGAAAAAGAGGTTAGCAAAGCTCAAAAACGTTTTGGTGATGCTTTTGACAAGAATACATTTTTGGGAACGAATCAACGAGTAGTTGAATATCAAGAACAAGGAAAAACCATTTTAACAAGATTAGGGAAATCTCTGCAGAACGAAGATTTGGCAGATGTAAAAGCACTAATTGAAGAATTGGATATTGCATGCCCAATGTCTGGTTCTAAAAACTGGACAGACGTTAAGCAATTCAACCTTATGTTTGGCACAAAATTAGGTGCCAATGCAGAAAGTGCGATGGACTTATTTCTTAGACCAGAGACAGCTCAAGGTATTTTCGTTAACTTTCTAAATGTTCAAAAATCTGGACGTATGAAAATTCCTTTCGGAATTGCACAGACCGGTAAGGCTTTTAGAAATGAAATTGTTGCTAGACAATTTATTTTTAGAATGCGTGAATTTGAACAAATGGAAATGCAATTCTTTATTCAGCCTGGCACGCAAAAAGAATGGTATGAAATCTGGAAAGAGAAGCGAATGAAATGGCATTTATCTTTAGGTTTAGGACAAGATAATTACCGTTTTCATGATCATGAAAAATTGGCGCATTATGCTGATGCTGCTGCTGATATAGAATTTCGTTTTCCCTTTGGTTTTAAAGAATTGGAAGGAATACATTCCCGTACCGATTTTGATTTAAGTAGTCACGAGAAATTTTCAGGTAAAAAATTGCAATACTTCGATCATGAAGTAAATAAAAATTATGTTCCTTACGTACTTGAAACTTCAATAGGTTTAGATAGAATGTTTTTGGCGGTATTCTCAAATTCTCTTAAGGAAGAAGAATTGGAAAATAATACCACCAGAACTGTTCTTAAGTTGCCAGCGGTTTTAGCTCCTGTTAAAGCAGCTATTTTACCATTACTTAAGAAAGATGGGTTGCCAGAGGTAGCTCAAAGCATTGTAGATGAGCTTAAATGGGACTTTAACGTTACTTATGATGAAAAAGATGCTGTGGGTAGACGTTATAGAAGACAAGATGCCAATGGAACTCCATTTTGTATTACGGTAGATCATCAAACTTTAGAGGATCGAACTGTAACCATTAGACATAGAGATTCTATGGAGCAAGAGCGCGTAGCAATTTCTGATTTAAACGGTATCATACATGCTGCTGTTGACATGAAGACTTGGTTGAAAAAAATGGAATAAGCTAAAGCGTATAGCTTAGTTTTAAACTTCCATAATAATTTATATTGTTCCCAGGGTAGAAATACCTTGGGGCATTTCCCCCAAAGCTACTAGCATTTATCAACACGGATTGTGCATACTTGGTATCTGTTAAATTGTTGACACCAAAATCTAATCCGAGCAATAGTTTCTCTAAAATCTGTTTCTTGTACCCTAATTTTACGTTGAGTAAATTAAACGATTTACTATAAAGAGTGTTGCCATCTGTCAACGGAATCTCATCTATAAATTGATGGGTAATATTGGCATAAAGGCCATTGCCGAATGTAGTCTGTAGTCCTGTGTTTAATTTATGTTTTGGAACACCTGTTAATGAATTTCCACTATAATCTTCATTTACTTCTTCATCAATAAATTCAACAAAAGAATGATTGTTGAATGTATAGCTTACGAATGGGGTAAGCAGTATTTTATTTGAAATATTAAATTTATAATTCCAATCTAAATCAATTCCTTGATGCTTTGTCTTACCGGCATTACGGCCAATATACTGGTCTTCTCCAACCCTTTTCGCAACAAGTAGATTTTTTATTGGCATTAAATAGATAGCAATATCTAGTTTCATCCTATCATCCTTGCTTTTATGTTCAATACCGAGTTCGTAATTTGTTCCAGTTTCTTGTACTATATCAGGATTTATTATTCCCTCGGGGGTTAAGGTTTCTTCTAAACTAGGGTTTGAAAAACCACGACTAATATTAGCATACAATTGACTTGTTGTTGTAATCGAATAGTTAACATCTAAACTAGGTAAGAAAAGTGTTTTAAAATCTCTATCAGCACTAGCATTTGTTTCTCCAGTATTATATAAATCTCTAAAATCATATTGTGTTTTATTAACATTTAAGCCCAACTGCGCTGTCAGTTTTGTTGTAAAAGGATATAAGATGGTGGCGAAACTATTTACTTGATTTCTAAATTCCTTGTTTTTAGATAACCTATCACCTTGTAAACTTCCATTGCCATTGTTTTCCTCATAAAGATTTTGAAAAGTTCCCCAGGTATATTCATCCTTATATAATTCTCCACCAATAGTATAGGAAAATAAGTTTTCAGAAATATTTAGATTTCCAGAGAATAAGGTTCGTATGCCGAAACCATTTGTGTATTCGTCGAGAATATTAAATGGTGCAGGTTCGTAGTGATCCAAATAGGTGTAAAATAAACTAGTCGTATTTTTTAATTTAGTACTCGCTTTATAGGTATGCGTGAGACCAATAAGGCTATAGTTGTTATCCTCATAACCTTTTGACGATTTCCATGTAAATGCTGCTTTTGTAGGGTTTTCATCAAAATCTGCTTGACTAATAGAACTTGCTATTTGAGCTGAATAGTCAATATGATTTACTAATAGGCCTATTTCGCTTTTCTTTGATAATTTAAAAATTGAATTTAAAAGGATTCCGTCACGTTCGAATCTATTATTGTCACGATAGCCATCAATTTCCATATGTCCATATTGTAAGGTCATATAAAATTCATCTTGGGTATGGGTAAAACCTAAACTATTTTTAAACAACCCGTATGATCCTAATGTAGTATTATTAGTGAATTTAGTGGGTTGGTTGCTTAATTGTTTGGTGTTTAAAATTATAGCACCACCTAAATTAGTGCCAAACCCTGTTCCCTTAGGGCCTTTTATAATTTCAACAGATGTAAGATTTTCCAAATCAAAAGCTTCAATAGTTGATGAGCCGGTTCCGTTGGTAATAGGAATGTTATTGTAGTAAAGTCTTAATTTGTCAGTGCCATAAAGTGTTCTTGAACCTACGCCTCTAATGGTAATTCTATTTGTATTTAAAGCTCCAGATAAAGCATATAACCCCGAAACTTGATTGATGGAGCTAATGAAATCAACCGGACTATAGTTTTCGAAAATTTTTGCTCCAATTATTTGTGATGGAATAATGCCTATCGCGTTTTTTGCGGTAAGTGTGTCAATTAATATAACTTCATCTAATTCGGTAATGCTATCTTTTACAGATTTAGTTTGTGCACTTGCACTGAAATAGAATATTAATAGAGGAATAAAAAAAAGCGATTTTTTCATAGAAAATTAAAACCTTAAAAATACCTATTAAAAACGGAAACCTAATGAAAGACCAGCCCTGAACATCAAGTCATTTTGAAAATCTTCGGGATTAATATTTCTGCCCAGTCCGCCATTTAATTCAATGGTGAATTTTTGACTTCTCGTGGCCCATTTGTAACCACCTCCAAGACCAAGGGCAATGGTAGAATAATCATAATTTCTGTCGCCTAAGTTTTCAGAATCTACGTCATCTTCCCCTGTGTAGTATAGCCCGAATACTTCAGCAAAAAGACCGCTTTTAGGTCCATATCCAAAATAAGCTCTTAAATTGGGGCCAATACCAAAATTGCCATTGTAATCTGTAGCTTTACCATCAAAATACAGTGTTCCGCCGATACTGGTGTCTTCATTGATATAATATTCATAACCGAATTCTAACGAAGTTGTTACCAGAAATTGACCAATGTTCAACTTTACCTCATGGCTATTTTCATTATTATAATAAGCCTGTGAAAATGAAGAAGTAGTTATAAAAACTAATAGAACGGAAAATATAAACTTGTTCATGTGAAGTTATTGTGTAATAATAATTGGGATAAAAAATAATTTAAAGCTGTGAAATTATGATTTTAATGGAAAGTATACACCTTTAATCTACAAGTCTTTTTTATTTTTAGACCAAAATCCATATCGATGAAAATCATATCCTATAATGTAAATGGAATTAGGGCAGCACTAAGAAAAGGATTTTTAGATTGGTTGGGTGCCGTTTCACCCGACGTTGTTTGCCTACAAGAAATAAAAGCCAATGAGGAACAATTGGATCTTTCTTTGTTCGAAGAGGCTGGGTACAAATATAATTATTGGTTTAGTGCTCAAAAGAAGGGCTATAGTGGTGTTGCAATACTTTCTAAATCTAAACCCGATGCTGTAGTATTTGGTACTGGTATTGAATATATGGATTTTGAGGGTAGAAATATTAGGGCAGATTTTGGGGATATATCAATCATGAGCATGTATTTGCCTTCTGGTACAAATATTCAACGACTAGATCATAAACTTATGTATATGTCAGATTTTCAAGAGTATACAAATGAATTGCGCAAAACAAATCCGAATCTTATAATTCTTGGTGATTATAATATTTGTCATGAGGCAATAGATATTCATAACCCGGTTGGTTTAAAGAATGTATCAGGATTTTTACCGGTAGAGCGTAAATGGATTGGTGATTTTATCGAAAGTGGTTTTATAGATAGTTTTAGGGAATTCAATTCTGAGCCAGATAATTATACATGGTGGAGTTATAGGGCAAATTCAAGAAATAATAATAAAGGATGGCGATTAGATTATGGTATGGTGGCAAAATCCTTAAAAAATCGATTATCTCGTTCGGTAATTTTATCTGGCGCTAAGCATAGTGACCATTGCCCTATTTTGATAGAGATAGATAGTTAGGCGTATGAGTCACAGTTGACCTCAATATATTTAGTAGTTTTGCGTTTTAATTATTCAAAAAAATTAAAGATTAATGATTTATACCAATTTACCACATACCGATATTGAAGTAAGTAAAATATGCTTGGGAACAATGACCTGGGGAAACCAGAACACGGAAGCCGAAGGTCATGAGCAAATCAATTTTGCAGTGGATAAAGGGATAAATTTCTTAGATACAGCAGAATTATATCCAATACCTGCCCATAAAGATAGATATGCAGCCACAGAGAAGATTATCGGTAATTGGTTCAAGAAGAATGGAAATAGGGAAGATATTGTTCTGGCATCGAAAATAGCGGGAAAGGCTGAGATGTCTAAATTCATTCGTACAACCGGTTTTACACGCGAATCTATTATTGAGGCTGTTGAGGGTAGTTTGGGAAGATTACAAACTGATTATATTGATTTATATCAATTACATTGGCCAGATCGTAGTACCAATTATTTCGGACAAAGAGGCTTTACAAATGATATAACAGATTATTGGGAAGATAATATTCATCAGGTTTTAGAGACATTAAGAGATTTAATTCGAGAGGGTAAAATCAGACATGTAGGTGTATCAAATGAAACCCCATGGGGGATGATGCGTTTTTTAGAGGAAAGTAAAGTTCACGGTACATTACCAAGAACGATAACAGTTCAAAATCCATATAGTCTTTTAAACAGATTGTTTGAAGTTGGCATGTCAGAAATATCAGCTAGGGAACAAGTTGGCTTGTTGGCATATTCTCCATTAGGCTTCGGTGCTTTAAGTGGTAAATATTTAGGTGATCGTATGCCAGAGGGCTCACGTTTAGCTCTTTTTCCTAATTATAGTAGATATGTTGGTGCCACTGCCGTAGAGGCAACAAAAAAGTATTATGAACTGGCACAGGCAAATGGTCTTACTTTGGCACAAATGTCATTGGCATTTGTAAATTCTAGGTCTTTTGTGACTAGCACTATTATTGGAGCTACAACATTACGTCAATTAGAAGAGAATATCGGAAGTATAGATGTTACCTTATCTGATGATATTCTAAAAGAAATTGAAGCAATACAGAATTTAATACCTAACCCTGCACCGTAATATGGAAAGTCTTGTTCTTTTAAAGGTTGGTTTTTGGCAAATAGTGGTTATACTGGTCGTGGTAATAGTTATTATGGTATTTGCAAGGATAATGCGGGATAAACGTTAACCGAATAGGTTGCGGGCAACTTCTTCAATTTTAGAGGCCAATAGTATTTTTATCTTTGTTGATTTGAGGCCTATCTTATTGTTTTTGGACACTATAATTGTGTTGTAGCCTAATTTTTCTGCTTCTAAAATACGTTGCTCTACACGTTGAACAGGTCTAATTTCGCCTGCCAAACCAACCTCTGCGGCAAAACAGGTTCCTTTGTCTATCGGTATGTCTTCATTGCTCGATAGTATTGCCGCAACTACCGCCAAATCAATAGCTGGATCATCAACAGATATTCCACCGGTAATATTTAAGAATACATCTTTTGCGCCTAATTTAAAACCAGCACGTTTTTCTAAAACTGCCAACAACATATTTAACCGTTTGGCATTGTAGCCTGTAGTGGATCGTTGAGGTGTGCCATATACCGCAGTACTAACCAGTGCTTGTATTTCAATAAGGAGAGGACGCATACCTTCTACCGTTGAAGCGATTGCAGTACCGCTTAATCCATCATCATTTTTAGAAATTAGTACTTCAGATGGGTTATTAACTTCCCTTAATCCACTCCCTTGCATTTCATAAATACCAAGTTCTGCTGTAGAGCCAAATCTATTTTTTAAAGACCTTAGTATGCGATAGACGTAATTTCTGTCACCCTCAAACTGCAACACAGTGTCTACCATATGTTCCAGAATTTTAGGTCCTGCAATAGAGCCATCTTTGGTTATATGGCCAATGAGAATTACAGGTGTATTTGTTTCTTTGGCAAATTTTATAAGTTCAGCAGTGCACTCACGTATTTGTGAAATACTACCTGCAGCAGATTCGATATATTCTGAATGTAGAGTTTGAATTGAATCTATAACTACAATATCCGGCTCTGTGGCCTCAATCTGTTTAAAGATATTTTGAGTTTTAGTCTCTGTTAGAATAAGGCAGGTTTCACTATTTGGGTGAATTCTATCGGCCCGCATTTTAATCTGCTTCTGACTTTCCTCACCAGAAACGTATAATGTTTTATAAGGAAGTTTTAGGGCAATCTGAAGTAAAAGGGTACTTTTTCCTACCCCAGGTTCTCCACCTAATAAAACTAAAGCTCCAGGTACTAGTCCGCCACCTAAAACCCTGTTGAACTCAAGGTCGAAGGTATTTAAGCGAATCTCTTTTTCAATGCTAATTTCATTGACCAAAAGAGGTTTAGATACTCTTTTTGAAGTTTGTGAAGGTAATTTCCAATTTACCTTTTCCTCCTTTTGTACAACTTCTTCTACAACGGTATTCCATTGTTTACAGGCAGAACATTGTCCTACCCATTTAGCATACTGTGTTCCGCAATTTTGACAAAAAAATGCAGTTTTTGTTTTGGCCATCTTTAGCT
The DNA here is from genome assembly GCF_963974015.1 of uncultured Maribacter sp. Taxonomy (GTDB): domain Bacteria; phylum Bacteroidota; class Bacteroidia; order Flavobacteriales; family Flavobacteriaceae; genus Maribacter. The sequence goes on along the minus strand of NZ_CAXBBZ010000001.1, from coordinate 216,403 downwards.
TTTACTGAAAGAGCTAAAGGTAACAAGAAGTTTGAAATGAGCGGATATCGCTTAGTGATTAAGCGTTAATAATCTTGTGAATTTTCTTTTTTATGAGCACTAAATGCTAAGAAAAAGGATGCCCAAGCCATGAATAGGGCAATACCACTGTAGGGAATAATAAAATCTCCTTTCAATCCAAAATAGGTAAACAGTACTCCGGAAAAGACGAAATACATCGCGTTAATTTTTATCATAATAAGTAGGTTGGGCTAATTTGGGAACTAGCTGTTTAAATATATTAATACCCGAAATCGGCTTTTAATGCGTCCATTTTTTCAAGGGCCATTTCTTTAGTTAAAAAATCTATTTCTTCCATTTGAAAAGCTTTTTCAAATGTTTTAAGCGCTTTTTTAGGTTCTCCTAATTGCTCATAATATTCAGCTTCAAAATAAAAGCCGAGCATAGTTTCAGGATATTCTTTTTTACAAAGATCAGAAAGTGGTTTTAATGACTCAAAATCTTCTTTTTTTCTCGACGCTGCGTAAATTGCCATGATATCATTAAGTTCTACAGGCTTGCTAAATCCAAATATGTCAACAATGCCTTGGTATTTGCTTTCTAAATAATTGAAAACCGGTTCTTCACTTGTAAGTATCTGCGTTTTATATTCTTTAGGACTAATAGGTTTAAACATGCCGAAAATATTATCAAAAGCTTTGCCTATACCATATGTAGCTACCGAAATGTGGTCGGCATTTTTATATTCATCAAAATAGTAATGTAATGATTCTTTTTCCAAAGCTTTAATGCCTTGGTTCATAGCTGCTATTCGTTGAGTGCCCTTGTTTTGTTCACCTTCTACTATAATTTGATAGAATATTTGATTTTCAAATGTATTAAGTCTCATTGGTACTCTTTTTTCCATTTCTGGAGCAAGAGTAGGTGAAATACTTATATAGGCATCAAAGATTGAATTATCCTTAAATAACCAGTAATTCATAAAATTAGCAGTGATGTCATAACCAACAATCATTTTGAAAGGAGCCGTACTATAGTTTAAATCTAAATATGGAATAAGTTCCATGCCAATAAACTCATAAAAGCTTTTGCCTTTTTCAGAAGGTAAACCGCTTTCAGCATCAAATGCACAATCTTCATATCTTAAATCCTCCTTGCTTTGATCTATGCCAACAACAATACTTTGAGGCATACCATGAAAACGACTATAGAACTTTGATGAGGCTACAACTTGTTCAAAAAGATATTCTCCATCAAGCACTATAATGAGAGGATACTTTTTGTCCACATCCATATTTTCAGGAAAATGGTAATGTACGTCTCGTCTTTCTTGAAGTTTAAACGACTCAAAAATCTCTTGAGTTGTTTGAGAATAGGATATTGCGCCAAATAAAAGTGCGAAAATTATGGATACATAACGCATATATGGTAATTGTAAATAGTAAGAATACTATTTGATTCTGTTCAATAACGGTAATAAAATAAAAGATATTGCACCAAAAACAACTATCATTAATGTCTGGGCAATCCAAATTATCCAGCCGAAGGCATCACCAGAGACGGTACTGATGCCAAAAATAGTTAAAGCACTACTAACGGCGATTGGGTAGAGACCTATGCCTCCATTCGTGGTTGCCATAGCGAAAGCGCCAGCTACAAAGGCTACAAGCAATTGACTAAGTGTAAGGGAAATAGTTTCGGGTACCGTAAACTTTATTATCCATAGCATACCTATATAGCATCCCCAAATGAACAAAGTGTGAAAAATGAAAAGCCACTTATGCTTCATTTTAAAAATACTGAAAACACCATCAAGTAATCCCTTTACAAAAGTTTTGATTTTCTGTGCAAATGCATTTTTTGATTTTTTAATCAGTGCAACGAATAAAATGAATAATATAATTACTGAGCCAGCAAGTATAAGAAGGCCATTTAAATTAAAGCCGCGTTCTTGAAGCATGTCCATTATTACATCTGTCTGTAATAAAAATGTTATTAGAATAATTAAAAGCAGCATTATAACATCTATGACCCTTTCGGTAACTATAGTGCCAAATCCTTTTTCAAAAGGTACATTTTCATATGTGGTGAGTGCTGTAGCTCTCAAGACCTCACCTGTTCTTGGAATGCCAAGATTTGCAAAATAGGAAATTAATATTATTAATATATTATTGATAATACGAGGTTTGTAACCTAAAGGTTCTAAGAGATAATTCCATCGAACTGCCCTGGAAATATGACCTAAAATACCTAAAAACACAGAAAGTAAAACGTAAAAAGGGTCTGCTTCTTTAATATAAAAGATTATTTCTTTTCTATTTTCTGGTGTAGTAGAATTATAAGAATACCAAACTAAAAAAACTCCCAATGCAATTGGGAGTATAATCTTTAGATTTTTTTTTAGAGTACTTGTCAAGATTAAGTCAATAAATTATTTTCTTCATTTGGAAACACCAATGACGGATTGAATTTTTTTGCTTCTTCAATATCCATCCAAGTATACGAAATTAAAATAAGTACATCGCCTACCGAAACTTTTCTTGCAGCAGCGCCGTTTAAAGTGATTTCTCCACTTTTTCTTGGTCCTGGAATAATATAGGTTTCAAGGCGCTCTCCGTTATTATTGTTTACGATCTGTACTTTTTCACCACGTACAAAATTTGCGGCATCCATAAGATCTTCATCAATAGTAATGCTTCCTATGTAATTAAGGTCTGCGCCAGTTACTTTTACTCGATGTATTTTTGATTTTACTACTTCTACTTGCATAATGCAAAATTAATTAATTGAGGGCAATATTATCTATAAGTCTTACACCCTCTACATAAACAGCAATAAAGGCCCTATATTTTATATCAATATTTTTATTCTTTGCTGGGGTCAAAGTTTCAACATCGGTAATTTCAAAATATTCTAGTTTAAAATCTGCATTGTTATCAAATTGCTTTGCTATCCAATCTTTAACTTTTAATACACTTTCCATGCCAAATTTATATTTGGCGGTCTTCAAGGTTTCGTAAATGAATGCAGCATTTTGTCGTATTGTTGTGCTCAACCTTTCATTTCGAGAACTCATGGCTAAGCCGTGATTTTCACGTACTATTTCGCAGCCAATAATCTCAACAGGTATTTTCTGTATTTCTACGAGCTTTTGGATAATACGTAATTGTTGAAAATCTTTCTCACCGAAATAGGCTCTAATTGGTTTGATAAGATTAAAGAGAGTTTCAACGATTGTACCGACCCCGTTGAAGTGATTATCTCTAAATTCACCTTCCATAACTTTATCAAGCCCAGCAAAATTATAAATTTTGGTTTTCACATGGTTATTGTAGATTTCGGAAACAGAAGGAGCAAAAACGATTATTTCACTTGAAATAGTGGAAATTAAATTAATATCGTTTTCTAAAGTTTTTGGATATTTTTCGAGATCTTCCGAATTATTAAATTGGGTTGGGTTTACGAAAATGCTAACAACTACTTTTTTATTTTCTGACAAGGCCTTTTCTAAAAGAGACATGTGTCCTTGATGAAGTGCTCCCATTGTCGGTACTAAGCCAATATCTGACGAGTCATCAATTTTATTTAGTTCGCTCCTAAGCTCATTTATGGTCTTAACTACCAGCATTGAAAAGTTCATTAGCGAGCAAACTTACTATAATTACGGCTAATCTCTATATTTTTTGTAATTTTGCAGTTACGTTCCAGTGAAAAATAAAATATAACCTTTATGAATGGTAAAAAGATATTGTTTGTATCTTCTGAATTAGTTCCTTACTTACCCGAAAACGAAGTTTCTTTAATGTCTTATGAAGCGCCTAGGATGGTCAACAGCAATGGTGGTCAAATCAGGATATTCATGCCAAGATATGGGAATATCAATGAAAGAAGGCATCAATTGCATGAAGTAATTCGGCTTTCCGGAATGAATTTGGTAATTAATGATATGGATATGCCATTAATCATTAAGGTAGCATCTATCCCAAAAGAAAGAATACAAGTTTACTTTATAGATAACGAAGAGTACTTTAAGCGTAAAGCAACATTTACTGATAAGCAAGGAAATCTTTTTCCAGATAATGATCAACGTGCAATTTTCTTCGCCAAAGGTGTTATGGAAACTGTGAAGAAATTGAATTGGTCGCCTGATATTATTCATGTACATGGATGGATGGCCAGCTTGTTGCCGTTGTATTTGAAAAAATTCTATGCGGATGAGCCACTTTTTGCTGACAGTAAAATTGTATTGTCTGTTTATGGTAAAACCTTTGAAGGTTCTTTAGATAAGGATATGGTCAAAAAAATCGCATTTGATGGTATACCCAATGAGGCAATTGCATCTTTAGCAGATCCTACCTATAATAATTTGTTAAAGATAGCTGTTGATTATTCTGATGCTATTATTTTAGCATCGGAAGACATTCCAGAAGAATTAGAAAACCATATTTCCAACCAAGAAAAACCAGTGTTGCCATATGTACCCGTTCAAGAATTTGAGGAGGCATATGCTAATTTTTATAACACAGAAGTTTTAAAATAATCTGAATGAATTTTTTTGATAATTCCGCTACTCCCAAATTTTTGGGAATGATATTGATATTTGGTTTTTTGGTATCATGTGAACAAGATTTAACCACTATTGGTGCTGGCGTTGTAGGCAATGAGCCTTTTACTACAGGTCAAGAAACATATGATGTTTTTGTTTATAATAAGAATATTGAAGCGGTACAAACTAATAAATTGCCAATATATCAGTTAGGTGTTTTCAATGACCCAATATATGGTAAAACTAATGGGTCGGTAACATCTCAAATGTTTCTTAGTACAGTTAATCCTATTTTCGGGGCTTTATCTCAAGAGAAAGAAGATAAAGCTGGTAGCTCTGGCGAGTCTATAACCACCATTGAGGAAAATGAAACTGTAAAAGAAGTATATCTTTATATTCCGTTTTTAACTAAAAGTATAGCTACGGATACTGATGGCGATGGCGTAGTTGACGAATTTGATGAAAAGCCAAGTGAGGATAATGATAATGATGGTGATGGAGTTTTAAATTCAGTTGAAACTGCATCAAGTACAGATCCTTTAGATATTAATAGCGTTGATGAAGATAGAGATGGATTAAATGACGGAGATAATGCGCCTATTTTTACTAATAACTTTGCGAAAAAGATTGAATTGGATAGCATTTATGTTAATGGTGCCAATTATGACATTGTTTCAAAATCTGTTATTCCTTCATTTGGTCTTAAGGTTGAGAGATCAACTTTTTTTCTTCGTGATTTAGATCCGAACACTAATTTTCAAGAATCGCAAGAGTATTTTTCAAATCAGGAATTTTCTCCTGCATTCGTTTCAGATTTGTTGTTTGAAGGTGTTGTTGAAATCAACGATAAAGAAATATTAATCGCCAATGACGATGATTCAACAACTGAAGATGTAGATGAATCTTTAACTTTCAGTAAACTTGGCCCAGGTATTCGAATTCCTTTAAATAATGAATTTTTTCAAAACAATATTTTGGATAAAGAAGGAAGTTCTGAATTGTTGAGTCAATCTAACTTTACCGATTTCATAAGAGGTTTGCATTTTTCTATTGAAGATGGAACGGGTGATGATGTGATGCTTCTTTTTGATTTAAAAAGTACAAATATTACTATGACATACACTTATAGTAGTTATAATACTAATGGCACTACCGATATTACTAGTGATGATACTCCTAATGAAATAAAAGAAAAAGATTTTGTTTTTTCATTCTTATCACAACTTCAAAGTGGCTCCGTAACTGGGAATGCTGTAAACTCAATTATAACAGAAAATTATGGGCCTCAAATTATACAAGCTTTAAATAACACAGAAAACGCTTCAAGAATTTATTTAAAGGGTGGGCCTGGTACTTATGCTGAAATTAATTTGTTTGAAGAAAATGGAGGCGAGAATATTGTTGAACAAATACGAAGTGAAAATTGGGTGATTAACGAGGCCAATCTCGTTTTTTATATTGACAGAAATCAATTAGATGCAAATGGTAGTGAATTAGATCCTCCTAGACTTTATTTATATAATGCAGAAAATTATTTTTCATTGATAAACCCTAATACGGAGCAGACTGATCTTACAGTAAACTCGTTGTTTGGGACGTATTTAAATTATGACGGTATTATTGAGAAGTCGAATGGAAAAGGCGTTAAGTATTCAGTAAAAATAACTGATTACATCAATAACTTGGTGGTTCGAGATTCTGTAAACGCAACATTGGCTTTAACGTTGTCATCTAATATTCAAAATTGGAATGTTGCTGAGGCTAAGGTTGGCGGCGTTGAAAAAAGGATTGCGACAACTTCTAATTTAACCCCTCTAGGTACTGTCTTATACGGTAGTAATCTTCAGGTTACTGACCCCGATTATGATAAGAGATTAAAGCTTGAAATATTTTATACAAAGGCCAATTAAGTAAAATTTAATCATAGATTTTTGCTTTTTTTCAGCTAAACATATCATTTTAAAGAATATTCGCGTTATACATCTTAAATGGGTTAATTTCTATTCACATTAACTTAATTTCGTGGTAAATTATTTTGCTTAAAATCATCAAACAAAAGTATTATGTGTGGAATTGTAGGTTATATAGGTTATAGGGATGCTTTTCCTATTATAATAAAAGGTCTTCAGCGTTTAGAATATCGTGGGTACGATAGTGCTGGGATTGCGTTGTTCGATGGTAATCAAATTAACCTTGCCAAAACTAAAGGTAAAGTAGAAGATTTAAAGAATAAGGCTAAGGGTATTTCTCAAAACGGAAGTATTGGTATTGGTCATACACGTTGGGCTACACATGGTGTTCCAAATGATGTAAATTCTCATCCACATTATTCGAATTCTGGCGAATTGGTAATTATCCATAATGGAATCATAGAAAATTATGAGGCTATTAAGCAAGAATTAACTAAAAGAGGATATACCTTTCACTCTGATACGGATACTGAGGTTTTGGTCAATCTTATTGAAGAGGTTAAGAAAACAGAAAATGTAAAATTAGGTAAGGCTGTACAAATTGCTTTAAATCAAGTTGTCGGGGCTTACGCTATTGCAGTTTTTGATAAGCAAAAGCCTGATGAAATCGTAGTTGCGAAATTAGGTAGCCCATTAGCGATTGGTATTGGTGAAAATGAATTTTTCATAGCTTCAGACGCTTCCCCATTTATAGAGTTCACAAATAATGCAGTTTATCTTGAAGATGAGGAAATGGCTATTATTAGGTTGGGTAAAGAAATTAAATTAAGAAAAATAAAAGATGATTCAGTTGCATATCCTAGAATTTTAGAATTGCAAATGAATTTAGAGGAAATTGAAAAAGGTGGTTATGACCACTTTATGTTAAAAGAGATTTACGAACAACCAAGAGCGATTAAAGACACATATAGAGGTCGTTTGTTAGCGGATCAAGGTTTGATTAGAATGGCAGGAATTGACCAGAATATGGAAAAATTCCTAAATGCTAATAGAATTATTATTGTTGCATGTGGTACTTCATGGCATGCTGGGTTGGTTGCTGAATATATATTTGAAGATTTAGCGAGAATACCTGTAGAAGTAGAATATGCTTCAGAGTTTAGATATAGAAATCCTGTTATTACTGACAAGGATATTTTGATTGCTATTTCTCAATCGGGAGAAACAGCAGATACTTTGGCGGCAATTAAACTTGCTAAAGAAAAAGGTGCTTTTGTTTTCGGAGTTTGTAATGTGGTCGGTTCGTCAATTGCTAGGGAAACCGATGCAGGAGCATATACGCATGCTGGACCAGAGATAGGAGTAGCTTCTACAAAAGCTTTTACAACGCAAATAACAGTGCTTACGCTAATTGCCTTAAAATTGGCAAAAGCAAAAGGGGTTTTCTCAGAATCAAGATATCACGAATATTTAACGGAATTAGAGACTATACCTAGCAAAGTTGAAAAGTCATTACAGTCAAATACCTTGATTGAAATCATTGCCGATGTATATAAGGATTCGACAAATTGTCTTTATTTAGGAAGAGGATATAATTTTCCGGTTGCCTTGGAAGGTGCTCTTAAGTTAAAAGAAATAAGTTATATTCATGCAGAAGGTTATCCAGCTGCAGAAATGAAGCATGGTCCAATAGCATTGATTGACGAGCATATGCCGGTTTTCGTAATAGCGACCAAAAAGGGTCATTATGAAAAGGTAGTAAGTAACATTCAGGAAATTAAATCAAGAAAAGGTAAAATTATAGCTATTGTTACTGAAGGTGATGAGCAAGTTAGAGATTTGGCCGATCATGTTATTGAAGTGCCAGAAACTTTAGAAAGTTTAACCCCATTGTTGACTACTATACCATTACAATTGCTTTCCTACCATATTGCGGTAATGAGAGGTTGTAATGTGGATCAACCAAGAAACCTTGCAAAATCGGTAACGGTGGAATAAACTTAAGCGAATTATAAAAAAAAGGGACATGAAATATTTCATGTCCCTTTTTTTGTATTGCACATTTGTCAAAATACAATGGTAAAAATTATCATAATAATATTATGCGTGCATAATTTATTTCAAATTACTATAATCCATTTGAAATAATCTGTATCTTGGGCCCAAACTAATTTTAAACTTTAATTAAGAATGAGAGCAATACTACTTATAGCATTGATGGCTATTGGTACTTTTGGGTTTTCCCAGACCAATATCAATGGTACTGTTGTTGATCAAAACAACGAGCCTATCCCCGGGGCCAATATCGTTATTGTTGGCAAAACTATTGGAACTGTAACTGATTTTGACGGTAATTTTAATTTAGCTACTTCTGAAGTTCCACCTTTTAAAATAGAAATTTCCAGTATAGGTTACTCTAGCAATAGCGAGACTATTACTGGTAATAATCAAACATTGACTATCACTTTAAATGAGTCACAAACTTTTTTAGATGAGGTTGTAATATCAGCATCTAGAACACCTGAACGTATCTTTGAATCACCTGTAACCGTTGAACGTATGGGGCTCGAGACTATAAAGAGTACCACTGCTGCAGACTTTTATGGCGGACTCGAAAATTTAAAGGGTGTAGATGTCAATACCAATAGTTTAACCTTTAAATCAGTTAACACAAGAGGTTTTGCATCTTTTGCCAATACACGTTTTATGCAGTTGGTAGATGGTATGGATAATTCTACGCCAGCCTTGAACTTCCCTATCGGTAACTTGGTAGGTATGGTAGAAACTGACGTTTTAAGTGTGGAGTTGCTACCAGGTGCATCTTCAGCATTATATGGAGCAAATGCTTTTAATGGTATTTTATTCATGCGAAGTAAGAGTCCATTTGATTACGAGGGTATTAGCGTTTCTATCAAGCGTGGTATTACTTCTCAAAAAGCTGCCGGTGACAACGCATATACAGATTTCGGAATAAGAGCGGCACATAAATTTAGTGACAAATTCGCGGCAAAGGTAAATTTCGGGTACTTGAAAGGTACTGATTGGGCTGCAACAAGTGAAGTTGATAAAACAACTGTTGGTGGAACAAGAGCAGATTTGAACTATGACGGTATAAACGTTTATGGCGATGAAGTGTCAACAGATATTAAAGGTGTAGCGCTCACTCTTGAAGGTTTAGGTATTTTGCCTGCTGGAGCTAATGCTCTAGTACCCTCTCAAGTTGTAAGTAGAACGGGTTATAATGAAAGCGATCTTACCAACTATAATGCTGAAAGCATTAAAGCTGATTGGGGGTTGTACTATAGACCTATTGAAGATAATAGTTTAGAACTTTCTTATGTTGGTAAAGTAGGTACTGGTAATACTATTTACCAAGGTACTAATAGATATAATATTAAAGGTTTTTTTCAAGAACAGCATAAGTTGGAAATTAAGAATGACAACTTTTTTGTAAGAGGGTATTTGGTTGGCGATAAATCAGGTGATTCCTACGATATGGTTTTTACCGGTATTAATATCAATAGAGCTTGGAAAGATGATAATACCTGGTTCGGAGAATATACAGGTGCTTATGTACTGGCAACCTTGTCTGGAGCAACTGATGAACAGGCTCATGCCGCGGCTAGAGCGCAAGCTGAGTCAGGTAGATATTTGCCAGGCACACCAGAATTTCAAGCGGCATTTGATAGAAGTGTTAATGACCCAAATTTAGCCACAGGTTCTAAGTTTCAAGATGCTTCAAAGTACTACCATGCAGATGCTAATTACAATTTTAGCCATTTAATCGATTGGGCGGAAATTCAAGTAGGGGGATCCTATAGACAATATAGCTTGAATTCTTCGGGGACTATTTATACTGACTCTGATGGGCCAATTAATTATTCTGAATACGGTATTTATTCGCAAGTGCAGAAAACGCTGCCTTTTGAAAATGAAAAAAGCTTGAAATTAACTGGTTCTATCCGTTATGATAAATCTGAATTCTTTGATGGATTTTTCTCTCCAAGGTTATCAGCTGGTTTCACATTAAATAGAAATCACAATATTAGAGCTTCGGCACAAACAGGATTCAGAAATCCTACTACTCAGGATCTTTTCATAGGCCTAAACGCTGGTAGAGCTATATTGGTGGGATCTGCTCCAGACAATTTAGATCGATATTCTAGCGACTTTACCGTAAGTGGAGGTGGCCAATTACTGGGCCAGCCAGCAACAATTTCCCAAACAGGTGCAGCAGCGTATAATAATTCATATTCTTTAGCTTCGGTTACGGAATTAGGTGCAACAGGAAATCCTGCTGTTTTAGAAGTAGCTAATCCAGATCTTATTAATCCTGAAAAAGTCACTTCATTTGAAATAGGGTATAGAGGTAAAGTTGAAAAATTAGTAATTGATTTTAGTACCTACTACAATAGCTATAAGGACTTTATTTCACAAGAAGTGGTTATTGCACCTTATTATGGTACTGTTGGTGATGGGGCATTGTCTGTTGCGGCAATTGCTAACGGTGATTATCAGGCATATAGTGCATATACAAATACAGATGCAGATGTAAATTCATATGGCGCATCTTTAGGTTTGAGTATGAAAGTGCTTGGTAATTTTGACTTAGAGGGTAGCTATACATACACGAAACTTGATTTTGACCGTGATGCTAATCCAGATGTGATGTTGAATTTCAATACACCAGAGCATAAGTTCAAGGCTTCCTTTGGAAATCAAGAATTGTTCGACAATTTTGGTTTCAATGTTTCTTACAGATTTAGTGATGATTACTTCTGGGAAGCTACTTTTGGAAACGGTGTGATTCCAGAGTTTCATGTAGTTGATGCTCAGATTAATTATGATGTTCCAAGTATTAAGTCTTCATTTAAATTGGGTGGCACCAATTTGACGAATAAGGAATATTATACTGCATTCGGTACCGGATTCATTGGGTCTATGTACTACCTGTCTTGGACAATTAACAACTAATTTTAAATCAGACTTTTGAAATGAAAAATTTTAAATTCATATATATAACTATTGGGATTTTAGCTTTTACAGCTTGTAATGATCCAGAAGACGTGGACATTGCTCCAGAAGTAATGGTTGAAGAGTCGGTTGAATTAACTGCTGGTTCCGCAGATTTTTCAAACTATGTTTCTATAGGAAATTCTTTAACTGCAGGTTTCACTGATGGTGCTTTATTTCAGGCAGGTCAAGAATTGTCCTTGCCTAATCTATTGTCCCAAAAGTTCAGCCTTGTTGGTGGCGGTAGTTTTACTCAACCCTTAACAAATGATAATCTAGGCGGACTTGCAGCTGGTGGTGCTAGGATACAAGATCCAAGATTGGTTTTTGGGGGTGCTGGTCCGGTAGGTTTAGAAACTTTAATTGGTCCTGTAACGGTTACAACAGATATTGCATTGAACAATCCAACAGGTCCTTTTAACAACTTGGGTGTTCCTGGTGCAAAAAGTTTTCATCTTTTAGCGCCTGGTTATGGCAATTTGGCAAATGTTTCTTTGGGTCTTGCAAATCCTTATGCCGTTAGACTAACAGGTACCACACCTAATGCAAGTGTTTTAGAGTTGGCGGTAGCGCAAGCACCTAGTTTCTTCTCTATTTGGGGCGGTGAAAATGACGTACTTGGTTACGCCACTTCCGGTGGAGATGGTACAAATCCTATTACTCCGGTTTCAGGAGCCCCTGGTGTTGGTTTTGATGGTAGTTATGGAGCATTGATCGCTACTTTGACTGCGGGAGGTGCACAAGGAGTGGTCGCCAATATTCCTAATGTCCTAAATATCCCGCATTTCACGACGGTACCTCATAATCCCGTGCCGTTGGATGCTGCAACAGCTGCTGCGGTAAATGGAGCCTATATACCATATAATGGTGGTTTACAAGCTGCATTTGGTGCTTTGGCCGGAACTGGGTTATTTACTCAGGAAGAGTTAGATGCGAGAACAATTAGTTTTGTTGAAGGAGCAAATAATGCTGTTGTTATAGAAGATGAAACGTTAACAGATTTAGGAGCAATCAATCCTGCATTTGCTGCACTACCAAAAATTAGACAAGCTACGGCTGATGATTTATTGGTATTACCTGCAGCTAGTTTTATTGGTACACTTGCTGTTGAAGGGAATCCTTTGACTGTAAATGGAGTAGCTATTCCTTTAGCCGACAAATGGGTGCTTTTGCCAAGTGAGCAAGAAGAAATCACGGCTGCAACCGAAGCATTTAATCAAATAATTGCGGCTACAGCAAGTCAGGCGGGCCTAGCTTTTGTAGATGCAAATTCTTTGTTGAATCAATTAGCTAATGGTGGTATTACAAGTGGGCAGTTCACATTAACCTCAAGTTTGGTTACTGGTAGCGCATTTTCTTTAGATGGAATTCATCCAACTGCAAGGGGTTATGCATTATTGGCCAATGAATTTATGAAAGCTATTGATGTAACATATGGTTCAAATTTTGAAGCTTCAGGTAATTTATTGAACGTCGGTGATTATCCTACCAACTTCTCTCCTATGCTTCAATAGAAACATATAGAATAGTAATATATAAAAGGTGCCTAATTGGCACCTTTTTACTTTTGTAAAAAAGGCAAAAAACAGTTTTTGTTTAAAACTGAATACTATATCTTTGCAGCCTGAAAATGAGAGCATTTTTAAGGTTATATTAAACGTAATACATAAACATAAAAGTAATGTCAAAAGTTACAGGTAAAGTTTCGCAAATCATTGGACCCGTGGTTGATGTAGAATTTCAATCAGGTGCTGATCTACCTAGAATCTATGATTCCTTGGAGATAATTAACAAGGATAAGTCTATTTTGGTATTGGAAGTACAATCTCATGTAGGTGAAAATACGGTTAGAACTATCTCTATGGATTCTACCGATGGTCTAAGTAGAGGTGTTGATGTGGTAGCTACTGGTAGTGCGATTCAAATGCCTGTTGGAGACGATGTATATGGTCGTTTATTCAATGTAATCGGTGATGCTATCGATGGTTTGGGTAATTTACCTAAATCAGGAAAAGATGGACTTCCAATTCACAGAGAAGCGCCAAAATTTGAAGATCTTACAACTACTACAGAGGTTTTATTTACGGGTATTAAAGTTATCGATTTAATTGAACCTTATGCAAAAGGTGGTAAAATTGGTTTGTTCGGTGGTGCAGGTGTTGGTAAAACGGTATTAATTCAGGAATTGATTAACAATATAGCCAAAGGGCATGGAGGTCTTTCTGTATTTGCAGGAGTTGGTGAAAGAACTCGTGAAGGAAATGATTTGCTTCGTGAGATGTTAGAGTCTGGAATTATAAAGTACGGAGATGATTTCATGCATTCTATGGAAGAAGGCGGATGGGATCTTTCGAAAGTAGATAAAAAGGTGATGAAAGATTCAAAAGCGACTTTCGTTTTTGGACAAATGAACGAACCACCGGGAGCACGTGCACGTGTGGCACTTTCAGGTTTGACAATTGCTGAGTATTTCCGTGATGGAGCAGGTGAAGGTCAAGGAAAAGATGTACTTTTCTTCGTAGATAATATTTTCCGTTTTACACAAGCAGGTTCAGAGGTTTCAGCTTTATTGGGTCGTATGCCTTCTGCGGTAGGATACCAACCAACCTTGGCAACAGAGATGGGTGCTATGCAAGAACGTATTACATCAACAAAGAGAGGTTCGATTACTTCTGTTCAGGCGGTTTACGTACCTGCAGATGATTTAACGGATCCAGCGCCAGCAACAACTTTTGCTCACTTAGATGCAACAACGGTATTGTCTCGTAAAATTGCAGAGCTAGGTATTTATCCTGCGGTTGATCCATTGGATTCTACTTCAAGGATTTTGACAGCTGAAATTTTAGGGAAAGACCATTATGCCTGTGCGCAGAGAGTAAAAGAACTTTTGCAACGTTATAAGGAGCTTCAAGATATTATTGCCATCTTAGGTATGGAAGAATTATCTGAAGAAGATAAATCTGCTGTTGGTAGAGCAAGACGTGTTCAACGTTTCTTATCTCAACCTTTCCACGTAGCAGAGCAGTTTACAGGTCTTAAAGGAGTTTTAGTAGATATTAAAGAAACTATTAAAGGGTTTAATATGATAATGGATGGTGAATTAGATCACTTACCAGAATCTGCTTTTAACCTTAAAGGTACTATTGAAGAGGCTATTGAAGCAGGTGAGAAAATGTTATCTGAAGCTTAAAACTAGTAAACGGTTTACAGTGCCAGTTTTGCTACTGAGTACTAAATACTGAATACTGAATACTAAAAAATTATGTATTTAGAAATTGTGTCACCAGAAGCCACATTATTTGCAGGTGAAGTTACTTCGGTAACCGTACCCGGTATTAATGGAGAGTTTCAAATGTTGAAAGATCACGCACCAATTGTATCTTTGTTACAAGATGGTAAGGTTAAAATTTCAGGTAATATATCTTTAGAAAGAGAGTACGCCTCAAAGTTTAGTAAAGATGCTGATGGAAATACGGTTTTACCGATTTCTAGTGGTACCATTGAGCTTAAGAACAATAAAGTTATTGTACTAGCAGATTAGCGAGTACATAACCTAATAAATAATAGAGGCTATGCTGAAAAGTGTAGCCTCTTTTTATTCCTTTTCATAAGCTAATATATCAGCTGGTTGACAATCTAACGCTTTACAAATTGCCCCTAAGGTAGAAAAACGAATAGCTTTTGCTTTACCTGATTTTAATATAGAAAGGTTAGCTTCTGTAATACCTATTATTTCGGCAAGTTCTTTACTCTTTAAATTGCGTTCTAGTAATACGTTATCTAGGTTTACGACTATGCCCATACTTATATAGTTAAGTCGTTTTCAGATTGCACGGTATATCCTGTTTTAAAAATGTTGGTCAGAAATAAGGAAATCACTCCAAATATTACCAGTAATATTAAATTATGAACATCTCCAAAATCTGTTTTTTTCATTATTGGGTAATGAATAAGAAAGTATAGAGCAGGTCCAATAATTAAGTTTAGAATGGTAAAGAATTTAAGATTGCGAATAATATCTTTATTGAATATTATTATTTCCTTTAAAGCTTTGAAAATATTTGAAAGAATATTAAAAAACAGAACTCCAAAAATTAGGATTATAGATATAGTTAGTATGTCACTAAATTGATAATTGCCTCTTATTGAAGATTCAATAAACGGAATTTTCATATCAAATCTTCCATTAAGTACGGTGAACCTATTGGTGCCAAAAGCAAATATGATATAGCTTAAAAATATCAACAAGAAAATTGATATAGTTCTAAAACTATAAAAGGAAAAACTAGAGAAAGATTTTGGTCCGAATATATTCATTTCAATATAATTGTTGTTTAACGATAACAAATATACAATAATTATCGAAAAACAATAATAAATGTGAAATTAAAATGAATTAAGAAGTCTTTAAAGAAATTAACTCCCAGTCTTGGCCTAAAGAATGGTAGGTGCAAATCTTTTCAAATCCCACCGAATAATGAGCCCCTAATGAGCGGCTATTCGTAGCATCGACCTCAGTAATAATGGCGTCGTAAGTTGGGTAAGAGACTTTTTTCATTGTTTCATATAAACCACTGAATATTCCTTGCTTTCTATGGGTTTTTGCCACACAAATTTGTCCCATGGTTATAAAATTCTGAATGTTATTACCTTCAAGTACGGTAAACATTGGTCTCAAAACAGAGATTTCATCTTTAAAATCTTCGGTCATAGACAAGGCATAGCCAACCACGTTATCATTATCCTTTGCTACAATATGTGGGCATGCCTCGTTCATTCTGGTAAGTAGATCTAGATTATGTTGCACGGTAACGAAACCTTCTTGTGCCATTTCTATAGCGGTTACCGAAGATTTTAAATTCATTTCCTGTAAGGATAGAATTTGTAACAACTCGTCTGTTGTTTTAGTTGTAGTATATTGGATATTCATTTATTCAATTTTCAACCAATCTTTGCGTTCCTTTAAAACCTTTTTCGAAAGCTTATCGCCATTTTTCTCTTGTAAACTTATGGCATAGCTTGGGTCTGACTCAAGAATCAATTCTGTATTTTTTTCTTGACCATCGCTTAAATATGTAACCGAAAGCATATCATTTGGTTTAAACTTTTTAACGAACGCATCAAATTGAATTCCATTTGGAAATGGTTTACCATTAATAGAGGTGATTACATCATCTTTATCTAAGCCTGCTTTATATGCCGGACTCCCTATTTTGGTATTACTTTGAATCTTACCATTTAAATCATCTGTTATGGAAACTGCGGCGCCAAAATAAGCAGTATTGTCATCTTGAGACAAAACAACACCAACAGAGCTAAATAGTTCATGATACTTAGGCATATCACTTTTATGGATATAGTTATTGAAGAAACTATTTCCGAATTCCTCACCAGCATATTGATTTAAGGATCGGTTCAAATTTTCTATGGTATAGGGCTTTTCAGTTTCCCCGTACGTTTTCCATACTTGTTTCATATAGTCATCTAAATTTAATCCTTTCTCCCTTAAAGAAAGGTCAAGGGCCAACCCCAATACACTGCCATAGGAATAATAAGAGATAAAGGTATTCTCCCTATTTACAGGGTCTACTGAAGTTGCTGCATCTACGAACGGAGCTTGATAACTCATTTCTATAGGATTAAAAAACTGTCTTGCTGGGGAATTCCAAACATAATTAAAAGTGCCTGTTAATCCTTCAACATATTTTTCAGGTGAAATTAGTCCAACCCTGCAGAGTATTAGATTAGTATAGTAGCTAGTGAAACCTTCGGCAAACCATAGCTCACCGCTCATATTGGCTTCTTCGAAATTAAAAGGTTCTAATGTCTTTGGGCGGATACGTTCAACATTCCAACTATGAAAAAATTCATGAGAGACCGTTCCAATATTTCCTTCCATACCGCCGTTTGCCAAGGTTCTGGTACTAGTTAATATAGTAGAATTTCTATGCTCCATACCATCACCGGACGCATTTGGTATGTAGCAAGCTAAAAAAGTATATAAGCCATAATCAAATGTAGGAAGTGTTCCAAAAACTTCCTTTTCAGCGATTACTACTTTTTTAACTTTTTCAAAATAGGTGTCTGCCTCATCTTCGGTTCCTGGGTCGTGTAGCGCAAACTTTACCGTTTGTCCATCGATATTGATTTCCCTTACTTTATGATTACTCAATTCTGTTGGGCTATCCATAAAATAATAAAGATTTGGTGCACTGTACGTGTTACCTTTTACATGAGGTAGTTGTGTAGCAACTTTCCATCCTAAATCTTCTCTTATTGAAAAATTGACATCGATTGTTCGTTCATTGAGAGTGGGAGCATACATAAAGGTTGCCGGTATATTTAAATGGGCATGGGTTTCATCAATCTGCGAATAGGTGCCATCACCTCTATTTGCAAATAAAGTGTACTTTATATTTACCTGTCCATCATGACCTGAAACCTTCCATTCATATGGATTCTCTCTTGTTGTTTTCAAAGAATTTCCTTTACCGTCGAACGCAGTAAAATTATAAACATTTTTAGCAAACTCATGCAATGCATAACGACCGGGTGAAGTTCTACTCATTCTTAGCGTTAAGGTGTCAGTAGATATATCCTTAAAAGTGGCAGAAATTACTGCCTCATGATGAACTGCATTATCAAAAGAAATAGAATAATTGTTGGTCTGTGCAGATAGTTGAATTGACTGAAAACAAAATAGAAGAATTAGGAGTAAGGATCGCATACAATGATTTTTGGCTAAGATAATGAAGCTAATTCATGTATTTTAAACTTTTTTTTGTTGTAAAATACTAAGTATGTGAGTTCGGTAGCTTATTAATTTTCAAACTTTGCTACAACAGTTTTTTTGATTTCTTTTAAAATATAGTCTGTAATAGGTTTGGTTACAACGTCCTCTACCAAAGGATTTTCCAATAATTTATCTATATCTTGTTGATAGGCAGAAGATGTTAAAACAAAAATCATACAATTATCTGGGGCGACAAATTTTTCAAATTGGTCCATAAACTGCCAACCATCCATTACAGGCATATTTAAATCTAGAAAAATAATATAATTGGTTTCCTTTGAATATTCCCTCTTTAGATATTCGATGGCAGTTAGGCCATTTTGAAAATTACATATATCACCTTCTAATGCTGTGGCCTCAATTCCTTTTTCTAATAAAAAAGTGAATATAGGATCGTCTTCGATTAATAGTAGTTGGTAATTCATTTACTTTCTTTTGTATCTATAGTACTTTCGGTTTTCTTGACCGTTTGTTTAATGACCGTGTCTATTTCGTCTGCGGACTGAAATATAAAATTCAATACTTGTTCTTTTTCTTCAGAATCCAATAAATTCTTTTCATTCCTTATTAAATTAATTAATCCCATAAGTCGCGCTACAGGTGCTCTAACAATGTGCGATTGGGCCCAAGCAATTTCTTTAAGTTTTAAATTCTGTTTCTTTATTGCTTTAAGGTATAATACACGATCTGTTACATCTCTTGAATTGGTAACAATACCGTTAATGGTAGGTTCTTTTATTTGATTGGTGGCAATTGTTTCTATCCATCTCCAATTACCTTCCTTATTTTTGAACCTGAAGGGTTCTATAATGACCTGCGACTTTTCAATAGCATCCTTAAACTGCTTAAAAACCGATTCTTGGTCTTCTGGATGGATATAATCAAAAGCATTGGTGCCAATAAACTCCTCTGGAGCAATTTGTAACACTTTTAAAGAAGTTGGACTTACATAATTGTAATTACCTTCTAAATCTAAAATACCAATAAGATCACTTCCTTCCTGTACTAAAGTTTTAAAACGACGTTCACTTTGTTCTAAATGATATTGGGCCTTTTTCTTTTCGGTAATATCCTTCGCCACACAATAAACGATTCCATCTCCTGTATTACTCTTTGAGGACCATAACATTGGTATTAAACTACCATTTTTATGAACATACCTATTCTCAAAATTGGTTTCTTGTTCTCCTGAAATTACTAATTTCTCAGATTTTAAGGTGGCAAACCGATCCTCATGATAAACAAAATCAATATAATACTTGCCAATCAATTCATCCGGAGAATATCCCCATATTTTTTCGCTTGCCTTACTTACCGTCCTAAAAATACCATCTTCATCTAGTGTACAAATGATGTCCAGAGAAGTATCAAAAATTTTCTCTAATGCCAGATTTTTCTTTTCAATTTCTTTTTTGGTTTTTCTGAATTCAAACAATTGCACGACTTGTTTAGCAAGCGTTTGTAAACCGTTAATTTGAATTTCATTAAGCTTTTTTGGTCGATCATCAATAACACATAGAGCACCAAGCCTAAAACCAAGAGGAGTTGTTAAGGAAACACCGGCGTAAAAGGAAACGTTGGGGGCGTTTTGAACCATAGGGTTATCTGCAAACCGAGCATCCTTTTTCGCATCCTCTACAATCAATACATCTGCATCATTTTTAATAATGTATTGGCAGAACGAATGTTCCAATGGAATTTCATTCAAGTCTATACCATGAAACGACTTAAAATGCAGACGTTTATCGTCGATTAAAGTTATTAAACCTATAGGTGTGTTGCAGATAGCTGCAGCTAATTTGGTTATTTCGTCATAAACATTTTCGGGTATAGTGTCCATAAGTTCATAAGATTCCAAGGTCCTTATTCTTCTGCTATTGTCAATTCTAGAATTTGCCATAAAATTTGGGATAACTATTCTAAATTATTGTAGTCACTAACCGATATTCGGTAGGAAAACACTTTAAAAAAGTCGACAAATCTAGATTTTATCTTTTTTAAATCAGCTTAATTAAGAATACTTTAATTTACATTTATGAAATCAACAAGTTTTTAAATAATTAATAATCAATTGTTTATGATAAGCGACTATATTGTGCCTTATTGGTAGCGGACTTTAAGACACAGCCCTTCAAATTTTTAGTATTAAAAGCCTTTTTCATGTTTTGTGAAGCTTTGATTTCATAGAAAAGCTATTTTTGTTGAATGAACCAACTACCCCTAAAATTGCTTAATAATTTAGCAAGCCGTAAAAAGGAAGAGACTTTTCGGAAATTAAACTCTATAAATGGTTTAATAGATTTTTTATCAAATGACTATTTAGGTTTTGCAACAAATGAAACCTTGTTTTCAAAAACGTTTCAGTTATTATTAAACGAAAGTGTTGCTTCAAACGGATCAGGTGGATCAAGGTTATTGTCAGGTAATCATAAATTGTACACTATTCTAGAACCATTATTGGCTACATTTTATAAAGTAAATTCTGCGCTTGTCTTTAACTCTGGTTATGATGCCAATATGGGGTTGTTCAGTGCCATACCACAACGTGGTGATTTAATTTTTTATGATGAGTTGGTTCATGCCAGTATTCGAGAAGGTATACGTATGAGCAATGCGAAGGCCTATAGCTTTTTACATAATGATCTAAATAGTTTAAAGGAAAAAATAGATTTAAATTCTGCTAGAAATGAGAATGATGAACTAGTAATTTATGTAGTTACGGAAACTGTTTTTTCTATGGATGGAGACACACCTGATTTAAAAGCATTTGCAAAGTACACCAAAGCGAATGGTTATAATTTAATAGTAGATGAGGCTCATGCAGTTGCGGTTATAGGGAAGAACGGTGAAGGTCTGATACCAGCGCTAGGCCTTGAAAATGATGTATTTGCCAGGACGGTTACTTTTGGAAAAGGATTTGGTTGTCACGGTGCAGCAATATTGGGTTCTGAAGATTTGAAAGATTATTTGGTGAATTTCGCTAAACCTTTTATTTATACTACAGCATTAACACCACATACGCTAGCAACCATAATTACAGCGCATACATTTTTTGAAGAATTAGGTGAGGAGCCAAAACTCAAATTAAAAGAGAACATTGAGTTTTTCAAAAAGCAAATTAGTTCTCAAAAGATAAATCAACTTTTTATACCTAGTAATACAGCTATACAAGGCTGTATAATTCCTGGTTCAAAAAAAGTAAAAATAGTTTCTAAAAAACTCATAGACAAAGGCTTTAATGTAAAAGCGATTCTTGCACCAACAGTGCCAGAAGGGCAAGAAAGACTCAGAATTTGTTTGCACAGCTTTAATTCAAAAGAAGAAATAGGGCTTTTAATAAAATTGTTATCTAGCTTTATTTAAAAATACATGGAAGATAAATTTTATCAACTCGCCACTTTTGAATATGTTGCCGATGTACAGATAGTGAAAGGAAAACTTGAGTCTGAAGGGATACCGGTATTTCTTAGAGATGAAAACACATTGAATTCCGATCCTATAATCAGTAATGCTATTGGTGGGGTTAAATTACAGGTTTACTCTAAAGATAAAGATAGGGCAGTAGCTATATATAATGAAATTAGGGCTTATGCTATTGATAATGATGGTGAACCTATTGTTTGCCCAAATTGTAAAGCTCAAAAATCAGAAGCTTATTATAACAGGAAAGGAGTTTTTTATAAACTTTTTCCATTTTTTGAAAAAAGAAAATATAAGTGCCTAAATTGTGGCATGATCACAAACTCAAAGTAAGAACAGAATGCAGAAGATTTTTGTAACCGGAATTTCAACAGGAGTAGGAAAAACTATCGCTTCGGCCATTTTTACTGAAGCCTTACAGGCAGATTATTGGAAACCTGTACAAGCAGGAGATTTAGACAATTCAGATACCGATAGGGTTAAAATTCTGATCTCGAATGATAAGACTAAATTTCACCCATGCAGTTATGAGTTGACATCTCCAATGAGTCCGCATGCTGCTGCTGAAATCGATGGTATTCGAATTGATCGATTTCATATCAATGAACCTGAAACAGAAAACAATTTAATTATAGAAGGTTCTGGCGGAATTTTGGTGCCCTTAAATGAGGAAGACACCTTGTTCGATATAATAATGCCAGATTATAAAGTTGTTGTGGTGTCAAGAAATTATTTAGGCAGTATAAATCATTCTTTATTGACCATATATTGGTTGCAAAACAAAGGATATGATGTTTCTGTTTTGTTTAGTGGAGAAGCTAATCCGCAATCAGAAAATATTATTCTACAAAAAACCGGAGTATCTCTTTTGGGTAGAATTGATGAAGAGGAGAAATTTGATAAAGACGTTATTAAAAAATATGCCGATAAGTTTAAGGGTGCATTAAGGTCACTATAAGCGTTGTAGGATTTCTGCATTTTCAACGGTAGCAAAATTGCGATAATGCTTGGCTAAATATGCGTCAATATATTCATTTTCCTCAATTTCTTTTTTGTCCAAAATTCGTCGTCCTTTTCGAATCACCACCGTTTTTGGTTGTAATTCTTCCATAATATATTTCAGTTCTTCTAGAGAATTATTCCTTGGGTTGTCAAAGAAAGTAAAAAGTTCATCTCTGCAAATGTTACTTGGGTGGGTCGAGGCAATCGTTGGGGGTAAGGTGTCTAAATGCCAATAACCGATATGATATTCAAAAAACAAAATATTTTTAGTCTCTAGGTTATTTTTTTTTATAAAAGAAGGTACAGAAAATCCCTCCCCATTAAAGAATGTATTGCGTTCATACTTGTTTTTAAGAATATTGGCATATTCCAAATAACTTTCTGCAGGGACTAATAAAACCAGAAGTAGTACATATTTGGGTACTTTAGGTTTGTAGTCTATGGTTAGTTTCTGAACCACTATTGCAACCAAAATCAATAGCATGGGGTGTAATTGTATAAGGTAATGCCCGTTTATTCTTCCGCCTTTTACAAATGACACCAATACACCGGCAATAGCAACCAATACTATTTGTACTGTCCTATTCCTAAAATTAAGATTACGGCTTTTATAAGCGTAAAAAAGAAAAAGACCTGTTACGACAAATATTGGGGCTAGTTTAAAAATAGAATACCTTCTGGCTTCAGTGTATTCTAAAGGAGCTAAAACGACAGAATCCCACCAAACAAAGGTTTGATCAGAAAGATAGTAGGGTAGTATTGTTGCAAAAATAATGGCTAAAACACCCACACCGAATATTATTACATGAAGTATTTTGATATACTTTTTCGAGAAAAATGATTCGTAAATAAGATAGAGGCCGATAAAGAATATAGGGAAAGCCATATTCAGTTTCACCATAACCGTAATTCCCATTAACAAGCCTGCTAGAAAAGTATAATCTAGTGTCTTTTTACTTTGTAAAAGGTAGATTGCCGGGACAAAAAATGCGATACAAATATGTTCAGACATTACACCTTGTAGGCTGCCGAAAAGGCTTAATAGAAAAATACAGAGCACGCCGACTATAATAGAGGCTTTTTTAGATAGCACTGATAATGCAATCTTATACGTGAAGTAAGCAGTAACGACAACTAAAAAAACGCCTGCCAATCGTATCGCGATAAAGCTTTTGCCGAAGACAGATATGATTGCGGCAAAAAAGGCGAAAGTTAACGGTGGTTTTAAATCCCACAATTGGGTGTAGGGTAGAAAGCCATCTGCCCAAGATTGGCCTAAAAGAATAAAAGTACTTTCATCTCGGTCAATATAATCTCGAAAGAAAAATGGAAAACGAATAAAAAAGGTAATTATAAAAAAGATAAGGAATACCAAGCTATTCTTTATCTCGGAAAAATTTAAAAATGCTTTTTTGTTTCTTTTTAAGTGCATCTCTTTGTTGCGGTTTATTTCCCGATCTTTGCAAGATAGATAAAATGACGAATTATAAATTCTATGACCGTGGAAAATCTATCTACTCGAGATAAAAAACATTTATGGCATCCGCTAACCCAACATAAGTTGAATAAACGGCAATTGGCTATTGTTAGAGCGAAAGATGCGCTTTTGTTTGATGAGGACGGAAAAGAATATATTGATGGTATAGCTTCTTGGTACACGGTAATGTATGGTCATTCTAACAAGTATATAGTTTCGGCAATGACCAAGCAAATGAACAAGTTAGATTTTGTGATGTTCAGTGGTTTAACGCACGAACCGGCAATTGAATTATCTGAGAAATTAATGGAGATTTTACCAAAAAATCAGGCAAAGATATTTTTCAATGATAATGGTTCTACGGCTATTGAAGCTGCCATAAAAATGGCATTGCAATTTTATCATAACAATGGTGAGTTAAGAGATACGCTAATAGCGTTTGAAGATGGATTTCATGGCGATACCTTTGGTGCTATGAGCGCATCAGGACTTTCATCATACAACGGCCCTTTTGAAGATTTTCTTTTGAAGGTTGTACGAATACCTACACCACAAGCGAATAATATTAAGGAAGTAAAAAAAAGGCTAACTAAAATTCTGCAAGAAAACAAATGTGCAGCTTTCATATTTGAGCCTTTAGTGCAAGGTGCAGCTGGCATGAAATTTCATTCTGCTAAAGGATTAGATGAATTGATTGATCTATGTCAAGAAAACAAAGTCTTAAGTATTGCCGATGAAATAATGACTGGTTTCGGTAAAACAGGAAAGAATTTTGCTTCAGATTATCTTGAAAACAAACCTGATATTATTTGTTTGAGCAAAGCACTCACGGCAGGTATGTTTCCTTTAAGTATTACAAGTTGTTCAAAAGCAGTTTTTAATCGATTTTTAAGTGACGAGGTTCATAAAGGGTTCTTTCATGCGCATACATTTAGTGCACATCCAATTGGTTGTGCCGCTGCCTTAGCGAGTATTGAACTTTTAAATTCACCTGATATTGTAGAAAGAAGAAAATATATTGAGAGCTGCCATAACTCTTTTGCTACTATAATTGAGAAGCATAAAAAAGTTGGTAATGTGAGAGTGATAGGGGTTATACTGGCCATTGACTTAAGCATACAAATGGAGCGCTATGGTAATTTACGCGATGACTTATATGATTTCTTTGTAGAGAAAGGGGTTTTATTAAGACCACTCGGTAATACAATTTACGTGCTTCCGCCTTATGTAATTACAAATTCCGAACTTCAAAAAATTTACGATACCATTACAGCGGCATTAGAAACTATTTAGATAACGATGTTGAAAGAGAAAATATCCATAACAGCTATAGCATCGCTCTCACCTTTAGGAAGCACATTAGAAGAAACTTGGCAGTCTTATCAAAATAATGAACATTATTTTTCATTGATTCAGAAAAATGGCGAGAAGTCTTGGGTTTCACCATTGTCTAAATCGGGTAGCGTTCTAGTTGAGAAACTTCGAGTATCTGATACTAAGTATAGGAAATTAGACGAAAGCGTTTTATATGCAATGGTCGCTTCAAGATTGGCCGTAAGAGATTCTGGGTGGAAAAGCGATTCCGAATTCGGAATCAATTTAGGTTCGTCTAGAGGGGCAACAAAATTATTCGAACAATACCATACAGAGTTTTTAGAAACAGGTTTAACATCAACATTAAGTTCGCCCACCACCACCTTAGGTAATATTTCTTCATGGGTATCACATGATTTAGGAGCTTCAGGTCCTGAAATTTCCCATTCCATTACTTGTTCTACGGGTCTACATTCTGTGCTAAATGGTATTGCTTGGATCAATAGCGGTATGGTCATTAAGTTTTTGGTCGGAGCAAGTGAAGCACCCTTGACAGATTTTACGATTGCCCAAATGAAGGCATTGAAGATTTACGCAAAAGCGCCCGGATCGAACCCTGCCTCGGTAGTTGAGCGTAGCATAAACTACCCTTGCCAAGCATTGAATTTAGAAAAGGAGTACAACAGTATGATACTTGGTGAAGGTGCATCGGTAGTGTGTTTAGAAAAGGGAATTGTGAAAAATGCTTTGGCTACAATTGACGGTGTCGGTTATGCAACTGAAATTTTAAAACACAACACATCTATTTCTACGAATGCCGTTTGTTTTCAAAAATCGATGAAAATGGCCATGGGTGATCTAGACCCCTCTGAGGTTGATGCCGTAGTAATGCATGCGCCAGGAACTATACAAGGTGATTTATCAGAATATAATGCTATTAAAAAAGTTTTTGTCAGTAACATACCTTTGTTAACAACTAACAAATGGAAATTAGGTCACACTTTTGCTACTTCAGGAATGCTTAATTTGGAGTTGGCACTTTTAATGCTTCAATATAATGAATTCATACCGGTGCCATTTTTAAAACAAGAAGTTATGAAAACGAATATTAAGAAAGTTATGGTAAATTCTGTAGGTTTTGGGGGTAATGCTGTCAGTGTTTTGGTGTCTAAAAATTAAAGTATGCTGGTCGCTAACTAAATAAATACGCATTAAGTTTTTATCTAATTGGCTTTAAGTATTATCTTTCAAATATCGACTAAATAGGATTTTTATGGAAACTTGGTTTAACGCATTAACCGTTTTTGAGAAAGTATACTGGGTAGTTGCTTGTATTGCATCTTTCTTTTTATTGATTTTTTTGGTTATGACTCTTTTTGGGGGAGATACAGATGATATGAGCGGAGATGTGGATGCTGATATTGATAGTGACCATGGGATAGACTTTCAGTTTTTATCCTTCAAAAATTTAACGGGCTTTTTTACCATTTTTGGATGGACTGGCATTGCTTGTTTAGATAATGAACTTTCTCACACCCTTACAGTAATTATTTCAGTTATATGTGGCTTATTAATGATGGTTGCTATGGCTTCTCTTTTTTATTATTTGGCCAAATTACAGAGTAGTGGTACACTAAAATTGAGTAATGCGTTGAATCAAGTAGGAGAAGTATACTTAACGATAGGCGCCAATAGATCTCGAATTGGCAAGGTGAGTATTAATGTGCAAGGAACGTTAAGAGAATTAGAAGCCTTAACTGATGAAAATGAAGATTTAACTCAAAGCAATGTGGTGCGTGTAAAACAGGTAACCGCAAATGGATTATTAATCGTTGAACTATTAAATAAATAACCCTATGATATTACCATTACAATTAGGTGGAGGTGCATCTTTGATCGCTATCGGATTTGCAGTTCTCTTTTTCTTTATCATTATAATTTCCTTTATTAGAAGGTACAAAAGATGTCCTTCAGATCGTATTCTTGTAGTTTATGGTAAGGTAGGAGGGGGTAATTCTGCAAGATGTATACATGGTGGTGCAGCTTTTATATGGCCGGTAATTCAAGACTATCAATTTTTGGATTTAACGCCTATTTCTATCGAGGTTAATTTAGTAAACGCTTTAAGTAAGCAGAATATACGCGTAAATGTACCTTCAAGATTTACCATCGGGGTTTCTACCGAGCCAGGTATTATGCAAAATGCTGCAGAACGCTTACTTGGATTAGGACAAAATGAAATTCAAGAATTAGCACAAGAGATTATTTTTGGTCAGTTACGTTTGGTTGTAGCTTCGATGGATATTGAAGAAATAAATTCAGATAGAGATAAATTTTTAACCAATATCTCACAGAGTGTAGAATCTGAATTGAAGAAAGTAGGTCTTAAATTGATCAATGTAAATATTACTGATATTGTTGATGAGTCTGGTTATATTGAGGCACTAGGTAAAGAGGCTGCTGCCCATGCTATTAATGCAGCACGAAAATCTGTTGCAGAAAAGAACAGAGATGGTTCTATTGGTGAGGCTAATGCAGTACAAGATGAACGTACTCAGGTCGCTGCTGCAAATGCAAAAGCTGTAGAGGGTGAAAACATTGCGAAAATTAATGTTGCCAATTCAGATTCATTACGTCGTCAACGAGAAGCGGAAGCAGAACGTACGGCCATTGCATCGGAAAAGGTACAAACCGCTAAAGCACTTGAAGAGTCCTATGCAGCTGAACAAATGGCCGAATTAGCAAGAGCTGAGCGTGTTCGTAGTTCTCAAATGGCTGATATTGTCGTTCCTGCCGAAATAGATAAGAAAAAGGTTGAAATTGATGCTGAAGCTAATGCAGAAAGAACAAGACGTATTGCAAAAGGGGAAGCAGATGCTATCTTGTTTAAAGCACAGGCTGAAGCACAAGGACTATTAGAGGTTTTGACAAAGCAAGCACAAGGTTTAGATGAAATCGTGAAGGCAGCAGGGAATAACCCAAAGGATGCTGTTCTTTTGTTAATTGCTGATAAA
The DNA here is from genome assembly GCF_963974015.1 of uncultured Maribacter sp. Taxonomy (GTDB): domain Bacteria; phylum Bacteroidota; class Bacteroidia; order Flavobacteriales; family Flavobacteriaceae; genus Maribacter. The sequence goes on along the minus strand of NZ_CAXBBZ010000001.1, from coordinate 187,914 downwards.
TTACCTGAATTGGTAAGAACGCAGGCCGAAGCAATTAAGAATATCAAAATTGATAAAGTAACCGTTTGGGATTCTGGTACCAAAGGCGAAGATGGTAAAAGTTCTACAGCCAATTTTATCTCTGGTATGTATAAATCTGTACCGCCACTTCAAGAAATGTTCAATATGGCAGGAATGCAGTTGCCTGAATACCTAAAAGGTAAAGATGTTGTCTCGGAAACAATTGAAGAAGAAACTAAATCTTCAAGTGCAACTAAGAATAAAGAGGGTAAATAATTTTTCGTTATTCTGATTTTAAAAAATCGCATAATTAAGATATAAACTAGATTTCCACTATTTTTGGTGGCAGAAAGAATATGAGATTATATGAGCGAAGCAAGACATAATTGGTCAAAAGTAGAAATTCTAGAAATATATAATAAACCGTTAATGGAGCTTCTTTATGAGGCTGCAACTGTACATAGAAAAAACCATGACCCAAATACGGTTCAGGTTTCTACTTTGCTTTCTATTAAAACAGGAGGTTGTCCTGAAGATTGTGGGTATTGCCCTCAAGCAGCTCGTTATCATACAGATATTGAAGGAAACGATCTAATGGCAGTTTCTCAAGTTAAGGCTCAAGCCTTACGAGCGAAAGCCTCTGGAAGCTCAAGAGTTTGTATGGGTGCCGCTTGGAGAAATGTAAAAGATGGCCCAGAGTTCGACCAAGTTTTAGAAATGGTTCGAACTATTAATAAATTAGATATGGAGGTATGTTGCACGTTGGGCATGATTACCGAAAACCAAGCAAAGCGATTGGCAGAAGCTGGTTTATACGCTTACAACCATAATCTAGATACTTCTGAGGATTATTATAAAGATGTTATTTCTACACGTGCATTCGAGGACCGTTTAGATACTATAGAGAATGTTCGTAAAAGTAATGTAACTGTCTGTAGCGGCGGTATTATTGGTATGGGTGAGGCTTTAGAAGATAGAGCAGGCATGTTAGTTGCTTTAACCTCTTTGAATCCACAACCTGAATCTGTTCCTATTAATGCGCTAGTGGCGGTTGAAGGTACACCAATGGAGGATATTGAACCAGTTTCTATATGGGATATGATACGTATGGTAGCTACCACTAGAATTGTAATGCCAGAAACCCAAGTTCGTTTATCTGCAGGACGTACAGAAATGAGTAGAGAAGGGCAGGCTATGTGTTTCTTTGCCGGAGCAAATTCAATCTTTGCAGGCGATAAATTATTGACTACCCCAAATCCTGATGTAAATGAGGATATGGCTATGTTCAAGATGCTGGGCTTAAATCCACAAAAACCATTTACAAAGGTGTCGCAACCAAAAACGGTTGAAGCTGAAGATTCTCAAATTGAAGCATTAGGGGAGAAGCCAAAATGGTCTAGGCCAGGTCATTCCATTGAACGTAATGAAAATGCGAAGCAAAAGGCTAAAATTAGTAACTAGGCCCACATTAATACATTTTTAATAAATTATATTCTTATCGTTAATTACCTTTGGTTTCCCTAAAAAACCACATGTAATTGAAGTTAGCAGATATTCCTAGAGTAAGTTATATTACTAAGAACGATTTTATTGAGAACTACTTTAAGCCCCAAAAACCGGTTGTTTTGGAAAGGGCTATTGAATATTGGCCTGCTTTTGATAAGTGGAATCTTGATTATATGAAAAAGATTGCAGGTGATAAAATCGTGCCTTTGTACGATAATAGACCTGTGCAGCATAAAGATGGTTTTAATGAGCCACATGCCAAGATGAAGATGGCAGATTATGTTGATTTGTTAAAAAATGAGCCTACTAAATATCGAATTTTTCTTTGGAATATTTTGAAAGAGGTGCCTGCATTACAAAAAGATTACACCTTTCCTGATTTTGGTTTAAAACTTTTGAAAGGATTGCCCATGTTGTTTTTTGGTGGTAAGGATTCGTACACCTTTATGCATTACGATATTGATTTGGCCAATATATTTCACTTTCATTTTGATGGCGAAAAGGAGGTTGTGCTCTTTCCACAATCGGAAACAAAAAATCTCTATAAAGTTCCACATTCATTAATTACTCATGAAAGTATTGATTTTTCAAACCCAGATTATGAAAAGTGGCCTATTTTAGAAAGAGCTTCTGGTTATAAAACTACCTTATCACATGGCGAAGTGTTGTATATGCCAGAAGGTTATTGGCACTATATGAAGTATAATTCTCCTGGATTTTCCATGAGTCTTCGGGCTATGGCTCGTAATCCGAAAAATTTAGCGAAAGCTTCTTATAATATTCTGATAATGCGGTATTACGATGTATTGATGAGAAAACTTAAAGGGCAAGACTGGATAGATTGGAAGAACAAAAAGGCTATTTCAAGAACGAATAAAAGTCTTGAAACTTTGGCTGAAAAATAAATTTTTATTTTATGAGTTCTTGCAATTTCTCATACACCAAGTGACTCTCCCATCCTCTATACAATAGATAATCAGCAAGTTTTTTTCTCCTTTTTTGAATATTAGATTCAGATATTTGCCCTAATCTTTTTACAGCTAAAGTGTCTAATGTGTTTAAATAATTTTGAGGGTCTATTTCTTTTAAAGCAGTAGTTATGTTGTATTTAGAAATGTTTCTAAATTTTAATTCGTTGACAATTCTATTCTTTCCCCACTTTTTAATATTGAATTTTCCTCTTGCAAAACTCTTCGCAAAACGTTCTTCGTTTAAAAACCTATCTTCAATAAGCTGAGCTATAATGGTGTCAATAGCTAGCGGAATCATACCCATATCTTTCAGTTTGCTATTAACCTCTTTATGGCAACGATCTTGATAGGCGCAATAACTCTCTATTTTTTTTGTGGCTTCTTGAATGGTGTAGCCTTTAGTTTTGTACTTCATACTTTTCAAAAATACTAAACAAAAAAAGCGACTCCGTTAGGAAGTCGCTTTTTTTGTTTAATATATTGTTTTACCGTCTTTGTTTTTAAAACGGTATTCAAGATACGTATACGCATCACGTGGTTGTATTTTGACCCATCTTTTGTATTCTAAGAACCATTTTGTTCTCAATGATGGAAATCCTTTAGTGATATAGGCAGCTATAAAAGGATGTATATTTAGTGTTATACTGTTATCCTTTGCTGGCCCTTTAAGGAGTTTTTCAAGATCCACTGTAATTTTGTCTATTAAAACAATAGGTGCTTCGACCTCTTTCCCCGTATTATTTGGGTCTTCTTCGGTTGTTTTAATATTCATTTCAGGGCGTACCCTTTGTCGGGTAATCTGGATCAAACCAAATTTACTTGGGGGTAGTATTTTGTGTTTGGCGCGATCATCTTTCATCTCATCTCTTAGATGTTCAAAAAGCCTTTTTCTATGCTGTGGTTTTACCATGTCGATAAAATCTACGACAATGATGCCACCCATATCACGTAGGCGCAATTGCCTTGCAATTTCGGTTGCTGCCAATAGATTTACCTCAAGGGCAGTATCTTCTTGGTTTTTGGCTTTATTGGATCTATTACCACTATTAACATCTACCACATGAAGTGCTTCGGTATGCTCTATAATTAAATAGGCTCCTTTGCTCATGGTAGCGGTACGGCCAAAAGACGTTTTAATTTGTCTTTCTATCCCAAATTTTTCAAAAATAGGTACGTTGGAGTCGTAGTGTTTGACGATACTCTCCTTGTCTGGTGCAATTTCGGCCACGTAGTCCTTAACTTCATTATATAAGGTGATGTCATCTACATGAATACCTGTATAGCTATCGTTAAATACATCTCTTAAAATAGAAGATGCTCTATTGAGTTCTACAAATACTTTTGATGGTGTTTGAGCACGATATAATTTTTTACACATTGCTGACCATTTGTTCAGCAAGTTTTCTAGATCTTTGTCCAGCTCCGCAACTTTTTGCCCTTCTGCAACTGTTCTGATAATTACACCAAATCCTTTTGGTTTAATACTCCTAACTAGTCTTTTCAACCTGTCTTTCTCTTCCTTGCTCTCTATCTTTTGAGATACCGATACACGGTCTGAGAAAGGAACCATAACCAAAAAACGTCCGGCTATTGATAGCTCAGAGCTAATTCTTGGTCCTTTAGTAGATATAGGTTCTTTTACAATTTGAACCAATAAAGATTGGTTTGCTTTTATGACATCGGTTATTACACCGTTTTTATCAATATCGGTTTCAACCGGAAAGTTTTTTAAGGAATAATCCTTTAATTTTCCTGAACTCACTTGTTTTATGAACTTAAGCATAGAAGATAATTGAGGACCAAGGTCATGGTAATGCAAAAATGCATCTTTTTCATAGCCAACGTTAACAAACGCAGCATTGAGACCGGTCACCGGTTTTCTGATTTTGGCGAGAAAAATATCACCTACAGAAAAATCATTACTACTTTCTTCTTTATGCAGTTCAGTGAGTTTTCCGTCCTTTAATAAGGCAAAGTCAACGGCTTGGGAACTAGATCTTACGATTAATTCTCTATTCACCTGAATATATTTTTAGTTGTTCCAACAAATTGTATGGAACGAACTGATTAAACAAATACCATAGACAGATACTAACGTATCTGCCGAAATCCAATATATATGGATTTCTATGTCAATGAACGTAAAAAGAAAAAGTAGTTATAAAACTACTTTTTCTTGTGTCGGTTAGCTCTTCTACGCTTCTTGCGCTTGTGTGTAGCTACCTTATGTCTTTTTCTTTTCTTACCGCTTGGCATAAAGTTCTTTTTTTAAGATTAATTATTTTACGTGTACGTTGCTCTTAACTCCTTCTACAAAAACCTTTGCAGGTTTAAATGCTGGAATGTTGTGAGCGGGTATTTTAATGGTTGTATTTTTGGAAATATTTCTACCGGTCTTTTCGGCTCTAGTTTTAATAATAAAACTGCCAAAACCTCTAAGGTAAACATTGTCACCACTTTCCAATGATGTTTTTACCTCTTCCATAAAGGATTCAACTGTAGCTTGTACATCTCCTTTTTCAATTCCCAGCTTATCTGAGATTTTCGATACAATTTCCGCTTTCGTCATCTTTCAATATTAGATTTTCTGTATGTTTTTTCGGGTTGCAAATATATAAATTAAATTCAATCTTTCTTTCTAATGGGTTAATTTTAAGTGTATAAACTGCTACTTTTATCACTTAGTATTGAACAGCATGTCGTTTTCGGGTAAAATTTTAGATTGGTATCATCAAAATAAGCGTTCATTGCCATGGCGCAAATCTTTAGATCCATACAAAATATGGTTGTCAGAAATCATTCTTCAACAGACTCGTGTTGCCCAAGGTACACCATATTACTTAAGGTTTGTTGAGAAATTCCCAACAGTACATCATATGGCCAATGCTAGTGAAGAAGAAGTTTTAAAACTTTGGCAAGGTTTGGGCTATTATTCTAGAGCTAGAAATTTACATGCTACGTCAAAAATAGTCGTTAATCAATATAATGGTAATTTTCCAGAGACCTATAAGGAGCTATTAAAGTTGAAAGGGGTGGGTGACTATACGGCAAGTGCCATATCTTCTATATGTTATAATGAGCCCCAAGCAGTAGTAGATGGTAATGTATACAGAGTTCTGTCTAGGTATTATGGAGTTGATATCCCAATTAATAGCACTGAAGGCGTGAAGTATTTTAAGGCATTGGCTGAAAAAGTTATGGATACCAATGATATTAGAGATTATAATCAGGGTATAATGGAATTTGGTGCTATTCAATGCTCACCAAAGAAACCACTTTGTTTACATTGTCCTTTAAATGAAAGTTGTGTAGCGTTGCAAAAGGGAATTGTAGATCGATTACCAGTTAAGATGAAAAAGACAAAGGTGAGGAATCGGTACTTTAATTATCTTATACCTATATATAAGGATGCAAATGGGAATCAATTTACAAATCTTCAACAGAGAAAAGGAAAGGGTATTTGGCAGAATTTATGGGAGTTTCCGTTATTAGAATCCAATTCTATATTAGATATAGGAGATGTAGATAATAGGTATAAGGAAGTATTGGATGGTATTGGCGAAGTTGAATTAATAGAATTTAATCAGGTTGCAATTATTCATAAGTTATCACATCAGCATTTACACACTAAATTCTGGATATTAAATACAGGCATTCAAATTCCAAATCAAATTTCCTTTGAAAAAATTAAAGAATTTCCTGTACCTGTTTTAATAGCGGATTTTATAAAAGCATTTAAATTTTAGTACTTTTGATTTTTATATCTTTAAGTTATGAGCGGTACATTAAATAAGGTAATGTTGATTGGACATTTAGGTGATGAGGTGAAAATGCATTATTTTGAAGGCGGAGGCAGTATTGGTAGATTTCCTATTGCCACAAATGAGACATATACCAATAAATCTACTGGTGAGCGTGTTACAAATACCGACTGGCATAACATTGTAGTAAGAAACAAAGCCGCCGAAATTTGCGAAAAATATCTAAGTAAAGGCGATAAAGTATATGTTGAAGGAAGGTTGAAAAATCGTCAATGGCAAGGTGAAGATGGTAATACAAGGTATAGTACAGAAGTACATGTGACAGAATTTACCTTTTTGACCACCAAGAAAGAGGCTGGTACAAATGATAGTAGTGTAGTTTCCATTTCTCCAAAGGCAAGTAATGACAACAGTAAGCCAACGAAGGCTCCAGCACCATTAAGCCCAGAGGCCGAGGATGACCTACCCTTTTAATAATATATAATAGTAACTATTGGACCTAGACCCCTTTCCGTTTTTAGTAACTTTATTGGCTGTAAATGGTGTGTTTATAATTAATATAATCGTACTATGTGTATTGCTTATGTGCTCTGCGCTCGTTTCTGGGGCTGAAGTCGCAATGTTCGGTCTTTCACCAAACGAAATAAAAGAGTTGCAAGATGAAAAATCGGCAAAAAGCGCTATTCTTATTAAGTTGCTTGAGCGCCCAAAAAAACTACTGGCCACCATATTAATTGCCAATAATGCCATTAATATTGGTGTTGTTCTATTGTTTAGTATAATAGGTGACACCCTGTTCAAAAATGTTAATCAAGTATTATTTGGTGTAGTATCGGTGCGCTTTTTGCTTGAAGTAGTTGTGGCAACATTTCTAATTTTAATGTTCGGTGAAATTCTACCTAAGGTATATGCAAATAGAAATAGAATGAGTTTTTCACATTTAATGGCATTCCCATTACGTGTATTAGACTTTATTTTTTCGCCATTTAGTTTACCTATGCGTTCAGGAACATTGTTTTTGTACAACAAACTAGGCAAGCAGAAATCGAATTTGAGTATAGATCATTTGTCTCAGGCATTAGATTTGACTTCACATGGTGACACTACTAAAGAAGAAAAGAAAATTTTAGAGGGTATTGTAACCTTTGGCAATACCGACACGAAACAGGTTATGCGCCCTCGTATCGATATTTTTGCCCTTAATGAGCAAATGAAGTTTCTAGAGGTTATAGGTGAAATAAAAAAAAATGGCTATTCTCGTATTCCTGTATTTGGTGAAAATATAGACACTGTAAAAGGAGTGTTGTATGTAAAAGATCTGTTGCCTTATTTAGATAGAAAAACCTTCAATTGGATTACGTTAATACGTGAGCCGTACTTTGTTCCTGAGAATAAGAAGCTTGATGATTTATTGGCAGAGTTTCAGGAAAAGAAAAATCACTTGGCAATTGTGGTCGATGAATATGGTGGTACATCAGGTTTGGTTACATTAGAAGATATTATTGAGGAAATAGTTGGTGATATTAGCGATGAATTTGATGATGAGGATTTGATTTTTTCTAAGTTGGATGATTTTAATTATGTTTTCGAAGGCAAAACTCCACTTAAAGATTTTTACCGTGTAATAAGATTAGAGGACAGCGATATCTTTGAAGAAAATAAAGGAGAATCGGAAACCCTTGCAGGATTTGTTTTAGAGAAAGCAGGAAGCTTTCCTAAACGAGGTGAAAAGATATTTTTTGAATCTTATACTTTTATGGTTGAGGGTATGGATAAAAAAAGATTGAAACAAATAAAAGTAACTCTACCCCATGAAGCTTAAATCGTTAGTTGGTATTTTGTTTGTAATTCTTTTTGTCATGAGCTGTCAAGACGAGCCAATTCCTAAACCAAAGGCTAAAATGCGTTTAGAGTATCCGCAAGGAAAGTTAGCAGATTTGGAAACTGAAAATTTCAGTTTTAAATATAATGAGCTGGCAGTGGCTAAATTGAATGGGGATAAGGCGTATACCCTTTCATATCCAGATATGAAGGGAGCTATTTTTCTTAGTTATAAGAAAGTAGATAATAATTTGGAACAATTAATTAATGATTCAAAACGACTTAGTTACGAGCATGCTGCAAAAGCAGATAATATTGTGGAACAACCTTACGTAAACCCTGAGGAAAAGATATATGGAGCTTTATTTGAAGTTCAGGGTAATGCTGCTTCACAGTCACAGTTTTTTGTAACTGATAGTACCAATCATTTTCTTACCGGTTCTGTGTATTTTTATACAAAGCCTAATTATGATTCCATACTTCCGGCGGCATCATATCTTCAAAATGACATTAGGGGAATTATAGAAACCCTTAGATGGAAAAACTAAATGTATAGTATGATGACTAAAGAGAATCTTTTAAATTGTCATAATCGAATACGACCGTTTATTCATAATACCGCAGTACTTACTTCTAGATTAATGGACAGGAAAGTAAATGCAAATTTATTTTTTAAATGTGAGAATTTTCAAAGGGCAGGTGCTTATAAAATGCGAGGCGCTACCAATGCAATTTTGCAATTATCGGATGAACAGAAGAAAAATGGAGTAGTAACACATTCATCTGGTAATTTTGCCCAAGCATTGTCTTTGGGAGCTCAAAGTGTTGGTGTAACTGCTTATATAGTAATGCCTAATACGGCGCCAGAAGTAAAAAAAGTAGGTGTAAAGGAGTATGGCGGCAAGATTTATGAGTGCGAGCCTACAGTGAAAGCTAGGCAAGCTTTGGCTGATGAAATCGCTTTAAAAACAGGAGCAACATTTATTCATCCCTCTAACGATGAGAATGTAATACTGGGCCAAGGTACTGCTGCTTTAGAGTTGTTAAAAGAGCATTCTGATTTAGATTTTATTTTTTGTCCTGTTGGTGGAGGCGGACTTATAGCAGGCTCGGCTTTAGCTGCAAAATATTTTGGGGATAATTGTAAAGTATATGGAGCAGAGCCTTTTGAGGCAGATGATGCTTATCGTTCTTTATTGAGTGGTAAAATTGAAGGCAATGGCACCGTTAATACCATTGCAGACGGGCTCAAAACTACGTTAGGGGATATTAATTTTCCTATTATAAAGGAGTTTGTAAATGGTATAATCAGGGTTGATGAAGATGAAATTGTTGCCGCAATGAAACTTGTTTGGGAACGAATGAAGATTATCATTGAACCATCTAGCGCAGTAACTGTTGCAGCAGTTATTAGACAATCTAAAGAGAACCCAGAGGTGCTAAAAAATAGAAATGTGGGAATTATTATTTCTGGTGGAAATGTCGATTTATCTAATCTTCCCTTTTAGTGCTCTAAGTTCTCCTTTAATTATCTATTGCTTTTTTAAAATTTCTTCAGCACGTTCAATGCTAGCGTTGATATTCTCTTTTACCTTTTTAACTTTCTCTTCTTCTTCTTTTAGCCATTTCTTTTTTTCTACAGAAAGTTCTTTTCCACTCATTATTTCTTCAGAATCAAAACGATTACCAAAACCTTGCATCCAATCCATCATAGATTTATTTGCTTCTTGAAGGTCTTTCATTACTTTTGCTTCTATAGATTCTGGACCAAGGGAATCTGCCATAGGTTTTAATTGCCCTACTAGTTTACCTAAAGTTCCCATTTTCGGCATTACTTCATCATGAATGTCCATAACCTGTTCCATTCGTGTAGGTTCTTCTGCTTTTTTAGATTCTTTACATGAGTTTGCACTTAGTAGACTGACGATGGTTAGTAGTGTGAATAATTTTTTCATTTTAATTTTTTTCTTTAATGGTGACTGAATTTATAGTATACACGTAATCTTTTACTTTTGTGTTTGTTATTTTAGATTTCAAATCTTCAATAGAAACTAGATTTGGGTGGAATACAATAACTCCTTTTTTATCTTTAAAACTAACTTTTGCTGAGATAACGCCTTCCGTTTCATTTAGATTTGAAGCTATCTTGTCTGCACAACCTTCTTGGCAGGCCATACCATCAATTTCTAAAATAACTACTGTAGATAAAGCAGGTTCAATTATGGCAACAGTATTAGAAGTGTCTTGAGCCACCAAAATATTGGTATTTAAACAAAGCATTATAATGATTATGAGTAAATAGTTGATTTTCATTTTAACAATTTATGCTTAATAAAAAGTAATACAACAGTAGATGCTTTTGTAAAGATACCAAATATCGAAAATGCACGTAGTAAACAATTACTAAAATATATACTTAGACCAATCATTATCTTAAAAAAAAAGCCACTTTTGTTGAAAATTTAAGGGGTTGAGGAATATTGAACAAAAGTGGGGTTACCTTATTATTCTTGCATTGATATGGGGTTCGTCCTTTATCCTGATTAAAAAATCATTGTTGGGCTTTACTCCTTTGCAAGTGGGTGGCTTGCGTATTTTATTTGCTTCGCTTTCACTTTTTTTATTGGGCTTTAAGTCATTGAAGACCCTTGCGAAAGCCGATTGGAAATGGGTAGTTATCGCTGGTCTATGTAGTTCCTTTTTTCCGCCGTTTTTCTTTGCTTTGGCCCAAACTGAAATCAGTAGTGGTATAACATCTATTTTAAATTCTGTTTCACCATTGTTCACCACTTTGGTCGGAATTGTTCTTTTTGGACTAGCATTAAAAGGGAGGCAGATCCTGGGTGTGTTTATTGGTCTTTTAGGAACTGTAGTGCTTATCGCAGCAGGAATGGAGAATAATGTCAATCAAGACTATTGGTATTCGTTCTTTATTATTTTTTCCGCTTTGGGCTATGCCTTTAATATCAACATCATTAAAAAACACTTGTCACATTTAAGTCCGTTGGCGGTAACGACCGCAAGTTTTGGAGTAGCTTTTTTACCCGCTTTAATTTTGCTGATATATTCCGGAGTTTTCAGTCATTTTGTTGATAATGTTGCTATGCAGCAAGCAGTTTGGTATCTGTTGGCATTGGCATTATTGGGTACAGCACTGGCAAACATATTATTTAATAAGCTTATCAAGCTTTCTAGTCCGGTTTTTGCGGCGTCCGTAACATATTTAATACCACTTGTAGCAGTATTATGGGGCTTTTTAGATGGTGAACGAATTTCGATAGTTCAGTTGTTAGGCGGACTGATTATATTGTTAGGTGTGTGGCTTGTAAATCGAAAAAAGACAATAATTAGTACGGTTAAATCAAATTAACTGTAACAAATTATATATAGTCTTGTCTTTAAACAGAAGTAATTAGACCTAAAATTAGAACTCATGAAAAAATTATTTTTTATCGCTTTAACCTATGTATTTATTATAGGCGGAATTCAAGCTCAAGAAAAAACATATGCCGTTAAATCATTTGATAAGTTAATTGTAAGTCCACATATTGAAGTAAACCTTCTTGAAGGTGACGAAGAAAGCGTTGTAATCGATAATTCAAAAGTTTCTTTAGATAAAATAAACGTAGAAGTAGAGGGTAGAACTTTACGATTGTACTTGGATGGTGCTAAAATGGTAACAAAATCTGAGCGTATATCCAGTAATCAATGGCAAGGCAGTAAGCCATTATATAATGGCACCATGGCATCGGTTACCGTAACCTATAGAAAGCTCGAGAATTTATCTATTAGAGGTGAAGAAATAGTAAGATGTAAAAATCTTTTTAATGCCGATGATTTTAAAATGTCCTTGTATGGCGAAGCCAAAGTTTATTTTGACTCGGTATCTATAGATGAAATGACGGTTGCAATTTATGGTAGCAGTTATTTGGAAATAGGTGAAGGAAAGGTATCGAGACAAGTGTTTAGAGCTTATGGAGAAAGCGAAGTAAATACCGAAGGTATGGTTGCTGACGAAACTAAAATTACTGCCTACGGTGAAAGCAATTTTAGGGTTAATGTTGTCGACCGATTAAAAGTTACATGCTACGGTGAAACCAATGTGAACTATTCAGGCAACCCGGAGGTAGATAAAGGATTAATTTTTGGCGAAGCCAGAATAAGAAAGATATGATAGTAATTTAGCTTTTCAAGAAAAAAATAAAAAACCCGCTATTTAGCGGGTTTTTCTATACTTGATATTTCAAATGTTATTCAAAATCAACATCGGAAACACCATCATTAATTTTAATTTCAGAAACTATGAACTCAAAATTTTGGGGACCCACTGTTTGAATTAATTTAAATGGGAATAATATTCCATCTACTTCTTGGTAATTTTCAAAGTTAGAAGTACTTGTAATTTGCTGCCCTTGTATTTCTGTTATGTTAATTTCCTGTAGTTTTAGTCCAGTTTCAACATCATAAAAAGCGGATTTTATGTCGTTTACTTTTAATTTATATGCATTTTTGTCTCCAACGATTTCCATACCCTCTAAAGATATTCCGTCTAGTTTCGTATAATTTAGTTCAGGAAAAAGAGCAGACTCCTCTTTAATTTTCATGACTTCTTCTTCTGAGAAATCTTTATGCTGGCCTTGTGCTATCATATAGCCACCATCACCATTAAGTACTTGCTTGCTCATAGAATTGCCCATCATTTTCACATCTTGCATAAATTGATTATTGGTGGTTTTTTTCATTTCTAGCTCAAGTTTCATTCCTTGCATTTCGGCAGTAGCTTTCATGGCGTAAGATTTAGCGGCTTCTAATTTGGCCTTGCCTCCAATCGATTTGATGTATTTTTCAATGACTTCTTTAGCGGTAGTGCCTTCGGGTACCGATACATTGTAATTGGGAGTTTCGATTCTGTCAGCAGTTTTTGAATAAGATAAAACAGGCAATTTTTTTCCATGGAAATCGATATTTTCAAGATTCGATAGGATTTCGCTTCCTTTTCCGACAACAATAACACGAGCATTATTAACATTGAAATACTTTTTGGCAGCTAGTTCTACATCCGCTTTACTAACGTTCTCTAGTTTTTCTAAAAATGATTTATAAAAGTCCTTTGGTAAACCTTCCTTTTCTACATTCAAAGCATACCTCGCAATAGTCTGTGGGTCTTCCAAGGCCATTATAAAACTGCCTGCATATAATGCTTTAGTAGTTTTTAGCTCTTTTTCAGTGACCGGTTGAGTATTAATAAGCTCAAGTTCTTTTAATATTTCTACTACCGAACTATCGGTAACCATATTTCTTACTTCTGCGGAAGCCGTGAATCTAGATGGGGCATATTTATTATTCCCTAAAGAAGTATAAGCTCCGTAAGTATACCCTTTGTCTTCTCTAAGATTTTGGTTTAGCCGACTATCAGATCCGCCTCCTAGAATTTGATTTGCTAATAACGCCGCAATAAAATCATCGTCTTTCATTTTCAGGTTAACGAGGTTCTGTACGGTAATTTCAGATTGTACAGCATTGGGCATGTCAACTAAATTTATCTGTGTGTTCGGTACGTTTTTCGGTTCTGAATAGCTGAAACTTGGTGGCACGGCCTTCGTCCATGAAGTGAAATAGGTGTCAGTCAACGTCTTGACTTCATTTAAGGTTACGTCACCTATTACAATTAGATAGGCATTTGCAGGAACAAAATAATCCCTGTAAAATTCCTCTACATCAGCAAGGGTAACATTATTTACAGTTTTCTCAGTAGCGAATTCTCCGTACGGGTGATTTTTACCATAGGCAAGAGCGCGCTGTACCCTACCTGATATGGCAGAAACAACTTTCTCTTCAGATTTAAGTCCGGTAAGAAGTATATCTTTTTCCTTATCAAATTCCTCCTGGGTAAAGTTTGGATAAATTGCAGCATCGGCCATAAGTTCGATTATCCTCGGAAAATATTTAGAAAGAGATTGAGCATAAGCTCCTTGCGAACTAAAGCTAAGCCGAGCACCTAAAAAATCAATTTCTTCGTTGAATTCATCTTTAGCGATGTTTTTTGAACCTTTACCTAACAAGCTTCCTGTTAAACTGGCAACGCCTGCTTTATCACCCTCTAAAATAGGGGGATTATCTATAGACAATTGAATAGATACCTTGGGTAATTTATGGTTTTCAACCACTAAAACTTTTAAGCCATTATTTAAATTAAAAGTTTCGGGTTCGCCTAGATTAATTTCTGGTGCCGGGCCTGGTGTTGGCATAATTGTACGGTCTACTTGAGCTTGTACGGTGAAGAAGCAGAATAGAGAAAATAATAATATATATGTAGTTTTCATAATTTTTTTAGTTTGCAGTATTTTGTTCAGGTAAGTATTCTAACACCAATCTTTGATTAGGATTTAAATACTTTTTAGCAACGTCTTTTATTTCCTCCCTGGTAATAGATCTGTAAATTTCTATTTCCTTATTTATTAAAGAAGTATCACCATAAAGCATATAGTATTCAGCCAAAGAATTTGCAATACCTTCAACACTGGAATTACTGTTTACAAATTGATTTTCAAATTTATTCTGTAGTTTTTGATAATCATTTTCAGATATAAGATCTGTTCTTAATTTCTCGATTTCTTCCTCCATTTCTGTATTAAGTGCTTCTAAGCTTGTTTCTCCTACAGGCAATGCAAAAACAATGTACATGCCATAATCTTCTTGTGTTGCTGGGAAAGCCCCTACTTGTAGGGCTTGCTTTTGTTCGTCGACAATTTTCTTATAAAGTTTAGATGAGGGTCCGTCACTTAAATAAGTAGATATCATATCTAGTACTTGGCTATCTCTATTTTTAAGCCCTGGTGTTCTATAAGCGATCATTGTAGCCGGTATTTGAATATTTGGATCGTAAGCTTTTGCATTTATTTGTTCTAGAATAGGTTGCTCTTTAGGGAAGTTTCTAGAAATTTCTTGACCTTTAGGTATGGTGTTGAAATAATCTGAAATCAGTTTTTTAGCATTCTCTTTTTTAAAATCGCCTGCAACCACTAATACGGCATTGTTAGGGACATAGAATTTTTTCTGAAAAGCTATGAATTCCTCCAGAGTAGCAGCATCCAAATGGTCCATTTTACCAATAACAGTTTCTTTATAAGGATGATTTTTAAAGAGATTCTTTTTAATGTTTTCAATAAACTTGCCATAAGGTGAATTGTCTACACGTAGCCTTTTTTCCTCCTTTACAACTTCATTTTGTGTATCGACCCCCTTTTGATTAATGACAGGATGTAACATTCTTTCTGATTCTAACCAAAGGCCTAATTGTAAATTGTTTGATGGGAAAACCTCATAATAATATGTTCTGTCTTCATCTGTAGTAGCATTACCAGAACCACCGTTTGATGATACGATTTGATCCCACATTCCTTTTTCTATGTTTTCAGTGCCTTCAAAAAGTAAATGTTCGAAAAAATGAGCGAAACCGGTACGCTCCGGGTCTTCATCTTTAGAACCTACATGGTAAAGCGCAGAAATTGAGATAATAGGTGCTGTATTATCTTGATGTAAAATCACATGAAGGCCGTTATTTAAGTCATACTCTTCAAAATCAACCTCTTGTGCGAAGGCTAAAATTCCATTAAATAGTATGGCCGTGACCAGTATAAGTTTGTTTCTCATTTAATTAGTGTTTAATTAAGCTTTGTTTTAATGTTCCGTTCCATTAGTAGGTGTTTTTATTGTAATGTTACGTCAAAACACCATTTTGTAGGAACAATCCTCAAGATATGTATTCTTTAACAATTTTTATCAAAGTTATTGTTGTTTATTGATTATCTTAAATGGATAAACAAAAATATCCATAAAGATGAAGAACTATGCCTTACCTATTCGATTTGGAGTTGCCGCTAGCGGGTGTTTAATTGCTTACTTTTTAATTTTATCACTGCTGGGATTACACGTGAATGTTTTCTACAGTCTTTTTAATACTATCATTACTGGATTTGCAATTTTTGAAGCAATCAAGTATTTTAAATTGAAAAAAGGTGGCGCTTTTACTTATGCAACTGGTTTTGTGGCCGGTCTTATTACAGGAGGGGTTGCGACATTAATATTTACTATATTTTTCGCGATTTATTCTACAGAGCTTCAGCCAGGCTTTTTAGAAGAACTTTCAACACGTTGGGCAAATACGTATCGTAGTTTTGAGGCCATTGTATTTTTAGTTGTGGCAACTATGGGTTTTACAACAAGTTTAGTGTTGACACTATCATTTATGCAACTTTTTAAGAGTTCGAATACTACAAAAAATAAGCGGAATTAAAATTAAAAAAACGTTTGTAAATTCATGATTAAGAAGTATATTTGCACCCGCCTATGGAAAAAATCCATCAGGTTTAATTTTTACATTTAACAATATGTACGCAATTGTAGAGATGGCAGGGCAGCAATTTAAAGTTGCAAAAGACCAGAAAGTGTACGTTCATCGTTTACAGGTAGAAGAGGGTAAGAAAGTCACTTTTGACAATGTATTGCTTTTGGCTGATGGATCGAACGTTACTATTGGCGCCCCGGCTATAGACGGAGCCGCGGTAGAGGCTAAAGTCGTTAAACACCTTAGAGGTGACAAAGTAATCGTTTTTCATAAGAAAAGACGTAAGGGTTACAGAAAGAAAAATGGACATCGTCAATCTTTAACAGAGATAGTAATTGAGTCTATCATTTCAAAAGGAGCAAAAAAAGCAGAAACTAAGAAAGCTGAACCAAAAGCTAAAAAAGAAGAAGCTAAAGCCGCTCCAGTTGCAGCTAAGCCAAAAGCTAAAAAAGCTGCCGGTAAAGGCGATGACTTGAAGAAAGTAGAAGGTATCGGACCAAAAATTGCCGAAACTTTAAACGCTGCAGGTATTTTTACTTTTGCAGAGTTGGCAAAAACCGATTCAGCTAAAATTTCTGAAATTATTGCTGATGTACGTGGAAACCATGTAACAGATACTTGGCCAAAGCAAGCACAATTAGCTGCTGATGGTAAATGGGACGAGTTACAGAAATGGCAAGATGAATTAGATGGTGGTGTAGCTAAATAAGGCTTATATCATTAAAGTATAATATTTAAAACCTTAGACAATGGCACATAAGAAAGGTGTAGGTAGTTCGAAAAACGGTAGAGAATCAGAATCAAAACGATTAGGTGTTAAGATTTTTGGTGGTCAGGCTGCAATCGCTGGTAACATTTTAGTTAGACAGAGAGGAACAAGGCACAATCCTGGTGAAAATGTTTACGCAGGAAAAGATCATACATTACACGCACGTGTAGATGGTTTAGTAAAGTTTACGAAAAAAGCAGGTGGAAAATCTTTTGTTTCCATTGATCCTTTCGAAGCTTAAACTAAATAACACATTATAAAAAACCTCTTCAGAAATGAAGGGGTTTTTGTGTTTTATAATTTTTGAAGTATTATGTAATACTACTATTACAAAAGTTTCTCTCCAATTTCAAACCAAGAGTTTACACGTTCAAAACCTTTTGTATTTACATTGTGTGGTGATGTAAATTGAAGGCCACGGCCATCAAAATTTTCCAAGTTATAATTTCTATCATCAATTAATATATCACCCTTTAAAACATGTTTATGTCCGCAAAGAATTCGGTTTTGCCATGGTATAAAGGGAAAATGTTCATCTAGCCATTCACTTTTCTCTTCTAGAGAATTTGGGAACTGCATGGCTGCAGATGCTATATAAACGTCATGTTTGCTTGCTAATTGTGATAAGATTTCTTGACTACCAGGTATAAGTTTAAGGTTTCTAAAAAAACCTTTTCTAGTGGCATGTTTTCTAACACTATCTTGATGTGCTTCAGGTACCATTCGCCATACTTCTGATCCAGAGCATAATTCAGTAGTTAATTCACCATTGAATTCGGCATTGTAAAGCTCTATATGGGCACCATAGGTGTCAGCAATTACTTCATCCATATCAACAAATAGTATCATATAATTTAATTTTTAACGAAGTTCGTCAAAATGATTTTAAAGAGAAAATGAAAACAATGAAGAAATTATTCAAGATTTCTACTAAACTTAAAATTTAGGGTATAAAAATCTAATAGCCTAAAGCCTCGTATTTATTGAAAATTGGTATCAAGTCAATAATTTTATTAAATCAGCATAGGTTTCTGTAGGAATTTTATATACTTTGAAATCTAATTTTTAAACAATCTAAATCATGAAAAAATCAATCATTTGTGTTGCAATGGCTAGTGCATTATTATTCTCTAGTTGTCTGGGTTCTTTTAGTGCTTTTAATAATTTAAAAGATTGGAATCAGGGATTATCGGATAGTAAGTTTGTTAATAACCTAGTTTTTTGGGGTTTGAATATTATACCTGTATATGGTCTTTTCTTTTTAGGAGATACTATTATTTTTAATGTTATCGAATTTTGGAGTGGTTCTAATCCTATTGCGATGGAAGAGGGTGAGATAGAAACACAAATGGTAGAAAGAGATGGAAACACATTTGAGATGACGGCAACTAAAAATAGAATGCAGGTAACGGTTATTGAAGGACCTAAAAAAGGAAAGAAAATTGATTTGGTTTATAAGCCAGGTGAGAAATCTTGGAATGCTGTAAGACCTAATGGTGAGATTATAAAACTTTCATCTTTCGAAGAAGGATTTTATATCGTTTACATGCCAAATGGTAAAGAGGTTAAGATAAATCCTTTAAGTTCTAAAGAAGAAGGTTTAGCTCAAATTAAAGAGCAAACCGATTGCTATTATTTAGAGGGTATGTTGGCTGAGAACAACTAAAACCATACAACTTAAATTAAAAAAGGTCCTGATGAAAATCAGGACCTTTTTTAATTTATAACCGATATTTTTAGTATCTGTAGTATTCTGGTTTATATGGACCATCGACCGTTACACCGATATAATCAGCTTGGTATTTCTTTAATTCGGTGAGTTCAGCACCTAAACGAGACAAGTGAAGTTTTGCAACTTTTTCATCTAAATGTTTTGGCAACATATAAACATCGTTCTCGTAATTTTCGCTATTCTTCCAAAGTTCAATTTGCGCAAGAGTCTGGTTAGTAAATGAGTTACTCATTACAAAACTTGGATGACCGGTTGCGCAACCTAAATTGACCAACCTACCTTCTGCCAGAATTATTAAATCTTTACCGTTAATAGTATACTTATCAACCTGAGGTTTAATCTCATCTTTGGTATTGCCATGGTTTTTATTTAACCAAGCCATATCGATTTCATTGTCAAAATGACCAATATTACAAACAATGGCTTTATCCTTAAGGGCTTCAAAATGTTCAGCTCTAATAATATCCTTATTTCCTGTGGTGGTAATTACAATGTCAGCATTTCCTATAACGGTCTCTAATTTCTTCACTTCGAAACCATCCATGCAAGCTTGCAATGCGCAAATTGGGTCAATTTCGGTAACTGTTATAATTGAACCTGCACCTTTAAAAGAAGCAGCCGTACCTTTGCCTACATCACCATAACCGGCTACAACTACACGTTTACCAGCTAACATTGTGTCAGTTGCTCTACGAATAGCATCTACAGCGCTCTCGCGACAACCATATTTATTGTCAAATTTCGATTTCGTAACAGAATCATTCACATTAATCGCAGGCATTGGTAAAGTTCCTTTCTTAACACGTTCGTATAAACGATGAACGCCTGTTGTGGTTTCTTCAGAAAGTCCTTTAATGCCTTTTGCCATTTCTGGATATTTATCTAATACCATATTGGTTAAATCGCCACCATCATCTAAAATCATATTCAATGGCTTTCTATCCTCACCAAAAAATAAGGTTTGTTCGATGCACCAATCAAATTCTTCTTCATTCATACCTTTCCAGGCATAAACAGGAACTCCAGTAGCTGCAATTGCTGCGGCCGCCTGGTCTTGAGTAGAAAATATATTACATGAGCTCCAAGTAACATCGGCACCTAAGGCTGTTAATGTTTCAATTAAAACAGCTGTTTGTATGGTCATGTGAAGGCAACCAGCAATACGAGCACCTTTTAAAGGCTGCTCATTTTTATATTCTTCCCTTAACGCCATTAGACCTGGCATTTCAGCTTCTGCTAATTCGATTTCTTTTCTTCCCCAACCAGCAAGGGAAATATCCTTAACCTTATAAGGCACATACGGAATAGTTTTCGTGCTCATATCTTTAAATATTTTATACTTTCGTTTAATGGTGCGAAATTAAATCTATTTCGTGCAAACCTAAATTTATTTCGTGCAAACCTAAATTTATTTCGTGCAAAGGTAGGAATAACACTAAGAATCTCATGCCGCTTTACAAAACTATAACAGTAAATGAAGAAACTTCCTTAGCAATTTGGAAGGTTGAAGAGACCGAAGAGAAGTTGTGGGAAAAGATTGAATTGACACCACATTGCCAAAAACGGTTCAATGGTATGAAGTCTGAACTTCATCGTAAGGCATTCTTGAGCATAAGACATTTATTGGCTGAGTATGGATATGTGGATTCTGATTTGGTTTATGATGAGAATGGAAAACCCCATTTACGTGATGGTAATTTTATTTCTATAACCCACTCTCATAATTTTACAGGAATAATTATCAGTACCAATGAACATGTAGGTATCGATATTGAAATGCAACGCGATAAAATTCTGAGAATAGCGCATAAATTCACTCCTTTTTACGAATATAAAACCTTGGCAAATACTGATGCCATTGTTAGAAAGCTAACCATTGTATGGGGAGCTAAAGAATCGCTCTATAAAATTTATGGTCATAAAGGGTTGAGCTTCCTACATCATATAAATGTGCAAGATTTTATGTTTGATGCTAAAAAGACGACCGCGCAAATAATATTCAAAGGAAATTTATCTAACTATAAAATTCGGTTTTTGGAGTTTGAAGAATTTACCTGTGTATACGCAATAAGAAATAAATAAATGGAAATATCAGTAGAATTAACGTTTTCACCGTTACAAGACGATTTTGAGCAACACATTATAGATTTTATTAAAAAATTACGAGCATCAGGATTGTCCATTCTTGAAAATCCGCTTAGTACTCAGGTATTTGGTTCATATGATGACGTTATGCAGGTCTTGAATACTGAAATTAAAACAGCGTTTGAATTAATGGATAGAGGCTTGCTTTTTATGAAAATTGTTAAATCTGATAGAAGTGCCTATGAGCCCCATTTTTGATTATTTCTTTGGACAATATACTGAGTATGATACCTTAGATATTATTCTTGAAATCGTTGCAGTAATTTTCGGACTATTATCCGTGTGGTTTTCCAAACAAAATAATATTTGGGTGTACCCAACAGGATTGATAAGTACTTCAATTTTCGTTTACTTACTTATAAAGTGGGGTTTAATTGGCGATATGCTAATTAATGTATATTATTTTATAATGAGTATATATGGTTGGTACATATGGACAAGAAAAGTAGACGCTGAACATTTTACCCCTATTACAACAGTTACTAAAAAGGAAAATAGAATATCGATATTTATTTTTATTGGAACTATTATTTTTGTTTTTGTTGTATATCAAGTTTTTGATAAATGGAATAGCTGGACGGCTTATGTTGATACCATAACAACTGCTATATTTTTTGTGGGTATGTGGTTAATGGCTAAACGGAAAATTGAAAATTGGATATATTGGATACTTGGCGATATTATTTCGGTGCCACTTTACTTTTATAAAGGATTTACATTTACAAGTTTTCAATATTTAATTTTTACAATATTGGCCATATATGGTTATAATGCATGGAAGAAAAATATAAGCAGGAACCTTCAGATATTTTAAAAGTGGTTCTTTTTGGCCCAGAATCAACCGGTAAAACTACCTTGTCAGAACAACTAGCACGACATTATAATACTGTTTGGGTGCCAGAATATGCTAGAGACTATTTACAGGAAAAATGGAATAATGAACGAAAAACCTGTGAGCCACACGATTTATTACCTATAGCTGAGGGTCAAATGCGACTCGAGAATAAACTTACCAAAAAAGCAACAAAAATTCTTGTGTGCGATACTGATTTATTAGAAACCAAAGTATATTCAGAATCCTATTATATTGGTGATTGCGACCCTATTTTAGAAAAATATGCCCTGCAGAATTCTTATGATCTTTACTTATTAACCTACATTGATATACCTTGGGAAGAAGATGATTTAAGAGATAAGCCAAATGAAAGGGAAGAAATGTTTAATTATTTTAAGTGGACCCTAGAAAAATACGGCAAAAATTTTATTACCTTGAAGGGGAACAAAAAGCAACGTTTAGATAAAGCCATTAACCATATTGATCAGTTATTAGATAAATGATAGAACTTACAGAAAGCGACGAAAAACAATTAAAGGAAAAAGGAATTTCTAAAGAAAGTATGCAGAGTCATATCAATACTTTTAAAGAAGGTATTCCATTTGTGCAACTTAAGAATGCTGCCGTAATAGGTAATGGAATTCTCAAATTTACTAGTTCGGAAGAAAAAGAACTTATAGCTTTTTACGATTCTATATTAAAAGATTTGGATATTTTAAAGTTTGTACCTGCCTCTGGCGCTGCTTCCCGTATGTTCAAGGCTCTTTTTAATTTTTTAGATGTTTATAATCCAAAGAAAGAAGCACTTGATGCTTATTTGAAAAGAACCAATGATAAAGACATTAGAATTTTTTCAGAAGGTTTAGAACGTTTGCCATTTAATAAAAAAGTGATGGCTAGGTTACCTAAAAACTTTGATTCGCAAGGTGAAAAAGTCTTTCATTTTATTTCAGAATTATTAGGTGAGAATGCACTTAACTATGGTTTTTATCCAAAGGGCTTATTGCCATTTCACAATTATGGAGAAATAGCGGCAACACCTTTTGAAGAGCATTTAAAAGAAGGCGCATTATATGCGGGTTCGAAAGGAAAAGCAAAACTTCATTTTACTATTTCGGAGCAACACGAAGAAATGTTCAATAAAGAATTTGCAGAATCAGGGCCTAGAGTTGCCGAAGCTACAGGTATAAAATATAAGGTAGATTACTCATTTCAAAAATCATCAACCGATACATTGGCAGTTGATATGAATAACGACCCATTTAGAAATGACGATGGTTCTTTATTATTTAGACCAGGTGGGCACGGTGCATTGATTCAAAATTTGAATGACCAAGATGCTGATGTTATTTTTATAAAAAATATTGATAATGTAGCTGTCATGGAAGATGCTAAGGCGGTTGCAGATAGTAAAAAAGTATTGGCTGGTGTTCTTCTTAAGGCACAGGAAAAAGCATTTTCATATGCCGCTGAATTGGATAAAGGCGAAGTTGCTGACAATAAAATTGCAGAAATTAAGACCTTTTTAATGGAGAGTCTTAATGTGAGGTTTTCAAATGATTTTGATTCCAAATCAAAATCGGATAAGCTAAACATATTAAAAAATAAAATCAATAGACCAATTCGTATTTGCGGAATGGTTAAGAATGAAGGTGAGCCAGGAGGTGGGCCATTTTGGATTGTAAATACTAAAGGTGAAGTTTCTTTACAGATAATAGAATCTGCTCAAATAGATATGGAAAATGAGCAACAGGCAAATATTATGAAGAATTCAACCCATTTTAATCCAGTTGATTTGGTGTGTGGTGTTCGTAATTATAAAGGTGAAAAATTTGACCTATTAAAATTTGTAGATGATAAGCAAGGTTTTATCACCGGTAAAACAAAAGATGGTAAAGAATTGAAAGCCTTAGAGCTTCCAGGGTTATGGAACGGAGCTATGGCATTTTGGAATACAATCTTTGTAGAGGTGCCTTTGGTTACTTTTAATCCGGTAAAAAGTGTGGTTGATCTTTTAAAAGATTCGCATCAGGCATAAGTTTGCAACAAAATATAGTTTAAAAAGTGTGTAGTTTCTACACGCTTTTTTTATTTGCGTACAGTTTTACCCAACTTTTAAAGTGGTGAATATTGTTTCAAATTATTGAATTTCAGTGTGTTATTGTAATTTTTAATTCGTAAGATTTCTTGGTATATTTTTTCTAATACAGTTTATAAGATTTTTTAATTTAAAAATTATAAAGATGAAAAAATTAGTTTTTGCATCAGCTTTAGCGATAGGAAGTTTAACAATGGGAACTGCTGCTACCCCAATTATATTTCATGATGGTATAATGGAAGATATATTTTTACAAGATTATACAGAAGTAGCTGTTTCTGATGTACCTACACCAATTATAGAAGCATTAGAGACAGATTATTACTGGGGCGATATTAGATATAGCCTACGTTGATGATGAAAATACATATAAGTTAGAAGTTTCAATTGAAGATGGTACTTCGATAGAACTTTATACTGAAACCAATGGTAACTGGCTAGAAATATAATTTTCCCAATTTAATTTAGTTATTAATAAAAAGCTGCTTCGGCAGTTTTTTTGCAGGTAAAACTTAAAAACTTGGTCAATAGGTAATCCATTTACTGACTTACTCCGTAAATAATAAAGATGTAAACGATTAAAAATAGTTTGAATGAAAAATTACGCAATACTTGTTTTATTGGCTTTGGGGATGACGTTAAACGTATCGGCAATGAATGTTTCAAATACGGTTGTATCAGAAGTAGTAATGAATTCGATTGACGAATTTGTAAAAATAAAGTCTAATCAATTAACGCCTCCGGTTATAGAGGAGATATTAAAACAATATCCGACATCTAAACTTGGAGCTGCATATAAGAATGATAAAGGAGAATTTAAATTGGTTATGGTTCTAAAAAGTGGAACTAGAAGAACCGTGTATATTGACCAGCATGGTAATTGGATCAATAAAAAGTAAGAGTTTCTCTCTTAACGTTTTAAAAAAACTGCAAAATGCAGTTTTTTTTTATTTAAAAATGTGACCAACCAAAAAAAGTGGTGTCTTAATATATGAATCAAGTTATGAAACAATGGTCACTATAGTTTTTATTTCAATCACAACAACAATTTTAGTTTTAGCATTAGCTATGATTTCAAAAATATGTTGGGAAAAGTAAAAATTCAAAATATCACTTTCGCGTAAACACTAACCGTTAACTATGAAGGTGCCACCAAGAAGAAATTGTTTTTGAAATAGCCCCCAAATTGGCATTACTTTATTTGATTTTTAAAACAAATAGGGATGTTGATTTACGATTTTAAGACAGAAGTTTGATAGGTGGTTGGAGGGAGCTGCGGTTGCAGCTCCTTTTTTTAATTTAAGATTTTATTGGGCGCATTAACAATAGTAGGTTTTGCGGTTATTGCAAAAGACGTATTATTTTCTCTGTGTTTGGTATAAGCTGATGAAGATGATAATTGTGTAGCTATGTAATTATAAAAATACTTGTTTGTTCAAGTTGGTTTGGTCAGCAAAGGGTGGCTATATGCTACCCTTTGCTATTTTTTAGAAAAAATATAATTTATATGTTAACTGTCATAATGTGTGTTTGCGTAGATATATGATACCATTATTTAGGAAAACTGGAGGAGTATATTGGTTTGAAGAGCAAGTTTTGTAAATCCCTCAATCTTAAATAACAGAGATAGAAGTGAGTTTGTTTTTAGTTGGCTATTGTCTTCTTCAACAGTCTTTTAACAAGCAAAATTTTCCTGAACTTCATTAAAAATAGAATAAAAAGGCAATCACGCCTAAAATGACTGAATGCAAATAGCTTATGGCAATTTAAGAGTAAATTTATTCTTTTTAGAATCCTTATAATGCAGTAATGAGCTTGGTATAAGTATGAAACTTTGGAGACTAAGTTCTTTAATATTGTTATTTAAACAAGCTGTTATTTTTATGAAATTATTTATGACAGTTTAAATAACTGTATTACATTTGTGGCATCTCAAAGGGGTGCCGAATTCTAAACATATTTAGGATAAAGCTGAGATTATACCCAAAGAACCTGGGCGGGTAATGCTGCCAAGGGACAATTCAAAAATTTGAATTTAATTTTTGAAGTAAGATGAAGTATGGTTTTTTTATTCATATGAAATCTTTTGGAAATCGAGCTTAGTTGCTCAAAAATCAATTTTAACTTAGAATAATAGCCCCTTTTATTCGTAATAATTTTACGAATGAAACTATCTATTTTCACAATTGCGGCGTTTTTGACGCTGAGTATGGGTGTCTGCGCCCAAGAGCAGGAAACCGACTCTTTAGAGGGTCAAAAAGTAGTGCTAGACGAGGTTTTCGTTTCTGCCATTAGGGTAACCAAAGAATCTCCGGTTACATTTTCCAATCTTACAAAAGAGGATCTTATGCCAAGAAACTTGGGTCAGGATATTCCTGTCTTAATGAATTTTTTACCATCTGTAGTAACGACCACAGATGCAGGTGCAGGTGTAGGGTACACAGGTATTAGAGTAAGAGGTAGTGATGCTACACGTGTAAATGTTACCATAAATGGTATACCTTATAACGATGCAGAATCGCAAGGAACATTCTGGGTTAATATGCCAGATTTTGCCTCTTCAACTGAAAGTTTACAACTACAGCGAGGGGTCGGTACATCAACCAACGGGGCAGGTGCTTTTGGGGCCAGCTTAAATGTATTGACCGATGGTTTTTCTGAAGATGCCTATGGTCAAATATCAACTTCGATTGGCAGTTACAAAACCTTAAGAAATAACTTAAAATTTAGTACAGGCCTGTTGAATAATCGAATAGAGATCTCTGGTAGATTATCAAAAATTAATTCAGACGGTTATATCGATAGGGCCGAGTCGGATTTAGACTCCTATTTTTTACAAGGAGCTTATAAAGATGACAATACCTTAATAAAGGCATTATTATTTGGCGGTCATGAAATTACATATCAAGCCTGGTATGGTGTTGATTCTCAAACATTGACTGATGATAGAACATTTAATCCTTCAGGAATTTATACTGATTTGGATGGTAATACCCAGTTTTATAACAATGAGGTAGATAATTATAAGCAGGATCATGCCCAGTTATTATGGAATGAAAAGATTTCAGATTTCTGGAGCACCAATATTGCTTTGCATTATACTAGAGGTAGGGGTTTCTTTGAACAATATAAAGAAGCTGATGATTTTTCTACCTATGGTTTTGATCCCATAACTGTTAATGGGGAAGTAGTGAATACAACAGATGTAATAAGAAGACGTTGGTTAGATAATGACTTTTATGGAACTGTTTTTTCTGCAAATTACAGGAAAGACAAGTTAGATTTAATTATGGGAGGTGGTTTTAACAAGTATGAAGGCGACCATTTTGGTGAAGTAATTTGGGCGAGATATGCAAGTAACAGTAGTTATCAAGACCGTTATTATGATGACAGTTCATCTAAAACAGACTTCAATGTATATACTAAAGCAAATTATCATTTGAATGATCAGTGGTCGGTATATGGAGATTTACAATATAGAACTGTTGGTTACAAAGCGAATGGTGATGATACAGGTATTGTAGATGATACTTTGAATTTTTTCAATCCGAAAGCTGGGGTTACGTTTGACTTGAATGCGAACAATAATTTTTATTTGTCTTATGCGGTAGCGAACAGAGAACCAAATAGAAATGATTATGAAAGCGGAAATCCGAAACCAGAAAAGTTGAACGATTTTGAATTAGGATGGAGGTATGTATCAACCGATGTGCAGCTTAATACTAACATGTATTATATGAGCTATAAGGATCAATTGGTTCTTACTGGAGAACTGAATGATGTAGGCGCACCATTAAGAGAAAACATAGGTGATAGTTATAGATTAGGACTTGAAATTGATGCGAACATTCGATTTAATGACAAGTTTGGTATTCGACCTAACGTTGCTTTAAGCACCAATAAAAATGTTGACTTTTTTATTGATAGGGATAATGTGTTACAAGATTTGGGGAATACAACCATTGGATTTTCACCATCTTTAGTTGCGGGTAATATCCTTAGCTATACACCATGTGAAGCTTTGAGTTTATCACTTTTCTCAAAATATGTTGGTGAGCAGTATCTTAGTAATACAGATACCGAAGCATCTAAGTTAGACTCTTATTTTACTACAGATTTCAATGTCACTTATGAAATTAAAATTGACAGAATTTTGAAGTCCATCGTAATTTCTGGTTTAGTGAATAATATTTTAAACGAGAAATATGTTTCTAACGGATATACATATTTAGATTCTTGGTCAACACCCGGAAATACCTTCGAAGTGCAGGGATATTACCCACAAGCCGGTACAAACGTTTTAATGGGAGCAACTCTTAATTTTTAATATAAATTATAGCATAACTATTTTGTCTTACATATTTGTTTATTAGTTATGATGTAACGAAGAATATTCTAAACTTGGTTACTTAAATTTTAGGGTTATGAGGCATAATATTCTTGTATTTAGCTGCCGATAAACCTATTTTCTGCGCATTAGGTGGTTGAATAATAACCAGAGTTTGGTCTTTAGAGTTGGCCATTCTAGTATAATTTCAGAGTGCTTTGGGGTTGTTTTGTTTAAAACAACCCCAAATAGCCTTATTGGCAAGTTAAAAGAGAAAACTGACATTCCCGTTACTACTATGGTGATATCTGAAAAAGATGATATTTAAGTTGAGCTGCAAGCTGAAGTAGTTATTTTTAATGTATATGTAGCAGGAAGAAAAGTAGATATTAGAAAGAGAATAAGAGATTTAGATTCAAATTTAGCTATCATTGCTATAAGCGGTAAAGCCGATGAAACTATAATGATGGCCATCAAAGCTGGGTGCCAATGCAATTTCTTTTACGCCACTTAGTTCATATGAACTTTTCAAAGAAATAATGGATAGATATCGATTAGAAGAATAAATGTCAATTAGATATAACAACAATATTTCCGCCAAAACTAGTTCTATATTCTAGCATGTCATAATAGCGTTTGCCATCATCAGGTCTGTTTAAGAGCTGACCGGTAAAAAGGCTATATTCATAATCTTCACAAGAACATGTAGCTAGTTGTCCATTTAAAGTCATGGTAGAACACTCATTCGGTGCGTGATTAGGGCAACTTGCCTCAAATGCTCTAAATTGATCAAAACCAGCATTTATTACAAATACCCCTTTTGTGCCAGCAGTTGCGTTTTGTATAAGTACAGCACTACCTGTATTGGTAAGAGGACTATAAGATGGTAAATTTAAATTAGCCTCAAAACGAAAACTAATCTCCTGTAAATATGGATTTCTATTGGTGCCATCATTGCTACAAGCGGTGATTATCAGGAAGATTAGGGTACTTAGATAACGAATCATGCTATATTTTTGTTTTGAGAAACTTGAACAAATTTGCATAAAAATTATGTATATTTGTGTTAAATCCTCTCTTAAAAAGCCATACTAAAAGGCAATTGCAGAGGATTTGTCTATTTATAAAACGAGGAAGTTATGAGTAACGTATCATACTATACTGTAGAAGGTTTAAAAAAACTTAAAGCAGAACTTAATCACTTAAGAGATGTTGAGCGGCCAAAGGCTTCTCAGGCAATTGCCGAAGCGAGAGATAAAGGTGATCTTTCAGAAAATGCCGAATATGATGCAGCAAAAGAAGCACAGGGTCTACTCGAAATGAAGATTGCTAAATTAGAAAATACTGTAGCCAATGCTCGTTTAATAGACGAGTCGCAATTAGATACTTCTAAAGTATTGGTGCTCTCTAGCGTTAAATTGAAAAATCAAAATAACGGCATGGAGATGACCTATAAGTTAGTTGCGGAAAGCGAAGCTGATTTAAAATCGGGAAAAATTTCTGTGAATTCACCAATAGGTAAAGGTCTACTAGGTAAAAAAGTAGGGGACACTGCCGAAATTACTGTGCCTAATGGAGCATTGAAATTCGAAATTCTTGAAATTACAAGAGGTTAGATTTTTAAAATAACTATATTTAATCCTATCTTTTTTAAAAGGGTAGGATTTTTTATTTCCACTAAAAATTTAAATTATGCCGACTATTTTTACCAAAATTATTAATGGAGAAATACCTTGTTATAAGGTTGCCGAAGATGAAAACTATTTAGCTTTTTTAGATATTAACCCAAATGCAAAAGGTCATACCCTTTGTATTCCAAAAAAGGAAGAGAACAAGCTATTTGACCTTGATGAGGATGCCTATTTAGAGTTAATGACTTTTTCGAGAAAAGTTGCAAAGGCTCTAGAAAAAACAGTCGATTGTAAACGTATTGGTATGAGTGTAATAGGTTTAGAAGTACCACATGTGCATGTTCATTTAATACCTTTAAACGAAATGAAAGATGCTACTTTTCAACATAAAGTGAAGTTGACTGATCAAGAGTTAACTAGCCTTGCAAAAGCAATACGTACTAAAATTGAATAACCCCAGCTATAAATAAATAAACAACACCCGCAACAACTGCAATTAAAGCCAATAATACTGCGTAGAAAAGCAAGGTTGGTTTAGAGGATTTTTTTTCGGGTAAAGCCGTCTTTTGATAATAGTTGAACATACGTTCAATATCTTCGGTCCAGCTAACAGGATATATTGTGGAATGGCAAGTATTACATACCAGTTTGTTACTTAATTCAGCAGTGGTTTTGCGAAAAAAACTGCCGTACGTATGTTTTTGATAAAAGGTTAGTTTTAAATCTTGGTTAAAACATTCAGGACAATTGTTATTTAATTTGGTTTCTTTAATAACTACGAGTTTTTCCTTAGCCATAATCAGTGGGACACTTTTAGAGAAATTTGCATAATAGTACCTTCTTTGCCAGATGATAACACTTTTATTTTGCCATCATGATATTCCTCAACAATACGCTTGACCAAAGAAAGACCTAGGCCCCAACCTCTTTTTTTAGAGGTGAAACCAGGTGTAAAGATACTATTATAGTTGCTCTTAGAAATACCATGCCCCGTATCTGCGATTAATATATTCACATATTTGCCGTCGGGTACAATTTCTATGGCGATACTTCCTTTGCCTCGCATAGCATCGATTCCATTTTTAACCAAATTTTCAATGGTCCAATTGTACAATGAGCTATTTAGTAAAACAGGTAGTTGATTCACTTTTGAACTAAATGAAAAATGAATGAGTTTAGAACTTCTTCTTTTTAGATAATCGAATGCATCTTTTGTTTCTTCAACAATATCACTCTCTACAAGTTTAGGTAACGATCCAATTTTTGAAAATCGTTCGGTAATTGTTTGTAACCTATCAATATCTTTTTCAATCTCTTTAGTTATGCTTGGGTTTATTGATTCGGTCTTTAATAATTCGTTCCATCCTAATAGCGAAGAAAGTGGGGTTCCTATTTGATGAGCGGTTTCCTTGGCCATACCTGCCCATAATTTATTCTGCTCGGCTGCCTTATTGGTTTTGAACAGAAAGTATATCACTGCTGCGAATAGAAAAATAATAAGTAATAATGCAATAGGATAAAACTTCAATTTATTCAGTACCTCTGAATTACCGTAATATAGCGTTGCCAAATGTTCCCCTTGTTGATCTATGGAAATAGGAGTGTTCTCGTTCTTAAACTTATTTAGTTGATTTTGTATGTAAATGGAGTCTTTAGCTTTGTTCGGCGGAAAATTATTGACCCTAATGGTTTCATCCTTATTAATAAGGATCATTGGGGTAGAGGTATTGTTTTGAAATACCTTTAAATGAAGGCTACCTAAGTCTACGGTCTCAGAAGATTGTAGAAATTCGGATTGTGCGGTTGCCCAAATCTCCATTTTTAAACGCTCCTCTTCTTTAAATTGTTTAAAAAAACTATTGGTGTTCCATAAGATAAGGCTCACAACAGCAAAGGAGCCTATCAATAGAAAAATGTTGGAAATCTTGTTTTTAGGGATAAAGTTCATCCAATAGTTGTCTAATACTAAAGATAACCTAAAATGTAAATAATTGTTGTGTTGATATCTGCACAGGTTGTTTTATTCCCGCTTCATTTTACCTATTTTTGAACTTTATTGTAAAAAGAGTTCAACATGGAAATAGAAGGTAAAGTAAAATTGATAGGTGAAACCCAAACCTTTGGTTCTAATGGGTTTAGAAAAAGAGAATTGGTAGTAACTACAGATGAACAATATCCACAACATATTATGGTAGAGTTTGTTCAGGATAAGTGCGATTTATTGAATTCTTATAAAGTTGGGCAAGATGTAAAAGTTAGCATTAATCTAAGAGGTCGTGAATGGACGAACCCTCAAGGAGAAGTTAAATACTTCAACTCCATTCAAGGATGGCGTATAGAAGGTTCATCTCAAGCACAGCCAGCAGGTATGCCACCGGTACCACCTATGGAAGCATTTGAGCCAGCAGATGATTTAAACGAAGAAGACCATGATGATTTACCATTTTAAATGGCTAGTTGATCATAGATAGACGTATTGTCTATATAATTTAAAACTTGTTTGACTTTTATGGTTAAACAAGTTTTTTGTTTTATGATCTTTTTTTTAATTTAAAAAAAAATGGAAAAGTCTCAACACAGATTGTTTTTTTTAACCGATTCATTAGAATTTCCACCGGTGGATACTGCAAATTCAGATGGTCTTTTAGCAGTTGGTGGTAATCTTTCTCCAGAGCGGTTGTTGTTAGCGTATCAGCAGGGTATTTTCCCTTGGTTCAATGATGATTCCATTATATTATGGTGGAGTCCTGATCCAAGAATGGTTCTTTATCCAAGGCAGATTAAAATTTCTAAAAGCATGAGAAAAGTGCTTCGCGATAATAGATTTAGGTTAACAAAAAATACGTGTTTCAAAGATGTATTAGAAAATTGTTCTTCAGTGGATAGATCTGGTCAAGATGGTACCTGGATAACGGAGCAAATGAAAAAGGCATATCTACAATTGCATGAAAAAGGAATCGCCAAATCGTACGAGGCTTGGGAAGGAAATAAATTGGTAGGTGGCCTCTACGGAGTAGATTTAGGCCATGTGTTTTGTGGAGAAAGTATGTTTAGTTTAACATCGAACGCTTCTAAATTCGTCTTCATAAAATTAGCGCAAGAATTACAAGAACAGGGATATAAAATTATCGATTGCCAGGTGTATACAGAACATTTACAAAGTCTAGGGGCACAAGAAATATCTCGAATAGAATTTTTGAAACTTTTAAAGTGATATGGTTATTTTTTTCTGCTAATAAAGAACATGGTCGTAATTTGAAGGAAGAGTGGTTCTCATTTTTTTGAAATTACCATCTGCATCAAACTGAACTTCATAGTCTAAATTTCCTTTTTCTTTTTTTCCGACTACATCAATTGCGTATTGGATTGAGGGTAGAATTAGATTTTGAAAAGCGTTTTTAAATATTTCTTCTATAGTGTCATTATTTGAATAATATTGTTGTTTAAGTTTAATTATTCGATAATTGGAGAAAATAGTATTCAAATAATGTTCAATATTTGAATAGGTATCGTTTGGAATATCGGTGGAATTAATCAATATTTCTATTTTTTCTAAAGTGCCTTCCTTGTCGAATTCTATATTATACCAAAGCTTATCTTTTTTAAGTTTGGCTCTAAAACTTACTTTGTTGCTATCATTTTCTTGATAAAATTTTAAACGTTTAGCATTTACGATATTGTCGTCAATAATAGCATGAGCAGCGGAAGGGAATTGTGATTTTCTAATGCGAAATTCTCTTTCATATTTATTTTGGGCAGAGCTCAATTGGCAGCATGCAAAAACTGAAACGAAAATAAGATTTACATATATTTTTTTCAACTGTAGTAGATTTAAATTGATCATTAAACTTCGTGGTATCTAAAGCATTTGATCTCATGGTCATTTACTAATCCTGTGGCTTGCATAAATGCATATACAATTGTGCTGCCAACAAATTTAAAACCACGCTTTTTCAAGTCTTTGCTTATGGCATCAGAAGTTGGGGTATTCGCAGGAGCTTCTTTGTAGTTGAGTACTTTGTTTTTTACCGATACGCCTTTAACGAATTGCCATATGTATTCACTAAAAGTTCCAAATTCCTTTTGAACGTTAATGTATGCTTTGGCATTACTTACGGTGGCACGAACTTTTAATTTATTTCTAATGATACCTTCGTTTTGTAATAGTTCTAAAATTTTAGGTTCTTGGTATTTGACAATTTTTTGGTAATCAAAATTATCAAATGCTTTTCTAAAATTCTCACGCCGTTTTAAAATGGTAATCCAACTTAACCCAGCTTGAAATGTTTCTAAAACTAAAAATTCAAATAGTAATTCATCATCTTTAACGGGAACCCCCCATTCTTCGTCATGATAAGCTTCGTAAAGCAAATCACCTTTGCACCATCCACAGCGATGTTTTTCCATGATTTAAAAGTACTATATATTGCTGTGCGGTCAAATTAAAATAAATGAACAATATATAAATACAAGGGCATGCCTATGGTAATATTAAAGGGGAAAGTGATAGCTAGGGCCATTGGTAAATACAAACTAGGATTCGCTTTGGGCGCAGCCAATCTCATGGCAGCCGGAACTGCTATATAAGAAGCACTAGCTGCTAGAATAGCAAACAAAAATCGATTACCAATGCTTTCGGTAAATACGGAGCTTATTATGGCCACTACGCTACCGTTTAATAATGGGATGATGATGGCGAATAGGAATGCGAACCAACCTTTTTTTAGAAAATCTGCTAGTTTTTTACCACTGGTAATTCCCATGTCCAATAGAAAAACAGCTAAGAATCCTTTAAAAATATCTGTGGTAAATGGCTCAATGCCTCTTGCATGTTGATCGCTTGCCAAGAACCCAATAATTAAGCTTCCTATAATTAATAGTACACTACCGTTAGTGAGTGAATGTTTAAATACACTAGGCAGTGAAATTTTATTTTCCTTGTTTTTTTGAAAATAAGACATGAGTAATACGCCAATGATTATTGAGGGAGCTTCCATTAATGCCATAACCGCAACCATATGCCCGCCAAATTCTATTTGCTCCATTTCTAAGAATGAAACAGCGGTTACAAAGGTTACCGCGCTAACAGAGCCGTATGAAGCAGCTATTGCGCCAGAATTGGCAACGCTAAATTTTGTTCTTAGTGCAAAATAAGTATAGATGGGTACAAAAAGCGCTAGAAAGACCCCGAATAATAGAGACCATAATATTTCTATATCTAAATTGCTATGAGAAAGTTCTAATCCACCTTTGAACCCTATGGAGAACATTAAATACAGAGAAATGAATTTTGATGAATTTGGGGGTATTTCTAGGTCACTCTTTAATTGAACTGCTATTATACCTAGAAAAAAGAAGAGCAGGGCAGGGTTGGTCAGGTTATCTAACAATAAGGTTAAATCCATAAAATTGGTACTTGTAAAGGAGAATGAAGATTTTAATAACTCACTTAATTTTAAAAACTAGAGATGCAGGTTTTATTCGTTTATTGAAATTTCTAAAACGCCATTTATTTTAATAGTAACCCCTTTAGACTTCAATTGTTTAAAAAACTGTTTTGCTGTCAACTTATCATTCTCTAATTCGGTAATTCTACTATCAGGAAATTTGGTGTTAGCTCCAGAAAAACCTTCGCACATCGTTAAGCGTTGTAGTTTGTGAAAATTTATCTTTTCATTGATTAATGATTGAATCACATCATTGGCTTCTGAGACGGTAAATTCTCCATCAATAAGTTGAATCTTTTGTTTTGTTTTAATTGCTTGAACTGGATATTTTAATGCTGATTTCATAAAATGTTTTTTGTTGTTTTAATTCTGATGCAAATCTTACATTTTTAATTCATAAATTTTTATTTATATTTATAATATTAAGCATAAAAATAATTAATGAACTATACCTTGCATCAGTTAAAAATATTTTTAAAAATATTTGAAAACCAAAGTATTACGAAAGCTTCTGAGGAGCTGCATTTAACTCAGCCAGCAGTATCGATACAGTTAAGGAACTTTCAAGACCAATTTTCAATTCCGCTTACCGAGGTGGTCGGTAGAAAACTTTATGTGACAGATTTTGGAAAAGAAATTGCATTAGCTGCTGAAAAAATATTAAAAGAGGTAGATGAGATAAACTATAAGACCCTTGCTTATAAAGGTGAGTTGGTCGGTAAATTAAAATTCTCAATAGTATCTACCGGTAAATATGTAATGCCTTATATGCTATCTAATTTTATGAGTCAAAATAAAGGTGTCGACTTAATTATAGACGTTACAAATAAGGCTCAGGTAATTGAAAGTTTGGAGTTGAACAAAGTTGATTTTGCAATGGTCTCTGTGTTACCCAAAAAATTAAATATTGAACGTGTTGAGCTGATGCAGAATAAACTCTATTTAATTGCAGGTAAACGTGGTTTGAATAACGCCGGACTTACTAAAAAGAAGCTTTTTGAACAATCACCATTAATTTACAGGGAAGTGGGATCAGCAACAAGAGTTGCAATGGAGCAATTTATAATTAAGAATAAGTTTGATGTTCGAAAAAAAATAGAGCTTACTTCTAATGAAGCCGTAAAGCAGGCGGTTATTGCTGGTTTAGGATTTTCGATAATGCCTATTATTGGTTTGAAAAATGAGCTCATGAACAATGATGCTCAAATTATACCAGTTAAAGGACTGCCAATTATTACCAAATGGAATATAATATGGTTGAAGTCAAAAAAATTATCACCTACTGCTAAGGCTTTTTTAGAATATTTAAGATCAGAAGAAGAACAAGTGATAAAAGATAATTTTAATTGGATAGATGCTTATTGATCATTTCTATACTTTGGCTGTTTGATCACGTAAGGTTTGGGTCTGTTCTGCATCCATATAAATAATTGGTACAGCATAAAGCATAGGCATATTTTCTGGATAAGTGACTCTAAGAATTTGATTAATGGTACTAAATAATAAAGCTTTCGTCTTCCCTTCTATGATTGTTTGTTTTTCATAGCCTATTTCACCTGTATCTAAATTTTTACTAAATACTTTTTTGGTTGAAATACTTGCACTATAAATTAAATCTTGGGCCAAAAGTAATTTTGCTACCTCTTTAGCTTGCTTTTTATTTTTCACCGTAATGTATCCTAATATCATATTTTAAATATTTTAACGATATTTTACTTGTATCCGTTAATGTTGTTTCAGTAAGCATTAATTAACAAAAAAAAACCCAAATGGTCTGTAATAAAAAGTACCATTTAGGATTTTCATAAATCTTTATTGATTGAATGAATTAGGATTTTTGACCAGTGTTTAATTGCTCTAGCTCCTTATTGTTCAATGCGCTTTTTAGGTCGGCATTCACGTAAGAAAATATATTAAAGAATTTTTTACCATTTAAAGGGATGAGTCTAGCAACAAATTCTTCTGTTATCGTTTCAATTTTTACTTGCATTCCATTTAAGCCTTTGTAATTGGCAATGGAACCGCGTTTAATTATAAAATTGGGCTTTGGAAAATAGAGATATTGAAATGGAGTGTTTGAATCTTTATTTATATATAATATATCGCCAGGTTTCAAATCACTGATTTCGTTTTGGCTAAAACTGCTATATGAGAACATTAAAAATGCAAGCAGTACAATTGTATATTTCATAATATTTCATTTAAGGGTTAAACATGGTTTTCGTCTTTTGAAACATCTATTTCATTATTTTTTTATCAAATACAGAAAAATCACCATCAAATATTTTCTATTAAATCTAAAATAGCTAAAATCTCAAACAACAAAGCAATACTTTCGTTAAAAAATGTTAAACTATTATAAGTCAATAGTATTACTATTATATTTGCAACGGATTTAAATTTATTTAGACATGGATAGATTATTACAGGGTGTTACTATTAAAATTAACGACAAGCTATTTGTTAAGGATCCCGTATCTTCTGAATTGGGTAAGAATATTGTTAGGGAAAGTATTTTGATGATTAATGAAATGGGTTGGGAAAATTTCACCTTCAAGAAGCTAGGCAGAGAAATTGGTTCGAATGAAAGTTCTATCTACCGTTATTTTGAAAATAAGCACAAACTACTGTTGTACCTAACCTCTTGGTATTGGGGTTGGATGGAATATTATTTGGTTTTTGCGACAAATAGTATTGCCCAGCCAAAGGAAAAATTACTGAAGGCTGTACAGATTATTACCCGAGAAGTGAAGGAAGATTCTGCGTTCTCGCACATTAATGAAGTGTTGTTGAACAAAATTGTCATTAATGAATATTCAAAGTCCTATTTAACGAAAGAAGTAGATGTAGAAAACAAAGAAGGATTTTATATTATTTACAAAAGACTCATCGGTAGAATTCGAGATATGATTGTCGATGTTGATCCAGATTACCAATATCCTACTAGTTTGGCAAGCACCATTTTAGAAAATGGTTTACACCAACACTTTTTAAAGGAGCACTTTCCGTCATTAACAGATTGTGACGACAAGGTAACCCCGACCCAGTACTTAACTCATCTTGTTTTTAATACCTTAAAATAGAACTTAAATGGCTAAAAATATATTAACATCATGGCAGCGTTTTATAGGGTTGCTTAAGCTTGATAAAAGAGACGTTTTTCAAGTTTTTTATTACGCCATTTTTGCGGGTGTTGTAAACCTATCGCTTCCATTAGGTATACAAGCGATCATAAATTTAATGCAAGGTGCCCAAATAAGCACTTCGTGGATAGTTCTTGTGGTACTTGTAACCATTGGCGTAGCTTTTGTGGGGATACTTCAGTTAATGCAGATTAGGATAATCGAAAATGTTCAGCAAAAGATATTTACCAGGTCTTCATTTGAATTTGCGTACAGATTTCCTAAAATTAAGATGAGTGAACTTCATAACTATTATCCACCAGAATTGGCAAACAGGTTTTTTGATACATTGACTATTCAAAAATCATTATCAAAGGTGTTGATAGATTTTCCTGCTGCTTTATTGCAAATTGTATTTGGATTATTATTGCTGTCATTTTACCATCCTTTTTTTATTGTATATGGTATTCTTTTACTCTTGTTGATATATGTTGTATTTAAGTTTACGGCACAAAGAGGTTTGGATACTAGTTTAGATGAATCTAAAAGCAAATACAAAGTAGCGCATTGGATACAGGAGGTTGCACGATCAATAGTTAGCTTTAAGCTTTCCGGGAAAACATCTCATGCATTAGATAAAAATGATACACTGGTCGTTGAATACTTAAATGCCAGAGAAAGTCATTTTAATGTTTTAGTACTTCAGTTTATTCAAATGATTGGCTTTAAAGTCCTAGTTACTGGTGGACTTTTGTTGATAGGTGGGTTATTGGTTTTGAATCAAGAGATGAATATTGGGCAGTTTGTGGCGGCAGAAATTATCATTCTATTGGTCATAAATTCAGTTGAAAAATTGATTCTAGGCTTAGAGACCTTTTATGATTTATTGACATCATTAGAAAAAATGGGTCAGGTGGTCGATAAGGAATTAGAGCCGCAAGAAGGAGAAAAACCATTCATTGAAAACCAACCTTTTACAATTGAGCTAAGTGATATTTCTTATAGTGTTCCGCAAACGAAAAGACAAATTATTTCAAATCTTGATTTGACTATTACGCCGAATTGCACCGTTTTATTAAGAGGAAAGAGTGGTTCTGGCAAAAACACCTTATTAAGAATTATTGCAGGAATTTTGGAGCCAGACAGTGGTGGAGTTTATGTGAATGGCGTTTCGTTAAAAGGGATGAACTTAAACTATTACCGTTCTCATTTAGGTCAATCCTTGCCAGAAGAATCACCTTTTGAAGGCACAATTTTACACAACATAACTTTTGGGGATAAGAACACCACAAATGAGCAGGTATATTGGGCGCTTGATAAAGTAGGGCTTACTGAGTTTGTTAAAAAACAACCAGATGGATTAAATACAGTTCTTTACCCTGAGGGGAAACAAATACCTTATACCATTTCTAAGAAAATTGTATTGGCAAGAAGTATTGTAAGAAAGCCTAAACTACTTATTTTAAAGGATCCATTAGATCAATTTAATACTGAAGAAGCTAACAGAATTTTAAATTTCTTAAGTGATTCATCTAACGGGTGGGCCCTTTTGGTTGTGAGTGAAAATGATAAATGGATTAAAAAGTGTTCGAGAATCATTACGATGGATAAAGGAAGAATTGTAAACGAAATAAAGGGGAAAGATGCTTAATATATCTCATAAAAAACTGAATGAAAAAGTTTCTTTAGAGCGTTTTAAATCCGTTCAAAAAGTTGACCACAAAAGGCATTACAAACATTTTAATCGCTTTTTATTCGCTTTCGCAGTGGTAGGTGTCATTGTCCTGTTTCTACCTTGGACACAAACTATTAATTCTAGAGGGTTCTTGACTACTTTAACTCCTGGGCAAAGACCGCAAACTATTCAATCTCAGATACCTGGTAGAATAGAGCAGTGGTATGTTAGAGAGGGTGATTATGTTGAAAAAGGAGATACCATTCTTTTTATATCAGAAATTAAGTCAGAATATTTTGACCCTAATTTGGTAGAGCGTACCGGTGAACAATTGAAGTCAAAAAGTTCATCAGTAGTGTCTTATGGGGAAAAGGTGAAGTCATTAGATAACCAAGTAGCAGCACTTTTTAAGGAAAAAAGGTTAAAACTTGAGCAGGCCAAAAACAAATTATTACAATCAAAGTTGAAAGCTCAGAGTGATAGTATTGACTTTGAAGCGGCCAAGACGAATATTAAAATTGCAGAACGTCAATATGAGCGAACTGCACAATTGGAAAGTGAAGGGCTTAAAGCGGTGACTGATGTAGAAGAGAAAAGGTTAAAGCTTCAAGAAACGCAGGCTAAATTACTTTCGCAAGAGAATAAATTGCTAGCGGCCAAAAATGAGATTATTAATGCTGAAGTTGAAATTAATCGTGTTCAAGCATCTTACACTGATAAAATCTCAAAAGCCCAAAGCGATAAGTTTACGGCAATGTCAAATCAGTATGACTCAGAAGCACAAGTAAGTAAATTAGAAAATGACTATACCAATTACCAAATGCGTAATGAGCTACACTATATTCGAGCACCTCAAAATGGATATATCAATAAGGTAATTACCGCGGGCATTGGTGAAACTTTCAAAGAAGGAACGCCATTAGTGGGTATTATGCCAGCAGATTATGACATGGCCGTAGAGACATTCGTTAGTCCGATTGATTTACCGTTAATTCATTTGGGTGAAAAAGTTAGAATTCAGTTCGATGGTTGGCCTGCAATCATATTCAGTGGTTGGCCAAATGTTTCATACGGTACATATGCCGGCGAGGTTGTGGCGATTGAAACGTTTATAAATTCGAATGGTAAGTATAGGGTTTTATTATCACCGGAAGAGGGAGACCAGCCATGGCCAAGTGCACTGCGTGTAGGATCAGGGGCCAATACCATTGCTTTGTTAGAAGATGTGCCGATATGGTACGAATTATGGAGGCAGTTAAATGGTTTCCCTCCTAATTATTACCAACCAGAAGGTGCTCAAGGTAAACCTGTAAAGAAATAGCGATGCGAAATATTATTTTTCTATTTTGTTTTTCTGTTGGTTTGTTGACCAATGCTCAAAATACCGATTCTATTCAATTGAATTTTCGGGAGTATTTGGGGTATGTGAAAAAGTATCATCCTATAGCTAAACAAGCCGAAATGGTTTTGACTGTAGGTCAGGCAAACCTTATGAAGGCAAGAGGTGGTTTTGATCCAAAAATTGCAGTCGATTATTCCAC
The DNA here is from genome assembly GCF_963974015.1 of uncultured Maribacter sp. Taxonomy (GTDB): domain Bacteria; phylum Bacteroidota; class Bacteroidia; order Flavobacteriales; family Flavobacteriaceae; genus Maribacter. Next base: position 146,186 of record NZ_CAXBBZ010000001.1, on the reverse strand, counting down.
CAAAGAATTTAAGGGAACAGAATATTACGATTTACTCAACACAACTTTTAAAATACCGACATGGTATGGCATTGAGTTTAAAGGAAATTTTGAGCAGTACTCGGGCGAATATGTAAATGCTGAGCGTAATGTGCCTGATGATGGGTTGTATAGTGCTGGGGTTTCACTTTCATTAGGCCGTGGTTCTTGGATGAACGAACGAATGGCTACAGTAAAAAAAGCTAAATTTTTTAGGGAACAATCTAAGGCCGATAGGGATCTATTAGTAAATCAGATATTGTTCGATGCTTCTTTGGCATATTTTAATTGGTTACAAGCGTATCGCAATAGACAGGTTTTTAATGATTTTTTGAAAAATGCGAAAGTAAGGCTTAAGGGTGTTGGTCGCAGTGCTGCGGCAGGGGAAGTAGCCGCAATTGATACGGTAGAGGCAAAGATTGCAGTGCAGAATAGGGCGTTAGAAATGGAGCAGGCAAAAGTAACCTTGCAGAATGCTCGTTTAGAGCTTTCTAACTACCTATGGATGGGTGACAATATTCCAATGGAATTGCAACCCCATGTGGTGCCGGACCTTTCCTTGGATACTGAAATAGACCAATCATTAGAAATTTTAGGAAAACCGTTAGATAGTTTTTCTCTTGAGAATCATCCTAAGTTAAGATCATTAGGATATAAAATTGATGGCTTGGTTGTAGACAAACGATTAAAGACTAATAAGTTGCTGCCGAGAATAGATGTAGAGTATAATTTCATTACCGATTCTCCAGATGGTTTTGATTCTTTCGAAACTCAGAACTATAAAGGAGGATTAAATTTTGAATTACCACTTTTTTTGAGAAAGGAACGAGGAGATTTAAAATTGGCGAAATTGAAATTGAGAGATGCAGAATTCGAGTTAGATAATGCTGAGGTTCAAATTCAGAATAAAATAGTAGCCATTTATAATGAACTTGACTCTTTCCAAAGTCAGAATATATTGATAGATGAGATAGTGTCCGGATATGCTGCTTTGTTGGCTGCTGAGGAGAGAAAATTTAGCTTCGGGGAAAGTTCACTTTTTTTAATTAATTCTAGGGAAAGTAAATTGATAGATGCTGTTTTAAAACAAAATCAAGTGGAGAACAAATACTTTACGGCTAAGGCCAAACTATTCAATAGTTTGGCCGTCAATCCAGAAAATTTATAAATAATACAAGGAAATAATTTATGCGACCACATAAGGTGATTGAGCAAGTAGACTATTGGTTACTTCTTAAGGATACTTTTTTTATTGTATCAGGTATTTTTGCCGCTGCTTTTGGTTTAGAAAGTTTTCTATTTCCTAACAGTTTTATTGATGGTGGTGCTACGGGAATTTCTCTTTTGATTGCTGAAACTGCAGATATACCTTTGTATGTATTAATAATTTTAGTGAATATCCCTTTTGTGTTTTTAGGGTATAGGGTGATAGGAAAAATATTTGCTTTGAAAACTGCTTTGGCGATTTTAGGTCTCGCTTTTGTTCTCGCATTTATAAAATTTCCTGAAGTAACACAAGATAAACTTTTGGTTTCTGTATTTGGTGGTTTCTTTCTTGGAGCAGGAATAGGATTGTCCGTTAGAGGAGGTAGCGTACTTGATGGTACTGAAGTTTTGGCAATTTATCTAAGTCGTAAACTGGGTACTACTATTGGCGATATCATAATATTAGTAAACATTTTAGTTTTTTCTGCAGCGGCATATATGCTGTCTTTAGAAACAGCTTTATATTCCATGCTTACCTATTTATCTGCATCCAAAACATTAAATTTTGTTATTGAAGGTATTGAAGAATATACCGGGGTAACGATAATATCTGACTCTAGCGAAGAAATAAGGCTTATGATAATAGAAAAATTAGGCCGTGGGTTAACCATATATAAAGCTAAAGGCGGGTTTGGTAAACATGGCTTGCATAGAGAATATGATGTTATCTATACAGTGATTACTCGTTTGGAAATTCGTCGTCTTAATATTGAAATTAATAAAATTGACCCAAAGGCTTTCGTAGTAATGGGTAAAATTAACGATACACGTGGTGGCATGATTAAGAAACGATCTTTGTAAGTAATATTATTTTAATACTACTAATGGCATCGTTTAGTATGAATAACCAGTAATAGTAAGATCGATGGATAAAGTGTTTAAGAAAAGTTTGGAGAATAGTTATACCTATCTTGAATATAGAAAATTGGTCTCTGATTTATCAGAAAAGGGAGAGTCAACAGGCCCAGTGCAATCAGAAGCGTTAGCACAGTATACCCAATTAAATAATAGCCGCATGCGTAGGTGGGACAAAACCTTAAACTTTAGCGAAGAGGCCATTGCGAAAATAAAATCGATAAAACATAATATTGAGTGGGTGGTGCTAACTGAAAGTTGGTGTGGCGATGCCTCTCCGGCATTACCGGTTATGCATAAAATCACAGAATTAAACCCTAATATCTCATTATCTCTAATTCTTCGTGATGAAAATTTAGATGTTATGAATCGGTTTCTTACAAATGGTTCTATGTCTATCCCTAAACTTATTGCAATCAATGAAGAAGGTTCTGTAGTTGCAACATGGGGTCCTAGATCTATTAATGCCACACAATTGGTTGAGTCGTTTAAAGAGAAGCATGGTGCATTGACTCCAGAATTTAAGCAAGAATTACAGGTGTTTTATAATAAAGATAAAGGGCAAAGTGTCTTGCAAGATATATTGCGCTTACTTCCCTTGAAATAGGTAAGTAATAGTGCCTTTTTGAGATTCTTTCTCAGAAGAATTGAATCTTGCTTTAAGTGCGTATGCAATAGCATTATCCACAAGGCACCCGTTAGAAGTGCCAGAGCTTTTTTCATTGAAATCAGCTTCTGTAACATATCCTAAAGCATTCACCTTAATGTTAATTACGACTTTTCCGCCTTCAATACAGGTGTAAATTGGCGGTGGTAATTTGTAGTTATTTCTGTCTACCAAAGAATAGGATACCGAAGTTCTTCTAGCAGCAAGATTATTAGTGAACTCTTTTTTTTGAGCTTCTTTTTCTCCTAAAAGTTGTTTTTTTTCTTCTCTCTTTTTTGCCAAGGCTTTGACCCTTTCGGCATACCCAGTGTCAGAAATCGCATTTTCCGAAGGATTTACATCGCTCATTTCACTGCGTTCCTCCATCAACTCTTCTAAAGTTTGCAAAGGTTCAGGGTTACCATAACTAGGTTTTGCAGTTTCGTTGAATGCTAAATGACTTTTAATAGGGTCAGCTTTAGCTTGGTCTTCTTTGGCTTTTTCTTCCTCTAAAATTTCTTCCAAAATTTCAGTATCCATTACCATTTCAACCACGTAGTCATCTTCGGTCACTTCTTCGCCACCCAACTGAATACCATAAAGTATCAACACCACTATAGACATGCTAAAGAGGGTAATGAGTAATGATAATTGTTGTCGATTCAGATTCATGGTTATATAACCTTAATAATACTAAAATATTTTAGGGAATCGATATAACGTAAACTTTTGTTTGGTTACTCGTTTACTTGAGGCCCTAATAAAGTATCTGCAAAGACCAAAGGGTCTTCAGCTATATCTACGTTAAAATCACCTATTTTGGTTCTTCTTAGCGATGTTAAATGTGCTCCAGAATTAAGGGCTTCCCCAAAATCATTGGCAATAGAACGTATATAAGTACCCTTGCTACAAGCAATTCTAAAGTGAACATTTAAGTTGTCGATTTCAGTAATTTCAAAAGTACTTACTGAAACTTTTCTTTTCGGGATATCGACAGCCTTACCTTCGCGTGCGAATTCATATAATCGCTTTCCATCTTTTTTTAAGGCTGAAAACACAGGAGGTGCTTGTTCTATTTCACCAATAAATTGAGCAGTGGTGGTATGAATTAAACTTGGAGTGATGTGGTCAGTTGAAAATGTTTCGTTGATTTCTGTTTCTAGGTCGTACGAGGGCGTGGTAGCACCTAAAGTAAATACACCGGTGTATTCTTTCTCTTGACCTTGATATTCTGTAATTTTCTTTGTGAATTTACCTGTACAAATCACTAACAAACCAGTTGCTAATGGATCTAGAGTTCCTGCATGGCCAATTTTGAATTTCTTTAAACTGAACTTCTTTCTAATCGCCCATTTTAATTTATTGACTGCTTGAAATGATGACCATCCCAAGGGTTTGTCAATCAATAATAACTGACCATTTAAAAAATCTTCTTTGGTCAAATTTTTCATGAATTCTAGGGTTTTAAATACGTCTTACGGATTTGTGAATCCGTAAATAATAGCAATTAGCCCAACAATAAGACAGTAGATGGCAAAATAGGATAGCTTGCTTTTTCTTACCAAAGTAATCATCCAAGTACAGGCTCCCAGTCCGGCAACAAAGGCAGCGATAAAACCTGCGCCCATGGCCATGTTATTTTCTCCATCAAAATTTAATTCGCCACTCATAAGGTCTTTGGCAATTTTTCCAAAAATTAAAGGGACTACCATTAAAAAAGAAAATCTAGCAGCTTTAGACTTATCAACACCTAAAAGAACGGAGGTAGAAATAGTAGCACCACTACGAGAAATACCTGGTAGCATTGCAATGGCTTGTGAAATACCGACAAGAAAAGCGTTGCCGAAACTTACTTTTTTATCTGTATCCTTTGCTTTGTCTGCAAAATATAGTAGTACGGCCGTGATAATCAACATAAACCCTACAAACTTAACATTGCCTCCAAAGAACGATTCTAATTGCTTTTCAAAAAATAGACCGACAAAAACTGCAGGAAGCATTGAAATAATGATTTTTGCAGAAAACCGACCTTCCTCGTTCCATTTAAATTGTAATAGACCACTTATAATTTCCCAGATATCTTTTCTGAAAACAACAATAGTGCTTAAAGCGGTAGCAAAATGCAAAACAACAGTAAATAATAAGCTCTCTTCTTGAACAGAATTATCTCCTAATATTGCTTTTCCCAATTCTAAATGACCGCTTGAGGAAACAGGAAGAAACTCGGTTAATCCTTGAATAATTCCGAGTATAATAGCATCTAATGTATCCAATTATTCTTTCTTTTTGTGTGGATTTAAAAGGATGGCATAGATTTCAATTCCTAAGCCTAAAAGAACCAATGTAGGTGCTAATCGAATTCTTCTAAAGTTGTAAATTTCTGGATTAAAAACATTTGGGTCGTCACTGCCGCCACCACTCATTAATATAAAACCTAAGGCGATAAAGGCAAGTCCTATGAACATGAACGTATAATTCTTTTTCTGAAAAATAAACTCTTGCTTAGTTTGCTGTTCTACTTTGTTATTTTTGCTCATGGCGCAAATTTAATAATATAATTCGTCGGTTCTAAGATTTAGAAAGCGTTGGGTCGCAAAATAGGTGCTAATGAACGAAATAAGTATACCCAAAAGAAAAACGCTAACAAATAAGATAACAAGAATATAAGGTTCATCAAATAGACCTAAATCCTGGAAATTGGTATTTACATAATAAACCACACCGCCAATGGCTAACAGAGCTATTGCAGCCCCAATCATTCCTAATTTAATATTCTGCAATATAAATGGTTTTCTAATAAAGGTTTTGGTGGCTCCTACCATTTGCATGGTTTTAATAATAAATCGTTTGGAGTATATTGAAAGTCGAATAGAGCTGTTAATCAATAAAACGGCAATGAAAGTAAATATGGCACTTGCAACTAAAATCCAAAAGCCAATGGTTTCCACGCTTTTAGCTACCATGCTAACTAAAACCTTATCATAACTAACTTCGTCAACGAATCCTTTTTCCGAAAGTGTAGTGGCAATTTCTTCAACCTTTTCCGCGGTAACGAAATCTGCATTCAATTTTACGTCGATGGAGTTTTTAAGCGGATTATATCCTAAATAATCTACAAAATCTTCTCCTATTTCTTCGCTATGTTGCTTGGCTGCTTCTTCTTTAGAAACATAAGTAGATGATTTGGTATACTCGGACATAGCCAGTGTCTTTTGTAATTGTTCTATTTCTATTTCTTTGGTGTTTTCTTTTAGAAAAATAGAAATTGTAATCTGTTCTTTGGATCGATCAGCCATTTTTTTGGTATTTAACACCAATAGGCCTAAAATTCCTAATAGGAATAGTACCAATGCAATACTAAGCACCACTGAAAAATAGGATGAGATAAGTTTGCGCCGCTGATAATTTTCGAAAGAGTTAGCCATATAGCACTTAAAAGTTCAGTAAAAATAGCAAAGTAAAGTTAAATGGAACTTAAAATTCTATCCTGTTATCTTTTAAGGCTAAAGTGGCCTTTGAATTGTGTGGTGTCTGCCTCAATTACAAACCAATAATCGTCTGTAGGCATTTGGTTGCCTTGAAAGAAACCATCCCACGAAGCTGAATTTGTATTGCCGAATTTTAGTAGTTTTCCATAACGGTCAAAAATAGAAATAGTGACATTGCTAAAAACTTCTAACCCGTCAGGTGTAAAAAGGTCGTTTACGCTATCTCCATTCGGAGTGAAAAATTTAGGGATTACCAAGTGGAAAAAATCTTCGGTTACCACATCGCAATTTGCATTGTCTTGAACATAAATAGTATATAAGCCACCTTCTACAGCTTCAAAAATAGGACTAGTTTGATACATGTTTCCATCTAAAGAATATTGGAAATTACCTTCATTTGATGTGGAAACAATAATTGACGGTCCGTCAGAAGTTATGCTTTCAATTCTAGGTAAATCTATTTGCTCAACAATGAAACTTTGAATACCCGAACACCCATTAGTATTGGTGACAACAACCGAATATTCACCAGGAGATGAAACATCAATAAGTCGAGTTGTTTCCCCCGTATTCCATAAATAGGTAACATTTTCCACTTCTGCATATAGGGTAATGAATGAGTCTTCACACAAAAAAGCATAAGAGTCATCGGGTACTTCGGGTAGCGGGTTTACGGTAAGAGTGACGGGAGTTCTTGTTGTAGAGGCACATTCTATTTCAGTAGAATTGGCTTCGGCATAATACGTTCCGGCACTAGTGGTTTCAAGATTCTGATTATTTGCTAATATTAAATTACCTCCTGTATCGGCATCATACCAATTAACGGTATACGTGTTTTGTGTAGAGACAGAAAGTATACCTATTTCGTCCTCACAAACGGTAACATCTCCGCTGCTGGTTGGTGCAGTAGGAATAGGTAAAACAACAATATCAAAAACATCTGAAACAACATTACATAAGTTGTTGTTGACATTTATGGGGTCTTCAGCAGTTTTAACTCTAAAGTAAGTGGTCGCAGTGACTGCAGGTGTAGAAAGAGTGATGTTGTTTTCTCCTGCAATATCGGTCCAGATTTGTTGGTCTGTACTTTGTTGCCATTGGTATGCGTGGGTATTGAAAATAGTGAAATCTGGTGTCGCTGAAATAGTTCTAGAAATGCCACCTTGGTCTTCGCAAACTACCAGTCTTTGTTCATTTGAGCTTGTTGAAACGGTTACATTATCTCCGCAAGATTTAAAAACGATATCGTCAATAGCGAGGTCATTTCCGCAGCCGCCATTACTATTGTTTCTCATTTTTAAAATGACCGAGGTTTGGCCAGGTTCCGTTTTAAAAACTAGAGCGTATTGTTGCCATTCGGCACTAGAGTTTGCTGCAATACTACCGGTATCTCCTTGGGCCAATAGGTTAGTGTCGGTTTCGTCCCAAATTTGAAATCGGACATTTACAGGTATACTATTACCTTCACAACCACTTGCAGCTTGCAGGTTAATTAGCCAAGACGAAAATTCATAACTAGTGTTCTCGCATAACCCTGAAACCTGTCGTTGATAAAACTCACCAGCTGTAAAACTTGCATTTACAATAAAAGATTTGCCGTTGGTATCGCCGGGTGTATGGTCTTGTACTGAAAGCCAATCGAAGTAGTTGGTGGTGCTTGAAATAGTGTAAGAGCCGTCGTTAGGTGTTCCTGTTGTAAAATTATAAGTTGTGGTACCTGCTGGTAAAGCAGGACCGTCTATAGTTCCTGAGCCAAAATCTTCGGTAAAAATAGGGTCGCCGGAATTTCCTTCACAAAAGCCTAGTTGTGAATGAAGTTCTGTAGAACCTATACAGAGTACAAATAGGCAAAAGTAGAATGATTTGGGATTCAAAATTTTCACGAACCTAAGATACCATTTTTAGACAAGAGGGTAGATTTTTTAGGGTAACTGAAACCAAAACCCGTTAATCACCAATATTTTTTTAACTCTCATCGATTCAACCTATTTTTGCCCCTTATCGCAAAGAAGCAACTATCATGCAATACAATTTCAACGAAATTGAAGCCAAATGGCAAAAATACTGGGCAGAAAACCAAACATTCAAAGCAGAAAACGACTCTGACAAAGAGAAATTCTATGTGCTGGATATGTTCCCTTATCCTTCGGGAGCGGGACTTCACGTGGGGCATCCATTAGGTTATATTGCTAGTGATATTTATGCACGGTATAAAAGACACAAAGGTTTTAATGTGTTACATCCGCAAGGGTATGATTCTTTCGGACTTCCAGCAGAGCAATATGCGATACAAACAGGTCAGCATCCTGCAGTAACTACGGCAGCGAATATTAAGACCTATAGAAGGCAATTAGATCAATTAGGTTTTTCGTTCGATTGGAGCAGAGAGGTGCGTACTTCTAGTCCTGAGTATTATAAGTGGACGCAGTGGATTTTCATCCAAATTTTTAATTCTTGGTATAATAAAGATACCGATAAGGCGGAAGATATAGAGTCGCTTATTTCTATTTTTAATACGAATGGGAATGCTACGGTAAATGCGGTTTGCGATGATGATATCGAATTGTTTTCAGCGGATGATTGGAAGGCTTTCTCAGCAATTAAGAAACAAGAAATTCTTTTAAAATATAGATTAACCTATTTGGCGGATACCGAAGTGAATTGGTGTCCTGCATTGGGTACGGTATTGGCAAATGACGAAATAGTCAACGGAGTTTCGGAACGAGGTGGTCATACGGTTATTCGTAAAAAAATGACCCAGTGGAGTATGCGTATTTCTGCATATGCCCAACGTTTGTTAGACGGATTGAATACTATTGATTGGCCACAACCATTGAAAGATTCACAGACCAATTGGATCGGGAGAAGTCAAGGAGCTTCAGCTATTTTCAATGTAAACGGACATGATGAAAAAATAGAAGTTTTTACAACTCGCCCTGATACCATTTTTGGAGTGTCATTTATGACGCTAGCACCAGAGCACGAATTAGTATCTAAAATAACTACTGCTGAACAAAAGGCAGATGTGGAGAATTATATTAAGGCGACCGCAAAACGCTCTGAGCGTGACCGTATGGCAGATGTGAAAACCATTTCTGGGGCTTTTACAGGTGCTTACGCAGAGCATCCATTTACAAAAGAACCGGTTCCTGTTTGGATTGGTGATTATGTGTTGGCCGGGTATGGCACAGGAGCCGTAATGTCCGTGCCATGTGGAGATCAGCGCGATTATGATTTTGCGAAACATTTCAATATTCCGATTCCGAATATTTTTGAAGGAGTTGATATTTCTGAAGAAGCATTTGCCGATAAGGATAAAACGGTGATTGCGAATTCAGATTTTCTAAATGGTTTGCCGTACAAGAAAGCGGTGAAACGTGCTATTTTTGAACTGGAGAAATTAGGGCATGGTGAAGGGAAGATCAACTACCGATTACGCGATGCGGTATTCAGTCGCCAAAGATATTGGGGAGAACCTTTTCCTGTGTATTATGTGGATGGAATGCCTCAAATGATAGAAGCGGCACACTTGCCAATTAAACTTCCTGAAGTTGAAAAATATTTACCGACCGAAACCGGAGAGCCACCATTAGGGAATGCTGAGGTTTGGGCATGGGATATGCTGAAAAATAAAGTAGTAGAAAACAGCGAGATAAATAATACCACAGTATTTCCTTTGGAATTAAATACAATGCCAGGTTGGGCGGGTAGTTCACAGTATTTCAATAGATACATGGACCCGCACAATAGTGAGGAAATATTCTCTCAAAAAGCGATTAACTACTGGCAAGATGTCGATTTGTATATTGGTGGAAGTGAGCATGCTACAGGCCATTTATTGTATTCTCGTTTCTGGCAAAAATTTATGTTCGATAAAGGCTTGGTGCCCAAAGATGAGTTTGCTAAAAAGCTTATAAATCAAGGGATGATTACTGGGACTAGTGCGTTCGCGTATAGGGTCGATATAACTCCTGGATTCGATTCAAATAATGAACGACTTCTTTCTGATGAGGAAATTATTAGTACCAAAATATTTATTTCTAAAAATCTGTATGAAAATATTATAGCAGATAATGATGTTTTGGCAGATTTTCAAATTGACCTTAAATCAACATTGGTTGGAATCTTTGGTCCAAGCCTAGTTAAGGCAGATGTCGATAGAAATAGGATATTGCCAATACATGTTGATGTTTCGCTTGTAAATAGTTCGGATGAACTTGATTTGGATGGATTTAAAGATTGGTTAAGTGAATATAAGAACTCAATTTTCTTTTCAAATTCCGGTAGAGTGATATCTGGAAATAACAATGAGAAATACATTGTCGGTCGCGAAGTCGAAAAAATGTCCAAGTCCAAATACAATGTGGTAAATCCCGATGCTATTTGTGAAGAATATGGCGCGGATAGTTTGCGATTGTACGAAATGTTCTTAGGTCCGTTAGAGCAATCAAAACCTTGGAACACAGCTGGTATTACAGGTACACATTCTTTTTTAAAGAAATTATGGAGACAGTTTCATACAGGTGAGAATATGTCATTTTTCGTTAGCGAAGATGAGCCTACCAAAGAATCTTGGAAGACATTACACAAGACCATCAAAAAAGTAGAGGAAGATATTGAGAATTTTAGTTTCAATACGTCGGTATCTACATTTATGATCTGTGTCAATGAACTTTCTGCGCAGAAATGTGTAAGCCGGAAAATCTTAGAGCCATTAGCTATTTTGGTTTCTCCATATGCACCACATATCGCTGAAGAATTATGGCATAAATTAGGTCATTCAGCATCTATTGCCACAGCGCCTTTTCCAAAATTTGAGGGCAAGTATTTGGTAGAGAGCAGTAAGGAATACCCTATTTCGTTTAATGGCAAAATGAAGTTCACATTAGAGCTTTCTTTAGACTTGTCTAAAGATGAAATCGAAGCTGCGGTTATGGCCAATGAAAAAACCCAACAACAATTACAAGGTCGCGAACCTAAAAAAGTAATCGTAGTCCCTGGGAAAATTGTAAATATTGTAGGTTAAATATCTTTTTAATTAAATAATTACGAGTAAAGTGAATTGATTTGTAGGTTCGGTACACGAATCGAACAGATTGTTCCGCACGATCGCAATGATTTTTTTATTATTGTCGTGTTCACGAGAAGGCGCGACGAAGTTAACTACCAGTTCGGGATACTTGATTAACTGATGACTTAGCTAAGCTTGCAAGTAAACAACAAAAGATAATCGATGGAAAACATAGAAATATTGGGACTGGTTGCCGCAACGTTAACTACATCGGCATTTGTTCCTCAGGTATATAAAACATGGAAAAACAAATCAGTTAAAGATATTTCTTTATCAATGTATACTGTACTCTTAATGGGACTTTTACTTTGGATTGTTTATGGTTTTTATATTAATAGTCTACCTATAATAGCGGCTAATGTCATTACGGCTACCCTATCAGTTTTGATAGTAATAATGAAAATAAAATATAAATAATATTAAGAACCCCTAAAAAACATAGGGTATAATTTAAAAAAAATATCTTTTTTAACCATTAACCCCTACTTTTTATCGATTTTATGTTTGATAACTGATTAAATAGCTTCAATTTTGCGGTGTAACATAAAATGAGACATCATGATCGTTGGTATTCCAAAAGAAATTAAGAACAATGAAAGCAGGGTAGGTATGACACCAGCCGGAGTTTTCGAAATGGTAAAGAACAACCACAAAGTATATGTCCAGTCTGAGGCTGGTGAAGGCAGTGGTTTTTTTAATCAAGATTACCAACAGGCAGGAGCTATTATATTAGATACAATAGGTCAGGTTTATGCCATGAGCGAAATGATTGTGAAAGTAAAGGAGCCCATTGCCGAAGAATATGATTTAATTCAAGAAGGGCAAATACTGTTTACGTATTTCCATTTTGCCTCAAGTGAAGCCTTGACCAAAGCAATGATAAAGCAGAAAGCGGTCTGTATAGCATATGAAACGGTAGAAGATGAAGAAGGTACTTTGCCGCTTTTGACACCTATGTCTGAAGTTGCTGGTAGAATGGCCATACAACAAGGTGCAAAATACTTGGAAAAGCCGGCTAAGGGTCGTGGAGTACTTTTGGGTGGTGTACCTGGTGTAGCGCCAGGTAAAGTTTTAGTGTTGGGTGCTGGTGTTGTAGGTGTGCAAGCTGCGAAAATGGCAGCAGGTTTGGGTGCCCATGTAACCATTATGGATATTAATATGAAACGTTTGCGCTATGTAAATGATGTAATGCCTCCACATGTTGTTACTGAATTCTCAAACGAGTTTAATATTAGAAGACTTATTAAAACGCATGATTTAATTATTGGTGGTGTATTGTTAAAAGGTGCCAAGGCACCAAATTTAATAACCAGAGATATGTTAAAAGAAATGCGCCCTGGTACGGTAATAGTCGATGTTGCCGTAGATCAAGGTGGTTGTGTCGAAACTACTAGACCAACAACGCATGAAGATCCAATTTATATAATTGATGATGTAGTGCATTACTCCGTAGCTAATATGCCGGGTGCTGTACCTTATACATCAACAATGGCATTGACAAATGTAACCTTGTCTTACGCACTAAAATTAGCGAACCTAGGTTGGGAGGCAGCTTGTGAGAAAGATGCATCATTAAAGAAAGGGTTGAATATAGTTAAGGGAGAAGTGGTCTATCAAGAGATAATTGAAGCTTTCGGTTGGGAAGAAGTGATTGCCTAAACGTACATTTTGTCAGTAAAATATACCCCACAAAGTCTGAAAGGAATTTGGCGGGGTTTTTGCTTTACTGCAAATAGATTTTCTTGAGAAAGCGAATCTTTAATTATATTTAGTTGATTTAAAAATTGAAACGTTATGATGGGATATTATATATTAATCGGAGCCATTGCTTTGGTGAGCTGGTTAGTAAGTAGTAAATTAAAAAGTAAGTTTAAGTTTTATTCCAAGGTGCATTTGCAAAATGGAATGAGCGGAGCTGAAATTGCAGAAAAAATGTTAGCGGATCATGGTATTCGTGATGTTAAGGTAATTTCTACTCCAGGAATGCTAACGGATCACTACGATCCGAAGAACAAAACAGTTAATTTAAGTGAAGGTGTGTATAACCAAAGAAATGCCTCTGCAGCTGCGGTTGCTGCACACGAATGTGGTCACGCGGTACAACATGCGCAGGCTTATGAATGGTTAGGTATGCGTTCGAAATTAGTACCTATAGTTAGTGTAACTTCTGGTATGTCTATGTGGGTGGTTTTTGGAGGTTTGGTCTTAGGTGGAGCAGCTGGTATAGGTTTAGGATATTGGGTTGCAGTTGCAGGTCTTGTTATGATGGGTTTAGCTACATTGTTTAGCTTTATAACCTTACCGGTAGAGTATGATGCGAGTAATCGTGCTCTGTCATGGTTGAAAAATAAAAACGTTGTTACTCGAGAAGAATATAAAGGTTCTGAAGATGCACTAAAATGGGCTGCAAGAACCTATTTGGTCGCAGCTATTGGTTCTTTAGCGACATTGGTATATTGGGGACTTCAAGTTTTTGGAGGTAGAGATTAAGAAAAACCATCTTATATAAAAGTAAAAACCTACCCATATATGGGTAGGTTTTTACTTTTATATACTGATTTGTCGGTCTATTTGTTGCGCTAAGGAAATAAAAGTTTCTGTTCTAGATACACCTTCTATGGCTTGAATTTCCTTGTTCAAAACCTGCATTAGGTGTTCATTGTCCCTGCATAAAACTTTAATTAAAATAGACCAGTTACCTGTGGTGTAATGACATTCTAAAACTTCAGGTATTTTTTCAAGTTGTTTGACGGCCATAGGATTGCTCATTGCTTTATCCAAATAAATGCCTATATAAGCCATGGTAGTATACCCTAACGATTTGGGATTAACAATGAATTTAGAACCTGATAATAGTCCCGATGCTTCCAGTTTTCTTAAGCGTTGATGTATGGCAGCGCCAGATATTCCTATACTTCTTGCGATTTCCAATACTGGTTTTCGTGCATCTGCCATCAAAAACCTTAAAATCTTTTTATCTATTCCATCAATTTTAGCCAAAGAAGTAGATGCTTTCATGTCTTATATCAATTTATACATAAAAATACCTATTTGGTTTCAATATGATAGTTAAAAAGGATTAGTTAATTACAGAATTAGGGTTATATCCTAAATAAGGCACTTCGTATTCTTTAAAGTTGACACCGTATGTTTTTAATTCTTCTAGAATAGGTTTGTAAACTTCTTTCGAAATAGGAATCTGTACGCCTGGTGTAGTTATTTTTCCATTCAAAATTTTCAGTGCGGCCATCGCTACGGGCAAGCCAACAGTTTTTGCCATTGCTGTAAAAGTTTGATTTTCACCAATGACAACTAACTTAGAGTCTATTTGTTTCTTTTCGCCATTTAATTCGTATCCAAATTTATGGTACATAACAATCATATCCTTTTCTTCTTCTTTAAGTGTCCAGCTATCTTCCAGTATTTTCTGTAAAGCTTGGGCGGGTGTGGCATTAGGAATAGTTATAAACTTTGTATTGTCAAATATATTTAGCTCTAATAATTTATCCCATCGAATATCATCTTGGTCTAATTTTAAATAGTGTCTAAGTTTCAATTCTACTGAATCGGTTGGCGAATATGGTAAGAAGAGGTTGATAAATTCTCGGTAGCTCATCTTTTCAGAATTCTCAATGGTGTATGTGTCGTCGGTCGCTCCTAGCTGAATAAACATATTCCATGCCTTAGAAAAGCCGACACGACGCATAGTTCCTCTATATAGGGTTAAGGCATTTTGCAGGCCGTAAGCTTCTCTATAGCCTAAAGAATCACGATTGGCATAGCCTTCAAAACGGCCATACCCTTCAATTTCGAAAAACTCTGTACGCCTAAAAAGGCGGTGATAAGGTATGTATTTATAAGTACCTTCTTGAATAAATTTGGCGGTACCACCTTGCCCTGCAAGAACAACATTTCTTGGGTTCCAAGTAAACTTATAATTCCATAGGTTATTGTCATGTTCCGGTGCAACCAATCCGCCGCAAAATGATTCAAATAGTATAATTTTTCCACCTTTATCTCGAATACGGTCAATGACTTCCATGGCACTCATATGGTCAACACCCGGATCAAGACCGATCTCATTCATGAATACTAAATTATTTGCTTTAACTTCTTTGTCAAGGGCAAGTAACTCTGGGCTAACGTAAGAAGCAGTTACCAAGTGTTTTTTATGAACAAGACAGTCTTCAGCTACTTTAATATGAAATCGTGCAGGTAGCATTGAAATAACAATGTCTGCATTTGCAATAGCATTTGTTCTTTCCGTTTCGTTAAATATGTCAAGCTTAATAACTGAGCAGTGTTTATGGCTGGCGACGGCGGCTGGTATAGCTGACGGATTAATGTCACCAATGGTTATTTCTAATTTTTCTTCTTCAGCTTTTCCTAAAAGATAATCTAATAAATATGAGGTAGACTTACCAGCACCTATAACAAGAATTTTTCGCATCATCCGATTTCAGTATTTTTGATTGGTAACAAAATACTAAGGTATCAAATTGTTACATTTATAAAGAAAGTTATAGAAAAAGTTATGAAAAAAACAATTTTGATTACTGCATGCTTGTTCGGTATGTTGGCAGTTGTTCTTGGTGCTTTTGGCGCACATGGGTTAAAAAATTTAGTCGATTTAGATGCGGTCGCCACATTTGAAACAGGTGTTCGCTATCAAATGTATCATACATTTTTTCTATTTGTTCTAGCTTTGCTGCCCGATAGCATGCTCAAATCAAAAAGGCCTATATATCTATGCGTGGTAATTGGGGTGGTTTTGTTTTCCTTTTCTATTTATATTTTGGCGTTGAACGATTTAATGCAATTCGATTTTAAAATGTTTGGTATTGTTACGCCAATAGGGGGTGTTTTCTTAATAGCTGCTTGGGTGTTAATGTTTTTCGCAATTATGAAATCACAAGTTTTAAAAAAGAAGAAAGTAGGTTAGAGCTAAGAAAGATGTATTTTCAACTCGTAATGATACGCACACATGAGTAAAACAAAATTATTGGGACTTGTTTTAGGTCCGGTTTCCTTTTTTTTAATTCTTTTCTTTTTTCATCCAGAAGGTCTTTCTGAGCAAGCCAATGCCGTATTGGCATCAACAATTTGGATTGCTATTTGGTGGATAACGGAGGCGATTCCGATTGCGGTGACCGCATTACTTCCGATAATAATATTTCCACTTTCTGGCGGATTGGATTTATCGGCCACTTCAGGATCCTTCGGGCATAAATATGTGTTTCTTTATATGGGTGGCTTCATTATTGCCATAGCAATCGAAAAATGGAATCTACATCGTAGAATTGCCTTGAACATTATTAGTTTGATAGGTTCTGATGTTCGGAAAATAATTCTTGGTTTCATGGTAGCAACCGCATTTTTATCGATGTGGATTTCGAATACGGCAACTGCTGTGATGATGCTTCCTATAGGTTTAGCTATTATTAAGCAGCTACAAGATAATCCTGATACCATAGAAGATGAAAATCAGACCTTCGGTAAAGCCTTAATGCTGGCTATTGCTTATAGCGCCTCTATTGGTGGTTTGGCAACGTTGATTGGTACACCGCCAAACTTAGTGTTGGCCGGTGTGGTTTTAGATACCTATGGCTATGAAATAACGTTCATGCAATGGTTTATTTTTGGGTTGCCAATCTCTATAATTTTAATATTTATCTGCTGGAAATATTTAACAAAGTATGCTTTCACCTTCAAGCAAAAGACTTTCCCTGGTGGTAAGGAGGAGATAAAACGTTTATTATCAAAGCTTGGTAAAATTAGTTACGAAGAGAAAGTGGTGGCTTTTGTTTTTGCGCTTACAGCCTTTTGTTGGATTACTAGGTCTTTTCTGCTGCAAAAGATATTACCTGGTCTAGACGATACCATTATTGCTATATTTTTTGCCATTGTTTTGTTTTTAATTCCTTCAAAGAAAAAAGGAGAACAATTGATAAATTGGGAAGAGGCCGTAAAAATGCCTTGGGGTATTATTTTACTTTTCGGTGGAGGTATGGCTTTAGCAAAAGGATTTGAAGAAAGCGGATTAGCATCTTGGATAGGAAGTCAGATGACGTCCCTTGCCGGATTGCCAATTTTAGTTTTGGTTTTAGTTTTAATTGCTGCGGTTAATTTTTTAACCGAAATAACGTCAAATCTAGCAACTACTGCCATGTTATTGCCGGTATTGGCACCAATGGCCCTTACAATAGATGTGCATCCGTTTGTATTAATGGTCGGTGCGGCTGTGGCGGCGTCATGTGCTTTTATGCTTCCAGTAGCTACGCCACCCAATGCTGTAGTTTTCGGTTCAGGATATTTAAGAATTCCCGATATGGTGAGTAAAGGAATCGTTATGAATATAATATCTATATTTATATTAACCTTTTTCGTATATTTTGTACTCCCAGAATTATGGAACATTGCTATTGATAGTTTCCCGCAAAATCTGAACAAATGAAACTATTGCTTATCCCTGATAAATTTAAAGGCTCATTAACAAGCGAGGAAGTGTCTAAGGCTTTTATTACAGGTGTGGAAAAAGCAGGAGTTCAATTTACTTCACACTACATTAAAGCCTCTGATGGCGGTGATGGTTTTATGAATGCGGTAGCTTATTATAAACCTTGTGTTTCAGTTCAGGTAATTAGTGAAAATCCTTTAGGGAAACCAATACAGTCTTACTACCTATATAATAAAGAAGCCAATTCGGCATTTATTGAATTAGCAAATGCGTCAGGTATGGAGCTGCTTACTCCCGAAGAAAGAAATCCTATGTTGACAAGTACATATGGTACGGGACTACAAATAAAGGATGCTGTTCAAAAAGGCATAAAGAACGTGTATGTAGGTTTGGGCGGAAGCGCAACTAACGATGGCGGAATTGGCATATTACAAGCCTTAGGGTATTCTTTCTTAGATGAAAATGGCAAGAAGCTTAAAGCAACTGGTTCTAGTTTGAGTCAAATTAAATCTATTGATGATACAGATGTTTTAGAAGGTTTAAAGCAGGTTAAGTTTTTTGCCATAAATGACGTTACAAATCCCTTATTTGGTGAAAACGGTGCGGCACATGTTTATGCTGCACAAAAAGGAGCATCAGAACAGATGATTCAAGAATTAGATTCTGGCCTAAAAAATTTGGATAGGGTAGTATTGGAAAAATACAATTTTCAAAATGCTATGCTACCAGGTTCAGGTGCTGCAGGAGGGGTAGCATATGGACTTAAATCTTTTCTTGGAGCAGATTATTTAAGTGGGATAGATTTTGTTTTAGAGCTTTCAGGTGTAAATGCTTTATTGAGCAAAGAACGTTTTGATTACTTAATTACGGGAGAAGGTAAAATTGATGAACAGACATTGAATGGGAAGTTAATTCAAGGTGTTCTTGCCTTAGGTGTTCGTGAAAATATTCCGGTAATTGCTATTTGTGGAAAGTTGGAGATAGAAAAAGAGCAACTAAAAAAGCAAGGTGTTTTTGATGTGTTTGAAATACAGGATTATACTAAAGACCTTGCTTATAATATGAAGCATGCTGCAGGCTTGTTGACTGCTAAAACTATCGAATATTTTAAATTATTGAATAAATAAAATCTTTCTAAAAAAGTATTAAATTTTATTTATTTCTTAAAATATAGTATCAAAATCAACAATAATGCACTCTAATTACGTTATAGTTTAATTTACTGTAATAAATAGAATAGTTTAGGTGCGAATTTTTTTTAAATTTCATCATTCTTTAATTGAATTCATATTTCGACGAGGTTTAGGGCTAATTAAGCTCTGAAAACCAAGGGTTCACCTTTTATTTTTTTAGTTTTACTTGATTAAATTTTCAAAAACATGAAAAGCTCAACAACAAATGCGAATACAATATCCCTAAAAAAATATGGGATAACACATTCTAATTTTCATTACCAAGAAGACCCCGAACAACTGCAGAAGGCTACTCTAGAAATGGATATGGGAGTTGAAACTAGCAATGGTACGCTTGCAGTCAATACAGGTGAATTTACTGGGAGGTCTCCTATGGATCGTTTTATCGTAAAAGATGATATTACGAAAGATAAAGTATGGTGGGGCAATATTAATATTCCGTTTGAAAAGGAAAAATTTGATTCGTTATATTCAAAGGTTATAGGCTACTTAAATCAAAAGGAACTTTTCGTTAGGGATAGTTATGCATGTGCAGATCCTGAATACCAATTAAGTATTAGGGTCATCAACGAGTATCCGTGGTCTAATATGTTTGCTTATAATATGTTTTTGCGCCCTACAGAAGCTGAGTTAGAAGATTTCACTCCTGAGTGGACTGTTATCAACGCTCCAGGGTTTATGGCAGATGCAGAATCAGACGGAACAAGACAACATAATTTTGCGATACTAAATTTTACTGATAAAATTGCACTTATTGGTGGTACGGGTTATACAGGTGAAATCAAGAAAGGTATTTTCTCAGCGTTGAACTTTATTTTACCGGTTTATAAAGAAACCTTGCCAATGCATTGTTCAGCGAATGTAGGTGAAGATGGCGATACGGCTATCTTTTTTGGATTATCTGGTACAGGTAAAACAACCTTATCAACGGATCCGAATAGAAAGTTAATTGGTGATGATGAACATGGTTGGACGAGTAGAAATACCGTTTTTAATTTTGAAGGTGGTTGCTATGCTAAAGTGATTAATTTATCTGAAGAGCAAGAGCCTGAAATTTATGGAGCTATAAAATCAGGTGCTATATTAGAAAATGTAGTATTGGATGACAAAGGCAATGTCGATTTTGCCGATACCTCTATAACTCAGAATACTAGAGTTAGTTATCCAATACATCATATTGATAACATACAGCAGCCATCAATTGGTAAAAATGTTAAGAATATTTTCTTTTTAACTGCCGATGCATTTGGGGTGTTGCCTCCAATATCCAAGCTAACTCCCAGTCAAGCTGCATATCATTTTATATCAGGCTACACGGCTAAAGTTGCGGGTACAGAAGCTGGGGTAGTTGAGCCGGTACCTTCTTTTTCTGCATGCTTTGGTGCTCCATTTATGCCATTGCATCCAACGAAATATGCTGAGATGTTGAGTAAGAAAATGAAGGAGTCTGGTGTAGACGTTTGGTTGGTGAATACTGGTTGGACCGGAGGCCCATACGGAATTGGAACACGAATGAAGTTAAAATATACCAGGGCTATGATATCTGCTGCCTTGAATGGTGATTTAGGTCTATACTCTTATGATAGATATCATATTCATTCTGTATTCGGAGTTGCTCAGCCCAGGGAATGTCCTGGTGTGCCAACATCTGTTTTGAGTCCGAGAGCAACTTGGAACAATGATGAAAAATATTACACGACAGCATTTAAATTAACAAATGCCTTTAGGGAAAACTTTAAAAAGTATGAAAGTTATGCCACTGAAGAAATTAGAAGGGGCGGACCACAACGGTACGCATTCTAAAACATAAAAAAGCCTTGCATTGCAAGGCTTTTTTTATTGACTTTTTTGAGTCGGTTATTTATTTACGCTTGTAATATACTTTTGTAACGCCATAGTCATTGATGGTGTTTCTGGAGTAGGAGCTTTAATGTCAATTCTTAAACCAGCACCATTAGCCGCGTCTACGGTAGAATTACCGAATACTGCAATTCTAGTTTCTTTTTGTTCAAAATCTGGAAAGTTCTGTAATAGAGATTCTATCCCAGAAGGACTAAAGAACACTAAAATATCATAATAAACATTTCTTAAGTCGGAAAGGTCG
Organism: uncultured Maribacter sp.; assembly: GCF_963974015.1. Lineage (GTDB taxonomy): Bacteria > Bacteroidota > Bacteroidia > Flavobacteriales > Flavobacteriaceae > Maribacter. The sequence continues at coordinate 125,088 of NZ_CAXBBZ010000001.1, read as the reverse complement.
CTAATAACCGTTTTGTAAAAAATGGCTCGTTTCCAATTGATATTTAGAGTTTCTAAAGTGTCGGGTACATCTAATTTAAGTACATCGGAAGAAGGTAATAAGAATTTTTCGTCTTTATATTTCTTGATCAAAGGCACTAAATCTGTAAATAATCGTTTTCCTACATAGATTTTGCGTTTTCTGTAGACAACGTATTTTTGAAGATAGTACGCCACGGCTTCTGATTGACAGAAGTATTTCATTGAATCTGGTACTTTAAAACGCATCTCTTCTGCGATTCTAAAGAAGTGGTCTACTGCATTTCTACTGGTTAAGATAATAGCAGTAAAATCATTTAGATCTATTTTTTGCTGACGCACACTTTTTGCGTCAACTCCTTCTACATGAATAAACGGTCTAAAATCAACCTTTACCTTTTCTTTATCGATAAGTTTGGAATAGGGAGAATTTTCCATTTTTGGCTCTGGTTGAGAGACCAAAATCGTTTTTACTTTCATACGTTGCGCTATTTTAGAAAGCTTCCCATAATAACTAAGGGTGCAATTTCGAGTGCGCAAAGGTACAAAATAAAATAGAAAAAATAGGAGCTAATAAAATTTTGGTAATTCCTTAGTACTGTCACCCAGCCAATTATATTAATGATCAAGAATAGAAAAACAGCAATATAGATAACGATTCTCGAGTCAATAAAAACGTAGGTTAAAAGAATATTTGCAATAAAAAGAACAATGCTTGAATAATTAAGATAGGTTAATTTCCTAAAAACCAGTTCGTTGAAAATATCATAAGAATTAAATATAAAACCGTTGATCAATTGCGCCATAGTTTTTATACTTAAGAATAGGAAAACACCTGCAAGCAATAACGGAAAAATAAAGGGATTTTTGACCTGAGAAGTAGGCATATATATACGCCAAATAAAAATTATAAATAGTGTAGTATTTATAATTTGAAAAATGCTTAACAGTATATGGAACCAATTGAATAGTTTCTCTTTCTTGGTGTACATGGTTATGTACTTGTTGTTAAATGGTAGAATTATAAAACTAAAAAAGCGGGAATAATAGATGCTTTTTGCAATTAATGGAAACAGAAGACTTACCATTAATGTTATGGTAATCCAATCGTTTTGAGAGAATGTTCTGGCAATAGGTTCCATTATTTGATTGGAATTGGTTTTCCGTTTAAGCCAAAATAGAGATGGTTCTCAGAAATGACTACCCTAAAGTAACCTATGTTTTCCATTTTAGTTTTTGGTAAGTGAAATGTAAAATTAGTAGTGTCCTGTTGTTTTAGTATTGTGGTATTTGGATCTACAGCTTCAAGCACTATTTTTAAAGTTTCCTTTGGCATTTTGTAATTATCCAAGTAGGTGATTGCAAATTTCAGTTTGCTCAATTCGATGGGCTCTTTATAGGGGTTAAAAACCTTTAGCTTAATATTTTTATCCGAATTTAAAGTTTCTTCGGTGTCTTCCACTATACATTCAACCTTTCGAAAAGATTGAAAATTTGGTATATACTTTCCTTTATATAGTCCACCATCTTCCCTTTGATAAGAAAATGAGTTGTCGTTAATATATTTTGAAATGTAAGCAATATCTTTGCCTCGTATCTTCTCTTCCGAATTATCTATTGAATACTGATTTTTACGGTACATATAATTATTCAAAGAAAATGTTGGTGTGCCATTGGTGTAGAAAGAATACATCGGGGCATTTCTATAAGAATTTTCAAACACAACAGGTATTTTTCCAACTTCATCTTCAATCGCCTGGGCCCATTCTTTATTGCCGTGCGTTTCATAATAGAAATTAAAAAGAAGAGGTTGATAGGAGAGCCCCATTCTTAGATAGATGATAATTATCGTATTTATAAGCCCTAGCCTAAAAATCCATGTTAATGCTTGTTTGTTCTGAAGCATGTAATTAAAGGTGATCATGACCAAGGGAATACAAATGATAATAATCCACTGTGTCTGTACTCTTCTATTAAAACTAGAAACAAAGAAAAATAGAATTACACCATAGGTGAGGTAGATAAGTGCTTTTGTAAATAAATCATTGCCTTTAGTTTTAAAAAGAGCCTTGTAAATAAAGGGAAAGGTAAGGCCGAAAACAGCTACTAGATTCACGAAAAAACCTAAGGTATATTTCTCAAAGCTATAAGCGCCATTGGGTCTTTCGTATAGATGATATTTAATGGATACAAGGTCATTTTCATATAACCAATAAAAATGAGGAGTATAAGAAAGAAGGGCTACGAAAACGGCAAGCCAAGCATATTTGTTTTTTACTAATTTTAGATTTGAAAGTAGAACAAAGAAAATTACAAGTACAGCATGATACTTACTGTACATTAACGCTGCCATAAATACACCCAGCAATATTGAGAGACCTACTGTTGGTTTTTTGATAAAATGCTTGTAGGTCAATAAAAAACAACTTGTAAAAAACAGAAGGGGCGTATCGGGTAATGTAAAGAACCCATAAGCATTTAAAAGTGTCATAGAAAAAACCAACACAAAAAAATGTTTTATATAATCGTTCTTTTTGGGGTTGTCAATCATTAGCCAAAGCAAAATGATATTAATGGCAGATAGAACACAGCTCATAAACCGAACCCCTAGTTCACCATTAAAAAAGTAGCTACTTATTTTAATCAATAAGGCGACCATTGGTGGGTGGTCAAAATAACCCCAAGCCATGTTTTGGCTGTAATACCAGTAGTAAGCTTCGTCAAAAATGAGTTGCGTAAAACTAGATTGAATGACATTAAGAATGAAAATAGCAGCTAGAAAAAAATAGAACTGCTTTGGAATTTTAGTTAACATTCGCATAGGATACTTGATGGCAAAATTACAAATTTAAGGTTAGTTACATAGTTTAAAAATTTCATAAAGGTATTATAGCACGTTTTAAGACGATCTTTAAAACCTTACTTTTGTCGAAATACTTTTTTAAGATATATGGCCAGTAGTATTGTAATCATACCTACCTATAACGAAATTGAGAATATTGAGGCCATTATTAGGGCAGTGTTTGATTTGCAGAAAGAATTTCATGTTCTTATTGTCGATGATAATTCTCCCGATAGAACAGGCGAATGTGTAAAAAAACTTCAAGGAGAATTTGAAGGAAAACTTTTTTTAGAGACAAGGACTGAAAAATCAGGACTAGGCACGGCTTACATTCATGGTTTTAAGTGGGCTATAGCGAAAGGTTATGACTACATTTTTGAAATGGATGCGGATTTCTCTCATACTCCTTCAGATTTGATTAGACTGCAAAAGGCTTGTTTAAATGGTGCAGATGTTGCTGTAGGTTCTAGATATAAAAAAGGAGTGAACGTAGTAAATTGGCCATTGTATAGGGTGTTGTTGTCTTACGGTGCTTCAATCTATGTTAAACTTGTTACCGGTATGCGGGTGCATGATCCAACCGCTGGTTTTGTATGTTATAAAAGAGAGGTATTGGAGGCTATTGATTTAGATTCTGTTCGTTTTGTGGGCTATGCTTTTCAAATAGAAATGAAGTTTAGAGCCTATTTGAAAAAGTTTAAAATAGAAGAAGTTTCCATTATTTTTAGAGATCGCGTTTTGGGTAAATCGAAAATGAGTTCTTCAATAATAAGTGAAGCAATTTGGGGTGTCTTTGTAATGAAAATGAGAAGTCTATTTCTAAGGAATAAATTTTAATTATGGGTAAGATTCTATTAAAAAACGGTGTTATTGTTAATGAGGGAGTCATTCAAGAGAATGATATTCTAATAGAAGATGATTTAATTGTAAAAATAGCTAAAGATATTACTGATGCCGATGCAACGGTAATTGATGTAAAAGGTATGCACATTTTACCTGGTATTATCGATGACCAAGTTCATTTTAGAGAACCGGGCCTTACTCATAAGGGCACTATAGCAACAGAAAGTAGGGCAGCGCTTGCAGGTGGTATAACTACTTTTATGGAGCAGCCAAACACAACGCCACAAACAACTACATTGGAAAAACTTGAAGAAAAGTTTGCAATGGCTGCGAATTCAGCTTTTGCAAATTATTCATTTCTATTTGGTGGTACCAATGATAATCTTGAAGAATTAAAAAGACTGGATAAGAATGCATGTTCAGGTATCAAATTATTTCTAGGATCATCAACAGGCAATATGTTGGTAGATGACGAGAAGGTGATAGAGAGTATTTTCAGTAATACAGAAATGGTGATATCTACACATTGCGAAGATGAAACTACTATTCGTGAGAACCTGGCCAAATACAAAGAACAGTACGGAGATGATATTCCAATAAAGTATCATCCAATTATTAGAAGTGAAGAAGCGTGTTTTCTGTCATCATCTCGGGCAATTGCCTTAGCAAAGAAAACCGGCGCTAGGTTACATGTATTTCATGTGTCGACGGGTAAGGAGACTAATTTATTTCGAAATGACATTCCGTTAGAACAAAAGAAGATAACTGCTGAGGTGTGTATTCACCATTTGTGGTTTTCAGATGCTGATTATGCTGATAAAGGAACCTTAATTAAATGGAACCCTGCCGTGAAGACTCCAAAAGACCGAGAACAATTGTGGGATGCCTTATTAGATGATAGAATTGATGTCATTGCAACAGATCATGCTCCTCATTTATTAGAAGAGAAAAACAATGTATATACGAAAGCACCATCTGGCGGACCGTTAGTGCAGCATGCGCTTCCGGCTATGTTAGAAAAGGTGAAAGAAGGTAGAATAAGGTTGGAGAAAATTGTACAGAAAATGTGTCATAATCCAGCGATATTATTTCAGATTAAGAAAAGAGGATTTATTCGTGAAGGGTATTACGCCGATTTGGTTGTGGTCGATTTGAATAACTCGTGGACAGTTACGAAAGAGAATATTGCTTATAAATGTAAATGGTCTCCATTTGAAGATGTCACCTTTTCTACAAAAGTAGTTCATACTTTCATAAACGGACACTTAGGATATACCAACGGTGAATTCTCGGAAACTAGAAATGCTAAAAGACTAACTTTTAATAGACCATGAGGTATAGTTTAAGTGTCATGTTAGTTATGTTGTTGCTTTTTTCATGTGCAGAAGAGTTGATTGAGAAGCCTGAGAATTTAATACCTCAAGACAAAATGGTATTAATTTTTAAGGAAATGGCTATTGTCAATGCTGCAAAAGGAACCAATATTGGTAAATTAAAAGATAACGGTATTGAGCCAACTTCCTATATATTCGAAAAATTTGAGATTGACAGTGCTCAGTTTGTAGATAGCGATCGCTATTATGCGTCAAAACCATTGTTATATGAAACGATGTATAAAGATGTTGAAGCCAAGTTGGAAAATCAGCGCATACAATTAGAGGCAATGAAAAAAGAAAAGGATAGTATTAGCCTTTTGAAAAAAACATCAAAGAAAGATTTAAAAGTAATTGACAAGGTTACTGATTCCCTCTAAGAGTGTTCTTCAGTAAATAGTTTAGCAGAAAATGTTATTATTTCTTCTAACGGCTCAAACTCAAATTTTAATGCGTTTTTTAATTTCGAATTGTCGAATTTGGTAGGGTGCTGTAGACCGTAAATTGTACTATTCGTTATCCTTCTAGCTTTTCCTGTAACGATGTTCCTTATTTGGTCACCAAATTTCCCTAATTGAAGTTGCCACATTTTTAGTTCTTTGTTAGGTGCTTTCTTTCCCATCGTAGAGGCTATATGTCTCAATATTTCTTTAAAAGATAGATTTTTGGCAACCAAAATAAAACGTTCTCCTGTAATTTTCGAATTCATAAGATCGACCATTGAACGGGTTACATCAGAGACAGTAATAAAGCCTGAACCTCCTGGAGGATAAAATGGATACCCTTTAAATGCTGTCTTAAAAAATGTACCACTACCATTTTCCCAAAAGCCCGGTCCTAAAATAACTCCGGGATTAACGATAACTATTTGCAGCTGTTCTTGGGCGCCGCGCCAAACTTCCATTTCTGCGAGATGTTTGGTGATTGCATACGGGTTTGCGTTTTGCCTGCTCCATTCTGTTTCTTCCGTAGCTTTTTCATTTGAAATGGGTCGACCTATGGTGCCAATAGTACTTATGTGGCATAATTTCTTAACACCTACTGCAATACACATATTTACAATGTTGGCCGTTCCTTCTCTATTTATCCGTTCTAATAATTTAAAATCTGACGGATTAAAAGATATATAAGCTGCACAATGATATACGTAGGTTACTTGTATAAAAGCTGATTCTAAAGAAGGTATGTCTAAAATATCTCCTTTTACCCAATTAATTTTTTTAAAGAGTGTTTTTGCATTTGGGGAGTAATAGCCAAATATTTTTTTGACCTGTTCTAGTTTTTCATTAGTTCTATAAAGCGCACGAACCTCAATATTATCATTGACTAATTTCAGCAACAAATGTGACCCCACTAATCCTGTGCCTCCCGTAACTAATACCATGCTTCAAATTTAGGAAATACAGGTGGATAAATTCCTGCTTTAATCTACTGTGTTCTGGCAAGAATTCCATTTATATTTGCAATTCAATTAAAATAAAGGAAGAGATGACAAATTTTGTCAAGGAGTTACAATGGCGCGGAATGTTACATGATGCAATGCCAGGTACAGAAGAACATTTATTAGAAGAGATGCAATCGGCTTATGTGGGTATTGACCCAACGGCAGATTCTTTACATATTGGTCATTTGGTTGGTGTAATGATGTTACGCCACTTTCAATTGTCGGGTCATAAGCCATATGCGCTTATTGGCGGTGCTACGGGTATGATAGGTGATCCATCGGGTAAGTCTGCAGAACGTAATTTACTTGATGAAAAAACTTTACGACATAATGAGAATGCATTGAAGGAGCAGTTATCTCGTTTTCTAGATTTTACGGTTGATGGTGAAAATGCAGCGGTTTTGGTCAATAATTACGACTGGATGAAGAATTTCTCTTTTTTGGATTTCATTAGGGATGTGGGTAAACACATAACCGTCAATTATATGATGTCTAAAGATTCTGTAAAAAAACGACTTTCTGCGGAAGCAAAAGAGGGTATGTCTTTTACTGAATTTACGTATCAATTGGTGCAAGGGTATGACTTTCTTCATTTATACAGAGAATATAATTGCAGCCTTCAAATGGGAGGTAGCGACCAATGGGGTAATATTACTACGGGTACTGAATTAATTCGGAGAATTGCGGGCGGTAAAGGTTATGCGCTTACCTGTCCGTTAATTACTAAGGCCGATGGTACCAAATTCGGTAAGACCGAAGGCGGAAATATTTGGCTTGATGCCGAACGAACCTCTCCATATAAATTCTACCAATATTGGTTGAATACTTCGGATGAGGATGCCGAAAAATATATTAAGATATTTACGTTTTTAGGTCAGCAAGAAATAGAAGATTTAACGAAACAGCATAAAGAAGCCCCGCATTTACGATTGTTACAGAAACGATTGGCAGATGAGGTTACCGTAATGGTTCATTCTCAAGATGATTTGGATAATGCGGTGCGTGCCAGTGAAATTTTATTCGGTAAGTCTACAGCATCGGATTTGAAAGGATTGAACGAAAAAACATTCTTGGAGATTTTTGAAGGTGTACCACAAGCTGAACTTTCTAAATCTGAATTAGCCGATGGTTTGGATATGATAGGGGCATTAGCTGCAAAAACCAAGTTTTTAGGCTCTAATGGTGAAGCTAGAAGAGAGTTAAAGCAAAATTCCATTTCAGTAAATAAAGAGAAGGTAAAGGAAGACTTTTTAATTACTGCCGATGATTTGATTAATGATAAGTTTGTGTTACTACAACGTGGTAAGAAAAACTATTTTGTATTAGTTTTTAGCTAGAATAAGCAAACATCACCGCATTGAAAAATCCTATTTGAAGGGTTTAGATATGAAGTTTAGATTTTTGGTTGTTTTGCCATTATTTTTTTTGGCGTGTGATCCAGAAGGTGAACCTGCTATTGCAGATGCTGCTTTAGAAGGTGAATGGGTACTCTCACAAGTGGTGTGTTATTGTAGTTTTGAACCAGATACAGATTTTACCCTCACCAAAGTTGTATTTGACACAGATAGAGATTTGGTGAAGGTAACCCATGACGGAGAGTATGCTTTTTTTAGGGAAACCGGCGAACATTTTTATGGTGGTCAAGGAGACCGATTAGGCTTTTCAGATAACTCGGTATATCGTTTTGATGTTGAAGGTTCATTGTTAACATTGACCTTTCAAGATAGTCCTGAAATTGCAGATGACGAGGTTACTTTTCTTTTTAAAAAGTGAAGATTAATGTATTTATCATGTAATGAGCTTTATTAAGAAATATTAAAGCCAATAATACGTTTACATGGTTAAACCCCCACGTTATGTTTAATAGATGTTTTTCGATATTTTGCCTAGTTACGCTATTTGTAAGTTGTGATAAGCTAGATGAATTAACCAAGTTTGATATGGAATATAGCCAACGAGCGACTATTCCTTCTTCGGTAGGTATAAATTTACCTTTTGATATTTTTACTCCCGAAATGGAGACGAATTCAGAGTCTAAGTTTGCAATAAACGACACTAGAAAAGACCTTATTGAAGAAATAAGTTTAACGGAATTGGAATTAGTTCTTATATCACCAGATACTGCTGATTTTAGCTTCCTAAATTCTATAGAAGTATTTATTTCTGCGGATGGATTAGAGGAAATTCAAATAGCGGCATTAAATGAAGTACCAGAAAATGTAGGAAATAGAATTACACTAAATACGTCAGATGCAGATTTGAGAGAATACATTAAGAAAGATGAATTTAGTTTACGCTTAAATACGGTTACCGATGAACTAATGAGTTCAGATCATGAATTAGAAGTGAATTCAATATTTTTTGTTGACGCTAAGATATTAGGGCTTTAGATTTCGGTGCAATTAAACGCAACGTTTTGGTCTTATTGTACCTTCATAATAGGTTTTAATCTTCGTATTATGAAAAAAATTACTGCTTTTATTCTAGTATTGTTATTGGTACTGTCATGTTCTAATGAAGATTACTTTGGGTTGGAGTCAACCGAATTTGTGTTAACTGAACAATAATGGGAATTGATTCAAATGACAGGGAACTATTAGGATTCAGAGACTACTGGTGATGACATGGCTTGGCAGGAATATTATATGTTCAGTCCTGCTGGTACATTCGTGAAATCTAGAGCGAGAGATGAAATAATCACAGAAGCCAATGGTACTTTTGAGGTTGTAGAATTTGAAAATGATTCAGAACAGTATTTACTCTTATCTTTTGAATCTGGTGAATAATTGGTAGGTAATTGTGGAGATGGGGTGAATGAATTGTTGGTTTACAAGTCGGCTACTAAAATCTCTAGTACCGGCAAGCCTGTCATGGACCGGGGTTAGATTTAAGCTTAGTAAAAACTAAAGAACCATTAAATTACAGCCTCTTATATCAGAATTATCAAATCTTCCGATGATTTCAAAAGTACCATCGTCATTAATTTTCCCTAAATCTTGTGTAGCAATAAACGAGCAAGAATTAATATTGGCTAGATCGATAACATTAACTCCGCCTGTTTTACCCTTTTTTTGAAAGGTAAGGGGGTCTTCGGTGTCGCGAACCAAAATCTTCATCCAAGTAGGGCAATCGAATATTCCGTTTCCTTTAGAATATCCTTGAGATAGTAATTCAGTCATACCATATTCCGAATGTATTTCGTTAACTCCAAAACCAGCAGTTAGCAATTGATGTAATTCTTGTCGTACAATCTCTTTACGGCGACCTTTCATACCGCCGGTCTCCATAACTATGGTATTCCTTAGTGACAGCTGATATTGTTCGGTAAACTCTAATAAGGCAAAGGAAACGCCAATGATTAAAATTTTGGTTTCCGTTTTTTGAAGTTCAAGTAAAAGTTGATATAGCTGCGCATATTCGTTTAAAAAAAATCCGCTTTTAGGGTGATTGGATTTTTTAATCAAATCTTCTACCATATAAATCAGGGAAGAGCCGGTACGTTCTAAATAAGAAGGCAAAAGGGCAACCACACAATAGTCTTTAATATCTCCGTAAAATTGGTTAAAAGCCTTTCTATAACTTTGTTCGTATAGGCTAAGGTCTGTAACGAAATGCTTGCTGGTTGCATTGCCAGTTGTTCCGCTGCTTGTAAAAATAATTTCTTCAGGCTTGGTGGAACTTACAACAATTTTCGATTTAAAAAACTCTATGGGTAAAAATGGTATTTGCTCTAAAGATTTGACTGTAGTGGGGTCAACATTTAAGTATTCGCAAAAAGTACGGTAAACACTGTTATTTACGTATTGAAACTTAAAAATAAGCAGTGCTTGAATTAGAAATTCATTCTCTGTACGTATATCAAAAATAGCATTTTGCTCCATGAATTTTTTCAGGTTGAAGCAAAGGTACTGAACCAATTTATTTTAATGGTTTGGTAACCAAATTTTAAAAAGGGGTATTATTTTACGACCAATTTTCGAGTAATCGATTTATCGTTCTCAGTTACTTGAACAACGTAAACGCCAGGTGACAACCGTGAAATGTTCATTGCTTTGCTCGATAATCTATCGGTTAGTACCAATTCGCCAAATACGTCATAGATTCTAACCTCTTTTAAGTTGTTCTTTTCTGTGGTAACATAGATGACATCTGCAAATGCAGGGTTCGGATACAATTTAAATCCGGCAATTTCATTTTTACGTAGGTTATTGATATCTATAGTGTCTTGGGCATAAATACCAATAGATAGAACCATAAATAGCAAAAAGTAGATTTTCTTCATTTCTAATTGATTTGGGATCAACGAGATAAAGGTACTTATAAGCTAAACTGGAGACCTGAAAATGTTGTGAAAGCTAAGATTTTGTAGGTCAATATGATACGTGCGGCCATTCATCGGAAATATATGTATTTAACCGGATGCTACAAAGTAATTGAGAGGTAAGGTAAATGAGTAATAGGCTACTTAACGATTAGTTTTCGAGTAGACATTTTGTCTTTTTCAAAAACACGTAATACATACACACCAGCATCTAAATCGGATAGATTCAGTTCTTTGCCCAATATGGTCGTTTTTAGTAGTAAAGTACCAAAAACATCGTAGATGAAAATTTCTTTGGGTGCGTTAAGATTTGTAGAAATATAGACTTTACCAGTAGTAACAGGGTTTGGGTACATACTTAAACCATCGATGTCTCCATTGCTTTTGGTACTTTGCCCATAGCTAAAGGAGATGAAAAGAAAAAAGATGATTAGGTAAAGGTGCTTCATACGCTACTACAATACAAATCGTATACCACAAATATAGGTATATTGATTCCTGAAAGTCAAGGTGGTAGGCCTAATCTTTTAAATTTTTCGATGAAATGCAAAAAAGCCCGAAATTTGCGGGCTTTTCCTTAATTCAATATACTATTTATTTAGTTTCCTGTTGCCCATGCAAAAGAAGTAACATCTACTTGTGTACCTGTATTGTATGGTCCGGCTGTTGTAGCAGCTGCACCATCAATTTGAACATTTGCCAAAGCACCGTTATCTTTCATGTCTATAAGTGTAGCATAACCTTCTAAATAAAGATTGGTAATGGTAGCACCAGATTCTTTTTTAAACTGAAGAGCTGTACCGTCTACCGTTGAGATTGCTGTTAGATTAACAAATTTTGGATTGTTGTTCAAACCATCACCTTCCAATGCGGTTGAAAATCCAGTACTAGAATGCAAAAGATAGGCATCGGTAAGAGTACCACTCCATCCTTCTGTCCAATCCACAGCATCATCTTCGTTATTTTCAGCATAGTAATTGGTAACACTTACGGTTCCGCCAAAAAATTCAACACCATCGTCCTTACCGTTAAGAATTGCAACATTTTCGATGGTAGTTCCAGAACCAACGGAGTATAAGGTTAGACCGTTATATTGCGACTCGGCATTGATTTGAGCACCTGCATAATTGATTACCAGGTAGTTGATCGATCCAGAAGAATCAGCATCATCATTGCCACCATAAAGTATACCACCTACTTCAGCTACAGCATCAACTCCTTCTGTAGTAATTGCATTGCCTGCAATTACCAAACCTCCCCAATCTCCAGGGCTTTCTCCGGTAGAAGTCATGATAACTGGATTACTCTCGGTACCTTGAATATCTATTTGAGCTCCTTTTTGAACAACTAAATACGTTTGGGTTGCATCACCTGATTCAACATCTGCAATCAATTTTGTACCTGCTGGTATGGTTAGTTTTGCTCCTGAATTTACACTAAAAGTGCTACTTAAATAGTAGGTTACAGCAGCATCCAATGTAAGATCAGAAGAAATACTACCTGATAAAATACTTGTGGTAACTTCTGTATTTGAATTAACCCAAGCAAAAATTGCGATATCTACAGATGGGGCAGCAATATATGTATTAGCTGGATCGGCATCTATACCATCAATTTTTATATTAGATAATGGACCATTGTCTTTCATGTCAATTGTGGTTTCATAACCTGCTAATGATAAACCGGTAATTGTTGCGCCTGATTCCTTTTTAAATTGTAATGCAGTACCACCAACCGATGAAACAGCAGTAAAATTGGTAAAGGTAGGATTGTTGTTGATGCCATCGCCTTCAGCAGCAGTTGAGAATCCTTCTTCGCTATGTAGCACATATGTATTCGTAATAGTACCGTTCCAACCTTCTGTCCAGTCAACAGCATCATCTTCGTTGTTTTCTAAATACATGTTGGTTACGCTCACGGTTCCACCAAAAAATTCAACTCCATCGTCAGTACCATTTAACATGGCCACATTTTCAATGGTTGTTCCTGAGCCAACTGCATATAATGTAAGACCATTATATTGTGATTCAGCATTTATTTGAGCACCTGCATAGTTGATTATTAAGTATTCAATAGATCCTGAATTGTCAGTATCAACAGATCCACCATACTTAACACCACCAACCTCAGCTGTAGCATCGACACCTTCTGTTGTGGTTGCGTTACCTGCGATAACCAAACCACCCCAGTCACCTGGAGATTCGTTAGAAGAAGTCATTGTTACAGGGGCAGAAGCAGTACCTTGAATATCGATCATTCCACCTTTTTGAACTACAATATATTTATCTGTCCCAGCTTGTGAAACAATTTTAGTGCCGGCGGGTATCGTCAAAGTTGCACCAGATTCAACACTAAAAGTTCCAGTTAAAGAATATTCTTTTGAACTATCTAAAGTTCTGTCCTCTGCTAAACTTCCGTTAAGATCTGTACTTTCTAATGGCGGGCAAGTATTACACGAAGTACCACCACAATCAACACCGGTTTCATCACCGTTTTGCTTACCATCGGTACAAGTTGCATCTGGTATTGGATCACCTCCATCATTATCGTCACCACTACAGCTAGCCATCATAAGAGCACATACTGCGGCGAATATCATCGAAATTTTAATAAATTTTTTCATTTTAGTTTTTTCATTTTAGTTTTTAAAAGCTGTAATTCAATCCTAAACTAAGAGTAGTCCCGCTAGTATAGGAGCGTACTATTTCATCTGTTTCTACATTGGTTGTGCTAGGCTTTACTAATTGAGTTCTTTTAATATCTGGATTCAATAAGTTTCTACCTAAAAAACGCACGGTCCAATGTTCGCCTAACTCTTTTGTTAAGGTGGCATCGAAAACCACAAATCCTTTTTCAATAATTGCATCATTATAGAATGTTTCGCTTTGACTTTGTACCTCTGGGGCCCCAAGAGCGTATATCTTGTCAGAAGCATAATTCGCAGTCAAAGATGCGGAAAAGGGATTGTCTGAAGGTGTTGAAAAGTTTAAGCTTGTGTTAACGATCCAGTCAGAAGCGCCCTGTAAACCCGTTTGTGTTAAGCCTTTGTAACGAAATGTTCTTATAAAGTTTCCGTCGGCATCACGAACCTCTTTTAGGTCTTGTGAATGCCACATTCTAGTAGCATTTAAATTAAGATCAAGGTTTATGCCTTTAGGTGTTTCACCTTCGTCGTTAACTTTTACTAAATCTACTTTAGACTCTAGTTCAAAGCCGTACACCTCACCTTTGTCTCCAGAATTAAAATAAGAGAATACACCGGCAGAACCACGATCCTGTACTTTGTTTATTGGATCTTTGATTTCTTTATAAAAACCGGCTAGGGATATAAGTTGACCATTGGAAGGAAAGTACTCCCATTTTAGGTCGTAATTGATATCTTTAGATGCATCTAAATCTGGATTACCTCTAGTGACTTGTCCTGTTTGTGATACATATTCAAAAGGAGAAACTTCTTTGAACTCAGGCAGTGTAATAGTATTGCTTACGGCTAGGCGTAACGCTTGATTATCATTTAAACTATACTTAACATTTAAACTAGGATAAACATTGTTATAGTTTTTATTCGCCTCGCCAATTCTCCCTGGAACGTTACCAACATCATAGGTTACTCTTAGGTCATCTTTTTGAAAACGAAGACCGGCATTAAAATTCCATTTTTTTAAACCAACATTAAAATCTGCAAATGCAGCTTGTGAGGTTAACTTTCCATTATAGAAATCTGTTTGAAGTTCATTTAACTCTAAAACGCCACTAACGAAATTTGATGCTTGAAAAATAGAACCGATATTGTCAATGTCCACAGGATTTATAGCATTGGTACTCGTTTCTTCAACACCTACAAAAAGTGATTCAAAATCTCTTTTTTTATTTCTATAGTTTACCCCAAGTTCTATTTTAAAGGAGTTTTCATTATCCTCGTCTTTTACAACTTCGATTACATCTTTTAAATATCCATTGAATTCATTGTCAGTAATAAGTTGTTTTGACTTTCTTTGCTGAAATCCTCCTGTACGTCCTAATTGCACTAAAGTTCCATTAGAGTCAAAATTGACTTCATTTCTAATTCTATTAGGTTCATTTGCATTAACTAGGTTGTATCCACCAGCCCATTCTAAAGAATTCTTTTCCCCAAGTTTGTGTGTTCCCAAAAGTTGAGAAACTAATAATCTTGTCTGTTTAATATTTTGGTCACGAACAAATTGTGAAAGTCCTTCTACCGGGTCGGTTTCTTCAAAAATAGTCCCTTCACCATTTCTACCGCCTTCATAAACTTCATCAGTCAATTTATTTACAAAGAAAGTACTAGACTTTAATTTGTTCTTTTCATTGATAAAGTAGGTAAGGTCTAACAACCCACTTGTAGTTACTTTCTTGCTATATACTGTAGCATCTGTGATAGTATCATCAACGAAGTTTGACCGAAATTGTCTAAAAAGACCTTGTCCGTATTCATATGATTCAGATTGAGATGCAGTAATGAATGCAGAAAGTTTTTCTTTAATTCGCTTTCCGGCAGCTATTGAATAGGTATAATTAATAGGAGTACTTTGAACTTTAGGGTTCCATCCTTGAATGGTAATTAGATCTCTTGTAGAAGCATTCTGGTCAAAAAATCCAAAATCTACATTTCGTTGATTAGGAGACACTCTGAAATTATCAAAAACTCCACTCTTAGCTACATTTGTGTTGACCCCTGATCGAATAGAAACACTTAATTCTTCTGAACCTTGTAATTCTCGAGAAGATATATTGATGTTTCCAGATGCTTGATCGGCTGATGACAGAGCAGAATAGGTTTTGCTTACACTTACATTTTGAATTACACGTGTTGGGAAAAGACCCAAATCAATGTTTTTCTTTTCAACGTCATCAGAAGGAACGGGTAAACCATTTAATGTTGTACTTAGGTAACGGTCACCTAAACCTCTTACAAAAACATCGCCCGAAGCTTCACTGCTAGAAACTCCTGAGATTTTTGTTGTTGCTGTAGCTACATCCGACACACCTATTTTTGCTAATTGTTGGGCGCCAATACTTTCTTTAATTTCTATAGCTCGTTTTTGATCTAGCAACAAGGCAGTTTCAGAATCTTTTCGAGCAACAGTTGTAACAGTTACTTCATCTAAAGAAACACCTTCAGATGCGCTCAATGGTACATTAATGGTAGTTACTTTTCCAGCAACCACCTCTACGGCTTGTATTTCTACAGTTTCATATCCTAAATAACTATATGAAACGGTATACGTTCCAGGTTCGATATTTGATATTTCGTATAATCCATCAAAATCTGATGTGGTTCCTTTAGTGGTACCTTTTAATAAAACATTGGCGAATGCCAAAGGTTCATCGTTAACTTCTTTGTCAGTAAGTTTCCCAACAATGCTTCCAGTGTCTTGAGCACTAGCATTAATAGAGATAAAAAGGAATGTAAAAAGTAGTAATTTGTTCATTAGATATATTGATTCTTAAATCCGCCGCAAAGGACGCTAGTTGTTGTAAAGGCCGAGTTAGATCCATGTTAAACATTTATTTTCTTAGTGTTACCTTAACGTTACTACATTAAATCAATGTTAACTGACATTTCTGTAATAGTATTATCTTTACTTTTGAGTGAATCAATCAATTTTAAAACCATGAAAAAGAAGGACATTAGGATACTTTTAGTTGATGATGAACCAGATATCCTAGAGATTGTAGCTTACAATCTTTCTGCTGAAGGTTATGATGTGTATACCGCTAAAAACGGTGCGGACGGAGTAGCAAAAGCAAAAAAGAAATTACCTCATTTGATTATCTTAGATGTGATGATGCCAGAGATGGATGGAATTGAGGCCTGCGAAATTTTAAGAAGAACCCCAGGTATGGAAAATACTATTATCACTTTTTTAACAGCCAGGGGGGAAGATTATTCCCAAGTAGCTGGTTTTGACGCAGGCGCTGATGACTATATTACAAAGCCTATAAAGCCAAAAGTATTGGTAAGTAAGGTGAATGCTCTTTTAAGACGACTTAAAAACGAGGAAAATGCCCAAGAAGATATTGTTCAGGTAGGAGATATTGTAATCAACAGAGAAGAATACAAAATCATAAAAAAAGGTAAAGAAATTATTTTACCAAGAAAAGAATTTGAACTTCTTGCACTTTTGACCTCTAAACCTAGTAAGGTTTTTAAACGAGAAGTGATTCTTGATAAGGTTTGGGGTAATGAAGTTGTTGTTGGTGGTCGTACGATTGACGTACATATTAGAAAGCTTCGAGAAAAAATAGGAGAAGACCATTTTAAAACGGTAAAGGGAGTAGGATATAAGTTTGTTCTATAGATGGCCGCAACTCTACGTTCAAAAAGATCATATCGTTTTGCATTTCGTTCTTCTATATACATAGTTGTTATCGGTATTTCACTGTTGACCATTTTGCAATGGCGTTTTAGCACTTTAAATTTCGGTATATTAGTTTCGGCGGCGATTCTATTTTTTATAACGTCCTTTATTACACTGCAATTAAGAATAGAAAAATTCATTTATAAGAGAATTAAACAAATCTACGACGATGTTGAGCTGCTTGAATCTAGTACTATTCCCTCATATCCGGTTACGACCGATATGAGAACATTGACCGCTGAGATTGAAAAATTTGCCAAAGACAAGAAAATAGAAATAGATACGCTGAAAATTAGGGAAGAATATCGAAAAGACTTCTTGGGCAATGTTTCCCATGAATTAAAAACACCTCTTTTTACTGTTCAAGGCTATATAGAAACCCTTTTAGATGGTGCCATGGAAGATAAAAATGTTCGCAAGAAATACCTGATTCGTGCCAATAAAGCTGTCGACCGTCTAATCTATATCGTTAAAGATTTAGATCTGATCACTAAACTTGAGGTTGGTGATCTTAATTTAGAGAAGAAGTCTTTTAATATCATAGAGTTGATTCAGAGTGTATTCGACCTTTTAGAAATGAAGGCAGCCAAAAAGAACATCACCCTCACTTTTGACATTGTTTACCCTAAACCGATTTTTGTGTATGCCGACAAAGAAAAAATACAACAGGTGCTTACCAATTTGTTGGTGAATTCCATTAAGTATGGTAACGAAAATGGGACAACTGAAGTAAGTGTTGAAAATTTAGTAAAGAATAAGATAATCGTTAGGGTAACTGATAATGGGGAAGGTATACCAGCAGTACATATACCTAGACTTTTTGAACGCTTTTATAGGGTTGACCAAAGTGGTAGTAGACGCGAAGGTGGTTCTGGCTTAGGTTTGGCAATTGTAAAACATATTATTGAAGCCCACGGAGAAAAAATTTATGTAGAAAGTGCGGTTGATGTAGGCTCAGAGTTTTCTTTTACCCTTGAAAAAAGTACAATTCAAATTGAAGAAGTTCAATAATCGCTAAGCCTCTCTTTTTTATTAGCTTTGCCGAAGTTTAGAATTCATAATTGTGGGAAGTAAAAATAAATTAAAACGATTTCAGGAAAATGAAACTTTTCCGAATGTTATACAGCCAAGTCGAGAGGAGGTTGTAGGGGGATTTCCGCTAAAAGGTAAATGGGATACCCATTTTAAAAACAATAACCCAATTGTTCTAGAATTAGGTTGCGGTAAAGGCGAATATACCGTAGGGTTGGCGAAAAGATTTCCAAACAAAAATTTTATTGGTATTGATATTAAAGGTGCACGTTTTTGGAAAGGTGCTAAATTAGCCATTGAAGAGAATTTAACTAATGTAACTTTTATACGTACGCAAATTGAATTGGTAGACTATATTTTTGGTGAGCAAGAGGTGTCTGAAATTTGGATAACTTTTCCAGACCCTCAAATTAAGTATAAGCGTACTAAGCACCGAATGACAAACCAAGAGTTTTTAAAGCGTTACAGACAGGTTTTAAAACCAAATGGAACAGTGAACTTAAAAACTGATAGTGAGTTTATGCATGGGTACACCTTAGGCTTGCTTCATGGTCTTGGTTTAGAGGTTATTTACGCCAATCATGATGTATACAAGAATGAAGGGAGTCCTCAAGAAGTACTTGAAATACAGACTTTCTATGAAAATCAGTATCTTGAAAAGGGAAAACCTATTACCTTTATTAAGTTCAAGGTAAACTGATTCAATGCAACAATTAGCAACTTTATTTGTTTTCACTTTTGGGGCTGCTTTTTTTGCTTCATTGCCACCTGGGTTGCTCAATTTAAATGCAGCCAAAACTGGAGTTGAGAAGGGCAAAGCAAATGGAGTTATTTTTGGTTTAGGCGTTGCGTTTGCTGTTATGATGCAAACTTATCTTGCTGTTCGTATCGCTAAATACATTTCTAGAAATCAACATTTTATAGAGGTTTTATTACAAGTAGCCTTAGTCCTGTTTTTTATATTGGCAATTTACTTTTTTATTAAGGCAAAAAAGCAACATAGAGAACCGTTTGTAGTCATAGAAGCAAAGAAACGTAAAAGCTTTTCTAAAGGAGTCTTTTTGGCGCTTATCAATTTGTTGGCCATACCTTTTTATAGCGGCTTAAATACCGTATTTCATACTCAGGAGTTAATGAGCTATAAAATAACTGACGAAATTATATTTATAATTGCGGCGGGTAGCGGAACTTTTTTGGCCATGTACCTATATGTGTTCTATTTTAATAGGATGGAACATAAAACAAATGCATTTTCAAAAAACAGTAATTATATTTTAAGTGCTTTAATGGTGCTTCTTTTCATTATTACATGCTTTAGATTATTTAATTAAAGTTTGGATGCCTATGAAACCTGAAAATGAAAATTTCTTTGAAAGGGTCTATCAGGTGGCCAGATTAATTCCCGAAGGTCGTGTAACCTCATATGGTGCAATAGCAAAGTATTTAGGTGCTGCCCGAAGTGCAAGAATGGTAGGTTGGGCCATGAATGCCTCCCATAATATGGAAGATATACCTGCACATAGAGTAGTCAATAAAGCCGGACTCCTTACCGGAAAGCATCATTTTGATGGTACCAATTTAATGCAACAACTTTTAGAAAGTGAGGGTGTTATAGTAAGAGACCTTCAAATAGTAAATCTCGAAAAATATTTTTGGGATCCCTTTAAAGAACTACAAGCTGATATTTAAAATTACTCAAAGGTTAGGGTAAATGTGGTTGTGTCATTAGAAACTACCCGTATAGAACCACCGTGTAAACGCATAATCTGTTTGCTTAGACTTAATCCTATTCCTGTTCCTGTGTTTTTGGTGGTGAAAAAGGGTACAAAAATCTCATCTAAAAGTTCAGTTGAAATTCCTGGACCATTATCGGTAACCGTAATATATTTTTTTTCTTGTTGGTCAATGCCTGCTTTTATGATTATGCTACCCTCGTCTTGTTCTTCAATAGCTTGCTGGGCATTTTTACCTAAGTTCAGTAATATTTGTGTAAGCTGTTTTTCATCGATATAAAGTTCTAAATCCTCAGGTTCACAAGTAACTTCTAGGGTAATGTTATGAGCATTGGTATACTCTTGTAAAAGCAATCTTACCTTTTCTAGAAACTTTTTGGCTTGAATCAATTCTCTGTCAGGTTCGGGAACGCTTAGAAAAGTTCGGTAAGACTGTACAAAACTCATCAAATCATTGCCTTGCTCTTTGATAACCTCGAGACCTTTTGCGGTATTCTTAATCTGTATTTCCCCAAACTCTTCAGCCGTAGCCAATTCATTTCCTTTTTTAAAATATTTTAGAATAGACTCGGATATTGAGGTAATAGGAGTAATGGTGTTCATGATTTCATGTGTAAGAACACGTATCAATTTCACCCAAGAATCGGTTTCTTTATCATCAAGTTCTTTTTGAATATCATGTACGATTACGAGTAATAGTTTTTTTTCCTCTATGGTAATAGGGGTGCACTTTAGCGTCAGTTCTTTTTTCCCTCGTTCGTTCCCTAAAGAATATAATGTGCTTTTAAAAGGCTCTAAAGATTCAAAAAGGCTGTATAGAATGGGGTCTATTTGCTTTAATTGTTTTACATGGTTAAGAGGCCTGTAGTTTAATAGGTTTTGTACAGTTGGGTTAGCATATAAAATATGTCCTTTCTCATTAATGGTAAAGATGCCAATATCTGCCTGCCGAAGAATCTCTTGGTAATACTGTTCTTGAGCTTGTTTTTTTAAATGAATATCTTGAATCATGGTGTTCAACATATTCAGACTATGGTTAAGCTCTTCCAAAGATTTAACACTTAGTTTTTCTGGAAAACGTAAGGTAAAATCCTCATTTTTTATGGCATCAAAGAAATAGGCAATTTTTCTATTGGTTTGATTAACAAAAAACACCAAGCTATACGATAATCCAATAAATACGACGCTGAATATGCCACAAAGAATATAATGCTCCTTAAATAATAGAAAAGCTACTAAAAGAGCGCAAACTGCAATTAGTATAATTCGGAAAATAAGTTGGTAGTAAATACTTTTGCTGACCATTATTTGCCTGGTTTTTTAAGTTTGTTATAAAGCGTCTGTCTTGAAATACCAAGTTGTTCAGCGGCTGCACTGTAATTACCCTCATTTTCGTTCAAAGCCTTTGTAATCATAAGAAGTTCCATTTCCTCTAAAGTTTTGGGTTCGTCTTCTACAGAAAAAGAGGTTTTGGTTTCCAATAGAAAATCTGTCGGTTTTAAAACATTTCCTTCAGATAGAATAACAGCACGCTCCATTGTATGTAAAAGTTCCCTAATATTGCCAGGCCAAGCATATTCCATTAATTTTTCTTGGGCAGATTGGTTAATTTTTAAACTCGGCTTTCCATATTTCTGGGCAAATTTTTTCAGGAAGAAATCAGACAAAATCAAAACATCTCCGTCACGGTCTCTAAGAGCCGGCACTTCAATTTGAATAGTATTTATTCTATATAAAAGATCTTCCCTAAATAAACCATCTGCTACCATTTGGTCTAAATTACAATTGGTAGCACAGATTAACCGAATATCTACAGGTATGGTTTTATTGGATCCCACACGAACTACTACCCTATTTTGAATGACCGATAATAATTTGGCCTGCATTTGTAAAGAAAGGTTTCCTATTTCATCTAAAAATAAAGTTCCACCATTTGCAGCTTCAAACTTACCTGCGCGATCTTCTTTTGCGTCGGTAAAGGAACCTTTTACATGTCCGAAAAGTTCACTTTCAAATAAATTTTCAGAAATAGAACCCATATCCACAGAAATAAAAACCTCATTATTTCTAACCGATGATTTATGCAATTCTCTGGCAATCAATTCTTTTCCTGTTCCGTTTTCTCCCGTCACCAAAATATTGACATCTGTTTTGGCAACTTTTTGTACAAGACTAAGAACACTGTTCAAGGCTTTAGAATTGCCGATGATATAATTCTTATTCTGATTAATAACCTGTTTCAGGTTGCTCTCTTTCTGTTTTAAATGACGTACTTCTTTTTGTGACTTTCGAAGTTCGTAAGCAGATTTAACCGTTGTTAATAGGCGTTCATTATTCCAAGGCTTTAATATAAAATCTGTCGCACCTTCTTTTAACGCTTCTACTGCAAGTTCAATAGCACCATATGCGGTCATCATTATTACAGAAATATGCGGTGCTTTCTTTTTTATTTCTCGCAACCAATAAAGACCCTCGTTACCAGTGTTCACTCCTGCTGAAAAATTCATATCCAATAATATGATATCAATTTCTTTGAGATTTGGAAATGACGTAAGAAGATTGGGATTTGAAATGGTTTGAACACTTTTATATTCGAACTGTAATAAGATTTCCAAAGCGCTCAGAACACTTTTGGTATCATCTACTACTAATATTTTTGCTTCGATCATTTGAGAAATCAATTAACGTATTTAAAACTACACATAGAAGATTGTATTTTCAACACAGTGTCAAAATATTTTACAATATCTGTACAACATTTTTACAGTATCCTTAATTTTGAATTTCTTTTAAAAGTATAAATTACTGATAAACAGATAGTTGTAATCTTGGCATATATGTAGTAATGAGTATGGCATACCAATATAGAAATGAATCAAAAAATTAAAATAACAACTATTTTACTCTTAACCATTTGTGGTTCCATCTTTGCTCAAGAAACGTGGACATTAGAAGAGTGTGTGACATTTGCCTTAGAGTATAATTTACAGCTTAATGATGTTGAATATACCAACCAATCTAATAAGGAGACCTATAGACAGTCTATCCGAAATTTATTACCATCTGTAAATGCAAGTGGCAATTATAATATCAGTTTTGGTAGAGCTGAAGATCCAAATACAGGAACATTCGTTAATCAAGATTTTTATTCAAATAACTATTCGATAGAATCGTCGATCGATTTGTTTCAAGGATTTCAGAAAATCAATTCCATTAAAGCATCAAAGTTTTTATATAAGGCGACTCAAGAAGAAGTTTTGCAACAAAAGTATTTGTTGGCATTTAGGGTTATGCAGGCTTTTTATGATATTCAATTTTTTAAGGGGCTGGTAGCCATTTCAAAAGAACAGTTATCTGTTTCGCAATCGAATTATAATTTAGTTGAAAAGCAGATAGAATTAGGGCTGAAAGCTGGTGCCGATTTGTATGAAGCGGAATCTTTATTATTGACAGATAAGTTGAACGTTACCCAGAGCAATAATCAATTGGCCAGTGCCAAACTTACACTGATTCAAGAAATGAATTTAGAGAATACTTCAGATATTTCAATTCAAGAAGATTTGGGTACCATAGCAGAGGTGCATAAGAATAACGAGCTAAAATCAGATTCAATTTACGATGAGGCACGAGAATTTTTACCTTTAATAAAGGCGCAAGAATTAAGAGCGAAGGCAGCGAAAAAGCAAGTGGCAATTTCAAGGGGAAGACTTTATCCGTCACTATCACTATTTGCGGGTGTGGGTACTGGCTATTTCGAGACTACACGAGATACATTGGGCAATACATTACCTTTTAGAGAGCAGTTTAGAGATAACACCTCACAATATGTAGGTATTAATTTAAATGTTCCTATAAGTAACGGGTGGTCTGCAAGATCTAGGGTGAAACAATCAAAAATTGAACGGCTTAGGGCAGAAAATAATTTAAAGACACAAGAACAAGTGCTTTTTCAGGCTATACAGCAATTGGTGCAAGACTATAATTCACTTTTAGTAGAATTGGTACAAAGTAATCAAAAAATGGTGGCGCAAAACTTAGCATTCACGATTGCTCAAAAACGCTATGAAAAAGGTATGATCAATGCGCTTGAATTGTTTACTGCAAAAAATTTATTCGCCAGTGCGCAAAATGAAAATTTACAGGTTAAGCTTCGTTCAGAAATCAATAAAAGTACTTTAGATTTTTACAGAGGATTACCGGTATTTAATATAAACTAGAAAGAGTAACACGAAAGATGGATATAAAATTAGAAAAGAAAAAAGGATTAAGGCCCAAGCATTATGGGTACATCGCAATAGGTTTATTAATCTTATTTGTCGGATATAAACTTTTGTTCGGGAGTTCTGTTTCAACCTTTAGGACCGAAAAGGACAAACTGTCCATTGCCGATATAACAGCTGGTAAGTTTGATGATTACATTACCATTAATGGGAATGTTGCTCCTATTGCCACTATTTATATGGATGCCTATGAAGGTGGTCGCGTTAGTGAAAAATTAATAGAAGAAGGTGCTATTGTCAAAAAAGGAGACATCATTCTTAAGTTAGAAAACATGAACTTGTATGAACAAATTTTGGCAAGCGAAAGTAATTTGGCATTGAAGCAAAACGATTTGCGGTCGACCAAGATGAATTTCGATTCAAGACAGGTAGAAGGTAGAAAATCATTGGCAACGGCAAGTACCGATTTGCAGCGTCTGAAGCGAAATTATGAGCAAAATAAGGCCTTGTATGATGATGAGCTAATATCTAAAGAAGTCTATCAACTTTCGAAGGAAAATTATGAGCTATCTCAAAAGCAGTATGAAATTATAAAAGTACAGACCGTACAAGATGATGAACTGCGTGAAACGTCATTGAAAGGATTGGATACCGATTTGGACCGAATGCAGAAAACTTTAGGCATGGTATACCAACGATTGGATCATTTAAATGTGCGCGCCCCGGCCGATGGTCAATTAGGATTTTTAGATGCTGAAATTGGTCAGAATATAGCGCAAGGGCAGCGAATTGGTCAGATAAATGTATTGACCGATTATAAGATTGAAGCTGAAATTGATGAGCATTATATTGATCGTGTAAAAAGAGATTTAACGGCAGTTTTAGAACGTAACGGCACAGAGTTTCCTTTGCGGCTGAGAAAAGTATATCCAGAAGTAAGAAATGGAAGGTTTAAGGTAGACTTGGTTTTTACAGATAACAAACCAGAAACGATACGATCAGGTCAGAGTTATAATATAAAATTGCAATTGGGAGAATCTAATGATGCACTTTTATTACCTAAAGGAAGCTTTTTTCAAAGCACAGGAGGACAATGGATTTTTGTAGTAGGACCAAATGGTGACGAGGCCATTAAAAGAAATATCCGTATAGGAAAACAAAACTCTAGATTCTATGAAGTATTGGAAGGCTTGCAAGCGGGTGAAAAAGTAATTACAAGTAACTATGACAATTTTGGAGAGGCCGAAAGAATAGTATTAAAATAGAAACAAACTGTCACAAGGGGCGGTGTAGTGCTGTCTTTTATATAACAATTAAAATCAATCGAAAATGATAACCATTACGAATCTTAAAAAGAGTTTTAGAACAGAAGAAGTAGAAACCTTAGCATTGAACAACGTTAACCTAAAAGTTGAGGATGGTGAGTTTGTCGCGATAATGGGACCTTCGGGTTGCGGTAAATCTACCCTTCTAAACATTATAGGTATGTTAGATAACCCTACCGATGGTAGTTACAATTTCGCTGGTAACGAAGTTGGGGGCTTAAAAGAAAGTCAACGTACACAGTTAAGAAAAGGAAATCTAGGTTTCGTGTTTCAGAGCTTTAATTTAATAGATGAACTTACGGTATTTGAAAATGTAGAGCTGCCATTGATTTATTTGAAAATGGGCAAAGCGGAGCGTAAAGAAAAAGTAATGAAGGTTTTGGAGCGTATGAAAATTGCACATAGAGAAAAGCATTTTCCTCAGCAATTATCGGGTGGTCAGCAACAACGTGTAGCTATTTCACGAGCGGTAGTAACGAATCCGAAATTGATTCTGGCAGATGAGCCTACAGGTAACCTAGATTCTAAAAACGGCATAGAGGTAATGAACCTGTTAACAGAATTAAACCAAGAGGGAACCACCATAGTAATGGTTACGCACTCAGATAGAGATTCACATTATGCCCATAGAGTGGTAAATCTATTTGATGGTCAAGTAGTTACCGAGAGCCAAAATAGGGCAATAGGAGCCATGATGTAGCCGAGTTTATTCATCAATCAACAAGTAATCAGCCAACAGACCAAACCAACCAAACTTATCCCTTAATCACGGATAATAAAATTGTCATCAATCAAAAACGAGAATCATGTTTAAAAACTATATCAAAATCGCTTGGAGAAGTCTTAAAAAGCAACCTTTTTTTACATTTCTCAATACATTCGGACTAGCTATTGGTATGGCTGGGGCATTACTTATATCATTATACATCTATGATGAAATGGGTTATGACAAAATGTTTGACGATGCCGATCGCATTCATAGAATTCATGCAGATATAAAATTTGGTGGCGATGCACGTGAGTTTGCTGTAACACCAGCTCCCATGGCCGCTGCATTAAAAAATGATTTTACTGAAATCGAGTTGGTCACTAGGTTTAGAACTCGGGGCAGTGCATTGGTTCGTAAGGCGAATGATCAAGCTAATGTAAAAGAAGAGCAGACCACTTTTGTTGACCCTAGCTTTTTTGAAATGTTCGGGATAGAATTATTAGCAGGCGATGTAAAAACGGCTTTAAAAAATCCAAATACTTTAGTGCTAACTAAAACGGCAGCTGAAAAACATTTTGAGATTGGCAATGCGGTAGGACAAAATTTGGTACTTAATAATGAAGAGACTTATACCATAGTTGGGGTCATTGATGATTTTCCACAGAATTCTTTCTTAAGAGATTATTCTGTTTTTGAATCTATGGAAGGGAATGGTGATGCCAAAGAGATTAATTGGGGCAGTAATAACTATCAGACATTTATTAAACTAATACCCTCGGTCAAAGCTGCCGATATACAAGTACAATTACGTGGGTTTTTAGGTAAATACGTCATTCCTGGGGTACAACAATTTATGCCGGGTATAACTGAAGAACAGTTAAAGGAATCTGGCAGCTACTTGGTTTATAGCACGATGCCAATGACCGATATTCATTTGAAATCACATAGGGTGGCCGAGATTAGTGCTAACAATGATATTCAAAGTATTTATATTCTATCATTTATAGCAGTATTTCTTATTGTTTTAGCTAGTGTTAATTTTATGAATCTCTCTACGGCGCACTCTCTAAAAAGAGCAAAGGAAGTTGGTGTACGAAAAACATTGGGGTCAAATAAAATAGATTTGGTACGGCAGTTTTTGGTAGAGTCTGGGTTAATATCTTTTCTTTCCTTGGTACTCGCCCTGGTTTTTGCTGTTATTGCATTACCTTTTTTTAATGAGCTTGCGAATAAAGATGTGTACATACCCTTTAGTAGCCCGGTTTTTTGGGTCATCCTTTTAGGTTCGGTAGTTATTTTAGGTCTATTTGCAGGAGGTTATCCCGCATTTTTTATGTCGAGGTTTATGCCTGTTAAGGTATTGAAAGGGGGCAGTGGAAATAGTGCTGGGGGTGGAACGATAAGAAATTCCCTAGTTGTATTTCAGTTCGCCATTTCAGTCTTTTTAATCGTGAGTACTTTGGTAGTTTACCAACAGTTAAAGTATATACAAGGTAAGGACCTAGGATTCTCTAAAGATCAGGTCTTGATTATTAATGATGTATATACTGCAGGCGATAAGGTCAACTCTTTTAAAGAACAGGTGAAACAATTGAGCTTTGTAAAAGATGCGACATTAAGTAGTTTTTTTCCGACGCCTTCTAGCCGAAGTGATTCTACTTTTAGTCCTGAAGAAGGAGGTACCAATCAAGAGAATGCGGTAAGCATGCAGACATGGGCGGTTGACTATGACTATGTTTCGACCATGGATTTTGAATTGGTAGCTGGCCGTGGTTTTGATAAAAATTTCGGAAATGATTCTACGACTATTATAATCAATGAAGCCGCGGTAAGAATAATGAAATTAAGCCCGAAAGAAGCTCTCGGCAAACGATATACCCCCAATTTTGACTCAAATAATCCAGAGTATTTTACCATAATCGGTGTTGTTAAAGATTTTCATATTGCTTCGTTAAAAGAAGAAATCGATGCAGTAAGTCTTAGGTTAGGAGACAGAGCCTACGCTTTGGCCGTAAAAATACAGGCAGGTGATTTCTCTAACGCCATTGCACGAATAGAAGGTGTTTGGAATACCATTGTGCCTGGTGAGCCCTTTGATTACTATTTTATGGAGGATGCCTTTAATAATACCTATCAAAGTGAGCGAAGATTAGGTAATATTTTCATCATCTTCACCGTCCTTTCCCTGTTAATTGCCTGTTTGGGTCTCTTTGGTTTGGCTGCATTTAATGCAGAAAAGCGAATTAAAGAAATTGGGGTACGTAAGGTTTTGGGTGCGAGTGTTAGTCAAATATCCATGAGGCTTACAATAGATTTCTTAAAGCTGGTAGGTATTGCTATTTTAATTTCTTTACCACTGGGCTGGTTTGTGATGAACAAGTGGTTAGAAGATTTTACATATCGAATAAACATTCCTTGGTGGGTTTTTCTTCTGGCTGCATTCTTGGCGATTTTAATTTCTGTGCTAACGGTAAGTTATCAAAGTATAAAAGCGGCAATTGTAAATCCGGTCAAAAGTTTACGTTCAGAATAATTCATCAATTTATGTCTAATGTAGCAGAATCATCAATCATCAAAAAACGAGAACCATGTTTAAAAACTATATCAAAATTGCTTGGAGAAGTTTAAAAAAACAACCTTTTTTTACCTTCTTAAATACATTCGGACTCGCCATTGGTATGGCCGGGACACTTCTTATATCCCTATATATTTATGATGAGCTGAGCTATGATAAAATGTTTGCCGATGCTGATCGTATTCATAGAATAGATGCCGATATAAAATTTGGAGGTGCAGAAATCAAAGCTGCTGAATCGGCCCCACCAATGGCAGCTGCCTTAAAAAGAGATTACTCGCAAGTAGAAGCCAGTACAAGATTTAGAACCTTGGGCAGTATGCTCGTTAAAAAAGCCGGTACTAATACTAGTGTAAAAGAAATGCATGCCACTTATGCCGATTCTACTTTTTTTGAATTTTTTGGAGTCGATTTATTAGAAGGTGATATTAGAACAGCATTGACCGGTCCTAAATCTGTAGTGCTCTCAAAAACTGCGGCAGAAAAGCATTTTGGAAATCAAAATGCATTGGGGCAGAACATTGTGTTGGATAATACAGATACCTATACCGTAACAGGTGTGGTAGATGATTTGCCTACGAATTCCTTTTTAAATAATTATAGTATATTTCTAGCAATGTCCGGTAATGTAGCTTCCCGTGAAGAATTGTGGGGAAGCAATAACTATTTCACCTTTATTAAGCTGATACCCACGGTTACGCCGGAGGAATTTAAAGTTCCGCTACAGGGTATGTTAGAGAAGTACATGTTGCCTTGGGCACAAAAATATTTTCCGGGTATGACGGCAGAATCTTTTGCCGCATCGGGGAATTACATACGGTATCATACCATGCCGCTGACTGACATTCATTTACATTCAGATAGGCAATCAGAAATGAACGCAAATAGCAGCATTCAAGATGTTTATATTTTGTCTTTTATAGGGTTGTTCTTAATTGTGTTGGCATGTGTCAATTTTATGAATCTATCTACGGCACATTCCCTTAAGAGGGCAAAAGAAGTTGGAGTGCGTAAAACATTAGGTTCCAATAAACTTAATTTAGTATTTCAATTTTTAACCGAATCTAGTTTAATCGCCTTTATCTCATTGATTACTGCACTTCTAGTCGCAATTATAGTGCTTCCATTTTTCAATGACCTTGCTGGGAAATCCATCGCTATTCCTTATACAAATCCCTTCTTTTGGTTGATTATGGTATTTACAACATTATTTCTTGGACTGTTGTCAGGTAGTTATCCTGCCTTTTTCATGTCCAGGTTTACACCGGTAAAAACTCTTAAAGGAGATGTGCAAGGGAGTGCAGGTGGTGGTAAAGTGCGTAATACATTGGTGGTTTTTCAATTTGCGATATCCGTATTTCTAATTGTTAGTACTATGGTGGTTTTTCAACAGTTGAATTACATGCAGAACAAAGAATTGGGGTTTGAAAAAGACCAAGTATTATTGATCAACGATACCTTTTTCTTGGGGTCTAAAACACAAGCTTATAAAGAGCAATTGTTAAAGCTGGCAAATGTTGAAAATGTTACGCTCAGTAATTTTTACCCAACGCCATCTTGGCGTTCTAATAGTTCGTTTTTTGAAGAAGGGTCTAAAGAACAGGAAAAGGCAATACAAATGCAAACTTGGTATGTGGATACGGATTACATAAAGACCTTGCAGATGAAACTTGTGGCTGGACGAAATTTCGATAAAAGCATACCAACCGATTCATCGGCAGTAATTATAAATGAAGTAACCCTGACAACAATGAACGTTACGGCAGAAGAGGCTTTAGGCAAGCGTATTTCACAAGATATTGATATGGAGCATCCAAGCTATTTTAAGGTTATTGGTGTGGTAGAAGATTTCCATTTTGAATCCTTACGAGAAAACATAACAGCATTGGGTCTTTTTATAAATGATGGAGCCGAAAACATGGCGGTGCGTATTTCTGCCGGTGATTATTCGAATACGGTTGCCCAAATAGGCAACAAATGGGATGAACTGGTACCTGGGCAACCCTTTAACTATCGTTTTATGGATGAGGCCTTTGACACCACCTATGAATCTGAACGAAAATTAGGTCAGATATTTTTCATTTTTACACTACTCTCCATTTTTATTGCTTGTTTAGGATTATTTGGATTAGCTGCCTTTAATGCCGAAAAACGCACCAAAGAAATTGGAGTTAGAAAAGTGTTAGGAGCTACTGTAGGTCAGATTTCGTTCCGACTTACAGTAGATTTTCTAAAATTGGTGGGTTTGGCCATATTAATTTCTTTGCCTTTAGGATGGTTCGCAATGAGTAAGTGGCTCGGAGATTTTTCATATCGTATTGAAATCGGATTTGGGATATTCGCTTTGGCAGCCTTCATGGCAATTTTGGTTGCCATTGTAACGGTAAGTTATCAAAGTATAAAAGCGGCAATTGTAAATCCTGTAAAAAGTTTACGGTCTGAATGAAACATTTCAATTTTAAAACACTCTTTGTATTAAAATGAATTAATAAGAAACATCAATCATCAAAAAATACCAATCATGTTTAAAAACTATTTAAAAATCGCTTGGCGAAACCTCTGGAAGAACAAAGGGTACACCTTCATTAATGTAGGAGGTCTTGCCTTGGGAATGGCCGTTACATTAATAATCGGCCTGTGGATATTGGACGAACTTTCTTATAACAGTTATTTTAAGAATCAGGATAAAATAGCTCAGGTATTTCAGTCACAGACATTCAATGGAGAAACAGGAACCGGACCAGCCATTCCCAGACCGTTGGAAAAAGGCTTGCGAAATGGGTACAGTGATAATTTTAAGTATTTGATCATGTGCTCTTGGACCAATGACCATTATTTAAAATATGGTGAAAAGAGCATATCCAGACCTGGTAATTATATGCAAAAAGAAGGTCCGGAGATGTTTGGTCTCGAAATTATAAAAGGGGAGAAAGACGGACTTCGAGAAATTAACTCCATCATGTTATCCGAATCTACGGCCAATGCCTTATTTGGAAACGAAGATCCAATCGGTAAAACGGTTACCGTAAGTAACGAGCACAAGTTAAATGTAAGTTCGGTTTATAAGGATATTCCCGTAAATAATTCCTTCAACGACACTGACTTTATAATTCCTTGGGAAAAATATTTGGCGAATAACGAATGGATAAGAAATGCAGAAGACCAATGGGGCAACAATTCTTTTCAAATGTTCGTACAAATTGCCGACAACACATCCTTCGAGAAAATAACCAATACCATTAAAGATGTAAAGAAAAACCTAAATCCCGATTCATCTGAATTTAATCCCCAACTTTTTCTTTTTCCAATGAAAGACTGGTACCTGCGTAGTAGTTTCGAGAACGGAAAACAAAATGGAGGACGTATAAAGTATGTGTGGTTATTTGGTATAATCGGTGCCTTCGTATTGCTTTTGGCGTGTATTAATTTTATGAATCTAAGTACTGCAAGATCAGAGAAACGCGGTAAGGAAGTAGGTATTAGAAAATCAATAGGATCGGAGAGAGGTCAATTAATATATCAATTTTTAAGCGAGTCTTTTTTAGTTGTATTATTCGCTTTTGTAGTAGCGATACTTATTGTATTACTTACTTTAAACGGATTTAATGAACTGTCTAGAAAAGAGATTTTGTTTCCATGGGATAATGGAATGTTTTGGTTGATGTCATTAGTGTTCATCTTGTTCACATCATTATTGGCAGGTAGTTACCCCGCGCTTTATCTTTCCTCCTTTAGGCCGGTCGATGTTTTAAAGGGAACATTTAAAGTGGGTAAATACGCAGGGCTTCCAAGAAAAATATTGGTCGTTGTACAGTTTACGGTGTCGGTAGCTTTTATTATCGGTACTGTCATCGTAATGCAACAGATTAACTATGCCAAGAACCGCCCAGTGGGTTATGATAAAGAAGGATTGATACAGATACCTACTTACAGTAAAGACTTTGAAGGTAAATATGATTTAATGCGAAGTGAGTTTTTAGGTTCAAATGCGGTAATTGAAATGTCAACATCGAGTAGCCCTACCACCCAAATATGGTCTAACAGAAGTGGCTTTACTTGGGATGGCAAACCAGAAGGGTTTCAAGAAGATTTAGCATGGACCGAAGTTTCGGCAGAGTACGCAAAATCATTAAATCTAAAAATTCTGGAAGGCAGGGATTTTTCTAGAGAATTTGCAACCGATTCCTTAGGTGTATTAATCAATGAATCTGCAAAGAAATACCTAGGATTGGAAAATCCCGTAGGCATGTTACTTAAAGATGATGATGAAGAAGACCCAGGACCACCATTGAAAATTATAGGAGTAGTACAAGATATGATTACCCAATCACCTTACGAACCTGTAAAGCAAGGGGTGTATGTGTATGATAGACATGATAATGCTAGCTATTATAACTTGCGATTAAATCCTAACCAAAGTGCAACTCAGAATATTACAACTATTGAAAATGTGTTTAAAGAGCATTTTCCAGATATACCTTTTGAATATGATTTTATCGATAGTGAATATGGTCAAAAATTTGCGTCGGAAGAACGTATAGGTACACTTTCGGGCGTGTTTACAGCCCTCGCTATATTGATTAGTTGTTTGGGCCTTTTCGGACTTACATCGTTCGTGGCAGAGCAAAGAAAGAAGGAAATAGGGGTTAGAAAAGTACTTGGTGCTTCGATATTCAATGTATGGAATATGCTATCGAAGGACTTTTTGAAATTAGTAATTATCTCATGTTTTATAGCTGTACCCATCGCCTATTTTATAATGAACGGTTGGTTGCAAGAATATCCTTACCGGGTAATCTTAAAGTGGTGGATTTTTGCCTTGGCGATGATCGGCGCTATGTTGGTGACTATTTTAACGGTAAGTTTCCAAGCAATCAAGGCGGCAAAGGCAAACCCGGTAAAAAGCTTGAGAACAGAATAAATCATCAATCAGAAAAATCAACAGCATGTTTAAAAACTATCTAAAAATCGCTTGGCGAAACCTCATAAAAGATAAGACGAACACTAGCTTAAATATAATCGGTTTATCAGTTGCTTTTGCTGTTGCCATATTGTTGGGCATGGCGGCAATGTACCAACTTTCGTTCGATGGGTTTCATCAAAATGGAGATGCTATTTATAAGATAGTTAAAACCCAACAAACACCCAAAGGTCCACAAGCAGGAACCGTTCAACCAGCTCCTTTCGCACCTTCTTTGGCAACCGAGGTGCCAGGGGTAAAGCGTGTTACAAGATTTTTGCAAGATGGCACCTTAGCAATACAAGCCGATAAAGAAATTGATATGGATATCGTTTGGGTAGACGAAGATTTCTTTTCAATGTTCAATTTTCCAATAAGTAAGGGCGACCAGAATACCCCTTTAAATGATTTGTCTTCGGTAGTATTAACTAAAAAAGCAGCAAACAATTTATTTGGTACGACAGATGTTATAGGTAAAACGTTCAATCTATTGATAAGTGGCTTAGAAAAGCCATTTACGGTAAGTGCCATTGCAGATGACATTCTACCACAAAGTGATTTAGGATTTGAAATGGCTGCACGTTTTGAAGGTCACCGAGGTTATTTGGAAAGTAAAGACCAATGGGATTCGCAATATCATGATGTCTATGTAGAATTAGAAGAAGGTGTAACAGCAGAAGGATTTGAAAAGAGTACTCAGTCGTACATGGATCTTCATTACAAGAAGAGTATCGATATGTTAAAAAGAGATGGAGCATCTGCCGATAAAGATGGCCGATATATAAATTTAAAATTGGTTCCATTGACCGATGTTCATTTTACCAGTCTTAAGAGTGGTTTTGTAGAAGTAAGCAGAAGTTTACCTTATTTAATTCTTGGTGTCGCATTTTTAATTTTGTTCATCGCATGTGTCAACTATATTAATATGAGTATAGCAAAATCTGCCAAACGATTGAAGGAAATAGGAATGCGGAAAACGCTTGGTGCTAAAAGAAATCAGTTATTTTTTCAATTTTGGAGCGAAAGTCTTTTAGTTTTCTTAGTGTCAATTTGTATTGGGGTACTATTAAGTTATGTGTTTGTAAATGATTTTAAAACTGTTTTTAATACCAAAGTGGAAGTTGATATGTTATTAAAACCTACTTTCTTGTTAGGGTTGATGGGTATCGTAGTAGTAATCACAATTTTTGTTGGGGGTTATCCTGCTTGGCTAATGAGTCGTTTGGGTACCATTCAATCATTAAAAGGCAAACTAGAATCTACAGGTAGCAATAAGGTAAGAGATGTGCTTATGGTTTTTCAATTTGGAATTGCCATTTTATTGATTACCGGTACATTGGTGCTATGGGGTCAAATAAATTACATGCGTAATAAAGATTTAGGCTACGATAAAGAGCAGGTAATTTCCTTTCCTTTAAATGGAAAGCGTAATAGCAATGATGTGGTAAAATTACTTCGAGATGAATTAATAGGAAATCCAGATATTATTTTTGTCAGTGGTGCCGATAATAATATGGGATTAGGGCGAGATGGTAGTAGGTCTTCTAGTAAAATAGGATTTGAATATGAGGGGCGTGCTGTCACTACTAATTTTTTAGTAGTAGATCATGAATATGTACAGACTTTAGGCATAAATATGGTTTTAGGAAGAAATTTTGAAAGTGCTTCAGATAGTTTAGGTGTTGTAATAAATGAAGCAATGGCGAGGGAATTGGGTGTAGAAGACCCTTTAACTGCACAGTTAGAAATTAGTGACGGAATATACTATCCTGTTCTTGGAGTAGTTAAAGATTATAATTTCAATGATTTGGATAGGGCTATAGAGCCCATTACGTTTTATATCAGTAGAGAGTGGGGGCTAACGTATGCATATGCTAAAGTAGCTCCGAACAATATGGCAAATTCCTTTGAGGCCCTTGAAAGTACTTGGAAAAAATTGGAACCTAATGCAGAATTTTTAGGTTCTTTCTTAGATGAGAATATTGATAGAACTTTTAATCGTGAAAAGACCACAGCTAAGATGATTTCAAGTGGCTCTGTTTTGGCGATTATATTAAGCTGTATGGGTCTATTTGCCATGTCATTGCTAATTGTTTCACAGCGCACCAAAGAAATAGGTATTAGAAAGGTAGTAGGGGCAAGTGTAACGTCAATTACTTATATATTAACCAAAGATTTCTTGAAATTGGTATTAGTTGCATTTATCATTGCATCGCCTATTGCTTGGTATATTTTACAAGAATGGCTTCAAAACTATACCTATAGAATAGAGCTGAGTGTATGGTTTTTTGCGGGCGCAGGGTCTATTGCCGTATTAATAGCTATGCTCACTATCGGTTCAAGAACCATACGGGCGGCAAAGGCAAACCCGGTTAAAAGCTTGAGAACAGAATAAATCAGTTAAGAAAAATGATTAAAAATTATATAAAAATTGCTTTTCGAAATGTTTGGAAAAATAAGGTGTTTTCATTGATAAACATCTTGGGCCTTTCAATTGGGTTAAGTGCTGCTTTTGTAATTGGTGCGATGGTTTTTTATGACCTTTCTTTTGATAAATTTCACCAAGATGGTGATAGAATTTATAGAGTAACCACAGCATTTAAGAGTCCTGACGGCGATTTTTATAATGCAGGGGTAACGGTACCTCTGGCACAAGCACTCGTGGATCTTAACATGGAAGAATTGGAAACGGTAGCGCCATTTTTCACAACGTACCCTTTACATGTTGAAAATAAGGAAACAGGCGATAGATTTAAAAATCCTGAATTTGTAATCTATACCGAGCCATCTTACTTTAAGACTTTTGAATATAGGTGGTTAGCAGGAAATAAGGAAAGTGCGTTGGAGGAACCTAATATGGTAGTATTATCCGAAGAACGAGCTAGAAAATATTTTCCTAATAAAGAGTTAGATGACATTTTAGGTAAGTCTGTAATGTATAATGACACAATACCAGCAACGGTATCGGGCATTGTGGCCAATTTCAATAAAAGAACAGATATTGTTTTTGAAGAATTTATCTCTTTAAAAACTGCAGCGACCCAAGATATGACCAATGCCGTAAACGAAGCTAATTGGAACAACACCAACTCTGCCTCTCAATTGTTCATTAAACTTTCGAAAAGGGCAGACCCTATAAAGGTTCAAGAAACACTTACCCAAATTGCAAAAGAACATGATGAGCCAGAAATGGTTGCCATTGGCAGAAGTAATACCTATACCATACAGCCGCTAGCTGATATTCATTTGAATCCATATTATGGTACTTTTGACTTCGATGATAGCCGAACAACAATGTCAGCGTTAAAAAGTTTGTTGTTATTGGCTGCCATTTTAGTCCTTTTAGGATGTATAAATTTTATCAATTTAAATACTGCCCAGGCCATACAACGAGCAAAGGAAATTGGGATCAGAAAAACCTTGGGCAGTTCTAGAAAGCAGTTGATATTTCAGTTCTTGGGAGAAACGTTTATACTGACTTTGGCAGCAGCTGCTCTTTCTTTTTTTCTATCGAAATGGTTACTCATATTATTTTCTGATTTTATTCCCGCAGGACTCACTTTTGAGCTTTTTTGGAATCCCTGGATTATGCTAGGTATATCTATATTGCTTCTAATTGTAACAGTTTTATCAGGTTTTTATCCTGCTATGATTATGTCGAAATACAAACCTGTATCTGTGTTTAAACAACAAATCTTACCCAATTCTGATAAAGGCTCTTTAAGAAAGTATTTAACTGTATTTCAATTTGTAATTGCGCAAATATTTATTATAGCTACGCTGATGGTAGGTAAGCAGTTGAATTATATTATGAAAAAAGACATGGGCTTTAAGACAGAAGCTATTGCCTATTTACGAACTCCTTGGCGAGACACATCAGCTATTAAACGAGCAAGGTTTGTTCGTCAGATGGAAGAATTACCAGGAATAAAAAAGGTTGTTCTTTCAGGAAATCCACCAGCATCATTTTCTACGATGAGTATGAGCGCTTTGTTTGTAGATGGTGAAAAGGAAGTAAATTCAGATTTACAATTAATGTATGGTAATGCTAACTATTTTGATTTATATAATTTAAAATTAGTTGCAGGTCGAATGCCTTTAAATGATTCAATAAGAGAATATGTTGTCAACAAGGCTTATTTAAAAGTAATTGGAATTGAGAACCCTGGAGATGTGGTCGGTAAAAATCTAAAGGGCGACAATGAAATGTTTCCAATTGTTGGTGTGATGGAAGATTTTAACCAACACTCCTTAAAATATGGAGTAGCGCCAATGGCATTTACAGGAGGTTCATACAGTGGAAAATGGACACAGTTTAGAACCATACATTTTAAGTTGAGTAGTTTGGATACTAGTAATTGGCCAAAAACAATTTCGAGTGTAGAAAAAATTTGGAAAGACCTGTATCCAGAGTCTGATTTTGAGTATACTTTTATGGATGATACCGTAAAAAAATTTTACGAAAGTGAGCAAAAAACATCGATACTTTTACAATGGGCTACTGGTCTTGCAATTTTTATAAGTTGTTTAGGGTTGTTTGGTTTGGTCATACATACTACAGAGCGTAGAACAAAGGAAATAGGAATTCGTAAAATACTCGGTGCAAACCTATTTCAACTTAATTTTTTATTGTCAAAAGAATTTTTAAAATTAGTACTGATCGCCTTTGTGATAGCAACACCTATCGCGTGGTACGGATTAAATTACTGGCTAGAAGGTTTTGCAAATAAAACAACTTTAAGCTGGTGGATTTTTGCCTTAAGTGGCTTGTCAATGATTGTGATTTCACTTTTAATAATGACGATTAAAACAATAAATTCTGCAAATACAAACCCAGTAAAAAGTTTACGAACGGAGTAAAAGTGCAAATTTTAACGAAAAATCAAAAACTAAAAGAATGTTACTACGATTAAATAATATTTTCAAATGGGTACAGCAAGGCGGTCAGCGTATATTCTTGCTGAAAGATATTAATTTTGATGTGGAAGAAGGTGAGTTTATTTCCATTATGGGTCCGTCCGGATCGGGAAAATCCACATTACTTAATGTCATTGGTATGTTAGATACTTTTGATGAAGGTGAGTACGATTTTTTAAGCGAATCGGTTCATACATTAAAAGAGAAGTACCGTTCTAATTTGTACAAAGAATATATCGGTTTTGTTTTTCAATCCTATCATTTATTAGATGAGCTAACGGTTGAAGAAAATTTAGAAATGCCTTTGTTGTATAAAAAAGTAAAAGGTTCTGAACGAAAAGCTTTGGTTGCCGATATGCTAGATAGGTTTAATATTGTTGGTAAGAAAGATTTATTCCCAACCCAATTAAGTGGTGGTCAGCAGCAGTTAGTAGGTGTAGCTCGTGCCCTGATTGGAAAACCGAAGTTGATTTTAGCAGATGAACCAACAGGAAATCTAAACTCGCAACAGAGTGAGGAAATTATGCAACTTTTTCAAAAGCTGAACAAAGAGTATGGAGTCACCATTATTCAAGTGACCCATTCCGAAAAAAATGCTGAGTATGGTTCAAGAATCATCAACCTTTTAGATGGTAGGCAGATTTAATTTTAAATAAAAAACTAAGATTCTCCTACCAAGGTCAAACCTAATCCGTATATCCTTTCGGATGCATTTCATCAAACTCAGTGTTATCTTGAAAAGCTTTTGCGAGCAAAAGAATACTGGCTTCATCATATAGATTTCCAACAAGAGTTATACTTGTCGGGTGCTTTTCTTTATCCAATCCTGTAGGAATAGCTATCACGGGGTGACCAGTAAGGTTTGTAATTATCAATTGTCTATTTCCGAAGGTTGGAGATATAAGAATGTCATAATTTTTCATGATATCCTCCATTTTTTCAATTAGTACTTGGCGGTGCCTATTGGCCTGTAAATATTCTACAGCGGGTATAAAGCGTGCTTGGCGTAATGAATTGGCTCTTGATCTTTGGTCTTGTTCAACCATTTTGTCAACGTTTCTTGAGCGCACCAAGTCGTCAAAAAATGCACCTGCCTCTGCTCTTAAAATCACATCAAAACTTGAATAGGGCACATCTTCTGGTAATTCAACTTCATTTAAGGTTATTCCCATTTTCTTAAAAGTTTCCAATGCTTTTTCTAAATTGGGTTTGCTTAGGGAAGTATCTTTTTCAATGTCCTTTTTTAGATAAGCCACCCGAAGAGATTTGTAATCTTTATTCGGTTCAAAACCATCAGGATAATCAGTTGTCGTGCCATCTTTTGGGTCTTTTCCGGTGATTACACTATACACAATAGCGCAATCTTCGGCACTTCTTGCCATAGGGCCTACTTTATCCATAGACCAACTAAGGCTCATAACTCCTTGTCTACTAACCCTACCATAGGTGGGCCGTAAACCTGTAATTCCGTTTCTAGTACTCGGCGAGGTTATCGAGCCTAATGTTTCTGTTCCAAGTGCAAAAGGCACTAACCCAGCAGATGTGGCAGAACCAGAACCTGCAGATGAGCCGGTAGCACCTTGTTCGGTATCCCACGGATTTTTTGTTTTTCCATCGAACCACACATCACCACGTGCCAAAGAACCAGAAACTAGTTTAGCAACTAAAACGGCGCCGGCATTTTGTAATTTTTCAATTACGGTTGCAGTCATCTCAATTTGTTGGTCTCTATAAGGTTCTGCGCCCCAAGTGGTTTTGTAGCCTTCAACCGCCATTAAATCTTTTACTCCGTAAGGTATTCCGTGCAAAATGCCTCTGTATTGGCCATTAGCTAATTCTTGGTCCATCTTTTTTGCTTGTTCAAAAGCCATTTCCTCGGTAATGGTAATGGTGCATTGTAATATGGGATTATATTTTTTTAATCGTGCTATAAAAAATTCAGTTAATTTTAAAGAACTTATTTCCTTATCCTTAATTAAGGAAGCAAGTTGAGGGATGGTATAAAAAGCTAAATCAGCTTCTTTTGATGGTAGTTTTACATTTTCGGGAATTTCCCAATCTGGAAATCCAGCTTGTGGTTTTGGTGAAAAATTTAAAGGTAAAGGATTGAATTGAATCGCAGGAAAAACGTCATTGTCCAAAGTATATTTGCGTAAAGAATCGAAGCCTTCTTTATTACGTTTTAGGTAAGGGTAAAGTGTGTCGATATATTTTTTATCAAAATCGAGGCCTAATAATTTTTGTGACCGAACAACATCTTTTTTAGAAAACTCGGATTTTGAACTTGAGCAAGCTATAGTCATTAATATGATTGAACTTAAAGCTAAAAGTTGAATTGTTTTTTTGGTTGGTAGGTGCATGCTTGTTAGAATTTTTAGTCGTGTTCTAAATTACGATTTTTGTCTAGTTTCTATTCCTGTCTGAATTATAATTGAACAAGAAATGATTTTCATGTAATAAAAGGTTCTATTTATGATGGCATCTTCATTTTCAATACACGAACTTCATAATCTCCAATCTAAGGATTATCTTTGTTGTTTAGAATGAATTTATATAATGAAGATAGATAAGAAGGACATTTTGAAGGCTTTGGAACATATTACGGTTCCCGGTGAGGGCCAGAATATGGTAGATAGTGGTGCAGTTACCAATATCCAGATTTTTGGTGATGAGGTTGAGGTTGATATTACCATTAAAAATCCTAGTCTACAAGCCCGGAAAAAGACAGAGGTCGAAATTTTAAAAATAATCCATAAAGAGGTTTATGCGAAAGCAAAGATCAAGATTAACGTTAAAGTAGAGGCTCCTGATACTAAGCCTAATAAAGTAAATGAAATAAAGGGAAAGGCTATTCCTGGTATTTCTAATATAATCGCGGTAGCATCAGGTAAAGGTGGAGTAGGTAAATCTACCGTTACGGCTAACCTGGCAGTTACTTTGTCTAAAATGGGCTTTAAAGTAGGTTTGTTAGATGCCGATATTTATGGGCCATCGATGCCAATTATGTTCGATGTGGCTAATGAAAAGCCACTTGCTGTAAATGTAGATGGTAAATCTAAAATGAAACCTGTTGAAAGTTACGGTGTAAAACTATTATCAATAGGCTTTTTTACACAAAGAGATCAAGCGGTGATTTGGAGAGGACCAATGGCTTCCAAGGCACTAAATCAAATGATATTTGATGCACATTGGGGCGATTTAGATTTTATGTTGATCGATTTACCACCAGGTACGGGTGACATTCATTTAAGCATTATGCAAGCTTT
Organism: uncultured Maribacter sp.; assembly: GCF_963974015.1. Taxonomy (GTDB): domain Bacteria; phylum Bacteroidota; class Bacteroidia; order Flavobacteriales; family Flavobacteriaceae; genus Maribacter. Next base: position 83,128 of record NZ_CAXBBZ010000001.1, on the reverse strand, counting down.
ACCAATTACAGGCGCAGTTGTGGTAAGTACACCACAAGAAGTAGCTCTTGCAGATGCTAGAAAGGGAGTGGCAATGTTTCAACAAGATTCTATTAATGTACCGGTGTTAGGTATAATAGAGAATATGGCCTATTTTACACCTGCGGAGTTGCCAGAAAATAAATACTATATATTTGGTAAGGAAGGGGCAAAACATCTTGGAGAAGATTTGAATGTTCCTTTCCTTGGTGAAATACCTTTAGTTCAAAGTATACGTGAGGCGGGTGATGTAGGTAGACCTGCGGCATTACAGAGTGGCACACCGGTGGAGGCTGCTTTTGAAGAAATCACCAAGCAAGTAGTAAGTGAGGTTGTTGGAAGAAATAAGACTCTTCCCCCGACCGAAGCAATAAAGATTACAACAATGGCAGGATGTTCTGCTGTTAAGAAAAAATAGATATGACATCGGAAGAACTAACTTTGAATGTTGAAAAAGCATTAGATGAAATCAGACCTTTTTTACAAAGTGATGGAGGTGATATTACATTGATTTCTGTTGAAGAACACTCCGTAAAAGTAAGATTGGAAGGAGCCTGTGTAGGGTGTAGCGTCAATCAAATGACATTGAAAAGTGGTGTGGAAATGACAATTAAAAAATACGCGCCACAAATTGAAGAGGTGATTAATGTAGTTGGTGTATAACCTGTGATATGTCATTATTTATTATGAAGCATTACTATAACTTTGAAGGGTTTTAAAATACATTCTTTAATGATTAAGACCGACATACTTATAATTGGAGCCGGACCTACGGGTCTTTTCACAGTTTTTGAAGCAGGACTATTAAAATTAAAATGCCATTTAATTGATGCGCTACCTCAAGCAGGTGGGCAGTGTTCTGAAATTTATCCTAAAAAACCTATTTATGATATTCCTGGTTTTCCAGAAGTCTTGGCGGGCGATTTGGTAGATAATCTTATGGAACAGATTAGGCCATTTCAACCAGGTTTTACTTTAGGAGAGCGTGCTGAAACTATTGAAAAACTAGAAGACGGCACTTTTATTGTAACCACAAATAAAGGTACGAAGCACCATGCTCCAATTGTAGCAATTGCAGGTGGTTTAGGGAGTTTTGAGCCTAGAAAACCATTATTGGAAAATTTGACAAAATTTGAAGATAATGGGGTTGCCTATATGATTAAGGATCCTGAGGTCTATCGTAATAAAAAAGTTGTAATTGCCGGTGGTGGAGACTCAGCTCTTGATTGGAGTATCTTCTTGGCCAATATTGCATCTGAAGTGACGTTAGTACACCGAAGAAATGAATTTAGAGGTGCTTTAGATTCTGTTGAAAAAGTACAAGAATTAAAAAATCAAGGGAAGATCAATCTTGTTACCCCAGGAGAAATTATAGGGTTAAATGGAACAGATTCACTGGAGTCTGTTTTAATTCGTAAGACTACTGATGCCAAAGAAGATATCACTTTAGCTGTCGATGCATTTATTCCTTTATTCGGACTATCTCCTAAACTAGGGCCTATTGGTGACTGGGGCTTGGAGATAGAGAAAAATGCAATCAAAGTAGATACATTTGATTATCAAACCAATATTCCAGGTATTTATGCAATTGGTGATGTAAATACATATCCTGGCAAATTAAAACTGATTCTTTGTGGCTTTCATGAAGCAACTTTAATGTGCCAAAGTGCATTTCAAAAAATATTTCCCGATAAAAAATATGTCATGAAGTATACTACCGTTGGTGGTGTTAGTGGTTTTGATGGAAGTAAAAAAGAGGCGCCTAAAGCGGTCGTTAAGGCGATAGAATAAAGAATTATAATGTTATGCTTAGCGCACGACTACAGTGCTATTGGCTTAAAGAAGTGTTACTTAATGACTGATATAAAAATTACAATAATCGATCGAGAGGGTATTTCACATGAAATCGATGCCCCAACAGATATGAACATGAATTTAATGGAAGTAGTTCGTTCGTACGAATTAGCTCCAGAAGGTACAATAGGCATATGCGGGGGTATGGCGATGTGCGCATCTTGTCAATGTTATGTATTGTCCGGTCACGAACTTCCTGAAATGGGTGATGATGAGGAAGCCATGTTATCAGAGGCATTTAATGTAAAAGATAATTCACGATTAGGTTGCCAACTACACATATCTGAAGATATGGACGGGCTAAAAGTAGAGCTAGCTCCAGAGGAGGCTTAATGCCATTTATTGCGATGTACATTTAGTGACGAAGTAATCTGTTAAATTGGCGTCCTAAAAATTCTCCATGGCGCTATAACTGAAAATAGATTTTGTTGTTTTCAAACAGCAAACAGCAAACAGCAAACAGCAAACAGCAAACAGCAAACAGCAAACATCAAAATTATATCCTCGCCTGATACGTAAACAAGTTATAGTACCTTCCTTCTTTAGCAATTAGTTCATCATGTGTTCCTTGCTCTGCAATACGTCCATTTTCAATTACCAGAATTTGGTCAGCTTTTCTAATGGTACTTAAGCGGTGTGCGATAACAAAGGTGGTTCTGCCTTTAGTAAGTTCTGCTAAACTTTTCTGAATTAGTGCTTCGCTTTCCGTGTCAAGGTTAGAAGTGGCTTCATCCAATATTAAAATTCTTGGGTTGGCCAACACAGCTCTTGCTATGGCAATACGTTGTCGTTGTCCGCCAGATAATTTAACGCCACGTTCACCGATCAATGTTTTTAATCCGTCTTCAAAACGGTCTGTAAATTCATTTACATAAGCAGCATTTACTGCTGCGGCCAATTCTTCTTCTGTAGCATCAGGTCTCGGGAAAAGAATGTTCTGTCGAATGGTGCCTTCAAAAAGAAATTCATCCTGTAAAACGACCCCTAGATGTTTTCTGAAACTACCTAAGTTCACTTTAGAGATATCCTCCCCATCAACGGTGATTACGCCAGATTGTGGGTTCAAAAAAGTAGCTGCCAAACCTGCAATAGTACTTTTACCTGATCCAGAACTACCCACCAAAGCAATGACTTCACCAGATTTCGCTTCAAAACTAATGTTATGAAGCACTTCTTTATCCTCTTCATAGGCAAAAGAAACATCATTGAACACAATAATGCCTTCTAGGTTTTTTAGAAATTTGGTACGGTTTTCTTCATCTGACTCAGGCGTCATGTTCATCAATTCTTCGGTACGGTCTAAACCAGCCAAAGCTTCTGTTAGTTGACTGCCAATATTGCTCATTTGAACAATGGGAGCCACCATAAGACCCAACAAGAAGGTAAAGGTCAAAAAATCACCAATGGTCAATTCGCCCATCATTATTTTGTAACCGCCAATTCCCATAATTCCTGTTGTTGCCAACCCTAATAAAAAAGTTGATGAACTCGTCATGAAAGCTGTTGCGGTCAAACTTTTTTTTACATTTTGAAATAAGCGGTCAACACCTTCCTCAAAGATTTTATTTTCTTGTTCCTCGGCATTAAAACCTTTAATGACGCGTACACCGCCTAAAGTTTCGGTTAGCCTACCGGTTACTTCTGCATTTATTTTTCCTCTATTCCTAAATATGGGGCGAATAACTTTAAATGCCTTTAAGGCAATTAAAGCAAAAATAGCCAAGGGTATTAAAGTGAAAATAGTCATTGTCCAACTGATTCGGAGTAGTAATATTAAGGATACTACAGCTGTTATGGTACCACCAACGAGTTGTACTAATCCAGTTCCTATTAAATTACGAACACCTTCGACATCGCTCATAATTCTAGAAACCAATGCTCCTGATTTTGTATTATCAAAAAATCGAATAGGTAATGAAAGAACTTTCTTTTGCACTTGTGCCCTAAGCTCTGATATTAAATATTGAGCCTGAACGCTAAGTATTTTTGTGAGTAAAAAAGAAGTGACCGCTTGCACTAATATGGCCAAACCAACGGAAAGTACCAGAATTTTTAAAAGGTCTACATTTTTATTGGGTATAATATCATCCATTAAATACTTAAGGGATAGGGGTGCTACAAAACTAGCAGCCTTACTGATTACGATTAATAGTAAACCTATAAATACCAACTTTCGTCTGGGCCAAATGATAGTTTTAAATGCGGAAAGTATAGTTACTTTTTTTTCTGACATGAAAAGGAGATTTTAAAAGTCTGCAAGTTACTTCAATTCTAAACATTTGAATGTTTATTGACAAGGTTTTGAAATTGGAGTACAGTATGGATAAAGGTTTTTATATTTGAGTGTCAGTATCAATCTAGCCATGCGCAATAAAATTCTCATACTCTTTCTTTTATTAAACTCAGTGCATGCTAACGCTCAGCAACAGTATTATGAGTTGCAAGAGTTTGTAACTGATAGCGCACATATATTCACTAAGAATCAAGTTAAAGGTTTAAACCAAAAACTGGTAGATTTTGAAAATAAAACTACAAATCAGCTAGTGGTGGTGACTATTGAAGAATTGGGGTTTGATACGATTGAAACGTTTGCCAATGGTCTTTTCAATCAAAATGGTATTGGCCAAGAAGGAAAGGATAATGGGTTATTGATTTTATTTTCAGAATTGGATAGAGAGGTGAGAATAGAAGTGGGTTATGGTTTAGAACCTTATATTACAGATGCCGTCGCTTCAAGAATTATAAGAAATACAATGATTCCCAATTTTAAGGAGGAGGAATATTTTCAAGGTATAAATGAAGCTACAGATCAATTAATAGAATTTTTAAATAACCCGGATGCTTTAGAAGAATTTAAAAAAGAGGTAGCCGACGAAGAAGATAACGACCAGCTTATCGGGTATATATTTCTTGGTTTCTTCCTTTTGATTTTCACCTCTGTAGGTGGATTGTTCTTCTATAAGAGCTATAAAAATATCATAGAAGTTTTCAGGGGAATTTTTATGGGGAAACTAGGAGTCATACCTGGATTGTTTATGCTTCTGTCTGGCTCTCTGTCAAGCATTTTTGGCTTAATTTTTATGGTGGTTCCACTAGTTGTAGCTTACAGTATATATGCGTCTGACCACAAAGCTGCTAAACAGGTTTTTGATGAGCCAACTATTTTACTGTGGTTACTGTTACCTTATTTTGGCATTGCTGCAATCATAGCTTTTATAAAACTTAAGGTGCTGGGTAAAGAAGAATTGGGTATATCTTGGTTAAAGAATGATAAAACATATTATAGAAAAACATTCTCTTCTTCAGGAACACATTCATTTAGTTCGGGTAGTGGTTCTTCTAGCGGTGGTAGCTCATTTTCTGGGGGAGGAGGCAGTTCAGGTGGTGGTGGGTCAAGTGGAAGTTGGTAAAGTTTAACTACTTTTATTTACCTTCAAAGAATCGATAATAGCATATTTATGAAAAGAATAATTTACTTGGTAGCTTTTGTATTGTTTATAGCCTGTAAGGCTGAGAATTCTAAAAATCCAGAAATAGAAAAATGGGTAGCACAAGCTGCTAATGTGGAAATTATAAGAGATGATTTTGGTGTACCGCATATTTATGGTAAAACGGATGCCGATGCTGTTTTTGGGTTATTATATGCGCAGTGCGAAGACGATTTTAATCGCGTAGAGCAGAATTATATATGGGCAATCGGCAGACTGGCGGAAATAGATGGGGAAGAGGCTTTATATAGCGATTTGCGGGCTAAATTATTCATGAGCGAAGAAGAGGCGAAAGCTAATTATGAAAAGAGTCCGGCTTGGTTAAAGAAATTGTGTGATGCCTTTGCCGATGGAGTTAATTATTATCTATATACGCATCCTGAGGTACAACCAAAATTATTGACACATTTTGAACCGTGGATGCCCATGTATTTTAGCGAAGGTTCTATTGGTGGTGATATAGAGCGAATTTCCACAAAAAAAATAGCGGCTTTTTATGAAAGCGATATGGCATTGCCAGAGATGGAAATGCTGCAAATGAGAAAGGAAAAGGAAGCAGAAGAACCGCAAGGGTCTAACGGAATCGCAATTTCAGGAAAATTAACGCAGTCTGGTAATCCGTTGTTATTGATTAATCCGCATACCTCATTCTATTTTAGAGGAGAAGTCCATGTGGTTTCAGAGGAAGGTTTGAATGCCTACGGAGCGGTTACTTGGGGGCAGTTTTTTGTTTACCAGGGGTTCAATGAAAAGACCGGATGGATGCACACATCGACATACACTGATGTTATGGATGAATTTAAGGAAACCATTGTTAAGAACGATGATGATCTATTGTATCAATATGGTGAGGAATTACGGCCAGTAAGATCATCTGAAATAGTGATTAAATATATTGATGGCGATGAGCTTAAAGAAAAAAAGTATACCGCTTATAGAACACACCACGGACCAATAACGCATGTCGCCGATGGTCATTGGACAGCTTCAGCCATGATGTGGGAGCCTGTCAAAGCATTAGAACAGTCATTTATCCGTACGAAACAAAATGGCTATAAAGGATTTCGTGATATGATGGACATCCGCACTAATTCAAGTAATAATACGGTGTATGCAGATGCCGAGGGCAATATTGCCTATTTCCACGGAAATTTTGTTCCTAAAAGAGATGTAATGTTTAATTATGAAGAGCCCGTAGATGGTAGTAATCCAAAAACTGACTGGCAAGGTTTGCACACGGTAGATGAAAATATTTTAGTATTGAATCCAGAAAATGGTTGGATTCAGAATTGTAACTCTACACCTTATACATCGGCGTTGGAGTTTAGTCCGAAGAAAGAGGATTATCCCATTTATATGTCGAAAGACCAAGAGAACTTTAGAGGGGTTCATGCTATTGAATTGCTGACAAATAGAAAAGGTTATACCATTGATAGTTTAATTCAATTGGCACATGATCCGTATTTACCAGCTTTTAAGGCTCTAATTCCTGGTTTGGTAAAAGCATATGATGCTAGTCCAAAAAAGGAGTTAAATGAAGCGATTGAGGTGTTTCGCAATTGGGACTATAGAACTTCAAAAGAATCTGTAGCAATGACTTTGGCACATTTCTATGGCAATTTGAGTTACCAAAAAGCAGTTCGTCCAATAGGTCTTAACAGTATGGAGTTGGTGGAATATTGGGGAAGTGATTCTCCTGGTACAGAAAAGCTAGCGGTATTTGAAGAAACTATAAAAATTTTAAATGATGATTTTGGAACATGGAAAATGCCTTGGGGCGAAGTCAACCGATACCAACGTTTAAATGGCGATATTAGGCAAGCTTTTAATGATAGTTTACCAAGTGTTGGGGTAGGCTTTGCTTCAGGAACGTGGGGTGCACTAGCAGCTTATGGAGCAAGATATACCGCGCCTGGTGCTAAAAAAATCTATGGTACACGGGGCAATAGTTTTGTGGCGGCAGTTGAGTTTGGAGAGAAGGTAAAAGCAAAAACAATCTTAGCGGGTGGGCAGAGTGGCGACCCAAATTCACCGCATTTCAATGACCAGACCGAAAAGTATTTGAATATAGATTGGAAAGATGCTGCTTTTTATAGAGAGGATGTTTTAAAAAGAGCACAAGAAACATATTTACCGGGAAAAAGAAAGTAGTATATTTAGCTAGTAGTCAATAGAGTAAGTGTATTAATCCTAAAACCAACTAACCAATCATGGAACTAAAAATTGAAAATCTAAGCAAAACCTATTCGAACGGTGTTAATGCTTTAAAGGATATAACATTAACGATACCTCAAGGAATGTTCGGTCTTTTAGGACCGAATGGTGCGGGAAAATCTTCACTTATGCGTACCATGGCTACCTTACAGCAGGCCGATTCTGGTTCAATTACCATGGGTGATATTGATATTCTTAAGGATACGGATAAAGTAAGGGAGATGTTGGGTTACTTGCCTCAAGAGTTTGGGATTTATCCAAAGGTTACTTCTTATAAAATGCTTGATCATATTGCATCGTTGAAAGGAGTTTCCAATAAAGGCGAACGTAAAGAATTGGTAGAAGCGCTATTGAATAAAACAAATTTATGGCATGTTCGCAACAAAAGTCTAGGCACGTATTCTGGTGGTATGAAACAACGCTTTGGTATCGCCCAGGCTTTGATAGGATCACCTAAATTAATAATAGTAGACGAGCCTACAGCAGGTTTAGATCCCGCAGAACGTGTTCGATTTCATAATCTATTAAGTGAAATAGGAGAGAATACAATTATTATTCTATCCACACATATTGTAGAAGATGTTGCCAACCTATGCAAGAATATGGCAATTATATGTTTAGGTGAAGTAGTTGCACAAGGAAACCCGACAGAACTTATCCAGCGTGTACAAGGTAAGATTTGGAAGAAAATGATTGACAAGAAGGAGTTAGATAATTATAAATCTAATTTTCAGGTCATATCGACTCATTTAAAAGCTGGTAGTACGGTAATTCATGTATATAATGAAACTATGCCCGATGAAACTTTTGAACCAAGTCCGGCTAATTTAGAAGATGTGTATTTCACTGAAATATCCTCACGTCTAAATGAAGTAACGGTATAATTCAATTTCACCAACCTAAAACCATCTGTCATGTTCATTGAAATATTTTTATTTGAATTAAATTACCGACTTAGAAGGCCTGCCACTTGGGCTTATTTTGGAATACTTTTTATTTACGCATTATTTCTTTCTATCGGAGGACTTTCCGGTGGATCCGAAAAGGTCTTTTTAAATTCGCCTGCATCCTTGGCTTCAACGTTGAATGTTATAAGCATATTTGGTATCATGCTTGCGAGTGCAATTATGGGAGTGCCTGTTTATAGAGATATTGAACATGGAACCCAAAACTATTTATTCAGTTATCCAATTAGTGAAAAGGGCTATATTTTAGGTCGATTTGCTGGCTCTATGGCTACTTTGTTTTTAGTGAGTTTAGGCCTTATTCTTGGTTTTATGATCGGTTATGCGATTGGGCCGTATGCTGGGTATGAACCAGCCGAGCGTTATGCAAGTTTTAATTTATGGCATTATTTACAACCTTCCTTAATATTTTACTGGTCTAATTTTTTCTTTACCGGATGTATTTTTTTCGCCCTAGTTGCCCTTACAAAACGTATTATGTTGGCCTACGCTGGCGGTGCAATATTATTTATTATTTATTTGGTAACCCTGACTTTGACCCAGGATATTGAAAATAAGGAATTGGTTAGTTTATTAGACCCATTTGGTTTTGGAGCACTAAACAATACCATCCAATATTGGACACCAGAAGAACAAAATACACTTACCATACCTTTAAAAGATACAGTTTTATGGAATCGCATATTATGGTTAAGCATAGGTGTTTTGATTTTTCTGTACACGGTTTTTAGATTTGACTTTCAGCGCTTTCTATATAAAAAACTAGGATCAAAAAAGAAGAGCATGGTAGACGAAAAGGAGGTTTCCTCTGCTGCGGTATTTACTAAAATACCCAAAGTTTCCCAAGTTTTTACTGGAACCCATAATCTCAAATTACTTTTTAGTTTGTCTTGGATGGAGTTTAGAAATATCACAAAGGATCTATTCTTTAAGGCAATTCTAATAGCCGCTGTGGCATTTCTGTTTTTTGATGGATGGTTTGGCAACCCTACATATGGTACACCAATGCTACCCATGACATATTATATGTTAGAGATTAAGGACTTTACATATGTTATTCTCATATTTATCCTTATCGTTTTTATGACGGGTGAAGTACTACACAGAGAAAGAGGTGTAAAATATGAACAGATTTATGGGGCGCTTCCATTACCAAATTGGGTAATCTATGGTTCTAAATTTTTGGCGTTAGTGTTAATCTGTTTCATTTTGGTAAATATGATTCTCGTTAGTGGTGTACTTAACCAAGTACTCCAAGGATATTTTAATTTTCAATTTGATATGTACTTTACGGATCTCTACTTAATTGAGTTTCCGAAGTATATTACCTACGTTATGTTGGCATTTTTTGTTCATGCACTTATAGCGAAAAAGTTTTTAGGCCATGTAATTACAATTGCTATTTGGGCCGGACTCTTCGCTATAAATAGCTTGGCCGATATTGATTATAACATGGCATTATATGGGTATGCACCTGGCTATACTATTTCTGATATGAATGGATTTGGTCATTTTTTGGCCGCACAGAATTGGTTTCGATTGTATTGGTTAGGATTTGGGATACTTCTAACGGTAGTAGGACTTCTGTTCTGGAAACGTGGAACGGATTCTGGTATGAAGGCGAGGTTGAAAGAAGCGCGACAACGTTTAGGAGGCAAGGTTAAAAGTGCAATGGTACTTGGTGCATTGATATGGATTGGTGCGGGAGCGTATGTTTATAATAACGTAAGTGTTATAAACTCATATAGAACAGTTAAGGAAAGAAGGGTCTTGTCGGCTAATTATGAGAAGGAATTGAGTAAATACAATTATTTAAATCAACCAAAATTTACAGATATTAAGGTAGACGTAGATTTAGTTCCCGAAGAGCGCTATGCTACAATGTCGGGAACTTTTGAAATGGTCAATAAAGGTGATACGCCAATAGATTCACTTCATATTAATTGGGGGAATAATGAGTTGTTACAGACCGAGCTAATGAAATTGGCCGTTAATGATATAGAATTAAAAGAAGGTAAGGTATTTGAAATTTTTGGGTATAAAATTTACAAACTTCCACAAAAAATGATGCCCGGCGATACCGTCACAATGAAATTGGCCCTTAAACGTGGTTATAAGGGTTTTCCTAACGAGGGTAGTGGTTCTGATATTGTTTATAATGGTACGTTTTTAAATGATAGCTTTTTCCCGTCATTTGGGTATAATCTTCAAGGTGAAATCACTAGTGATAAATATAGAAAGGAGTATGATTTGCCAGAAAAGGAATATGTTGCACCACCGCAAGATGATAAATGGGGGCTCAGTAATCTATTGTTCAATGATGATGCAGATTATGTGACTTTTGAAGGAACTGTAAGTACGGCTCCCGACCAAATTGCCATTATGCCTGGGTACCTGCAAAAGGAATGGGAGGATAATGGCAGAAAGTACTATCATTATAAAATGGAAGGTGAGATGGATTACTTCTTCAATGTCTCATCTGCCCGATATGATATCTATAAAGAAGATTGGAAGGATAAAGATGGTAATAACGTTGCAATTGAGATTTTCCATCATCCGAGTCATAGTTATAATGTAAAACGTTTTTCAAAGGCCGTAAGGCATTCATTTGATTATTTTTCTGAAAATTATGGACCATATCAATATCGCCAAATGCGAATCATTGAATTTCCAAGATATCAATCATTTGCCCAGTCTTTTCCAAATACGGTTCCGTATGCTGAAAGTTTTGGTTGGACCGCCGATTTTAGCGATCCCGAAGATTTAGATTATGCCTATATGGTAACATCTCATGAAGTAGCTCATCAATGGTGGGGACATCAGATAACACCTTCAGCTACAAGGGGCGCAAACCAAATTTCAGAGTCCATGGCAGAATATTCTTCATTAATGGTAATGAAAAAGGAATATGGTGTTGATGCTATGCAAGATTTTTTAAAGCGTGAACTTGACAGTTATCTTAGAGGTAGGGCCGGTGAAAATAAATTTGAAAAGACATTGCTTGATAATGATACTCAGGCTTATGTATGGTATAGAAAAGGAGGGTTGATTTTATATGGTCTTCAAGACTATATAGGTGAGAAAACCTTAAACCAAGGATTCAAAAAATTTATCGATAGTGCAGCTTTTAGGCCGAAAGCTCCTTTTGCAACTTCTAATGAATGGTATGGCTATATAAAAGAAGTAACCCCAGATTCATTGCAATACTATTTAGAAGATAGTTTTGAGAAAATCACGTTATATGCCAACAAGGTAAGTGAAGCAACATTTAAAAAACTTGACAATAATACCTTTGAAGTTCAGCTTACTGTTGAAAGTGGAAAGAATTATTATGATGGTAATGGTAAAGAGTTAAGTGCTCCGGAAGAATCAAATTTATTGGATATCGCTGTATTTCAGAATGACACCATCATCGATGGGAAAACAAAAAAAGTTCCGTTGATTTTAGAGAAAAAGTGGATCAAACCAGGGAAAAGCACTTTTACGTTTGTAACCAATAAAGAGCCGATTAAGGCGGGTATCGACCCTTATAATAAAATGATTGATAGGATACCAGATGATAATTTGAAAAGTTTGGACGAGTTAGAATGAAATAAGGCAAAATAAAATCCTAATTATATAATTAGGATTTTATTTGTTTCGGTGCCTTCTTAGAATGACATACTTAATTTCACTTTCAGATAATAGTTAGCTTCTTTATTTAATCCAAGCATATTAATTAATTCTCCGCATTAGTAGTAACGAGCAATAACTATATTATGGCAATTATTAGAAGAGACTTGTAAACTGAAATAAAGACTTTTGGCTAAAGAGAAAAAATTGAATTATAGTACTGTTATTCTTTAGTAACGATCAAAGTCGCTTTAGATCCTGCAGACAAAAGCCATTTGTTCGAATAAATTAATTCTCCTTTATCATTATAGACATCGACCTGAGCAGTATTTGGTGCAGAAGACCCGTGATTTAGTGCTTCGAAATCTAGACGATTAAAACCATCTTGTAAATCGACATTCACTCCTTTAAATGCACCGGTAAGTAATAGATTTGGCTCTACAACCATGTCGTTCATGTAGATTTTAACGCGATCACCATCTACATATTCATGATCTCTACAAACAATACCTATAAATTTTCCACTGCTTTTAACGTCTCCTAAATACTGGTCAGCAAAAAATTGTCCTGAACCACCCAAGCGTTCACCAGGGCCAATTCGAGGGTCAATTTTCAACCCTGTGCCTGCTTGTACCAATTCTTCATCCCGTAACATTTTAACAGGATTAGGGTCTGTCATGTTTAAATTTGGCTGCTCTTTAATAAGAGAAGGCATATTTAATACAGGACCCGAACTTGGCTTTCCTAAAGGCTCAATAGGATTTGCACTTTCAATTTTAAATGGTTTAGATGTAGGTAGATCTGTTTGTGCGGAAACGATAACCACGTTAAAACAGAATAAAATAATAGAAAGAAAAAAAAGTTTCCTCATTTGGTTATCAATATGATGAAATAAAGATAACAAATACCCTGCCATGCGTACTTAAGGCTTCGTTAAATTAACTTCGATAATGTGTTTATTCGATAAACGAAGTGTAATTATTTTAAATTTCTTTTTAAAAAGTCGATAAAATTACCATTCATGATTTTTTCTATATCCTGTTGGGCATATCCTCTGTTTTCTAACAAACCCACTATTTTTTGAAGGTCGGCAATAGTGTCAACATCCGCTGGGCCTTGTTCTTTTCCAAAACCGCCATCTAGGTCAGAGCCTATACCAACATGGTCTGCATTTCCGGAAAGTTGACATATATGGTCAATATTATCTAGTATTTGCTGCAAACTCACATTAGCAGATTCAGGTGTTGATACTCCGCGTTCCCATGTTGGCGTCATCATCCAAGCATCTAATACAACACCAACGACGCCTTTTCTAGCTATGATTTCTTTTAATTGTTCATCTGTAAATTGCCTATGATGGTCAACCAATGCTCTGCAATTATTATGGCTCGCCCAAAGAGGACCGTCATAATTCACCATAGTTTCCCAAAAGCTAAGGTCACATAAGTGGGTGACATCTAATATAATTCCTAATCGTTGAATTTCTTTTAATAGTTCTCTTCCTTTCGTACCAATGCCACCTACAGAATTTGTGCCATGAGCATAAGTGCCAGGACCATAATGAGCTGGCCCAATAGCACGTAGGCCTAAGTCGTAAGATTTTTGTAGGTACGAGATATCGACTATAGAATCTGCACCTTCTAGACTTAGTAAATATCCAATAGGCTTTTTTTCTTCATCAGATTTCCAAAGTTCTAGATGGGCATCTAGTTGGGCTCTATTAGTAATCTGTACCATTTCGCCAGCATCTTCCATGCACTTGTACCAAGCCAATTGACCTTGCGTATGAGCCCAAGCCTGCTGTGGTGATTTCCATCCTGGCAAGTTATTGTCTTTATGTACATAGCGTGCAATTTGGGTAGCCATACAAAGTCCGATATTTCCTTCTCTCATAGCCTCTAAAGAAACCGTGTTGTTGCCACGACCTGGCTTATCTGTTAACCCCTGTTCGCTTTTTCTTATTTCTTCTATTGACCATGTGAGGTCACGATTCCAGTCCATAGCATTCATGGACAGGTCTAAATGGGCATCAAATATAAACATGCTTAAATAGTAGATTTATGGGTTCTGGCGGCTACTTTCCATAAGTCGATAACATTACCATCTTTTACAACAGTTAATGTATCGTACTTGGCAACTGTCGGGCAAATGTGTTTTGGTATGGCATAGTGAACATCACCTACTTCTGGTATAGTTAAATCATCATATTCAATTACTAAATGTTCTTCTGATTGACTAATTTGTTTACTGTGCTCAAGGTCTAAAAATTCAATTCTTGGAAAAGGCATTTCTGGCGCTATCGATTTGTGACCTAAATCGAAACAAAGAATACCTGTGGTAGGTTTGCTTACTATTCGTGTTAGCAAAACTGCGGCAGGTAGAAAATTCATTTCAGGAAATTGAGCACCATAACCTATGTCCCATAATAAGGTCGTACCCGGACTTGATTCTACATTTTTTCGTTTGCAGTGAAATGGAAAAGTCGGAGACCCACCAGCAACAATTTTTGGGCTAGGGATGTCTTGGTCTTCAATAGATTTTTTTAATAATTCGACTTCTTTAAAAGCAGCATTGCATTCTGCCTCTCTTGTTTTCGGGTCGGTATTTCTTAAATGACCATCATAAACATGAAGGCCTTCTGCTATCAAATAAGGGTGATTGTTTAATTGTGTATATAACTCTAAAGCTTTTTTATCAGGAGCAATACCAGTTCTGTTCATACCATTATTAATATCGACCCAAAGATGAATTTTGACATCATTGGCCTCTGCTAAATCCCCTAAAATTGAAATCATTGCCTCGTTATCGACAATAGTAGAAAATTTTGAATTTGGGTATTGTTTTGTTAATTCAATATACCGTTGAGCATTTGGTCCAATAGGTTGCATAGCCAACAAAATATCTGGAGCATTACACTCGCCAAGTAATTCTGCTTCGGCGATGGTAGCACATTTGAATTTCTTGATTCCGCGTGCCATCTGCATATTTATGATATTCGCGTTCTTATATGTTTTTATATGCGGACGGAGACGGTTTACATCGCCTATCATAGAAATCATCAATTCAATATTATGCTGTATTCTATCGGGATAGACCAACAAAGAGGGAGAGATGACTTTCTCTGTATTTTCTAAAGAATACCAATTTTTCTTTTGCATATGTGCTTAGTGATGTAGTTCGAAATGTGCTTCAATTTCAACAGGAATACCACCTGGGAGAATCATACCAACTGCACTACGAACACCAACACCATTGTCTGGACCAAAAATATCGGCCATCAATTCGCTAAATCCATTGATGACTAGGGGTTGCTGACCAAAATCAGGGGTAGAGTTCACCATGCCCAAAGTTTTTACAATTCGCTTTATCTTATCGAGATCACCAAAATGAGTTTGTATGGTAGAAAGCATAGTCAAGGCAACTTGTCGTGCGGCTATTTTAGCCTCTTCCATGGTCATATCATGACCAGCTCTGCCAATGATTAATGAACCATCATTTTGCATAGGTCCTTGACCGGAAATATATAGAAAATGATCAACGACCAATACAGGTTTATATAATCCTGCAGGAGGTGGTGCTGGGGGTAAAATAAGTCCTAATTCCTTAATTCTCTCAGAAGGTTTCTTTTGCATATTTTTTGATTTTAAATAAAAACATTAATTACTAAAACACCTAATAAGCCCATTATACCAACGGTTGTTTCCATTACTGTCCAGCTTTTTAGGGTATCCTTCACCGAAAGGTTGAAGTATTCTTTGAATAACCAAAATCCGCTATCGTTTACATGGGATAACATTAAACTGCCAGATCCTATTGCCAAAACCATTAATTCTGGACTTACACCTGTTCCTTGGGTAAGGGGTAATACGATACCGGCAGCAGTTAAACCTGCAACCGTAGCAGAACCAACACAAACCCTAATAACGGTGGCTATCAGCCAAGCTAATATTAATGGGGAGATAGATGATTCTTGTAGCATGGCACCAATGTATTCACTTACACCACTATCTATAAGCACTTGTTTTAATGCGCCAGAACCAGCAATGATTAGTAACACCATGGTAATCCCCGTTATAGCACTACCTACCGAGTCCATAACCTCTTTCATTTTTTTGCCACGACCTAAACCTAAGGTATAAATCGCAACCAATACTGAGATTAGCATAGCGATTGCCGGATTTCCCATAAATATCAAAGTTTTCTTTAAGAAAAAAGTGTCTGGTAATGCAAACTCGGCTAACGCAGCAATAGCGATTAAAATAACAGGTAGAAGTGCGCTAATAATACTATTTGCCATACTCGGCATTTCTTCTTCCTTTAAAATAACCGGATTTAAAAATTCTTTAAGCGGAGTTGCATTGATTCCTTTCAATGTTCTGGAAAGTAACGGTCCAGCAACGATGATAGCCGGTATGGCAACACATATTCCGTATAATAATGTTTTACCGATATCTGCACTAAATGTTGCCGCAATGGCTGTTGGTGCAGGATGTGGAGGTAAATAACCATGAGTAACCGATAAGGAGGCCAACATTGGTAACCCAACGTATAAAAGTGGTAGCCCGGTGGCGGCAGCTATGGTAAAGACCAAGGGTACTAAAATGACAAATCCGACGGAATAAAACATAGGGATGCCTACAATGAAGCCCGTTAGCACCACTGCCCATTGAATGTTCTTTTTGCCGAATTTCTCTACTAATTTTGTTGTTATACGTTGTGCAGCTCCACTATCTGCCACCAGCTTTCCTAACATTGCTCCAAGACCTAAAATAATAACAAGGAAGCCAAGTATGTTTCCAATTCCTTTTTGAATGGAGTCTACCACCGATAACGGCTCCATACCTTCGGCAATACCAACAAACAATGATACGATAATGAAGGTGATAAAGGCATTTAGCTTGAATTTGGCAATGAGGATAAATAAGAGTAAAATTCCTAAAATGACAATGAATAATGGCATATTATATTTGGTTTGAATAGGTTGAAAACCTAAATATAACATAAAAAATAAGCTCAACATATTTTATCTAAACACGTTGCGCCTATTCAATAAAAATCTACTTACGATCTGTTAATTCTGGAGAAATGATTTTGTAAAGTAGACCCGATAAAATGGCGCCAACAATTGGGGCTAGCCAAAACAACCATAGTAGGTCAATGGCCCAATCACCAACAAAAAGAGCCTGGCTGGTACTTCTTGCTGGATTTACAGAAGTATTTGTAACAGGTATACTAATTAATTAAATGTATTAGGGTTAAACAAAGGCCTATTGCCAAGCTAGCAAAACCTCTAGGGGCTTTTGTGTAGGTAGAGCCTAGGATAACAAATAGAAAAATAAATGTCATAGCTATTTCAATAATTAAAGCTGATGCCATACTAAATCCACCTGGGGAGTGTTCTGCATATCCGTTTGCGGCAAAACCCCCAAGGGCAAAATCTGGCTTACCAGATGCAATAAGGAAAAGTATACCCGACCCTGCAATACCACCAATCACTTGCGCAACGATATATGGTAACACATCTTTGCCATCAAAACGACCACCTACCCAAAGGCCGATAGAGACTGCGGGATTTAAGTGGCAGCCAGAGATATGACCAATGGCATAAGCCATTGCAATTGCCGTTAATCCAAAGGCAAGGGAAACCCCAACAAAGCCAATTCCTAATTCCGGAAATCCTGCGGCAAGTACGGCACTACAGCAACCACGTAGCACCAACCAAAAGGTATCAATAAATTCTGCTATTAATTTTTTCCTTTTTAAAAGGTTATTTTGTGTCTACTTATTTAGAAACCAAAACATAACGTAAGGCACAAAATTTTAAACGTTTTCTTTAATAATTTATATAGTATCGATTCTATTTTGAAGAGAATTTTGCATTGAGATAATAAAAAGGTTGTTTAAATTAACTGTAGGATTATGCACTAAAAAGCATCAAGTCCGTAATTTTGTTATTTGTTTTTTATTCCAAATAGTGGTTGTAGAAGACCTATTTTTAGAATGATAAAGTGATATATGATCCAGCTAATTAAAAAGGTTCCAATAACAAGAATAAGTGCTTTGGGTAATAACCCCCAATCTAAATCCATTAGGTAATAAGCTATTGCAACGGTAACGGTTTGATGAAGAATATAGAAAGGGTAAACGGCCCTATTCGCATAACTTAACAATTTACTAGGTTTATTTTGATGTTTGGCGGCGTAACCCAATAGTACCAAAATCCAAGACCATAGATTTATAATTTTTAAAAAGGCTTCGGTGAAATGTCTAGTGTAACCATCTTCAAATTGCCATATAATGAGTAATCCTATGAAGCATAGAATTCCTAGAATAAAAGCTTTTTTACGTAATTTTTCTATCTCTTGCCAAAGAATTTGACCACATGATACCATGATAAATCCAAAGAAAAACAAGGTCATTGACGAGAAGAAATTAAACCAGTCATTAATTAAATCATGCGTGATATCATAAAAAGGTTCAAGTAACGACTCCAACAAATACAGGGGTAGGGTGAAAATGTAGAGTCCGAATGGCTTTTGAATCACCTTGCTGAACCAATCAACTATTTTGGTCTTTCTTTTTTTGATAAATACAAAAATGGGTGAAAGTAAAACTGAGAAAATAAGTAGATAAGGTAAAAACCAGAGATGATGCCAGCTGATATTTCCTTCAGGATAAATACCATTATAGGCTACTGTACTGAGATAATGGAAATAGGAACCTTGAAATTGACCTTCTGCCAATCGTTCAAAATATATTTGTGGCGGTACTACTACCAACATGCCAAATAATAGTGGAATACCTAATCTTAAGAACCGTTCCTTATTAAACTGCCAAATAGTTCTTTTTGATAAAGCGTAGAAGGTACCCATGCCAGATATTAGGAACAAAATGGGTAAACGCCACTGATTCAAAAATAGCATTGGCCATTTAATCCAATCGTAAACAATATTGTTTTTTAGATGCCATCCCCAAGGGACAAAGAACATCCCGACATGATAAAAAATCAAAAGAGAAAAGACCACTACCCGTAACCAATCTAAATCGTACCTTCTAAATGTTTTTTCCATGACCCAATATTTAATTGGTCAAAATTGAGGGATTATGATAAGGAAATTAAATTTCTGCATTTACAATTCGTCCATAATTACAATTTTGGAGAGATTGACTTTACGTACTGAGATGGTGAGTAGCCTGTTTGAATTTTAAAAGCATTGTAAAAAGCCGACTTTGATTTGAAGCCAACTGAATCTCCAATTGCTTCTATAGTAAGTTTATTATACTGTGGATCAATAAGTCTTTCCTTAGCAACAACAATTCTTTTAGAATTGATATAATGGTTAAAATTAGAGCCAAACCCTGAGTTTATTGATTTTGATATTTGATTGGGATGAGTATTCAAAAGATTAGCCAAATCTTTCAAACTTGTGTTTTTGGATAAATAATAACGCTCAACATCAACAAATTCTTCAATATCAGTAAATGCTATTTCTTTAATCGGTTTACCTAAGGTCTCGTATTTGTCGGCAACCCAAGATTTGTCGAAGAATCGTGATTCTGTAATAATTATATAGGTTGTTGAAAAAGCGACTAAGGTTTGAAAAATTGAAATATAATGGTCGCCTCCATCATCATCAAATATGTAGAAAATTAAAAATAGAAGTAGAAAGAAGGCACATAGTATAATAGCTGAATTTCGTGTGAAAATATATTTGGAAGATTTTTTTTCAGCAATATTGTTTAAGTTTCTGAACCATTCTTCCCTGACTAATTTTAAGCTCAGTAATGTATATAGCAAAAGGCTAAAAAGTATGAGCCAATCTAAAATGTCTTTTATAAAATGATAATTATAATTAAAAGATTCTGGAACGGTCGCTGTTTCCATTTTACTGTAATATGCGCCTAAATAGGCATTCAATTTTACAGAAATAGGAGCAAGATAAAATGGAATTTGAGATATAAAATAACCAAGCGGTAATACAAAATGCCACCAATCTTTCTTAAATGAAATAGATGTTCTTTTTAAAAAACCATAAATAGAAAAGTATAGAAACGGTCCTATCAAGAGAACCAGGGCTTCAGTTGAATCATTCAATACGAGTATATATTTCATTAGGCCAGTGTAGCATAAATAGGTATCCAAAAATACAATTGCTCCAAAAAAGATTAAGAGTCCTAAATAAATCAACGGTAAATTACCTTTGCTCTTAGTAAAAAGTACAATGCTTAAAAATAGATTTTGAACAACACCTAATAGCATAAGACTTGACGTAAGATTATGTCTTATCGGAATTTGTTCTATGAGATCATTGAGCATGTTCACTTTAACCTTTTTCTAAATAATCCTTTAATTTTTGAGGGCCTTCTAATAAAATGCGAACTACGCGTAACGTACCATCATCGGTGGTATTTATCTGCCATTTTATTAAAGAGATGTTGCCTTTTTCTATTTCAATACCAGTAATACTTCTTGGGTGTACACAACTACCATCGTTAAAAAGGGGTATATCGCCCGGCTCAGGAAAACGAGGTCTATGTGTATGGCCAACAATGGTTACTTTTAAACTGTTTTTAAGAATCCATTTTTTAATACGGCGTTCAACTTTTATAAGTTCTGTGTAGTTCTTGGCTGGTGATGTTGGGTCAGCAATACCCCAAACCTGTAGTGGTTTCCAGAGTACCCTTACTAAAAATCTGCCCCATCGCCAAAAGGTGTAATTCCACCAATCAGCTTGGTGGCCGTGGGTTAGAAAAATTTCCTGCTGAGTGTCTATATGTTTTAAGATAATTGCTTCATGGTATTTAATTCCTTCAAAAAGCGCCTTGTCTTTATCTTCTATCGGTTCAAAATAACTTGACAGGTGTTTCTTTACGTAATCTTCATCTTTATAGACCATATCATGGTTTCCCCAAATCATATGTAGTCTATGTTCTAAATGAAATTGTTTTAAAAGTTTATAAATATTTTTGTGGGCTTCAAATAAGGATGCAAAATTAATATTCTCCCAAAGTTCATCCCCATCACCTAATTCGCAGTATTGAAATCCTTCTGAATGATAAAATTTTAGGGCATGAAAATAGATGTTTCTATTATTTGCAAATTCATCGGCAAAACTGTTGTCACCCCTGTGACAATCGCTAAAAAGTATGAATTTAGAGTTGTTATCAAATGGAATGACCTTGGCATTTTCATAAGCTCTATTAAGTCTGCTATCCGATGACATGGGCTATTTTTCGTTAAATATCCGAAAATCCAGTTAACCACAGGGGGTGAGTCTCCTAAAAAACTTGTATTGTTTTGTAACTTTACAGTGATTTGGTAGACTAAATAATTCATGGTTCAGCACGAGAAAAAGATAATGCCTGTAAAGCACCTCATTAGTTTTGAAGAACTTCTCAAGAAGTACGATGAACATTTAGAAGGTGATGATCCCTTTTTAGCTGCTACTGCCGAGAGAATATTGTATGCTCAAAGCGAATACCCAGAATTACGTGACGGATTTTCTGATTTTACTTTGTTAGAGAAATATAAAGGCGTAATCGATCGTATTTTACAAGATACATTTACCGAAGCTTTAAGTACGAATGAAATAAAGGTGGCTACCTTACCTTATCAAAATACAATTATAAAATCTTCGAAACGCTTTCAGAAAATAATTAGCGAAGCGGGTAAGGAATATGAGCCAGAACTGCGAAGTCTTGGCGACGATATGGATTATATTATGAGCTGTGTGGTCATATTAAATTTCTACTATGGTTTTCAGTTAGACTTTAGTCGCCCATACTTTTATGATATACCAGATGCTAATGGAGTAATGCGTCACTATCGCGTTTTATATAATGCTGATTTTATAAACATTATTCCTACAGAAAAATCTAAGAATATTACACAAGAAGATGTGGATGAATTACTTGCAAGGCCAAATGATGTTGATCTTTGGATGGATAAAATTCCGCCCGAAAGTTTTATATCTAAAGGATTTGTTATCGCCAATTTGTTCGATGTTACTATGGAACAGGCAATTTCCGACATAAAGTCAAAATTGATTTCTAAGGACCATTTAGCTCCAGATAATTTTACGGAAGAACTTCAAGAGACTTTTAAATCGTTTTTTAAGTTGCCGAATATTAGAGTAGGATTCGCAAACTTTAATGTAAGGAAAGATCAGTTCGAGGCAGTTGCAGGTATGGGGTTTGAAAGTTATCTTTTAAATGGAGAAGTAATAGTAGGTTGTAAGCGTGCGCTTTGTGAAGAATCTTATAGAAAACTGATTAAGGAAAATTCATATTTTGCCATTACAGATGTTAATCGAATGGCTGAGGTATCTAGCGGTATCGAGCCTTATGCAGGCTTAAAAAAGCAGGGAGTTCAAAGTGCAATTTTTGCACCTATTGCCTATGAGAATAAACTCTTAGGGATTTTGGAAATAGTTTCTGAGAAAAAAGGGGTGCTTAACGGTGTTAATGCTCAAAAGCTTGATGATGTATTGCCATATATTGTTTCGGCATTAGTGCGTAATAATAATGAAGAAAATAATAGAATAGATGCTATAATTCAAAATGAATGTACTTCTGTGCACTCATCTGTATACTGGAAATTTCAAGAGGAAGCCAAAAGGTTTATGAACGATCAGCTAGAAGGTAGAGCACCTACTTTCAGGGAAATTGTTTTTAAGGATGTTTATCCTCTATTTGGACAGATTGATATTAAAGACTCATCTAAAGCTAGAAATTTAGCTATTCAAAGAGATTTGATGATTCAACTTTCTGAAATTAATGACGTCTTGGTAATTGCATTGAAAAAATGGAATTTGCCTATCTATGAAGAATTGATTTTTAGGGTGAGCAATCACCTTGAAAGCATAAAAGAAATGCTCTTTACAAATAGTGAACAATCCATTTTCGACTTTGTTAAAGATGAAATTTCCCCGATTTTTGAACACCTTAAAAAGTCAGATGTTGTTTTAGAAAAACATATTTTGACTTATGAGGCTAAAATAGATATGGGTACAGATTCCTATTACGATCATAGAAAGAATTATGATGAAAGTGTTACGTTAATTAATAAGAAGCTGTCTTTGGTAATAGATAAAAGACAGGAAAGTGCACAAGCAATGTTTCCTCATTATTATGAGCGCTATAAAACCGATGGTGTTGAACATAATATGTATATCGGCGCTTCTATTTCAGAAAATACAGACTACAATGATTTATATCTAAACAATCTTAGATTGTGGCAATTGCAGGTTATGTGTGAAATGGAGAATGTTCATTATGCATTAAAACCAAAATTACCGGTACCATTAGATGCCACATCATTGATATTGGTTTATAATACATCATTGTCTATCCGATTTAGAATGGATGAAAAACAATTTGATGTTGATGGCACTTATAATGCTCGTTATGAGGTAATTAAAAAGAGAATTGATAAATCTTATATTAAAGGGACGACCCAACGTTTAACTCAAAAAGGATTACTTTCCATAGTTTATTCTCAGAAAAAAGATGAGTTGGAATATTTGAGATACATTAAGTTCTTGAGGTCTAAAGGCTGTTTTACCGATAAGATTGAAATTGTAGAGCTAGAAGGTTTACAGGGCGTTTCTGGTTTAAAAGCTATACGTGCCGAAATTCTATATAAAAGAGATCAAGAGCCTGAAAAGACCTACACTTATGAGGATTTGATGGAAGCTTTAAAAGAATAACACCTGACTTAGTAGCTCTAATTTACGATCTGGACCATAGAATTTAAAAGATATTGCAAACGCGATAACAGATAAAATCATTCCTATCATGAATATGGTATAGGTCCAACGTAAAAGTTTATATTTTCTATTTAATACAACACCTAGAAAGTAAAGATCTTTTGTCAATGAGGCGTAGATGTAGTCTTTGTCTTTTAGCATTTCTTGAATTGCCCACTCATATTCTGCCAAATTCATCTTATGAAAATTGCCGAAGAACAATAGATTAACGTTTTTATTTTCTACATCTTCTTCAGTGAATTCACCACTGGTAACGTTTGGTCTAGTTGCCAATACGGCTAATATCATTGAAATAATAGCAAACAATACGAATATTACCGTTGGGTAAATTAAATAATTGTTTGAAGGATTATCTAATTTTGGAATAAGATTAGATAGTGCCAATGAGATAATAATTGCATTTACAGATAATAGAATGTTTGCTTTGGTATCTGCAATATCACTAAGAGCAATATGATTTTTTAAGGTTACACGATATACCGTTTGTATGCCTCGATCCGGACTCTCGCTTTTGAATTTAACTTTTAGTCTTTCTTTTTTGGCTAGTTTCTTTTCAGATTTTTTATCCTTAATTAATTTTCTAAGGTTTTTATCTTTTTTTTCTAGCCAATGCTCTTTGGCATGATCTGTATAGTAGTGATGGTCGGTTCTAAAAACTTGAATATTGCAGTCTAACCATTCTTTTGGGCTATAATCTTTAATACCTAAAAGCTTCAGTTCTTCACGTAGTAACTCTGATGTTTCAATATAGCTACTTTGGGCAAAATGAGAAGAATCCGCATCTCGAATAATCTCATCCAACAAATTAGATGGTTTGGCATTCCATTTTGTTGTCCTAATACACGCTTTAATTTTCTCTATCCCTTCTTTATTGTAACCTTCTTTCGATAGAAACTTTTCTGCTATATCACAGCTACTTTCTTCGTGTTCTTCGGTTCCTTCAGTATAACCCGTGTCATGAAACCAAGCTACCAATTGTAATAGCTCTCTTTCTTGATTGGATAGAGAACATGACTCAAGTAATTCTTTAGTACTTTTAACGACTCTTTGTGTGTGTCTTAGGTTGTGGTAAAGAAATCTTTTATCCAATCTGTTGGTAAGTAACTCGACTACAAACTGTTGTGTCTTCTCTAAAATGTTCGACATAGAAGCTTTTGGTTAGAATTACACAAATTACGAAAATATAAATAGGGTTGCATTGCTATGAAAAAATATTATTCCTATCTATTAATTTTATTATTCATTACTGGTTGTGCTACGTATAGTACAAAATATGTAGATGAGAAATATGTTGTAGATATTGAAGAGCTAAAAGAGGTTTCACATACATTTTATTTAATTGGTGATGCCGGTTTATCACCTATGGGTGGTATGAACCCTGCCCTTAAGATTTTTAAAGATAAATTAGATAAGGCAGATAAGAATAGTACCGCTATTTTTTTGGGTGACAATATATATCCAGCAGGTTTGCCAGACCCAAAAGATTCAACAGCGGCCTATTTGACTGCTAAAAACCATTTGGATGCACAGTTAAAAACACTAGACGATTTTAAAGGAAGACCACTTTTTATTCCAGGTAATCATGATTGGTATACAGAAGGATTAGTAGGTCTTGAGCGTGAAGAAAATTATATTAAAAAGGCCTTAAAACACGAGAATCCTTTTTTGCCAGAAAACGGTTGCCCTCTTGATGTTGTTGAAATTGGTGAAGATATAGCGATAATAACCATAGATACGGAGTGGTACCTTACCAATTGGGATAAAAGGCCCGATATGAATGACAAGTGCGATATAAAAAGCAGGGAAAAGTTCTTATTAGAACTTGAAGATGCCATAAAGGATTACCGAGATAGAACTACAGTTATTGCCATGCATCATCCTTCAAGCAGTTATGGTCCACATGGTGGTCAATATTCCTTAAGGAAACAATTTTACCCCAAAGAATTGCCCTTTCCAATTCCTGTTTTGGGTACGTTCATTAATGTATTAAGAAGTACATCTGGTGCATCTATCGAAGATTTAAACAATAAACGATATAGAGAGCTAATGAACAGAGTTACTACATTGGCACAGTTTTCTGACCGAGTAATATTTGCATCTGGTCATGAGCATACATTACAATATATAGTTGAAAATAATACGCCGCAGATCGTTAGCGGGTCTGGATCAAAGGAGGGTGCTACTAAGCTATTGAACGGATCTCAATTTAATACAGGTAAAATGGGATTTGCTACTTTAGAAGTGTATACTGATGGTTCTTCTAGAGTTCGATTTTATGGTGTTGGCGAAGATAAAAAAGAAGAATTTTTATTTACTAACGTAGTATTGCCACCTACTCTAAATGAATATATAGGTAATCTTACAACTAACTTTCCCGATTCTGTAAAGGCATCGGTCTATACTAAAAAAGAAATTGATAAAAGTGGTTTCTTTAAAGGAGTTTGGGGAGAACGTTATCGTAAATATTATGGTACAGAGGTGAAGGTGCCAACCGTAAATCTTGATACATTGATGGGCGGTTTAGTTCCTTTAAAAAAAGGCGGGGGCCATCAGTCTAAATCATTACGCCTTCAAAGTAAAGATGGTAGAGAATATGTAATGAGGGCTTTGAAAAAGAGCGCTGAGCTTTATTTGCAGTCTATGGCCTTTCAAGATCAATATGTTTTGGACGATTTAAAGGAAACCTATACCCAAGAATTGCTTCAAGATTTTTACACAGGATCTCACCCATATGGACCGTTTACTACAGGTGTGCTCTCAGATGCAGTCGGTATATACCATACTAACCCTGTACTTTATTATGTGCCAAAACAACCTGCGTTAAAGCAGTACAATGATTCTTTTGGCGATGAGTTGTATATGATAGAAGAACATACCGGTGATGGTCATGGCGATTTGGCGAGTTTTGGTTACGCGAACGAATTAAAAAGCACCGATGGTATGCTTGAAGATTTGCGTGATGATGAAAAGTATGAAGTCGATAAAGATTTATATCTAAGATCTAGACTGTTTGATATGGTTTTGGGAGATTGGGATAGGCACGTAGACCAATGGCGATGGGCAGAATTTAAAGATAAGGAAAAAGGTAAAATAGTTTATAGACCAATACCTAGAGATCGCGACCAAGTATATTCTAAAATGGGAGATGGACCATTAATGAACATTGCAACACGTATTATACCTGGCTTAAGACTTATGGAAGGTTTTAATGAAGAAATTAGAAGCGTAAAAGGTTTCAATTCGTCACCGATGACTTATGTTTTAGATTTGACCCTATTAGGTGAAACTGAAAAAAGCCAATGGTTAGCTCAAGCAAAGTATTTACAAGAAAATTTGACTGTGAATACCATTGATAGGGCATTTAAAGCCTTTCCTGAAGAGGTTCGCGATGAAACAGTGGTGGAGTTAAAAAAAATTTTGTTAGCACGTTTAAGTCATATTCAAGAGACAGCTGAAGAGTATTATAAAATATTGAATAAGTATGCGGTTGTTGCAGGTACCGATAAAGACGATTGGTTTGAAATTAACAGACTTAATGACAAAGAAACTGAAGTAAAAGTCTTTAGAAACATTGAAGATAAAAAAGATAATCTATTCTTTTATAAAGTTTTCACAAAAGTGGATACCAAAGAAATATGGGTATTTGGTTTAGATGATGATGACATCTTTGAAGTTAACAATTCATCAAATTACAATGGGGTAAACGTGAGGATTATAGGTGGCCATAATAATGATATTTATAGAGTTGAAAATGGAAAGAATATTGCGCTGTATGATTACAAAAGCAAAAAAAATACCTTTCAAGAAAGAGGTGGGGCAAAAGTTAAATTGTCCGATGATTATGAACTAAATACGTATCAACCTTTTAAATTAAGAAATAGTTTTAATCAAATTATCCCTACTGTTGGCTTTAATCCTGATGATGGCATACGTATAGGGTTTTTGAACACATATACCTATAACGGATTTAGACAGAATCCATTCACCCAACAGCATACTTTTGGGGCATCATATTATTTTGCTACCAGTGGTTTTGATTTTAAATACCAAGGTGAGTTTGCACATTTGTTTGAAAATTGGAACGGCGAATTATCCGCTCGATTTACTAGTCCTAATTTTGCCGTGAATTTTTTCGGATATGGGAATAACACGGTAATTTTAGATGATGACCTAGAACTTGATTACAATCGAGTAAAACTTAGGCAAATTGAATTTTCACCTTCTTTGGTTTGGAGAGGGGAATTAGGGGCAAAAGTAAAGGTTGGTCTATCATATCAAGATATTAGTGTTGAAGAAACAGATGATAGATTTATAAATACATTTTACCAACAAAATGGGGAAGAGACCAATAGTGATTTTATTGGTGCCCATGCAGGATATTCATATGAAAACAGAGATAATGAAGCTTTTCCTACATTAGGTATGGCAAGCTCTTTACAAGTTGGTTTTAAAGACAATATTTCTACAGATGGAGGTAATTATGGATACGTTATACCTTCAATAAGTTTCGATTATAAATTGATTCCAAGTGGCCGCTTAGTTTTGGCTACTAAATGGAAAGCCCATTTTAATATGGGTAATGGTTATGAGTTTTACCAAGCAGCAAGTATTGGTGGCTTAGATGGTTTGCGAGGTTTTAGAAATCAACGATTTACGGGTAAAACATCATATTATCAAAATACGGATATCAGATTTAGCCTAAATAAAAAGCGGACCAGATTACTACCAATGGCCATGGGGCTATTTGGAGGGTTTGATTATGGTAGAGTTTGGTATCCAGGGTTGAGTTCTGAAAGATGGCATACGTCATACGGTGGCGGATTCTTTTTGAATGCCTCTGATATTATTTCTATTAATACGGCCCTATTTGCAAGTGAAGATGGGGCAAGATTTACCTTTGGGTTAGGTTTTGGTTTCTAAGAGTGAAAATTACTTTAAAGCATAGGAATAGAGATTGCCACCAGTGCCATGTGCGCGTTCATCAGAAATGAGTAATGTGTTGTCATTTAGAAAACATACGGATTCTAACTGTGTTCTTGCGCCTAAATCAATTTCCTCAAGTTTTCCTTTAGAGAAATCATTCCACGTAAATTCAGTAAACACAAAAAGTTTACCATAACTAAGAGCTACTATTTTATCTCCTTTGGGTGAAATATCAATTGAGGTAATTTGACATATTTGCCAATCTGTACAAGGTGTAAAAGACCCAACTAAAGTAGCTTCATATTTGCCGGCAGTATCTGGAACAGAATAAATATGAGCCTCCCCTTTAAATGGTTTAGATCTATTTTTTGTAACTATATAAAGTGAATTTTCATGATGAAATAATGCTTCGGCATCATATAAAAGTCTGTCTTCTTTAGGTGGAAATTCTTTTTGATCAGGATAATTAAATTCAATTTGTTCCGCATCTATTTTATCGCCAGGTTCAATATTTGGGTTTGGTAATTTATAGATGACCAAATTTTTACGAGAGTTGTGATTATTGCCAATATTTGCTACATACAGGTTGCCGGCGATATCTTTGGTTAAATCTTCCCAGTCATCATTTTTACCGTTTTTAACCTCTAGGGTTTTCATGATGTCACCCTTAAAGTTTACCTGATAGATTTCATCTTTATTACCATTATCCTCAATCGTCCAAACTGTAGAATCACCATAAGTAACCAAGCCAGAGTTTTCCTTTAAGCTTCCTGGTAAGTCTGTTATTACTTTTAATTGCCCATAATTGGTGCACGATGTAAGTGTTGAAAATATGGTAAATGTGATTAATACTAGTCTATTCATCCGAATCTAATAATGGCATATATATTTCAGCTTTCCAACGCAAGGCATCTCCTCCCATATTCGGATTGTTAAAAAAGAATTCAATTGGTTTTTGGTCTACTTCAATGCCATTCTTTTCAGCATAATCTAGTAAAGTATACCAAGCTCTATCTGAAGTCATGTAATTGCCATTGTATACAGCCTTCAATGAATTCATTCCTATAAATTCCTTATAAACAAGATTTTTTATGGTCGGTAAAGTATCTTTTTTAATTATTGGATAGCAAAAGTTAAATACAATACTGTCGTTTTGCATATTCCAATCGGTAGTTTCTATAAAGGGAATACCGTTAATTTCAATTCCATTATTGCCAATGACAGAATTGAGAAAAGGATAACTTTCCATCATTGCAAATGCCTTTTTATTTTGAATGGTTTTGTGCTCTACACAAGCACAATAGGTAGAAGGCAGCTCTTCTTCTCCAATAAATGTAACCTTGAATTCTTTAAGATGTTCATTTAAATTTTCTATAAATTCAGTGACTGTTTTTCTAGATTTTATTTCGAAATCGGTATCAGTAAAAGGAATGTAGAACTTGTTTTTTAAGCTATGGTCCACATCTTTTATATCTACCACTATATGCGATGTAGAATCTGTTAAAGCATTAATATTCCATTCATAGATATGGGTCGAATCACCAAAAGAAATAATTTGCTCTAAATGGTTCATGTCATTGACTTGCCTTAAAGAAGCTTTAGGTAATGTTTTGCTCCATGCTTTTAGTGCTTGGTTAATTACGCCTGCATTCGATTTAGCGGTTACTCTAACCTGATAGTCTTGTGGCTTAATGAAAAAATACCAGAGTAATCCAATTGAAATAATAGCTATTGCAATGGTATAACCTTTTCTCATATTTATTTAATTCTGTGCGATATTAGAGTTGCTCTTCATTTTAATTTTAGAGTTCAAGAGAGCGCCTATTTGCCTCCCTTGTCCAACTCCGACTTCAACTGCTGCTCTATAGTGAATACCACCGTACATTCTGCTAATGGCTGCTTCATCCGCTGCAGTATTAAATGAAGTATACTTTCTAATAGGCAGGCCGTATGGTGTTTCTGTATCATCGGTAAAACTAAAATTTTCGCCAAAAACACTGGTTAAGGCAGTAGCAGCGGCTCCTGATACTACGCTATGTCCACTAGTGTATTCAGGAAATGGTGGCGTTTGAAGAATGGGTTTCCAATTTTCGTCAATATGTTGATTTATTAAAGTTTCAGGTCTAATTAAATTACTTCTATACTTTTCATCCCAGCAACTAATAAATGCATCTGCTATTGCCAATGATGTTTTGGTATATGCAAAAACGGTATCGTCGAAATTGCTGTCTGTACTTCTACAGGCTATTTTAGTAATACCTATCCAATGCGCACCAGGAGTTATTTTTTTGGTAGCGAACATTAAGTGGCCTCTAGTAACAGATACATATGGGTTGCAATCCCAAAATTTGGCAATGGCCACTTCATCAGACGCGTCTCCATTCGCCGTAATTTTGTTGCTAATATTATAAACCTCTAGCAGTTCTTTATAGAAGTCTGAATCTTTTTCTAATGAAAAAGGTGGTGGAGGCACAGGTTTAAATTGTGAGGCAGAATCTAAAACAAATGGGCGTATTTTGTTCCAATGTGGTTCTATGCCATCCATATATGCAGGGGGTGTGGGTTGCCATCTAGAAGCTTCATCGGTGTTTACCGTAAACTTTGGCATGGTACGGGTTTGGCTGTAATTATCCTTACTCATCCATCCTTTTATATGGTCTGCCACTTTTAATCCATAAGCTTTAGAAGCTTCAAATTCAGTTTTATTTTTTGTTCTCCAAACATTAAATAGGCTGTCTTGCAAAACATCGAACTTATCTTCTGAGAAAATCAATTGACGACTTATGTTCATATGTGCAATTAAAGCCGAAAGTTGAGGGTTAATTCCTGAGATAGAATCCATTTTAGGAATCGGTTTCAAGTCTGTAATCTGACCTGATAACGTTCGATAATCAGGGTTCACCTGTGCTATTATTTCATAGGCAGCAATATTCGGGTAAGCGAATATTCTACTAGCCACAGGAGGCGAGAAAATATCATGAATCATTATTTCTACTATCTTATCGATAGAGTTATGTAATTCTTCTGGAGATATTATAATAGGCTCTTCTTTCTTAGCGCAACTCGCAAGAATAAGGCCGGTCATTAATAGTGTAATATACCTTTTCATACGTTTATTGTTTTAGTATTTTATATACTTGTGCCGCTTCATTGTTGAATGTTAGCAGTAAGTAATTATGGTTGTTTGAATGTATAATATTCATCTTTCTGATTGATTTGCCCATAAGGTCAAGACCAATTCGATTGGCTAAGGTAATATTGTTTGCATCATTTATCAAAGCTCCAGGGAAAGAATCAAAACGACCATGGTAAGGTTTTACCCCAAAATAGTTTCCAGCGGCTAAAACTTCAGTTTTAGTATCACCATCAAAATCAAATTCTAAAAAGGACATAATAGGAGCTAACTGTAATTCGAAATTAAAAGGAATAAAGGAAAATTTACCATTATGATTTCTCAAATATCCAGAACTTAAGTTATGTACTTCTTGAATTTCTGCATTAGGCAATACATCTTCACCTAAAATTTCTTCCATTGATTTTCCGGCAAAAGAAGTGTAATCGGTGAATTTTTTACGAAGTGAGACTAACTGACTAGATAGCTCTCTAAGTCCGTCAATCGGATAATTTTCACCATCTTTATATATGCTGACGATGGTTTCGGTAGCTCCATTTTTATCAAGGTCACCATAATACATTTTCATAGGATGTTCTGAAGATGCTGAGAATTTCGTATTCAATCCCCAGTTACCTAACAAATAATCTTGGTCACCATCACCATCGATATCGAAACTGGTAACAGCTTGCCATAATCCGTTTACCTTATCATTTTCTAACAGATGTACTTCAGTAAATATACCCTTGTTGTTCTGAAAAAATCGTGGAGACATCCATTCACCCACAAATAAAAGGTCTTCCCAGCCATCATTATTGAAATCTGTAACAACCGCATCGGTAATCATTCCCAAGTTTTCAAAGGGATTGTTCGCTATCGTGAAGTCTCCGTTTTTATTTTCTAATAAATAGCTGTTTGGTTTATTGCCATAATCTGCACTAATAGATTGATTACAAATTAATATATCTAAATCATTGTCATGATCATAATCTAATTTGAGAAGTACAGATGCATTTTCAAATAATTCAGGAAATTCTTTTTTAGTGAAAGTGCTCTCGCTTGCTGAGTAGTAAGAGTCGGTTAAAGGTTTCATCTCATTGAAAAAATCAGCGCCACCTGTGCCAACTATCAAATCATTTTTGCCATCAGAATTAAAATCACCAATAATCGATGCGATATCTTCCTTTATACTATCGTTCTGAATTTCTGGATAAATTTTTAATTGAAAAGTTGAATCACCTTGAATAAAAATTTTAGAGGGAATGTATTTAGAGCCTCCAAAAAAGACGTCTTCTTTACCATCCTCATTTAAGTCGCCAACGCTAACGGCAGGTCCTCTGTCTGACATTTGATAAGGTATAAGTTTTTGGCGTAGATAATCACTGTAGGCATCTTCTATGTGCTCATAATTTATTCCAAGATTATTCGGTTCTTTTTCAAAAAGGGGCTTTTGTTTTAGGTGTAAGCTAGTATAGTCAAATGGTTTTGCTAGCTCTGGTTTAATAAAAAGAGTTTGGTTGGTGGTTATGTTCTTAAGTATTTGAAAGCTTTTGTCTGGCCAAATTATTTTTAAGGAATCAACGGTATTAAGGTCCCCGTAACCGAAATGTATTATAGGTTCTGAAGAAGCTTGAAAACCACGTACAGTATACATCTCTTTGAACTGTTGTATGCCATTTGCAAAGGAAAAAACTTTGGTTCCGATTCCGAATTTATTTTCTTTTTTAAAGTTCAGTTTTATTTTTAACCAATTACGAGTGCTATTGGTGATATTCTCTTGTATGAGGGCTGGGCTAAATAGATTATTGGTCACGATATCTAAGTCACCGTCATTATCTAAATCACCGTAGGCTGTTGCGCCAGAGATAACAGTATCTTGGGCAATCCAAGTTTTCGATTCGTCAATAAAATTAAGATCTGAAGAGCCTTTAAAGATTTTATTGCCTACAAAGCCCGATGGCATCATGGCCAACGCCTTTTGGTCTACAAGATTTGTACTATTTATTTTTTGCTTGATATTATCGTTCGATACATAATTGATGTAATCAAGGTCGTTAGGGCGTTTTGGAATACCGTTACTAATGTAAAGATCCTGCTCGCCATCTTGATTGTAATCGCCAAATAATGCGCTCCAACTCCAATCTGTTGCGGCTACGCCACTCAGTAATGCAGTTTCTATAAACATGCCGTTGGGTTGGTTTACATACAGCATATTTCTGGTATACTGATTATGATAACCAAAGGTTTGTGTCTTCAATTTTTGAATTTGAACATCATCATCACCTTCAGAAGTTTTTAAGACCATTTCGTCTTGTGCCAACATATCCAATGAAATTAAATCAGGTAGACCGTCATGATTAATATCTGCCACATCACTACCCATTGAGAATCTTGAGGTATGTCCGAAATATTGTTTCAAGCTTTCTTTAAATGTTCCATCTCCATTATTTAGATAATAATAATCATCTTCATGAAAATCATTGCCGATGTAAAGATCTGGAAATCCATCTTGGTTAAAATCTGAAACAGCAATACCTAGACCATAACCATTGATACCACCATAGATGCCAGCTTCTTCACTTACATCGGTAAATTGTCCATTATCATTACGTAGTAATTTGTCGCCGGTTTCATAGCTTCTTTTGAATCGAACTTCTGCGTTGCCATAAGAGTCTTGAGTATGCACGGCATGATTAAGTAAATACATGTCTAGATCACCATCTAAATCATAATCTAAGAATGCTGCTGATGAACTATACGATTCATAATCTAAGCCGTATTCGGCAGAACTTTCTTTAAAAGTGGCATTACCTTGATTTATAAAAAGTTCATTGTGGCCATTAAACCCGTTAAGACCAACCACGGCACAAACATAAATATCCAAAAGACCATCTCCGTTTACGTCACCCATTATAGCGCCTGTGTTCCATGAGCTATTTCCTTCGACACCAGCTTTAATGGATATATCTTCAAATTTGAGATTTCCTTTGTTGAGGTATAATTTGTTTTTTACTTGATTTCCTGAAAAGTAAATGTCTGGCAAGCTATCATTATTAATATCACCAATGGCGACGCCACCACCATTATAAAAGTATAAGTAATCTAAAATACTAAGGTCTTTAGATTCGGTCAGGGTGTTTTCAAAGCTAATGCCAGTATCACTTGGGGAGTGTTTTGTAAAAAGCTCGCCCGAATTTTCCTTGCAACCAATTGCAAGGACCAATAAACAAAGAATAAGAATTTTATTTTTCATTTAATCGATAAAGTTTTGGAGTGTCATTATTGATTGCTGCAATGATAAATTGATTTCCCTTTTTATCCTTAATTACTTCGATGTGTTTTACTTCGTTTCGGATGAAGAAACCACTATCTGAATAGTTTTGCCATTCAAACCCAAGATTGCCATCGCCAAGTAAAACATTCCCGTAATTTGCATCTAACCTTGAGTATTGCGGTTTAAATTCAAAATTATTGCCAGCCATTACCAAGTCAAGATTGCCATCTTTGTTAACATCTATACATTGAATACCGCAGATACAAGAGAATTGTACTTGCGGTGGTAATATTTTAATAGTAAAATTACCATTGCCATCATTAATAGCAATTACTGATTCTGAAATACTAGCCTGTTTTTGTATTGTATTTTCTATAACATTTTTGGGAA
This sequence comes from uncultured Maribacter sp., assembly GCF_963974015.1. Taxonomy (GTDB): domain Bacteria; phylum Bacteroidota; class Bacteroidia; order Flavobacteriales; family Flavobacteriaceae; genus Maribacter. The sequence goes on along the minus strand of NZ_CAXBBZ010000001.1, from coordinate 47,510 downwards.
AGAGTTCGTCAATGGTTTTTTTTGCATATTCTGAAGCCTTTATATTCTTTTTCTTTAAGGCCAATATTTGAGAGGTCAACTCCTTTTTTTGGTGTAAAGGATAATCACCGTTATTATAATTTTGTGTGGTAATCTGTTCTATTGTGCCATCGTTATCAAAATCATTTACCCACATTTTCATTGGTTGGCCAGGTGCAGGTTTGTAATGAAGATTACTTCCCATATTACCCAGTATTAAATCTTGATCACCGTCGTTATCTAAATCATATCCTTCGACAGCTCCCCACCAACCATTAAGGCTATCGAGAGAACTCTTAGAATAGCTAAGTCTTCTGCCAGAGTTCTTATAGATTTTAGGGCTACCCCAATCGGAAACCGTGACTAAATCCTTTTTGCCATCACCATCCATATCGAGCCATTTGGCGTCAGTAACCATTCCAGCATCCTTTAGGTCGTATGCTGAGCGTTCAGTAGCATCGGTGAATGTACCATTTCCATTATTAAGTAGAAATAAATGGTCAGGATTTATACCATATGTTCCAACTACACTTCTTGAACCTACAAAGACATCGATGTCGCCATCATCATCAAAATCTGAAGGCGCTATAACGGCAACATTTTTATTAGTTGTGGGTAATTTATTGGTACTTAAAGTAAAATTTCCTTTACCGTCATTAAGATATAGGCGAATGCCATAAGTGCCTTGCATGCCTATTTCATTGCCGCCAGTACCCACCATAAGGTCTAAGTCTCCGTCATTATCCGAATCAAAAAATGATGCAGCCGTATCTTCAAGTGGAGCTTCTGTTTCGAAATATTTTATAATAGGTTTTGATAATGTGCCATCGCCAGAATGCAAATACAAAGCGCCAGATTGTTCTTTGCCACCACCAATGAAAATATCCTCGTTGCCATCACCATTTACATCGCCTACAGTTAAACCCGGTCCTTCTTCCGCTAATGATCTAGAAATTAATCCTTCATTGTCAAAATCCATGTAATTGTTTTCCTTGTGGGTCAACAAGGTGTTATTTTCTATTTGATTTAAGATAGTGGGTTTGTTTTCTTTTTTAGTCTTGTAGATTTCTTTAGCTTCATTTTGAACGAAGGTTATCGATTGATTTGCTTTTACATTCGTAAGCTTTACCGTTGCATCGTTTGGCCATATAATTCTAACAGAATCTAAAGTCGTAGTCGCTCCAAGACCAATGGTCATCGGGTAATCGACAGAAGATTGAAAACCTCTTGAAGGCATTAAAGTTTGGTCGATAATGTTGTTAGGGTAATATAAACGTGCTATGGTACCTATTCCAAATCTATTACCATCAGAACCTTCAAATTTTAATTTGATATAATTATTGCTAGATTCGGTTTCCGAATTATTTCTGTAAACGAATGTTTCCATGTTTACGTTATTGACCACTAAATCTAAATCCCCGTCATTATCTAAATCCCCATATGCAGATCCATTAGAACGACTTGGAATTTCGAAACCCCATTGTTTATTATAGTTGCTAAAGGTGATATCTCCATTATTTCGATAAGCATAATTGGGTAAAGGAGTTACAGGCATTTTATTGATGATAGAATCTATAGATTCTTTTCTTCCTGTCAACGCCATTTTTTGGATAATTTCGTTTGCGAAAAAATCAACAAAATCGAGATCGGTTAAATCATGATTAATGCCATTTGTAATATAAATATCTTTTAAGCCATCATTATCCATATCGAATAACAACCCAGACCAACTCCAATCGGTTGCTTCAACACCGCTATAATATGCGATTTCAGAAAATGAACCATTGCCGTTATTTAGTTGTAAGGTGTTTTGAATATACTGCTGGTGAAAGTCTTTACTTTGCTTTAATTTGAAGACATTGTAGCCTTCGAATTCCATAACCGATTTTACGCGTTGGTCAGGTTCAGGAAGCATGTCGGTAATGAATATGTCGGTTAAGCCGTCATTGTTAATATCAGCCATGTCAACTCCCATAGCAGATAAACTGAGATGATTTGTCCATTTTTGAACCTCCTCGCTAAAAGTACCATCTTGGTTATTGATGTATAAGTAATCCCTTTCGTAAAAGTCATTAGATACGTAAATATCTGGATATAAATCGTTGTTGATATCAATGACCATAACACCTAGGCCAAAACCAATTAGACTACCATAAATACCTGCTTTTTCGCTTACATCTACAAACTTACCGTTGTCGTTTCTTAATAGCATGTCGCCAACACCTCTAAAAATTTTTGGTACACCTTCCCAATCTTGAGCCCTAACGTCACGTTGTTCAGCATACCCAAGACTACTTACAGGAATATTACTATTGTTTAGAATGTAAGCATCTAAGTCACCATCCTTGTCATAATCAAAGAAAGAGGCATGTGTAGAAAATCCTGTTTCCGCCAAATTAAATTCATGGGCACGCTCAGTAAAAGTTCCATTTCCATTATTAATGAAAAGGTCGTTATCATGGTTGTTGCCTTCCATGTTCCCTGCATTACTTACATAAATGTCTAGTAGCCCGTCATTGTTAATATCTGCCATCACCACACCGGTAGACCAAGGTTTGTTTCCCGCAATTCCCGCAGCTTCAGAAATATCTTCAAATTTTAAACCCCCTTTATTGAGATACAATTTATTCGGTTCCATATTTCCAGTAAGAAAAACATCAGAAAGTCCATCATTGTTAATATCGCCTATGGCAACACCACCACCATTATAAAAATTTCTGTATTTGAAAATATTGAATTCTTTTGAATTTTGAACCTTGTTTATAAAGTTAATACCAGACTCTTCTGAAGGTAAAAGGGTAAACAAAGTAGGTTCTGGCTTTTCAATTGATTCGCTAGAATCTTTTTTAGAGTTACAGGAGTACAAAAGTGAAAAAAGTAAGCTAAAATAGGTTAGCCTAAGTAAATTCGATTTCATTCTTAAATATTTTTGAAATAACAATTCGATTTCATCGTGAATTAGGAAATGGTACATTGACAAAGAATATTTAGAGCAGTCATGCTTGCTTTTAGGATGCTTCGATAATCATCACAAAAACGACTGTATATCTTTGATTCCTTAAAAATTTTATAAACTATCTAAGTTGAATGAGTCACCCCTAAAACAGTATCTTAAAAATTAGATTGCAAGATAGCCAAATACCTACTATTTGCTAGGCTTTATTTACATAAGTCGATGTTAATATTTGTCGAAAACGTTATAGATTTTGTGGAATATTGTGAATAATCAGTTTTTCATAGCCTGAATTTAGAAGTAATGAAAATAATCCAATATATTTAGGCTTGACTAATTAACCAACAACAGACCACATGATAGGGATTTTATCTTTTATAGGCTTTACAGTTTTAGTAGCTGTTATTTCATATTTTGCAACAAGGAGTACCGATGAACAAACATCCGATGGCTATTTTCTAGGAGGAAGAAGTTTAACGGCCGGGGTTATCGCTGGGTCATTGTTGCTTACGAATTTATCTACAGAGCAAATTGTCGGTCTAAATGGTAGCGCATATACAGACGGATTATCAGTTATGGCCTGGGAAACTTTGGCCGCAATCGCAATAATCGTCGCTGCAATATTCTTACTGCCGAGATATCTTAAAGGTGGTCTTACCACAGTGCCCCAGTTTTTGGCAAAAAGATTCGATGTAGCCACAAAAACGCTTACTTCTGGATTATTTCTTACAGGTTACGTCGTGGTTTTACTTCCGGTTATTTTGTACTCTGGTTCAGTAGCTATAAGTGGTATGTTCGATGTGCCGACGCTGTTAGGTGTTTCTGATAGCACTGCATTGGTTATATGTATTTGGGGAATTGGAATCATAGGTTCTATTTATGCTGTTTTTGGAGGTTTAAAAGCTGTTGCAGTATCTGATTCTATTAATGCAATAGGTTTGTTAATAGGAGGATTGTTAATTCCAATATTCGGATTAATGGCTATTGGTGATGGTAGCGTTTTTACCGGACTTGAAACTTTGGTGAATACTAATCCAGAACGATTCGATTCTACTGGTAACGCTGGTCAAGAAGTTCCTTTCAGCACTATTTTCACGGGTATGATGTTGGTTCAGCTTTTTTATTGGGGAACCAATCAACAAATAATACAAAGAGCTTTGGGGGCTAAAAATTTAGCCGAAGGTCAAAAAGGTTTACTCTTGGCGTCATTTTTGAAAATATTGGGTCCTTTAATTTTGGTTTTACCAGGTATGATTGCCTACCATTATTTTGATGGTAATTTAGATACAAGTGATTTGGCTTATCCAGAATTGGTACGAGCGGTATTACCTAAACCATTAGTAGGATTTTTTGCTGCCGTTTTATTCGGGGCTATTTTAAGTTCATTTAATAGTGTTTTAAATAGTTCTGTAACGCTATTTGGTATTGATATATACAAGCAACATATAAATAAGCAAGCGTCGGAATCTACCGTAGTGAAATATGGAAAAATTTTCGGTATCTGTTTGGCATTAGCCGCAATGTTTATAGCTCCATTAATTGCTAATGCAGGTAGTTTGTTTAATTACTTACAGGAAATAAATGGTATATACAGTATTCCAATATTTACAATTATAGTTGTTGGGTACTTGACAAAAAGAGTACCGGCTATTGCAGCAAAAATCGGAATTTTATCAGGGTCATTACTGTATATAATCAGTCAATTTTGGCTTAAGAACAAATTTATTGATGAGGCACTTGCCCAAGCTAATGTATCGGGAATTACTGATCCAGCTCAACTTAAATTAATAGAAGCTGAGGCATATCCTCATTATTTACATATTATGGCCATATTATTTGTAACAAACATCATTATTATGTTGATTATTGGTGCGATTAAGCCACGTAAAGAACCATTTGTATTGGAGTATACAAATCAAGTATCGATTACTCCTTATAAGTATGTGAATCAAGTTGGAATATTGATTTGCTGTATAGTAATAGGAATTTATGTCTATTTTGCTAAATAGGTATATTTCTATTCTTCAAAGGTAAAAAGCTTAACCATATTTGTTTATCTTCTAGCTTATATTTAGACTTATCGGCAATCGAAATACCCTTCAATTATCACCAATAATTGAAGGGTATTTTGATTTTCAGATTTACTATAAGCTATTAAATAGTTAAAGAAGGGTTCTTGCTTTGCTTATTAATATATTATCTAGTAAACTATTCGTATCAGTTTAGTTCTATACTATAGTTAGATTGCGAATAAGGAATTACTATATGGAGTACTTATTAACTTCTATTTTAAAAATATTATCTATGTATGCAATAAACACATGTATTATTTATTTTCTGAAATTCTTTATATGATTGGTTATAATAGATTCTCTTTAAGAAAAGGAAAAGCACCAATTTCTTATCTTTTCAAAACATTGATTTATAAAGCTATATTTTTATTTTGTTACAAATAAAATAGAAAGCAAAAAAGCCTCCAATAATTGGAGGCCTTTTCGAACTTAAACTTAATTTATTATTAGTACCCTGGGTTCTGAACCAAATTAGGGTTTGCAAGCAATTGTGCTGGTGGAATAGGGAACAGGTTATAATCATCATTATTAATGGTAGGAGTGGCTTTAAATAACCAATCTCTTCCATACTGACCGAAACGGATTAAATCGTTACGTCTCCAAGCTTCTTGATACAATTCTCTACCTCTTTCATCTAAAATGTCTTGTGCTGAAACAGTACCTAGCAATTGTTGAGTGTTACGTATCGTTCTTAAGTCATTTATCATTGAAGTAGGATCACCACCGCTTCTAAACATAGCTTCAGCTTTCATTAAGTGTGCATCTGAATATCTAAATACAATTTGATGACTTATTGAAGCATCACCATTTCTTGCTGCATATTTTTGAACTCTAATACCAGTGGTTTCATCATTATTGATGAAATTAACAGCACCAGAGTTGTCCTTAAACTCTCTTTTGAAAGTTAAGGGAGCACCTTGTCTATCTTTTAAAGGTGTTCCATCAAGAGCATATTGTTGGTTGATCAGGAAACCATACCCAACGTTAGAGCCATTTACGTAGCCATCTAATTCAGCAGCATAAGGTTGATCAGCGAAAGCAACACCTCTTGTTGGTACACCACCTCTACGCTCTTCTTGACCATTTGCTGGTTCTTGGTTTGCATCTAATTCATTAAATTCTGAATCTCCTTCAAAAAGGTCATAAAATTCAGCTAATGTGCTGAAACCATTCCATCCACCACCTTGTATGCTAGTGTTGTTGTAATGAAGACCCATTACTATTTTGTTAATGGTGTTGGCCTCTAAAGACCATATAGTTTCAGTATCAGCATCTGGTAAGAAAAGGTCAAAGTACCCTTCTTGCAAAGCATAACCATCAGCGGTAATTGCATCAACTAAAGAAATAACTTCCGCCATATCACCTGATTCTGGCTCTACACCTAAATAAATATGTTTGTTTAAAAGAACTTTAGCTTTCAAGTATCTAGCGGCTGCTTTACTAGCTCTGCCATTTGCGACACCGCTCGCTGCTGGTGTGCTAGGAGCATTAGCAATAGCAGTTTCTATATCAGCTAAAATAAAATCAACTGCAGCTTGCCCAGTTAAAACTTCTGGAACCGCTGATGATGGTAACGAAGTATCTCTAAAAGGTACTTGGCCATAGTTATCTAAAATTACCCACATACTGTAAGCGCGTATAAAGCTAGCATCACCTATGTTGGTAGCTGAAGGGTTACTTCTAGCATCTAAAACTTGTGATGCTTGTAATTGGTTACCGTTCCATAATTGAAAAACGTTTACTATAAATTGGTGTTGTCCATTCCAATCATGGGTATGTAAAACTCTCCAAAGACCGTTGTCACCCCAATCTCCACCTCTTGTTGGAATTAAGTGTTCGTCACTGGTCACTTCTTGAAGTGCAAAATAATTGTCTTGCCCAGCATATTGCCCAGCAAGAGAACCGTATAGATTCGTAACGGTAGATGATGGATCGGCTAAGCCTTGAAAGCCATCAGAAATTATCGAATCTGTTTCTTCTATTTCTAGGTCGGTACAGGAGGTAACCCCTACCAACGATAGAATAGAAAGCGTTAAGATTTTAAAATTATTTTTCATGATATTCAATTTTTTTTAATTAAAATGATGCGTTTATACCAAAAGTAATTGTTCTTGGTCTTGGGTATGAACCATAATCAAGTCCCCTAGATGGAACACCAGAACCTAAGTCACCTGTATTAGCAGTAACCTCTGGGTCTAAACCACTATAGTCAGTTATCAAAAATAAGTTCTGACCAGTAAGTGAGAAACGTAAAGCATCTAAAGCACCTTCACCAGATAATGGGAAGTTGTAACCAACACTTGCATTTTGGAAACGTACAAAATCTCCTTTTTCTAAAAAGCGTGTTGAAGCATCAGCAGAAGCTCCAGGATTTTCACCATTACCTATTACATTTTGAGTTACGTTTCTAGAGTTTGAAAGTGCGCCTGCATTGAAGTAAGCATTGTCCGTGTTATTGTAAACAGAAAAACCAAATTGGCCTTGAAAAAATACAGAAGCATCAAAATCTTTAACTCTTAAATTTAAACTTAAACCAGTCGTAATGTCTGGTAAGGCATCTTCACCTACGAATTTTTTATCTCCAAAAGGGTCTCCTACACCGTTTCCATCAACATCTTGGTAGATTGGATTTCCAGCACCGTCAAAACCTTCAAAAACAGGTAGGTAGTATGAGTATAATGATTGTCCAGAAGCAAAACGTTGCGCGAAAGCTCCAGTTAATCCAGGACCGTTAACGGCTCCAGTATCAATTAATCCGGCAAAGTCCTGAACCTCATTATTGTTATAAGCTATGTTGAAATCTGCAGAAAAAGTTGCATCATCCGATTGCACGAAATCATAAGCTAAAGCAAGTTCAACCCCTTGGTTGATAATACTTGCATCAACATTGCTGAACTGAAAAGGGTCAACAGCAGGTGACGCTGGTGGTGTTTGTAAAAGAACATCGGTTGTTTTTGTTCTATACACATCAAAACTACCGCTAAAACGATCGCTATTGAAACCAAAATCAATACCGGCATTTATGTTAAATGAAGATTCCCATTTCAAATCTGGTCTATCCGTAGCTACAATTTCAGTACCATTAGGAGTAATTTCAAGATTTTGTTGAATTGTTAAACCAGAAAAACGCTGTCTAGCAACAAAGTTTCCATAGCCTAGTCCATCTTGGTTACCAGTGATACCTGTACTCAATCTAAGTTTTAGCGTAGAAACATTCTCCCCGACAAAATCCTCTTCGTTTATTTTCCAAGCAAATGCTCCAGAAGGGAAATAACCATATTGATTTTCAGGACCAAATCTAGAAGAGCCATCAGCTCTCATGGTACCTGTAAATAAATATTTGTCGTTTAACGTATAGTTAAGTCTTGCGAAGAATGATTGTAACTCATCGGTATTGTCAAAAGCATCAGTGTAAACTGAAGTTACCGAACTTGATAGGCTTCTGCCTAATTCTTCTTGTGGTACTACATTAGGAAATAATCTATTGATTAAAACTCCATTAGAGTTTGTAGCGTAATAGGCCTGTTGGTAAGAACCTGTTACTGAATTTTGCAAATCACTTACAGCACTTCTTAGATCAGAACCCATTGCATTAAGATCTCCTGTGTTATAGCCTCTACCTCCTGCATTGAAACCGAAAGTTTGAAAGTCTTGGTAACCAAAACCTACTAAAGCTTCTAAACTAGAATTTTCGAATTCTTTGTTGTAGTTTACAGTAGCTTCAAAAGTTTTATTATTTCTTTCTAAAACACTGTAGTTACCACGACCAACGCCCGATACACCATTTATGTTATTAATATTTTTAGAGATAACAGATGTGTTAGAAGCTTCTGCTTTATCTAAACCAGCATTTAACTTAGCTGAAATTTCTGGGGTGAAATTATACTGTACAGAACCATTTAATAAATACCTATCTGTATTAGTTAAATTCTGTGTATTGTCTAAAGCGTTTTGTGGGTTTACATTAAGTCCTCCAGCGTTAAAGTTTGAACTAGCCGGCCAAGTAGGGTTTGCTGCATAAGCTCCACCTAAAACATCTCCTGCTGCACCCGCTTGTGCACTGATAGGTGCTTGAGAGTCATTTATTCTAGCAACAGACATTTGAAGGCCAAGAACCAATTTGTCATCTAAAAATCGTTGATTAAAATTAATTCTACCTGTAATTCTTTCCAAGTCAGAATTTTCAACGATACCAAATTGCTTACCGTAACCAAAAGTAGCTCTTACGTTACCACTACCATAATTTTTAGAATAAGAAAGGTTTTGATTTTGAGAAGCTGTTGATCTCAATACAACTTGTTGCCAATCTGTATTTGAGCGAAAATTAACTGCATTGGCATCACCACCTACAGCTGCAACACCTGCCAAAAATTCAGGGCCGTCTAGTAGGTCATAAGTATTTGCTGCAGTTGCTACACTTAAAGAGCTAGAGAAATCGAAAACTCCTTTACTGCTTCCTTTTCCACTTTTGGTAGTAATGATAACAACACCGTTGGCACCACGAGAACCGTAGATTGCAGTTGCAGAGGCATCTTTTAAGATACTCATACTTTCAATATCGTTCGGGTTAATAAAGTTCAAAGGGTTTTTTACGGCACTTTGGCCAAAACCGGTTTCACCTTGTGGAGATGTATCTCCCCCACCTAATGGAACACCATCAACAACAAATAGAGGATTGTTGTTCGCACGAACAGAATTAGAACCTCTAATGTTAATTTGAATACCTGCTCCTGGCTCACCACTTGTCTCTTGTATGTTTACACCAGCAGTTTTACCTTGAATCAATTGTTCTGGCGAAGCAATATTACCTCCATTAAAATCTTTTGCTGTAACGGCTGTAACAGACCCAGTAGCATCTTTTACAGTAGTAGTACCATAACCTATGATTACTACCTCTTCAAGAGCTTCGGCATCTTCTTCTAAAGTAAAGTTTATAGAACTTCTTCCATTAATAGCTACCTCTTGAGTTTTGTAGCCAATATAACTAACGATAAGTACTGCGCCATCTGGAGCGGTCAATGTGTAATTACCGTCAAAATCTGTTTGCGTACCATTTGTAGTACCCTTTTCAAGAACACTTGCTCCTGGTAAAGGTCCACTTGCATCTGAAACAGTTCCAGATACTTCTTGTGCCTGAGAAAGTCCAAAGCACAAAAATGTACTTAGCACCAACAGGCTTTTAAGGAATGTAATCTTCATAAATTGTTAATTTAAGTTGAGTTAATTTAATTTCAATTGTTAAAAATATGTAAAATGATGAGTTGAAATGAAAATGGGCGAGGTTTAATTGTTACGAAAACGGTTTCGTGTTAATAACTTTTAAATATTACAAGTATATAGAAAGAAAACAGTCAAATTTGTAATATTGTTAAATATTAGCGCTTCTTACTGCGAATATACAATGTTTGTCAAATATATAAAAATTACATTTTGTATATTAACCTAATTATTTTGAACTTAAATTTTGTTTTTGACTTTTAGAAAATTTTAAGTTCTTATCTTAAAATTTTAAAATATTATTACTTGAAACCAAAGATTACGTTAAAAGATATTGCTAGAGAGTTGGATGTTTCAATTTCAACTGTTTCTAAGGCTCTCAAAAATAGTGCGGAGATAAGTAAGGATACAAAGGATAAAATTAAAGCTTTTGCGAAATTCTATAATTATCGTCCTAATAATATTGCTCTTAGTCTCAAAAATAAAAGAACAAAAAACATTGGAGTTATTATTCCTGATATTGTCCATCATTTTTTTACCACAGTTTTTAGGGGAATAGAAAAATATGCAAATGAAAAAGGGTATAACGTTATCGTTTGTATTTCAGATGAATCTATTGAGAAGGAAGTCATTAACATGGAAATGTTGGCTAATGGCAGTATAGATGGTTTTATTCTTTCCTTAAGTGCAGAAACCCAATTAAAAAACGAATTCACACACTTGAAAGAGTTGCTTGACCAAGGTATACCTATAGTGCTTTTTGATCGAGTTACCTCAGAGATAGAATGTGATAAGGTTGTCTTGAACGATGAGGAAATAGCTCGTGAGGCTGTTGGTCATTTTATCAAGTCAGGGGCAAAAAAAATTGCGTTAGTTACTACAGAGAATTATTTTAATGTAAGTGAAAGTAGGCGAATAGGATATTTAGATGCTCTAAAAGTCCAAAATATTAAAGTTGACGAAAATTTGATACTGACGCTATCCCATGATATGGAAAATGATATGCTCATAACAGAATTTTTTCAAAATAATAAGGTAGATGCTGTTTTATGCGTCAATGAGATATTTGCCATTCAATGTATGAGTATCATTCAGGAATTAGGTTTTAATGTGCCTAATGATATTTCGATAATCGGTTTTACTGATGGCATATTGTCAAGATTTTCCGTCCCTAGATTAAGTACAGTTGCTCAACACGGGGAATTAATGGGTGAAACAGCTGCTAAATTACTCATTGATCGTATGGAGCGGTTAAATGAAGTTGAGGAACCTTATAAAACAAAAGTAATAAATGCCACATTAATTAAGCGAGGTTCATCAATCAATTAATACTTTTGTGATTATGGAAAAAGTGGCATTTATTTTTGATTTAGATGGTGTTATTGTAGATACGGCTAAATATCATTACTTGGCTTGGAGGAAACTAGCCAATAAATTAGGTTTTGATTTTTCAAAGGAACAAAACGAACTCTTTAAAGGGGTAAGTAGAAAAAGGTGCTTAGAAATTCTATTGGATATTGGTAAAATTAAAGCGACACAAGAGCAATTTGATAAATGGATGATAGATAAGAATGTAGATTATTTGGCTTACATAGAAAAAATGGATGCCAAAGAAATACTGCCCGATGTGCCTAGAGTACTCAATTATTTAAAGAAAAAAAACATCCCAATCGCGTTAGGTTCTGCAAGTAAGAATGCTAGACCAATTTTAGAGAAAGTAAATTTATTATCATATTTCAATACTATTGTAGATGGCAATAGTGTAACAAAGGCAAAACCTGATCCTGAGGTATTTTTGATTGCGGCTAATAATTTAGGTGTTAATGCGAGTTCATGTGTTGTTTTTGAAGATGCCGTTGCAGGTATACAGGCAGCAAATAGAGCAAAAATGACTAGTATAGGTATTGGTGATTCTAATATACTTGATGAAGCTGACTATAATTTTAAAGATTTCACAGAAATAAGCGATAGTTTTTTGGAATCACTTCTAAACAATAATCAAAATATATAATTTAGGCTATCTATTCATAGTTCAATTATTTTTGATTTCAATTCAACATTAAATTAATGAATCAATATTATATAAAAGCAGATAAGTGGTGCATCATTGAGGAAGGTTTTGATAAAGAAAATATAAAATCTTCTGAGAGCATTTTTAGTATCGGTAATGGTGCAATGGGTCAGAGAGCTAATTTTGAAGAAAGTTATTCTGGCGAAACTTTTCAGGGAAGTTATATTGCGGGAGTATATTATCCGGATAAAACCCGAGTAGGTTGGTGGAAAAATGGCTATCCGGAATATTTCGCTAAAGTATTGAACGCACCAAATTGGATTGGTATCAAAATCTATATAGATGATACGGAGTTTGATTTGGCAACATGTAAAAAGGTATCAGGCTTCAAAAGGGAGCTGAACATGAAAGAAGGTATTTATACCAGAATTTTTCAGGCGGTTTCTTCGAACAATGTTGAAATAGAAGTAAAAGTAAAGCGTTTTTTAAGTTTAGATATTGACGAGGTCGGCGCTATTTCCTATACTTTAAAAGTTCTAAAGGCAGATGCTAAAATTGCTTTCGAACCCTTTTTGGATAGTGGTATTACCAACGAAGATAGTAATTGGGACGATAAATTTTGGAACACGACCAAGGTCAGTACATCACACAATCGTGCTTTTATAGAAGCACACACCATGAAAACAAATTTTGAGACCTGTACATTTATGCAGGCATCTCTTAATTATAATGGTAAAGAATTAACTGGCGTGCAAAGTGAAAAGACCGAGACATACGTTTCCTTAAAATTTGAACAAAAAGTAAAAGCAAATGAAACTTTGACTTTAACCAAATTTGGCGGTTATACCGTGACAAGAAATCATGATGCAAATGAATTGGCAACTGCAGCCAATGATGCTTTAGATAAAGCTTCTTCATTAGGGTTTGAAGGCTTAATGCAAACGCAAAAAGAAGCTTGGGCTTCCATTTGGGAAATGAGTGATATAGTCATTGAAGGAGATGTGAAGGCGCAGCAAGGTATTCGATTCAATATTTTTCAATTGAACCAAACCTACTTGGGTACAGATTCGAGATTAAATATTGGCCCAAAAGGATTTACCGGAGAAAAATATGGTGGTAGTACCTATTGGGATACCGAAGCATACTGTATTCCTTTTTATATGGCTACCAAAGACGATAAAGTAGCAAGAAAATTATTGAAATACCGGTATAACCATTTAGAAAAAGCCATAGCGAATGCTACCAAACTTGGGTTTTCTAATGGTGCTGCATTATACCCAATGGTAACCATGAACGGCGAAGAATGTCACAATGAGTGGGAAATAACTTTTGAGGAAATTCACAGAAATGGGGCTATTGCTTTTGCAATACATAACTATTATAGATATACAGGTGATTACAGTTATATACCCGAAATGGGATTAGAGGTGTTAATTGGGATTTCTAGATTTTGGCATCAGCGGGTAAACTTTTCTAAAGACAAGAATAAGTACGTAATGTTAGGAGTTACCGGACCAAATGAATATGAGAATAATGTGCACAATAATTGGTATACAAATTACTTGGCCAAATGGTGTATTAATTATACGTTGACCCAATTGACAAAGGTTAAGAATGGCTATCCTGATGATTACCATAGAATTATGGGGAAGACAAAACTTACGGATAGAGAATGTGATAAATGGAGGAATGTTGCTGACCATATGTTTTTTCCATACTCGAAGGAATTTGGCGTGTTTTTACAACAAGACGGGTTTTTGGATAAAGATTTGGTCAAGGTTGATGAATTACCAAAAACAGATAGGCCTATCAATCAAAAATGGAGTTGGGATAGAATTCTAAGATCTCCCTATATTAAACAAGCTGATGTTTTACAAGGTTTCTATTTTTTTGAAGAAGACTTTTCATTAGAAGATCTTGAAAAACATTTTGATTTTTACGAACCGTTTACAGTTCATGAATCCTCGTTATCACCTTGTGTGCATAGTATTCAAGCTGCCAAATTAGGTAGAATGGAACAAGCGTATAGTTTCTATTTGAGAACATCGAGGTTAGATTTAGATGACTACAATAAAGAAGTAGAAGAAGGGCTGCATATTACCTCAATGGCTGGTACTTGGATGAGTATTGTCGAAGGTTTTGGCGGTATGCGTGTAATTGAGGACAAACTATCGTTTAAGCCTCAGATACCGAACCAGTGGAAAGCATATTCATTTAAGGTGAATTTCCGTAATCGTATTATTAAAGTTAATGTTACGGCTAAAACCGCAACATTCGAATTGTCTGGTTCTAAAGAAGTATCAATCCGGGTGAATGGCAAGAAAGTAGAGTTGTTTCCAGATGAGATAGTTACTGTATAGCTGTGAAGAAATTATCTAACATAAATATCAGAATACCAAAATAGGCGAATGGATAAGAAGATTGTTATTTATCATGTGTTCACTAGACTTTTTGGAAATACCAATACCAACAATAAACCTTGGGGTACTATTGAAGAAAACGGGGTAGGTAAATTTTCCGATTTCACAAAAAAGGCATTAGACGAAATTAAAGATTTAGGAATAACGCATATTTGGTATACAGGTATTCCCCATCATGCAGTAATAAATGATTATACCGAATATGGTATTTCTAATGACGACCCAAATGTAGTAAAGGGCAGGGCAGGTTCGCCTTATGCGGTCAAAGATTACTATAATGTAAATCCTGATTTAGCAATTGATCCGAAGAATAGACTGAAAGAGTTTAAGGCTTTGATTAAACGCACCCATCAGGCCGGCATGAAAGTCATTATAGACATTGTACCTAATCATGTTGCAAGACGGTATGAAGGTAAGACCAACCCAAAAGGAGTGTCTGATTTTGGTTATGGAGACGATACCTCTGTGGAATATCAAAAGGATAATAATTACTATTATATACCGGGAACTGAATTTCAAACCCCTGTATGGAGAGATGGTTATTTGCCTTTAGGTGGTAACCCAATAAATTTACCGGATTCGAAATTGATTGAAGTGCCAGCAAAATGGACTGGTAATGGTTCACGAAGTCCGCAACCTGATATGAACGATTGGTATGAGACAGTTCGTATTAATTATGGGGTTAGACCAGATGGCGGATTAGATTTTGACATACTGCCTAATGACTTCGGTGAACGCGATTATAAAGAACATTACAACTATTGGAAAAATAAAGTGGTGCCTAGCTCTTGGAGAAAATTTAGGGATGTAGCCTTGTATTGGTTGAAAATGGGTGTTGATGGCTTTAGATACGACATGGCCGAAATGGTTCCTGTAGAATTTTGGAGCTTTATGAATTCATCTATAAAAATGGAAAACCCTGATGCCTTTATTATGGCCGAGGTATACAATCCAGATTTATATAGAACCTACATTCATAAGGGTAAAATGGACTATTTATATGATAAGGTTGATTTTTATGATGGATTGAAACATATTATGAAAGGCTATGGTTGGTCAGACCATATACCAGTGGTACAAAATGGATTACAAGATATTGAGCATAACATGCTACATTTTCTAGAGAATCATGATGAACAGCGAATTGCCAGTCCTGAATTCGTTGGCAACCCAGAAATAGGGAAACCCGCCATGGTAATTTCGGCTACCATAAGTACCTCACCAACTATGATTTATTTCGGACAAGAAGTAGGTGAGCCAGCGGCAGAGAATGCAGGTTTTGGTAGTGCTTCACGAACTTCTATATTTGACTATGTCGGTGTGCCCAATCATCAACGTTGGGTGAATGACAAGAAATTTGACGGTGGGCAATTAAAACCAGAAGAAGCAGCATTACGCGATTTTTATAAAAGACTTTTAAATTTCACAATTACTAGTGAAGCGTTGATGGGCGCCTATCGAGAAATACATTTTTACAATAAAGAAATTACAGAGAATTATAATCATAGGGTTTTATCATATGTACGTTGGTCAGAGAATCAAAAATTAATTATAGTCTCTAATTTTGATAGAAATGTTCATTGCTCGTTTGACTTGAAAATTCCTGTAGATATTATTAATCAATGGCAATTGAGCCAAGGTACTTATAAGTTGAAAGATGTACTTTATGGTCATACAAATTCACTAAAAATTGAGAACGGTGAAGGTCATATATCAATCGAGCTAAATCCATTAGAATCCTTTATTTTTGAATTAAAATCTTAAATACATGTTTAGTAGAATAACATTTTTATTTATTTGCCTCTCTTTATTATCCTGCAATATGAAAAAACCTTTAATTATTGGTCATAGAGGTGCCATGGGGCATGAAACGGAGAACACCTTACCATCAATTCAAAAAGCGATCGATTTAGGCGTCGACATGATTGAAATAGATGTGTTTAAAATTAAAAGTGGAGAGATCGTCGTTTTTCATGATAATACTGTCGATAGGCTTACCAATGGTCCTGGAAGTATTGAAGAGTATAATATTCTTGAGTTGAAAAAATTGATTGTAAATGGAGGGCATCAAATACCAATGTTACAAGATGTATTAAAACTAATCGATAATAAGGTAGCTTTAAATATAGAGTTAAAGGGTGCCGGCACTGCAGATAGGGTTAATTTTATAATGGACTATTATATAAATAAAAAAAATTGGTCACCTGCGAATTTTATTATTTCTAGTTTTAATTGGGATGAGTTAAAGGAAATGAGAAGATTAAATCCAGATGTGGCAATAGCAGTTTTAACAGAAGAAAATCCTATAGATGCCATTCCAATAGCAAAGGAACTGAAAGCAGTTGCAATTAATCCATATTTCAAAAAATTAGATTTAGAGGTAGCCAATCAAATACATGCTGCCGGCTTTAAAATTTATACATGGACGGTGAATGAACCTAAAGATATCGATGCTATGAAAAAAATAGCAGTTGATGGTATCATTACTAATTTTCCCGAACGCGTAAATTAATGTATGATGTTCTGGTAATTGGTGGCGGTGCTGCAGGTTTTTATACTGCAATTCATATTGCAGAGGCTAGGCCGAGCACCAAAATTGCTATTCTAGAACGCGGTAAAGAAGTACTTACCAAAGTAAAAATATCTGGCGGTGGGCGTTGTAATGTAACCCATGCAGAATTCGACCCAAAGGAATTAAACAAGAACTATCCTAGAGGTGAAAAAGAGCTTTTAGGGCCATTTCATACCTATGCTAGTGCAGACACTGTTGGGTTTTTTGAAGAACGAGGCGTTTCTTTAAAAATCGAAGAAGACGGCAGAATGTTTCCTGTAAGTAATTCTTCACAAACTATTATCGATTGTTTTGTATCTGAAACAGAACGGTTAGGTATAGAGGTTAAAATACTTTGTCCTGTAAGTGGGATAGAACAAATTCAACATAAGGATGATACGTTATGGAGAGTTAAAGTCGCAGAAAATTTTCTTTTATCAAAAAAATTAATTGTAGCCACGGGCAGCAATCCAAAAATCTGGAAGTATATTGAAGAATTAGGTCATACCATAGTACCCCCTGTACCTTCACTTTTTACTTTTAATATTAAAGATGACCGTATTTCAGGTATCCCTGGTTTGGCAACGCAAGCCGAGGTTACTGTTATGCCAAAAAAAAAACATGGCATTGATTCTAAAAAGGCAAAATTAGAAACGGCTAATCTTATCTCAGATGGGCCTCTTTTAATTACACATTGGGGTGTAAGTGGTCCAGCTATTTTAAAACTATCAGCATGGGGAGCAAGAGTTTTAGAGCAATACAATTATCAATTCAAGATTCAAGTGAATTGGGTGCCAGAATATCATAAAGACGGACTTTTAGAACTGTTTTTAAAAGTGAAACAAGATGAAAAAAAGACTGTTCTTAGAACAAAAGTATTGGATATACCCAAGCGATTGTGGGCAAATTTGATTAAAGCTTCACATATTGAAGATAGTACAACTTGGCCTGAGGTTTCTAAGCAACAATTATTGGCGTTGGCAGAACAATTAACAGCTAGTGTTTTTCAAGTAAATGGTAAAAGCACTTTTAAAGAAGAATTTGTGACTGCAGGTGGTATAGATTTAAAAGAAATTAATTTTAAGACCTATCAAAGTAAAGTTTTACCAAACTTATATTTCGCAGGCGAAATTATAAATATTGATGCTATTACGGGAGGCTTCAATTTTCAAAATGCATGGACAGGTGGTTTTATAGCCGCTAAAGGTGTAGTTGAAGAATTAAATAAAGTCCAACAATGATATTGATAACTTATGTTGCCTTTTTACGTGGAATAAATGTTAGTGGAAAAAGAAAAGTCCCTATGGTAGAACTTAGGGCTATGTGTGAAAGATTAAATTTACAAGATGTTAAAACCTATATTCAAAGTGGAAATATTGTATTTAAGAGTTCGATAGTAAAAGCAAAGGATTTAGCTATTTTATTGCATAATGAAATTAAAAAGCACTTTGGTTTTGATGTTCCCGTAATAGTAAAAACTGTCGATGGTTTAAGTCAAATTATAGAGAAAAATCCGTTTATTTCTCAGGAAGATATTGCTGCAAATAAAATATATTTTGTGCTACTAAGTAGCCAACCGGCCAATGAATTACTTGAAAATTTAAGCGAAGAAACATTTGAGAACGAGGAATACGCAGTGATTGATAGTTGTTTGTATTTAAAATGTGCTTTAGGCTATGGTAGGGCCAAATTAAATAACAATTTAATTGAGCGTAAGTTGAAAATTTTAGCGACAGCCAGAAATTATAGGACTATGAATAAATTGCTTGAATTGTGTAATCAGTAAATTGTAGAACAAGATATTTTTTTTAATTCAACTCCCATATTTTATAGTTCAATACGGTAGCAAAACATATCCAAAGTAAATAGGGGATCAATAAAATGGCAGCTACTTTGCTTACCACCTTAAACCATTTAATGGTTAATATAAGCACCACCAGTAAGGTTAAAATCACCAAGAGACTCCAAAATGGTTGTTTTAACCCAAAGAATACGATGCTCCATAAGCCATTTAATAATAATTGGAAACCAAAATGATACAGTCCTGTTTTTACCCATTTATGATGAAATCCTTTTGCCCAGACCCATCCAGCGGAAATACCCATTAAAATGTAAAGGGTGGTCCAAACAGGAGCGAATATCCAATTTGGGGGATTAAAACTCGGTTTGTTCAGAGTCATATACCAACCATTCACAGAACTTTGAGTAACAACGCTACTTAGAAACCCTATGGTAGAACATATGATAATTCCGATAATAATGTAGGTGAGTTTTCTTGTCAATTGGTTGGTGTTTAGCTCTAAAATAAGGATTAATTTTAATTGATAGCCCTAAAAACTATCTTTGCACAAATTAAAATTTCAATGACAGAAAAAGATTTTAGTTCAGTTTCCTACACAACAATGAAAGATGAAGGGGAAGTGGCTTATTCTTCACCTAGCAATATTGCCTTAGTGAAGTATTGGGGGAAAAGGAAAAATCAAATTCCAGCAAATCCCTCTATCAGTTTTACGTTGTCCGCTTGTGCTACAAAAACTAAAGTTCATTATAAAAAAAGGGAGAATCTCAATGGTGAATTTTCTTTTGACTTTTTGTTTGAAGGAGAAGAGAAAGAGGAATTTAAGCCAAAAATCAATACATTTTTAAATAGAATAGAAGAATATTTACCTTTTTTGAAATATTATCATTTTATCATAAACTCATCAAATACTTTTCCGCACAGTAGCGGTATTGCATCATCTGCTAGCGGAATGTCTGCATTGGCACTTTGTTTTATGGAAATGGAAAGGTCATTTGTTGAAAATATGACAGTGGAGTATTTTAATAGAAAAGTCTCATTTTTATCTAGATTAGGTTCTGGTAGTGCATGTCGTAGTATCGAAGGTCCTTTGGTACAATGGGGAGAAAGCAAAGTAATAGAAGGTAGTTCAAATCTTTTCGGAATTAAGTATCCTTATGAAGTTCATCCAATATTTAAGAATTTTCACGACACCATATTATTAGTTGACAAAGGTGAAAAACAAGTGAGTAGCACTATAGGGCATGAATTAATGCATGGCCACCCGTATGCAGTAAACAGATTTGCTCAAGCAGATACGAATCTAGATAAGTTGAAGACGGTTTTTTCTAACGGCAATTTAGAAGATTTTATTAGTATTGTTGAAAGTGAAGCACTTACTCTACACGCTATGATGATGACTAGTAGTCCATACTTTATTCTCATGAAACCAAATACGCTGTCTATAATAAATAGTATTTGGAAATTTAGAGAGCAGTCAAATACCCATGTCTGTTTTACACTAGATGCTGGTGCAAATGTACATGTCTTGTATCCTGAGGGTGAAAAAGATGTTGTTTTTCCATTTATAAAAGAAAGGTTGATTCCATTTTGTCAAAATGGGCAGTATATTTGTGACCGAATAGGTCTGGGTGCTAAGAAGTTGTAGGTTATGTGTGTACGATTGCGTCCAAAATTCCGTTAGTAAAAGAGCGATTCAACTATTTTGTTTAACAAAAAAAGAGGAAACGTTCAACTTTGTGTATATTTATAAGTAACATTTGATAATTGCCCAGTTTTTAAAATGAAAGGACCACTATTTTATTCCAAAATTCTTCTCTTCGGAGAGTATGGTATTATAAAAGATTCCAAAGGATTATCTATACCCTATAATTTTTATAAAGGAGCTCTGAAATCAGATGGAAATGCTTCAGAAGGAGCTCTGAAATCAAACCAAAGTTTAGAAGCTTTCGCTGTGTATCTTAAAAATTTAACTAAAAAGGAACCAAAATTGGTTTCGTTTGATTTGGACCTTTTAAAGGCCGATATAGAGGCCGGTATGTATTTTGATAGCTCAATACCGCAGGGTTATGGTGTGGGTAGTAGTGGTGCCCTAGTAGCGGCGATATATGATAAATATGCGGATGATAAAATAACGGTCTTAGAAAATTTGACTAGGGAGAAATTATTGAAATTGAAGGTTATTTTTGGTAAAATGGAATCTTTTTTTCATGGAAAATCGTCAGGTCTTGATCCTTTGAACAGTTATTTAAGTTTACCAATTCTTATTAATTCTAAAGATAATATAGAATCTACGAGTATACCTTCTCAAAACGCGGAAGGTAAAGGAGCTGTATTTTTATTGGATAGCGGTATAGTTGGTGAAACTGCACCGATGGTTCAGATATTTATGGAGCAGATGAAGAATGATGGTTTTCGAAAGATGCTAAAGAATCAATTCATAAAACATACCGATGCGTGTGTTGAAGATTTTGTCAATGGCAATATTCAATCTTTGTTTGGAAATTTAAAACAATTATCTCATGTTGTTTTAGATAACTTTAAACCAATGATACCAGCTAAATTTCATGTGTTATGGAAGAATGGAATCGATACCAATGATTATTATCTAAAGCTATGCGGCTCTGGTGGTGGTGGGTATATTCTTGGTTTTACAGAAGATTTAGAAAAGGCAAAGACTTCGCTTAAAGACTACAAACTTGAAGTAGTTTATAATTTTTAGGAAATTTCCAAAATGCTTAATAGAAAAAACAAACTCTTACTTTTAAAAGTATTGAGTCTTTTTTCGGTGGTTAGAGGGTATAATATTCTTGTAATCGCTTTAGCTCAATACTTGGCATCTATTTATATTTTGTCGCCAAATCTACCATTGCGACAAGTTGTTTTAGATGTTAATCTATTTGCCATTGTTATTGCTTCTGCAATGGTAATCGCAGGGGGTTACATTATCAATAATTTCTACGATGCGGAAAAAGATTTAATAAATAAGCCTAGAAAAAGTATGCTTGATCGATTGGTTAGCCAGCGATTTAAATTAACCACCTATTTCGTATTGAATTTTACGGCTGTAATTGTAGCTAGTTATGTGTCGTTTAGGGCGGTATTTTTTTTCTCTTCCTATATTTTCGGTATCTGGCTCTATTCACATAAATTGAAAAGAATTCCTTTATTGGGAAATTTCATATCGGCAATTTTGGCAATTACCCCTTTCTTTGTTGTATTCGTATACTATCGAAATTTTGAAACGGTCATTTTCGTACATGCTTTTTTCTTATTTCTCTTAATTCTAGCACGTGAAATGATAAAAGATTTAGAAAATATTTCAGGCGATATTGCCCAGAACTATAGCACCATACCAATAATTTACGGGGCAAGAATTTCTAAAATTATTATAACGCTATTAATATTGTTAACACTTCTTCCATCACTTCTTCTTATTTTTAAGTTCGATGTAGGTTATATGAATTTTTATTTCGCCATATGTGTAATATTATTGGTGCTATTCATTTTTCTATTATCGAGGGCAGAAACCAAAAAAGACTATGTTTGGTTGCATAATATTTTAAAACTCATAATAGTAGTTGGAGTTTTCAGTATTTTATTGATTGACGTACACCTAGTATTAAATAGAATACTATAGTTCTAGTGAATATGTTCAATATAACTATTTGAACGGCAATTCAATTTCCTACCTTTGTGCAAAATTGGTACAGTTATGAGTAGGGACGATTCTAGTAGAGAGAAAAAATCTTCGGGAAGACAAGGGGGTAATTTCAAAAAGAAGAGCTATGCACGTGGTAATGCTCCAATCAAGAAAAATGTAAGTCCAAGCAAACCGTCAGACCCAAATTCTATTCGACTTAATAAATATGTAGCTAACTCTGGTGTTTGTTCACGTAGAGATGCTGATATTTATATTGCTGCAGGTAATGTGACTGTTAATGGTAAGCCAATCATTGAGATGGGTTATAAAGTTAAGTTGACCGATGAGGTAAAGTTCGACGGACAATTATTGAACCCTGTTAAGAAAGAATATGTATTACTTAATAAACCAAAAGATTTTGTAACTACTATTCGTGATGAAAAAGGCAGAAGACATGTATCTGGATTAATTTCAAGTGCATCAAAGTCAAAATTATTGCCAGTTGATAAAATGGAAAAGGAGCATACTGGTTTACTTTTGTTTACCAACGATGGTAGTATGACCAAGACCTTGAAAAGTCCTATAAATGGTATGCGTAAAATATATCATTTGGTATTGGATATGGAATTGCGTAGTGCCGATTTGAAGAAAATTCAAGAAGGAGTAATTGTAGATGAAAAGGTAGTACGTGTTCAAGATATAAGTTTTATTGCTGATTCTCCGAAGAGAGAAGTAGGAATTGAAATTTTTAGTTCTAGGAATAAAATTGTAGAACGTTTATTTGAAACTTTAGGCTACAAAGTTCAAAAATCTGATAGAGTTGTCTATGGTGGTCTTACAAAAAAGGATTTACCAAGAGGACATTGGCGATATTTGACCGCCCAAGAGGTGATAAACCTTAAAATGATAAAATAATACATTGTCCTTGTCAAATGAAGGGCAAAAGGATATATGAAACTATTTCAATGTACCAACTGTAAGAATACGGTTGTTTTCGAAAATCATACATGTGTAAATTGCGGTTATTTTTTAGGGTACTCTTCCTATTTCAATACCATTGTTTCATTAAATACCAATGTCTCTCAATGGCAATTAACTAATCTTGAGAATAAAACATATGTATATTGTGAAAACCATAAACATGATGTTTGCAATTGGTTGGTTGAAACTTCTCAAAAATCAGAATTTTGTCTGGCTTGCTCTTTAAACCGAACAATTCCTCAATTATTAGATAAGGAAAATTTAGAAAAATGGAAGCATATTGAGCTTGCCAAACATAGATTAGTATATCAATTATTACAATTCAGGTTACCGATTATTAGTAAAATGGAGGATGAACAAAATGGACTATGTTTTGATTTTTTATCCAAAGATGACCTTGCCAAAGCATCAAAAGATGTTAAGACTGGGCATGCAAATGGTGTCATAACCCTACTTATTTCAGAAGCTGATCCGGTAGTGCGTGAGCAAGTTAAAAAACAGATGGCTGAACGCTATAGAACTTTGTTGGGTCATTTTAGACATGAAGTTGGTCACTATTATTGGGATCAATTAATTCGTGATAATGAACAAGTTTTAAACAATTTTAGAAGTGTTTTTGGAGATGAATCTGTATCATATGCTGATGCTTTACAAAGACATTACGATAATGGACCTAAATCTAATTGGCAACAAAGTTATATAAGTAAATATGCAACTTCTCACCCTTGGGAAGATTGGGCCGAAACATGGTCTCATTATCTTCATTTAACCGATGTTTTAGAGACTGCATATAATTTTGGAATACAAACTGACCCTAAAATAACTTCGCCAGAAAGTTTAAAAATGAACGCTAGTTTTAACCCTTATAAAGCAACTAGTTTTAATAAATTCATGGATACCGGTATTCCACTTTTATATGCCTTAAATAGTATGAATCGGTCAATGGGAGAAAATGATCCTTACCCATTTATTATTTCAGAACCAGTAAAGAAAAAATTGGAATTCATTCATAATTTATTGAAAGGTATTTAATCTCTACTTAAGGCATCTCTAAAATCAATCGTTCATATAAAGGTTGTATAGCAAGATAGATAGTTTTGCTAATTTACTATTTGCCAAAAATGTTTAATGACTCTTGTTTCAAAAAGGTCAAATGATGAGGGTATAAAACTATTATATCCTTTGAGTTTAATAGAAGTTATACCAATTATCCAATTGTAGTCAATAGTAATTTTTTATTAAGGAGCAGTCGAGATAGTATTTTGACTAATAACATTAATGACTAAAAACTACATAACGTAGCTTTATTTAATGTCATTAAAGGAAGTTATGTATGAAGCAAAAAAATGGTCAAACCCAAATCTTAAAGTTCAGGTTACAACACCTTCCTGAATTATTGATAAAAACGTATTACGCTTGGATGGAAAAAGAACCATTTCAAATAAGTGCGGTTATCGCTTATTATGCAATTCTATCTTTACCAGGCTTATTAATTTTAATATTGGAATTGGTAGGGGGTATTTGGGGTAAGGAAATAGTACGTGGAGAATTATTTGCTGAAATTTCATCTGCGATGGGCTCCGAAACAGCTCGATCTATACAAGAAATGATAGCGGATAGAGGAAGTGAAAATACTTCTATAGTAGCTGCGATTTTAGGTGTCGGTGTATTGATTTATGGTGCTACGGGCGTTTTTTATCAATTACAAAATGCTTTAAATGATATTTGGAACACCAAACCGAAATACTCTAACGAAATATTATCTACACTTTTCATGCGTTTAAAAGGATTTGGGTTTATTCTTATTTTAATGTTTCTTCTACTAATAAGTTTTGTGCTGACTTCATTTTTATCGGCATTTTCAAAGCAACTCTCTAGACTTTTGCCAGAGGGTATGTTAGCGCTAGGTTTTGTGTTGGATATTGTTATTTCCCTGTCCTTCATTTACCTGTTGTTCGGAGCCATGTTCAAATACTTGCCAAGTACTCATGTTCGTTGGAAAGCTGTAAAAGTGGGCGCAGCACTTACTGCATTTTTATTTTTAATAGGTAAATATGCTTTGGCATTCTATTTTGGTAAAGCAGAACCAGGTTCTACATACGGTGCCGCAGGCAGCATCATTTTAGTGATGCTCTGGGTTTCCTATTCGAGTTTAATAGTTACGTTCGGAGCACAGTTCACTAAGATTTATGCGAACAGATATTTAAACCTTGATTAAACCTTTTTCATTTTATCATTAATCTCCTTTAAACATAAATTCCCTAAACTACCTTCATGCGTGTGATGAATATCTCTTTTAGGTATGAATGTACCTTCATTGATTTCTTGACCCATTTTCTTGTAAGCATCCCTAAATGGCATGCCATTTTGTACAAGTTCATTTAGCGTATCTACACTAAATAAATAATCATACTTGGGGTCGTCCAAAATATTGTCGTTCACTCTTATTTCCTTAAGACTAAAAGTCAATATTTCTAAACAGGCCTTCATGTCTTGTATCGCTGGAACGATTATTTCCTTTACCAATTGTAAATCTCTATGATACCCACTAGGTAGATTATTGATAATTAAAGTCAATTGATTTGGTATAGACTGTAATTTATTACACTTGCCACGTACCAACTCGAATACATCAGGATTTTTCTTGTGTGGCATAATACTAGAACCAGTTGTCAATTCATCTGGAAAAGAGATAAAGTTAAAGTTCTGGCTCATGTACAGACAAATATCCATTGCCATTTTAGAAAGTGTTGCAGCAATATTGGCAATACCGAATGCGGTCGCTTTTTCAGCTTTTCCCCTACTCATTTGAGCAGCAACAACATTATATTTTAAGGTGCTAAATCCCATTTCTCTAGTAGTGAAACTACGGTCAATAGCAAATGAACTGCCATAGCCGGCAGCACTACCTAAAGGATTTTGGTCTACCACTTTATAAGCGGCATCAATAAAATATAAATCATCGATTAGACTTTCAGCATAAGCTGAAAACCATAATCCGAAAGAGGATGGCATTGCAATTTGTAAATGGGTATACCCAGGCAACATAACATCTTTATGCTCTTGTGCCTTTACAAGTAATAGGTTGAAAAGCGACTTGGTCATCGATTTTATTTCTGACAGTTCATCTTTTAAATATAGATGCATAGCTACTAAGACCTGATCGTTTCTAGAACGCGCCGTATGAATTTTTTTACCGGTATCTCCTAAACTAAGGGTAAGCATGTATTCAATTTTCGAATGCATGTCCTCAAAAGATTTTTCTATGGAAAAAGTGCCCTTTTCTATTCGTGAAGCAATATTGTTCAGCTCATTAACAAGTTCTTTGGTTTCTTTGGGAGTTAACAAACCAATTTCACCTAGCATTTTAGCATGTGCTTTAGATGCGATTACATCGTACTTGGCTAAGTGTAAATCTAATTCTCTATCATTGCCAACAGTGAAATGATCAATCTTTTTATCAGTGCTAAATCCTTTATCCCAGAGTTTCATTTTAAGTTATTTTTCAATTATCAACGAACAATCGCCAATTGCGTATTTCTAAAAGATTATTGTTTATTGCAAGTAGCCTTTTAATATTTTAATATACAAATCTATGCCTTCTTCAATTTCATGAACATAGATAAATTCATTGGCGGAGTGAGAACGCGTACTATCACCTGGTCCTAATTTAAGTGATTGACAACTTAAAGCCGCTTGATCCGATAGTGTTGGTGAGCCGTAGGTTGTTCTACCTAATGCAATACCCGATTTCACCAACGGATGGTCTTTATCTATTTTCGATGAATTGAGGCGTAAAGATCGTTCCTTTAATTCGCATGGAGCATCCTTCTTTAGTAAATCTGCAATTTCTTTATTACTGTAAGCATCATTTACTCGAACATCAACCACCATGTCTACTTGTGCAGGAACAACATTGTGTTGCGATCCTGCACTTATTTGGGTAACCGTCATTTTTACATCACCCAACGCTTCAGAAGTTTTATCGAATTTGTAGTTTTTAAACCACTCCAAAACTTTGATAGAGTTATAAATGGAATTGTCATCATTTGGGTGTGCTGCGTGAGAAGGAGTGCCTTTTACTACAGCGTCAAAAACAACCAAGCCTTTTTCGGCTATAGCAAGTTGCATTAAGGTAGGTTCACCAACAATAGCAACATCTATGTTTGGAAGTTTTGGTAACAGCCCACGTAGGCTATTTTCTCCTGCATTCTCTTCTTCGGCTGATGCTACCATTAAAATATTATGGTTGAGGTCTTCAGAATCGTAATAGTTCACGAATGTTGCTAATAATGACACTAACGGACCGCCTGCATCATTACTTCCCAATCCAAATAACTTACCATTTTCAATATGAGGTAAAAATGGGTCTTTGGTATAAGCTGTATTCGGTTTTACAGTATCGTGATGCGAATTTAACAATAACGTAGGTTTGTTATCGTCCCAAAACTTGTTCTTGGCTATTACATTATTAAGATTACGTTCCGTTGGAATATTATATTTTGCTAACCAAACTTGTATGGCATCTGCAGTCTTGTCTTCTTCTTTTGAAAAGGATTCAATTGAAATTAGTTGCTTCAATAATCCTATTGCACTTTCTGATAGTTCTGTTTGATTCATTCTATAGGGTTAACGTAGTGAATAATTCAGTGTTTTTATCTAACATAGTAACATCGCCCAAACATACTTTTTCAACATCATTCTGTAATGCATGAAAGCAATTGTGGAGTTTTGGCAGCATGCCATCTGCGATTATTCCGTCGGCCAAAAGTTCGTTATACTTAGCGGTGTTTATCTTTTTAACTACGCTGTTATCATCAGTTATATCTAACAAAACACCTTTTTTCTCAAAACAATAATACAGGGTGGTTTCATAAATGGAAGCCATGCCAATTGCAATTTCCGATGCAATGGTATCTGCATTTGTATTCAATAATTGTCCGTCGCCATCATGCGAAATAGCGCAAAAAATAGGAGTTAGGTTTATGGATAAAAGACTCGTTAATAATTCAGAATTAATACCGTCAATATCACCTACAAATCCGTAATCAATATCCTTTACAGGTCGTTTGTGTGCATGTATACTATTGCCATCAGCACCACTTAAGCCTATGGCATTTATATTTTTTGCCTGAAGTTGGGCGACAATCTTCTTGTTGACCAAACCACCATAAACCATAGTTATGATGTCAAGGGTATCTTTGTCAGTCATTCGTCTGCCATTTATCATGTTAGATTCAATACCGAGCTTTGTTGCTAATTGAGTTGCTAATTTTCCACCACCATGTACTACTATTTTCAGCCCTTCCAATTTAGAAAATGCTGTTAAGAATATATCTAGGGCCTTCTGATCTTCTATGACGTTTCCACCAATTTTCACTATAGATAATTTGTCTTTCATTTTATGCATTTAAGATTCCGCCATCAATCGTCATTGCTGAACCTGTTATCCATGAGGCATCATCTGAAACCAGAAATAAAGCAAGATTTGCGATATCTTTTGGTTGGCCTAATCGTTTTAACAAGGTTTTGTTCGCTGCGTTTTCAATTGCCTTTTTCGGTTGTTCAAATGCCTTGGCAGAATCCCAAAGAAGCGGGGTGTCAACAGGACCGGGACACATAGCATTTACCCTAATTTCAGGAGCGTATTCAACCGCCATTTGCCGCATTAATGCAAGTGAACCTGCCTTTGAGGCACAATATGCCGGATGATTAGGGAAACTTTTATAGGCAGCGATTGATGCATTAATTAGTATTGAAGCGCCTTCGTTTTTTCGCATTTCTGGGATGCCATATTTTGAAAGGTAGAAAATGGAAGATAGATTGGTATCTAATGTATTTTTCCATAGCTCTTCCGGTAGTTCGGTAACGCTTCCTAAACCTAAAATTCCAGCGTTCAGCGAAAGAATGTCGAGCTTACCAAAATGTTCAATTGCAGCTTTAATCAGTTGTTTGTTATAGGCTACATTTGTAATATCACCAGCAATAAAAACAGCATGTTCACCCAGTTCATTTGATAATTCATTTCCTCGAGTTTCATCTCTACCCGATAAGATAACCTTAGCACCATTGGCTACAAATGTGATGGCAATAGATTTGCCCATGCCACTAGTTGCCCCTGTAATTATTGCTACTTTATTTTCGAGTTTCTTCATTGCCTGGTTATTTTTAGTCTTCAAGTATTTTTTTCAATACCAATTGTGCGGCATAGGTTCTATTATTCGCTTGCTCAATGACCAATGACTGTTTGCTGTCTAATACTTCATCTGCTACTACCACATTTCTACGAACGGGAAGGCAGTGCATGAATTTAGCTTTACCCAATTTTTTTAAGGTCATTTTCCAGTTTGTATCTTGTGATTTTACATTGCCATAATCGGTATAGCTACTCCAGTTTTTGACATATACAAAATCTGCGTTTTCCAAAGCTTTCTCTTGATTGTGTTCAATTTTAGAGTCTTTGGTGATATTCGGGTCTAACTCATATCCTTTCGGATGTGTAATTACGAATTCTGCATTTTGCTTTTGCATCATCTGTATAAATGAATTTGCAACGGCATGCGGTAAAGCCTTTGGGTGTGGAGCCCATGATAATACCACTTTCGGATTGTTTTTAAAATTATGCTCCTCTAGGGTTATGGCATCGGTAAGAGCTTGTAATGGGTGACCTACGGAACTTTCCATGTTTACAATAGGCACACTGGCGTATTTTTTAAATCCGTTCAATACTTCCTCTGCTTCATCCTTCTCTTTATCAACTAAACCAGCAAAAGCACGTATAGCAATAATATCGCAATATTGAGATATTACCTGTGCTGCTTCTTTTATATGCTCAGATGTACCTTGGTCCATAATAGTGCCATCGCCATATTCTAAAGCCCATCCTTCACTACCAAAGTTCATGACAATTACTTCCATACCTAAATTCATTGCTGCTTTTTGGGTACTTAATCGTGTACGGAGTGAGTTGTTGAAAAATAGAAGTCCTATAGTCTTATCACTACCTAGTGTTTTATATTTTCTAGGCTGTTTTTTAAGGGAAATAGCTTCTTTTACCCAAGTGGATAAAGAATCTATGTCATTTATAGAAAGGTAATTCATGTTGCTTTAATTTTTGTAAATGTGCTTTTGTTTTCAATGGCATCCGTAATGAAGTTATCATTTAAACCATTGGTGATCCAGGTTTCAATACCTGCTAGTTGGGCAATAGTTGCAGCATCGATTTTAGATTGCATACCACCAGTACCATGGGTAGATTTCGATTCTCCAATTTCATGCAGTAAATTACTTAAATCAGTAACTACTTCTATGGTTTTTGGTATTGAAGATAATAAAGAAGCCTTCGTGTAAATGCCATCTGTATTTGTAGCAATAATTAATATATCTGCGGATAAAAGAGCAGCTGTTAAACCTGCTAATTTATCGTTGTCACCAAATTTTATTTCATCGGTAGCTACCGTATCATTTTCATTGATTATAGGAATGAAATTATTGGCTACCAAAACATTTATGGTGTTTTTGATATTCACTTTCGATTGTTCCTTTTCAAAGTCGGAATAGGATAAAAGACATTGTGAAGTAAACAAGCCTAACTCACGAAAATTTTCTTGAAAAATACGCATTAGATGTGGTTGACCAATAGAGGCTAGAGCTTGTTTTATATTGATCTCCTCACCATTATGCTCTAGTTTTACAAATTGTCTGGCGGCCGCAATTGCTCCAGAACTAACAATGATAAATTCGTATTCTTCTTTTAAGGCTGCTATTTGTCTACCGATATCTTCAATTTTACCTCGAGAGATTTGGTCGGTATCTTTGGTTAAGGTATTGGAACCTATTTTTAATAATATTCTTTTTTTTAACATTGCTGCCTATTTTCCATTTAGACTTCATCAACAGTTTTGTTGAATAAAGAAATTGTAATTATCTCTTATCTTACCTGTCCATTTCCTTTTACATACCACTTATTGGTCACCAAATGTTGAAGGCCAATTGGGCCACGTTGGTGTAGCTTGTCAGTGCTTATAGCTAATTCGCCACCAAGACCAAATTGACCGCCATCTGTAAAACGAGTTGATGCATTATGGTATACGGCTGCAGTATCTACAGATTGCATAAATGTATCTGCTTCATTTTCGTTTGTGGTAATGATCACTGCCGAATGCCCACCACCATAAGTGTTGATGTGTTGAATAGCCTCTTCAATATCAGGTACTTGACCAATGACGATTTTGTAATCTAAAAACTCTTCGTACCATACCGATTCATTATCCATTTGTGTAGTGCCTTCTAATCCTGCTAATTTGGCATCGGTTAAAATTTCTACATTATACATTTTTAAAGACTGTAGCAAAAGATTTATGAATTCCATTTTACGTGGTAAATCTCTCGAAATAATAACCTTGTCAACAGCATTGCAAGCCGATATTTTAGTGGTCTTGGCATTGATAATAATGTCTAAGGCCATTTGCAAATCGGCTTCATGTGAAACATAAACAAAATTATTTCCTCTACCACTAACGATTACGGGGCACTTTGCATGTTGTTTTACAAATGCAATCAATCGCTCACCACCTCTAGGTACAATTAAGTCCAATTTTTCAGTCGGCTTTTCTAAGAATTCCTGAGTCTCTTCTCTTGAATAATTGAGATAGGTTATCCAATCTTTAGAACAATCACAAATTTCTAATGCTTTATGCCATAGATTAGCGAGAACTAAATTTGAATTCAACGATTCTTTTCCACCTTTCAATAAAATTTTATTTCCAGATTTAAAAGCAATGCCTGCGGCTTCAATAGTCACATCAGGTCTAGATTCATAAATAATCATTATCGTACCAAAAGGGGCGGTTTTATTACATATTTCAAGTCCGTTATCATGAGTAAATTGAAAGCGCTCGACATGTAAAGGGTCGTCAAGTGAGGCTAACTGTTTTAAAGAATAGACCATTTCGCCTACCTTCTTTTTATTTACCTTTAATCGGTCGACCATCGCTATATCTTCAGACTCAAATAAATTTAAATCCTTATCATTGGCAGATAGTAATATCGATTCTTCTTGTCTTACTAAGTCGGCCATGCGTAATAGTACGGCATTTCTTTTTTCTAAACTGAGAGTTTTTTTCATGCTAAAGCAGTTTTAAGAGCCTTAAAGAAAATATCTAAATCTTGTTTTTTAATATTCAAAGCAGGTAAAATTCGTAGCACGGTTTTGTCTTTGGCACCGCCTGTAAATAAATGATGTTCGTATATCAATTTTTTGCGTAGATCGGCTACCTGAAATTCGAACTCAAGTCCAAGCATTAATCCGCGACCTTTTACGCGTTTTACCTGCGGAATTTCCTTCGCCTTTTCGTTGAAATAAAGGCCTAATTCTTGAGCATTCTGTATAAGATTTTCTTTTTCTAACACTTCAAGAACTGCTAAAGTAGCTACACAGGCCAAATGATTGCCACCAAATGTGGTACCTAGCATCCCGAATTTAGCACTAATACTTTCATGAATTAAAACACCACCTACAGGAAATCCATTTCCCATCCCTTTGGCAATACTTATGATATCCGGTTGTATGTTGTGATGTTGAAATCCGAAGAATTTGCCACTTCTGCCAAATCCGCATTGTACTTCATCGGCAATTAAAAAAACTCCATTCTCTTTACAAAGTGATGCAACTTTTTGAAAAAATTCTGTGGTCGGTTCATCTAAACCACCAACACCTTGAATCGATTCTATAATTACAGCACAAACATTCTTTTTAACGATTTCATTTTTAAAACCCTTAATATCGTTAAGTTCCAAAAAGTTTACTTTCTGTTGTTGGTTGATAGGTGCATTTATAGAAGCATTGTCCGTTGCAGCAACTGCGGCAGAAGTACGCCCGTGAAAACCGTTATTAAAGGCAATTACTTTAGTTTTCCCAGTCACGAAAGATGCTATTTTTAAGGCATTTTCATTCGCTTCGGCTCCCGAATTACACATAAAAAGATTGTAATCTTCGCAATTGGATAGTACACCAAGTTTTTCAGCAAGCTCTTCTTGTAATGGGTTTTGAACGGCGTTACTGTAAAAGCCGATTTTGTCTAATTGGTCTTTTAAACGCTGTACGTAATGTGGGTGAGTATGACCAATGGATATTACGGCATGACCACCGTAGAAATCTAAATAATCTTGACCTTTGTCGTCAGTTACAACTATTCCTTTGGCGGAAACCGGGGTAACATTATATAATGGGTAAACGTCGAATAATTTCATAGTTCAAAAAATTCAAGTTCAAAAAGAACTGGTTTGGTAGCTTGTTTTACTTGGTTTTAAATTCGGTAATCTTATCGTAAGAGGCAATAATACCTTGAATTAATGATGAGCTTAAACCTTGATGTTCCATTTCGTTTAATCCTGTTATGGTACAACCCATAGGTGTAGTAACCCGATCTATTTCTTCTTCAGGATGATTACCCGATTCTATAAGTAAACTTGCAGCACCGTTACACGTATGCATAGCCAGTTCCTGAGCCTCTTGGGCATCAAAACCTAACTGAATGGCACCTTGGGTTGTTGCACGGATCAATCGCATCCAAAAAGCTACTCCACTAGCACAAATTACTGTAGCAGCCTGCATTTGGTTTTCAGGAATTTCCAAAGAATGTCCCATCCTGTTAAAAATAGCCTTTGTTAGATCAATGCGTTTTTTACCTTTCTCGTTACTGCAAATACAAGTCATTGACTTACCTACCGAAATAGCTGTATTGGGCATGCTTCTAACAATGTAATTGTCCTTGCCTATAACAGCCTCTATTTTGTCGATACCAAAACCGGTTATGGTAGAAATAATCACATGATTTTCGTTCAATAAATCTTTTACACTTTCTAAGATTCCTGCAAAATGAACAGGTTGTACGGCAAATATTAAAATATCTGAATTCTGAATAGCCAAACGATTATCAGTCGTTACAGTAACCTTGTTGTGTTTTTCAAAATCGAGAATAGATTTTGTATCTCTTTTAGTAAGGTACATAGTGGTAGCACCATTACTGTTTAGAATTCCGTTTGCAATAGAAAGACCTAAGTTGCCCGCACCTATAATGGCTATTTTCATAATTTTATTTGTTTTTGGTAATGAGCTCAGTGTAATAAATACGTTTTAATAACAATTTTGAATTCATCACTTAAAATGTTTTGCTAATATTCAATTTCTAAATCCCATTCTTGGGATAACATTTAAAATACCCCTGCTTTCAAATTGAGGCCTAAATCTTCTTCAAGTCCGAATATTAAATTCATGTTCTGTACTGCCTGACCCGATGCACCCTTTAATAAATTGTCAATAGCTGATGTCATTAATAGAATATCATCGTGTTTGTGTAAATGCACATGACACTGATTCGTATTCACCACTTGCTTTAAGTTAATTGGTTCCTCGGAAATTTGCGTGAAGACAGCATTCTTATAGAAATCTTGATAGATTTTTTCTGCATCAGCTAAACTACCGGCAAATTTAGTATACGAAGTAGCTAAAATTCCACGAGCGAAATTTCCTCTATTCGGCATAAAGAATAAATTTCCGGTATTGTTTTGAAGCGAATGTAAACTCTCGTTGATTTCGCCCAAATGTTGATGGATAAAAGGTTTATACCAGCTTACATTATTGTTTCGCCATGAAAAATGCGAGGTTGCTGACGGACTAATACCTGCGCCAGTACTACCCGTAACGGCATTAATATGAACCTCGTTCTCCAATAAATTTGCCTTCGCTAAAGGAAGCAATGCTAATTGAATAGCAGTTGCAAAACAACCTGGGTTGGCAATATATTGGGCATTTTCAATTTCGGTTTTGTTTAATTCTGGGAGCCCGTATACGAATTGCTTACCATCAAAATCGGCATCTTCATGTAACCTAAAGTCATTACTTAAATCAATGATTTTAGTTTCAGTTGAAAAATCATGTTCTTTTAAAAATGCTGTAGAATTACCGTGGCCCAAACATAGGAATACAACATCTACATTCAGGTTTACATTTCCAGTAAATTCTAAATCTGTAACTCCCAACAAATCAGGGTGTGTTGTGGTTACTTTTTTGCCAGCTTTTGTAGTACTGTATATAAAATCTATTTTCGTAGCCGGATGGTTTAATAGGATTCGAATAAGTTCGCCCCCCGTATAACCTGATCCACCTATAATGCCTGCTTTAATCATTTTTTAAACTTTTTAGGTCTCGACTGTGCTA
The DNA here is from genome assembly GCF_963974015.1 of uncultured Maribacter sp. Classification (GTDB taxonomy): domain Bacteria; phylum Bacteroidota; class Bacteroidia; order Flavobacteriales; family Flavobacteriaceae; genus Maribacter. The sequence goes on along the minus strand of NZ_CAXBBZ010000001.1, from coordinate 11,626 downwards.
GACCGGACAGTATAATTAGTTTTCCAATCTTCTAAATATCTCCATTTACATGGTTATAGATTTTGCCTGAATTGGAAAGAATTTTTATAAAGCCTTTAGCATCATCTGCAGACCAGCCTTTATTAACTTCTCCATATTTACCGAAAGCATCGGTCATTAAATCATGTTTAGATGAAATGCCATGCAACCTAAACTGAAAAGGGTACAAGCCAACAAGTACATCACCAGAAACTGTTTTTTGGGTGTCGGTCAAAAAGGTTTCTATATTTCTCATTACCGCATCTAAGTAATTGCCTTCATGCAATAGCATGCCGTAGAAATTACCTTGTTGCTCTTTTTGGTATTGTTGCCATTTGGTAAGCACATGCTTCTCTAGTAAGTGATGTGCTTTTATGATTATTAAGGCAGCAGGAGCCTCAAAACCGACTCTTCCTTTAGTGCCAATAATAGTGTCGCCAACGTGAATATCTCTACCAATGGCATATTTAGAGGCTATGGCTTCAACCTTTTCAATGTTTTTTACCGGAGTATCTTTTTCACGGTTAACCGCAACCAATTCTCCCTTTTCAAAAGTTAAGGTGATATCTGTCGGATTTTTTTCTTGCAACTGGCTTGGGTATGCATTATCGGGCAAAGCTTTATCGGAAGTTAAGGTTTCTTCGCCACCGACCGAAGTTCCCCACAATCCTCTGTTGATTGAATATTTGGCTTTCTCCCAAGGGTAATCAACTCCATTTTCTTTCAAATATGCAATTTCAGCTTCTCTGGCCAATTTATTATCACGAATAGGGGTGATGATCTCAATTTCTGGTGCAATAATTTGAAAAATCATATCGAAACGTACTTGGTCGTTACCAGCGCCAGTACTACCATGTGCAATATATTTGGCACCTACTTTTTTAGCGTAGTTGACAATCTCGATTGCCTGTACAATTCGTTCGGCACTAACAGAAAGAGGGTAGGTGTTGTTCTTAAGTACATTGCCAAAAATTAGATACTTCACTACTTTTTCATAGAACGTCTGTACAGCATCGATTGAGGTATATGATGTTGCCCCTAATTCAAGTGCTTTGTGCTCAATTTCTTTTATTTCTTCAGACGAGAATCCACCCGTATTAACGCTTACCGCGTGTACTTCGAATCCTTTGTCTTTTGATAAATATTTTGCGCAATAAGATGTATCCAATCCGCCGCTGTATGCTAGTACTAATTTCTTCATTTTAATGTGTTCAATTCCGGTAATACCGGGTAATTATATGATTCAATTTGAATAGAAAAAGATGTTGGTTTAGAGGGAATAAACCTTCAATTTATTGTACGTTCCTTTTTCTCTACTCTATTTTCTAATTATTATATATCAGAATTATGATTTACTCTTCTCTTCTTTTTTTCTCAAGAACAAATTTTCCTTGATACTTTTTAATCTTGTAAAGGCTTTGCTATTTACTTCCTTGACTTCTACAGATTTTTTCTTGTTATTAGCGTCATAGAGCATACCGGTGCATAAGCACATTTTTTGCTCTGTTCGAGTAAGAATATCGAAGTTCTTACAGGTTTGGCAGCCTTTCCAGAATTCTGGGTCATCGGTCAGTTCAGAAAAGGTTACAGGTTTGTATCCCAATTCGTAGTTGATTTTCATCACTGCTAGTCCTGTGGTGATGCCAAATATCTTAGCATCGGGAAACTTTTTTCTGCTGAGTTCAAAAATTTTGGCTTTTATACTCTTGGCAAGTCCTTGACCTCTATAATCTGGGTGTACTATAAGTCCCGAATTTGCAACAAATTTCTCATGCCCCCAGACTTCTATATAACAGAAGCCTGCAAATTTATCTCCGTCAAGTGCCAATATGGCATTACCGTTAGATAGTTTTCTCTGTATATATTCAGGAGTTCTTTTTGCAATACCTGTACCACGAACTTTAGCAGATTCTGCTATGGTGTCACAAATATCTTGGGCGTATTTAAAATGTGATTCGTTAGCAACAATTAAGTTCATTGCCAAATAGATTTAAAAGTGTAAAAAAAAATAATTTTGATTTTCTGTGCGGAAATGGACTCACCTAATTCCATAAATATATCTTACCCTTACGGGCGACGACGGCGAGATGTGAACGGACGCGCAAGAGCAACTGGGCTCACGGTACTATATAAAAAGTAGATTTCTTCGTTCATTACAGGGTAAATGTACAAATTATATTTATTTGACAACACCCATGAGAAATTTTTTACAAAAACTTTACTTTTTGTTATTATGTGCGATTATTTCGTAAAATAGAAAGCCATATACTGCACAATATTCAATAGTGAGTAACCACATGTTTTCCTTGAAATCGGCCTGTGAATATGTGTAATAGCTAAGTATAATAGCTGCAGACCATATTATAGCATATCTGTAAGAAGTAAAAATGGCAAGTAGCACAAGAAAAATACAATACCAAGGGTGCAGGGTAGTCGACATAAAATAATAAATTGTCAAAACCCACATCATAGAGGCAAGTACCTGGTTTAAATCTTTTCTTTTAGGAAGAAATGTAAATAACACTACCACTAGTATGATTAATAGCGGCGTAATTTTACCATAGACCTTTATAAATTCCCATGGCTTGGCATCAAATTGTATCGCAGTTTGTTTTACGATATTGTATATGCTGGCGTTGAACTCAAAATTCGAAAACCACAGGCTTATAGTTTTGGTGTAGTTGGCTATGAATTCTGGTGTGTAAAAAGGTAGGAATAGCAATAGGGTTGTTACTCCAATTGCACTATAGAACATCATGCTTTTCTTCCATCCTAAATACCTAAGAAAGAGTGGTAAAAACAACAAGGGTACCAGCTTAATAGAGATAGAACAGGCCATGATAGCGGCAGCCCAAATCCATTTACTTATTGATAAAAGAAACATGGAAAGTATAAAGAAGAATAACATAACACCTTCAAAATGAAGGTTGCCGGTAAGCTCTATTATTACTAACGGATTTAAAAAGTACCAGAAAATTAATTGAGGCGATTTGTTGAGGTTTTTCAACAGCTTTCTTCCAAAATAGAAAATACCTATATCGGCTAAAAGTATCGTTATGCGCATTACAACCAATGAACCGAACATGCTTTTACCACCTATAAGGGCGGCCAAACCGAAGATTAGTTGATTTAAAGGTGGGTAATTACTGTAATGTTTTGCGCTTAAACTACCCATGCCCTCATACAATTCATGAGCATTAGGAATCACATTCGCGATATTTTCAATTATATCATTGGGTATATGCAAATATGGGTTTATAGCATTGGCAACCAAATGCCCATCCCAAATAAACCGATAAAAGTCTTGCGATAGATTCGGCTCCGTACAAATAAAAACCAGTCTAAAAATGATGCCTACTCCCAATAGAAATTTAAGATTCCATTTTTCGAACTGAATAAGTTTAAAGTAGAGTAGAAAAAGTGCAAAAAAGAGTCCCAGTAGTTTGGGGAAATCGGTTCGTTGCAAATGGTAAGCAAAAGTAAAATAGAAAACTATGCTCAATGCCACTAATATGAAAGAAACTTTATGGAGTTTCAAAAATCTGCTAATGGAATTTGACATTGGGGGTTGGTTTATGAACCATACAATTTACTAGTTTTAATCGGAATATTATTTTAGGGCTCCATCATTTTGCCTAAAATCTCTTTCATCATTTTTGCGGCCAAATAAGCCGTCATATCTTGAAAATCGCGGTCAGGATTATATTCTACGATATCTGCACCGACCACTTGCGTATCAATACTTTGAATTAAATTGATTACCTGACGTGATGAAAGTCCGCCTGGTTCATGGTGAGATACACCAGGTGCAAAGGCTGGGTCAAAACCGTCCATATCTAAAGAAATATAAAGCGGATTTTTAAATTTGGGAATATTATTTAGGTCTAAATTGCGCATTTCATGTATATCAACCTTGTATTTTTTTGCTTGTGAAGCTTGATGTGGATTTAAAGTTCTGATACCAACTTGAACTAATTTCACAGCTAAACCATTTTCCATAATACGTGCAAAAGGGCAAGCATGAGAATAGGGATCGCCTTCATAGTCGTGATATAGGTCGGCATGCGCATCTATATGTAATATGTCTAGTTTAGGGTGTTGGTCGTGATATGCTTTTATAATCGGGAAAGTTATGGAATGGTCTCCACCCAGTGTAAGCACTTTTGAACCTGTGTCAAGATGTTTTTTTGTGGTTGCAGCAATGTCAAAATACTCGTTGATTATAAAATCACCTTTATCTGAAATAGCATCGTTTTCAATTGAAATGCCTAATTCGGTACATAAGTTCATTGAATCGCTATAAAGTGCTTTTCTAATTAGGTCTGGCGCTTTTGCCGGTCCTTTTTGAAAAGATGATTTCGCGTCCCAATTTATACCTTGGATAATTATATTTTTCATTTGGGTGATTTATTGTTATAGTCAATAATATATTTTAAACCTTAATTAGAATTAATACATCGTATTCGGATTCTCGGATTTTTCAGGAATCTGCTGAATCGTATCCCAATGTTCGCAAATTTTTCCATTTGTATCAAACCGAAAAAAATCCATGGTGACATACTGGTCAATACCCGGACATGTTTGGTGAGTATGAAGTGCAACAAGATTTTCCTCTGCAATGCAACGAACAAATTCTATAGATTTGTTTGGATATTCTTCTTGCATTCGTTCAAAATAATCGATAAAGCCCTGTGTGCCGGTTGCTACTGTAGGGTTATGCTGAATATATTCTTTGCCGACATATTTTTCAATGGCCAATTTAGGTTGGCCCAAGTATGCGGTTTTATAAAAGGCGATGGCATTCTCTTTGTTTTCTTCTAGATTCATAATTATAAATATATCGGTTTTCTGTACTTTGCCTACTTAAAAATATACATATGATTAAACATACAGTAACGTTTAAACTAAAGTATGCAAAAGGTTCTGAGGAAGAATCAGTTTTTTTGAAAGCAGCTGGAGACCTTCGTTCAATACCCGGAGTTGAAAATTTTGAGTGCCTACGTCAAATTAGTGCAAAGAGCCATTATGAATATGCCCTTTCAATGGATTTCGATTCTTTGCAAACATACAACACCTATAGCGAGCATGCAGAACATACCGCTTTTGTTAGTCGATACTGGGCGGCGTATGTAGAAGATTTTTTAGAATTGGATTATGAATTGATGTAGAAATCGGCTTTTAGACATAATTAGGAGTCATGTGGGTAAAGCCTATTAGAATGACATGTGCGTAAATGTAATTATAGATTTTTATTTAAAACACAATGGAGGTAAATGCAAATGTTTCATTATTGTTAGGTGTCAATTTTATTGTACGTGAATCTCTCAAGTGATTTATTTTTAAATTTTGCCGTTTCTAACTACGGAAAAGCTAAAAATGAGACTTGTAATTCACCTAATTTTTTGTACCCCAAAACATTCATATGAATAGGGTCACGATAATACAAATCCTTATTATATATGTTGTAACCTCCTAAAAGAAACTGGTCAAGAACCGGAATACCATGGAGGGCGCAAATCATTTTTTGCATATCAACATGTTGTACCATACCTTCTGAATAAAATGGGTCATAGGCACCTCTATCATTAAAAGCTTTACTTGATGTAAAGAAGTAGATGGTTGCATTAGGGTTTATCTGATAAATCTTTTTTATACAATAGTTAATGCCCCCTGCCTGCGTAGTTAGTTTTTCAGTGTTATAATTGTCAAATTCTGTATAATCGGTATAGGATCCTACTTCTCTATTGTTCGTGTAATCATTTGTTGAAGCCCAAAGAATATAAATATCAAATACATCGGCTTCATCTACTTGCTGTTGCATAGATTTTCCTTGTAAAGAAGAAAAACCAGCACCGGGAACACCATAGTTTGTAATGGTCAAGCCCAAATGTTTCTCCCATAAATTTTTTGCGCTATCACTTTCTGGAATAACAGAAACAGAGCCGCCAAATATGGCTACAGATTTTCCAAAATTAAAAGATGCTTTTAGTGGTAAGGAATCTAACGCTGTTTGTGAAAAAATAATGCCAGATACTAAAAGAAATAGTAAGGTTAAATAATTGAAATATATTTTCATAGAAGTGTATATTTTAAATGTCAAAATCAAATTATTTGCCAGGAATAACAAATAGGTTAAATGCTTAAATATTGTAGTTTATAATGTGTTTTTGTTAGCTGTCGTAATGCTTTAATCTTGGAGTTATAATTTTCCCAAAAAATCTAATTCAGTTTTCAAAAACCCTTCTTTTGAACTTAATGTTGTATCGCCTATAACCATGATATTACCAGATTGTTTGTTGTAGGTATTCCAAATAGGTAGGTTGCCGCCATTAGGGTTTCCTGTTTTTGCAAAATTGACCCAGTAGGAGGATAGGGCATCTTCTATTGTTTTATCCATGGATTGCCAATCTCGTTTCCATGTATGTAACGTATGAAGCGCATACGGCACTTCGCTAGTGTGAAAAGCCCCATAATTTGGAAAATCGGGTTTGTCGGGTGGAGTATGGCCAAACTGATACAGATAGCTTGGTTGTGTATTGTATTGTGCCAATAGACGTGATGGTATTCCCGCAAAATTCAGCATTCCCAATTTGCTTTTCATTTTTTTGATATCCTCATTTGTATCCGCAGGAAAAATCGTTAAAAAAGATGCTGCTTTATCACGATAATTTGCAATTGCTTCTTTGTTATATTCTTCAACAGTCATTTCATTTACTCCTAAAAAATCTCCATCACCTGTAACCCATCCACTGATTATAGGAATTTGATGTTGTTTGCCATTTTTAAAATAAGCCATTAAATCTTTCGGTACAACGTAGCCTTCTTTGGTAATTCCGACTCTACCTATTTTTGAATCATTACTTATGCTTTGTACTTCTTCTGCAGGTAATTGCCGCAGTTCTTCGATGGAGGTCGCTTCTGTTTTTTCCATAAATCGTATTCCTGTAGCTTCAGCTTCTGTTAATGTTTCGGCCCTACTACTTCCTAATAATCCACCACTTTGTAAAATGGCTTTGTGAAAGATGTTTTTAGCGAGAGGAGAGGCAATTAAGGTGTTTACGCTGAATGCACCCGCAGATTGCCCAGCGATTGTTACATTATTAGGGTCGCCCCCAAATACCTCAATGTTTTTCTGCACCCATTTTAGTGCTGCTATTTGATCCATAAAGCCATAATTGCCCGATGCATTTTGCCCAGATTCTTTACTCAGTTCGGGGTGCGCCATAAAACCAAGTATGCCTACACGGTAATTGATGCTTACGAATACAACACTTTTTTTAGCTAATTCTTCACCATCATAAATATCACAATTGGCAGAGCCGCTGGTAAATCCGCCACCATAAATCCAAACAATAACCGGCTGTTTTTCGTTTTCTGATTTTGCGGTTGTCCAAACGTTGAGGTACAAACAATCTTCTTGTATGGGTTCAGGTTTGGCGATAAATTCTTCTGTCCAACAATAGAATGGCTCAGGTACATTTTGAATGGGGCTAGGTCCAAACTCGATACATGGTAAAATTCCATCCCAATCGGTTGCAGGTTGGGGAGCTTTCCATCTCAAATCACCCACTGGTGGTGCAGCAAAGGGAATTCCTTTGAAGATACGCACCGTTTTATCTGCATTGAAACTACCTTCTATTTTACCCTTATCGGTTACAATTACGGTTTCCTTATGTTGATTACATCCTATAAATAGGCTACCTATTAAGATGAACAAATATTTCATAGTATGGTTTTAAAAGTCCAGATGTTGATACGTTTTGTAAACTTAGATTGAACTTTTTTGTGGTAGTCCTAAGATACTACTTATTGAATGATTTTTAGGTAATGGGAATACATCAAACATCGTATAAAGTCATCAATCCGTAAAAAATGTTTGAAGTAAGAGTGCTGGTTTTCAAGGAATTTTTTTGTGGAAGGAATGGTTTTGAACAAATTACTATATCTTTAAATTTCCTCTAAGATTATTTAGCTTTAGCCTTTGCTAATACAACTAAAAATGACTCAATTCAAATTAAATGATTATGAAAAAAATTATTGCCACTAGTATTGTAACCACCTTTACAATTGCTTTTTTATTGCTTTCTTCTTGTAAAGAAGAACCAAAACCAGAAGTTGACCAAACAGCGGAATTAAACAAATGGTTCGATGAAAAATATGAAGAGCAACTACAAATGAGTCCGTTAGGGCTTACTGCACAGGGCCGCAAAGACCAGTATGATAAAATTGATGATTTAAGTAAGGCCGCAGAGGAGAGAGAATTGGCTTGGTATGAAGAAAGCACGAAAGAGTTAAAAGAAAAATTTGACTATGATAAACTAAATGATGCTGACCAAACTTCTTATGATTTATGGGTGTATCAATATGTAACCATGAAAGAAGGTGCAGCTTTTAAAAATATGGACTATGTGTTCGATCAAATGCGCGGCTTACATGCGCGACTACCAAGTTACCTGATTAATTTTCATAAAGTAGATAGCCTTTCAGATATGAACGCCTATATATCTCGAATTAAGGAAACAGCCAGAGGTATAGACCAATTAGTAGTAAGAGCAAAAGAACAGGCTGCTGTTGGTATTTTGCCTCCAAAATTTGCATTTGAGACCGTTATTACCCAAACTAATGCATTAAAAGATGGTTCACCGGTGCTAAATGACATGAACGGAAAAATCGATGCGCTGGTAACTTCAGAAAAAATAACCGCTGAAGAAGCTGTAGCTCTTAAAGAACAATCAGTGAAAGCAATTGATGACTACTTTAAACCGGCCTATGACAATCTATTATTATGGTTAGAAGAGGAAATAGATAACGCAGAAGCAACACCAACAGGGGTTAGTCGTCATGAGAATGGGAAAGATTTTTATAACTACCGATTAAAGGTCTTTACAACAACAGGACTTACTGCCGATGAGATTCATGAAATCGGATTAAAAGAGGTTACTAGAATTAAAGGCGAGATGATGGCCATTAAGGAAAAAGTTGGTTTTGAAGGTGATTTAAACGAGTTCTTCAAATTTGTAAATACCGATAAGCAGTTTTTCTTTCCAAATACGGATGAAGGAAGACAAGGGTATCTAGATGAGTCAACTAAATATTTAGATGAATTGACGAAGAAGTTACCAGATTATTTTGGGATTTTACCAAAAGCAAAATTACAAGTAAAAAGAGTGGAGGCGTTTCGCGAGCAAGATGGTGCTCCGCAACATTATTCTGCCGGCACACCAGATGGTTCTAGAGCAGGTACGTATTATGTGCATTTATCTGATATGAATGCAATGCCTAAAACGACAATGGAAGGCGTAGCCTACCATGAGGGAAACCCTGGACATCATATGCAGATTTCTATTGCTCAAGAGCTAGAATCGGTACCTAAGTTTAGAACCCAAGCAGGTTTTAGTGTATACAGTGAAGGTTGGGGCTTATACTCAGAAGCTTTAGCAAAGGAAATGGGCGGTTATCAAAACCCGTATTATGATTTTGGCAGATTGGTAAATGAAATTTGGAGAGCCATTCGTTTGGTTGTTGATACAGGCTTACATGCTAAAGGATGGACCGAAGCAGATGGAATAAAGTACTTTACAGATAATTCGTCTATTTCTCAAGGAGCAATTAAGGCAGAAGTGCAACGCTACATGGTTATGCCGGGTCAAGCAACTTCGTATAAAATAGGTATGCTGAAGATTCAAGAATTACGCAAAATGGCCGAAACGGAATTGGGCGATAAATTCGATATTAAAGGATTTCATGACACCGTTCTTGGCGCTGGCGCTTTACCTTTAGAATTACTAGAGCGCAGAGTAAAAACTTGGATAAGTACACAGAAGTAACTTATAGCTTTGACAATAAAGTGCAGTAAGGTATATTTATCTTGCTGCACTTGGTGTTTAATGAAGTCCCTTAAATTCCGATTGTTGTTTTCAAAAATCAAATAGTTTCTTGTGAAGAAGAAAGTAAGTGAGAAGAAAAATATAAAGAAGCCATGGCCAACCAAAGATGCTATGGAACAAGTGTATGCCATGCAACTTTGGGGAGATGATACTTCAAATTTTTATTCGGGTGATGGATCACATCATCCTAAAATTGTAGAACCATATTTAGAAGTGGTCACATCATTTTTAACTTCGTTTGAACAGCCTATGTCGGTCTGCGATTTAGGGTGTGGAGATTTTAATGTTGGCAAAGAGTTAGTAAAATATGCAGAGAAGTATGTTGCGGTAGATATTGTAGAAGAATTAATAGCATATAATAAGAAAAAGTTTAAACAGGATAATTTAGAGTTTCAATGTTTAGATATTGCTGTAGATAATTTGCCTTACGCAAATTGTGTGTTGTTGAGACAAGTACTACAACACTTATCGAATGCAGAAATACGAACTATTGTACATAAGTTAACCGCTTTCGAATATGTAATTCTTACAGAACATTTGCCCGAAGGTGAATTCATACCCAACAATGATATTATTTCAGGACAGGGAATTCGATTGAAAAAACAGAGTGGTGTAAACCTATTAGCTTCACCATTTAACTTTAAGGTGAAAGAACAAAAACATGTTCTTTCTAGTATTCCACCAGGTCAAAAAGGAATTATTGTAACTACAATTTATAAAGTTTTTTAGCTCTATCTATTTTTAGGCTACGTTTTAATTCTTGTTCAAGAAAAACTTGATAAAAAAAGGAAGTCTTGCCAATAATCTTTCAGGAATTCGATGAATTATAATGTGCTCTTGAAATAAATGATTGAATTTTTGTATGATGTTTAGTGGAATTTTGTAATCAATTATGGTAGCTGACAAATGTCATATTATTAATTACATACGTTACCTAGTTTTGATAGTATAATTAAAACAAATTTACATGAGCAAGGTAGAGGTAAACCAAGGAGAAATTAAAGTAAAATTCAATGAACCACGTTCTGGTAAATTATCTTTTACTGAATTGGGAATAAATAATGAAGATATCAACGTAGAAAGCGGATTGCTTCGTTTAGTATTTGATTTTGAAGGAATAGGAGATTATAATTATTTTCAAACACCGACGATTGAATTTTTTTACGAAGAAAATATGGCTGAAACTCATTGGATATGTGAGTTTAATGGTGAAACAGTTTTAGATAAATTGGATAATCATGGTCATTCAACCATTTTATTATTGAACAGAAAAGTTTTGAATAATCTAGAACAGCATCATGAGAATACACTTATTGTACATGCAGAATTCCCACAACCAGCTAACTTAAATCTAAAGGAATCTTGCGTGCATTTTTTTAAATAGGAAGTAAGAACTTAATTTAATAATAACAGAGATTTTTATGATAGTCTGTTATGGAAACAGTTGCAAGTAATATGTAAAGGCGTTTAGAAATATACCGATATAGAAAACTTGTAACTGTTTTTATTCTTCATCTAATGACTCTTTCTTCATATTGCCAATGGCCCAAATGGCAATTACTCCCTAAAATAATATTTGATGATATTTAGTAGTTCCAGAAATAGGATTTTCTCCAAAAACTCCAATTTCTAAAAATTATTACGATATAATAGAAATATTTCTTTTTCATAATGTTCGTTAATATACATGGTTTACAAAAGTTATAGATTAGCCTTTACAC